>NC_020541.1:0-1408496 GCF_000230695.2 Rhodanobacter denitrificans | reverse complement strand
TCACCGCCGATGCGCAGAAGCGGCTGGAGGCGCTGGCTTCGCTGGAAGAACTCGGCGCCGGTTTCACCCTGGCCACCCACGACCTGGAAATCCGCGGCGCCGGCGAGCTGCTCGGCGACGAGCAATCCGGCCAGATCCAGGAGATCGGCTTCGGCCTGTACACCGAATTGCTGGACCGCGCGGTGCGCGCGCTGAAGTCGGGCAAGATGCCGGACTTCGACCTGAGCTCCGAGCACGAAACCGAGGTCGAGCTGCACCTGCCCGCGCTGATCCCCGACGACTACCTGCCCGACGTGCACCACCGCCTCACCTTGTACAAGCGCATCGCCAGCGCACGCAGCGAGGACGAGCTGCGCGACCTGCAGGTGGAGATGATCGACCGCTTCGGCCTGCTGCCGGAGCCGACCCGGCAGCTGTTCGCCGTGGCCAGCCTGAAACTGATGGCGACCCCGCTCGGCATCCGCAAGCTCGACTTCGGCGCCAACGGCGGTCGCATCGTGTTCCGCGAGAAGCCCGAGGTGAACCCGATGACCATCATTCAGCTGATCCAGCGCCAGCCGCGCGTGTACAAGCTGGACGGCCAGGACAAGCTGAAGGTGATCCTGGAGCTCCCCGGCGCCAGCGAGCGCATCCGCAGCGCGCAGGAACTGCTGGTGACGCTGGGCGCGCGCCGGCCGGCCTGAGTCCGAGCTACCGCCGCGCCGGCGGTTTCCGGCGCCGGGGCTGACGATAGTCACTGGCCGTCGAGTCCCGCGCTTTGCACAATGCCTCGATGCCGCCACGGATGACCCTCCGCGTCCGGATTGAACCACCTCGGCTACCGCCGGCCATGCCACGCTCGCCCGGAGCACCGGCCACCGGGGCATGGCCGGGGGATTCGCCAGGCGCAGCGCCGTGGCACGGCCCGTGCTTGATACAAAAACGAAGGATGATGCACGTTCAACGGTTGTCGCTCGCGCCGTCGCGCGTCCGGCACGGAAAGGGCCAGCATGGCGGGGAACGCCCCCACCTGATGCCGGGACGTGGAGGCCATGGGACGGCCGGCAAACGCATCATCCACCGGCAGTCCTGCAAGACGCTCGCACAGCGGGGGGAAGACATGGAGAGGCTGGCCACAACGCCGACAACGGCCCGCCGCAGGCGGTCGTGGTGCGGCCTCGTGCTCGGCCTGCTCTGCTGGTTCGGGCTGGGCACGGCCCAGGCCGCCACCCCGCTGAACGGCGCCTGGCGCGAGGCGTATCCCCGCGATACCCCGCAGACAGTGCTGAGCGAGTACCACGCCGGCCTGCTGAAAAGTTTCGACCCGTCCCTGCTGCAACGGTTTCCGCAGGGCGATGCCGGCAACTGGGTGGTGATCACGGCGCAGCCGCCCTGGGACGACAGCGCGCGGGTGCTGACGATCTACCCGGCCACGCTGGGCACGGTCACGGTGTTCGGCGGCGCCCAGCCACAGACGCTGGCGCTGGACGACTTCAGCGAATCGCTGCATGGCCACGGCCGGCTGGCCTGGCAGCTGCCGGCCGGCCTGGCCGCGTCGGCGCCGATCCTGTTGAAGTTCGAACCATCGCAGACGCTCAGCGCACCGGTCCGCTTCCACCTGGAAACCGCGGGCGAGTACGCGCGCAACGACGCGCGCTGGCTGGTGCTGGCCAGCGCCTGCTTCGCGGTGATGCTGACGATGGTGCTGATGGCGCTGAGCTTCGCGCTGATGCTGCGTGACGTCACCTATGCGTGGTACGCCGGCTACGTGCTCTGCTACGCGCTGATCCAGGGCATCCAGACCGGCTTCGTGTTCCATCCGATGGAATGGCAGTGGCTGTCGGGCATGGCCTTGCTGGCCGGTTCGGCCGCGGTGGCGCTGTCGGTCGCGTTCGCCTCGCTGTTCATGATGCGCTTCTGCGAACTGCAGCGTTACGCACCGCTGCTGCGGGTGCCGGTCACGGCGCTGGCCGTCGGCATGATCCAGCTGGTGCTGATGCGCAGCAGCCGGATCCCGCTGCTGGTCGACGTGGCGCAACTGCTGCTCAACCCGTTGCTGATGATCGGTGCGGTGCTGCTGCTGGTGGCCGCCATCGTCGCCGCGGCACGCGGTTCGCGCCAGGCGTGGTTCTTCCTGGCCGGCTGGACGCCGCTGCTGCTGCTCACCGCGCTGACCAGCGCCCAGGTCGGCGGCGCGCTGCCGCGACTGGACTGGCTCAACGACGCCAGCCTGGCCGGCGGCGCGTTCGAGGCGGTGGTGCTGTCGATCGGCCTGGCCGACCGTGCGCTCAGGCTGCGCCACGACCGCGACATCGTGCGGGTGCTGGCCGACCACGACGCGCTCACCAACGTGCTCAACCGCCGCGCCTGGACCGAGCGCGCCAGCACCCTGCTGTCCGGCGGACCGCCGCGGCCGATTGCGCTGCTGTTCCTCGACCTGGATCATTTCAAGCTGCTGAACGATCGCCACGGCCACAACGCCGGCGACCGTGCGCTGGTCGCAGTGGCCAAGGCACTGGCCGCCGAGCTGCGCCCCACCGACCTGCTCGGGCGCTACGGCGGCGAGGAGTTCGTCGCCCTGCTCGACGGCATCCCGGCGCAGCAGGCCATGCAGGTGGCAACCCGCCTGTGCCGGCGCGTGCATCGGCTGGAGATACCTGTCAGTGAGGACTCGTTGCTGCTCAGCGTCAGCATCGGCATCGCCGTACGCCGGGAAGGCGACGACGTGGAATCCCTGGTCGATCGCGCCGACCAGGCCATGTATGACGCCAAGCTCGGCGGCCGCAACCGGGTCTGCCTGCACGCCGACAGCCTGACGCCCCGCACCAGCCCCCACCTGCACGTGGTGGAGAAACGCGAGCGCTGAAAGCCGGCCGCGATCAGCCTGCCGCCAGCCCGCGTGCCGCCGCCACCACGTCGGCCTCGCCCGGCAGCACCAGTAGCGCCGCACCGGCCAGCGGGGTGAAGGTGTCGGCGCCGACCACGCGCTTCATCGGTGTGGCGCCGCAGCCGCCCTCGACGATCGCGGTGATCACGCCCTCGCCCACGCCGGCGCTCTTGCGCCCCTCGTCCAGCACGATGATGCGCCTGGCCGTCTTCGCCTGTGCCGCGATGAAGGCGTCGTTGAGCGGCGCCAGCCAGCGCAGGTCGACCACGCGCACCTGCCAGCCCAGTTCCTTTTCGATCGTGCGCGCAGCACGCAACGCCATCGGCACGCCGTTGCCGAAGGTGAACACCACCAGGTCGTTCGCCGCCTCGTGGTAGAGGCGGCCCTCGCCCAGCGTCATCGCCTGGTCCGGTGCCGGATAGTCGAACTGCCACTGGCCGTCGCCGGCTTCGTACAGGTCCTTGGTCATGTACAGCGCGATCGGCTCGAGGAAGGCGCACACGCGGCCGTCCACTTTCGCCAGCGCCATCAGCGTGCGCAGCATCAATGCCGCGTCGTCGCCGCGGCTGGGGCAGCCCACCACCAGGCCGGGAATGTCGCGCAGCGCGGTGATCGAGTTGTCGTTGTGGAAGTGGCCGCCGAAACCCTTCTGGTAGCCCAGCGAGGCCACCCGCATCACCATCGGGTTGCGGTACTGGCCGTTGGAGAAGAACTGCAGCGACGCCGCCTCGCCGCGGATCTGGTCGCAGGCGTTGTGGAAGTACGCCAGGTACTGGATCTCCGGGATCGGCAGCATGCCCATGTTGGCGTAGCCCTGGGCCAGGCCCAGGATCATGGTCTCATCGAGCAGCGTGTTGAACACGCGGCTGCCCTTGAAGGTCTTGTTCAGCCCCTTGGTGACGGTGTACACGCCGCCCTTCTGCGCCACGTCCTCGCCGAACAGCAGCGCCTCCGGGTACTTCGCCAAGAGATCGTGCAGCGCCTGGCCGATCTGGATCGCCAGGTGCCGCGGCGGCAGCTTCTCCGGCAGCTTCGCCTCGCCGCCGAACACGGCCAGCCGCTTCTCCGCATAGTCGGCGCGCGTGGCCTCGGCTTTCACCGCGGCCGGCGTGTACGGCGCCAGCGGGGCCATCACGTCTTCCAGCGAGGTCAGTCGATGGCGCGAATCCGCATCCTCGGCAGCGGCGAAGCAGCGCTTGCGGGTGGCTTCGTACAGATCCAGCAGTGCATCCTTCGAATACAGGCCGGACGCCAGCGCGATGTCGGCCGAACGCAGCAGCGGGTCGGAGCATTCGACCGCAAAGAGCTCCTCGATGCTGCGCCACTCGATCTCGAAGTCGGTGCCGGCGTGGCCCATCACGCGGGTGGTCTTGAGATGCAGGAAGGTCGGCCGGCGGGTCGTGCGGCAATGCTCCACCGCACGCTGCACCTGGGCATAGCCCTCGGCCAGGTCGAGGCCGTCGGCGAAGAAATAATCGAGGTTGGCGCGATGCTGGTAGTTGGCCGCGACCCAGCCGGTCGGCGTCTTCACCGAGATACCGATGCCGTTGTCCTCGCACACGAACAGCACCGGCGCCGGCAGCTTCTGGTACGCCGTCCATGCCGCGGCGTTGAACGAGGTCTGCGCGGTGGCGTGGTTGCTGGAGGCGTCGCCGAACGAGCAGATCGCGATGCTGTCGTCGGGGATCGGCAGCTGGTGGCCGATGCGGCGCGCCTGCTCGATCGCCACCGCGGTGCCGAGCGCCTTGGGCAGGTGCGAGGCGATGGTGGAGGTCTGCGGCAGCACCCACAGCGGCTTGCTGCCCCACACCTTGTGGCGGCCGCCGGAGGCCGGATCGTCCTTGCTGGCGGCGAAGGACAGCGCCGAATCCATCACCGGGTCCATGCCCGGGATCTTGCGGAAGCGCTCGGCCATGAAGCCGCCGGAGCGGTAATGCAGGAACGCCGGATCGGTGTGCCGGGTCAGCCGCGCCACCATCGCGTTGCCTTCGTGGCCGGACGAACCGATCGTGTAGAACACCTTGTTCTGCACGCGCAGCACGCGCGCCATCAGGTCGAGGTGGCGCGAGATCAATTGGGATTCCAGCAGCTCGCGAAAGCCGCGTGCGTCCAGCGCGCTGCCCGGCAGCACTGCCTCGCCGTCGTGCGGCGCGGCGCGCGCCTCGCCCTGCCACAGCTGCACGAACTCGATGAAGTTCTGGTCGACGACTTCGGCGCGGTTGAAGCCCTTGTGGCGGGCGCTGAGGTTGAACGGAATGGGCATGGCGTGTCGTCGGTGAGGTGGGGGAATGTTCTGCAGAAGCCCGCTTGCGCGGCGATGCTCTTCAAGGGCATCGCCCGCAAGCGGGCTCCTACAGCGGTAGATGTTGCATCGGGGTGTGGCCGGGCTGCGCCTGCACGCGACCGAGCCACGCACGAATGTTCGGAAATGCGGACAGTTCGAACCCGCCGTCGCCGGCACAATGGGTGTACGCGTACAGCGCGATGTCGGCGATGCCGTAGCGTTCGCCGACGAACCAGTCGCGCCCGGCCAGGTGCTGTTCCATCACCGCCAGCACCTGCGTGCCCTTGTGCAGCAGCGCGGGCAGCTCGGCCTGGCGCGGGTGGTCGGGCGGCAGCCAGCCGCGGATGAAGCGCGCCACCGCGATGCACGGCTCATGGCTGTACTGCTCGAAGAACAGCCACTGCAGCGTCTGCGCGCGTAACCAGGCATCCTCGGGCCCCGATCCATTCGGCCAATAGGCGGTGCCTTCGGCGAGGTAGCACAGGATGGCGTCGGACTCGGCCAGCCGGCGCCCATCCTCCAGTTCCAGCAGTGGCACCTTGCCGTTCGGGTTCTTCGCCAGGTAGGCCGGCGTGCGCGTCTCGCCGCCGGCGCTGTCCACGTCGACCCAGCGGTAGTCGCGGCCCAACTGGTCCAGCAGCAGTTGCAGCTTGTAGCAGTTGCCGGAAGCGCGCATGCCGTAGATGGTGATCATGGCCTTTCCCCTCCCAGCTGTTTCAGCAGCGCGGCGCGCCGCAGGTCCTTGGGACGGCCGAAGCTTTCGCAAAGCCGGATCTGGTCTTCGACCGACGGCACCGGCACGGCCAAGCCGTTCACGCCGGCCAGCACGAGCTTCCCCGGCAGCACCGGCCGCCAGCGATCGTCGGCATGAAGCTCGAGCGCGCCCATCACCTCGACCGGCGCGCCGGGAAAGTGGAAGCGGGCGAAGTGCGAACGGAACCGGTCGGCCTCCGGCGGCGTGAACGCGGGCTCGCGCCGCGACGCCCAATGCGCCATCAACGCCTCGGCGTCGGCGCGCGAGGTCAGCACGTCCACATCCGCGGCGCCGGTCTGCGCGCCGAGCAGCAGCGCCGCGGCGCTCCCGATCAGGCACCACGGATCGACGCAATGCACGTGCAGCTCGGGCACGATCTCGGCCAGGGTGGCGTAAAGCGCGGGCGAGAGGTGGCTCATGCGCGGCGCCGGCGCCATTGCTCGCGCGTCTGCACCCAGATTTCGGTGGGCGAATCCTCGTACGGCGCGGGCAGCTTGCCCGGGCCGCGGCAGCTCGAACCCAGCCGCTGCGCCAGCGCCTGCGAGGCGCGGTTGTCGGGATGGATGGAATGGATCATCTCGCTCCAGCCCAGCTGGTCGAAGGTCCAGTCGATCGCGGCGACGCAGCCTTCCAGTGCATAGCCCTTGCCCCAGGCGCTGCGCGCCAGGCCCCAGCCCACTTCGGTGCCGGGCCAGTCGGCCGGATGCCACGGGCCGAGCCGGCCGATCCATTGGCCGCTGCGCTTCTCGATCACCGAGAACATGGAAAAACCCTGGATCATCCACGCACCGGCCAGCGACAGGAAGCCGCGCCACGCGGCGGCGCGCGCCTGCTGGCCGCCGATGAAGCGGGCAGCCTCGGCATCGGCCATGTTCGCCGCGTAGGCGTCGAAATCCTGCATCCGCGGCGGGCGCAGGATCAGCCGCTCGGTTTCGATGCGCAACGAATCCAGGTCCATGCGACCCCGCTTCAGAACGCGTTGATGCCAGTCAGCTCGCGGCCCACCACCAGCTCGTGCACGGTCTCGGTGCCCTCGTAGGTGATCACCGATTCCAGGTTCAGCGCATGGCGGATGGCCGAGTGCTCGGTGGTGATGCCGGCGCCGCCGAGGATGTCGCGGCACTGGCGCGCGATGTCGATCGCCATGCGGCAGTTGTTCCACTTGGCCAGCGAGACCTGGGTCGGCTGCATCTTGCCGGCGTCCTTCAGGCGCCCCAGCTGCAGCGACAGCAACTGTGCGGTGGTGATGCGCCGGGCCATGTCGGCCAGCTTCAGCTGGATCGCCTGGTTGGAGGCGAGCGGCTTGCCGAACAGCAAGCGCTCGGCGGTGTAGTCGAGCACTTCCTTCAGGCAGGCCTGCGCCGCGCCGATCGGACCCCAGGTGATGCCGTAGCGCGCCTGGGTCAGGCAGCCCAGCGGACCCTTCAAGCCCTTCACGTTGGGCAGGCGCGCGCTGTCCGGCACGCGCACGTTGTCGAAGAACAGCGCGCTGGTGACCGAGGCGCGCAGGCTCATCTTCTTGTGGATTTCCTGCGCCTTGAAGCCGGCCGTGTCGGTCGGCACCACGAAGCCCTGGATGCCGTCGTCGGTCTGCGCCCAGACGATCGCGATATGCGCCAGGTTGCCGTTGGTGATCCACATCTTGGCGCCGTTGATGACCCAGTCGCCGCCGTCCTGCTTGGCGTGGGTCTTCATGTTGGCCGGATCGGAGCCGCCGTGCGGCTCGGTCAGGCCGAAGCAGCCGATCACCTCGCCCGCCGCCATCTTCGGCAGGTACTCCATCTTCTGCGCTTCGCTGCCGTAGGCGTAGATCGGGTACATCACCAGCGAACTCTGCACCGAGGCGAAGCTGCGCAGGCCCGAGTCGCCACGCTCCAGCTCCTGGCAGATCAGGCCGTAGCTCACGCCGTTCATGCCGGCGCAGCCGTACTTCTCCGGGATCGTCGCGCCGAGCAGGCCGAGGCCGGCGATCTCCGGGATCAATTCCTTCGGGAAGCGGCCCTGGTCGAAACAGTCGCCGATGATCGGCAGCACGCGTTCGTCGACGAAGCGGCCGACGGTGTCCTGCACCATGCGCTCCTCGTCGCTGAGCAGCGAACGGACGTCGTACAGATCGAGCGGATTCAGACGGACAGCCATGGAAGCTCCAGAGAGGGCGCGTAAAAGCCGGTATTGTAGCGCGACCCATGCGCCCGCACAGGCCGGACGCGCCCGACGGATGCGTATGGAGCACGCCCGCCCCGCCTGGCCCGATCCCGCCCTCCACTGCACGCTCGCCCACGGAAACCCATGTTCAAAGGTGTCTTGCTCGGCTTCATGGCCTTTGCCGCGTACGCCTTCAGCGACGCGTTCGTGAAATCGTTGCGCGGCTCGCTGCCGGCGTACGAGGCGGTGTTCTTCGGCGCCGCGCTGGGCCTGACCGCGTTGCCGTTCATCAAGGGCGCCGATGACCGCTGGCACGAGGCGCTGCGCGCGCAACGCCCGGGCCTGTGGCTGGTGCGCGCGCTCGCCAGCGCGGTCGGCAGCATCGCGGCGGTGGTGGCGTTCACCGCACTGCCGATGGCCGAGGCGTTCGCGCTGATCTTCCTGCTGCCGATCTTCGTCACCGTGCTGTCGGTGCTGGTGCTGAAGGAAGCCGTGGGCTGGCGCCGCTGGTCGGCGGTGGTGGCCGGCTTCGTCGGCGTGCTGGTGGTGCTGCGACCGGGCTTCCGCGCGCTCGGCATCGGCCACCTGGCGGCGATCGTGTGCGGGCTTTCCGGCGCCGTCTCGATGATCGCGCTGCGCCTGTCCGGCCCGCACGAGAAGCGCATCACCCTGTACAGCGCCGGCATGATCGGCTCGTTGCTGGTGGCCGGCTTGCTGATGCTGGCCGATTTCCGCTGGCCGGACCTCGTCCAGTGGGGGCTGCTGCTCGGCTACGGCCTGCTCGCCGCGCTGGCCTCGGTGTTGCTGATGCTGGCCACGCAGAAGGCGCCGGCCAACCACGTCGCGCCGACCCAGTACAGCCAGATGCTGTGGGCGGTGCTGCTCGGCTACGTGCTGTTCCACGACCGGCTGGACTGGCCGATGGCGATCGGCATCGCGATCATCCTCGGCGCCGGCTTGTTCACCTTCGTGCGCGAGGAACAGGTAACGCGCTGGTGGCAGCGGATCCGCATGCTCTGATTTCCCGGCCGTGCAACGCCTTGGGATGGGCCAGGCGTCGACTCGTCGTTCCAGCGAAAGCCGGAACCCCGTGCCTTCAGACAGTTGCCGAGGCCCAGGCTCTCGACTTTCGCCAGGATGGCGGCTTGCCCAGGCCTTCGCTAGCGGTTGCTCACGCCGTGCGGCACGTGCCCGGTCGCCACGTGCTTGCGCGCGGACTCCACGTTGGCCGGCGAGTCGTCGAAGAAGATGTCGGCGCCGAACGCGTCGAGGAACGGGCCCTTGTCGCGGCCGCCGAGGAACAGCGCCTCGTCGATGCGCACGCCCCACTTGCGCAGGGTGAGGATCACGCGCTTGTGCGCGGGGGCGGAACGGGCAGTGACCAGCGCGGTGCGGATCGGCGAGTCCTCGGCCGGGAACGCGGTCTGCAGGCGGTGCAACGCGGCGAGGAAGCCGCGGAACGGCCCCACCGACAGCGGCTCGGCGGCGTGCTCGCGCTCGTTGCGGTGGAAGGCCTCCAGGCCTTCCTCGCGCGAGACGCGCTCGCCCTCGTCGCCGAAGATCACGGCGTCGCCGTCGAAGGCGATGCGCAACTGCTCGCTCATGCGCGGTGGCGCGACGCTGGGCAGGATGGTGGCCGCCGCCACGCCGGCGGCCAGCGCGCGGCCGACGTCCTCGGCGTTGGCGGAGAGGAACAGGTCGGCCCGGAACGGCGCGATGTAGTCGGAGGTGGGTGCGCCGCTGGTGAATGCGGCGCGGCTGATTTCCAGGTCGTAGTGCTGGATCGCGTTGAAGATGCGCAGCCCGGTGTCGCCGGAATTGCGCGACAGCAGGATCACCTCCACCGGCGGCACGTCGCCGGCCAGCTTGTTCAACCCCAGCAGTTTCTGCACCAGCGGAAACGCTACGCCGGGCTTGAGGATCTCGTTCTCGTGGTCGATCTGGAACGCGCGGTAGGCGTCGAGGCCTTCGCGCTCGAACAGCGCGTGACTGTCGCCGAGGTCGAACAGCGCCCGCGAGGAAATCGCCACCACCAGGCGATTGTCGGTGGTGGATGTCGGATCGTGGGCGGTTGGCTGGCTCATGCCGCGAATCTACCGCAAAGAGCGGGGAGTGAGTGGGGAGGAGCGAGCAACAGCGGAGTCGGCCCTCTCACTGCTCGCTCCTCCACTCACTCCTCATTCCGCGGCGAACTGTTCGTCCAGGATGCGCTGCTCCAGGTTGTGCTCGGGGTCGAACAGCAGCCGCACACCCTGCCCGCCGGACTGACGGATCGCCACGGTGCGCACGTCGCGCACCTCGTGGAAATCGGCGGTGGCGCTGACCGGGCGCTTGCCGGGATCGAGCACGCGCAGGATCACCTCGGTGCGGTGCGGCAGGATCGCGCCGCGCCAGCGGCGCGGGCGGAACGGGCTGATCGGGGTGAGCGCCAGCACGTTCGCATCCAGCGGCAGGATCGGCCCGTGCGCGGACAGGTTGTAGGCGGTGGAACCGGCCGGGGTGGCGACCATGATGCCGTCGCAGACCAGGCTCGCCAGCTTCACCGTATCGTTGAGCTGCACTTCCAGGTGCGCGGCCTGGTTGCTCTGGCGCAGCAGCGAGACTTCGTTGAAGGCCAGCGCGGTGTGTTCGTTGCCGGCCGCATCGGTGACCGCCATCTGCAGCGGGAACAGCGACGCCGCGTGCGCGCGCGCGATCCGCTCCGGCAGGCTGTCGAGCCGGTGCTTGTTCATCAGGAAACCGACCCGGCCCAGCTTCATGCCGTAGACCGGCAGTTCCAGCGCGTGGTACGCGTGCAGGGTGCGCAGCATGAAGCCGTCGCCGCCCAGCGCCACGATCAGCTCGGCCTGCTCCGGCGGCACGGTGCCGTAGCGCTCCACCAGCTTGCGCCACGCCTGCTGGGCGACGCTGGTATCACTGGCGACGAAGGCTAGGCGCATGCGCAAAAACCTGGTGCGAAAGTCAGCCGAGATTACACAGCATGAAGGCGCAAGACCATGGCTGATCCTGCGCCTTCATTCGTCACTCGCTCAACCCGGGCCGGCTCAGACCACCGGCACCTGCGCCAGCTGCGCCAGGCGGCGGACGGCGACCGAGGCGATCGGGTAGTCCGCGTTCTGGGTGAGGATCTCGGCCAGCATGCCGCGGGTGTACTGCAGCGTGGCGTCGTCGCGCTGCAGCCACGCCTGCACCGGCGAGACGTGCTGGCTGCCGCCGCCGAGATTGAGCACCTGCAGCGACAACGCCCGATGCTGGTGGTTGAGCTCGTCCAGCAGCGAGCCGCGCGCCTGGGCGTGCCAGTGACCTTCCACCGGCAGCGCCTCGATCTGGTCGCGCAGCCACTCCAGGTCCAGCGCCTCGCCCAGCTCGTAGAACACGCCGGCCACCTTCCCGATCGGCTGGCCGCTCAGCTGGCTCACCTCGACCATGTCCAGCGCGGCGCGCAGCTCCGGCATGCGGGCCATCCGCAGCGCCAGCTCGGCCGGCAGGCCCAGGCCTTCCCACTTCTCCTGGCTGGAGGAGAAATCACCCTTGCCGGTCGCCGTCAGAACCTCCGGCAGCGCCTTGCGCAGGGTCGACACGCCGGCCTGGTAGCGCTCGACGTTGGCGGCGATGTCGAGCGAGCCGCCGGGACGGTTCAGCAGCCACCGCGTCATGTGGCGCAGCAGCGACCAGATCTGCTTGATCGCGTCGATCTGGGTGTCCTCGGCGACCTTGGCGTCCAGCGCCTCGATCTGCGCCCACAGTTCGCGCGCCTCGAGGATCTCGCGCGCCGCGGTATACGCCTTGGCGATCGCCGCCGGGCCCTGCCCGGTGTCTTCCTGCATGCGCATCATGAAGGTGGCGCCCATGCGGTTGATCGTCGAGTTGGTCACCGCAGTGGCGATGATCTCGCGCTTCAGCCGATGGCGCTGCATGTGCGCGGCGTACTTCTCGTGCAGCGGCAGCGGGAAGTAGCGCACCAGTTCCTTCGACAGGTACGGGTCTTCCGGCACGTCCGAGTCCAGCAGCTGCTGGAACAGGCGGATCTTGTCGTACGACAGCAGCACCGCCAGCTCCGGCCGGGTCAGGCCCAGGCCGCGGCTCTTGCGCTCGGTCAGTTCGGCCTCCGACGGCAGGTTCTCGACCTGGCGGTCCAGCGTGCCCTCGGCCTCCAGCGTGCGGATGAAGTGCGCCATCGAGCCGATGCGGCCGATCGACTGGTGCTCCATCAGGGTGATCGCCTGGTTCTGCCGGTAGTTGTCCCACAGCACCAGCTGGCCCACCTCGTCGGTCATCGCGGCGAGCTGTGCGTTGCGCGCATCGAAACCCAGCTCGCCACGCTGCACGGCGTCGTTGAGCAGGATCTTGATGTTCACCTCGTGGTCGGAGGTGTCCACGCCGGCGGAGTTGTCGATGAAGTCGGTGTTCAGCAGCACGCCCTTCTGCGCCGCCTCGATACGGCCCTTCTGGGTCATGCCCAGGTTGCCGCCCTCGCCGATGATCTTCGCGCGCACGTCGGCGCCGTTGATGCGCAGCGCGTTGTTGGCGCGGTCGCTCACCTCGGCATGCGTTTCGCCGGAGGACTTGATGTAGGTGCCGATGCCGCCGTTCCACAACAGGTCCACCGGCGCCTTCAGGATCGCGCTGAGCAGGTCGCTCGGCGCCAGATGCTCGACGTCGGGCTTGAGCCCCAGCACTGCACGCACTTCCGGCGAGATCGGGATCGACTTGGCGCTGCGCGGATACACGCCGCCGCCAGCGGAGATCAGCGACTTGTCGTAGTCGTCCCAGCTCGAGCGCGGCACGTCGAACATGCGCTTGCGCTCGACGAACGAACGGGCCGCGTCCGGGTTCGGATCGAGGAACACGTGGCGATGGTCGAACGCGGCCAGCAGCAGGGTGTGTTCGGACAGCAGCATGCCGTTGCCGAAGACGTCGCCGGACATGTCGCCGATGCCGACGCAGGTGAAGTCCTCGCTCTGGCAATCGCGGCCGAGCGCGCGGAAGTGGCGCTTGACCGACTCCCATGCGCCCTTGGCGGTGATGCCCATGCCCTTGTGGTCGTAGCCGTGCGAGCCGCCGGAGGCGAACGCATCGCCGAGCCAATAGTTGTGCTCGATCGAGATCGCGTTGGCGATGTCGGAGAACTTGGCGGTGCCCTTGTCCGCGGCCACCACCAGGTAGGGGTCGTCCGCGTCGTGGCGCACCACGTCGTGCGGGTTCACCACCTTGCCGTCGACCAGGTTGTCGGTGATGTCGAGCAGGCCGTTGATGAACAGGCGGTAGCAGGCGATGCCCTCGGCCAGCACCGCGTCGCGGTCGCTGGCGGGCGGGGACTTCTTGACGAAGAAGCCGCCCTTGGAACCGACCGGCACGATCACCGTGTTCTTCACCATCTGCGCCTTGACCAGGCCCAGCACCTCGGTGCGGAAATCCTCGCGCCGGTCGGACCAGCGCAGGCCGCCGCGCGCCACCGCGCCGAAGCGCAGGTGGATACCCTCGACGCGCGGCGCGCACACCCAGATCTCGCGGTACGGCACCGGCTTGGGCAGGTCGGGCAGCAGGTGCGAGTCGAGCTTGTAGCTGATGTAGTCGCGGTAGGCGCCGTCCCACTGCTGGAAGAAGCTGGTGCGCAAGGTGGCACGGATCAGCTTCATGAAGCTGCGCAGGATGCGGTCCTCGTCGAGGCTGGCCACGTTCTCCAGCAGAATCCCGATCACGTTCTCCACCGCCTGGACCTGCGCGTCGCGCGGCTTCGACAACGACGCGCCCAGCTCGCCGATCAGGCCCGGCTGCGTGGCCTGCACGTTGGCCGGGATCAGCGCCAGCATCTCGGCGACCAGGGTCGCGCCGGCAGCCTTCAGCTCGTCGGCGGAAAGCGCTTCGCGGCGCGGATCGAACTTGGCCAGGAACAACTCCACCAGCAGTCCGGCCACCGCCGGATAGCGGTTGAGGGTTTCCTCCATGTACGACTGCGAGAAGGTGGCGCCGGTCTGCAGCAAGTACTTGCAGTAGCCGCGCAGCATCGCCACCTGGCGCCAGCCCAGCTTGGCGCCGAGCACCAGCCGGTTGAAGCCGTCGTTCTCGGCGTTGCCGCGCCAGATCTGCTCGAACGCGTCCTCGAACAGCGCGCCGACCTGCTCCACGCCGAAGGTGAGCTTGCCGACCGGCTGCACCTCGAAATCCTGGATCGACAGCGGCGCCTCGCCGGAAACGTCGTAGACGTGCTCGGTGAGCACGCGCAGGCCGAGGTTCTCCAGCTGCGGCAGCACTTCGGACAACGCGATGTCGCCGCCGGAGCGGTAGACCTTGAAGCGCAGCGTCTCGGGCGCCTTCGGCGGGTGGTAGAACGACATCCGCAACGCGTTGTCGCCGGCCAGTTGCGAGAGCTGGTACACGTCCTCGGCGGCCACCGCCGGACTGACGTCCTCGACGTAGCCGGCCGGCAGTGCGCGCGCGTAGCGGTTGGCCAGCACCACGCCTTCATGTTCGCCGCGCAGGCGCACCAGCGCGTCGCGCACCTCGTCGTGCCAGTTGCGCACGATGCCGGCCACGCCCTGCTCCAGCTCGGCCAGGTCGTAGGACGGCTGGTCGCCGATCTTCGGCCGCAGCACGATGGTCAGCCGCGCCAGCACGGCCTCGCCCATCTGCACCGAGGAATCGCGCTGCTCGGCATGCAGCGCCGCGCCCAGCAGCGATTCGATGCGCTCGCGCACCGAGGTGTTGAAGCGGTCGCGCGGCACGAACACCATGCAGGTGAAGAAGCGGCCGTAGCGGTCGCGGCGCATGAACAGCCGCGTGCGCGCGCGCTGGCGCAGTTCGAGGATACCCATCGCGGTGGCGAACAGCTCGTCCTCGGTGCTCTGGAACAGCTCCTCGCGCGGCAGCGTTTCCAGGATGTGGCGCAGCGACTTGCCGGAGTACGAATCGCGCTTGAGGCCCGAGCGCGCCAGCACGGTTTCCACCTTGTGCCGCACCAGCGGCACGTCCTGCGGGCGGGCCATGTAGGCGTTGGAGGAGAACAGGCCGAGGAAGCGCTGCTCGGCCACCGCGCGGCCGTCGGCGCCGAACTGCAGCACGCCGATGTAATCCATGTAGCCGCTGCGGTGCACGTGCGAGCGCGCGTTGGTCTTGGTCAGGATGATCGCGTCGGTGGCGCCCGATTGCGGCAGCTCGCTGGCGGCCAGCGTGCGCAGCGAACGCGGCGCCATCGAGCGATCGCTCTTGCGCAGGATGCCCAGGCCGGACGCATCGACCGCGCGCAGCACGCGGTCGCCGTCGGCGTCGGCGACTTCGTATTCGCGGTAGCCGAGGAAGGTGAAGTTGTCGGCCGCGATCCAGCGCATGAACTCGCTGGCCTCCTGCACCGAGGCCGCGTCCAGCGGCAGCTTGCGCTGCGGCAGTTCGTTGGCGACCGCCAGCGCCTTGTCGCGCATCGCCGACCAGTCGCCCACCGCGGCGCGCACGTCGTCCAGCGCAGCCGCGACCCGCGCTTCCAGCTGCGACTGCTCGGCGGCATCGGCGACCCGGTCGATCTCGAAATGCATCAGCGATTCGGCGCTGCCGGCGTCGCCGCCCAGGCCGAGCAGCTTGCCGGAAGCATCGCGCGCCACCTTCAGCACCGGATGGATCACCGCATGGATCTGCAGCTTCGCCGAGACGATCATGCTGACCGTGTCGACCAGGTACGGCATATCGTCGGTGACGATCTGCAGCAGGCTGCGGCCGGCATGCCCGTCAGCCGCGTTGAGCACGCGCACGCTGGCATGGCCGCCGCGGCGCTGCTGCATGAACTCCAGCAGGCTGCCGACCAGCGCCGCCCACTGCACCGGTGTGTGCAGATGCGCGTCGCCGCCCCCGATGCGTGCAAAGAAAGCCTCGCAGAAAACCTGCGCCTCGTTCAGGCGCGCGGGCGGAAAACCGCCCTTTTTCAGCTCTGCGAGTACTACTGACGAAAGGGAAGGGTCGTTCGCTGCAGGGGTCGCATTCATGGCATCTTCTGATTGGTGGAGACGATGATGGGTGAGGCAGGTAAAAAGCCTCGGAAGGATACGCCGCACGGCAGGGCGAATCCAGCCGCGCGGCCCGCCGCGACCATGCACACGCGCATGGTTTCGTGCCTTCCCGCGACCGATTTTCGCGATGCCGCGGATCGCGCGTCGACACCCGGCGAGCGGCGGGAAAAAGCTCGGCCGCTCGGCACGCTCGCGCGACGGATGCGGCATGCGATCCTCTGCGACGCATCCGCGGGCATGCGTCCAGATCGCCACGCCCCTGTCAATGACTGGATTCGCAGCGCCCACAAAATGTAAACTGACCGGTATAGCCTGCTTCGCAGGCCGCCTGGTACGGCGCTTGGCGGAACAGGCGCCGTTTCCAGGCGCGATCGCCCCCCTCGTACCAACCTATGACACAGGACATGCGGAGCGCGATGCGGTATCCCGTCCACGGCAAGCCCGCAACGCACTCCGGCGTCACCCCCATCCCCGTTCGAACAAGTTCTGGAGTTCCCATGAAGTCCTCGTCACTGAGCACACCCTTGCTGTGCCTGAGCCTGCTGGTGCTGGCCGCCTGCGGCAAAGGCAAGGAGCAGGGGCCGCCGCAGATGCCGCCACCGGAAGTGGGCGTGGTCCAGGTGCAGCCGCAGGACTCGCCGCTGACGCGGGATCTGGTCGGTCGCCTCTCGCCCTACCGCAGCGCCGACGTGCGCGCCCGCGTGGCCGGCGTGCTGCTCAAGCGCGCCTATACGGAAGGCACCGACGTCAAGCGGGGGCAGTTGCTGTTCCAGATCGACCCGGCCCCGCTGAAGGCGGCGCTGAGCGCAGCGGAGGCTTCGCAAGCGCAGGCGCAGGCCACCGACACCAACGCCAGGATCAACGCGCAACGCGCACGCGAGCTGGCGCCGAAGGGCTACATCTCGAAGTCCGACCTGGACAACGCGCTGGCCACCGAGCGCACCGCGGCCGCCGCGGTGCAGGCGGCACGCGCCAACGTGCAGGCCGCGCGCATCAGCCTGGGCTACGCCAGCGTGACCGCGCCGATCGACGGCCGCGCCGGCCAGCAGCAGGTGACCGAGGGCGCCCTGGTCGGCAACGGCGAGGCCACCTTGCTCACCACGGTCGACCAGATCGACCCGCTCTACGTGAACTTCACCCTGAGCGTGGCCGACATGGAGCAGATGCGCCGTGCGCAGACCAGCGGCAACGTCACCCTGGCCGAACCGAACAAGGCCAGCGTGCAGGTCGCCCTGCCCGACGGCAGCAGCTATGCCGAAACCGGCACGGTCGACTTCTCCTCCACCACGGTCGATCCGGCCACCGGCGCGGTGAACTTGCGCGCGCAGATCCCCAACCCGAAGCACAGCCTGCTGCCGGGCATGTACGTGACGCTGAAGGCGCAGCTCGGCCAGCAGCACAAGGTGTTCCTGCTGCCGCAGGCGGCCGTGCAGCGCGACACCGTGGGCGCCTACGTGTTCACCGTCGGCAAGGACGGCAAGGTCGCGCGTCACTACGTCACCCTCGGCGCCGCCAGCGGCGGCGACTGGGTGGTCACCGACGGCATCGCGGCGGGCGACCAGGTGGTCGTGTCGGGCGTGCAGAACGTGAAGGAAGGCGCGCCGGCCAAGGCCTCGCCGTGGAAACCGCAAGCCGAAGGCAACCACGGCCCTGCCGCCGCCGGCACGCCGGCGCGCGGCAAGTAAGGGAGAGCGAACATGCCGAGTTTCTTCATCGACCGCCCGATCTTCGCCTGGGTGGTGGCTATCCTGATCTCGCTGGGCGGCGTGCTGGCGATCCTCAACCTGGGCGTGGAGTCCTACCCGAACATCGCGCCACCCTCGGTGACGGTGGGCGCCTCCTACCCCGGCGCCAGCGCCGAGACCACCGAAAAGGCGGTCACCCAGGTCATCGAGCAACAGCTCACCGGCATCGACCACCTGCTGTACTTCAGCTCCTCCTCCAGCGCCAGCGGCCGCGCCAGCATCACGCTGACCTTCGAAAGCGGTACCGACCCGGACATCGCCCAGGTGCAGGTGCAGAACAAGGTGGCGCTGGCCACCCCGCGCCTGCCGAGCGAAGTGACCCAACAGGGCGTGGTGGTGGCCAAGGCCAACGCCGGCTTCCTGATGGTGGTGGCGCTCAAGTCCGACAACCCGAACATCGACCGCGACCGCCTGGGCGACATCGTCGGCTCGCAGGTGCTCGACCAGATCGCGCGCGTGCCGGGCGTGGGCAGCACCCAGCAGTTCGGCTCCGAGTACGCCATGCGCATCTGGCTCAACCCGGACCAGCTGCACGGCTACGGCCTGTCGGCGACGCAGGTGCTGAACGCGATCCGCGCGCAGAACGTGCAGTTCGCCGCCGGCTCGATCGGCGCCGACCCGGCCCTGCCCGGCCAGGGCTTCACCGCCACGGTGTCGACGGAAGGGCGCTTCACCACGCCGGAGCAGTTCGCCGGCATCATCCTGCGCGCGAACCCCGACGGCACCACGGTCAAGCTCGGCGACGTCGCCCGGATCAGCTTCGGCCCCGGCAACTACGGCTTCAACACCACCGTCGACGGCAAGCCGATCGGCGCCTTCGCGATCCAGCTGCTGCCCGGCGCCAACGCGCTGAACGTGGCCACCGCGGTGCGCGGCAAGATGGACGAGCTGGCTCCCGGCTTTCCGCCGGGGGTGAGCTGGTTCAGCCCGTACGACAGCACCACCTTCGTGAAGATCTCCATCGACGAGGTGGTGAACACGCTGGTCGAGGCGATCGTGCTGGTGTTCCTGGTGATGCTGCTGTTCCTGCAGAACCTCCGCGCCACCATCATCCCCACGCTGGTGATCCCGGTGGCGCTGCTGGGCACCTTCCTCGGCATGCTGGTGCTCGGCTTCACCATCAACCAGCTGACCCTGTTCGGCATGGTGCTGGCGATCGGCATCGTGGTGGACGACGCGATCGTGGTGATCGAGAACGTCGAACGCATCATGACCGAAGAGAACCTCTCGCCGAAGGAAGCCACGCGCAAGGCGATGGGCCAGATCACCGGCGCGGTGGTGGCGATCACGGTGGTGCTGACGGCGGTGTTCGTGCCTTCGGCGCTGCAGCCGGGCGCCTCGGGCATCATCTACAAGCAGTTCGCGCTGACCATCGCCGTGTCGATGGCGTTCTCGGCCTTCCTGGCGCTGTCCTTCACCCCGGCGCTGTGCGCGAGCTTCCTGCAGCCGGAGCACCACAAGAAGAAGAACATCGTCTTCCGCAAGTTCAACCAGTTCTTCGAGTGGGCCACGCACACCTATACCGGCCACGTCGGCAACGCGGTGCGGCATGCGCCGCGCTGGATGTTCGTGTTCGTGCTGGTCGCGGTGCTGGGCGGCTTCCTGTACACCCGCCTGCCCGGCAGCTTCCTGCCCGAGGAGGACCAGGGCTACGCGATGTCGGTCATCCAGCTGCCGCCCGGCTCCACCAAGCAGCGCACCGAAGAGGTGATGGGCCAGATGCTGACGATCCTCAAGAAGGATCCGGCGGTCGATACCGTGCTGCAGGTGACCGGCTTCAGCTTCATCGGGGCCGGCGAGAACGCGGGCATGGCCTTCATCAAGCTCAAGGACTGGTCCGAGCGCCAGGGCACCGCGGCAGACTTCATCCAGCGCGCCAACCGGTCGCTGTTCCAGATCCACGACGCGCGCATCTTCGTGGTGAACATCCCCACGGTGCAGGGCCTGGGCCAGTTCGGCGGCTTCGACATGTACCTGCAGGACCGCAGCGGCGCCGGCCGCGAGGCGCTGACCCAGGCGCGCAACACGCTGCTCGGCAAGGCCAGCCAAGACCCGCTGCTGACCGGCGTGCGGCCCAACGCGCTGGAGGACGCACCGCAGCTGCGACTGGACGTGGACCGCGTGCAGGCGCAGTCGATGGGGCTGTCGGTGGGCGACATCTACAACGCGGTCGGCCTGATGCTGGCGCCGGTGTACGTCAACGACTTCACCTACGGCGGCCGCGTGAAGCGCGTGATCATGCAAGCCGACTCGTCCTACCGGATGAGCCCGGACGCGCTGCAGCACTTCTTCACGCCCAGCACGCAAACCACCGCCGCCGGCACGCCGGCGATGATTCCGTTGTCCAACGTGGTGCACGCGAACTGGCAGATGGGCTCGCCCTCGCTGAACCGCTACAACGGTTATGCGGCGGTGGAGATCGTCGGCTCGCCGGCGCCGGGGCACGCCTCGGGCGAGGCGATGGCCGAGATGGAGAAGATCGTCGGCAACGACCTGCCCAAGGGCTACGGCTTCGACTGGACCGGCCAGTCCTACCAGGAAATCCTCTCCGGCAACGCCGCCACGCTGCTGATGGTGCTGTCGATCGTGATCGTGTTCCTGGCGCTGGCGGCGCTGTACGAGAGCTGGTCGATCCCGGTGTCGGTGCTGCTGGTGCTGCCGCTGGGCCTGCTCGGCGCGGTGGTGTTCACCCTGCTGCGCGGGCTGCCCAACGACATCTACTTCAAGGTCGGCCTGATCACGGTGATCGGCCTGGCGGCGAAGAACGCGATCCTGATCGTGGAGTTCGCAGTGGAACAGCAGGCGCATGGCCGCACCTTGCGCGAAGGCGTGATCGAGGCGGCCCGCCTGCGCCTGCGCCCGATCCTGATGACCTCGCTGGCGTTCATCCTGGGCGTGTTCCCGCTGTTCGTCTCCTCGGGCGCCGGCGCCAATGCACGCCACGCGATCGGCACCGGCGTGATCGGCGGCATGCTGTTCGCCACCTTGCTCGGCGTGCTGCTGATTCCGGTGTTCTACGTGGTGGTGCGGCGCCTGCTGGGCGACAAGCTGGACGGCCACGAGCATCCGGGCATCCACGGGCCGCACACGTTCGACTCCGACCCAAAGCGTGGCGTCTGATCCGCCACGAGCATGAAAAAGCCCGGCAGCCATGCCGGGCTTTTTTCATGCTCGCACCACCGCCAATGCCCTACGTCGGAGCCTGCTGGCGGGCGATGCTTTTATCTGCGCGAATCCCGAATCCCGTGAAAAGAGCCTCGCCCGCCAGCGGGCTTCTACCCTGCATGACGGCAATCAGCGCAGCCCCGTCTCCGCCCGCGCGATCACCATGCGCTGGATCTCGCTGGTGCCTTCGTAGATCTCGGTGATCTTGGCGTCGCGGAAGTAGCGTTCCAGCGGCATCTCCTTCGAATAGCCCATGCCGCCGTGGATCTGCACCGCCTGGTGGCTGATCCACATCGCCGCTTCCGACGCGGTGAGCTTGGCCACCGCCGCCTCGGTGCCGAAGCGGCCGCCGTGCTTCTCGGTCTCGCCCTTGGTCCACGCCGCGCGCAGGGTCAGCAAGGTCGCGGCATCCAGCTTGCACTTCATGTCGGCGATCTTCGACTGGGTCATCTGGAACGTGCCGATCGGCTGGCCGAAGGCCTTGCGGTCGCGCGACCACTGCAAGGTCGCCTCGTACGCGGCGCGGGCGATGCCCACCGCCTGCGAGGCGATGCCGATGCGGCCGGCGTCGAGCACGCCCATCGCGATCGAGAAGCCCTTGCCCTCGTCGCCGAGCAGGTTTTCCTTCGGCAGCACGTAGTCGGTGAACTCGATCTCGCAGGTGGCCGAGGCGCGGATGCCCAGCTTGGGCTCGGTCTTGCCGGCGTGGAAGCCCGGCAGCTGGGTATCGACGATGAAGGCCGACACGCCCTTGGCGCCGATGCCCGGCGTGGAGATGGCGAACAGCACGATGTAGCGCGCCACCGGGCCGGAGGTGATCCAGCTCTTCTTGCCGTTGATCACCCAGTCGCCGTTGGCATTCTTGGTGGCGCGGGTGTGCATGGCCGAGGCGTCGGAGCCGGACTGCGGCTCGGTCAGTGCGTAGGCGCCGATTGCCTCGCCGGTGGCGATCGCGCGCACGTATTTCTGCTTCTGCTCTTCGTTGCCGTGCTTGAGGATGCCGTTGCAGAACAGCGAATTGTTCACGCTCATCACGGTCGCGGTGGCCGCGTCGGCGGCGGCAATCTCGATCATCGCCAGCACGTAGGCAATCGAGTCCATGCCCGCGCCGCCGTAGGCTTCCGGTACCTCGATGCCCATCAGGCCGAGTTTGCCCATCTCGCGGATGTTCTCCAGCGGGAACTCGCCTTTCGCATCCAGCTCGGCGGCCACCGGCACGATGCGCTTTTGCGCAAAGTCGCGGGCAATCGACTGGATCGACAACTGGTCTTCGGTAAAACGGAAATCCACGGGCGGCTCCTGAAGGCAATCAAGCCGCCGATTTTAGCGGGAAATGGCCTGCCGGCTCGCCGATGTGCGCTTGACGCATGGCAAGGCCCGGCCTAGCCTGTACATCTTTGTATCGCGATACAGGGATAACCGATGGATCTGGCCACCGCTTCCAGCGTGCTGCGCCTGCTGGCCGACCCCACCCGCGTGCGCCTGCTGGCCCTGCTCGAACACGAGGAACTCACCGTGGCCGAACTGGCCGCGGTGCTGCACCTGGCACAGCCGCGGGTATCCACCCACCTGGCCAAGCTGAAGGAAGCCGGCCTGGTGCGCGACCGCCGCGCCGGCGTTTCCGCCTACTACCGCGCCAACAACGAGGGCGACGCGGCGCAGCACGCCCTGCTGGTCTCGCTGCGCACCAGCATCGACGACGCGCTGCTGCGCGAGGACTCGGCGCGCCTGCCCGGCGTGCTGGCGAACCGCGCCCGCGAGGAAGGCTGGGCCGACACCGTGGCCGGCGACATGGAACGCCATTACTCCCCCGGCCGCACCTGGGAAACACTGGCCCGCTCGCTGCTGCAGCTGCTGGAGACCGGCGACGTGCTCGACATCGCCTCCGGCGACGGCATCACCGCCGAACTGCTGGCGCCGCACGCGCACTCCATCGTCTGCGTGGATTCCAGCGAGCGCGTCGTCGCGGCCGCGGCGAAACGGCTGAAGACGTTCGCCAACGTGCGCGTGGTCCGCGGCGACATGCATGCGCTGGAGCTGGGCGACCAGCGTTTTGACCTGGTGCTGATGCTGCACGCTCTGACCTACGCCGAGCACCCGGCCAGGGCTGTGGCCGAGGCTGCACGCCTGCTGCGCCCCGGCGGCCGTCTGCTCGCGGTGACCCTGGGCCAGCACGACCACCGCGCCGCGGTCGAGCCGTTCGACCACCGCAACCTCGGTTTCAGCGGCGAGCGGCTCGACGGCTACGCCCGCGCCGCCGGCCTCGACGTACTCAGCTGCAACCGGCTCAGCCGCGAGCGCAAGGCGCCGCATTTCGAAGTGATCAGCCTGCTGGCGCGCAAGAGCGCCTGAACACAGCTGCACCGTTCAATCAAAGGAAGTTCGATGAGTACCCTGCCCTGGCTCCATCCCGACCGCGTCGCCCTGCTGGAGCAGGCGCTGCGCCAGCGCATCCTGATCCTCGACGGCGGCATGGGCACCATGCTGCAGGCGCACGGGCTGGACGAAAGCGGCTTCCGCGGCGAGCGCTTCGAGCACGGCCACGACGGCCACACGCACGAGCATGCCGGTGCCTGCGACCTGAAAGGCAACAACGACCTGCTCACCCTGACTCGCCCGGAAATCATCCGCGGCGTGCACGACGCCTACCTCGAAGCCGGCGCCGACCTGATCGAGACCAATACCTTCAACTCCACCCGGATCAGCCAGGCCGACTACAAGCTGCAGCACCTGGCCCATGAGTTGAATCTGGAAGGCGCGAAGCTGGCCCGCGCCGCCTGCGACGCGATGACGGCGAAGACGCCGGAGCAGCCCCGCTTCGTGATCGGCGTGCTCGGCCCGACCAGCCGCACCGCCTCGCTGTCGCCCGACGTCAACGACCCGGGCTTCCGCAACGTCACCTTCGAAGAGCTGGCGGCGAACTACACCGAAGCCGCCAGCGGCCTGATCGACGGTGGCGCCGACGTGATCATGGTCGAGACGATCTTCGACACGCTGAACGCGAAGGCCGCGCTGTTCGCGCTTTCCGAACTGTTCCACCAGCGCGGCGCACAGGTGCCGGTGATGATCTCCGGCACCATCACCGACCGCTCCGGCCGCACCCTGTCCGGGCAGACCGCCGAGGCGTTCTACTATTCGGTACGCCACGCCCGTCCGCTGTCGGTCGGCTTCAACTGCGCGCTCGGCGCCGAGGACCTGCGCCCGCACGTGCAGACCCTGGCCAACCTCGCCGAAAGCTGCGTCAGCACGCACCCGAACGCCGGCCTGCCGAACGCGTTCGGCGAATACGACGAAACGCCCGAGCACATGGCCGGCGTGATCGCCGGCTTCGCCCGCGACGGCCTGCTCAACCTGGTCGGCGGCTGCTGCGGCACCACGCCGGCGCACATCAAGGCGATCGCCGAGGCGATGCGCGGCATCGCCCCGCGTGCACTGCCTTCGGCCGACCAAGCGGAGGCCGCATGACCATGACACGCCATACCTGCCTGTCCGGCCTGGAGCCGCTGGTCATCACGCCCGACCTGCTGTTCGTCAACGTGGGCGAACGCACCAACGTCACCGGCTCGGCGAAGTTCAAGAAACTCATCAAGGAAGACCGCTACGACGAAGCGGTGGAAGTGGCCCGCCAGCAGGTGGAAAGCGGCGCGCAGATCCTCGACGTGAACATGGACGAGGGCCTGCTCGACGCCGAAGCGGCGATGGTGAAGTTCCTAAACCTGATCGCCGCCGAGCCGGACATCGCCAAGATCCCGGTGATGGTGGACTCCTCCAAGTGGAGCGTGATCGAAGCCGGCCTCAAATGCCTGCAGGGCAAGGGCGTGGTCAACTCGATCTCGCTGAAGGAAGGCGAAGGCCCGTTCCTCGAACAGGCAAGAAAAATCCTGCGCTACGGCGCCGCCACCGTGGTGATGGCCTTCGACGAGAACGGCCAGGCCGACACCGTGGCACGCCGCCTGGAAATCTGCGAGCGCTCGTACAAGCTGCTCACCGAGGAAGTGGGTTTCCCGCCCGAAGACATCATCTTCGACTCCAACATCTTCCCGATCGCCACCGGCATCGAGGAGCACGCCGACAACGCGGTGAACTTCATCGAGGCGTGCAAGGTGCTGAAGAAGCGCTTTCCGCTGTCGCATCTCTCCGGCGGCGTCTCCAACGTCTCGTTCTCGTTCCGCGGCAACGACACCGTGCGCGAAGCGATCCACAGCGTGTTCCTCTACCACGCCATCCAGGCCGGCATGGACATGGGCATCGTCAACGCCGGCCAGCTGGCGATCTACGACGAGCTGGAACCCCAGCTGCGCGAGCGCGTGGAAGACGTGGTGCTGAACCGCCGTGCCGATGCCACCGAGCGGCTGATGGAAATCGCCGAGAAACACAAGAAGGGCGCACGCGAGCAGGACAACGGCAACGCGCTGGCCTGGCGCGAACTGCCGGTGCGCAAGCGGCTGGAGCATGCGCTGGTACACGGCATCGACCAGTTCGTGGTGGAGGACACCGAGGAAGTGCGCCAGGGCGTGACGCGCACGCTGGACGTGATCGAAGGCCCGCTGATGGACGGCATGAACGTGGTCGGCGACCTGTTCGGCGCCGGCAAGATGTTCCTGCCGCAGGTGGTCAAATCCGCCCGCGTGATGAAGAAGGCGGTGGCCTACCTGCTGCCCTTCATGGAAGAGGAGAAGAAGAACAGCGGCGACACCAGCCGCTCCAACGGCAAGATCGTGATGGCCACGGTCAAGGGCGACGTGCACGACATCGGCAAGAACATCGTGGGCGTGGTGCTCGCCTGCAACAACTTTGAAGTGATCGACCTCGGCGTGATGGTACCGGCGCAGAAGATCCTCGACACCGCGATCGAGGAAAACGCCGACATGATCGGCGTCTCCGGCCTGATCACCCCCTCGCTGGAAGAGATGGCCCACGTCGCCCGCGAAATGAAGCGGCGCAACTTCAACATCCCGCTGCTGATCGGTGGCGCCACCACCTCGCGCGCGCACACCGCGATCAAGATCGAGCCGCACTACGAAACCGCCTGCGTGTGGGTGAAGGACGCTTCGCGCGCAGTCGGCGTGGTGCAGTCGCTGGTCAGCAAGGAGCTGGTGGACGGCTTCCTCGCCAAGGTGCGCAGCGAATACGCCGAGGTGCGCGAGCGCCACAAGCACCGCGGTCCCGGCAAGAAACTGGTGACGCTGGAACACGCGCGCGGCAACCGCTTCACCTGCAACTGGGCCAGCTACGACCCGCCGCAGCCGGCGCAGCCCGGCCTCACCGTGTTCGACGACTACCCGCTGGCCGAGCTGCGCCAGCGCATCGACTGGACGCCGTTCTTCCAGGCCTGGGAACTGGCCGGCCACTACCCCGCCATCCTCAGCGACGCCGTGGTCGGCGCGCAGGCCAGCGAGCTGTTCGCGGACGCCCAGGCGATGCTGGACAAGATCGTCAACGAGAAGTGGCTCACGGCCCGCGCGGTGATCGGTTTCTGGCCGGCCGCCAACCTCATGGACGACGTGGAGATCTATACCGACGAAACCCGCGCCCAGCCACTGGCCCGGCTGCACCACCTGCGCCAGCAGGCCGACAAGCCGGTGGAACGTCCCAACCTGTGCCTGGCCGATTTCATCGCACCGAAGGCGTTCGGCCGGCCCGACTGGATCGGCGGCTTCGCGGTCACCGCGGGCCTGGGCATCGAGGCGCATCTCGAGCGCTTCCACGCCGAGCACGACGACTACTCCGCGATCATCCTGAAGGCGCTGGCCGACCGTCTCGCCGAGTCCTTCGCCGAGCGCATGCACCAGCGCGTGCGCAAGGAGTTCTGGGGCTTCGTGCCCGACGAAAACCTCGACAACGAGGCGCTGATCGCCGAAAAGTACCAGGGCATCCGCCCCGCCCCCGGCTACCCCGCCTGCCCCGACCACACCGAGAAAACCACCTTGTTCAAGCTGCTGGACGCCACCCGCAACGCCGGCATCGAACTTACCGAAGGCTTCTCGATGTACCCGGCGGCGGCGGTGTCCGGCTGGTACTTCTCGCACCCGGGCAGCCAGTATTTCGTGGTCGGCCGGCTCGGCCTGGAACAGGTGCAGGACTACGCCAAACGCAAGGGCTGGAGCCAGGCCGAAGCCGAACGCTGGCTGGCCGCCAACCTCGACTACGACCCGGACTAACCGCACGGCGCCCGCATCGGCGCCATGCCATCACGCGGTGGTGTCGCCGGTGACGCTGTTCTTGCGGTGGCGCAAATGCACCACCAGATTGTAAACCGAGACGAACACCGGGAAGAAGTTGGAGATGATGCCCACCGAGTCGTTCTTGCCGACCACGAAATACGCCAGCAACAGGGCACTGCCGAACACCGACAGCCACCAGAACGCCAGCGGCATCACCACCCGCTTGTACTTGCGCGTGTAGTAGAGCTGCACGAACCAGCGGCTGGTGAACAGCAAGGTTCCGGTAAACCCGACCATCTTCCACGGCGTCAGCTCGAACTGCTGCAGGGCACGCAGAATGCTGGCCAGATGAACGCTGATGAATTCCATGGTGGTGCGCTTTCGACTTGAGAGGGAGGCAAGTCTAGCAACCCGCATCCCCGTCCCGGCACGTTCGATCCACGCAAGGCATTGACCCGTTCCGCGACTCCCCCTAAAATTGCGCGTTCTCGGCGGGCGATTAGCTCAGCGGTAGAGCACTGCCTTCACACGGCAGGTGTCGCAAGTTCGATCCTTGCATCGCCCACCAATAGATTCAACGACTTAGGCCACCTTAGCGGGTGGCCTTTTTCGTTGTACGGACGCTGGTACGGAAACACAAAGGGAAACGCCACCACCCCACCATCAAGATGCGGCGAGGCTCTCGACCTTGACAACCTGCTCAGGCAGCACCGTTTGGTTCTCGCCATCAAAGCAGGTGTTTGAGCCCAGCGAAAGGCGCTCGGCGTGCGCGGTTTGGTGGAGATAGAACAGCGCAGCTTCCACGCAATCAATGCCGCAGCGCTTTGCGCTCCAGAACTTCACAATAGTCGGCGTGAGTGCTTGACTGAGCTCGGTGTGCAGGGCGGTGCCATATGCCCCCAGATAGCCGTTGCAGATGTCTTCCATGATCTCTGGAAGCCATAGGTAGTTGTGGTTACCGATCTCCTCCGAGCGAGTGGCGACTGCTCGAACCATCATGGCGTAGGGGCCAGCGTGAAGCGCATCGTCAGCCTTCAACTCGTAGTGAAAATTTGGCACGCCATTACGGCGCATATTGAGCAGCCGCGTCTCGTGCTCCGTGCCACGAAAAACATTCAATATGGTTTGCCAAACGCACTCAAGCGACACGGACAGCGGCTGTATGCCCTCCGCGAAATCCGCGCCTGGGCGCACTCGTGTTAGATGAAACCAGAACACTCGATCAAGTCGGGAAGCTCTGCAGTCGAGCGAGCACTCGAATATCCTGCGCAGCTCTTGATCACCCGGGTACTTAGGGTCGGAGTTCTCATAATGGGCTTCAAGGTCGAAGGCCTGCAGGAATCCGTCAATCTCAATCCCGGAGACGCCATAGATTTGGGAGACGGATGCAAGCGCTGATTCGCGTGATTCGCAGTCCATGACGATCATGCCAACTACACCATCAAAGCGATAGCAAGCACGATCAGTGCGATGAATGCATGTTTTGTGATGCTCATCTGGCCGTCAATCTTTTTTCTTCGCACTGCTGCTGCCATGATGTTTCGTCATCTGCGTCTATGCCGAGTACTCCGATGTTCGGCGGGCTGCCTTTGGGCATCGGCCATACCGTAGCCATGAAGTAAGTGAATCCGGTGTATCCGCCCATGCCGTTCTTAGCATTCACCATGCCGCATGCCATCCCGGTTTTATCGTCGACAAAGACGTTCCGAAATTTTGCAGAATCCGCGTCCTTCAGCATCGTTGCCATACCTTCCTTGATGGCTGCCAATTCTTTCGGCGTGGCATTTCGATGCACCGCTTGAGCAATGGCTGCGGTGGAAATCAGCAACGTCATTGCCATTAGAAGTCGTTTCATGTCGCCCCCGTTAGACCGATATGCGCCATTGCGGCGCGGCCAATCCGCACTCCGCCAATAACGTACACCTCATCAGTGGCTATAACCATTGCCCGGCATCATCAGCCCCAGCTCCATGACCGGCTCGGCGCGGGTCGCCCCGAAGATCGCCATCGCCACCGATAGCACCGCCGACCTCCACGAGCGCATCAATGAGGCTGCGAAAGTATCGGGGCGCTCGATGAACGCGGAAATCGTTCAGCGCTTGGAGGCGAGCTTTCCACCAGACATCGAGAGCGAGATGCTGCGGCAGCGGATGGCGGAGCTCGCTAACCTGCAGCGATCACTTCAAGATATCCACACGCGTCTAGACGCAGAGCGAACGCGGCTACAAAGGGCTGATCCCGGATCGGCTGAATATCGGTCCGTCGGGGAACGCATTTCGGTGTTCCAGATTCGGATGGAAACTCTCACCACCCTTGCTGCGTCGGTGCAGGAAGATGTTGAGCGCTTGATTAAGGCAAGGCCGGTAGCGAACTAACCGCCCACAAAAAACCCCGCGCTAGGCGGGGTTGATGGTCGAGGGTGGCTGAAGCTCAGTCGGCCAACGCCTCCAATACGTGCTTGGGGTCCTTGCTGATCGCGCGCAGTAGCGCCTTGGCTGGGCCAGTGGGTTCACGCCTGCCCTGCTCCCAGTTGCGAAGAGTGCCGACCTGCACGTCGACGATGCCGGCGAACTTGGCCTGTGACAGTCCAGTGGCGCGGCGGATCTCCTTGACGGCCAGCGCGTCGATATGGACCTCGCGCGACGGCTGGCGCTCACCCCGGACAATCTCGTCCATCTGGGTCACGCTTTCCATCAGGTTGTCGAACATATTGGCGTCCACGGTTATCTCCACTGCTCTATGACTTTCTTTAGTGCTGCTTTTTGCGCAGGCGTCAGATTTTCTTGTACGTTCTTCGGATAGGCGAAAACCATGGCGATACGCGAGGCAGAAACGAAGTAGTAGTAGATCACTCGCGCGCCGCCGCTCTTGCCGTGACCCTTCGCCGCCACGCGGATCTTGCGTAGTCCGCCGGTTTCCTTGATGACGTCGCCAGCCTCCGGATTCTCGGCTAGATAGCGCTGGAACGCCCCGTAATCATCATCGCTCAGCAGATCCTTGATCTGGGCAGTGAAGATTGGCGTCTCAACAAAGATCATGGGGTGCATCCTACGTCAGTGGCGTATGTGCGTCAATGGCGTACATGGGTTCACAGCGCCAGCCGCGCCGCACTGGGCTATCGCGTCAAGGTGGAACTGGTTGCAGCTTGATCTAGTGCTGTAACAATTTGTTACAACGCCAGTCCAGCCATCGCCTTGGCAACGTGGTCATGCAGCAGGTGGCCGTAGTGCTTCTCGATCATCGCCGGGGACGTGCCTGCCACCATGAACAGCGCAGCGTGCGTGTAGCAACGGGCACTTCACACGGCAGGTGTCGCAAGTTCGATCCTTGCATCGCCCACCACCGAATCCGACGAACAAGGCCACCTTGCCGGCTGGCCCTGTTCGTTGTGCGGACACCATGAACAGCGCAGCGTGCGTGTAGCAACGGGCACTTCACACGGTAGGTGTCGCAAGTTCGATCCTTGCATCGCCCACCACCTTGTCCGTTTCGGCCGTGCGCACACTGGCTCAGGAGCGAAAGTTGTCCAGCACGTGTTCGACCAGCAGCGCGAGGAAGGCTTCGCGCTCGCGCCGGTAGCCAGGGTCGGCCGGGCCGGCCAGGGCCGCCTTGTGCATCGCCTGGTGGCTGGCATCCAGCACGCTGCCGAGTTCCGGCCGGTGCAGGTATTCGCCCGGGTCGCAGCTGATTTGCGCATGCCGGGCCCAGAATGCCGGTTCGGGTGGCAAGGCAACGAACTGCTCCTCCCAGCGCAGCTCGCCGGCGAGCGCGCCCAACCCGGTTTGCGGCCATGCGGAAGCCTGCTCCCAGCGGTAATCCGTCAGCCAGGCGGACAACGCGTCGGCAGGCATCGGTCGGGCCAGCGCGTAGCCTTGGCCGAAATCCGCGCCGAGGATCGTCGCCGCCTCGATCAGCTCGGGCGACTCCAGCCCCTCTACGACCACTTCGAGCCGAAGGTCGTGCCCGATCCGGATCAGCTGGCGGATGAAGCGCAAGGTGCCCAGCGGATCCTGCCGCGCCTGGCCGACGATGGCCTGGTCGATCTTGATGCGGTCGAACGGCCACTGGCGCAGGCGGATCAGCGAGCTGTAGCCCGCGCCGAGGTCGTCTTCGACCAGGCGCACGCCCAGGGCCTTCAGCGACTGCATGCCCGAGCCCTGCGGCACGGCGGCATGTTCGGTGCCAATCGGCGATTCGAGGATCTCGAACAGCAGCGCCTGCGCCGCGCAGCCGCTGCTGGCGATCACGGCCGCTGCCACCTCGGCATAGCGCGGATCTCCCAGCGCGGCTGCCGGCGCATTCACCGAAATGTCCAGCGCATAGCCCGCGCGCAACAGCGACCCGCGGCAGGCGGCGGCCTGGCCCAGCCCCTGGCGGAACAGCACGAGCAGGTCGTCCGCGCCCAGCGCGGGCAGGAACCGGGCCGGCGCCAGCAGTTCGCCGTCCTCGTCGCGCAACCTCGCCAGTGCCTCGATCTCGGCGACGCGGCCGTCGGCCAGCCTGACCAGCGGCTGGTAGTGCATCTGCAGCGCGTCGGTGGCGACCATCGCGCGCCAGCGCTCGCGCATGAAGAACGGCAGCAGTTCGGTGCCCTGGCGCGGTGGCGCCAGGCGCGCCAGGGCCAGGTCCAGCACGGTCTTGATCTGTTCGAGGAAGGCCCGCTGGTCCTCGCTGTGGAAGCCGCCGGCGTAGGGGCTGTACACGGTCAGCACCACCGCCGGCTGCAACGGCGAGGCGCACAGCGGGATGGCCACGTTGGAAACCACCCCGAGGCTCAGCGCGATGTCGCGCCAGGGCGCCATCGCCGGATCGCTGCCGTAGTGCGCGCAGCGCTGGATTCGCGCCGTGCGCCAGGCGCGCCCGCTGGAGCCCAGCCCACTCGGCTGGTCGGTGTCGACCCGGATCGGCGCCGCCTTGCCGCTGACCAGCGCGTGCAGGTACTCGGCAAAGGCCGTACCGGCCACCGCCTCGTAGGTCAGCTGGCCCGACGCGTCCGGACGCCCGGCCGAACAGGCGACGATTTCCTTGTGCGACACCAGGATATCGGCCACGCCCTGGATCAGTTCCAGGTAGCCCTCGGCCGACCATGCCAGCGCATTGACCCTGGCCAGCAGGGCCACCCGGCGGCGCTGCAGTTCGCGCATGCTTTCCAGCTGCCACTGCCGCTCCATGCCCAGCCGCTGCAGCAGGACCGCCAGCGCGCGGCGCTCGTTCTGGCCGACGCCGACCAGCACGGTGGCCATGATGTCGCGCAACTGCTCGATCGCCTCCAGCAGCCAGACTTCCTCGAGCCCGCAGGCGGCGTGGAACAGGCCGGTCCGCGTCGCCCGGGCGCGATGGCCGGCCATGTCCAGATCCGCCCGCAGCAGGACCAGCAGATGCTGCAGCTGATGCGCCTCGAACGTCTTCAGGTCCTCGGCCGGAAGCAGGTCCAGCAGCCTGGAGATGCCGTCATGCGCACGCAGCCCGGCATGGAAGCTTTCCACGATGCCGGGCAACCGCGGCTCCCACGCCTTGCTGCAGGAGTCCAGCAACATGGCGGCATGTTCACCGTAGGGCGTGGCGGCAGCATCGAGCTCGTCGGCCTGGTCCACCACGCCATCGGGCGACACCAGCGACCACCAGTGCGAGCGGTGCCGCTTGCGCGATTTCACCTGGTACATCGCCTGGTCGGCGCGGCGCAGCAGTTGTTCGCCGGTGGTCCGGGTTTCGCTGGAATACAAAGCGATGCCCAGGCTGGCGCCCACGGCCATGGCCGTGCCGTCGATCGTCACCGGGAACCCCAGGACTTCACCAATACGCTCCAGCAGCCCGTCGATGTCCTGCACGGATTCGAGATCCTCGAACACCAGTACGAACTCGTCGCCACCGAGCCGGGCCACGTAGTCGCCGGCGCGAAGCATCTGGCGAAAGCGGCTTGCCATCTCGACCAGCAGGCGATCGCCCACGGCATGGCCGTGGCGATCGTTGATCGGTTTCAGGTCGTCCAGGTCGAGCAAACCCACGGCCACCAGCCGACCCCGCCGCCGGGCGCGGGCCAGCACGTTCTCCAGGTGCCGATCCAGCGCACGACGGTTCGGCAGGCCGGTGAGGTCGTCGTGCAGGGCCAGGTAGGTCTGTCGCTCCTGCTCCTGCAGCAGGGCGTGCCGCTGCGCGTGTTGCCGCAGCGCCAGTCCGGTCGCGTCGGCGATCTCGTCCAGCAGGCGGCACATCTCGTCGTCGAAAGCGTCCGACTCGACGGTCAACACCGCGAACACGCCAGTCGGCATCCGCGCCGCGCCGATCGCGCCGGCAGGGGATGCGAACAGCGGCCAGCAGCCCACCGCACCGGCATGTTCGAGCAGTTCCCGGCGGAACGCCGTGTCGTCCTGCGGTGCATCGGGTGAATGGCGCCAAATGACCGGCGCGCCCTGCATGAAGGCCTGCGTCTGCGCCGGCACGACCGCGCCGTCGTCGTGTCGCGGCGGCAGCGGCAGGCCGCGCACGATGTCCGCGATCGGACCGACCAGGGCCATACGGCGCAGCATCGGGTCGGCACCATCGGCGGCGAACACGTCGACCGCCGCGGCACCGGCGATGTCGACCAGCGCCCGGGCCAGCGTGCGATAGACCGATTCCGGATCCGGCTGTTCGAGCAAGGCGCGCTGGATCGTGCGCTGCGCATCGCGATAGCGGCCCATCCGCACGCTGTGCTCCAGCAGCAGTTGGTGATCCCAGAACCGGCTCAGCTCATCGGCCAGCCGCTGCGCCCAATCGAGCAACTCTCCGCTCAGGCTGGGGCCGTCGTCGCGGGAGTAGGCGGTCAGCACCAGCTGGCCATCGTCGCGTGTCCTCGACGCGGCCACGATGCAGGAACCGAAACCGTGCCGCCGCGCGTCGTCGCGCCATGGCGCGAACTCCGGCGCACCGACCGGAGTCACCCGTGCCTGCTCCTCGCGCAACACCATGCCCACCGGCCCACTCCCGCCAGGGGCGGATTCGTCTGCGCTGAGGCGCAGCGCGGACGCGTACTCCGCGGCGGTTCCCGCCGCCGCCATTACCTCAACGCTGTCCTGACCCGGTTCGCGCCGGCCGACCCATACCAGCGGAAGGTCCATGGTCGAGGCCAGGATGCCCGCGATCGTGACCATGGTCCGGCGGCGGTCGCGATCCGGCGGCGCATGCAGCAGCGCAAGGGTCTCCGCCACGCTCCGGTAGAAGCGCTCGCGCAGTTCGCCACGTGCCTGCTCCTGGCTGTTCATCCGCCTGCGGATACCCCTCGAACGAACCGACGGTACATCGACCGTCGTCATACTTCATCACGGGAGCACGCATTAATCCATCACGCGTTGCGTCGGCGTGCACGGGCAGCCTCGTTCACCCGGACGACGTACTCTCCCCGCAGGCCTGGGCGCGCTTGCGCATCAGCTCGCGCTCGCGCCGGTTCATGGCCAGCGCGGCGGCCCGCTCGAACTCCCGGCGCGCCTCGTCGACACGCCCCAGCCGGACCAGCAGGTCGCCGCGCACCGCGGGCAGCAGGTGGTATCGCTTGAGGCTCGGCTCGTCGACCAGCGCATCGACCAGTTCCAGACCCGCCACCGCGCCGCCGGCCATGCCCACAGCCACCGCGCGGTTGAGTTCCACGACAGGCGAGGGCATCACCCGGGCTAGGGTTCGATACAGCGCCGCGATGCCAGGCCAATCGGTCTCCTCGCCGGTGAAGGCGCGCGCGTGGCAGGCGGCGATCGCCGCCTGCAGCGCATACGGCCCCAGCGCGCCGCCCAGCTTCCCGGCCCGCTCCAGCGCGGCCAGGCCGCGGTGGATCAGCAGCCGGTCCCACAATGACCGGTCCTGCTCCAGCAGCAGGATCGGCTCGCCGCATGCATCCACCCGCGCGCGCGACCGCGAGGCCTGCAGCTCCATCAGCGCCACCAGGCCATGCACTTCGGGTTCGCGCGGCATCAGGCCGGCCAGTACCCGGCCCAGGCGCAGGGCGTCCTCGCACAAGGCCGGGCGCATCCAGTCGTCGCCGGCGGTGGCCGAATAGCCCTCGTTGAAGATCAGGTAGATCACCCCGAGCACCGAGGAAAGGCGTGCGGCAATCTCCTCGCCGCGGGGCACCTCGTAGGCCACCGCGGCCTTGGCCAGGCTGCGCTTGGCGCGCACGATGCGCTGCGCGATGGTCGGCTCGGGCACCAGGAAGGCGCGCGCGATCTCCTCCGTGGTCAGGCCGCCGAGCAGGCGCAGGGTCAGCGCCACGCGCGCCTCCATCGACAGCAGCGGGTGGCAGGCGGTGAAGATCAGCCGCAGCAGGTCGTCGCCGAACGGATCGTCCAGCGCCGCCTCGTCGGCGGCTCTTGCATGTTCCTGCTCGTGTTCCAGCTCGTGCATCAGTTGTTCGTGCTTGCGTTCGAGCAGCTTGCTGCGGCGCAGCCGGTCGATCGCGCGATGCTTCGCGGTGGTCATCAGCCACGCGCCGGGGTTGTCCGGCACGCCGCTCTGCGGCCACTGCTCCAGCGCCACCACCAGCGCGTCCTGCGCCAGCTCCTCGGCCAGGCCGACGTCGCGCAGCATGCGGGCGAGGCCGGCGATCAACCGGGCCGATTCGATCCGCCAGACGGCGTCGATGGTGCGATGGGTGTCGGTCGCGCTCATGCGACCGATCACAGCATCCCCGCGATGCCCGCGCAAGGCCGGAAGTCACGCCTGCTTTCCCACCTCCCGGCCGGCATCATCCGCCGCGCGACCAGCGCCTCCCGGCGCGTCCGCGCCGGACCCGGCTCATGTCTTCGTGGCGAGCTGCGCGCGCAGCCGTTCCTCCTGTTCGCGCAGTTCGGGGGTGAGCTCGGTGCCGAAATCCTCGGCCTCGAAAACCTGGCGGATCTCGATCTCGGCATCGTCGTCGAACGGCGCACGCTTGAGCCATTCGATCGCCTCCTGCATCGACTTCACCTGCCACAGCCAGAAGCCGGCAATCAGCTCCCTGGTTTCCGCGAACGGCCCGTCGGTCACCGTGCGCGCGCGGCCCGAGAACTTCACCCGCACGCCCTTCGAACTGGGTTGCAGGCCCTCGCCCGCGAGCATGATGCCGGCCTTCACCAGCTCCTCGTTGTATTGGCCCATCGCGGTCAGCAGTGGCTCGCTGGGCATCACGCCGGCTTCCGAGTCCGGGCTCGCCTTCACTATCACCATGCAGCGCATCGTCGTGTCTCCTTCGAACGGGTGGGAGCCAGGCAGACCACTCCGGCTCTGTGCGAACGACGAACGGCAGGCCGGCGGATCGACAGGTCGCAAACGATGCGCCATGGCTCGGTATGCTGTGCGGGTTGCGTCGACCGGGGCAGGAAGGCATGAGGGACAACCCAGACGGGCTGATCGTCCACCGCGGCAGCCGCACCGAGCGGCTGGCCGACGCGCTGGCGCTGCAGCTCGAAGCACAGCGCCCGGCCAATCCGCTGGCCGCGCAGACCGTGGTGGTGGCGCACCCGGGGTTGCGGCGCTGGCTGCTCGGCCACCTGGCGCAACGCCGTGGCCCGCATGGCGGCCATGGCATCGCCGCCAACCTCGAGATGATCCTGCCGTGGCAGTGGTTCGAGCGCGCGGCGCGCCGGGCGCTGGGCGACGAGGCGCTGATCGGCGGCGCCTACCGGCACGAGTTGCTGCGCTGGCGCCTGCTGATGGCGCTGCCCGCGCTGCAGGCGCCGGAAGTGGCGGCCTACCTGTCCGGCGACGACGCGGCGCGGCGCAGCTTCCAGCTCGCCGAGCACTTGGCCGGCCTGTACACCCAGTACCTGATCTACCGGCCGGACTGGATCCTCGACTGGGAACAGCACCCCGCACGGCACGCCGGCGACTGGCAGGCCGCGCTGTGGCAGCGGCTGCGCGCCGCCATCCCGCGGCCGCACCGCGCGCAGCGCAGTGCCGCCCTGCTGCAGGCCCTGCGTACCGGCAATGCGCTGGCCGGCGAGCCGCCGCTGCACGTGTTCGGCGTCAGCCACCTGCCGCCGGACGTGCTGGCGGCACTGCAGGCGACCGCGCTGCACGCGCCAGTGCACCTGTATTTTCCCGACCCCTGCCGCGAGCACTGGGTCTACCTGCGCCGGCAACGCTTCCTGCTCACCCACGCGGACGACCCGGAGGCGCTGTACTACGAGGTCGGCCACCCGCTGCTGGTCGCCCTCGGTCGCATCGCGCAGGATTTCTGCCTCACCCTGGACGAGTGCGATGCGCTCGACGAGCGCGACCCGCTCGACGAGGCCGAACCGCTCGACGACGCCACCTCGCTGCTCGCCCGGCTGCAGTCGAGCATCCGCTGCCTGCAGCCGGAGCTGGTCGGCGCGCCGATCCGCGCGCAACAGGTGGACGGGGCGGCGCTGGAGGACATCCTGCCCGCGCTGCGCCACGACGCCAGCCTGCGCGTGCACGTCTGCCACACCCGCCTGCGCGAACTGGAAGTGCTGAAGAACGCCCTGCTGCGCTGCCTCGCCGACGACCCCAGCCTGCAGCACCGCGACATCGTGGTGATGGCGCCGGACATCGGCGCCTACGCGCCGTACCTCGCCGCGGTGTTCGGCGAGCCGGCGCAGTACCGGCACGACCCGCTGCACCTGCCCTGGCACCTGGCCGATGTCGGGCTGGCGCATGCGCACCCGCTGATGAGCGCGTTCGCGCAGGTGCTGGACCTGGCCGAGAGCCGCTTCACGGTCAGCGAGGTGCTGAACTTCCTCGACGTGCCGGCGGTGGCGCGGCGCTTCGCGCTCGACGCCGGCGGGCGCGACGCGCTGGAACGCTGGCTGCGCCGCGCCCGCGTGGCCTGGGGCCTGGATGCCGCGATGAAGGCCGAGGCCGGCGCAGCAGCAGTCGACGCGAACTCGTGGCAGTTCGGCTTCGACCGCATGTACGCCGGGCTGATCGCGGGCCAGGACGGCGGCGACGGCCTGCTCGATGGCATCCTGCCGCTGGAAGGCGTCGCCGGCAACGCGGTGGAGGCGCTGGGCCAGCTCGACCGCCTGCTCGGCGAACTGCGCCAGCTGCGCCACGCCTTCGCCGGCGCGCGTCCGCTGGCCGCATGGAGCGCGTGGCTGCTGGAGCGGCTCGAAGCGCTGTTCCTCGCCGACCCGCGCGACGCCGCCGAACAGAACGCGCTCGACGCCCTGCGCCGGCTCGTCGCCGGCCTCGCCGGCCAGGCCGCCGAGGCCGGCATCGACACCCTGCTGCCGTGGAGCGTGGTGCGCGAGGCGCTGCGCGGCGCGCTCGAGGTGGTGCCGGAACGCCAGGCCTTCCTGCTCGGCGGGGTGACCTTCTGCGGGCTGGTGCCGCAGCGCTCGATCCCGTTCCGCGTGGTCTGCCTGCTCGGCATGAACGAAGGCGAGTTCCCGCGCCCCGGCCACGACGCCGGCCTCAACCAGATCCTCGCCCAGCCGCGCCGCGGCGACCGCGACACGCGCAGCGAGGATCGCTACCTGTTCCTGGAAGCGCTGATGTCGGCGCGCGACGCGCTGCACGTGAGCTACGTCGGCGAAGGCATGCGCGACGGCAAGCCGCGCAACCCCGCCGCACCGCTGGCCGAGCTGCTGCAGTTCCTCGACGAACAGCACGGCCTCGCCGGTGACGAAACAGCCGAGCGGCCGTGGCGCGTGCGCCACCCGCTGCAGCCGTTCGACGCGCGCTACTACGAGCGTGATGCCGAGGGCCAACCCCGGCACGATCCGCGGCTGTTCTCGTACGAGCCGGCGTTCCTCGCCGCCGCATCGATCAGCGCCGGCACGCCGCCCTTCCTCGACGCGCCGGCGACCACGCCGGAAACCGGGGCCGGCGAGATCACCCTCGGCACGCTCAGGCGCTTCTGGCGCGACCCCGCGCGGGACGCCCTGCTGCGCGGCCAGGGCATCAGCCTGCAGGCGCTGGACGACCGCGGCTGGCCGGATCGCGAGCCGCTGGAGACGCCGCTGGAAAAAATCGAGCGGGTCGACCACCGCCTGCTGTTCGACGCGCTCGCCGCCGGCCGCGCCGAACTGCCCGCCGAACCGCCGGCATGGCTCGCCCGCTCCGGCATGCTGGCCGGCGGCGCGGTCGGCGAGCGGACCTGGACGCAACTGCGCGACGCGCTGCGCCCCCTGCTGGCGCAGGCGCAGCCGCTGTTCGCCGACGCCGGCGCGCAGGCGCAGCCCCAGGCGATCGAGCTGGACCTCGGCGACGGCCTGCGCCTGAGCGGCACGGTCGACCGCGTATTCCGCGGCGCCGACGGCATGCTGCTGTGGTTCGACGCCCGCCCGGGGCGCGCCGCCAACCTGAAGGACCTGCTGGACTTCTACCTCGACTGGGCCTGCCTGCAACTGGCCCGTGCCGGCGACGGCGCGCCCCTGCAGGCCACGCTGCTGGAGCAGGTCCGGCGCACGCAAGGCGGCAGCAGCGTGCTGGTGGCCCAGGCGGCGGGCATGCTCGACACCATCCGCGCGCAGGAGGGCGAGCAACTGCGCCACGGCCTGCGCCGCCTGGTCGAGGCGTATCGGGCCGCCGCACAGCGGCCGCTGCTGTTCTTCCCGCGCGCCGCGCAGGCCTGGGCCGGCAACGAGCCAGAGAACCGCCTGGCCAGGGCGGCCGCGGCGTGGGAAGGCGACGGCTTCAACCCCGGCGAACGCGACTACGCGCCCGGCTACGCGGCCCTGCTCAGCCGCGGCCTGGAGCTGTTCGACGTGGAGAGCCCGGCCCATCGCGCCTTCGTCGCCGCCACCGAGCTGGTCTGCGGCGTGCTCGACCCGCAGCGCACGACCTTGATGAAAGTCACGCAGGACACCCAGCCATGACCGCCGCCGCCCTGCCCCCGCTCGACTGGCGCGCCATGCCGCTGCACGGGCGCGTGCTGATCGAGGCCAGTGCCGGCACCGGCAAGACCTGGAACATCGGCGTGATCTACCTGCGCCTGCTGCTCGAACGCGGGCTGCGGGTGGAGCAGATCCTGGTGACCACCTTCACCGACGCCGCCGCGCAGGAACTGCGCGAGCGCCTGCGCCGGCGCCTGGTCGAGGCCGAGCGTCTGCTCGAAGCCGCCGCGCGCGACGCGGCCAGCGTCGATCCGCTGGAAAGCTGGCTGGCCGCGCTGTGCCCCGACGCCGACAGCGTCCGCCTCGCGCTGCGCCGGATCCAGCTGGCCCGCAGCGACCTCGACCGCGCGCCGGTGTCGACCATCCACGCGCTGTGCCAGCGCATCCAGCGCGACTACCCGCTGCAGAGCGGCGCCGCGTTCGCCGACGACCAGCTGTTCGACGAGCAGCAGCTGATGCGCGAATGCGTGGAAGACTTCTGGCGCCGCCGCTACCTCACCGGCGCGGTCGACCCGCGCGAGGCCGAGCTGCTGCTGAAGGACGGGCCGGAAGGCCTGCTGCGCGACCTCGGCGGGCTGGCCAACAGCGCCGACGCGCGCATCGAGGCCGGTGGCCTGGCCGAACTCGAACGGCAGCTCGACGCCTTGTGCACCGATGCAAGCATCGCCGAACTGCGGCGACTCGCCGGCGACAAATCGCTCTACGCCCCACGCAAGACGGCTCTCTCGAACCGGCTCGGCAAGATCGCCGACGCCTTGCAAAGCAACGATGAGGAAACCCTGGCCGCCAGGCTCGACAAGACTTTCGAGCCGGATGCCGTACTCGAACAGGAAGCACCGGAAAGCACCGAACCACTCAACACCCATCCCCTGATCAAGGCCCTGCAGGCACTGCGCCCGCTGCTCGGCCTGCGCGACGTGTTCACCCGCGGCGCCGTGCTCGCCGACGCCGCGCAAGCCTGCCGCGAGGAAATGCCGCGCCGCGCGCGCCAGCGCCACGTGCTGACCTTCTCCATGCTCATCGATGCGGTGTACCAGCGACTGTGCGGCGAGGCAGCCGACGCGGTGCTGGCCGACCGCCTGTTCGACGCCTTCCCGGTCGCCCTGATCGACGAGTTCCAGGACACCGACCAGCGCCAGTTCGCGATCTTCGAGCGGATCTACCGCGAGCGCGGCACGCTGGTGATGATCGGCGATCCCAAGCAGGCCATCTACAGTTTCCGCGGCGGCGACATCGCCGCCTACCTGCGCGCCGGCGCACAGGCCGGCCAGCGCTTCTCGCTGGGCACTAACCATCGCTCCAGCCGCGCCCTGGTGGAAGCGCTGAACGCCTGGTACGGCCACACCGAAGGCGGCTTCGGCCAGCTGCCGATCCGCTACCAGCCGGTCGCGCCGGCCGGCAAGGCGGACGGGCAGCCGTACACCGTCGACGGCCAGCCGGTGGCGCAGCCGCTGGTGTTCCACCCGTTCCACGGTGACGCGCTCGACAAGAAAGGCAAGCCGCTGGACGCGCTCGGCGACCTCGAGGCGCTGGCGCTGGACGATTGCGCCAACCGCATCGCGGAACTGCTCAACGACCCGCGCCAGGCGATCGGTGGCCGCCCGGTGACGCCCGGCGACGTCGCCGTGCTGCTGTCCACCAACAACCAGGTCGTGGCGCTGCGCCAGCGGCTGGTCGCGCGCGGGGTGCCCTGCGTGGGCAGCGGCCGCGGCAACATCTTCGCCGGCGAAGTCGCGCGAGAGCTGGAGCTGATCCTGTACGCCGTGCTGCACGCCGACGACGACCAGGCCGTGCGCGGCGCGCTGGCCACCACCCTGCTCGGCGCCACGCTGGAGCAGTTCCACGCGTGGCAGGCGCAGCCCGCCGCGTTCGAGCGCGAGCTGGAACGCTTCGAGGCGTGGCGCGCGCTGGTGCGCAGCCGCGGCGTGCTGGCGCTGGTCGGTGAACTGCTGGCCGCGCGCGCCACCGCCTTGCTGGCGCTGCCGGAAGGCGAGCGCGTGCTCACCGACCTGCGCCACCTCGGCGAGCTGCTCGCCGCGGAAGAAGGCGCGCGGCAAGGACTGGACGGCCTGTACGCCTGGCTGCAGGAGATGCGCCGCGAAGGCGGCGACGGCGACGCCGAGGCGGCCGACGAACGCCAGCTGCGCATCGAGAGCGACGCCCGCCGCGTGCAGCTGCTGACCATCCACGCCAGCAAGGGGCTGGAGTTTCCCCTCGTGTTCCTGCCGCTGGCGTGGCGCATCCGCAGCCAGGGCGGCAGCTATGCGCCGAAGCTGCTGCGCTACCACGACGATGCCGGCCAGCGCTGCGTGGATCTGGGCTCAGCGCATTTCGTCGAACACTGCGCGCGCCATTTCCGCGAGGAGCTGGAGGAGCGCCTGCGCCTGCTCTACGTGGCGCTGACCCGCACCGTGCACGCCGTGCACGTGTACTGGGTCGACCGCGGCCCGCTGCCCGATGGCGATGCACAGACCTGGGAATGGGCCGCGATCGACCTGCTGCTGGAGCAAGCCCGGCAGAAGCTGGCACTGCCCGCGGGCGAAGCCTCGCTCGACGCCATGGCCGCGGCACTCGGCGGCATGCGCCTGGCCGCGCCGTTCGCCGATACCTTCACCCGCTACCGGCCGCCGGCCGAAGCCCCCGCGCCGCGCGCCGCCCAGGCGCCGTTGCCGGCATTGCGGCCGTTCCAGTGGCTGCACAGCTTCAGCGGGCTGACCCGCCATGCCGCCGCCGTGCTGATCGACGACAGCGGCAGTGCCGACGAAACCGGCGCGGAAGAGCCGGTGGTCGAAGCGGACGAGGTGGTCGAAGATGGCCGCCTGCTCGCGCTGCATCCGTTGCGCGGCCCGCGCTTCGGCGACGCCGTGCACCAGGTGTTCGAGCTGGCGCAGCCCGGCCCGCTGTGGCCCGACCAGCGCCAGCTGCTGCACCGCCAGCTCGGCGCGCAGGCGGTCGCCGCGCCGCATCTGGCGCACGAGGAAGCGCTCGAACGCGTGGGCCGGATGATCGACCGCGCGCGCCAGGCCGACCTGGGCGGCGGCCTGCGCCTGCTCGACCTGGCGCCGAAGCAGCGCATCGCCGAGTTCGAGTTCCAGTTCCCGGTGCGGCAGGTGCCGCTGGCGACACTGCGTCGGATCTGCGCGGCCCACGGCCACGCCGACGCGATCCCGGCCAGCCTGGATGCCACCACGCTGAACGGCATGCTGACCGGCTTCGCCGACCTGATCTTCGCCTGGGACGGCCGCTTCCACGTGCTCGACTACAAGACCAACTGGCTCGGCGCGCGGCTGGGCGACTACCGGGGCGAGCCGCTCGATGCGGCCATGGCCGCGCACCACTACCCGCTGCAGGCGCTGCTCTACACCGTGGCGCTGCACCGCTACCTGCGTCAGAGAATGGACGGCTATACGGCCGAACGCCAGCTCGGCGAAAGCTGGTACCTGTTCGTGCGCGCGCTGGGGCTGGCGCCCGGGCTGGGCGTATGGCGGCGGCGCTGGCCGGCGGCGCTGGTCGAGGCGCTCGACGATGCCTTCGCCGGCGCGCAGGAGGCCGCGGCATGAACCGCCCGCTGCCGCCTGCCGCCGCCGACGAGCGCGCGATCGACCAGAGCCTGGCGCAATGGGTACTCGGGCGCACCGGCTCCGCCTTGCTCGCCGCCGCCGTGCGTGCGGCCAGCCGCGCCGAAGGCCACGGCCATTCCTGCGCCGCGCTGGCCGACCCGGACACCGGCGCCGACCTCGATACCGATGCCCTGGAGGCGCTGCGCCGGCACGACTGGGTCGGCGACGGCACCGCGTTCACCCCGTTCGTGCTCGATGCGCAGGGGCGCTTCTACCTGTGGCGCAACTGGCAGCACGAGGCGAAGCTCGCCGAGGCAATCCTGCGGCGCTGCGCGCAACGCACGCTGCCGATTCCAGCCGATACCCTCGCCGACGACCTGGCGACGCTGTTCGCCGGCATGCCGCGCGGCGCCACCGACGGGCAGCGCGCCGCCGTGGCCGCGGTGCCCGGCGCGCGTTTCTTCGTGCTCACCGGCGGCCCCGGCACCGGCAAGACCACCACCGTGGTGCGCATGCTGCTGATGCTGCTGCGCCACGCGCACGCCTGCGGGTTGCCGGCGTGGCCGTCGATCGCGCTGGCCGCGCCCACCGGCAAGGCCGCCCAGCGGCTGGCGCAGGCCGTCGCCAAGGGCAAGGCCGAACTGCAGGCCAGCCTGCCGGGCAGCGGTTTTCACGACTTCGTGCCGCACATCCCGCACGCCGAGGCGCGCACGCTGCATCGCCTGCTCGGCTACCGGCCGATGGACGACAGCTTCGGCCACGGCCCGCACAACCCGCTGGCCGAGGACATCGTGGTGGTGGACGAGGCGTCGATGGTGGACCTGGCGATGATGCGCCAGCTGCTGCAGGCGCTGCGCCCCGCGGCGGTACTGATCCTGCTCGGCGATCCGGGCCAGTTGGCCTCGGTCGATGCCGGTTCGGTGCTGGCCGACATCGTCGCCGCCGCGCCGCGCCAGCGGCTGCCGCCGCCGCTGGCCGGCCTGCTCGCGCCGCTGCTGCAGCAGGCGCCCGATGTCGCCGCCGGCGACGCCCCGCTGGCCGGCCAGGTACTCGCGCTGACCCACAGCTGGCGCGCCGGCAGCGGCCTGCAGCGCGGCGTCGAGGCGCTGCGCGACGCGCCCGACCCGGCCTGGCTGGACGCACTGCTGGACCAGCGACGCGACGGCGACCTGCACCTGCGCCACTGCCCCACCGTGCACGCCATGCGTGCCTGCGTGGACGGCTGGATCGAGCGCCACGCCGGGCTGCTGCAGTCGCTGCTGGCACCGGCCATCGATGCCGCCGAAGCCTTGCAGCGGCTGCGCCAGCTGCAGATCCTGTGCGCGCTGCGCGACGGTCCGTTCGGCGCGCAGGGCATCAACGAGCTGGTGCTGCGCCGGCTCGCCGTCCGTTTCGGCATCGACGCCAGCCGCGCCTGGTACCACGGCCGCCCCGTCATCGTCACCCGCAACGACTACGCCCGCGGCCTGTTCAACGGCGACGTCGGCATCGCGCTGGAAGGTGCGGAAGGACTGCGCGTGTGGTTCGAACTCAGCGACCGCGACGGCAACGCCGGCCTGCGCAGCTACTCACCGCGGGCGCTGCCCGCGCACGACAGCGCCTGGGCGATCACCATCCACCGCAGCCAGGGTTCGGAGTACCGCGAGGTGGCGGTGCTGCTGCCGCCGGACGCCGACAACCGCATCCTCACCCGCGAACTGGTCTACACCGCCATCTCGCGCGCGAAGGAGCATGCCGAGATCTGGAGCACCGACGACGCACTGCGCGCCGGGCTGGCGCGGCCGATCCGGCGGCAAGGCGGCCTGCGCGAGCGGCTGCAGCCGCGGTGAAGGAAAGCGCGCCGATCCGGCGCCTGCCTATCCGGCGCCTGCCTACGAGAACAAGGACACCGGATCGGCGAAACGTGACGACCTACCAGCAGCCGGCCGTGCTGGGTCCGCGCGTGCCCGTCTGGTTGAGCGAGAGCGTGCCGCACATGGTGTCGCGGGTCAGCTGGGCGTTGATCGGCGTGGCCGTGACGCTGTACGCCGCCGTCGATGCCGACGCCACCGCGTACTGGTAGTTGGCGCCGGTGCGCTGGAGGCTGGCGCAGTCCAGTCCCGGCAACGCCGCCCCCGTGTAGCTGAGGTTGGTGGTGTAGTAGCGCTCCATGTAGTTGGCGTGCTCCGACAGGCAACCTTCCGCGGCCACGCGCTTGGTCTTGGTGATGTAGCTGGTGTACGCGGGCAAGGCGATCGCGGCCAGGATCGCGATGATCGCCACCACGATCATCAACTCGATCAGGGTGAAGCCGCCGGCGCGCTGGTCGCGGCGATGTTCGCGCACTGCATGAGAACTGCGGACAGACGGCACCAGGCACCCATCCACGGACACCAGCCTGCCTTCATTTGACGGGAGCGATTTCATCATTCATTCCTTTACTGGGCGATCAGCTCGCGCCAGGAAACACGCTGCAGGGTTCCGGAGGTACCGGAGGTCTTGATGCTGGTGGCGCTGCCGTTGTCGAAACTCACCAGCATGCTGCCGCCCATGAAGATCGGGTTGTTGGGCAGCGAATTGAAGCCCATGCCGCTGGTCGCCACCGCTACACCATTCACCATGATGTAGTCGGCTGGCTGGTTGATCAGACCATCACCATTGAGGTCGAAGAAGCTCGATTTCGGATTGGTGCCGGTGAATGGATCCACCGCCATGATCCAGCCGCGCCCGGATGGATTGCACAGGTCTGTCGCCTGCGGAATCCGTGTCGTGGCCAGCAGCTGATTGCCCTGAAACTGGTTCGGGGTGACGATTCGTTCGCCCTGGGCAGTCTGGTTGGGTGTGTAAGTCACATTGCCTGTTGTCGAATCAGTGCTGGATGTCGGCGACAGCAGATCGATGTACCAGCCCGACTTACCGGCCATGTCGGACGTGCTCGGTGCCGCCGTGACCGCCCGCGCCGGCGCGATCGCCGCGGTATTCACCGTGCCATCGGCGTTCAGGACCTCCGGCGTCCCGGGTGTCTCCGCAATGATGGAACGCTGCATGAGATTGCTGCGGTTCTTGGTGCCGTCGACGGCCAGCCCGCTGGTGGCGGACTTCACGATCAACCCGTACCAACTCTGCGTGGCCGTACTGGTGAGATCGGTCGAGCTCAGGTACTGGCCGGTGCCGAAGAACACCCACAAATCCTGGGTGAGCGGGTTCTTGCCGACAAGCATGCCGCCGGTGATCGGCTGCGCGGTACCGCCGGTGGCTGCATCCATCGCAGTGTAAAGCTTGCTGCCGGTACTGGTGGGCGTGGCGGCGTAGGTGGTCGTATTCCCCCTGGTCGTGGCCGTGTTGAGGCCGAACGACCACACCCGCCCCTGCGCATCACCGGCATAGGCCACCGTGCTGATGCCCACGGAGAGATCGCCCATCCACACGGCCGGCGCGGCCAAGCCGTTCGCGGTGGCGGAATCGGTGGCATGCACGCTGAGGGTGCCATCCTTGATGGCGAACTGCAGCAGGGCCGCCGTGCCGTTCTTGCTGTTGTAGCCGTTGCCGATCAGCACCGACCAGTTGTTGTCGCCGGTCGTGTCGTTGGCCGCAACGTTGGTCTGGGCGATCACCGGCTTGCCGATCATCTGGCCGATGGAGTCGGCACCGCTCTTGCCATCGCCGGCGGAGCGCTCCCACAGCAGCGTGATGTTGGTCGGGTCGGTCACGTCCAGCGCATAGATCGCCTTGGCCGCGCCACGACCCGTCGTACCCACTGCCACGGTGTGCCAGGCCGAGCCGAAATACACGTCCGCCACCGTCAACTCGCCGTCGTTGAAGAATTGATGCGGTACCGACGTCGAGCCGTAGTCGGGATTGGACAGACTGGACAAGCCGCTGGTGATGACGGCGGCGGGCAGGTAGGCATAGGCCTCGGTACCGGCGGCGATGGCGGCGTCGGTCGTGGTCGCGGCGATGTCATCCGTGTAGAACGCGTGCAGCATGCCGTCATTGGCCGCCACGAAAATCAGCCCTTGGCGGGTGGTGGCGGCGTACGACCCGAAGCTGTCGCTGCCGGTGAATGCTTGGCCGACGAACTGGTTCGCCTCGGGCTGCCCCACGTAGACCGGCTGCGAGTTGACGATGTCGCCCAGCGCGGTTTCACGCGTACGGTAGATGCCACCGGTCTTCGGTTTTTCCAGCGAGGCATCGCCGCGCAGATAGTTGATCATATTCTGCTGCGCGGTCGTGTCGGCGCCAAGTGCCGTCTGCTCCGCGCTGGACAGGGTGGCCGGATCGGTGAACGCCACGGCTGCCACTGGAGCCACGCTCGGGTTGTAGGTGTAGATCTTCCGGTTGCTGGCGGCGGGCAACTTGCTGGCCGCCGTCCAGGTCGGCGTCAGGGCCAGCGTGCCGTTGTTCGGGTCCACCGCGATGGCCTTGAGGTCGCCCTTCCAGTTGCCGGTGTAGTAATTGGCCTGGTAGGCGAACGCGCCGGTCTTCAGCTGGGTGGAATTGGCCGCGAGGCTGGCGCCGGTACCCACACGATCCGACGCACGCTGCAGCGCCTTCTTCAGCGCATCACTGAACTCGCCCGGCGTCTTTGCCGAGGCGAAGCCGCCGTGGCCGTTGACCGCGGCGTGGGCCAGGTCGGCGATGTTGGTGATGTTGTCCTTCGACGGCGTCGGCCAACTGAACCCGCTGATCGCCTGGCTGCTGTCGCCGTTGGCCCAGGCAAAGACCTGGTCCACCGGGATCGTCGCCCCACCGCTCGCGTAAACCGGATCGAAACCCAGGCCCAACGTGAACGTGACCATGTGCTGCCAGAACGCCGGGTCTTCCTTGCTGGTGGGCACTTCGTTGACCGCAGTGGGACGCAAGTCGCTGACCCAGTATTTCATGGCCACATCGGCCAGCGTGTCACTCTGGTTGTCCGAGTAAGGCAACGCCGGATTGTAGGTGAAAGGCTGGTTGTTGGGACCCGTAACCGGGCCGGCCTTGGTGTTGTCCACATTACCGACGCTGGATGGCGGGTCGTCGTTCCAGAAGCCATCCGTGGTCAGGATGGTGTAGGACTGGCGACAGGCAAGTTCTTCGGTCGTGCCACTCGTCAATGTCTGCCAGGGCTGGGCTGTCTTGTAGTACTTGCCGACGGCGTCCAGTGCCTGACGCAGCGGAGTGCCACCTGAGGCCTTGGCTGCACCGATCCAGCTCCACAGAGCATTCTTCTGGTCGCCCGATGTCGACCCGTTGCCGAATGGCGTAACTTTCGCGATGTAGTTGGTGCCACCGTTGTACGCATCGGTGTAGCTGTAGCGGGATGCGGGCAGATTCCCGTAATTGCTGTTTCCGCTACCACCGCCATCAATCGAGCCGAAGCCGATCCGGTAGGTGGCATCGACCGATGAGAATGCATTCATCACACCGCTCTTGGCCATCAGGATGCGCGTGTGGTAGTACGAAAACCAGTTGGCGACATTTTGCCGGGTGACCGCACTCTCATCACACACTGTGGCTGCCAGCGATGCCGCAGCGCAATCGCCCACAGTCTTGGCTACGTAATAACGCGTGTAGTTGCCGCTCGAATCACGCTTTGTGTACGTGAAAAACGAATGTGGGTAGCACTTTCCATCAGCGTTATACCTATCCTGATGGCTGCTGCAGCGATAATAGTAATAATTGCCGCTATAAGAAAAATCGCTTGACCCGTTATTATAACTGGCATAGCAATATCCCGGATAACGCTGAGAAGTACCGTCGTAACTGCTGCATGTCGAAGCGCCGTAGCCACCCGAGCCAGCACCAACCGAGTATGCGATGTCACTGCGGATCTGCCCGTTCCGGCTATCATCGCTGCTTCCATCGTAGGTACTCAAATCCACTTTCGTGCTGCTGGAGTTGAAACCATTGACCAAGGCACTGTCGAAGGCCGCATCTGGATATGAACTGCCATCCGCCTTGAGTGGAGGGACATAGGTGACCGTCGGGGTGAAATAAAGCCCATTCACGTCGGAACTGACCAGCGCGTCTGCGCTGGTACTGCTCAAATAATTCCAATCCGGCATGACATCCCAGGCCATCGACCCCGAGTCATCCAGCATCAGCACGATGTTCGGCGGCAGCGGCTTCTGGATGATCAGCGGCGACTGGTCCACCGCCGGGTTCGGCGTGGTGGCCGCCAATGTGGGCGAGAAGGCGACGCCCATCAGCCAGACGGAGAAACCGCTGGCCAGCAACCGGGCGGCGAAACGACCGGTCTTGTTGTGCACATGGGTGGCAATGTTCATATCGGTTCCGCTCTTTGCGATGGCGCTGCATGGGAAACTCGCTCGCACGGTAAAACTGGCGCGCGGGACTGGACGCTCAACCCTGCTTGATCATGGCCTGCAGCACGACAACCGCACGCTCGCCCACCTGCGCAGGATCGCCGCTGCGGGCCGTCACGCGGTAGTAGATGTTGGTGATGGCGCCGCCGTTGACGCCGTAGTTGTGCGAGTTGGCGCTCTGGCTGAAGCCGGTACTGGCCGAGGGATCCTGGAAGTTGCCCATGTTCTCGACCACGTACTGCGGCTGTCCGGTGGCCAGCGAACCCGCGGTGTATTGCGCGGTCGAAAGGGTCTTGATGCTGCCCGGATTGGCCTTAATCCACGGATCATCGAAGGGGTTGGCCAGGCAGACCACACTGGCCGACTGGCAGTTGCGCGCCACGTCGCCCGGGCTGGTGGGGATGCTGGCCGCCGCGGCGCGCATGGCTGCCTCAGCCCCCTGGAACGCCACCTGCCGGTCGTACATGTTCGCGGCCATCTTCTGCTGCATGATGGTGCCGCGCACCGCAGCCAGCCCCACCAGGGTGATCACCACCAGCAGGATCAGCGCCACCACCAAGGCCACGCCGCGCTGTTCTCCGCGTCGCGGCGACGGATGACGGCAGGTTGGATGGAAAGGGCAAGAAGTCGGGACGATGCGGCTCATGTCATTGCACCCGGTTGCGCACGGTGGTGGTGGCCGTGAATTGGCGTGTGATGGGTTTGGTGTCGGTGCCGGCACGTTTGTCCACACTTTCCACCGTGAGTTGGACCTGCACGGCGTCGACAGCGCCCCAGTTGGCCGCCACCGTCTTGGCATCGACGAAGCTGGCGATACCTGCCTGGTGATAGCTGATGGCCATGCCGGTGACGTCGCGCACCATCTCTTGCGTCGTCGGCGTGGGCGTGCCGGCCGTGGTGACCACGTTCACGCGATACAGCGATTTGCCGCCCAGCGGGTTGTAGCCGATGTACCAGTCCACCGCGCCCAGCTTGAAGATCTGCGAGTTGGGTCCAAACGTGTAGCCGTTACCGTTGGCGGTGCAGGTGGTGGGGAAGCCCAGCCCCTTGGAGCAATTCCCGGGAAGGGGGTTGCTGCCGTTGTTGTGATCCAGCGTGACATTGCTGCTGTTGTAGTTCGTGACTTGGACGATGGCCGCATGGTCGGGGTCGCACACGATGATCACGTCGCCCTTCACTATGTCCGACGTGGTGTCGTTGAGCTTGAAGTTGGCAGCCGTGGAACTGGGCGTGGCCGCCACGCTCAGCCCCGAGTCGGCGGCACCGAGCAACTGCAGCGAGTCGGTGCCGCTGACCTGGTTGGTCTCGGCGGTGCCCACGGTCAGGGCCGGATCCGCCGTGGCCGTACCGGCGCCGTAGCCGTGCACGGCATTGCCCCAGTCCGCCCACCACGCGGTGCTCTTGTTGTTGAGCACGTTGGACATGCGCCCGTTGTTGTTGCATCCGGTGAGGCCAGCTTCGCGAATGTCACGCGCCATCAACTCGAACGCGAGACGCGAGCCGTCCTGCACGTCGCCCAATGCCTGGTTCGTGCGGTAGGTGCGCTGGTTGGCCAGGAACACGCTGACCACCCCGCCGATGACGATCAGGCCCAGCAACATGGCGACCATCAGCTCGATCAGAGTGAAGCCTGCCGAAGGCAGCGCCGACCAGACTTTACCTCGACCTGCACCACGACGAATAAGGAAGCGCTTGCTCATAGCATGGCCTTGGTGATGACTTTCTGGGAGCTGCTGCCACCCGCCCCCGCCCGACTGTCATCGAAGACAATGGTGACGGTGCATTCGCCAGCGCCCGTGCAATTGATCGTGCCCGTGGTGTTGGTCGTCGCACCCAGATTCGTGCTGAGCTGACCGCACCACCGACTGAGCTGGTAGGCCGCCAGAGCCGTTCCTGCTGACGGGCAAGCCGCGGGATTGGCCGGGACAGCCACCGTGGAGCCGCTGGCAGGAACAGCCGCCGTGGCTGCCGCGACCGTGCCGTTGTACTTGCCGGCCTTGGCATTGACGATGTCGGCACGCATGGCATCGAGGATCGAGTAGCTGGCGACCGTGGCCATGCTGCGCGCCATCGCGCTGTTGTTGGTGGAAAGCGACACTGCCTGCAGCGCGGCGATACCCAGGAAGGCAATGGACAGCACCAGCACGGCGATAAGCACCTCGATCAGGCCCACGCCGGACTGTGCCGCGATGCGCGGCGTGGCTGGAACGGAGCGGCGGATCATGGGCAGGCTCCCGAGCTGGTGGTGGTCACGAGGATGGAACCGGTCGTCATGGTGATCACGCGATGGTTGTCCTTGCTCATCTGGCTCTGGCTGGTGCAGATGTCGGCCACCGTGCCGGAGTAGGAACCCGGGGTGCCGACTTTCTGCCCCAGCCCCTGCCCGCCGAAGCGGATCGCCGTCACGTCGCCCTTCAGCTGCACGGCGCCGCTGATGCCGACCGTGCCGGCCAGCACTTGGCTGGCCCCGCCGCCACCGGCGATGGCATAGACCGCCCCGCTCTGGGTGCTGCAGGCGCCGCCCAGCGTGCCGGCGCCGTTGGCGCTGGCCGAGTTGCTGCACAGCTGGGTGTTCGCATTGCGCTTGACCGCTTCCATCCGCGCCACGTGGATCGCGTTGACGATGTCGTTGGCGGCGGTATCGAGCTTGTTGGAAAGCGTGATGTTCTTGAAGCTCGGCACCGCGATCATGATCAGCACCAGCGCCACGGCCATGGTGATCAGCAGCTCGACCAGGGTGAAGCCGCACTCGCGCGCCCGCGCCGACCCGCACCCCGATGGACGGCCGCCGGCATGTTCCGGCCTGCGCGTCCGGATCAGCGAGACGCCTCGCTGACGCGACATGACTTGCATGGAATTCTCCCTGATGCCCCTGCACTCACTGTACCCATCCACCCCGCCCCGGCCAGCTCCCAGCCGACGGGCGGTAGGAATTGGCCGATGAGCGGCGGCGGGTGGCGGAGGAAAGGTGATCGGGATCACGTGCCGAGGCCGGCGACGGCGATCGGCGCACGGCGACGTCCGGATCGCTAGGGCGCCGCTTCGACCCGATTCCTGCCGTTGTCCTTGGCGTGGTACAGCGCGGCGTCGGCGCGGCGCACCAGGGAGGCCGCACCCGACTCGGCAGGCCGCAGCTGCGCCACGCCGAGACTGATCGAGAGCTGCAGCTCGACGCCATTGACCAGCGGTCGCGCGGCGGCCACGCAAGCGCGCAGGCGCTCGGCCACCTGCAGGCCGCCCTCCAGGTCGGTATCCGGCAGCACCACCAGGAACTCCTCGCCGCCCAACCGGCCGAGCCGGTCGTGCTGGCGCAGCGCACCCAGGCAGGCGTGCACGAGTTGCTCCAGCGCCTGGTCGCCGGCCGGATGGCCATGGCTGTCGTTGACGCGCTTGAAGTGATCGATGTCGAGCATGATCACGGCCAGTTCCCGCTGGCCGCGGCGGGCATGCTCGACGGCCCCGTGCAGCGTGTGTTCGATATGCCGCCGATTGGAGATGCCGGTGAGCGCATCGGTGAGCGCCAGCCGATGCAGGCGTCGGCTCTGGCGCAGTTGCCGCCACGCCAGCCACAGCATCAGCAGCAGCAGCAGGCCGGCCAGCAGGATGGCCAGCCATTGCCAGCCGCGAACGCGCTCCAGCGTGGCCAGTTGCTGCTCCTTGAGCGCCTTGTCGGCGGCGAGCTTGCGGTTTTCCAGCTCGCGCCGCTCGGTATCGAACTGGTAACTCATCAGGGTGGTCAGCTGGGTCTTGGCCATGCGCGCCAGCGCGGCGTCGGCCTCCATTTTCAGCCTGAGGTCGGCCAGCGCGGCCGCCGGCTTGCCCAGCGCCTCCTGGTTCCTGGAGCGTGCGTCATACAGCTCGGCCAGGTAGCGCATGTTGCGGCTGTTCCTGACACTCGCCTCGGCAAGGTCGAACTCGCGCGCGGCCAGCTCGTGCTGGCCCAGGCCGGCGTGCGCCTTGGCCGACTGCAGCGCCAGCATGCCGACGTTGGACTGGTCCGCGACGGCCTGGAATTCCTTCGCGGCGGCCTCGACCTGCTGCAGGGCCTCGGCGTAGCGCTCGCGGGCGTTGCTGCTCTCCGCCAGCGCCAGCAGGGCAGAGCCCACGCTTTGCCGCGAACCGGTTTCGTGCGCCAGCGCCAACGCTCGCTGCAGCGGGGCGACGGCACCCACGGGGTCGCCCCGCTCGGTCGCCAGGAACCCCAGCTGCATGTCAACCACCATCTGCTCCTGCTTGTCTCCCTTGCGCTGCGCAGACTGCATCGACTGCCGCAGGTACTCGCCGGCCTTGTCGTACTCGCCCAGCCGCCGATAGATGGTGGCGATGCTGATGAGATTGGACTGTGCCGCGGTCGTGTTGCCCACGGTTTCGTAGAGGCGCTGCGCCTCCAGGAAATCGAACAGCGCCTTCGCCTGCTCGCCCAGCAGCGACTGGGCGCTGCCGCGCCAGGTCAGCGCGTCGGCGATCAGGCGCGGGTTTTCCAAGCGCCGTGCGAGCCGGATGCCGGCTTCGTAATCCGGCAGCGCGTCGCGCTCCGTGGTGAGCTTGCTCTGGTAGAGGCCGCGGCAAATCCGGAAGTTGGACTCCGCCTCCAGGTCGCCCGCCTGCTGCGCCTGCTCGGTGCCGCGGCCCGCATAGGCGTAGCCGCCCTTGACGTCGTTGTCGAACGCCAGGAAGCAGTACAGGTAGTCGTAGCGACGCTGCCGGTAGGCATCGCCGGGCGGCAGCAGCGCGCCCAGGCGGTCGAGGGCCTGCCTGGCCGCGGCCTGGCTGTTCAGCGGGATATCGCCGTTGTCCAGCTGCCGGACGAGCAGATCGAACGCCGCCGCGTCGTGCGCCGGCGGCGGCGCCGCAAATGCGCACGGCGTCGCCGCCAGCAGCAACATCAGCAAGCCCGGCAAACCTGGCAAACCACGAAGTAGTCCGGACAACACGCCCCCAAGAAAGTCGATTCAGACTTTCCCTGTCCGCACGGCCCACGCCGTCGTCTCGTTATCGGCCGCGCGTCGGAAAACCTGAACCCGTCTGATCACCCTGGTGCGGCGGCCATCCCCCAGCCGCCGGACGCAAGGCCGGACCCATCGTCTCACGGCCACCCCGCGCTGCAAATGCCGTCGTCATCGCTTGCGCCGCTGCGGTGCGGCCCGTAGAATCCGCGGTTCTCCGCCGGAGTAGCTCAGTTGGTAGAGCACGTCATTCGTAATGATGGGGTCGTAGGTTCGATTCCTATCTCCGGCACCAGTTGACGCAGCAGCAAAAAGCCCCGGAAAGCCACGCTTTCCGGGGCTTTTTGCTGCGCAGGACAGCGCATCGCGCTTCGGGCTGGAGCGCGCCTCGTGCGCGACGGCTTTCCCCTCACGTGACGAAGGGCATCGCACACGGGGTGCGCTCCTACGGATTCGACGCGGGGGAGTCAGAAGCTGGCTGAGCCGTTGCCGCCGACCACGCGCAGTTCCTTCGGCAGGGCGAAGGTGATGTTTTCCGGTTCGCCGTCCAGCTCTCGCACGTCGCCGGCTCCCCACGACTGCAGCCGGGCGATCACGTCGCGCACCAGTTTTTCCGGCGCCGAGGCGCCGGCAGTGAGGCCGATGCGCTTGACGCCGTCGAGCCAGTCGCGCTGGATGTGCTCGGCACCATCGATCAGGAACGCGCGCACGCCCTGCTTCGCGGCCAGCTCGCGCAGGCGGTTGGAATTGGAGCTGTTGACCGAGCCGACCACCAGCATCAGGTCGACCGCGCCGGCCAATCGGCGCACGGCGTCCTGGCGGTTCTGCGTGGCATAGCAGATGTCGTCCTTGCGCGGCCCCTCGATGTCGGGGAACTTCGCGCGCAGCGCTGCGATGATCGCCTTGGTGTCGTCCACCGACAGCGTGGTCTGGGTGACGTAGGACAGCGCATGCGGAAATTTCGGCGCGAGCGCGGCGACGTCCTCCACCGACTCCACCAGCCATATCTCGCCGGCATGGGCCGGATTCCACTGGCCCATGGTGCCCTCGACCTCGGGATGCCCGGCGTGGCCGACCAGCACCACGCTGCGGCCGATGCGGCCCAACCGCGCCACTTCCATGTGCACCTTGGTGACCAGCGGACAGGTGGCGTCGAACACTTTCAGGTGCCGCTGCCCGGCTTCCTCGCGTACCGCCTGCGACACGCCATGGGCGCTGAAGATCACGGTGGCACCGTCGGGCACCTCGTGCAGCTCCTCGACGAACACCGCACCGTCCGCGCGCAGCTTGTCGACCACGTAGCGGTTGTGCACCACCTCATGCCGCACGTAAATCGGCGCGCCGTAGGATTCCAGCGCGCGCTCGACGATGGCGATGGCGCGATCGACGCCGGCGCAGAAGCCACGGGGGTTGGCAAGCAGGATGTCCAAGACGACCTCGATACGAAATCCCGCAGGATCCCGCTGGCGGGCGATGCTTTTCAATTCAGGAGCATCGCCCGCCAGCGGGATCCCACGTCAAGAATGAAGATTATCGCACGCCGTTCCCGGGCTTGCCGGCGAACAGGCCGAACGCAATCAGCATCACCGCGCCCACCGTGATGCCGCAATCGGCGAGGTTGAACACCGGGTAGCTCCACTGGCGGAAATACACGTGGATGAAGTCGGTGACCTGGGCCGCGTGCAGGCGGTCGATCAGGTTGCCGACCGCGCCGCCCACGATCAGCGCCAGCGGCAGCGCGGTGCGCCAGTCGCGCCGCGGCGTGCGCGCCAGCCACGCCACCAGCACTGCGCCGATGACCAGCGCCAGCAGCACGAAGAACCAGCGCTGCCAGCCGGCGCCATCGGCCAGGAAACTGAAGGCGGCGCCGGTATTGAACGCCAGCGTCCAGTTCAGGAAACCCGAGATCACCGGATGCGGCATGCCCGCCGGCTGCAAGGCATGCAGCGCCCACCACTTGCTGAGCTGGTCGAACACGATGACGGCGGCGGACAGCCAGAGCCAGGGGAGTGCGTTGGGTTTCGGGGTCATGGGGCGCGGGGACTCGGTGATGGGGCGATCTTCGGCTCCTCCCCCTGCAACGCAGGGGGAGGTTGGGAGGGGGTTCGCTTTTGACCTTGGGAGATCAGATCAAGAACCTACCCCTCCCCGGCCCTCCCCTGCTTTGCAGGGGAGGGAGTTACGTCAAGGTCAGAACCAGCGGCGATCCTCGCCGGGTCCCTCGACATTGCCGACGCAGCGCCCGCACAGCTCGGGGTGCCCGGCGTGGCTGCCCACGTCGTCGCGCCGATGCCAGCAGCGCACGCACTTGGCTGCGCCGCTGACCGTGGCCGAGACCCAAGCGTCGGCGCCCTCCAGCTCGGTCAGCACCGCGTCGGCCGGTTGGCCGCCGGCCAGATCGAGACGCACCTCGGAGGTGATGAAGAAGAACCGCAGTTCACTGGCCGCGGGGGCGTAGCGCGCCACCGTGGCCTCGTCGGCGTGGATCGCCAGCTTCGCCTCCAGCGCGGCGCCGATCAGCTCGGCCTTGCGCATGCCCTCGAGCACGCGCGAGGCGGTGTCGCGGATCGCCAGCAGGTCGGCCCACCAGCGGCGCTGCTCCGGCGAGTTCTGGGTGGCGGCGAGGCCGTCGTACCAGGTCTCGAACAGCACGCTGTCGCCGCGCTCGCCCGGCAGCGCCTGCCAGATTTCCTCGGCGGTGAAGCTGAGGATCGGTGCCAACCAGCGCACCAGCGCCTCAACGATGCGGTACATCGCGCTCTGCGCGCTGCGCCGGCCGCGGCTGTCGGTCGGCATGGTGTAGAGCCGGTCCTTGGTGATGTCCAGGTACAGCGCGCCCAGCTCGTTGGTGCAGAAGTTCTGGATGCGCGCCACCACTTCGGGATAGTCGTAGCGCTCGTACGCAGCGGTGACCGCCTGCTGCACGTCGTACGCCTGCTGCACGGCCCACTGGTCGAGCAGCACGCTGCCTTGCACCGGCAACAAGTGCCTGGCCGGATCGAAGCCGTCGAGGTTGCCGAGCAGGAACTTCGCGGTATTGCGGATGCGCCGGTAGGTGTCGGAGACGCGCTTGAGGATCTCGTCGGAGACGGTCATCTCGTTGCGGTAGTCGGCCGAGGCCACCCACAGGCGCAGCACGTCGGCACCCAGCGTGTCCATCACCTTCTGCGGCGCCACCACGTTGCCCAGCGACTTGGACATCTTGCGGCCGTTCGCGTCCACCGCGAAACCGTGCGTAAGCACTTCGTCGTAGGGCGCGCGGCCGTGGATCGCCGACGAGGTCAGCAGCGAGGACTGGAACCAGCCGCGATGCTGGTCGGAGCCTTCCAGGTACATCACCTTGTAGTGCGACGCCGTGCCCTGCTGCAGTTCCGGGCGCTGGCCGATCACCGCGTAGTGCGTCACGCCGGAATCGAACCAGACGTCGAGCACGTCGGTGACTTTCTCGTAGTCGTTCGCGTCGGCGCCGAGCAGCTCGGCTGCATCCAGCGTGAACCAGGCGTCGATGCCGCCCTGCTCCACCTTCTGCGCAACCTGCTCCAGCAGAGCGACGGAATCCGGGTGCGGCTCCTGCGTGGCCTTGTGCACGAACAGCGCGATCGGCACGCCCCAGGTGCGCTGGCGCGAGATGCACCAGTCCGGACGCCCGGCGACCATGCCGGCGATGCGTTCCTCACCCCAGCCCGGCACCCAGCGCACGTTCTTGATCGAGGTCAGCGCGGTCTCGCGCAGCTGCGCCTGCTCCATCGAGATGAACCACTGCGGCGTGGTGCGGTAGATCACCGGCGTCTTGTGCCGCCAGCAGTTCGGGTAGCTGTGCTCGATCTTCGCGAACGCCAGCAGCACGCCGCGCTGGCGCAGCAGGTCGACGATGGCGTCGTTCGCCTTCCAGATATGCATGCCGCCCAACACGAGCGGATCGGCGGCCGGCGTGTCGATGCGATAGGTGCCGCGCGGCTCGATGTAGTTGAGCAGGCCGATGCCGTACTCGCGCGCCACCACGAAATCCTCGACGCCGTGGTCGGGCGAGGTGTGCACCGCGCCGGTGCCGTCCTCGGCGCTGACGTGCTCGCCGAGGATCACCGGCACCTCGCGCGGGTAGAACGGGTGGCGCAGCTTCAAGCCTTCCAGCGCCTTGCCTTCGACATGGCCCAGCACGGCCGCCTGCTCCAGCCCGTAACGCTGCGCCGCCTTGTCGACCAGCGCGCTGGCGACTACCAACAACACGCTCCGGCCGCCGCGCGACGGACCTTCGATCAGCGCGTATTCCAGATCGGCACCAAGCGATACCGCCTGGCTTTCCGGCAGCGTCCACGGCGTGGTGGTCCAGATCGGGATGGCGGCGATGGCGTCGCCGGCCTCCACGCCGAATGCCGCCACCAGCGCGTTCGGATCGACCGCGTCGTACGCCACGTCGACCGCCGGCGAGACCTTGTCGCCGTATTCGATCTCCGCTTCGGCCAGCGCCGAGGCGCAGTCGAAGCACCAGTACACCGGCTTGGCGCCGCGCACCACGTGGCCGTTGGAGACGATGCGCGCCAGCGCGCGCAGCATGTCGGCCTCGAAGCGGAAATCCATCGAGCGATACGGGTGGTCCCAGTCGCCGAGCACGCCGAGCCGCTTGAAATCGGCGCGCTGGGCATCGACCTGCTCGGTCGCGTACTCGCGGCACTTCTGCCGGAACGCGGCGGCGTCGAGCTTGTCGCCCGGCTTGCCGAATTTCTTCTCCACCGCGATCTCGATCGGCAGGCCGTGGCAGTCCCAGCCCGGCACGTACGGCGCGCGCTGGCCGGCCAGCAGCTTGGACTTGACCACGATGTCCTTGAGGATCTTGTTGACCGCGTGGCCGATGTGGATCGGGCCGTTCGCGTACGGCGGGCCGTCGTGCAGCACGAACACGCTGTCGCGATGCGCGGTCTTCTGCTGGATCTGCGCGTAGCGATCGACCCGTGCCCACTCCGCTAGCCAGCCCGGCTCGCGCTTCGGCAAATCGCCGCGCATGGGAAACGCCGTCTGCGGCAAGTTGATCGTGTTCTTGTAATCGTGGGTCATGGCCTGGATGCCGTCACTGAGGTGTTGCCGCCCGCCAGATGGCAGGCAAAGAAGGGAAAGTTAGTCGATTTCGACCCGTGCCGGAATGCCCGCGTCCTCACGCCTCGGCCAGCCGCGGGTTCATGCCCAGCAGCTCGCGCGCCCGGCGCGCATCCAGCGCCATCTGCGCCTTGAGCGGTTCCAATCCGTCGAACTTCTGCTCGTCACGCAACTTGGCGACGAACTGTACCGCCATGCGCTGGCCGTACAGATCGCCCTCGAAGTCGAACAGGTGCACTTCCAGCAGCGGCTGGCTGACCTCGTTCACGGTGGGACGCACGCCGAGGCTGGCCACGCCGGGCCAGCTGCACTCGCCCTCGCCCAACCCCACGCGCACCGCGAAGATGCCCTGGATCGGGCTGACCCGCTGCTGCAGATGGATGTTTGCGGTGGGATAGCCGAGCGTGCGGCCGAGCTGGTTGCCGTACTCCACCTTGCCGTCGATCACGAACGGCCGGCCCAGCAACGGCTCGGCGCCGGCGAACTCGCCGGCGCCGAGCAAGGCGCGTACCCGGCTGGCCGAGACGCGGGTGCCGTCGAGCTGGATCGTCGGCATGGCGCAGGCGCGAAAGCCGAACTGCGCACCCATCCGCTCCAGCAGCGCCACGTCGCCGGCGCGCCCGTGGCCGAAGCGAAAATCGCCGCCCACCCAGACCTCGCGTGCAGCCAGCCGCTCGACCAGCACGCGCCGCACGAATGCCTCGGCCAACATCGCCGTCAGCGCGCGGTTGAAGCGCAGCAGCAGGGTCTCCTCCATGCCGGCGGCGGCGAAGCCGCGCAGCTTCTCGCGCACGCTGGACAGCCGCGGCACCGGTTCGGGCGAGAAGAACGCCCGCGGCAGCGGCTCGAAACTCACCACCGCCGGGCTGCAGCCGAGCGCCTGTGCGCGCTCGCGCACCTGGGCCAGCAAGGCCTGGTGGCCGCGGTGCAGGCCGTCGAACGCGCCGACCGCGATGACGCTGCCGCGCGGCGCCAGGCAAGGGCCTGCGACATCCCTGGAAAGTCTCATCATCGCGTGAGTATAACGGTCGGGCACGCGGGTTCACGCCGCCCGCAGGTCGCGCAGGCTGAAGCCGCCGGCGAACAGCACGGCCACATAGCCGGCTCCGCCGGCGAGCACCAGCACGGCCAGGTGCCACAACCGGGTCAGCACCGGCACGCCGTGGGTCCAGTTCGGCCACAGCCAGCGGCCCAGCAGCAACAGCGCCACCATCACCGCGCAGGCCACCGCCAGCCGCAGCAGGTGCCGCGACCAGCCCGGCTGGCGCTGGTACACGCCGGCCCTCTTCAACCAGTGCCACAGCAGCCCCAAGTTCACGTAGGCCGCCACTGCGCTGGCCAGGCCCAGCGCCATGTGCAGGCCGGGCAAGCGGGCCAGGCCGTCCAGCCAGGGCAGCCGTTTCAGTTCCACCGGTGCCCACAGCTCGAACAGCAGCGCCAGGAACACCAGGTTCAACAGCATGTTCGCCAGCAACGAGGCCACCGCTGCGCGCACCGGCGTGCGCGTGTCCTGCCGCGCATAGAACGCCGGCAGCAGCACCTTGACCAGCGCAAACGCGGGCAGGCCGAAACTCAGCGCGGTGATCGACAAGGTCGCCATGTGCGTGTCGTGCGCGCTCCAGTGGCCGTGCTGGAACAGCGTGGCCACTAGCGGCCCGGCCAGCAGCATCAGCGCGAACATCGCCGGCACCGCGATCAGCAGGGTGACGCGCAGGCCCCAGTCCAGCGCGCGCGAGAAGCCCGCGGTATCGGTGCTGACATGATGGCGCGACAGCGACGGCAGGATCACCGTGCCCAGCGCCACGCCGAACACGCCCAGCGGCAGCTCCAGGAAGCGGTCCGCCTGCGACAGCCAGCTCTGCGAGCCGACCACCAGCAGCGAGGCGATCACCGTGTCGAACAGCAGGTTGATCTGCGCCACCGACGAGCCGAACAGGGTCGGCACCATCAGCCGCATGATTTTCCGCACCTCGGGATGGCTCCAGCCCCAGCGCGGCAGGGTCAGCAGGTCGAGTTGTCGCAGCGCCGGCAACTGGAACAGCAACTGCAGGATGCCGGCCGCCAGGATCGCCCAGCCCATCGCCATGATCGGCGTCTGCAGCCGCTTCGACAGCCACAGCGCGCCGGCGATCATGCACAGGTTGAGGATCACCGGGGTCAGCGCCGGCAGGCCGAAGCGGTGGAAGCTGTTCAGCGCGCCGCCGGACAGCGCGGTCAGCGACACGAACAACAGGAACGGGAAGGTCAGCCGCAGCAGCTCGACGGTCAGCTCGAACTTCTGCGGTTCATCGATCGCGCCGGGCGAGAACAGCACCGTCACCTGCGGCGCGAACAGGATGCCCAGCGCGGTGATCAGCAACAGCACCCCGCCCAGCGTGCCCGACACCCGCGCCATCAGTTCCTTCAGCTGCGCGTGGCTGCCCTTTTCCTTCACTTCCGTGAAAACCGGCACGAAGGCGGTGGAGAACGAGCCCTCGGCGAACAGCCGGCGCATGAAGTTGGGGATGCGGAACGCCACCCAGAACGCGTCGGTGGCGCCGTTGGCGCCGAACGCGGCGTTGATCGACATGTCGCGCACCAGGCCGAGCACCCGCGAAACCATCGTCATGCTGCTGAACGAGAGCAGCCCGCGGAGCATGCTGGGTGACTTCATGAGCGGCTGTTCTACCTTCGGCGTCGATCACACGGGGCGCACAGTTTGACAGCCCGCCGGGGCAGGATCACAACCCGGATATGGCAAAATACCGGCATCAGCGCTGCCGCGCGCCACGCCGGCCGGGGGCGCTGCCGCCCAAGTGATTGACGCACCGGCGAATCGACCGCATAATTGGCGTCTTTTTCCACCCAACCCAACACTGCATCCCGGAGTTCTACCTTGGCCAACATCAAGTCCGCGAAGAAGCGCGCGCGCCAGTCCGAACAGCGCCGCCTGCGCAACATCAGCGCACGTTCCATGGTCCGCACCGCCCTGAAGAAGGTCGTCAAGGCCATCGAGGCCAAGGACAAGGCCGGCGCCGTCGCCGCGTTCACCGTCGCCCAGCCGGTGATGGATCGCTACGCCGCCCGCGGCCTGATCCACAAGAACAAGGCCGCCCGCCACAAGAGCCGCCTCAACGCGAAGATCCGCGAACTGGCGTAAGCTGGGGCGCGACCCGCGTGACAAGAAGAAGCCGGCGCAAGCCGGCTTTTTCGTGCCCGCGTCTTGCTCCCTCCCCCTGCGAGCGGAGGGAGGAGAGCCAAGGCGGAACCCTACCGCCGCGGGCGGAACTCCAGCGGCATCGGCTCGCCCGAGCGTGCCGCCGCCGGCGGCTTCGGGCCGCAGGCGCCGCAGGTACTGCAGCCGTCGCTGCAGTCACCGGTGGCCTCGATCGGCTGCAAGCGCCGGCCGAAGGCCCGCGCCAAGGCGCCGCGGCCGGGCTGGTTGAAGTGGATGGACGCGGCCGCCAGCCAGCGGTTGGTCGTTTTCCTGGCCAGCTTGCGCAGCACGATCCACACGCTGGCCAGTACCGCCAGGGCAATCACCACGTACTGCAGCAGCAGGCTCGTGCTCACGTCAGTGCCCTCGTCACCTGATAGACGATGAACGACGCGGTGTAGGCCATCACGAACATGTAGCCGAACGAGATCGCCACGTTGCGCCAGGAATCGGTCTCGCGTTTGATGATTGCCAAGGTGGACATGCATTGCGGCGCATAGGCGAACCACACCAGCAGCGACAGCGCGCTGGCCAGCGGTATCTGACCGGCCAGCGCCTGGCTCAACCCCTCCGCCTCGCCGCCCACCAGGTAGACGGTGGCCAGTGCGGCTACCGCCGTCTCGCGCGCGGCGAACGCCGGGATCAGCGCCAGGCTGATCTGCCAGTTGAAGCCGATCGGCGCAAAGATGTACTGCAGGCCGCGCCCGATGTAGCCCGCGAAGCTGTAGTCGATCGCCGGCAGGGTGGCGCCTTCCGGCGCGCCCGGGAAGGTGGAGAGGAACCACATCAACACGGTCAGGCCGAGGATCACCCCGGTCAGCCGCCTCAGGAAGATCATGCCGCGCTCGTACAGCCCGATCGCCACGTCGCGCGCCTTCGGCAGGCGGTACGAGGGCAGCTCCATCAGCAGTGCGTGCTCGCTCTTGTCGCGGCGGATGTGCTTCATCACCCAGCCCACCAGCATCGCGCCGAGGATGCCGGCCAGATACAGCGCGAACAGCACCACGCCCTGCAGGTTGAACACGCCGAACACGTAGTGGACCGGGATGAACGCGCCGATCAGCAGCGCGTACACCGGCAGCCGCGCCGAACAGGTCATCAGCGGCGCAATCAGGATAGTGGTGATGCGGTCGCGCGGATCCTGGATGCTGCGCGTACCCATGATGCCGGGGATCGCGCAGGCGAAGCTGGACAGGAGCGGGATGAACGAGCGGCCGGTCAGCCCCACCGACAGCATCAGCCGGTCAAGCAGGAACGCCGCACGCGGCAGGTAGCCGGATTCCTCCAGCGTGAGGATGAAGAAGAACAGCACCAGGATCACCGGCAGGAAGCCCAGCACGGTTCCGATACCGCCGAACAGGCCATCCACCACCAGGCTGCGCAGCGGCCCGGCCGGCATCAGCGCGGCGACGTGCTCGCCCATCCAGCCGAAGCCGCCACCGATCAGGTCGCTCATCGGCTTGCCGGCGGCATACACCGCCTGGAACACCAGGAACATCACCACCGCCAGGATCGCGAGGCCGAACACCGGGTGCAGGGTCCAGCGGTCCAGCGCGTCGTCCAGCTCGGCGGTGGCGCGCGGCATGCGCACGGTCGCCGTGAGCAGCTCGCGCACCTGCGCGTGCAGGTCGGCGCGGCTGGCGCCGTCGTCCGGCTGCACCGGCGCCGCCGGCGGCACCTCGCCGTCGACCCGCTCGATCAGCGCCCGCGCGCCGCCACGCTTCACCGCTACCGTCTCCACCACCGGCAAGTCCAGCCGGCGCGACAGCTCCGGCACGTCGATCGCGATGCCGCGCGAGCGTGCGGTGTCCATCATGTTCAGCGCCAGCACCACCGGCCGGCCCAGCCGCTTCACTTCCAGCACGAAGCGCAGGTGCAGGCGCAGGTTGGTGGCATCGGCCACGCACACGATCAGGTCCGGCGGCGCCTCGCCCGGGTAGTTGCCGGCGCAGACGTCGTGGGTGATCTGCTCGTCCGGGCTGCTGGCGTCGAAGCTGTAGGCACCCGGCAGGTCGAGGATCTGCAGCACGCGGCCGGACGGCGCGGTGAAACGGCCCTCCTTGCGCTCCACCGTGACGCCGGCATAGTTCGCCACCTTCTGGCGACCGCCGGTGAGCAGGTTGAACAGCGCGGTCTTGCCGCAGTTCGGGTTGCCGACCAGGGCGATGCGCAGAGTGGACGCGCTCATGCCGCCGCCTCGCTGCGCACGCTGACCCGGGCCGCCTCGGCGCGGCGCAGGGCGAAACGGGTGAAGCCGATCTGGACCAGCAGCGGGTCGCCGCCCATCGGCCCCACCGCCACCACGCGTACCGGCTCGCCGTCGACGAAGCCCAGGTCGCGCAGGCGCTGCGCGATCGGATCGGCCGCATGCGCGTCGTCCACGCGCTCGACCACGGCGGGGGCACCCCTGGGCAAATCGGACAGGCGCACAGGCTTGATTCTCAAATAAGAATAGTTCGCATTGTAGCCCCACACCCGCCCCGCTGCACCACGCCGATTGCCGCACCCCCGGTGCGTTTATCATCGCGTTATTTGCCGCAGGGACGACCGATGACCGATTCCATCCGCAGCGAACGCCGTGGCGCCACCGCCTGGCTCACCCTGAACCGCCCGCAGGTCCACAACGCCTTCGACGACGACCTGATCGCCGCACTGACCGAAGCGCTGGCGGCCGCCGATGCCGATCCAGCGGTTCGCTGCGTCGTGCTCACCGGCAGCGGCAGCACGTTTTCCGCCGGCGCCGACCTGAACTGGATGCGCGGCATGGCCGCCGCCAGCGAGCAGGAAAACCGCGAGGACTCGTTGCGCCTGGCGCGACTGATGCGCAGCCTGCAGTTCCTGTCCAAGCCCACCATCGCGCGCGTCAACGGCGCGGCCTACGGCGGCGGCGTGGGCCTGGTCGCCTGCTGCGACATCGCGATCGGCGTGGACACCGCCAAGTTCGCGCTGTCGGAAGTGAAACTGGGCCTGGTGCCGGCGGTGATCTCGCCGTACGTGGTCGCCGCGATCGGCCTGCGCCAGGCGCGCCGGCTGTTCGTCAGCGGCGAAGTGTTCGACGCTGCCGAAGCGCAGCGCATCGGCCTGCTGCATGCGGCGGTGTCGGGCAGCGAACTGGACGAGGCGATCGAGCGCCAGGTGCACTGGCTGGCCAAGGCCGGCCCGCTGGCCCAGCGCGAGGCGAAGCAGTTGGCGCTGCGCACCGGCGGCGCGGATCTGGCCCAGGCCGAGCGCATCGACGCCGCCAATGCCGAACTGATCGCCCGCCTGCGCGTCTCGCCCGAAGGCCAGCACGGCCTGGCGGCGTTCCTCGACAAGCGCGCACCGGCGTGGGTCGGCCAGGCCACATAAGCACGGCCATGCTGCGCCGCGCATCGGCTGCGACGGCGCAATCTGTTAGTTTCAGCAGCTTTGCATCGACACCAACGGTTACGGGAACCCCGCATGTTCGAACGCGTACTGATCGCCAACCGCGGCGAGATCGCCTGCCGCGTGATCCGCACCTGCCGCCGCCTCGGCATCCGCACCATCGCGGTGTACTCGGAAGCCGACCGCGACGCGCAGCACGTGCGGCTGGCCGACGAGGCGTGGCCGATCGGCGGCCCGCTGCCGGCCGAATCGTACCTGCGCGGCGACGCCATCCTGGACGTGGCGAGGCAAACCGACGCGCAGGCGATCCACCCCGGCTATGGTTTCCTGTCCGAGAACACCGGCTTCGCCCGCGCCTGCGGCGAGGCCGGCATCGTCTTCATCGGCCCGAAGCCGGAAAGCATCGACGCGATGGGCTCCAAGGCCGCCGCCAAGGCGCTGATGGAGAAGCACGCGGTACCGCTGGTGCCCGGCTACCACGGCGCCAACCAGGATGCGGCCGCCCTCGCCGAACAGGCAGCCAAGACCGGCTTCCCGCTGATGATCAAGGCCGCGGCCGGCGGCGGCGGCAAGGGCATGCGCATCGTGCGCGGTGCGGCCGAATTCGCCGATGCGCTCGCCTCGGCACAGCGCGAGGCAGCCAGCTCGTTCGGCGACAGCCGGGTGATCCTGGAACGCTACGTGGAGCACCCACGCCACATCGAATTCCAGGTGTTCGGCGACACGCAGGGCCACGTCATCCACCTCAACGAGCGCGAATGCTCGGCCCAGCGCCGCTACCAGAAGGTGCTGGAGGAAACCCCCTCGCCGTTCCTCGACGCCGCGCGCCGCCAGGCGATGGGCGCCGCCGCGGTGGCCGCGGCAAAGGCGGTCGACTACGTCGGCGCCGGCACGGTGGAGTTCATCGTCGCGCAGAGCGGCGAATTCTTCTTCATGGAGATGAACACGCGCCTGCAGGTCGAGCACCCGGTCACCGAACTGACCCTGGGCCTGGACCTGGTCGAATGGCAGCTGCGCGTGGCCGCGGGCGAAGCGCTGCCGCTGACCCAGGACCAGGTACGCGCGCACGGGCATGCGATCGAGGTGCGCCTGTATGCGGAAGATCCCGACCAGAACTTCCTGCCCGGCTCCGGCAAGCTGCAGACGCTATGCCTGCCCGCGGCGTCAGCCCACGTGCGCCTCGACGGCGGCGTGATCGAAGGCGACACGGTGACGATCTTCTACGACCCGATGATCGCCAAGCTGATCGTGTTCGACCAAGACCGTCCGCAGGCCCTGCAGCGGCTGCGCGAAGCGCTGGCGGCGTGCGAGATCGTCGGCCCGAAATCGAACATCGGCTTCCTCGAACGACTGGCTCGGCATCCGGCGGTGGTCGAGGGACGCATCGACACCGGCTACCTCGACCGCCACCTCGACGAGTTCCTGGTCGGCGACGTGGCGCCGACCGACGGCGTGCTGTTCGCTGCCGCGACGGCGGTGCTGCTGCGCGACGAGTCGCGCGTGGCCAGCGCCGCAGCCGACCCGCATTCGCCGTGGGCCAGCGCCGATGCCTGGCGCATCGGCCATGCCGGCAAGCGCATCGTGGCGCTGAGCTGGCGCGAGCAGCGCTTCGAGATCGAGGCGCGTGGCCACGCCGGCGATTACCAGCTGCACCACGGCGAAACCGGCTGCAGCGTGCGCGGCGCGCGCCTGCTCGACGACCATCTCAGCGCCCGCTTCGACGGCGAATCGCGCCGCGTGCCGTTGCGCAGCGATGCCGCCCACGTACTGCTGCACGACGCCCACGGCCAGCGCTACCGCTTCGCCCGCGCCGCCGCGTTCGCATGGGCCACCAGCGACGCCGTCGGCAGCAACCAGGTGATCGCGCCGATGCCCGGCCGCATCGTGCTGGTGAAAGCGAGCGCCGGCGACGCGGTCGAACAGGGCCAGGAGCTGCTGGTGATGGAGGCGATGAAGATGGAACTGGCCTTGAAGGCGCCCCGCGCCGGCACCATCGAAAGCGTGAGCGCCGCGCAAGGCGAGTTCGTCGAGGCCGACGCCGTGCTGGTGCGTTTCGCTGGCGCCTGACTGCTCTTGCCGTCGTTCCAGCGAAAGCTGGAATCCAGTGAGTTCGCACGGCGACACCGGCACTGGATCACCGGCTTCGCCGCCGTTGAGCGCTTCCGGCTTCCGCCGGGAGGACGACCCTTCTTCGGAGTCACCCCATGAACGCCTCCAACCACGTCCGCATCGTCGAAGTCGGCGCCCGCGACGGCCTGCAGAACGAGAAGACCCTGCTGCCGGCTGCGGTGAAGATCGCGCTGATCGACCGGCTCTCGTCGACGGGCCTGCAGACCATCGAGGCCACCAGCTTCGTCAGTCCGGCATGGGTGCCGCAGCTGGCCGACGCGGCCGAGGTATACGCCGGCATCCGCAAGCTGCCGGGGGTGAGCTACCCGGTGCTGGTGCCGAACCTGCAGGGTTACCAGCGCGCGCGTGAAGTGGGGGCCACCCACATCGCCGTGTTCACCGCCGCGTCGGAAGCGTTCAACCGCCGGAACATCAACGCCTCGATCGACGAGTCGATCGAGCGCTTCATCCCGGTGATGGAACAGGCCCGGGCCGACGACGTGAAAGTACGCGGCTACGTCTCCACCGTGCTCGGCTGCCCGTACCAGGGCGAGGTGCCGGTCGTTGACGTGGTGCGCGTGGCGCGACGCATGCACGAGCTGGGCTGCCACCAGATCTCGCTGGGCGACACCATCGGCGTGGGTACCCCGACCAGGGCGCGCGCGATGCTGCGCGCGGTGGCGCAGGAGGTACCGATCGCCGCGCTGGCGGTGCACTTCCACGACACCTACGGCCAGGCGCTGGCGAACATCCTGGCCTGCCTGGAGGAAGGCGTGCGCGTGATCGACAGCGCGGTCTCCGGCACTGGCGGCTGCCCCTACGCGAAGGGCGCCACCGGCAACGTGGCCAGCGAGGACGTGGTCTACATGCTGCACGGCATGGGCATGCAGACCGGCATCGACCTCGACCTGCTGGTCGCCACCGGTGCCTGGCTCGCCGCGCAGCTGCACAAGGACACCGCCAGCCGGGTCACCCGCGCGCGCACTGCCGCGGGCTGAAAGCTCGCTATCATCGGCCCTTCGGCTGACCGGACGAAGCGATGCGCGCAAGCCTGACGACCTGGTGGCAAACGGCAGCGGTCCTGCTGCTCCTGCTGTGCTCCCTGCCTACGCTAGCGGCCACGCCGAAGGGCGACTGGCTGCTGTTGCCCGAACGCGTGTGGACTGCCGACGGCGACGCCGCGCACGTGGGCTGGGCGGTGCTGGTGCACGAGGGCGCGATTGCCGCGGTCGGCCCTCGTGCGAGCATCCAGACACCGGCCGGCGCGCAACGCATCGAACTGCCCGGCGCCACGCTCACCCCTGGCTTGATCGACCTCCACTCGCACCTGTTCCTGCACCCGTACAACGAGACGCTGTGGAACGACCAGGTGCTCACCGAGCCGCAGGACTACCGCACGCTGGAGGCCGCCGCCCACGCGAAGGCCACCCTGCTCGCCGGCTTCACCACCCTGCGCGATCTCGGCACCGAGGGTGCCGGCTACGCCGACGTGTCGGTGCAGCGGGCGATCGACGAAGGCCTGATCCCCGGCCCGCGGCTGTTCGTGGCCACCCGCGCGATCGTCGCCACCGCCAGCTACGGCCCCGGCCCGCGCGGCTTCCGCCCGGACCTCGACCTGCCCGGCGGCGCGCAGGAAGTCAGCGGCATCGACCAGGCGATGGCCGCGGTGCGCGAGCAGGCCGCGCGCGGCGCCGACTGGATCAAGCTCTACGGCGACTACCGCGTCGGCCCCGATGGCGCCACCGCGCCCACCTTCACGCCGGCGGAGCTGAAAGCGCTGGTCGACACCGCGCACCAGCTCGGCCGCCCGGTCGCCGTGCACGCAGCCAGCGACGCCGGCGTGTGCATGGCGGCCGAGGCCGGCGCGGACAGCATCGAGCACGGCTACGGCGCCAGTGCGGGGACGTTCAAGCTGCTCAGGCAGAAGGGCATCGCCTATGAGCCCACGCTAACCGCGGTCGCTTCCACCGAGCAGTACTTCCACCACTACCTGCCCGGCCGCGACCCGCCCACGCCGCGCATGCAGGAAGCCGCCCGCGCGTTCCGCACCGCGCTGAAGCTGGGCGTGACCATCGGCAACGGCAGCGACGTGGGCGTGTTCACGCACGGCGAGAACTGGCGCGAGCCGGCCGCGATGGTGGCCGCCGGCATGACGTCGGCGCAGGCGCTGCACGCGGCCACCGACGTGGCGGCGAAGATCCTGCGCCAGCAGGCCGCGTTCGGCCGCATCGCGCCCGGCCTGCGCGCCGACCTTGCCGCCTTCGCGGGCGACCCGAGCGCGCAGATCGACGCCCTGGAAAAGCCGGTGTTCGTGATGAAGGACGGCGGCGTCTACCTGCGCCCGGCCAGCGGGCGGGAAGATTCGCCGCGCTGACACGGCGGCAGCGCCTCGTCGCGGCGCCAGCTAGCGATGCGCGAGACGCAGGAACGGCGAGGGCTCGCGCTCCACGAACTCGCGGCGCACGTGCGCCAGCAGCTCGCGCTGGCTGCCGAACGGCAGCAGCGCGGCGGCCTCGCCCAGCGTGACCCAGCGGAACGCCGAGTGCTCGCCATTGAGGCGCACCTGCGCTCCCTCGGCCACGCGCGCCACGAAGGCGGGCACGATCTCGATGGCGTCGGTTGCAGCGAGATAGACCTGCTCGCAGAAGCTGGTGGCCCAGAAGCTTTCCGGCTCCAGCGCGGTTTCCTCGCGCAGTTCGCGCAACGCGGCCTGCCAGCCCGTCTCGCCCGCCTCGACATGACCGGCGAGGTAACTCCACGCGCCGTCGAGGTAGGCGCCGACCCGTCGCGCCACCAGCATCTGCGTGGCCGCGCCCGCGCCGCGCAACGCCACCACCGACACCATGGAGCTGCGCACCGGCAGGCGGCGTTCGGCGCTCATGCGGAGGCCAGCAGTTCGCGGCTGGCCGCCGCGCTGGGCCGCGCCGCCACCCGCGCGAACCACGGGCCAACCTTCGGCAAGGTGCGGTCGAACGGCTGGTTCACGCCGGCGCCGAAATCCAGCCACACGTAGAGCCAGATGTCCGCCGCCGTGAAGCGCTCGCCGCACAGCCACGGCCCGGCGCCGAACAGGCCATCGAGCCAGGCCAGGCGATCCTGCGCGATGCGCTTCAGGCCCGCCGCCGCCTCGGGCGCCACCGGGATGCGCGGGGTGAAGCGCGGCAGGCCCTCGGCGTAGTGGAAGGCGTTGTGGATGAACTCGGTGACGTTGAGCTCCACCCGCCGCCACCATTGGCGGGTCAGCGCGCGCTCTTCCGGCGTCGCGCCGATCAGCACCGGCGCGGGGTGCAGTTCCTCCAGAAATTCGGCGATCGCCACCGCCTCGGCCAGCACGCTGCCGTCGTCGAGGCGCAGCGCCGGCGTCTGCCCGGCGGGGTTCACCGCCAGCCAGGCCGGCTCGCGGTTCTCGCCACGCATCACATCCACCGTCACGGCCGGCAGGCGCAGGCCCTTCTCCAGCACGAACATGCGCAGGCAGCGCGGGGCGGGGCTGATCGCGTCGTAGATCAACATGGGTGACTCCGGTGCGAGAATACCCAACACTACACCGCAGACGCCGCGCCGTTGCCATGACCCACGACTACACCATTCGCCCCATCGAGCCGCGCGACGACGCCGCGGTCGCCGCAATCATCCGCGCGGTGATGCCCGAGTTCGGCGCCGGCGGCCCCGGCTTCGCCATCCATGACCCGGAAGTCGACCACATGCATGCGGCCTACGCGCAACCGCGCTGCAGCTATTTCGTGGTCGAGCGCGACGGCGTGGTGGTGGGCGCCGGCGGGGTGGCGCCGCTGCAAGGCGGCGAGCCGGACGTGTGCGAGCTGCGCAAGATGTACTTCCTGCCCACGGCGCGCGGCATCGGCGCGGGCACGGCGATGATGCAGCGCTGCCTCGACGCGGCGCGCGCGCATGGCTTCAGGCGCTGCTACCTGGAAACGCTGACCGGCATGGATGCGGCGCAGGCGCTGTACAAGCGCAGCGGTTTCACCGCCCTGTGCAGCGCGATGGGCGGCACCGGTCACCACGGCTGCGACCGCTACTTCATCCGCGAGCTGTGAGGTGAGGTGATGGCGAACCACGCTCCCCGCATCGACGCGTATATCGCGAAATCCGCCGGGTTCGCCCGCCCGATCCTGGAACACCTGCGCGCGCTGGTGCACGAGGCTTGCCCCGAGGTGGAGGAAAGCCTGAAGTGGAGCATGCCGTTCTTCAGCTACAAGGGCGCGCCGATGTGCATGATGGCCGCGTTCAAGCAGCACTGCGGCTTCGGTTTCTGGCTGTCGAAGGAAGTCACCGGCGGCAGCGACGAGGACGGCATGGGCCAGTTCGGCAAGCTCGCCTCGTTGAAGGACCTGCCCTCGGACCGGCAACTCGCCGCCCACCTGAAGAAGGCGATGGCGCTGAACGAGGCCGGCGTGAAGAAGGCACGCCCGAAGGCCGCCGCGAAACCCGCACCGGCACTGCCGGACGATCTGGCCGCCCTGCTCGCGCAGAAGAAACACGCCGCCGCGCGCACGACCTGGGCAGGCTTCGGACCCGGCGCGCAACGCGAGTACATCGACTGGATCGCCGAGGCGAAAACCGAAGCCACCCGCCAGAAGCGCCTCGCCACCACCCTGGAGTGGCTGGCCGAAGGCAAGCGGCGCCACTGGAAGTACGAGAAATGCTGAGAGCCTGTTCATGATCCGCACCGCCCGCGACGAAGACGCCGCCGCCATCCATGCGATCTACGCCCCTTCGGTCAGCGCCGGCGTGGCCACCTTCGAGACCGAGCTGCCCAGCGTGGAGACCATGCGCGAACGCCTCCGCGCACGCCTGCAACACTACCCGTGGCTGGTGTGGGAGGACGCCGGCGAAGTGCTGGCGTACGCCTATGCCGGGCGCTTCCGCGAGCGCGCCGCCTACGACTGGATCGCCGAGACCTCGATCTACGTGCGCCACGATGCGCAGCGCCGCGGCATCGCGCGCCGGCTGTACGGCGCGCTGCTGGAGGTGATGCGGCTGCAGGGCATCACCCAGGCGGTCGGCGTGATCACCCTGCCCGGCACGGCCAGCGTGGCGATGCACGAGGCGATGGGTTTCGCCCCCGCCGGCGTCTGGCGCCAGTGCGGCTACAAACTGGGGCAATGGTGGGACGTGGGCGTGTGGCAGAAGGAACTTCAGCCGGCCGCCACTCCGCCGCAACCCGTGACGCCGTTCCAGGCACTCGCCGATACGCCGGCGCTGCACGCCCTGCTGGGCTGAACCGGCCGCAACGAAAACGGCGTGCCAGCGGGTCGCAGGCACGCCGTCGGTCCCGATGAGGCGCCGGCCGGCGCCTAGTGGTTGAGCAGCAGGTCGACGATCACGCCGGTGGCGATCGCCACCAGCAGGTAGTCGCCACTGTCGCTGCGCACCCAGCGGTAGCCGCGTGGCGGTTCGCGCAGGTCGTACTGGCGCCAGTCGGTCACCACGTAGCGGGTGCTGCGGTATTCCTCCGGCAGGTAGCCGCCACGCTTGTACCAGCCCTCGTGGCGGCCGCGATCGTGCCAGTTCTTGTAATGGCCATAGGCGTGGCCGCGACCATGGCCGTTGCCCTGGTCGTCGTCTTCGTAGCGCACGTAGCGATCGCCGTCGTCGTTGTATCCGCGATCGCCATCATCCTGCTGTTCGTAGCGATCGCGATCGTGCCCATGGCCCCGGCCATGGCCGTTGCCCTGGGCCAGCGCGGAGCCGCTGGCCAGCATCAGCATGGCACCCAGAACGGCAGACAGACTCAGTAGCTTCTTCATGCGTTGCTCCCCATCCTCGATGGAAAAAGGCCTGCCCGGACGAACCCGGACTGCCCGGTGGTTCGGGTCCAAGGTGACCGCCGCCGCCCCAACGCGGCGTGAATCCCCTGCCATGGCAGATTTCGTGTTCAGCCTGCAGCAACCCGCGCCGGTCGGCTACCATGGCGGCCTTTCGACGTTGGCTACCAAGGATTCCCCATGCGGCTCGATCAGGTCAAGGCAATCATCACCGGCGGCGCCTCCGGTCTCGGCCACGCGGTGGCGCAGCATCTGGTGGCGAACGGCGGCAGGGTCGCGCTGTTCGACGTCAACGAGGACAAGGGCCAGGCCGCCGCGAAGGAACTGGGCGGCGCGGCGCGCTTCTTCCGCACCGACGTCACCTCCGAGGACGGCGTGGCCACCAACGTGGCTGCCGCCCACCACGCGATGGGCGGCCTCAACGTGGTGATGAACTGCGCCGGCATCCTCGGTGCCGGCCGCGTGCTGGGCAAGGAAGGCGCGATGCCGCTGGCCACGTTCTCCGGCACGGTGATGGTGAACCTGGTCGGCAGCTTCAACGTGGCCAAGGCCGGCGCGGCGCTGATGCAGAACAACGAAGCCGGCGAGGACGGCGAGCGCGGCGTGATCGTCAACACCGCCAGCGTGGCCGCCTACGAAGGCCAGATCGGCCAGGCCGCCTACTCCGCCTCCAAGGGCGGCGTGGTCGGCATGACCCTGCCGATGGCGCGCGAGCTGGCGCGCTTCGGCATCCGCGTGGCGACCATCGCGCCGGGCATCTTCTGGACCCCGATGGTCGACGGCATGCCCGAAGCCGTGCAGCAGTCGCTGTCCGCCTCGATCCCGTTCCCCTCACGGCTGGGCAAGCCGGAGGAGTTCGCGCAGACCGTGGCCTTCATCCTCGTCAATCGCTACATCAACGGCGAGACGATCCGGCTGGACGGCGCGGTGCGGCTAGCAGCCAAATAGCCGGGAACAGGGCATAGAGAATCGGGAATCGCAAAGGCAAAATCGCGCCCCGTCTCGACGCCCTCCGGCACGACGAACCGCTTTTACGATTCCCTATTTCCGACTCCCTATTCCCGGCCAAAACCCCATGAAAGCTTCCGACGTCAAGAAAGGCAACGTGGTCGAGCACGGCGGCACCGTCTACCAGGTACGCGACATCGAGCGCAGCTCGCCGAGCGCGCGTGGCGGCAACGTCACGTTCCGCTTCACCCTGTATTCGATCCCCGGCGGACGCAAGTTCGACCTCAGCCTGCGCGCCGACGACGAGCTGCGCGAGATGGACCTGGTGCGCCGCGCCGCCAACTTCTCCTACATGGACGATGGCGCGTTCGTGTTCATGGATGCCGAGGATTACACCCAGTACCCGCTGTCGCCGGAACTGGTCGGCGACAACGCCGGCTACATCGTCGAGGGCGTCGAGGGCTACTACGTGCAGCTGATCGACGACGTGCCGGTGGGCCTGCAGGTGCCCACCAGCGTGGTGCTGACCGTGGTCGACACCGCGCCGGAAATGAAGGGCTCCAGCGCCACCAAGCGCACCAAGCCGGCCAAGCTCGACACCGGCATCGAGATCCAGGTGCCCGAGTACATCAGCAACGACGAGAAGGTGTGGGTGAACACGCTCACCGGCGAGTTCGCCGGCAGGGCCTGAGAGCAGGAGTGCGTAAAGAGGAGTGAGAAACGAGTGCTTTTGTCATACTCGACCCTCACTCCTCTCCACCCATTTCCTGCCCCATGCGACCCAGCGGTTATTCGCTACGCGCCCATGCGATCGAGAGCCTGACCGATATCAAGCGGCCGGACGTGCCGCTGCGCGTGGTGCTGCGCAATACCGCGGCGGTGATCCTGCCGCTGGCCGTGGGCATGGCCACCGGCCATCCGCAGATCGGCCTGGGCGTGGCGGCCGGCGCGCTGGACACGATGTTCTCCGACCAGCCCGGGCCATACCGCCAGCGCATGCGGCAACTGCTGCTGGCGTCGCTGGCGGCCGGCCTCGCCGCGCTGGTGGGCTTCCTGATCGGCGGCCAGCTGCTGCCGATCCTGCTCGCCACCGCCGCCTGCGGCTTCTTCGGCGGCATGCTGGTGGTGTTCGGCGCGGATACCGCGCGGGTCGGCATGACCAGCATGATCCTGCTGGTGATCACCGCCTCGACGCCGACGTCGCCGAGCCATGCGCTCGGCGGCGCCGCGCTGATCTTCGCCGGCGGCGTGCTGCTCACCGCGTTCTCGCTGGCGGCGTGGCCGCTGCAGCGCTACTGGCCGGAGCGCATCGAGCTGGCTCGGGTGTACGCCGGGCTGGCCGCACTGGCCCGCGAGCAGGCGCATGACGATGCCGAAGTGCCGGCGTTGACCGAGGCGATGACCAGCCTGCAGCGCACCTTGCTGGGTCGTCATCGCGCGCATGGCCGCGCGATGGAAGCCTTCGGCGTGCTGCTGGAGCTGGCCGAGCGGATCCGGCTGGAGCTCACCGCGATGGCCGAGCTGCACGCCAACCCGGCCGTCCACGCGATGTTCCGCGACGACGCCGCGCGCGTGCTGGCGGCGATCGCCGAGGCACTGCAGCAGGGCGACCCGCCCGAGCGGGCCGACCGCGCGCTGCAGACCCTGCGCGCCAGCGAGCGCGCCCTGCTCGACGGCGGCGGCAACGCCGACGGCCTGACCGCGCACATCCATGCGCTGGCCGGCCAGTTGGCCGCCGCGGTGCGCAACGCCGACTGGGCCGGCAGCCGCGGCGAGCTGCGCGCCAGCGCAGCGGAAACCCGGCTGCCCAATTCGCTTCGCAGCAGCTCCACCTGGGCCACCCTGCGCGCCAACCTCACCCCGCGCTCGGTGGCGTTCCGCCACGCCGTGCGCATGGCGGTCTGCCTCAGCGCGGCGCTGTGGATCTCGCGCCTGCTGCAGCTGCCGCACGGCTACTGGCTGCCGATGACCGCGGCGATCGTGCTGCGCCCGGACTTCGCCGCCACCTTCAACTTCGGCCTGCTGCGCGTGCTCGGCACGGTGCTGGGGCTGGTGCTCACCACGGTGCTGCTGCACGTCACGCCGGACGAACCGTGGGCGCACCTGGCGCTGATGGCGCTGCTGTGCATGGCGTTTCGCTACCTGGCCGGCGCGCACTACGGCATTGCGGTGGCGGCGCTGACCGGCACCGTGGTGATCCTGCTGTCGTTCGAGGGCGTCAACCCCGGCTTGGCGGTGTCCGACCGCGTGCTCAACACCGCGCTCGGCTGCGGCATGGCGCTGCTCGCCTACGTGGCCTGGCCGACCTGGGAACGCGGGCGCGCGCGCGCCGCGCTGGCAGTGATGCTGGACGCCTACGCCAGTTACCTGCGCGCCCTGGCGCAACCCGACCGGGGCGGCCACCGCAACGACACCCGCACCGCGGCGCGCACCGCGCGCACCAATGCGCAGGCCTCGATCGACCGCATGCGCACCGAGCCGGCCACGCCGCCGGAATTGCTGGCGCTGGCCCGCGCGCTGTTCGCCAACGGCAATCGCCTGGCGCGCACCGCGATGACCCTGGAAGCCACCCTCGGCGATCTCGCCGCGCTGCCGGCGGCGGACGCCATCGGCCGTTTCGTCGAGCGCAACGCCGACGCCGTACAGGCCATCGCCACGGCGCTGCGCGAGCGGCAGCCGCCGGGCGCCCTGCCCAAGCTGCGCGCCATGCAGCGCGAGCTGGTCACCTCGATGCAGGGCGTCGGCGACCGCACCGCATTCGAGCTGCTGGCGCGGATCAGCGACCGGCTGGTCGACAACGTCGACACGCTGGCCCACGTGACGAAGCGCGGCCTGTCGGAGCTTGCCGCCGCAGAGCCACCGGTGGCGTAAGCCGCGCCGCAGCATGTGCGGGCGCAACGCGACGCCTTCGTGCGGAGGTTTTACACTGCACGGATGCTCAAGATCGACACCCACGCGCACATCCTGCCCCGCGACTGGCCGAACCTGGCAGCCAGGTACGGCGACGACCGCTTCCCGGTGATGACGCATACCGACGGGCGCCACCGCATCTACAAGGACAGCCGCTTCTTCCGCGAAGTGTGGGATTCGGCGTTCGACCCGCAGACGCGCATCGACGACTACGCCCGCTTCGGCGTCGACGTGCAGGTGATCTCCACCGTGCCGGTGCTGTTCTCGTACTGGGCACCCGGCCACCAGGCGCTGGAGCTGCATCGCCACCTGAACGAGCACATGGCCGGCATCTGCCGCGACCACCCGCGCCACTACGCCGGCATCGGCACGGTGCCGCTGCAGGCGCCGCAGCTGGCCGTGCGCGAGCTGGAGCGCTGCATCGACGAACTGGGCCTGCAGGGTGTGCAGATCGGCTCGCACTGCGGCGACTGGAACCTGGATGCGCCGGAGCTGTTCCCGTTCTTCGAGGCCGCCGCCGACCTCGGCGCCGCGGTGCTGGTGCACCCGTGGGACATGATGGGCATGGCCAGCATGCCGAAATACTGGATGCCGTGGCTGGTCGGCATGCCGGCCGAACAGTCGCGCGCCGCCTGCTGCCTGGTCTTCGGCGGCGTGCTGGAGCGGCTGCCGAAGCTGCGCGTGATGCTGGCCCACGGCGGTGGCAGCTTCCCGTACACCATCGGCCGCATCGAGCACGGCTTCCGCATGCGCCCGGACCTGGTCGCCACCGACAACCCGCGCAACCCGCGCGAGTACCTCAAGCGTTTCTACTTCGACTCCTGCGTGCACGACGACCAGGCGCTGCGCTATCTGCTGGATGTGACGGGCGCCCGCCAGGTGATGCTCGGCACCGACTATCCTTTCCCGCTGGGGGAGCAGGCACCCGGCAGCGGCATCGAGGCACTGGGCCTGGACGAGGCCGACCGCGCGAGGCTGTTCCACGGCACCGCGCTGGAATGGCTGGGCCTGCCCCGCCACCGCTTCGTCCCCGACCCCATCCCGAAGGAACCCGCATGAGCCTTCTGCGCAGCACCACCCTCGCGATCGCCTTCGCCACCGTCCTGCTGGCCGGTGGCGCGCGTGCCGCCGACGTCAGCATGGCCGACGGCAGCGTCCACTTCAGCACGCCGGACAACTGGCTCGGCATCATGGAAACCCAGGGCGACCCCGAAGCCCGTGTGTTCCAGGTACCCGACCCCTCGCCCACCGGCAAGAACAGCCTCGCCCGCGTCACCGTCACGGTGAAGCAGGTGGCCGACGTCAACGGCTTCAACCAGTACCGCAGCGAAGCCACCGCGAAGGCCATGGCGCTGCCCGGCTACAAGGCCGCCGCGGTGCCGCCCGGCCCGAACAGCAACGTCTACTCCGCACAGGAAAACGGCACGGCCTTCAGCTACACCGAGCACTACTGGTTCAAGAGCGGCCACGCGATCCAGCTGCGCTGCGTGCGTCCCAGCCAGACCCAGGCCGGCGCCGACTGGAAGGCCGCCTTCGACAAGGGCTGCGACGCGATCGCCGCGCAACTGAAGTGAGTCCGTGCCGATCCCGCCCCTGCTTCGCAGGGGAGGGATCAACACTCCGAAGAGATACCCGATGCCCGCAAGCTTCGAAGCCACCCTCGACTGGGCCAACGCCCGGGACGCCGCCGATCCGTTGCGCGCGTTCCGCGACGAGTTCCTGATCCCGCCGCACGAAGGCCGCGACAGCCGGCTCTCTGACAGCACGTACTTCTGCGGCAACTCGCTGGGCCTGCAGCCGCGCGCGGTGCGCGAGGCGGTCAACGCGGAACTGGATTACTGGGGCGAGCTGGGCGTGGAAGGCCACTTCAAGGGCCGCCTGCCATGGATGGACTACCACGAGTTCGTGCGCGACGACCTCGCCGCCGTGGTCGGCGCGCAGCCGTCCGAAGTGGTGGCGATGAACACGCTGGGCGTGAACCTGCACCTGATGATGGTGAGCTTTTACCGCCCCACCGCCGCACGCCCGGCGATCCTGATCGAAGCCGGTGCCTTCCCCACCGACCGCTACGCGGTGGAATCGCAGATCCGCTTCCACGGCTTCGACCCGGCCGATGCGCTGATCGAACTGGAAGCGGATGAGCCGAACGGGATCACCTCGATGTCGGCGATCGAACGCGCGCTGGCCGAGCACGGCTCGCGCATCGCGCTGGTGCTGCTGCCCGGCGTGCAGTACCGCACCGGCCAGGCGTTCGACCTGAAGGCGATCACCGAGCTCGGCCACCGGCATGGCTGCACGGTCGGCTTCGACCTCGCCCACGCGGTCGGCAACCTGCCGCTGCAACTGCACGACAGCGACGCCGACTTCGCCATCTGGTGCAGCTACAAGTATCTCAACAGCGGCCCCGGTGCCGTCGGCGGCGCGTTCGTGCACGAGCGTCACGCGAAAGCCATGCTGCCGCGCTTCGCCGGCTGGTGGGGCCACGACAAGACCACCCGCTTCCAGATGGGCCCGGAGTTCGTGCCCACCCCCGGCGCGGATGGCTGGCAGTTGTCCAACCCGCCGATCCTCGCGCTGGCCCCGCTGCGCGTGTCGCTGGAAATCTTCCGCCGCGCCGGCATCGATCGCCTGCGCGAAAAATCGCTGCAGCTCACCGGCTATCTGGAATGGCTGGTGCAGACGCAGTGGGCCGACGTGCTGCAGGTGGTGACCCCCACCGAACCCGAACGCCGCGGCGCCCAACTGTCGATCCGCGTGACCGGCGGCCGCGAGCGCGGCCGCGCATTGTTCGAATACCTGATGGCAAACGGCGTCATCGGCGACTGGCGCGAACCCGACGTCATCCGCATTTCGCCCGCGCCGCTGTACAACCGGTTTGCGGATTGTTTGGCGTTTGCGGAGGCGGTGCGGGGGTGGAGCCGCAGCATCTGAATCGGCTGCGGCTCGGAACATGCCATCGCCACCAGCTTACCGCCCGGCGAACACGACCGCCGGCTGCAACTTCACCACCGGACGCACGCTGATCAAGGCCGCCGCCACGCTCACCAGGACGACACCCAGCAGGCCTGCCAGCGGGGTGAACCACAGCATGCGGAACGGGAACCCCAACCGGACGACGACCTCGCCGGCAATGCCGCACAATCCCAGGCCCATGCCGGTCCCCAGCAAGGCACACGCCGCGGCCTGCGCCAGCACCATCGCGATCAGCGTTGCGGACGGCGTCCCCAGCGCCTTGAGCACGGCGTACTGGCTCTGGTGCTCGTAGGTGAACATGTAGAGCATGACACCGGTGACGCCGAACCCCATGGTCATCGCCAGCGTCAGCATCGCCGCGATGTCGCCGACATCCTCGGAGTTGACCAGGAACCAGCGGACCGTATCGGACTTGAAGTCGGCCGTCGCGCGCGCGCGCAGGCCGGTGCGCTGCTCGATGCGCCTTGCCAGCTCCCGCGGCGAGACACCTGCCGCAGCCCGCACCATCACGAAGGTCAGCGTATGCGGTTCCACCGGCAGGATGCGCAGCGCGTTGGACAGCGTGGTGTAGAGCAGTGGCCGTGGCGGATAGCGCGGCAAGGCCGAGGATTGGCCCAGCACGCGCACCAGATGCTCGTTGACCAGCAGTTCGTCGCCGCCGCGCAGCTCGCGCGTCGGCGCATCCAGGTGCGCGCCGTCATGCGGCCACTGGTCCCGCGCCAGCGCCGGGGTCGCCAGCTTGCCGGTCGTACCGCCCGCGTCGACGATCACCGCATCGCGTGCGCGCAGCTCCTCCAGATTCCGCCCGGGCACCATCGGCGCGCCGGCCAGCGACGCATCGTCCACGCCGATCACCTGGAAGGTCTGGAACTGCCCGCTCGGGAAGCGCACGTCCGCGGTGCCCAGCGCCAGTGGCACCGCGCGGCTGACGCCCCGGACGCTGCGCACCCGGTCCAGCGCGGATGCCGGCATGTTGATGGTCTGCTCCACCGACTCGACCGCCGGGTCCATCACCCACACGTCGGTGGCGCCGTTTTCGGCGATCAGCGCGAAACCATCGGTCATGAAGCCGCAGAAATACGAGGCGGCGAAGGTGACCAGGAAGGAGGTGAACGCGATCCCGAACAGCAGCCCCACGAACTTCGCGCGATCCGCTGCCAGCATCTTCAGCGCGATGCGGAACATCAGCGCTGTCCGGCCGCCGGTTTTCCCGGCGCGGCCGGTACCTCGATGAAGGCATCCATCTGCTGTCCGAGGTACACCGGCAGTGTGCCGCGCTCGAAGCTATAGATCACCTGCAGCACGCGGACGTCCGTGCGCTCCGTACTCAGCCCCGTCAGCGAGGTCTTGGGGGTGACGTACGGCTCGATGTATTCGAAGCGCAGCGGAATGGACAGCTGGGGATTGCCGCGCACGAACGCGCGCGCCCGCGTATGCGGACGAACGCGCCAGGCATCGTTCTCGTCGATGTCCACGCGCAGATACATGCGCCTGTCGTCGCCGATCAGCACCAGTGGCTTGGCCACCTCGCCCGCCGGCGCGAACTCGCCTACCCGCACGTTGACCTGCAGGATGCGTCCGGCGATGGGGGCATGGACTACTGCGCGCCCGATGTCGACCTCGATCTGCCGCTCGGTCGCCGAAGCCGTCTCCACCGCCGAAGCGGCCGCCTCCATGTCGTCCTTCGCATTGGTCAGCGCCTCGACGCTGAGGGCGGCTTTGTCGATGTGCTGCAGGCGCGTAAGGTAATCCAGCCGGTGCGCGGGCTTCGCCAGCGCCGCCTGGGCCAGCCGGACATTGGCCTTGGCGACGCCGAGTCGCGCCTGCAGGTCACGGTCATCGATGCTGAAGAGCGGGGCACCCGCTTTCACCTCGTCGCCCGGCCTCACGTCGATCGTGCTCACCACGCCGGGAACCGCGGTGCCGATCGAGACATTGCCCAGGCCGGTTTCGGTGATGCCGGTGCCGACGACGTAGTCGTCAAAGGGCACCTTCTCGACTGCTGGCGCCGCGGTCGTCACCTCGGCCGAATCGCCGGAGCGGAAGACCACCGCCACGGCGATGACCACCCCTGCCAGCGCCAGGCCAGCCAGCAGGTATAACCGCTTCTCGAACGGCGTCATCACGATGGCGCCCCCTGCCGCCCAACCTCGACGATCCGCCCGTCCTCCATGCGTGCGATGCGGTCGGCGTAACTGAAGATCCGGTTGTCGTGCGTGACCACGATGAGCGTCCGACCGGACGCACGAGCCACGCCGCGCAGAATGTCCATCATCTCGTGTCCCGTCTTCGCATCGAGGTTGCTGGTCGGCTCGTCGCACACCACCAGCTTCGGATCGTGCACCAGGGCACGCCCGATGGCGACGCGCTGCTGCTGTCCGCCGCTGAGCTTGCGCGGCAGCGCGTCGGCCCGTGCTCCCAATCCGACCTCTTCGAGCACGGACCTGGCACGCTTCTCGGCTACCTCACGCGCCACGCCCGACACCAGCAGGGGTACCGACACGTTCTCCGCCGCGGTGAGCGCAGGCAGCAGGTTGAAGGCCTGGAAGACGAAACCGACGGCCCCGCCGCGAAAGCGCGTTCGCTCGCTCTCCGTCATGCGGCCGATATCGCGGCCCAGCACTTCGCAGGTGCCCTCATCCTGGTCGAGGATCGCCGTGATGATCGAGATCAGGGTGGTCTTGCCGCATCCCGACGGCCCCACCAACATCAGCAATTCCCCGATGCGCACATCGAGGTCGACGCCGCGCAACGCATCCACGCGCTCGTTGCCCGAACCATAGTGTTTGGTCAGGCCGCGGCAGCGCACGGCGGGTTCCTGGTCTGCACGTGTCATCGACGACTGCTGCCTTCAGGAGTATCAGGGTCGGATTGTAGCCCGCGCTCACGAATGCAAAGACATGGGCATTGCGCAAGAAATCGCGCACGCACCGGCGACACGATAGCGACTCGAGCCAGCACCGATGCCGGCGCGGGGTACCTGGAAATCTTGAACGGGCTCTCAGACCCGGCTTGGCGGATGCCTCACCTGCCCCACCCCGCGCACCACAAACCGCTCCACCGTAAGCGCCTCGGCGCCCATCGGGCCGTAGGCATGCAGTCTCGTGGTGGAGATGCCGATCTCGGCGCCGAGGCCGAGTTCGCCGCCGTCGCTGAAGCGCGAGGAGGCGTTGACCATCACCACGGCGGAGCGGATCGCCTGCACGAAGCGTCGCGCGGCGGCTTGGTCGGCGGTGGCGATGACTTCGGTGTGGTCGGAGCCGTAGCGGCGGATGTGGGCGATGGCGTCGTCGAGGTCGTCAACCACGCGCACGGCGAGGATCAGGTCGAGGAATTCGGCGGCGTAGTCATCTTCCGTGGCTGCGTGCATGTCGGGCACCAGGGCGCGGCTGCGTTCGTCGCCGCGCAGTTCGACGCCGCGCTCACGCAGTGCCTGCGTGGCGCGTGGCAGGAACGCATCGGCCACATCGCGATGCACCAGCAGCGTCTCCAGCGCGTTGCACACGCCGGGGCGCGAGGTCTTGCCGTCGATCAGCAGGTTCAACGCCAGCTCGAGGTCGGCGGCGCGGTCCACGTACAGGTGGCAGACGCCCTTGTAGTGCTTGATCACCGGCACGCGCGCGTGTTCGGCGACGAAGCGGATCAGGCCTTCGCCGCCGCGCGGGATGGCCAGGTCGACGATGTCGACGAGTTGCAGCAGCTCGACCATTGCCTCGCGGCTGAGATCCTGCAGCACCGTCACCGCCGCCTCGGGCACGCCGTGCGCGCGCAGCGCGGTGTGCAACGCCGCGGCGATGGCGAGGTTGGAGTGGATCGCCTCGGAGCCGCCGCGCAGGATCACCGCGTTGCCGGCCATCAGGCACAGCGCCGCGGCGTCGGCGGTGACGTTGGGGCGCGCCTCGTAGATCATCGCGATCACGCCGAGCGGGATGCGCACGCGCTCGACCGACAGGCCATTCGGCCGCGTCTCGCGGCGGGTCGTCACGCCGACCGGATCGGGCAGCTCGGCCACCTCGCGCAGCGCGCCGGCGATGCCGGCCACGCGCGCTTCGTCCAGCCGCAGCCGGTCGAGCATGGCGCCTTGCACGCCTTTCGCCGCGACCTGGCGCATGTCCTCGGCGTTGGCGGCCAGCACCGCGGCGGACTGCGCTTCCAGCGCCGCGGCCATGTCGCGCAGCAGCGCACGCTTCGCCTCGCTGCCCAGCGCCGCCACGACCCGGGCGGCGTCGCGGCAAGCCAGTGCCTGTTCGCGGATCGTGCTCATGCGTTGACCTCCTGCCCGGACGCGACCGGGCGGTTCATGCCGACGAGGTCGTCGCGGTGCACCACCTCGTCGCCGTAGCTGTAGCCGAGCACGTCGTCGATCTCGCGGCTGTGCCGGCCGGCCAGCCGGCGCACCTCGGCGGCACCGTACTGGCTGAGTCCGCGCGCGACCGCGGCACCGTCCGCGTCGACGATCTCGACCAGGTCGCCGCGGTGGAACTCGCCGTCGGCGCCGAGCACGCCGCCCGGCAGCAGCGAGACGCGCCCGCCGGCCAGCGCCTTCACCGCACCAGCGTCGATACGAATGCGGCCCGGCGCGGCGGGTGCGTGGCGCAGCCAGTATTTGCGCGCCTGCAATCGCGTGGAAGCCGCGGCGATCAGCGTACCGCGCAGTCGCCCGCGTTGCAGCGCCTGCACGGTGGCCGCCTCGCGCCCGCTGAACAAGGCCGTGGGGATGCCGGCGGCGGCAGCCTTCGCCGCCGCCTGCAGCTTGGTGCGCATGCCGCCGGTGCCGGCCGCGCTGCCGCTGTCGCCGGCCATGGCGACGATCTCCGGGGTCAGCGCGGCGACCTGCGCGATCGGCACGGCCGCGGGATCGCGCCGCGGGTCGGCGCTGTACAGCGCATCGACGTCGGAGGCGATCAGCAGCAGGTCGGCATCGACCAGCGCGGCCACGATGGCGGCGAGGTTGTCGTTGTCGCCGAGCTTCAGTTCGTCCACCGAGACGGTGTCGTTCTCGTTGACCACCGGCAGCACGCCGAGCTGCAGCAGCTCGCGCAAGGTGGCGCGCGCGTTGAGGTAGCGGCGGCGGTTGCGCAGGTCGTCGTGGGTCAGCAGCACCTGCGCCACCGGCCGCGCGGACAGCGACTGCCACAGCGCGATCATCGGCGCCTGGCCCAGCGCGGCCAGCGCCTGCCGCGCGGCGAGGCCGCTGCTGCCGCGCGCATGCTGGCGCAGCAGCGCGCGCCCGGCCGCCACCGCGCCGGAGGACACCAGCACCACCTCGCGGCCATCGGCGTGGCTGGCGGCGATGAAGGCGGCCAGCGCCTTGGCATGGCGCGGGGTGAGGCCGCCGCCATCGGCGGCGAGCAGGTTGCTGCCGACCTTGAGAACGGCACGGCGCCAGCTGGGCAACACCTGTTCGGGCAAAACGTCGCGCACTTTCTTCGTGTCGATCATCGCCATGCCCTGAGGCCTCTCAGCCGTCGAGTTCGCGCAGACGAACGCGCAATTCATCCAGTCGCAAGTCGTTGCCGGCGCCCGGCGAGACGCGCGCGGCGAGGCTGCCTTCGGGCGTGCGCCCCTGCCCCGCCGATGCCGCGGTTTCCGCCGCCGCGCGATACGCATCGCGGAACGGCACGCCGGCGGCCGCCTGTTCGATCGCCACGTCGGTGGCGTACATCGCCGGCTCGATCGCGGCGCGCATGGCGCCCGCGTTCCACTCAAGCCGTGCCAGCAGGTCGGGCACCAGCTCCAGTGCGCCCAGGCCGTGGCGCACGCCGTGGAACAGCGAACCCTTGGAGAACTGCAGGTCGCGCTGGTAGCCGGACGGCAGCGACAGCAGCTGCTCGATCTCGGTGCGCGCGGCCGCCACGCTGGCATAGCTGGCGCGCAGCAGTTCGATCACGTCGGGGTTGCGCTTGTTCGGCATGATCGAGCTGCCGGTGGTGTACTCGGCCGGCAGCCTGACGAAGTTGAATTCGGCGGTGGTGAACAGCGACAGGTCCCACGCCAGCCGGCGCAGGTCGAGCAGCGCGCCGCCGATCGCCTCCAGCACGGCCATCTCGAACTTGCCGCGCGACAGCTGGGCGTAGATCGGCGAGATCTGCATGCGCGCGAAGCCGAGCGCCCGGGTGGTGTGCTCGCGGTCGAGCTTCATGTTCACGCCGTAGCCGGCGGCGGTGCCGAGCGGATTCGCGTCGATCAGCGTCATCGTCTGGCGCGCGCGCAGCACGTTGTCGATGAAGCCCTCGGCGAAGCCGGCGAACCACATCGCGGTGGACGAGACCACCGCGCGCTGCAGGTGTGTGTAGCCGGGCATCGGCACGGCTTCTTGCGACGCGCGCTCAAGGCAGGCCTCGGCGATCGCGCGGCAATGCGCCTCCAGCGCGGCCAGCTTGTCCTTCAGCCACAGCCGGGTGGCGACCAGGATCTGGTCGTTGCGGCTGCGCCCGGTGTGCACGCGGCGGCCGGCGTCGCCAAGGCGTTCGGTGAGGCGGGCCTCGATCGCCGAATGGCCGTCCTCGTAGCGCTCGTCCAGCAAAAAGGCGCCGCTCGTGAAATCTTCGGCCAGCGCATCCAGCTCGCGCTTCAGCGCGGCGGCTTCGTCGGTGCTGACCACGCCGATGTTGGCCAGCCCTTCCACGTGCGCCTTGCTGGCGGTGATGTCGTGCAGGAAGAACTCGCGATCCAGCAGCACGTCGTCGCCGGCGAGGAACCGCATGATCTTCGCGTCGATCTGGATGCCGGCTTTTTGCCAGAGGGGTTGGGTCATGGTGGTGTCCTGAAATCGGCTAGAGCGGAATCGCGGTGTACTCGTCCACGCCGATCGCGCGGTTGATGTTCTGCATCGCCTGGGTGGCGGCGCCCTTCAGCAGGTTGTCCAGCGTGGCCACGATCACCACGCGCTTGCCGTCGGCCGATACGGCGAAGCCGCCGACCTCGGCATGGTGGCGGTGCGCGATGCGGCTGACCCACGGCGCCTCGTCGGTCACGATGGCCAGCTTCTCGCCGTCGTAGGCGGCATGAAAACGCTGCAGCACGTCCTCGCGTTTCAGCGGGCGGGTCAGATACAGGTTGGTGGTGACGGTGAGCCCGCGGAAGTGCGGCGCCACGTGCGGCATGAATTCCACCGGCACGCCGAGCCGGAACGAGGCTTCCTTCTCGTGCATGTGGCCGGTGAGCGCGTAGGGCATCAGGTTGTCGCGCAGCTTCTCCGGGTCGTTCTTGTCCGACGGCGTGGTGCCGGCGCCGGAATAACCGGAGACGCCGAAGCACACCGGCGGCGCAGCCAGCAGGTCCCTCAGCGGCGCGATCGACAGCTGCATCGCGGTGGCGTAACAGCCGGGGTTGCTGATGCGCTTCTCGCCCCGCCACTGCCCGCGGGTGAGTTCCGGCAGGCCGTAGTACCACGACGGGTCGAAGCGGTAGTCGGCGGAAAGGTCGAGGATCAACGTGTCCGGCTTCGCCGCGTCGATCGCCTCGACGAACGGCGCCGCCTTGCCGTTGGGCAGCGCCAGGATCACCACGTCGGCGCCCTGCGCCGCCACCGCGGCCGGGTCCAGGCTGGCATAGCGCAGTTCGTCGGCGAAACCGTCGACGTGATCGGCCACGCGTTGGCCGTCCAGTTCGCGCGAGGAAACGAAGGCCAGTTGCAGCACCGGATGCGCCGCGATCAGGCGGATCAGTTCCATGCCGGTATGGCCGCGCGCGCCGACGATGCCTACCGTTTTCCTGTTCGTGTGCATGGCTCAATCCACCAGTGTCGGCTGGCGTTGCGCGCAATGCGCCACGCAGCGGGAAATCGTGTCGAGCTCGTCGATGCCGTACCAGAACACCTTCCAGCGCGGCTGCTTGATGCAGCCGTCCGACTCGGCGTAGTAGAAGATGTTGACCGGGTTGCGGTGACGCGAGCGCCAGAACAGCTGCGGGTTTTCCTCGCGCATCACCTGCCACACTGCGCGGCCCAGGCCTTCGCCCTGCGCGTCGTCGAGCACGGCGAACTTGTCCAGGTACGGCAGGTCACCTTCCATGGTGAGGATCATCGCGGCGCGGTAGTTCTCGCTGACGTAGATGCGGAACGGTTTCGTGCGCTCGAAATAATCCGGCACCAGGGTGCGGCCGAAGCTGGATTCGATCAGCCCGCGCATGCGCGCGCGGTCCACGCCTTCCCAGGAATCGAAGCGCAGCACCTTCTCGCCACGCCGCACCAGGGTGCCCGAACCCTTGTGGGTGAACAGTTCCTTGGCCAGTTCGGACGGTCGGGTGATCGACACCGACGAGGTCAGCGGCAGGTCGGCCAGCAGGTCGGCGATCTGCTCGATCTTCAACCGCATGCCGCCATTGATCCACGGCTGCGCCATCAGCTGCTCGAACTCGGTACTGAGGTTGATCGAGTCGATCACCTTGCCCTCGCCGTCGAGCAGGCCGCCGGTGCCGGTGAGGAACACGATCTTGTACGGTTGCAGTGCGCGCACCAGTTCGTTGGCGGCGACATCGGCGTTGACGTTGAGGATCTGCCCCTCATCGGTCTCGCCCAGACTGGCGATCACCGGGATCGAATTCGCGTGCAGGCTGGCCTCGATCGGCGCCAGGTTGATGCTCTCCACCTTGCCGACCAGCCCCAGGGTCTCGCGGTCGAGGTAACTGGCCATGAACACGCCCGAGGGCACGGCGGTGGCGCGGGTGTCCATCGACTGCAGCGCCTCGACCAGCTTCAGGTTCTGCTGCATGAACACGCGCCGCACGATACCCAGCGCCTTCGGCGAGGTCACGCGCAGGCCACCCACGGTCTGCTTCACGATGCCGGCGGCAGCCAGCTCCTCGTCGAGTTGCGGGCCGGCGCCGTGCAGCACGATCGGGGTCAACCCCACCTGCTGCAGGAAGGTCAGCGACGAGGCCAGATCGGCCAGCTCGTCGCGCAGCACGGCACCGCCGACCTTGACCACGGCGAAGCGCTTGGCGTCCAGCTCGGAGAAGCGCTTCAGGTACTGCTGGATTTCCTTCGCGCTGCCCATGCTGGAGAGCAGGCGCACGATGGTCTTGCGGGTGTTGTGCTTAGCCGTGTCCATTGTGTTTTCCAGTGCGTTCATCCGTGAACGCCAGAGTCAAAAACCGGCCGTCCCTGGCCGGACTTTTCAATGATTCGATAAACCGTTTGCGCATAGCGTTCGAGCTGGTCCAGCGCGACCCACTCGTCGGCGCTGTGCGCCTGCGCGATGTCGCCGGGGCCGTAGACGAAGGCGGTGCAGCCAGCGGCAGAGAACAGCGCGGCTTCGGTCCAGAAGTCCACCGCGTTGCCGACCGGGATGCCCAGCTCGTCGGCGAGGTCGCGCGCGACCAGCCGGTTCGCCTCGGCGCTGGCGGTATCGCCGGCCGGCAGCGAGGCGCCACGAAAAGTCTCGACGAACTCCACCGGCTGCGGTTCCACCAGATTGCGCAAACGGATCAGCAGGTGATCCGGATTCATCGTGGGCAAGGCGCGAAAGCCGAAGCGCACTTCCGCCGTCGGCGCGATCATGTTCGCCTTGATGCCGCCCTCGATGCGGCCGATGTTGAAACGCAGGCCGGTGAGCCCGCCGAAACGTTCGTGCGACTGTGCCGCGACGAAATCCAGCGCGGCGCTGCCCCAACGCACGGCCTGGTGCAGCGCGCTGTCGCCGGGCTGCTGCTCGCCCGACGCATGCCCGGCTAGCCCGGCAAAGCGCATCAGCACCGACTGGATGCCGCGATGCGCCAGCACCGCCTCGCCCTTCGTGGGCTCGGCCACGATCACCGCGTCGTAGGCATGCGGTTCGCGCAGGAAGCCGGCGATGCAGCGCGCATCGTTGGCCTCCTCGTCGGTCGTGAACAGCAGCGCCAGATCGCCGTCGCTGGCCTTCGCCACCGCCAGCAACGCCGCCGCCGCCCCCTTGATGTCGCACGCACCCAGGCCGATCGCGCGATCGGCAGTGACCCGCAGCGTGTGCGGGTCGGCGGTCCAGGCCGGCGAGTCCGGCACGGTGTCCAAGTGCACGTTGAACAGGACCTTCGGCTGGCCGCGCACCGCGTGCAGGGCTACCGCGCCGGCGCCGAAGTCGGTCACCGTCACCTCGAAGCCGGGCAGTTGCGCGCGCAGGTAGTCGAAGATGCCACCGGTGTCGATCGTGCGCGGCGGATTGCGCGTGTCGAAGCCGACCAGCGCCGCCAGATGTTTCAACGTGGCATCGAGCAGTGCGCTCATCCGCGATTGACCTCGGCCCACAGCGTGCTGCTCATGCCGAACAGTTTGATGAAGCCCTCGGCTTCTTCCACGCCCCAGTCGGCCGACTGCGCGTAGGTGGCGCCCTTGGCATTGAGGATGTGCTTCGACTCCACCGCCACCGCGCCGACACTGCCGCCGTTCGTTTCCAGCGTCACCGTGCCGTTGACGGTGGACTGGCTGGACGCCAGGAACGCCTCCAGATCGGTCTTCAGCGGATCGTGGAAGAAGCCCTCGTAGACCAGCTCCACCCACTTGCGCGCGACATCCGGCTTGAAGCGGTTCTGCTGCTTGCTGAGCACCGCTTCTTCCAGCGCGCGGTGCGCGGCGAGCAGCGCGGTCAGACCCGGCGCCTCGAAGATGATGCGGCCCTTGAGGCCGATGGTGGTGTCGCCGGTGTAGAGGCCGCGACCCACGCCGTATTGCGCGAACAGGCCGTTGAGCTTCGCCAGCATGGTGTGCCCGGCCATCGCCTCGCCGTCCAGCGTCACCGCCTCGCCGTTGATGAAGCCGATCTTCACCCGCAGCGGTTTGGACGGCCATTCGGCGCGCGGCTTGCACCAGCCCACCGCGCCGGCGCCGGGCACCTGCCACTGGTCGATCTCGCCGCCGGACATGGTCAGGCCGAGCAGGTTCTCGTTGATGGTGTACGCCTGCTGCTTGGCGCGCACGCCGAAGCCTCGCTCTTCCAGGAACTTCTGTTCGTAGGCGCGCGTCTGCGTGTGTTCCTTCTGGATCTCGCGGATCGGCGCCACGATCTGGTAGTCGCCCAGCGCCTTCACCGCCAGGTCGAAGCGCACCTGGTCGTTGCCCATGCCGGTGCAGCCATGCGCGATCGCCTTCGTGCCGAGTTCGGCGGCGCGCTTCAGCGCGGCTTCGACGATCAGGTAGCGGTCGGACACCAGCAGCGGGTACTGGCCCTGGTAGCCCTCGCCCGCCCACACGAACGGCTTGACGAAGTCCGCCCAGATCGCCGGACCGCCATCCACGGTGACGTGGCTGGCCACGCCCAGCTCCTGCGCGCGCCCTTCGATGAAGGCGCGCTCCGCGGCATCCACGCCACCGGTATCGGCAAACACGGTATGCACGGCCCAGCCGCGCTCCTGCAGATAGGGCACGCAGAAACTGGTGTCGAGGCCGCCGGAAAAGGCGAGGACGATGTCTTTGCTCATGGCTTGCAGATCCTGGAAAGAAGGGTGGTCAGGCGGATTCGACGACGACGCGCGGCTCGCAGCGCACCGGGAAATTCACGGAATTGGCGATGAAGCAGGCGTGATGCGCCGCCTCGTGCGCGGCCTCGGCCTTGGCCGGGTCGCTGGCGGCACTGATGGTCACCGTGGGGCGCAGCACCACTTCGACGAAGCGGCCGCCATCGCCTTCGGTGACCATCGTGCCTTCGGCAGCATCGCTATACGCCGTCACCACCACGCCGGCCACGGTGGCCATGTGCAGGTAGGACAGCATGTGGCAGGTCGACAGCGCGGCCACCAGCATGTCCTCGGGATTGTGCTTCGCGGCATCGCCGCGGAAGGTGGGGTCGGAGGAACCGGCGATCGCCGGCTTGCCGTCGATGCGGATCACGTGGTCGCGGCTGTAGTTGCGGTAGCTGTCCGTGCCGCTGCCGAGGTTGCCGGTCCATTCCACGGCGACGCGATAGTGATGCTGATGGTTCACGGTTTCGATTCCTCTTGTTGAGTCATCCATGCGGCCAGCTCCGCGTCGCCACCGCCGCTGCGCTCGCGCAGCCCGGCGATCACGCCCGCGCGGTTGCGCGCTGGATGGTTTTGGCTCAGCTTGAACTTGCCTTCGATCCGCTCGACCACGACCTCCAGCCCGACAATCGCGCGCAGCGACTTCTCGATGTGGTCGTCTGGTGCATCCGTGATCTTCCACGGCTGCGGCTGGCCGGCCTCATGGTGATCGGTCAAGGTTTCCAGCAGGCGACGCAGCCAGGCCGCGTCATCGATCACGCGCAGGCGGCCATGCACGTGCACCACCGCGTAGTTCCAGGTCGGCACGTCGCGCCCGGTCTCGTGTTTGCTCGGGTACCAGTTCGGGCTGATGTAGCCGTCCGGCCCCTGGAACACCAGCAGCACTTCGGCGCCGTCCAGTCGCGCCAGTTCGTTGCCGCGGGCGACATGGCCGTGCAGCACCTCGCCGACCCGTTCGAACGGCAGGTGATTGGCCGTCAATCCGTCGGCCGCACGGGTCACCAGCGTGGCGAACGGATACGCGCGGATCAGTCCGTGCAGGGCTTCGACGCGGCTTTCCACGAAATGCTTCGGCGTGTACATGACGGCTCAGCCCTGCCCGATCAGCGAAGCCATCACCGCCTTCTGCACGTGCAGGCGGTTCTCGGCCTCGTCGATGGCGATGCAGGCGGGCGAATCCATCACCGCGTCGGTGGCCTTGATGTTCCGGCGCAGCGGCAGGCAGTGGCTGAACAGGCCGTGGTTGGTCAGCGCCATCTTCGCCTCGTCGACGATGAAGTGCCTGCTCGCCTCGCGAACCGGCTTTTCCTGCTCCCAGCGGCCGAAGAACGGCAGCGCGCCCCAGCTCTTGGCATAGACCACGTCGGCGCCGGCGTAGGCCTCCTCGATGTCGTGGCTGACCTTCAGCGAACCGCCGTTCTGCTCGACGTTCAGACGGCCAAACGCCATGTAACGTTCGTCCAGCACGTAATCGGGCGTGGGGCACAGCAAGGTCACGTCCATGCCCAGCTTGGTCGCGATCAGCAGCGCGGAATTCGCCACCGCGGTATTCAGCGGCTTCGGGTGATAGGTCCAGGTCAGCACGTACTTTCTGTTCTGCAGGTCGCCCAGGTGCTCCTTCAGCGCCAGCGCGTGGGCCAGCTCCTGGCAGGGGTGGGTGATCGTCTCCATGTTGATCACCGGCACCGTGGCGTACTGCGCGAACGCCTTGATCACCTTGTCCTGCCGGTCCACCGCCCAGTCCTGGAACTTCGGAAACGCGCGCACCGCGATCAGGTCGACGTAACGCGACAACACCCGCGCCACCTCGGCGATGTGCTCCTCGGTATCGCCGTCCATCACGCTGCCCACCTCGAACTCGATCGGCCACGCGTCCTTGCCCGGCGCCAGCACGATCGCGTGGCCACCCAGTTGGAACGCACCCAGCTCGAAGCTGGTGCGCGTGCGCATCGAGGGGTTGAAGAACAGCAGCGCGATGGATTTGCCGGCCAGCTGCTGCCCGCGCGGCGAGCACTTGAACACGGCGGCCTGCTCCAGCAGCGCATCGATCTCGGCGCGGCTGTAATCCTGGGTAGTCAAGAAATGCCGAATGGTCATGAAGTCGATGCCTTGTTGAAGAGTCCGGCCATGGATGGCCGGGGTGTTGCGAATGGATTCGCGCCAGATTGTGTGGCCCGACCATGGACGGCCGGGGTGTTGCGGATGGATCCGCGCCAGATTGTGTGGTCCGACCATGGACGGCCGGGGTATTGCGAATGGATTCGCGCCAGATTGTGTGGTCCGACCATGGACGGCCGGGGTGTTGCGAATGGATTCGCGCCAGATTGTGTGGTCCGGCCATGGATGGCCGGGGTGTTGCGGATGGATCCGCGTGAAATAAACCAACAAAAAACCCGGCGCGATGGCCGGGTTTTGTCGTCGATGCACATGAAACGCGTGCGACTGCCTACCCGGCCGAATGTCCATCCAGCGGTCGGCGCGCACGCGACGTCATGCCAGCAGCCGCGCGGGCGCTGGTCAGTACGGTGGCGGTATAGACGGCTGTGGACATGCGGGGTTCCAAGTAACGAGTGCGCATGATGGCGGCAATTTCGCTGCCGTGCAACAAAAAAATCGGGTCCCGGAAAAAGATCGCCGCCAACGGGTGGCGGCGACGGTCAGGCGGGCGAATCAGTCGGCGGGGTCGACCCGCACACGCACGCGCAGGCGCTCGCCCGGGTCGTAGTTCAGGCGCGACGTATAGATCTCGCCGCGATAGCGGTATTCCACGTCGTAGCCGATGATCCGGCGCTGCTCGCTGATCGAGCTGACCTCGCGGCACTGGGTCTGGGTGGACTCGTATTCACTGCCGCGGCTGGATGCCCGGTTGCCGATGGCGCCGCCGGCAACGGCACCGGCGACGGTGGCGGCCTTGCGTCCATCGCCCTTGCCCACGGTGTTGCCCAGCACGCCGCCGATCACGGCGCCCAGCACCGTGCCGGCCGTGCTGTTGCCGCCCTCGCGGCGCACCACCGGCTGCTCGTAGCACTCCTGCCGCGGCACTTCGGTGCGGGTGACGCCCTGCACCGGGTCGGCCCGCAGCACGTCGGCCCAGCCGTAGTGAGTATTGTCATCGGCATTGGCGTAACGCCCATCCTGAGCGTGGACGCTTGTGGCCATCACGGCGAGTACCAGTGCACAAAGCCATGGCTTGGTCATGGCAGCCTCCCAATTGCAGAACGGCGGGCGCGCTTGCGCGCGTACTGGCAGCATTCCAGCAAATTGACACTGAATACACGCTTAGAACCCCTCCCGGCGGGACCTTGCGCGACTCGGTCGCTTACACCTTGTTAAGATGCCGCGCTGGCTGCGCCCTGCCGTGCGCCGCCCCACGCTGCGGACCCCACCGATGCCGATTTCGCTCTACAACAGCCTCACCCGCCGCACCGAACCGTTCGCTCCGCTCGACCCCGAGCGCGTGACGATCTACCTGTGCGGCCCCACCGTCTACAACTACGTGCATATCGGCAATGCGCGCGGGCCGGTGGTGTTCGACGTGCTGGTGCGGCTGCTGCGCCGGCATTACCCGCAGGTGGCGTACGCGCGCAACATCACCGACGTCGACGACAAGATCAACACCGCTGCGCAGCAGCAGGGCGTGCCGATCGGCACGATCACCGAACGTTTCGCGCAGGCGTATCGCGAGGACATGGCCGTGCTCGGCGTGGCGCCGCCGGACATCGAGCCGCATGCCACCACCCACGTCGGCCCGATCATCGCGATGATCGAGAGCCTGCTCGACGGCGGCCATGCCTACGCCGCCGAAGGCCACGTGCTGTTCGACGTCGGCTCCTTCCCGGCCTATGGCGAGCTGTCCGGCCGCGACACCGACGAGCTGATCGCCGGCTCGCGCGTCGACGTGGCGCCCTACAAGCGCAGCCCCGGCGACTTCGTGCTGTGGAAACCGTCCACGCCGGAGCTGCCCGGCTGGGACAGCCCATGGGGCCGCGGCCGCCCCGGCTGGCACATCGAGTGCTCGGCGATGAGCGCAGCGCACCTGGGCGAGACCATCGACATCCACGCCGGCGGCATCGACCTGCTGTTCCCGCACCACGAGAACGAGATCGCCCAGTCCACCTGCGCGCACGGCGGCAGGATTTTCGCGCGCTGGTGGATGCACAACGGCATGCTCACCTTCGACGGCCGCAAGATGTCCAAGTCGCTGGGCAACGTGCTGCTGCTGCACGAGTTGCTCAAGCTGCACCCGCCCGAGGCGCTGCGCCTGCGCCTGCTGAGCGGCCACTACCGGCAGCCGCTGGACTGGTCCGAGGCGGCCATCGCCCAGGCGACCAGCACGCTGGACGGCTGGTATCGCGTGCTGCGCGACCTGGCCATGGTCGAACTGCCGCCCGGCGAACTGCCGGTGCCCGAGCGCATCGAAGCAGCCTTGTGCGACGACCTCAACACGCCGCAGGCGCTGGCCGAGCTGTCCGTACTGGCCGATGCCGCGCGCCAGTCCGGCAGCGCCGCGGCGAAAGCCGCGTTGCTCGGGGGCGGCGCCCTGCTCGGCCTGCTGCAGCAGGATGCGGAAGCCTGGTTCAGGCGTGGCGAGAGCACGGTCGACGCAGCGCACATCGAGGATCTGCTGCAACAGCGCCAGGCCGCCCGCGCCGCCCGCGATTTTGCGCGTGCCGACGCGATCCGCGACGAACTGGCGGCCATGCACATCGCGATCGAGGACAGCGCCCAGGGCACGCGCTGGAGCATCGCCAAGCCATGACGCACATGCAAGAGCGCACCCTGTACGCGATGCCTTCCATCACGTGACGAAGAACATCGCGCACAGGGTGCGCTTCTGCGCATTTCATTTCCCGCCCCGCTCCGCGCGATAATGGGCGCATGAACGCTACCGCCACCACCCGCGCCGAGCAGGCGCAGCAGGAGATCACCGAGGAATTCGCCTTCCTCGGCGACTGGACCGAACGCTACCAGTACCTGATCGATCTCGGCCGGCAGTTGCCGCCGTTCCCGGATGAGTACAAGACCGAGGCATACCGCGTGCACGGCTGCCAGTCGATGGTCTGGCTGGTACCCAGTGGCGATGCGTCATGCATGCATTTCGAAGCGGCCAGCGACTCGGCGATCGTGTCGGGCCTGATCGCGCTGGTGCTGCGCGTCTACTCCGACCGCCCGGCCGCGGAGATCCTCGCCACCGAGCCAGCCTTCATCGGCACGATCGGCCTGGCCAAGCACCTCTCGCCGACCCGCTCGAACGGTTTGGCCGCGATGCTGGCCAAATTGAAGGGCTACGCCGCCGCGGCGGGCGGCGGCTGATCGCACGAAGCGGAGACGCCACGCACCTTTTGCCCTCTTCGCCGCGTTGCCCATCACCCGCAACGGTGCTCGCTGCGCACCGCACGGCGTCAATCCACTGCAGTGTTGACGCCATTTGTGAAAATGAGAATAATTCGCAACATCTTGCTGGCTGCTTCCGGCCGGCAACGATGAAAGCGCTCCATCCGTTCGCCGCGGCCTGAGCCAGCCAGCGCCACGCCGGCCCGGCGCCATCCCCTGTGTGCTCATCGCGCCCCCCGCGAGGGACGCGCGTGGCCCACGGCTGCCCAGGATTCCTCCATGCGCCTGCTGCCTCTCTCCCTCGCCCTGCTCGCCATCCTGGGCTCGCCCCGGGCCGTTGCCGACGAAGCTTCCGCCGACCAGGCCAAGCTGCTGCCCGGCGTCAACGTGCAGGCCACCCATCCCGGCGATTACCGCGTGCCGGACGCCACCAGCGCCACCAAAATCGACGCCGCCCTGCGCGACGTGCCGCAGACGGTGAACGTGGTGCCGGCCAGCGTGCTGCGCGACCAGCACGCCACGTCGATGCAGGATGCACTGAAGAACGTGCCCGGCGTCGGCTTCTCGACCGGTGACGGCCAGCGCGACCAGGTTTCCATCCGCGGCTTCACCGCGATCGCGGACCAGTTTGTCGACGGCCTGCGCGACGATGCGCTGTACTTCCGCGACCTCTCCAACATTGAGCGCATCGAGGTGCTGAAGGGACCGGCGTCGGTGCTGTACGGGCGTGGCTCGTCGGGCGGCCTGATCAATCGCATCACCCGGCAGCCCGGCACTGACGGTGGCCAGCTCGCGCTCAGCTACGGCAGCTGGACCGATCGCCGCGGCGAGCTGGACGTCGGGCGGCGCTTTGGCGACGCCGGCAGCGCGTGGCGTCTCACCGGCGCGGTCGAGGATGCCAACAGCTACCGCGACCCGCAGTTCCTCAAACGCCGTGCCGTGGCTCCCTCGGTGCTGCTGCACCCCGGCAGCAACACCACGCTGCTGCTGCAGGCCGATTACCTGAAGGACCGCCGCGTCACCGATTTCGGCATTCCGGCCTGGCACGGACGCCCGGTCGACGTGCCGAGGGGCACCTACTACGGCGCGGCCAATGCGCGCGACGTCGACACCAGCGAGTCCACCGTGAGCTCGACCACCGCAACCCTGACCCACGCCTTCAGCGACGACCTCACGCTGCGCAACGCCACACGCTGGTACGACTACAAGCTCGACCGCAACAACACGCTGCCGGGCAGCGTCGACGAAAGCGCGCGAACCGTTTCGCTCAACCGCTCCAACGTGGATCGGCACGAACACGGCTGGTTCAACCAGACCGAACTCAGCCAGCACCTGGCCGGCGACGCGCTCAGCCATGACCTGCTCTACGGCCTGGAACTGGGGCGGCAGGACAAGGCCCTGCTCAATCGCAGCGCCAGCGGCGTGGCGGTGGTCGACCTGTTCCATCCCGTGCTGCCGGTGTTGCCGCTGCAGGTGTCCCGCACGCCAGCCGCCGACAACCTCGGCATCTTCGACACGGCTGCCGTCTACCTGCAGGATCTGGTGAGCCTGGGTTCACAGTGGAAAGCCCTGCTGGGCGTGCGCTACGACCGCTTCAGGCAGGAGACGGAAAACCACCTGCCGGGCCAGCGCAACCTCCTGCGCACCGACAAGGCGCTGAGCCCGCGCGCGGGCGTGGTCTGGCAGCCTTCGGCCACGCAGTCCTACTACCTGTCCTGGAGCCGTTCGTTCCAGCCTTCCGGCGAGGCGTTCGCGCTCGCCGCGAGCAATGCGGACATCGCACCGGAGCGTACGCACAACACCGAGGTCGGGGCGAAATACGACCTGCTGGATGGACGCGTCACCTTCAACGCCGCGCTCTTCGAGCTGGAACGCAGCGGCATCAAGGCCACCGATCCGGTCACGCACAAAGTGCTGCCGATCGGCACGCAACGCACGCGCGGCGTCGAGCTCAGCGCCGCCGCGGACCTGGCGGACGGCTGGCGCCTGCTTGCCGGCTACGCCTGGCTGGATGCGCGCGTCACCCGTTCCGTGGCGATGGATGCCGGGCGTCCGGTCCAGGGCAAGCGCGCCACCCTCACCCCGCGCAACAGCGGCAACCTGTGGATCACCCGCGCGTTTGCGCAGCGCTGGCAGCTGGGCGGCGGCCTGAATCTGGTCGGCGCACGGCAGGCCAACCTGGGCAACACGGTGACCCTGCCCGGCTACGTGACCGCCGACCTCATGGCGCAATACCGCACCGGGCCGGTCTCGCTGCAGCTCAACCTGACCAACCTGTTCGACACGCGCTACATCGTGTCCGCCCACGGCACCAGCCCGAACCTCAACCTGCCGGGTGCGCCGCGTGGCGCGAACCTGACCTTGCGCTACCAGTTCTAGCGTCGAGCCCGCCCGGGAAAAACAAAACCCCCGAGCCACGAGGCTCGGGGGTTTTGCTGATCGTGGATGCGGACAACGACGCCATCCCCGGCCGCAGGGACGGCGCGGTGATCAGTCGCCCATCTGTTTTTGCAGGTGCTCGCGACGCTCCTGCGCGTCCAGCGACAGCGTGGCGATCGGGCGGGCGTCGAGGCGGTCGATGCCGATTTCCTCGTCGGTCTCCTCGCAGAAGCCGTAGCTGCCTTCCTCGATCCGGCGCAGCGCCTTGTCGATCTTCGAGATCAGCTTGCGGTAGCGGTCGCGGGTACGCAGCTCCAGCGAATTCTCGGTCTCGCGGGTGGCACGCTCGGCTTCGTCGCCGACGTCGCGCACCTCCTCACGCAGATTGTCCATGGTCTGGCGCGACTCTTCCACCAGCTGGTCGCGCCAGTCGCGCAGCTTGTTGCGGAAGTAGGCCAGATGCATCGGGTTCATGTACTCCTCGCTCGGCGAGGGGTGGTAACCCTTGGGCAACGTGATGTTGCTGGTGGACGGCAGCGCGTATCGCCCGTCTTCGCGGGTGATGCCGTTGTCGAGTTTCTTTGCAGCGGATTTATTCATTGAGGACGACGAGTTTTTCGGGCTTTTGGGGGAAGAGGCATGGCCCGCGGCGGCCGGGGCTGCACGCGGTGTCACCATGGCGGTTGCACTCGCCACCTTGCCCTTGAACAGGGTGCTGGCGGGTGCCGGGGATACGCTTTTGACAGCCGCCAGTACCGGCTTGACGACAGGTTTTGCAGCAGGTTTTGCGACGGGTTTTGCAGCCGGCCTGGTTTCCGGCTTGGCGACCTGTTTCGCCACGGTCTTGGCCGGCGGCGCCTTGCCGGCGACCACCCGCGTCGCCGGCTTCGCTGCCGTTTTCGCAGCGGCGCCACTCGCCGGGCGGGTGTTCCGAGTGACCGCCTTTTTCGCGGGTGCCTTTTTCGCTACCGGTTTCGTCGCGACCGGTTTCTTCGCTACGACTTTTTTCGCCACCACCTTCTTGACCGCGGCTTTCTTCACGGCCGCCTTCTTCGCGGCTGGTTTCTTCACGGCTGGTTTCTTCGCGGCGGGTTTCTTCGCGGATGACTTGGCAACGGCCTTCCCGGCCACGGGCTTGGCGAGCGTTTTCTTCGCAGCGGCCGGCCGGGTGGCGGCCTTCTTCGGCGCCGCCTTGCCGTTCGCGCCGCGAACGGTCTTCGCGGCTGCCTTGCCGGCGCTCTTCACGGTTCGCCCCTTGCTCGCCGCCGCCCTGGCCGCGCCGGCGGTCCTGGCCGCTGTCGAAGTCTTGCCCTTCTGCGCCTTGGCGGCGGTCGAACTACGCGTCGTTTTCGCCATATCCCTTCACCGTTTTTGGCCGTGGCGGCCGGGTGTTATAGCCCATGTGTCCTACACCAGCAAGCTCGCATCTGGAATACTTGTACCACTACCCGCCGCTGGCCGCTTCGGCACCGTGAACGTCCTGACCCGATTGATACTGTGGATGCTGCGTTTGTACAAGCGCTGGCTCAGTCCCCTGCTGGGTCCGCACTGCCGCTTCCACCCCAGCTGCTCCGATTATGCACGCATTGCGGTCACCCGCTTCGGCCCATGGCGCGGCAGCCTGCTGGCTGGCTGGCGCCTGCTGCGCTGCCAGCCGCTGTGCGAGGGCGGCGAGGACCCGGTGCCCGAGCGCTTCCATTTTTCCCGCTGCCGCCACCGGGGACATTCTCCCGAGGCGCACTGAGCGTTCTGGAATGCGGACTCGTCGCCACAAGGCCGCCGTCCCCACGCTGTCTCGCGTGAAGCACGGTTACCTCGGGATGGCCGCCGATGCCGGGCCGGCGCAAGCGGCAGCAATCGTCACGGCGTGGAGCCGTAGCCGCCTTCCACACCCTTGCTTGCGTAGGCCACGGCGTCATGCGGGTGCAGGCTTTCCTGGTGCTCGACGCGGATGTGGAAATCGCCCAGCACGGCATCGGCATCCAGTGCCTTCTGGATGCGCCGGGCGGCGTCTTCGCAGAACATCAGGTTACCGCCGTTGGCCAGCGCGAAGGCCTGCTCGTCCTCACGTTTCACTGCCGTCTGCACCGGTGTGCCGAGCGCGCGCTCGACGCGGTCGATCAGGCCGATCAGGTTGAAGCCCGCGCCGATCACCGGGCGGATGCGCAGCCGCGCCACGCTGCGCTGGGCATGCGGCGTGGCGACGATGCCCTTCTCGCTGCCGAGCCAGGCCAGCACCGCGGCATGGTCGAGCGGCTTGCCGGCATCGAAGTCGCTGGCGAACTGGTCCTGGATCAGCTGGCGCGACAACGCGGCGGAGGCCGGGCAAGTGGAGGAATAGACCACCTCGGTGCCGAACTCGAGCAGGAACTCGTCACCGGTGAGGCTGGCCTCGATGCACACCGGGTACGCGCGCCAGCCGCTGTTGGCGCTTTTCAGCGCGGGGCGGCGCACCAGGTACTCGAAACGGATGCTGAGGCAGGCGCGGTCGGACAGATCCTTGTGCGATTCGAGGAACCCGCGCAGCAGCGCATGCAGCATCGACGCATTCAACGTCTGCGTGCTCAGCGCCTGCTCGACCTGCAGGTACAGCCGCGACATGTGGATGCCGCGCTTGTCCGGCCGGTTCAGATTGACGAAGGCGCCGACCCGGGCACTGGAACGCTGCGCCTGGCCATCGCCGGCGTCGAACAACACCGGCACCTGGATGTCGGCCATGCCGACCCAGTCCAGCGCACCGGCAAGATGTGGCTGCGCGTGCACGGCGACATCGGGCAACAGGCGGGCGGTGTTTTCCTGGTTCGGCATGGCGGGGAATCCTGGCATCGGCGAGCGGTCGCCGTGAAGCAGACAATCTTGGGGCAGGCGGGCGGCCACGCAATAGTGGCGTGGCGGAAACACTGCGTCCGTGGCCGTTTTACGCCACGTAGCGGCGCCATGCACGTGCGGCCTGCCAGGCCTGCAGCGCGGTGGTCAGCGCGGTACGCGACTGGCCGGCCTGCAGCACCGCCAGCGCGTCGCCGGCGCGCGCCGCGCGTCGCGCCAGGCCGCAGGCGTGACGCGATTCCAGCGCGCGAAACACGCTGAGCGGCCCGGCCAGCGTGGCCGACTCCTGCCAGCTGGCCAGCAGGTCGTCCAGTTGCGCCTTGATCGCCTGCTGCCGCGCCGCGCCGTGGCTGCGCAACTGCACGCGACTCAGGCCATGCCGTGCCAGCCGCGCCATCGGCAGCGGCAGGCGGTCGCGCTCGACATCCTGCGGCAAGCGCAACAGCGCATGCAGCAAATGGTTCAGCACGGCCACCCGCGATGCCCGCGCCGGCGACGCCTCGGCGCCATACCACCAGGCGGTTTCCAGTACGGCCAGCGCACCGTGCAGCGGCAACGCCGCCTCGACCTGCGCGGGGAAGTCGGCGGCGGTGCCCTGCTCCAGTTGCGCCATCGCGGCCAGTACCGGCGCCAGCCACAGCTCGCTGGCGATGGCATGCGCGCGCTCGTCGTCGAACAGCACCTGGCTCAGCGGATGGCGTCCGCCGCTGGCCGGCGCGCCGGCCAGCTCCTCGGCCCACCAGTTGAGCTTGGCGGTGGCCACCTGCGGCTCGCGAATGCCGTAGGCGGCGCCGAGCAGTTCCTGTTCCAGCGCGGCCAGCGCGATGTGGCCGGGGTAGCGCCGGCCGTCGACGAAGGCCAGCGCCACGCGCTGGCGCGGCTGCACCGCCAGCCACTTGTCGATGAAGCCCTGCAGCACCGCGTTCTGTTCGACCAATTCGATCATGCCGACACCGGTTGCAATTTCAGCAGTTCGGCCAGCTCGGCCGGATGGTCCAGCACGGCGTCGGCTCCCCACGTGTGCGGATCGCCGCCATCGAGGTAGCCCCAGCTCACCGCCACCGTGTACAGGCCGGCGGCCGCGCCGGCCTGCACGTCGCGGCGATCGTCGCCGACGAACAGGCTTTGCGCAGGCGCTACGCCGGCGCGTTCACAAGCCAGCAGCACCGGCGCCGGATCGGGTTTCTTCACGGCCAGGGTGTCGCCGCACACCACCGCGTCGACGCGCCCGGCCCAGCCAATGCGCACCACCAGCTCATCGGCGAGGAAGCCCGCCTTGTTGGTGACGATGCCCCAGCGCAGGCCGTGTGCCTCGATCCGCGCCAGCAGCTCGTCGATACCCTCGAACGCACGCGTCTGCCGCACCATGACGTCCTGGTACAACTGCAGGTAGCGTGGCACCAGCGCGACCAGCCCGTCTTCGCCGCGATCGGCGAACGCGCAGCGCAGCACCGCACGCGCACCGCGCGAAACCACCTCGCGCACCGGCGCATACGGCGGTGGCGGCACGCCCTCTTCCGCGCACTGCACCTGCAAGGCGGCGTACAGGTCGGGCGCGCTGTCGAGCAAGGTGCCGTCGAGGTCGAACAGCACGCCCTGGATGTTTCCGGGCAAGGGCTTCATGCCGGTTTGCGTGCGCTGAGCACGTAGTTGACCGCGGTGGTCGAACTCAACCGGGCCTTGCGGTTGAGCGGGTTGTAGGCCAGCCCGGAGACGTCCTCCAGCTCCAGCCCGGCGTGGCGCAGCAGGCGGCCCAGCTCGGACGGCTTGAGGAACTGCGCGTAGTGATGGGTGCCGCGCGGCAGCAGGCGCATCACGTATTCCGCACCCACGATCGCCGCGCCGAACGCGGCCGGCGTGCGGTTGAGGGTGGACATGAACAGCCGCCCGCCCGGCTTCAGCAGCGCGGCCAGGTCGTTCACCAGCGCCGCCGGGTCGGGCACATGCTCGATCAGCTCCATGCAACACACCGCGTCGAAACCTGCCGGCTCGGCCGCGGCCAACTCGGCCGAGGACTGCACGCGGTAGTCGACATCGAGCCCGGACTCATGCAGGTGCAGCTTCGCGACATCGATCACCTTCTCGCCCAGGTCGATGCCGGTGACCTTCGCGCCAGCGCGCGCCAGCGCCTCGCTGAGCAGGCCGCCGCCGCAACCGACGTCGGCCACGTTCGCCCTGCGCAGGTCGACGCGGGCAGCGACATAGGCGGCGCGCACCGGGTTGAGGTCGTGCAGTGGGCGCGACTCGCCGTCGGGATCCCACCAGCGTGCCGCCAGGCTGTCGAAGCGGGCGATCTCGTCGGGGTTGACGTTGGCGGCGGTCATGTTCGAGTCCACGGTGAACCTGTGAGTTTATTGGAAAGTGCGGCCATGGATGGCCGCTTCCTGATTTTCGCACCCATGGAGGAGCGCAAAGATCAAACCACCTGCCACTCGTACACCGTGATGTCCCAGCCGCCGCTGACGTGGGCGGGATCGTCGTGCACGATCGCGGTCGCCTCGGCGAGGTCGGCCGCGTGCAGCAGGTAGGCGCCGCCGGACTTGTCGCTGAAGCCGCCGGACAGTTCCACCCGGCCTTCTGCATGCAAGCCCTGCAGGAACGCCAGGTGCAGCGGCACCACCGCCGGGTCGAGGTGCGGCCGGCGGATCAGCAGGACCAGGTAACGGTTCATCGAAAGACTCCGGTTCAGGCCGAGGCAATGCGTTCGCGCCAGGCGCGCGTGCGCTCCAGGATCGCGGCGGTGTCCATGCCGGTCAGTTCGCGCGCGGCCAGCTTGCGCTTGCCGGCGATCCACACGTCGCTGACCTGGTGGCGGCCGGTGGCGTAGACCAGCTGCGAGACGACGTGGAACAGCGGCTGGGTTTCCAGGTCGCTCAATCGCACGGCGGCGAAGTCGGCCTGCTTGCCGACTTCGATCGAGCCGATCTTCGCCTCCAGTCCGACCGCCCTGGCGCCGTTGAGCGTGGCCGCGCGCAGCGCGAACGCCGCATCGAACGCGGCAGCGTCGCCGGCCACCGCCTTGGCCAGCAGCGCGGCAGTGCGCATCTCGCCGAACATGTCCAGGTCGTTGTTGGAGGCGCAGCCGTCGGTGCCGAGCGCCACGTTGACGCCGGCCGCGCGCAGCTTTTCGGCCGGACAGAAGCCGGAAGCGAGCTTGAGGTTGGACTCCGGGCAGTGCACCACCGACACGCCGGCGGCAGCGCAGGCGGCGATCTCGCCGTCGGTCAGCTGGGTCATGTGCACCGCGATCAGGCGGTCGTTGACCAGGCCCAGTTTCTGCAGGCGCTGGAACGGACGCAGGCCACTCTTGGCCTTCTCGTCCTCGACCTCGTGCGCGGTCTCGTGCGTATGCAGATGCACCGGGATGTCGAGCTGGTCGGACAGCACGCGGATGCGCTCGAAGCTCTCGTCCGACACCGTGTACGGCGCGTGCGGCACGAACGCGGTGCTGATCAGGCCGTCGCCGCGGAAGCTGTCGTGCACTTCGCCGGCGCGCTCGAAGTATTCGTCCTGGCTCTTCGCCCATGCGGTGGGAAACTCGATCACCGGCAGGCCGACCACCGCGCGGAAACCCAGCTTGCGGTAGGTGGCGCCGATCACGTCGGGAAAGAAGTAGTTCTCGTTGGCGCAGGTGGTGCCGCCGCGCAGCATTTCGGCCACCGCCAGCTCGACGCCATCGCGCACGAACTCCGGCCCCATCACCTTCGCCTCGGCCGGCCAGATGTGCTGCTGCAGCCATACCATCAGCGGCAGGTCGTCGGCCAGGCCGCGCAGCAGGGTCATCGGGTTGTGCGTGTGGCTGTTGACCAGGCCGGGGATCAGCGCGTGCTCGGCAAGCGAAACGCGCTCGCGCGGCGCGTAGGTGGCATGCGCCTCGGCGATCGGCAGCAGTGCCGCGATGCGCCCGTCCTGCACCACCACCGCATGGTTCTCCAGCACCACGGCATGCGGCTCGACCGGCACCACCCAGCGGGCTTCAATGAGGAGGTCGACGGGCTGGGGGGGCTGGTTCATCGTTCACTCACTGTGCAAGGGGTGGATACGAGAAAGGGCGGTGCACCGTGCAGCGCCCGCCCCATGTCCGTCATCCCGGACCAGGTCCGGATCCCATGTTGCTGCGGCTGCTTGTGCAAAGAGTGAGGCGCGCTGCGCACGAGTGTTTCACTGGATCCCGGCTTGCGCCGGGATGACGCACCGGCAACAGCGCGGGCGAATGCCCGCGCGCCGGTTCGTCACTTGACGCGGCTGACGTATTCGCCGGTGCGGGTGTCGACCTTGATCACCTCGTCCTGGCCTACGAACAGCGGCACGCGAACCACCGCGCCGGTCTCCAGCTTGGCCGGCTTGCCGCCGCCGCCGGAGGTATCGCCGCGCACGCCCGGATCGGTCTCGACGATCTTCAGCTCGACGAAGTTCGGCGGCTGCACCGCGATCGGCCGGCCGTTCCACAGCGTCACCACGCACTCCTCCTCGCCCTTCAGCCACTTCGCGGCGTCGCCGGCGGCCGCCTTGTCGGCCTGATGCTGCTCGAACGTCTCCTGCTGCATGAAGTGCCAGAACTCGCCGTCGCTGTAGAGGTACTGCATGTCGGTATCGACCACGTCAGCGCCTTCGAACGACTCGCTCGACTTCAGCGTCTTCTCGGTGGTGCGGCCGTTGAGCAGGTTGCGGATGCGGATGCGGGTGAACGCCTGCCCCTTGCCCGGCTTGATGAACTCCGCCTCGACGATGACGTAGGGATCGCCGTCGACGATGATCTTCACCCCGTTCTTGACGTCGTTGAGACCGTAAGTGGCCATGCAGTGAGCTCCGATATGTGAATTTCAATGTTCAAGGGCCCGAAACGGGCCCTTGCGCCGCTGCCGGCAGCTAAAATAGATGGTTTGACGGGCCGGCCGGCCCAGACAAGGCCACACATGATAACCGCAAGCCCTGCCGCACGCATTACGCCGGACGCCCCGGCCGCCGACTGGCGCCAGCTGTGGCGCGAAGCCGTCACCGACGCTGGCGAACTGCTGGACCTGCTCGGACTGCAGCAACTCGTCGACCAGCTGCCGCCGGCAGACGCCGGTTTCCAGCTGCGCGTGCCGCGCGGCTTCGTCGCCCGCATGCGCCATGGCGACCCGCGCGACCCGCTGCTGCTGCAGGTGCTGCCGCAACTGGCCGAGCTGGGCGAGGTGCCCGGCTTCGTCGTCGACGCAGTCGGCGACATGGCGGCGCGCGAGGCACGCGGCGTGCTGCACAAGTACGCGGGCCGCGCCCTGCTGATCGCCAGCGGCAGCTGTGCGGTGAATTGCCGCTACTGCTTCCGTCGCCACTTTCCCTACGGTGAGGAAATGGCCGCCAGCAACCACTGGCGGGAGGCACTGGAGCACTTGCGCCGCGCGCCGTCGATCAACGAGCTGATCCTCTCCGGCGGCGACCCCCTGTCGCTGGCCACCGGCAAGCTGGAGGAGCTGACGCAGGAACTGGCAGGCATCCCCCACGTGACCCGCCTGCGCATCCACAGCCGCCTGCCCGTGGTGCTGCCCGAGCGCATCGACGACGCCTTCATCCACTGGCTGGCGTCGCTGCCCCTGCAAAAAGTGGTGGTGCTGCACGCCAACCACGCGAACGAGCTCGACGCCAGCGTGGACGCCGCCTGTGCCAGGCTGCGCGAAGCCGGCGCCACGCTGCTGAACCAGTCGGTGCTGCTCAAGGGGGTGAACGACGGTGCCGATACCCTGGCCGACCTGTCCGAGCGGCTGTTCGCCGCCGGCGTGCTGCCGTACTACCTGCACCAGCTCGACCGCGTGCAGGGCACGGCGCACTTCGAGGTCGACGACAGCCGCGCACTGGCGCTGATGGAGGCCCTGCGTGCACGCCTGCCGGGCTACCTGGTGCCCCGGCTGGTACGCGAGGTGGGCGGCGACGCCTCCAAGCGTCCCCTGTAAACCGGGCAGCGGTGCCTGTTGCACGGTTTTCCCGCTGGCGGCTGCCGGCGGAATCCGTTACAAACAGTCATCGCGGCTGAATGCGCAGACCGCCCGGTACCGCCTGCGATGATCAACGGACAGCATCACGCCCCATGAAAAAAGATTACGTCATCAAGATCCTCTTCGTCGAAAGCTCGCTGGAAGAGGCCGAGCAGATCATCAGCCTGTTGCGCAATACCGGCATTGCCGTGCGGCCGGCCCGTGCCACCAATGTGGAACAGATGCAGGCTGCGGTGAACGAGCTGGAACCGGACGTGGTGATGTTCGACCCGGCGATCACCAGCATCAGCCTGGAGGACGCCGTCAAGGTGCTCGATGCCTACGGCCGCGACTACTCGCTGCTGGGCCTGGTCAACTCGATCGACAACCAGGTTGTGGCGGAGCTGTTCGTGCATGGCGCCCGCGGCGTCGCCTCGCGCAGCCAGCCGAAGCAGCTGATCGCGGTACTGCAGCGCGAGTTCGACTCGCTGCAGACGCGCCGCCAGGTGCGCCGCCTGGAGACCGCCCTGCGCGAATCGGAGCGGCGCTGCGACGCGCTGCTCGACTCGTCCACCGACGCGATCGCCTACGTGCACGAGGGCATGCACGTGCGCGCCAACCAGGCCTACCTGGAAACCTTCGGCTACGACAGCTTCGACGACCTGCTCGGGCTGCCGGTGCTGGACATGATCGACTCGACCCATGCCGACGAGTTCAAGGCCCTGCTGCGCGGCCACGCACGGCAGGAGAAGACGCCGTCCCAGCTCACCCTGCACGCGCGCCGCGCCGACGGCAGCCAGTTCGACGCCACGGTGGAATTCGCGCCGGCCACGTTCGAGGGCGAACCCTGCCTGCAGATCGTGTTCCGCCGGCAACTCGTCGACCAGGCCGTGCTGGAGCAACTGCAGCGCGACCCGGTCACCGGCCTGTTCAATCGCGCCCGCATGCTGGAATCCATCGACGACGCCGTCACCGCGGCGGCCAAGGGCAAGAAGGGCCAGTCGCTGCTGCTGATCGAGCCGGACAACTGGGCCTCGCTGGTGGGCGGCATCGGCCTGGGCAAGGCCGACGAACTGCTGGCCGGCTTCGCCGACCGCATCCGCATGCTGCTCGGCGCCGACGACGTCGCCGGCATGCTCGCCGAACACACCCTGGGCGTGGTGCTCGACTCGCGCCCGGACGAGGCGATCAGGGAGTGGATCGCCAAGTTGCAGCACAGCGTCAGCAACGAGATCTTCGACGCCGGCTCGCGCTCGATCACGGTCACCGCCAGCATCGGCGGCAGCCTGCTGGGCGAGAAGAACGCGAACACCGAACTGTTGCTCAACCAGGCCAGCCAGGCCCTGCGCACCGCGCAGAGCCTCGGCGGCAGCCAGGTGGAACTGCACGACCCGGCCGCGCGCGAGAAGGCCGACGAGGAACGCGAGCGCTACTGGCTGGAACTGCTGCGCAACGCACTCACCGGCGAAGGCCTGCTGCTCTACCACCAGCAGACCATCAGCCTGCAGGACGCCGAGGGCGACTATTCGGAAATCCTGTTGCGCATGAACGGCCCGCAGGGCGAGGTGTTGCCCGGCTTCTTCATGCCGATCGCCGAAAAACACGGCCTCACCGGCGCGATCGACCGTTGGGTATTCGAGCAGACCATCAAGGCGCTGCAGGATCGTGAAGGCCAGGGCCAGCAGACCACGTTCTTCGTCAAGCTCACTGCTGCCTCGCTGCAGGACGACACCCTGCTGGCGTGGCTGGGCGATCGGCTCAAGCTGGCGGGGCTGAAGCGCGGCCAGCTGGTGCTGGAGATGACCGAGAGCAAGGTGATGACCCTGCTGCGCCCGGCCCAGGAATTCGTCAACGGCTGGAAGAAGCTGGGCGGCCGCTTCGCGCTTGAGCAGTTCGGCTCGGGCCTGAACTCGTTCCAGTTGCTCAACCACATCGACGCGGACTACCTGAAGATCGACCGCAGCTACATGGCCGACTTGCCGCAGCACCCGGAAAGCCAGAAGAAGGTCTCCGAAATCTGCCTGCAGGCCCACGAGCTGAAGCGTCAGACCATCGCCGAATGGGTCGAGGACGCCACCAGTACCTCGCTGCTGTTCGCCTGCGGCGTGGATTTCGTGCAGGGCAACTTCCTGCAGCAGCCGCAGCGCCTGGAGTAACCCCTTCCGGCAAAACCTGCCGCACGCCACCCCGCAAGCACGAAAAAACCCGCGGATCGCTCCGCGGGTTTTTCATGCAGCGATGGCGCAGCGGATTACTCGGCGGCGGCAGCCTTCGCGTTCGCCTTGGCGGCGGCGGCGGCGGCGACGTCTTCCTTGATGCGGGCGGCCTTGCCTTCCAGGCCACGCAGGTAGTACAGCTTGGCGCCGCGCACCTTGCCCCTGCGCTTCACGGTCACCGAGTCGATGGCCGGGCTGTGCGCCTGGAACACGCGCTCCACGCCGGTGCCATGCGAGATCTTGCGCACGGTGAAGGCCGAATGCAGGCCGCGGCTGCGCTTGGCGATGACGATGCCCTCGAACGCCTGCACGCGCTCGCGGTTGCCTTCCTTCACCTTGACGTTGACCACCACGGTGTCGCCGGGGCTGAATTCCGGCAGCTGGCGGGTGATCTGCTCGGATTCGAACTGTTCAATGATCTTGTTCATGGCGCACCTGTCGGTTCACTTCAGCGATATCAATGCTGCGGTCGTCATTCGGCCGCATCGTCTTGCCGCAAACGCCCGGCTTGGGCATGTTCGCGGCGGAATTCATCCAGCAAGGCCCGGGATGCCGCATCCAGTCCACGCTGTGACAACAAGTCCGGGCGGCGCAACCAGGTGCGTCCCAGCGACTGCTTCAGGCGCCAGCGGGCAATTGCCGCGTGGTCGCCGGACAGCAGCACGTCCGGCACGCTACCCAGTGCATCGTGCACCGGCCTCGCATAGTGCGGGCAATCCAGCAGGCCGTCAGCGAACGAATCCTGTTCGGCCGACTGTGCATCGTGCAACGCACCTTCCTGCAAGCGCCCCACCGCGTCGATGACCACCGCCGCGGCGAGCTCGCCGCCGGACAGCACATAATCGCCGATGGAAAGCTCCTCGTCGACCTCGTGCGCCAGCAGACGCTCGTCCACACCTTCGTAACGCCCGCAGAGCAGAGCGATGCGCGGCAACTTCGCCAGCGCCTCCACCCGGCCCTGCGTCAGCCGCACTCCCTGCGGACTGAGATAAACCAGATGCACCGGTTCCGGTGCCGCCGCGCGCATGGCCGCCAGGGTCGTGCGCAACGGCTCGATCATCATCACCATCCCGGGACCGCCGCCATACGAGCCGCTGTCCACGCTGCGGTGCTTGTCGGTGGCGTAGTCGCGCGGGTTCCAGGTTTCCACCTGCAGCAGCTCGCGTTGCTGCGCGCGTCCCACCACACCGACGGCGGCGCACTGGCGCACGAAGTCGGGAAACAGGCTGACGACATCGATGCGCATGATCCTCGACCCCCTCAGCCCGCGACCCGGCGACGTCAGAACTCGGGATCCCAGTCCACCACCATGCGCCCTGCGGACAAGTCCACCGAACGCACATACGAACCCTGGACGAAGGGGACCAGCCGCTCGCGCTCGCGCTCGCGCTCGCGCTCGCCGTCCCTCACCACCACGACATCGTTGGCACCGGTGGCGAACAGGTGACTGACCCGCCCCAGCTTCACGCCTTCCGTGGTGACGACCTCAAGTCCTTCGAGATCGACCCAGTAATACTCGCCTTGCGCCGGCGGCGGCAGCTGCTCGCGGGCGACATGGATGTCGGCACCGACCAGCGCCGCTGCCTGCTCCCGGTCGTCCACCCCGGGCAGATGGGCCACCATGCCCTTGCCCTGCGCACGACCCTTCACTCCGCTGACCTGCGTCTCCGTGCCGGGCGCTGCACCGAGCAGCCACGGCTGGTAGTCGAAGATGCGCATGCGCGGCTCGGCGAAGGATTCGATCTTCAGCCAGCCCTGCACGCCATACAGCCCGACGATGCGTCCGATCAGGACGCGCCGACCGGCTGCCGCCACTTCAGGCAGCCTGCTGCTTGCCGGCTTCCTTGACCAGGGCGGCGACCTTGTCGGTCAACTGGGCACCCTTGCCGACCCACTCCTGCACGCGCGCGATGTTCAGCTCAAGGCGCTTGTCCTTGCCCGCCGCGACCGGGTTGTAGAAGCCCACGTTCTCGATGTTGCGGCCGTCGCGCTTGTTGCGCTGATCGGTCACGACGACGTGGTAGAACGGACGGCCCTTGGCGCCACCGCGCGAAAGACGAATCTTGACCATGGTAAAACTCCAGAATTGCCGAATCAGCGGCAGGCGCACGAGAGTCGTGCGCGGTAAACGGGGTATTTTAGGGGCGTAATCGGGAAAAGGGAATAGGGCATCGGAAAAGCAGCCTCGGACTGCGCCGCCGCCCTCAGCGCATCGGCGGCAGCCCGCCCATGCCGCCCATGCCCTTCATGGCTCCGCGCATCTGCCGCAGCAGGCCCTTGCTGCCACCCTTGGACAGCTTGGACATCATCTTTTCCATCTGCATGTACTGCTTCAGCAGGCGGTTGACGTCGGCCGGCTGGGTGCCTGAACCGCGCGCCACGCGGGCGCGGCGCGAGCCGTTCAGCAGATCCGGATGGCGGCGCTCCTTCTTCGTCATCGAGCTGATGATCGCGATCATGCGCTTCATCTCGCCATCGTTCACTTTCGATTTGACGCTGTCCGGCAGGCTGGACACGCCGGGCAGCTTGTCCATCAGGCCGGCCAGGCCGCCCATGTTGCCCATCTGCTCCAACTGGTCCTTCATGTCGTTCAGGTCGAAGCGCTTGCCCTTCATCACCTTCTGGGCCAGCTTCTGCGCCTTGTCCTGGTCGACCTTGCGCTCGACCTCCTCGACCAGCGACAGCACGTCGCCCATGCCGAGGATGCGCTGGGCCAGACGATCCGGGTGGAACGGTTCCAGCGCGTCGCTCTTCTCGCCGGCGCCGAGGAACTTGATCGGCTTGCCGGTGACGTAGCGCACCGACAGCGCGGCACCGCCGCGGGCGTCGCCGTCGGTCTTGGTCAGGATCACGCCGGTCAGCGGCAGCGCCTCGTTGAATGCCTTGGCGGTGTTGGCGGCGTCCTGGCCGGTCATCGAATCGACCACGAACAGGGTCTCGATCGGCGTGACCGCGGCGTGCAGCGCCTTGATCTCGGCCATCATCGCCTCGTCCACGTGCAGGCGGCCGGCGGTATCGACCAGCAGCACATCGACCACCTCGCGCCGCGCAGCGGCGATCGCGTCCCTGGCGATCTGCACCGGATCCTGACCCGCCGCGGACGGGAAGAACTTCACCCCGACCTGCTCGGCCAGCGTGCGCAACTGCTCGATGGCGGCCGGGCGGTAGACGTCGCAGCTGACCACCATCACCTTTTTCTTCTTGCGCTCGGTCAGCAATCGCGCCAGCTTGGCCACCGTGGTGGTCTTGCCGGCGCCCTGCAGGCCGGCCATCAGCACCACGGCCGGCGGCTGCTGGGCCAGGTTCAGCTCGGTGTTGGCAGTGCCCATCACCACGGTCAGCTCGTCGCTGACCACCTTGATCAGCGCCTGGCCCGGCGACAGGCTCTTGGTCACGTCCTGGCCGACCGCGCGTACCTTGATGCGCTGGATCAGCGCCTGCACCACCGGCAGCGCCACGTCCGCCTCCAGCAGCGCGATGCGCACCTCGCGCAGGGCTTCGCGGATGTTCTCCTCGGTCAGCCGGCCGCGACCGCGCAGGCGATTGACGGTGGTGGAAAGGCGTTGGCTGAGCGACTCGAACATGGCGAAACCGGCAAACGGGAAAGTGGCCGATTATAGCGGACGGATCGCTCCGCTCCGCATGCATGCCGGCACGACCCTGTGCGACACTGCGCGGCCATGACCCTCCACGTTCTTGCCCTACTCGCCATCGTGCTCTATCTCGCCGCCGCTGCCGGGCTGGCGCGCCCGCTGCTGGGCGGCGGGCAACCGCTGAACCGGCTGGCGCTGGTGCTGGCCGGCAGCGCCGTGCTGATCCACGCCGGCATCCTGCTGGGCATGCACCGCGGCGCGCTGGACCTGCACTTCTTCGCCGCGCTGTCGCTGGTCGCGTTCGTCGTCTCGGCACTGACCCTGCTGGTGAATGCCTCGCGTCCGGTCGCCGCGCTCGGCGTCATCGTGTTCCCGCTGACCGCCGCGCTGCTCGCGCTGGATGGCTTCCTGGCGCCGCCCACCCTGCCGCAGCCGATGGACTGGCAGATCAAGTTGCACGTGACGGTGGCCCTGCTCGCGTTCGGCGTGCTGTCGATCGCCGCGGCGCTGGCGATCCTGCTGGCGCTCCAGGAGCGGGCGTTGCGCCATCGCCAGTTCGGCCGCTGGCTGCGCGCGCTGCCGCCGCTGACCCTGACCGAAACCCTGCTGTTCCGCCTGATCAGCGCCGGCTTCGTGCTGCTTACGCTGACCCTGCTCACCGGCGTGCTGTTCGTCGACAACCTGTTCGGCCAGCACCTGGCGCACAAGACCGTGCTGTCGATCGGCGCCTGGCTGGTGTTCGGCGTGCTGCTGTACGGCCGCTGGCGGCACGGCTGGCGCGGCGCGCGCGCAGTCAACCTGACCCTGATCGGGATGGCCGTGCTGATGCTGGCGTTCTTCGGCAGCAAGGCGGTGCTGGAACTGATTCTGCACCGGGGGATGTAGCGGCAACGTTCAGCGGCAGGCGTCGATCGCCTCGCTCAAGCGCTCCACCCCGACCACCTCCATCTCGCCGACGCGACCCTTCTTCGGCGCGTTCGCCTTCGGCACGATGGCGCGGCGGAAGCCGTGATGGGCAGCTTCCTTCAGGCGCTCCTCGCCGTTCGGCACCGGGCGGATCTCGCCGGACAGGCCGACTTCGCCGAAGGCGATGGTGTGCTCCGGCAGTGGCCGGTCGCGCAGGGACGACAGTACCGCCAGCAGCACCGGCAGGTCGGCGGCGGTTTCCTGCACGCGGATGCCGCCGACCACGTTGACGAACACGTCCTGGTCGTAGGCCGCCACGCCGCCATGCCGGTGCAGCACGGCCAGCAACATCGCCAGCCGGTTCTGCTCCAGCCCCAGGGTGACCCGGCGCGGGTTGCCCAGCGAGGACTGATCGACCAGCGCCTGTACCTCCACCAGCAGCGGCCGGGTGCCCTCGCGGGTGACCATCACGGCGCTGCCCGAAGTCGGCCCCGCGTGCGCGGACAGGAAGATCGCCGACGGGTTCGGCACTTCGCGCAGGCCCTTGTCGCTCATCGCGAACACGCCCAGTTCGTTGACCGCGCCGAAGCGGTTCTTGAACGCGCGCAGCACGCGGAAGCGCGAACCGGATTCGCCCTCGAAATACAGCACTGCGTCGACCATGTGCTCGAGCACGCGCGGGCCGGCGATGCCGCCTTCCTTGGTGACGTGGCCGACCAGGAACACCGAGGTGCCGGTCTCCTTGGCATAGCGGGTGAGCTTGGCCGCCGACTCGCGCACCTGCGACACCGAACCGGGCGCGGCGGTGAGCAATTCGGTCCAGATGGTCTGGATCGAGTCGATCACCAGCACCCGCGGGCGCATCGCCGCGGCCTGTTCGAGGATGCGCTCCATGCAGGTTTCGGCCAGCGCCTGCAGCGGCTCCAACGGCAGGCCCAGGCGCTGCGCGCGTGCGGCCACCTGCGCCAGCGATTCCTCGCCAGTGACATAGACGCTGGACAGATGCGCGCCCAGCATGCCCAGCATCTGCAGCAGCAGGGTGGACTTGCCAATGCCGGGGTCGCCGCCGATCAACACCACCGAACCCTCGACCAGGCCGCCCCCCAGCACGCGGTCCAGTTCGCCAATGCCGGTCAGCGTGCGCGCCTCGGTGGTCAGCGCCACCGCGGTCAGTGGCGTGATGCGCGGCGCGCCGGCGGCGGCACCGGCGTAGCTGGAGCGCTGCGCGCCCACCGACGGCTTCGCCGCCGAGGCCGGCGCCAGCACGATCTCGCTGAGCGTGTTCCAGGCGCCGCACTCGGCACATGAACCTTGCCACTTCGGGTGTTCGGCGCCGCAATCGGTGCAGACGTAGGCGGTCTTGGCTTTGGCCATGCGGGTTCCCGGCTGGATGCGTGGATGAAGCGAGCTTGGCACGCGATCATCGCAGGCGGCGAGACGTATCGGCGCGAAAAGCTGTCCGTTTTCGCCGCGCGGTTTCCTTGCCCTCAGTCGAACGAGCCGACGAACGAATCCGACGCGTAGTTCACGAACTGGGTGTAGTGGCCGAGGAAGGTGAGCTTGCAGGTGTCTGTGGGGCCGTTGCGCTGCTTGCCGATGATGATCTCGGCGACGCCCTTGTCGGGCGATTCCTTGTTGTAGTACTCGTCGCGGTAGATGAACATGATCACGTCGGCGTCCTGCTCGATCGCGCCGGATTCGCGCAGGTCGGACATCATCGGACGCTTGTCGGCGCGCTGCTCCAGCGAGCGGTTCAACTGCGACAGGGCAATCACCGGCACGTTCAGCTCCTTGGCCAGCCCCTTCAGCGAGCGCGAGATCTCCGAGATCTCGGTGGCGCGGTTCTCCTTGTTGCCGGGCACCTGCATCAGCTGCAGGTAGTCGATCACGATCAGGCCCAGCCCGCCGTGCTCGCGGTGCAGCCGGCGCGCGCGCGAGCGCAGCTCCACCGGCGACAGGCCAGGCGTGTCGTCGATGAAGATCTTCGCTTCGGACAGCAGCGCGATCGCATTGGACACGCGCGGCCAGTCCTCCTCCTGCAGGTCGCCGTTGCGCAGATGCTGCTGGTGGATGCGCCCGACCGAGGAGATCAGCCGGAAGGCCAGCTGCGAGGAGGACATTTCCATCGAGAACACCACCACCGCCTTCTTGCCGCCCAGCGCGGCGGCCTCGGCGATGTTCAGCGCGAAGGCGGTCTTGCCCATCGACGGGCGCGCCGCCACGATGATCAGGTCCGACGGCTGCAGGCCGGAGGTGAGCCTGTCCAGGTCGGTGAAGCCGGTGCTGACGCCGGTCAGCTGGCCGCGGTTCTCGTAGCGCTCGGTGAGCAGGCGGAACGCGTCCTTCACCGCCTCGCGCATGGAGACGGAGTCTTTCTTGCCGCGCGCGCCGGATTCGGCAATGTGGAACACGCGCTGCTCGGCGCTTTCCAGCACCTCGTGCACGCTCTTGCCCTCGGGCCGGTAGCCGTCCTCGGTGATCGAGGTGCCGGCGTCGATCAGCTGGCGCAGCACCGATTTCTCGCGCACGATCTCGGCGTAGGCGGCGATGTTGGCGGCGCTGGGCGTGCTGTTGGCCAGCTCGATCAGGTAGCCGGCGCCGCCGACCATCTCGGCCAGGCCGTTGCTCTCGAACCAGTCACCCAGGGTCACCGCGTCGCACGGCATGCCCTTGTTCGCCAGCTCGTTGATCGCACGCCAGATCAGCCGGTGGTCCTTGCGGTAGAAATCGTCCTCGCCGAGCCGATCGGCCACCTTGTCCAGCGCATCCGGCGCCAGCATCAGGCCGCCCAGCACCGCCTGCTCGGCCTCGATGGAATGCGGCGGCACCCGCAGTGCCTCGATGGCGGGAGAGGAAGGTTTGCGCTCGGGCACGAAGGACATCGACTTACCTCGAAAATTGCCCCGCGAGCGGCACGCGATGCACCGACATGTCGCGGGTAGCCACACGGACACCATGATGCGCGGCGGCGTCTCAACCGTCGATACAACAACCTTGTGGATAAGCTGTGGGTTGATGGGGATAAAACCTGCGAACACGGAACGGGGAATCGAAGGCAGGAACCGCGACGCTCCGGCCGTTGCCCATTCTCCATTCCCTATTCCCGGCCTCCAAAAACAAACAGGCGCCTCGCGGCGCCCGTTCGTTCCACCACGCGGATGGCGTACGGCTTACTTGTCGCCGACCACGACCACCTTGACCGTGGTCTGCACGTCGGCGTGCAGACTCACCACCACGTCGTACTCGCCGACGTTGCGCAGCGGGCCTTCGCCCAGGATAACTTCGTTCTTGTGGACTTCGTGGCCGGCGGCGACCAGCGCCTCGGCGATGTCGCGCGGACCAACCGAGCCGAACAGCTTGCCTTCGGCGCTGGAGTGTGCGGCGATGGTGACCGATGCATCGGCCAGCTTGGCCTTGCGCGACTCGGCATTGGCCAGCATGGTGTTGGCCTTCGCCTCGTATTCGGCGCGACGCTGCTCGAACGCGGCCAGGTTGGCGGCATTGACGCGCACGGCCTTGCCCTGCGGCAGCAGGTAGTTGCGCCCGTAACCCGGCTTCACGACGACCTTGTCGCCGAGCGTACCGAGGTTGCGGACCTTCTGCAGAAGAATGAGTTCCATGATGCTTTCCTGTTCGTTAGCGCCGGTGTGGCCCGGCGCAGCCAGAGGACGGTTGTCCGAATTTCCGGGAAGGGGAAATGGGGAACAGGAACAGCAAGTGCCGCGAGGCAACCAACTCCCTATTCCCTGCTCCCTATTCCCTGCTTTTCAATCAGACGTCGTGGTTGTCGGTATACGGCAGCAGCGAGAGGAAGCGCGCACGCTTGATCGCGGTGGCCAGCTGGCGCTGATAGCGGGCCTTGGTGCCGGTGATGCGGCTGGGCACGATCTTGCCATTCTCGGTGACGTACTGGCGCAGGGTGTTGAGATCCTTGTAGTCGATCTCCTTCACGTCCTCGGCAGTGAAGCGGCAAAACTTGCGGCGGCGGAAAAACTTGGACATGGCTGTGCTCCTGATCAGTCGTCGCTGTCGCGATCGTTGTCGCGGTCGTGGCCGCGGCCCTCGCCCTCACCCTCGTCGTCGCGACGGCGGGTGGACTTGGCATCGTCCTTCTCCTTCGACTTCAGGATGAAGGACGGCTCGGTGTCGGCCTCGTCGCGACGGATCACCAGGTGGCGCAGCACGGCGTCGTTGAAGCGGAAACCCGACTCCAGCTCGTTCAGCGCGTTCTGGCTCACTTCGATGTTGAGCAGCACGTAATGCGCCTTGGCCAGGTTGACGATCGGGTAGGCCAGCTGGCGACGCCCCCAGTCTTCCAGGCGGTGGATCTTGCCGCCGTCGGTCTCGATCAGCGCCTTGTAGCGCTCGAGCATCGCGGGGACCTGCTCGCTCTGGTCCGGATGGACCATGAACACAACTTCGTAATGACGCAGGGTCATTGTAGGTTGACTCCTTGTGGATGCGGCCTTGCGGCCTCGCAGCCTCCCGCCGGTGCGGTGAGGCAAGTGTCCTGCCGGCACCGGTTGGGGCGCGGACAGAAGCGAAATTCTACGTGGAATGCGCGATGCCGCGCAAGTGACTGAATCTGAAGGGCACCGTCACGGATGACCGCCTTCCGGCTCATGCGCCCACGAAAGAGCAGACGGGACTTGAAAGGTCCGGCCACGGATGGCCGCTTTTGACCTTCGCGCCCAGGGATGAGCGCACAAGTACCGCCTCGCTCAACCCACCGTGAAACTCTCGCCGCAACCGCATTCGCCGGTGGCGTTCGGGTTGTGGAACACGAAGCTGGCGTTGAGCCCCTGCCGCTGAAAGTCGATCACCGTGCCGTCGACCAGGGACAGGCTCTTGTCATCGACGATCAACGGCAGCCCGTCCACCTCGACCAGGGAATCGCCCTCGCCGACCGCATCGGCCAGATCCACCACGTACGCGAAGCCGGAGCAGCCGCTGCGGCGGACCCCGAAACGCACGCCGGCCGCGGTCGGCGTGCCAGCCAGGAAGTGGCGCATGCGTTCGTTGGCGGCGGGAGTGATGGTGATGCTCATGGCGCTGGGTGTCGACCTCGATGGATGGCCCGGAAAGTCGCGGCGCGGACGATGCCTACATTATCATGCCGGTTTGGCCTTGCGGCGCCGCCGCGCGCGCCGTTCATCATCTACGCGCCGACGTGCGGCGCATCAGCAGGAGTTTCAACCGATGGCCGTGGTCAGTCCGACGCTATGCAGCGTGAAGCAGGCTCTTTCCGGCAAGCTCGATGCCGGCAGCGCAGTGACCGTGCGCGGCTGGGTGCGCACCCGCCGCGACTCCAAGGCCGGCCTGTCTTTCGTCAACGTCACCGACGGCTCCTGCTTCGATCCGATCCAGGCGGTGGTGCCGGCCACGCTGGCCAATTACGACAGCGAGGTGAAGCACCTCACCGCCGGCGCCGGCGTGATCGTCAGCGGCACGCTGGTGCCGTCGCAGGGCAAGGGCCAGGCGTTCGAACTGCAGGCCGACAGCGTGCAGGTCACCGGCTTCGTCGACGATCCGGAAACCTATCCGATCCAGCCCAAGCAGCACACCATGGAATTCCTGCGCGAGGTGGCCCACCTGCGCCCGCGCACCAACCTGTTCGGTGCGGTGACCCGGGTGCGCCACACCATGATGACGGCGATCCACCGCCACCTCACCGAACAGGGCTTCTTCTGGATCAACACGCCGATCATCACCACCTCCGACGCCGAGGGCGCCGGCGACATGTTCCGCCTGTCCACGCTGGACCTGGCCAACCTGCCGCGCCTGCCCGACGGCAAGATCGACTTCCGCAAGGATTTCTTCGGCCGCGAGGCGTTCCTCACCGTGTCCGGCCAGCTCAACGTCGAGGCGTACGCGCTGGCGATGAGCAAGGTCTACACCTTCGGCCCCACTTTCCGCGCCGAGAACTCCAACACGCCGCGCCACCTGGCCGAGTTCTGGATGGTCGAGCCGGAGATCGCGTTCGCCGACCTGGCGGCCGACGCGGACTGCGCCGAGGCATTCCTGAAGGCGATCTTCAAGGCCGTGCTGGACGAACGTCCGGACGACATGGCGTTCTTCGCCGAGCGCGTGCAGCCGGATGCGATCAGCCGCATGGAGGCGTTCATCGCCAAGCCGTTCGAGCGCATCGACTACACCGACGCCATCACGATCCTGCAGAAGTCCGGGCAGAAGTTCGAGTATCCCGTAGCCTGGGGCATCGACCTGCAGACCGAGCACGAACGCTACCTGGCCGAGAAACATATCGGCCGCCCGGTGGTCGTCATGAACTACCCTGAGGCGATCAAGGCGTTCTACATGCGGCTGAACGATGACGAGAAGACCGTCGCGGCAATGGACGTGCTGGCGCCGGGCATCGGCGAGATCATCGGCGGCAGCCAGCGCGAGGAGCGGCTGGACTACCTCGATCGCCGCATGGTCCAGTTCGGCCTCGACCCGGCAGCCTATGGCTGGTATCGCGACCTGCGCCGTTATGGCACGGTACCGCATGCCGGCTTCGGTCTCGGCTTCGAGCGCCTGCTGGTGTACATCTGCGGACTGTCCAACATCCGCGATGCCATTCCCTACCCCCGTGCCGCCGGGACGGCCGACTTCTGAGCGACCCTTGCCCATGCCGCTTCGACTCCCCGCCATCGCCGCCGTACTGGCCTTCGCCGCCCTGCTGGGCGGCTGCCACAACGCCAAGGCCCTGCTGCCGCCGAACCTGCGCCCGCCGTCGGAAAACACCGGCGATGCGCTGAAGCTGGCCCAGTTGCAGCTGATGCAGGCCAGCCCGTGCTGCAGCAGCTTCGCCGACTTTTCCTACCGCAACCTGCTGCCGTGGCAACCGCAGAAGTTCGTGCTGGGCCGCGGCAGCATGGTGGCCAACCTCAACGGCACACAGAGCTATTTTCTCGCCTTCCGCCTGCCCACCGAACTGAAACTGCCGTACAAGGTGGCCATGAAGTCGGAATTGAACGGCCGTTGGCTGCATGCCAGCTACCTGTTCGCACCGACCGTGGTGCTGCTGGACGCGGGCTTCCAGCCGATCCGCTCGGAAGACATCGGGCTGTGCGAGCACATGGGCTGGGGCGACGAGACCACCGGCGCCTTCGGCAGCCTCAGCATCGACAGCGCGCAGGCACGCTACCTGCTGGTCTACAGCTCGGCCGAGCAGCAGTCGGGCAAGACCTACTGGGAGCAGTCGCCGGCGTCGTTCTCCGCTTCCAGCGCCGCCTCGCTGCAGATGAATTCCACCGGCAGCTTCAGCATCCCGCATGGACCGGACGGTACGCTGTGGGTCGGCCTGATGAACAAGACCTACGAGAAGGCGCTCGACAACGCGATCTGCAAGAAGGCGGCGAAGGGCGACGGCGTGCTCAATACCCTGCGCACGGCCTTGCCGCTGCCCTGGAGCAACGGCAGCGCCGGCAAGGCCGGCCATAGTCCTTCGCCATGATCGTCCTCTATCTCGCCCTGCTGGCGAGCGGCGTCGGCCTGTTCGTATTGTCGTACGTGGCGCCGTTCCGGGTCGCCGCGCTGCTGCGCACGCGCTACCCGCAACACTGGCAGGTCATCGCCAACGCCGCGCAGGGCCGGCTCTCCGGGTTCCGTGTATGGGCCAGCATGCAGCAGGTGCTGCGCTCGCCGGCCCTGCCCGCGCTGGGCGACGCCGCGATCAACCGCTGGCGCCTGGTGTGGCGTTACAGTCAGTGGCTGGGCTGGCTGTGCTGGCTCGCCGCGCTGGCCATGCGGCTGTGGGTGCACTGAAGGAGCCTAGGGACATGCAACTGGATCTGGGTGGACGTCACGCGCTGGTCTGCGGCGCTTCGCAGGGCATCGGCCGCGCCAGCGCGATCGAGCTGGCCGAACTGGGTGCCAGCGTCACCCTGCTGGCGCGCTCGGGCGACCGGCTCCAGGCCGCCGCCGAAAGCCTGCCACGGACGCACGCCGGGCAGCGGCACGACTGGCACAGCGTGGACATGCTGGACACCGCCGGCCTGCAGGCCACCGCCACCGACCTCGCCGCCGGCGCCCCGGTACATATCCTGATCAACAACAGCGGCGGCCCGCCGGGCGGCCCGGCCCACAGTGCGGAGCCTGCGGCCTTCGAGGCCGCGTTCCGGCAGCACCTGCTGGCCGGCCAGGTGCTGCTGCAGGCATTGCTGCCCGGCATGCGCCAGAGCGGCTACGGCCGCATCGTCAACGTGATCTCCACCTCGGTGAAGGAACCGATCGCCGGGCTGGGCGTGTCCAACACCGTGCGCGCCGCCGTTGCCGGCTGGGCCAAGACCCTGTCCGCCGAACTGGCCGCCGACGGCATCACCGTCAACAACGTGCTGCCCGGCTACACCCGCACCCAGCGCCTCGACAGCCTGCTCGCCGCGCAGGCCGCGGCCAGCGGACGCAACGAGGACGCGATCGCCCAGGCCATGCTGGCCTCGGTGCCGGCCCGCCGCTTCGGCGAAGCCGGCGAAGTGGCCGCGGTGATCGCGTTCCTGTGCACGCCCGCCGCCGCCTACGTCAACGGCGTCAGCATCGCGGTGGACGGTGGCCGCACCCGCGCGTTGAGCTGAGCGACCCGTCGTCGTCGCCCCGTTTCCTGCCGGCGCATACGCCGGCGTCCGGTGCAATTGCGGCACGCTGGTTTTAAGCTTGCAACGATGTCCACCCCGCGCCTAGCCAATCTGATCGATGGTCGCCTGCAGGCGCCCCACCTCGATGCTTGGCTCGATGTGCACGATCCGGCGACCGGTCAGGTTTTCATGCACTGCCCCGATTCGTCGACGGCGGATGTCGCCGCGGCGGTGGACGCCGCCCGCCGCGCCGCGCCGGGATGGGCCGGTACACCGATCGAGCAGCGTGCGCACTACCTGAACCGGCTGGCCGACCTGGTCGAGGCACGGCTGGAGGAATTCGCCGCACTGGAATCGCGCGACAGCGGCAAGCCGCTGGGCCTCGCGCGCCGGCTCGACATCCCGCGCGCGGTCAGCAACCTGCGCTACTTCGCCGCCGCGATCGTCGGCTGGGGCAGCGAATCGCACGCGATGGAAGCCGGCGCCAGCGGCATCGGCGCGATCAACTACACCTTGCGCCAGCCGCTCGGCGTGGTCGGCTGCATCAGTCCGTGGAACCTGCCGCTGTACCTGTTCAGCTGGAAGATCGCGCCGGCGCTGGCCGCCGGCAGCACGGTGGTGGCCAAACCGTCGGAGGTGACGCCGTGCACCGCCGCCCTGCTCGGCGAGCTGAGCATCCAGGCCGGCTTCCCGCCCGGCGTGCTGAACATCGTGCAGGGCCGCGGCCCTAGCGTGGGCGAGGCGATCGTGGAACACCCGGCGGTGAAGGCGGTCTCCTTCACCGGCAGCACGGCCACCGGCGCACGGATCGCCGCCATCGCGGCTGCGCAGTTCAAGAAAGTCTCGCTGGAGATGGGCGGCAAGAACCCGGCGATCGTGTTCGCCGATGCCGAGCTGTCCGACGCAAACCTGGACACCATCGTGCGCTCGGGCTTCGCCAACCAGGGCGAGATTTGCCTGTGCGGCTCGCGCCTGCTGGTGCAGCGCTCGATCTACGACGCCTTTCGCCAGCGCTACCTGGCGCGCGTGCAGGCACTGCGCGTGGGCGATCCGAACGACGCCGGCAGCGACCTCGGCGCGATGGTCTCGCAGGCGCACTACGACAAGGTGCTCGGCTGCATCGAACAGGCCCGCGCCGAAGGCGGCCGCGTGCTCTGCGGTGGCGGCGCGCTCAGCCTGCCCGGCCGCTGCGCCGGCGGCTGGTTCATCGCGCCGACCGTGTTCGAAGGCCTGCCGTCCGCGGCGCCGACCAACCAGCAGGAGATCTTCGGCCCGGTGGTCAGCCTGATCCCGTTCGAGGACGAAGCCGAGGCGCTGGCGATCGCCAACGACAGCCGCTACGGCCTGGCCGCCTCGCTGTGGACGCAGGACCTCGCGCGTGCGCACCGGCTCGCCGCCCTGCTCGAATTCGGCATCGTCTGGATCAACTGCTGGCTGCTGCGCGACCTGCGCACGCCGTTCGGCGGAGTCAAGCAATCCGGGCTTGGTCGCGAGGGCGGCAGCGAAGCGCTGCACTTTTTCACCGAACCGAAAAACATCTGCCTTGCCTACGCTGCGACCCCGCCGCAGCGCTAGGACACGCTGGCGCGAACCCATGGAGTCCTGATGAATTCACTGAAAGATCTGCTTGCCAACAACCGCCGCTGGGCCGCCCAGGTCACCGCGCAGGACCCGACCTTTTTCGAACAACTCTCGCAGCAGCAGGCGCCGCGTTACCTGTGGATCGGCTGCTCGGATTCACGCGTGCCGGCCACGCAGATCGTCGACCTGCCGCCGGGCGAGATCTTCGTGCACCGCAACGTCGCCAACGTGGTGGTGCACACCGACCTCAACGCGCTCAGCACCATCCAGTTCGCGGTCGACGTGCTCAAGGTGAAGCACATCCTGGTGGTCGGCCACTACGGCTGCGGCGGCGTCGGTGCGGTGCTGAAGGAAAGCCGCCTCGGCCTGATCGATAACTGGCTCAGGCATATCACCGACATCGCCATGAAGCACGCCGACAAGCTCGACCCGGCGCAATCGTTCGCGATTCGGCATGCACACCTGTGCGAACTCAACGCGCTGGAACAGGCGCTCAACGTATGCCACACCACGGTGGTGCGCGAGGCGTGGGAGCGTGGCCAGCAGCTGGCCGTGCATGCGTGGATCTATGGCCTCGACAATGGGCATATCCACGACCTGGGCCTGGACGTGCGCAGCCGCGAACAATTGCCTGAGGCCTACCAGCAGGCAGTGATCGAACTCACTCGCCGCTGGGAAGGCGCCGCGTGAGCAGCGACAGCATCCGCACCGACGCCGCCCCTGCGCCGGTCGGCGCCTACCCGCACGCGCGGCGCGTCGGCAACCTGCTGTTCCTGTCCGGCGTCGGCCCGCGCCAACCCGGCAGCAATGCGATTCCCGGCAACGTGCACGACGCGGACGGCCGCCTGGCCGGCTACGACATCGAGGCGCAGTGCCGGCAGGTGTTCGCCAACGTGCGCGCCGTGCTCGAAGCCAGCGGCGCACGCTGGGAGGACCTGGTCGACGTCACCGTGTTCCTTACCGACATGCAGCGCGACTTCGCCGCCTACAACCGTCTCTACGCCGAGTATTTCGCCGGCGTCGACGCCTGCCGCACCACGGTGGGCATCGACGCCCTGCCCACGCCGATCGCGATCGAGCTGAAGTGCATCGCCGCCTTGCCGGCGCCGCCGCACTGAGCCCTGCAAGCGGCACGCGAACCAGCTGCACATGAAAAACCCCGCCGGATGGCTCCGGCGGGGTTCCGGGCTGCTACGACCGCATCAACCCGCCGTCGACGCAGGCGCCGGTGCTGCGTCTGCAGCCGCCTTGTGGCTCTTGTGATGATGGGACTTGTGGTGCGACTTGTGGTGCATGGCCGTTTTCGGCGCGGCGTCCGCTGCAGCAGCGGGAGCCGCCGCCGGGGCTGCCTGCGCCGCCGGAGCAGCTGCCTGCGGGGCAGCAGCGGCCTGGGCCAGCACGGAACCGGAAAGCACAACGCCCGCCACGAGCAGGGCAGCGGTCAGAAGTTTACGCATCATGATGTCGAGCCTCGGACAATGAAGGTATCGCGGACCCGGCCGGAACCCGGCAACTCGGGCGGCGCGACGAACCGACGATGCGACGGCGAGGGAATACCAGGGCTGAATGGAACACGGACTTTCCCGCGCGACAGGCGCACGGGATCTTGACTTTCACGGCAGCCGATCGTGCCCGCAATTCCTTGCGCTCATGCCAGGCAGAGCTGCAGCATCCGGCCGATCAGCTCCTGCACCTCGGGCGCTTTCGCCTCGTCGTACGCGAAGCTCGCTTCGTCCATGTAATTGAGCTGGGCCAGTTCCAGCTGCACGGCCTGCACGCCGGTCGCGGGCGTGCCGTAGTGGCGCGTGATGTAGCCGCCCTTGAAGCGGCCGTTGACGGCAAAATCGAAGCGCGACTGCGACGCCAGGCAGGCTTGCAACCGATCCTGCAGCGCGGGGGTGCAGCTGGCCCCAGCCGCCGTGCCGAGGTTGAAGTCCGGCAACCGACCTTCGAACAGCATGGGCACCCGGCTGCGGATCGAATGCCCTTCCCACAACACCGCGCGGCCATGCTCGGCGCACAGCCGTGCAAGTTCCTGCGCGATGGCCTGATGGTAGGGTTGCCAGCAATCGTTTATGCGCCGTTGGATTTCGGCGGCATCCGGCTCGGCGCCGTCCCGGTACAGGGGTTTACCATCGAAACCAATCAAGGGAACCAGGCCAGTCTCGCGCTGCCCGGGATACAACGCATGGCCGTCGGCGGGACGATTCAGGTCGACGACGTAGCGCGACGCCCGCGGCTTCAGCACGCTGGCGCCCAACGCTTCGGCCAACGGCTGGTACAGCCGACCGACATGCCAGTCGGTGTCCGGCGCACGGCGCGCCGCCGAGTGCATCCGTGCGGCGATATCGTCGGGAATGAAGCTGCCGTCGTGCGGCAGGCTGATCAACAACGGTGCGCGACCGCGCTGCAGGGTGAATGGGGCCATCGGCGCATTGTACCCAGTCCGCCCGCCGGGCCGGCAGGCGCTTGCCTGCCGGAGCATACGCCGGCACGCTAGCCCCGGATCATCCACGGGGGGTTGCATATGCCGGCCAGAGCGCTGTTCCGATTGATTCCCGTCCGCAACCAGCCCATGCTGGCGCACCTCGTCAACACGCAGCGCCCGGAATGGCTCACCCTGCACGGTGAACGCCTCCCGTACACGACCAGCACGACCCTGTGCCGCGTCACCACGCCCTGCGTCGTCGACGCGCACTATGCCGACGAAGACGGGAGCGCGATCGCCGCCGACCGCTACGCCTTCATGCAGGACGACACCGTGAGCAAGCTGTGAGGCCCGGCCACTACCGGCTGCGCGCATGGGACATCCGCCGCAGAACCCTGTCCGAGCAGGTCATCACGACCAACGAACGTCAAGCCATCAGGAAAACCCAATGACGTTCCTTGCGTGGCACATCGGGGAAACCTAGTCTGGATTCGGATAACGCATCGCAGGTGAAAAATCATGCATCAGCGCCCGTCTGCCGCCACATGGATCCTGCTGGCACTTGCAATCGCCTGCACCGGAGCTCACGCCGCGCAAAAAGAAGCGCCGCCGAATCTGTTCGATCAACTGCAGTCGTTGAGCGGAGAACTGGCCCGGTACGATTACCTCATCGCGACAACGCCCCAGCTGACCGGCAACGACCAGTCGCTCGCCCAGCAGATGCTGGCCTTCAGCGAAAACGAGCTGGGGCTTTACAGCGAGGCGGTTCGCGATTTCCCGCTGCGCAACGAACTGCCAAAAGGATTGACCGCACCGCAAGCCGATCGCTGGCAGGCGGTGGACGGGGTCGATGCCATCGCCGCGCTGGCCCGCAACCGGCGCCTGGTGATGGTGAACGAGGCCCATCACGACGGTCATACCCGCGAGCTGACCCTGATGCTGCTGCCGCGCCTGCGTGCGGAAGGCTACACGCACTTCGCCGCCGAAGCCCTCGACCGTCGGGATGTTCCACTCATGAAACGCGGCTACCCGGTGACCAGCAGCGGCAGCGAATACCTCCACGAGCCGTTGTACGGCGACATCGTGCGCGAGGCCATCCGGCTGGGCTACGTCATCGTTCCCTATGAAGCGGTCGATGCCACGCCGCAGGGCCGCGAGGACGGCCAGGCCAGGAACCTGTACGAGCAGGTCTTTGCCCACAACCCCGAGGCGAAGCTCTTCGTGCACGCCGGTTATGCCCACATCGACAAGCAGCGCGGCCGGATCGGCTCGACCAGGCCGATGGCGATGCAATTGAGCAAGCTCAGCGGCCTCGATCCCCTGTCGGTCGACCAGACCGACGTCCGGGAAGAAAATCCGGAGAATGAAGCCTTGGCGTACCACGCGTTCCGGCACGCCTTGCGGAAATACGAGACGCTCACGCAAACGGCCAGGCAATCACTGAACTCCAATGGCCCCGGTGACCTGCCGGCACGCCCGGTGACCGGTATTTACACCCGGATCGTCGCCACGTTCCACCCCAGCGGACCGATCGCGCTTCTGCGGACCGCCGACCACACCCCATGGAGTGCCAGGCCCGGCGCATACGACCTCAACATCATTCTGCCGCCGGCCAACCCGGTGCCTTCCGATTACACGCAAGGCCCGCTCTGGCTGTCGATCGACGGCGAGAAGCGCGCCGTGCTGCCGCCTGCCAACAACGGCCACCGGCCCGACTGGCTCTCGCTCGGCGGCCAGCGCGTCGCCGTGCCCGTCGACAGCGAGTCCTGCGAGCAGAAATTTCCGTGTCTGGTCGAGGCGCATTACGCCACGGAATCCGCCAACGCCATTGCCGCCGACCGCTATCTCTTCCTGCGCCATGCGAAAAATGTACTTTACCTGCGCCCCGGCACCTACCGGTTACGCAGCATCGGCGCCGACGGGCGGACCATGAACGAACACACCATAGCGGTCGCGACTCCCTGACTCGATCCGCCTTGCGGCCGCCAACAGCGCGCCTACCCGCTTGCACCCTGCTGGCGGCGGCGTCTCGATTGACCCGGATGGTGGTCTGGTCTGCGCCATCGGTTCCACGCCCGGCGATTTCGCCCGCTCGTTGTCGGTTGCGGCCTCGGGCGCCAATGACGCGGCAACTCGGAAGATCGTCGCGGGCAGGTTGTTCCCGGAGAGTTTCCTCGTTGGGCCGCCGCGGCAAGGCCATCGTGCAACCCTGGTCTGCCAGGGTTCTGTCGTGGCACCGCGTGTCTTCAAACATGTCCGGGACGTCCAGGCGGCAAGAGCTTGCCGTCCGCGGCGGTACTCCCTGGCTCTTCCGGGACATCGCGCCAACCCCGTCCAGGCACGGCCCCGATCCGTCCGCTTTCCTGCGCGTTGCGCAGACGCTTGCCACAAAAGAATTACACGCGTAGTCTTCGTTTTGAACTACACATGTAATCCAATGGCGGGACGCTCATGCCGGACAAACCCATTGCCATCAGCGAAGCCGAGAGCCGGGTCATGGAGCTGCTGTGGCAGCAGGCTCCGCGAACCTCCGAGGAGATCGTCGCCGCACTGCTGCAACCCACCGGCTGGCACGAGAAAACCATCCGCACCCTGCTCAGCCGCCTGCTCGGCAAGGGCGCGGTAGCTGCCGAGCGGGATGGCCGGCGCTACCTCTATTCGCCCACGCTGACCCGCGGGCAATGGCAATCGCAGGAAAGCCGCAGTCTGCTCGATCGTGTGTTCGGCGGTCGGCTTTCGCCGCTGCTGGTGCATTTCAGTGCCCACGAGAAACTGGGCGCGAAGGACATTGCCGAACTGCGCAAGCTGCTCGACGCCATCGAGAAGAAGGACCGTTGACATGGATGCCGCCGCGCTGCGCTCCTTGCTGCTGGTGACCGCGGCGATTTTCCTGGTGCTGCTGGTGCGACGCCCGCTGCGCCGCGGCTTCGGCGCGGGACCGGCCTTCACGCTGTGGCTGTTGCCGCCGTTGATGGCAACGCTACCCTGGATACCGACACTGCCAGCCCCTCTGCTGACGTTGCCGAGCATCGAGGTGCTGTCCGGCAACCTCGCCATGGCCGTCGCTCCGGCCCACCACGGCTCGCGAGGGATCTGGCTGGCGTCGGCGTGGTTGCCTGGCGTGCTGTTCTGCCTGCTGCGTCTGGTCGTGCAGTACCTGAAACTTCATCGGCACAGCCGTCCGCTACCGGAGGCATGGCAGCCGGCCTTGCGGTCGGCAATGGACACGCTCGACCCGCACCGCCTGCGTCTGCATCCGGCCGGTCCGGCCGTGCTATGGGCGCCACGCAGCCTGTTGCTGCTGCCGCCAGATTTCATGCAGCGTTTCGGCGCCACCGAGCGTCGGCTGGTATTGCGTCACGAACTGACCCACCTGCGTCGCGGCGATGCGCTGTGGAACCTGCTGGCCGAGCTGGCCGGCGCGCTGTTGTGGTTCCATCCGCTGATGTGGCTGGCGCTGCCGCGTTTCCGGCTCGATCAGGAGCTGGCCTGCGACGAACGCGTGCTGCGCCACTCGCCGCAGGATGAAGCGGGCTACGCGCAAACCTTGCTGCACAGCGCCGGCATGTCCCCCGCACCGGCGCTGATTCCCTGGCTCGCCGAGCCACAACTCAAGGAGCGACTCACCATGATCCAGCGTCATCGTCCCGGCGCCCTGCGCCGTCGCATCGGTTGTCTTGCACTCGCCACGCTGATGGCAGGCGGCGTATTCGTGGTCCAGGCCAGCACTGGGCCATCGTCCGATCGGCAAGCCGAATCGGACCTGACCTACAACGCAAAACTCCAGCCCCGCTACCCGGCTCCGGCGATCAAGAACAACGAGCAAGGCACGGTACTGCTCACGGTCCAGGTCCATGCCGACGGTACGGTGGGCACCATCGCCTACGACCCTAAGCACAGCACCACCACGTCTGCTGACCTGATCGCCGCCGCCAGTGATGCGGCAAGGCAATGGCACTTCAATCCGCAGATGAAGGACGGGAAGCCGGTCGATGGCTATGCGCGTGTGCCGGTCAAATTCGACCTGACGCCACTTCCGGACGGAGCCAACAAGGATTGAGTTGAGAAACTGAATTTAAAATGCAAAAAAGCGTATTGATTTGCATATGAATTATTGAATTGATAACCTCGGCACGCCCCACGCCGAGGTTGTCTCGTGAGTCCGCAGCCCGTCGCCCGATTTCCCTTGTCGTTAGCGCTGCCGCAGGTCGCACGCTGGGTGCTGCTTTTCTCTGCGATCGCCTTGCTGGCTGCGTGCGCCAGCAGTCCGCAACGGCGCCAGCCCACTTACAAAGCCTCGCACTCGGCACTGGCCGAGCTGCCGCCGCGCGCACCTTCGGCCGCCAGCGCTGGGGAAGCGAACGACATCCTGTTCCGCGCGATCGGCCTGGTCGGCACGCCGTATCGCTGGGGCGGCAACACGCCCGCCGGCGGCTTCGACTGCAGCGGCCTGGTCGACTACATCTACCGCACCGCTGCCGGCATCAAGCTGCCGCGCACCTCGCACGACATGGCCTCGATGGACGCCCACAAGGTGCGCAAGATGACCCAGCTGGCCAGCGGCGACCTGGTGTTCTTCGACATCGGCGGCGCGATCAGCCATGTCGGCGTGTACGTCGGCAAGGGCCGCTTCGTGCACGCGCCGAACAGCGGCGGCACGGTGCGGCTGGACGACATCGACGGGCCGTACTGGGGCGGCCATTTCGCCTATGGGAAGCGGGTGCTGGATTGAGGGTGGTGCGGGGAGCGCCCTTCCAGAATCTTCCGAAACAGCGAAGCAGGCAGCGGATAGATCGAGGCACGGACCGGCACCCTCATCCCAACCTTCTCCCGGTTGGAGAAGGGGCGAACGAATAACGGCGCCCGAGGGCGCCGTTATCGCGTTGGCTTCATTGAAGCGGGGTCAGTGCTCCGCACTGCCCGGCGCATGGGCGTGGCCGTGGGCGATCTCTTCCTCGGTGGCGTCGCGCACTTCACCGATGGCCACGTCGAAATGCAGGGTCTTGCCGGCCATCGGGTGGTTCAGGTCCACGTCGATCGCGCTCATGCCGACCTTGTGTACGGTCACCGCGCGCTGGCCGCCCTGCTTCAGCTGCAGCACGGTCGTCATGCCCGGCTTGAGCCGGTTCGCCTGCGGGAAGTATTTCTTCGACATGCGCTGGATCTGGCCCTCCTGGCGTTCGCCGTAAGCGTCGGCCGGTGCCACGTCCACGCTCAGCGTCTCGCCGGACGCATGCCCTTCCAGCGCCGTTTCCAGGCCCGGGATCAGTTGGCCGTGCCCCAGCAGGATCCACAACTGCTCGTCGCGATCGTGCGAGCTCTCAACCTTTTCGCCATCCGCCGTCAGCGTGTAGTGGAGTGCGATGACCTTGTCCTTGCCAGCCTTCATTGCCTGTCTCGTCGATGGGATCAAACGGCGGATTCTAGCAGTAGCCCGGCGACGCTAGGACTCGCGGTGACCGAAGCCTACCCCGCGCGCCTCCGGTCCCAGCCACAGCAGCAAGGTCAGCAGCAGCGCCACCAAGACCATCCACAGCGCCATCGCGAACGCGAAATCGCCGCCATGGCGCTGCGCCAGCCAGGTCTGCGCGGTGGCGGTGACCGCCGCCAGCAGGTTGCCCATCTGGTAGGCAAACCCGGGCAAGGTGCCGCGCAGCGCGGCCGGCGACAGCTCGTTCAGATGGCTCGGCACCACGCCCCAGGCGCCCTGCACCATCACCTGGATCAGGAACGCGCCCACCCCCAGCAGGATCAGCGAGCCGCCGTACATCCACAGCGGAATCACCGGTATCGCCAGCAGCGCGGCGATCATCATCGCCTTGCGCCGACCGATCCGCTCCGACAGCGCGCCGAAATACAGACCGCCCGCCAGCGCGCCGAGATTGAGCAGCGCCACCAGCACGAAGGCCGTGGCCGAGCCGGTAGGCAGGTGCAGGTTCACCTCCTCGAAGGTGTGGTACATGTCCTGCGAGCCGTGGCTGAACATGTTGAACGCCATCATCAGCAGCATCAGGTAAATCGCCAGCTTCCAGTGCCCGCGCATGGCCTCCCGCAGGCCGGGCCGCTTCGCCGCCCGCGCGCCCTCCTGCCATACCGCCGACTCCGGCACCTTGCGGCGGATGTACAGCACCAGCAGCGCCGGCAGCGCGCCGACCACGAACAGGCCGCGCCAGCCGATGTGGTCGACCAGCAACCAGTTCGCCAGCGCGGCGAGAAAGAAGCCGCACGGGTAGCCGCTTTGCAGCAGGCCCGACACCGCGCCGCGCGCCTTCGCCGGGATCGACTCCATCGCCAGCGACGCGCCGATGCCCCATTCGCCACCCATCGCGACGCCGAACAGGAAACGCAGCACCAGTAACGCGGTCAGCGACGAGGCAAACGCCGTGGCGAATTCGAACAACGAGAACAGGATCACGTCGAGCATCAGGATCGGCCGCCGCCCGAAACGATCGGCCAGGCGCCCGAACAGCAGCGCGCCCAGTGGCCGTGCCGCCAGGGTCAGGAACAGCGCGTAGGTGATCTGCGCCGTACCCACGTCGAACTCCTTCGCCACCGTGACGATGACGAAGGTCAGCAGGAAATAGTCGAACGCATCCAGTGTCCAGCCCAGGAAACTGGCCAGCACCGTGTGCCGCTGGACAGTATCGAGTTCACGCAAGGGTGCAAGCAGCGACATCGGTCTCTCCTCGAACGGGACCTCACGCACGGGGCGTGCCGGCGACGATGGTACTCGTGCACCCGATGGCCTAGGCTGGTCACCACCGAACAGCGGAGCCCGGATGTGGATCGCCACGGCCGCCAGCGCATCGCCCAGCTGTACGACAACTCTCTGCAGCGCGGCTACGTCCGGAGCAAACTGGCCGGCGACCCGGTCTACGCGGCCACCGCCGCGCTGGTGGCCGGCACGGCGATGCCGCTGCTCGACATCGGCTGCGGCATCGGCCTGCTCGGGCTGTACCTGCACGCACGGGACCATGCCCAGCCTTACCTCGGACTGGATCACGATGCGCGCAAGATCGCCGCCGGGCAACGGGCCGCGCAGCGTGCCGGACTCGGCGCCTCGATCAGCCTGCGTCATGCCGACGTGGCCGAACTGCCGCCGATGCACGGCCACGTCGCGCTGCTCGACGTACTGCACTACCTGCCCGCCGAACGCCAGCCCGTCCTGCTGCGGGAAGCCGCCCGGCACCTGGCGCCCGATGGCTGCCTGATCATCCGCAACGTGCTGCGCGAACCGACCTGGCGCTTCCATGCCACCCGCGTCGAGGAGTTTTTCCTGCGCGTTTCGGGCTGGATTCCCGGCGGTGCGCAGCACTATCCGAGTGCCGGCGAAGTGCGCGCGCCACTGGAAGACGCCGAGCTCGAGGTGCGCATCGAACCGCTGCGCGGGCACACGCCGTTCAACAGCTACCTGATCGTGGCGCAACCGCACCGCTGAGATGATCGCGATGCGCCGTTCAGCTTGATGTCCCGCCAGCGCACGCGGCGGCGAAGGATCGGCTATACTCGTTCCTGCACTCGTCCTCACGCGTGCTGCGACACACCGTCGCCCCTTCCCCTTAGTCTGCAACACGGTATGAACACTCCGGGTTGCTCAGGAGTGTTCCATGTCTTTCGATTCGCTGGGCCTTGCGCCCGCGTTGCTGCGTGCGCTTGCCGATTACGGCTACACCCAGCCCACCCCGATCCAGGCCGCCGCGATTCCGCCCGCACTGGAAGGCCACGACCTGCTCGCCGCCGCCCAGACCGGTACCGGCAAGACCGCCGCATTCGCGCTGCCGCTGCTGCAGAAACTGTCGACCAGCGGCCAGACCATGACCCGCCGCCCGCGCGCGTTGATCCTCACTCCCACCCGCGAGCTGGCCGCGCAGATCCACGAGAACATGCGCGACTACGGCAAGCACATCCACGTCAGCGCCACCACCATCTTCGGCGGCGTCGGCATGGGCCCGCAGATCAACGCACTGCGTCGCGGTGTCGACATCGTCATCGCCACCCCCGGCCGGCTGATGGACCACATGCAGCAGCGCACGCTGGACCTGTCGGCGGTGGAAACGCTGGTGCTGGACGAAGCCGACCGCATGCTCGACATGGGCTTCCTGCCGGCACTGAAGCGCATCCTGCAGTCGGTGCCGAAGAAGCGCCAGACCCTGCTGTTCTCGGCCACCTTCGCGCCGGCGATCAAGACGCTGGCGATGGAGTTCATGCACAACCCGCGCGAGATCTCGGTCTCGGCGCCGAACACCGTGACCACCCTGGTCAGCCATCAGGTGCATCCCGTGGACGCCTCGCGCAAGCGCGACCTGCTGCTGCACGTGCTGTCGCAAGACAGCCGCCGCCAGAGCCTGGTGTTCAGCCGCACCAAGCACGGCGCCGACAAACTGGTCACCTTCCTCAATGCCTCCGGCCTGCGCAGCGCCGCGATCCACGGCAACAAGAGCCAGAACGCGCGCACCCGTGCACTCAGCGACTTCAAGAGCGGCCGCGTCACCGTGCTGGTGGCCACCGACATCGCCGCGCGCGGCATCGACATCGAGCAGTTGCCGATCGTGATCAACTTCGACCTGCCCTCGGTGGCCGAGGATTACGTGCACCGCATCGGCCGCACCGGTCGCGCCGGCATGGAAGGCCTCGCGCTGTCGCTGGTCAGCCACGACGAGTCCGGGCTGCTGTTCGACATCCGCAAGCTGCTGAAACAGGACATCGCGATCACCCCGGTGGCCGGTTACGAGCCGTCCGCCCCGCTGCGGCTGGATGCCGGCGCGCCGCGTCCGAAGCAGGGCGGCGGCGGTCAGCGGCAACAGCAACGCGCACCGCGGCAAGGCAAGCCCGCCGGCGCGGCGCGGCCGAACGGCTATGCGCCGCAGGGCCGCGGCGAGCACGCCGCCGGCAACCAGCGCCGTCGCTCGAACCATCGTCCGGCCGCCAAGGCCTGAGCGATGGCTTGAATGACACCGAACGTGGCGGCCTGATGGTCGCCACGTTCGTCTCGAGCGTCCGGAAATTCAGGACAACCCCAGCGCCGCTGCGTGGTGGCGCAGGTGATCGTCGATGAAGCTGGTGATGAACCAGTAGCTGTGGTCGTAGCCGGCATGCCGGCGCAGCAGCAGCGGCTGCCCCGCCTCGGCGCAGGCCTGGTCGAACAGCTCGGGTTTCAGCTGCGTCTCGAGGAAGCCGTCGGCTTCGCCCTGGTCGATCAGGATGCTGCCGGGAAAGGTCTGCCGCCGCACCAGCTCGCAGGCGTCGTGGTCGGCCCACGCCGCCGGATCGTCGCCGAGATAGCGCGGCAAGGCCTTGCGCCCCCACGGCACCTGGCTGGGCGCCACGATCGGCGCGAACGCCGACACCGAGCGGTAGCGCTGCGGATGCTTCAGGGCCAGGGTCAGCGCGCCATGACCGCCCATCGAGTGGCCGCAGATGCCGCTCAGCGCGGCATCCACCGGGAACTGCGCGCCGATCAACGCGGGCAATTCGTCCACCACGTAACTCGCCATGCGGAAGCGCGCCGACCACGGTGCCTCGGTGGCGTCGAGGTAGAAACCCGCACCCTCGCCGAACTCCCAGTCGCCGGTGGCGCCGTCGATGCCGGTGCCGCGCGGGCTGGTATCGGGCATCACCAGCGCCAGGCCCAGTTCGGCAGCCAGCCGCTGCGCACCGGCCTTGATCGTGGCGGTTTCCTCGGTGCAGGTCAGTCCGGCCAGGAAATACAGCACCGGGCACAACTGCCGGCCGGCCTGCGGCGGCTGGTAGACGGCGAAACGCATGGCGCCGGCGCAGGCTTCCGAGTGGTGGCGGTAGAAGCCCTGGATGCCGCCGTGGCAGCGCTGTTCGGAGATCGTTTCGAGCATGCCCATCGTGGTCTTCGCTCCGCTGGCAAAGGCAACGCGGAGCATAACCGCGCGGCCGGCCCTTTCGCGTTCAGCCAGAATCGCCACGCGCATCCGAGGACACTGGTAGAATGGCCGACCCGCGCGCCGCAACCCCGGCGCTGCCTTCCCGAGGTTCCCCCATGTCGTCCCCCGCTCCCGACCACACCCCGGTGTCGTCCGGCTTCGGCGCACTCGCGCTGCACCCCGACGTCCAGCGCGTGCTGGCCGACGTCGGCTACGAGTCGCCCTCGCCGATCCAGGCCGCCACCATTCCGCCGCTGCTGGAAGGCCGCGACGTGCTCGGCCAGGCGCAGACCGGCACCGGCAAGACCGCCGCGTTCGCGCTGCCGATCCTGTCGCGCATCGAGCGCAGGCCCGGCAAGCCGCAGGCGCTGGTGCTGGCGCCCACGCGCGAGCTGGCGATCCAGGTGGCCGAGGCGTTCCAGACCTACGCCGCGCACGTTCCCGGCTTCCAGGTGCTGCCGATCTACGGTGGCCAGAGCTACGGCCCGCAGCTGCATTCGCTCAAGCGCGGCGTGCACGTCGTGGTCGGCACCCCGGGCCGCGTGATCGACCATCTGGACAAGGGCACGCTGGATCTCTCGGAGCTGAAATTCCTGGTGCTCGACGAAGCCGACGAGATGCTGCGCATGGGCTTCATCGACGACGTCGAGAAAGTGCTGCAGGCCACCCCGCCCGGGCGCCAGGTCGCGCTGTTCTCGGCGACCATGCCGGCGCCGATCCGCAAGATCGCGCAGCGACACCTGAAGGAGCCGGTCGAGGTCACCATCAAGTCCTCGACCACCACCGCGGCGAACATCCACCAGCGCTACTGGTTCGTCAGCGGCATGCACAAGCTCGATGCATTGACCCGCATCCTGGAGGCCGAGCCGTTCGACGCGATGATCATCTTCGCGCGCACCAAGCAGGCCACCGAGGAGCTGGCCGAGAAGCTGCAGGCGCGCGGCCTGGCCGCCGCCGCGATCAACGGCGACATCGCCCAGGCGCAGCGCGAGCGGGTGATCCAGCAGCTGAAGGACGGCAAGCTCGACATCCTGGTCGCCACCGACGTGGCAGCGCGCGGCCTCGACGTGGAGCGGATCAGCCACGTGCTGAACTACGACATCCCGTACGACACCGAAAGCTACGTGCACCGCATCGGCCGCACCGGCCGCGCCGGGCGCAGCGGCGAGGCGATCCTGTTCGTCAGCCCGCGCGAGCGCGGCATGCTGCACGCGATCGAGCGCGCCACCCGGCAGCCGATCGAGCAGATGCAGCTGCCGTCGGTCGAGGTGGTCAACGACGTGCGCATCGGCAAGTTCAAGCAGCGCATCAGCGACATGCTGGCGCAGGGCGAGCTGGAGCAGTTCCAGCAGCTGATCGAGCAGTACGAGCAGGAACACAACGTGCCGGCGGTCGAGATCGCCGCCGCGCTGGCGCGGATCGCCCAGGGCGACCAACCGCTGCTGCTGACGCCGCCGCCCAAGCGCGAGAAGTACGAGCCGGCCGCGCGCGAACACAAGCCGCGCGAGCGCGAAGGCACGCCCGCACGGGTCCCACGCGAACACAAGCCGCGTACGCACGAGCCGCGCCCGCAGGAGGGTGCGCCGCCGCGCGAGTCCGCCCAGCGCCCGCTGCGCGCGCACGCCACCGAGCAGGGCAAGCGCACCTATCGCATCGAGGTCGGCCACGAGCACGGCGTGAAGCCGGGCAACATCATCGGCGCGATCGCCAACGAGGCCGGCCTGGACAGCCAGTACATCGGCCGCCTCAGCATCCGCGACCACTACAGCCTGATCGACCTGCCCGACGGCATGCCGAAGGAAGTGTTCGAGCACCTGAAGAAGGTGTGGGTGGTGCAGCAGCAGCTGCGCATCCACGAGTGGGACGGCAACGACGCCGGCACCGGCGCGCCGCCGGCGCACAAGCCGGGCGGCTTCAGGAAACCCGCCGGCGTCAAGCCGCGGCCCGGCGCCGGCAAGCCACCGCGGCGCAAGTAGCCGCCACTCGATGAGCCGCGGCGCGGCCCCGTAAGATCGGCACCATCGCCGCCGCCGTGAAGCCGTCGCATGCCCACCCCCACCGTCGAACATCACCCATCCCGCGGCGCCGAGCCGCGGCTCGATGGGCTGGCTCCGGCCGCCCTGCCGCACCTGCAGGCGGCGGCCCATGCGATCCGCGACGGTGCCGAAGCGGTCGCGCGCCAGGCGCTGGATGCGGCGCTCGCGCTCGCCCCGGCGCATCCGGAACTGCTGCGCATGCTCGGCCTGCTGCACGCCCGCGCACAACGCCATGCCGAAGCCTGCGCGGCCCTGCAGCAGGCCGTGGCGCAATGGCCGGACTACGCGCTGGCGCACGCCGACCTGGGCAACGCGCAGCTCGCTGCCGGCGAGGCGGACGCGGCCTTTGCCAGCTGGCGGCGCGCCTGCGCGCTGGCGCCGCACGCGCCGATGCCGTGGTTCAATCTCGGCCGCAACCTGCAACTGCACGGCGACACCGCCGCAGCGATCGAGGCGCTTGAGCAGGCCCACGCGCTGGCACCGGAGTTCCTGCCGGCACTCATCCTGCTCGGCGACGCGCTGGTACACACCGGCCGCTTCGACGATGCGGCTGCCCGCTACCGTGCCGCGCTGGCGCTGCACCCGGCCTGCGGCGACGCCTGGCGCGGGCTGGCGAACATCAAGACGCGACCGCTGCCGGACGCCGACCGCGAACGCCTGACGGCCGCGCTGCGCCTGCCCGGGCTGAACCCCGCCGACCGTATCGCGATGGGCTTCGCGCTGGGCAAGGTGTGCGAGGACCAGCAGCGTTACGAGCAGGCCTTCGCCGCCCTGGACCAGGCCAATGCCGCACTGCGCCAGCTCCATCCATGGAACGCCGCCGCGTTCCGGGCGCATGCCGATGCCCTGTTTGCCGCTTCAAGCGGGCTGCCGACGGCGAGGGATCCGGCCCTGGGCCATGAGGCGATCTTCATCGTCGGCCTGCCGCGCTCCGGCTCCACCTTGTTCGAGCAGATCCTCGCCGCCCATCCCGAGGTCGAAGGCGCCAGCGAGCTGCCGGACCTGGAACAGGTGCTCGGCGAGGAATCCGCCCGCCGCCGCCAGCCGCTGCTGCAGTGGTTCGCCACGGCAACGGGCGACGACTGGCAGCGGCTGGGCCGACGCTACCTGGAACGCACCGCACGCTGGCGAGCGCACAAGCCGCGGCACACCGACAAGCTGCCGTCGAACTGGCTGCTGGCCGGCGTGCTGGGCGCGATGCTGCCGGGCGCGCGCATCGTCGACGCGCGGCGCGATGCGCTGGAAGCCGGCTGGTCCTGCTACAAGCAGCAGTTCTACCGGCTGCCGCATTTCGCCTGCACGCTGACCGACATTGCCGCCTACCTGCGCGACTACCAGCGGATCATGGACGCGTGGCAGGCGGCCGAGCCGCAGCGCATCCGCCTCCAGCGCTACGAGGCGCTGCTGGCCGAGCCCGAGCGCGAGATCCGTGCGCTGCTGGCATTCTGCGGCCTGCCGTTCGACCCGGCCTGCCTCGCCTACCACCAGGCCAGCCGCAGCGTGCGCACGGCCAGCGCCGCGCAGGTACGCCAGCCGCTGCAACGCGACACGGCACGCGCCGACCGCTACGGCGCCCGGCTCGACCCGCTGCGCCTGGGCCTCGGCCTGCCGATGCTCGGCCGCTAGGAGCCCACGCCGGTCGTTCACGCAGGCAACGCAGCGTTCGCCAAACGCGTGCACTCCACCGACGATCACCTGCTGCCGCCGTTCGTGGCACGCGGCGCCGCCGCTGCGAACGCCCCCTTCGCAACGGATCGACGCCGGCATCGACATGGGTTTCCTGGCCTTGGACATCTATCGGCTTGCAGGATAAGCGGCGGTCCGCCATCTGGCGCCGGATGACTTCTTCACGAAAAATTCCCGTCGAAGCGCTATGACTCCGCTGTTCCACCAGGGAGTCCGGGGGTGCGCGGTGCCGACGTCGCGTGATGGTGGAACGGTTGTCGGATCCCCGTCGTGCCTGGCCACAAAAGCTGCGCAACGCCAGTCGCACGCGCCGATCCTTTCCCATGCCGTTACCTCGTGGAGGGGAACCCATGTCATCACGAAACTTGACCGGCCTGAGCATCGCGCTGGGCGCCGTTTTCGGTCTGGCGGCAAGCCACCAGGCCTTCGCCGAAAACGCGGCGCCGAAGGTGGAAGTGACGCCTGCCGTGAAGCACGACACCTTGCGCTCCCTGCGCGGCACCATGCCGCGCCCGGAAGATTTCTCGAAGAGTCCACGCATTCATCCGCTGCATCCGCTGCCACCGCTGGCTCCGGGCAGCCAGACCGACGGCGCCGTGCAGCACACCGTCACCGGGGCGTTTGCGCCCGCGCTGGGCGCCGGCTTCGAAGGCGTCGGCCAGGGCTTCAGCGGCCCGCAGGGCACCTTCACCGTCAACAGCGCGCCGCCGGATACGAATGGCGCCGTGGGCGCGACCCAGTACCTGCAGATCGTCAACACCGGCTTCGCGGTGTTCGACAAAGCCAGCAAGGCGGTGATCTACGGTCCGGTGCCGAGCAACACCCTATGGTCCGGCTTTGGCGGCCCCTGTGAGGCCGACAACGACGGCGACGCCGTGGTGGTCTACGACAAGGCCGCCAACCGCTGGGTCGTCTCGCAATTCGCCGTCAGCGCCACGCCGTACTACCAGTGCGTGGCCGTGTCGGCCACCAGTGACGCCACCGGCGCGTACTACCGCTACGCCTTCTCCTACGGCAGCGTCTTTCCCGACTATCCAAAGATGGGCGTCTGGCCGGACGGCTATTACGAAACCTTCAACATGTTCACCAATACCTTCCAGGGCGCCAAGTTGTGCGCCTATGACCGCACTGCGATGTTGAGCGGCCAGGCGGCGACCCAGCAGTGCTTCCAGCTGTCCACCAGCTACGGCGGCGTGCTGCCGGCGGACCTCGACGGCGCCACCGCGCCGCCGGCCGGCGCGCCGAACTACATGCTGAACTTCACCAGCAACTCGCTGAACCTGTGGAAATTCCATGTGGACTGGGCGAACAGCGCCAACACCACGCTGAGCGGTCCGATCAACATCCCGGTGGCCGCCTTCGCCACCGCCTGCCGCGGCGGCAGCTGCATTCCGCAGTACGGCACGCGGCAAAAGCTGGACTCGCTGGGCGATCGCCTGATGTTCCGCCTGGCCTACCGCAATTTCGGCGACCACGAGTCGCTGGTGGTCAACCATTCGGTGCAGGTCGGCGCCAAGCACAACAACCCCTACACCGGGGTGCGCTGGTACGAGATCCGCAGCCCGGGCACCACGCCGGTGGTCTACCAGCAGTCCACCTTCTCGCCGGACACCAGTTATCGCTGGATGGGCTCGGTGGCGATGGACAAGCAGGGAAACATGGCGCTGGGCTACAGCGTATCCAGCAGCGCGCTGCACCCGGCGATCCGCTACACCGGGCGGCTGAGCACCGACGCGCTAAGCACCATGCAAGCCGAGAACAGCATCATCGAGGGCCAGGGCTCGCAAAGCGGCAACAACCTGTCGCGCTGGGGCGACTACAGCGCGATGACGGTCGATCCGGTCGACGACTGCACGTTCTGGTACACCACCGAGTACCTGAAGAGCACCGGCTCGTTCAACTGGAACACGCGCCTTGCGTCGTTCAAGTTCCCGGGCTGCCAATAACCGGCTCCGGGTATCCAGCATGCCCGTCACCCATCGCGGTGGCGGGCAGCTCCCTCCTGCTGTTTCGGACGCGGCAGCGCGCTCAGGCGCTCTGCGGCAGCGGCGGTTCGCCGGCGTCGAACGGGTCGAGCCAGTCCTCCGGCGTCAGCACCGGCAGGCCATGGGCGAGGCGTGCCTTGTCGCACTGCGGGCTGATCGTGCCGAACTCCCACGACGGCTGCACCTCGCGGCACACCGACGGCCGCTGCGGGTAGATGCCGCAATGCGCCGCCTCGCCCACCGTGCCCTGCAACGCCACGCAGCGCGGTTGCGCGGCGTTGGTGCCGCGCATCGCCAAGCGGTGCGGGTCGAGCTTCTCGGTCAGTTCCGGCGGTACGTTGCCGCCGAGGAAGGCTTCCGCTTCCGACCAGTGGAACGCCACGCGAAAGTACGCGCAGCAGGCACCACAACGCAGGCAGGGATGTTGCATCGAATCGACCGTGGGCGCCCCGAGGCGCGCAGGAGGCAGATTCTAGTGCAGCGGACGTCCGGTGCGCAGCAGGGAAGCAAGCGCTACCCCTCCCTGCCCTCCCCTGCCGAGCAGGGGAGGAGATTCCGAAAGCCGGCAACCGCTGCGCGGCTGCCGGCTTGGTTACTCATGGCTCGCCGGCGAAGGTGTTGCAGCGGGCGATGTCGCCGCTGCCGAAGCCGGCCTTGAACCACTTCACCCGCTGCGCCGAGGTGCCGTGGGTGAACGTATCTGGCCGCACCCGGCCCTGCGCCTGCTGCTGCAGGGCGTCGTCGCCGATGTGGCTGGCCGCGTTGAGCGCCGATTCGATGTCGCCCGGCTGCAGCCAGTTCAGCTCCTGCTGGCTGTGGTTCGCCCACACGCCGGCATAGCAATCCGCCTGCAGTTCCTGCCGCACCGACAGGCCATCGGCGCCATCCATCGGCGCGCCGCGGCGACGCGCCTCGTCGACCTTGTCGAACACGCCGGTCAGTTTCTGCACGTGATGGCCGACCTCGTGCGCGATCACGTAGGCGCGGGCGAAGTCGCCGGAGGAATGCAGTTCGTCCTGCAGTTGCTGGAAGAACGTCAGGTCCAGGTACACCTTCTGGTCGCCCGGGCAATAGAACGGGCCCACCGCCGTGGTGGCGCCGCCGCAGGCCGTGTTCACGCCACCGCTGAACAGGTGCAGCTTGGGCTCGACATAGGTGGCACCGTGCGCCTGGAAGATCGCGCCCCAGCTCTGCTCGGTGGAATGCAGGATCGCGCTGACGAAGGCCTGCTGCTCGGGATCGACCTGGACCGGCTGCCCGGTCTGTGTCGGTGCGCCCGGCGGGGTGCCGCTCTGGTCCAGCAGTGCCAGCGGATTCTTGAAGAAGATCCAGCCCAGCAGCGCCAGCACGATCAGGCCGCCCAGGCCCATGCGGCCACCGCCACCGAAACGCGGGCCACCGCCGCCACCGTTGTCGACCTCGACATTGCTGCTGCTGCCGCCTTTTCGCCAATCCATAGGAATCCCTTGCTGACCGATGCACGCGCCCCGACGCCGCGTGGCGACGATAGCGCGTCGACCGGGATCACGCCACGGCATGCGCTGCCGCTAAAGTAGGTGACCTTTTGTGAGGATTTCAGCATGACCCACCTGCCCGCCCTGGTCACCCTGCTCACCGTGCTGCTGCTGTTCGGCACCATGTGGGCCGTCGGCCACGCCCGCGGCAAGTACGGGATCAAGGCACCGGCCACCAGCGGCGACCCCGCATTCGAGCGCGCCTATCGGGTGCAGATGAATACGCTGGAGAGCACGGTGATGTTCCTGCCCACGCTGTGGCTGGCGGCGAACTACGGCTTCAGCGGCTGGGCCGGCGTGGCGGGGCTGGTCTGGATCGTCGGCCGCGTGTGGTACGCGCTGACCTACCTGAAGGATCCCGCCAAACGCGGCCCCGGCTATATGGTCGGCATGCTCGGCTGGGCCGCGCTGCTGGTGCTGGCCTGCGTCGGCGTGGGCCGCGCGATGCTAGTCTGAGCCCGCGGCCCGCAGGCCGCGGGCAATCCTGGCGGCCGACCGGCTTGCGCGGCCGGCCTGCAAACCACTAGCTTGGGCTCGCGCCGTTCCCTGCCACAGGCCATGGTCACCGCATGCAGATCAGCAGCACCGAGGTCTCGCCCCTGTCGCCTCCGGATTCGCCACCCCCACCGCATGCCGGCCGCACCGCGCCCGGCCTGCGCGCCAGCGTGGGCATCATCGTCGTCTACTTCGCACTGCAGTTCGCCGTCAGCTTCCTGTTCGGGGCGGCGATCGCGGCGACGGCGGCTTTGCGCAACAACGGCGCGGGCATCGAGACGGCGATCCGCACCACGCTGGCGCAACCGGCGATGCAGGCGCTGCTGGCGATCCTCTCGCTCGGCGTGGCCGCGCCGCTGACCCTGTGGCTGATGCGCCGCAGCTGGCCGGCGCTGTGGCCGCAGGCGCAGCCGCCGGGGTTCGGCTTCGTGCCTCCGCGCCAGCCCCTGTTCTTCGCGCTGGCGGTGCTGGTCGGACTGGCCGCGCCGTTCCTCGGTGCGCTGTTGACCGAGTGGCTGGCCCACGGCCACACGGTGACCCAGGACATCCAGCAGATCGGCGGCAACACCCCGCTGGGGCTGCGCATTCCGCTGGTGCTGGTGGTGGTGTGCGTGGGGCCGCTGGTGGAAGAGCTGCTGTTCCGCGGCGTGCTGCTGTCGGCCTTGATGAAGCGCGTGCATGTCGGCTGGGCGGTGGCCGGCAGCTCGCTGCTGTTTGCGCTGGTGCACCTGCCGGGGCTGGACTACCAGTGGTACGCGCTGCCGAACCTGCTTCTGCTGGCGCTGCTGCTGGCCGGATTGCGGCTGCGTTCGGGCTCGATCTGGCCGGCGGTGCTGGCGCATGGCGTCAACAACCTGCTGGCCGTCGCCGTCTGGTTCGTGGCGATCAACCCGCCGGGCTGATTCCGCCGCGGCGCAGGAGTCGCGCGGTCTCGAACAGCGGCAGGCCCATGACCCCGGAATAGCTGCCGTCGAGATGCTCGACCATCGCCGCGCCGCGGCCCTGGATCGCATACGCGCCGGCCTTGCCGAACGGCTCGCCGGTGGCGACGTAGGCGGCGATCGCCGGCTCGTCCAGCGTGGCGAAGCGCACCTGCGACACGCACACCTCGCACCGCTCGCCGCCGCTGCCGACCAGCCACACCGCCGAGACCACCGCATGCGTGCGGCCCGACAGCCGGCGCAGCATCGCCGCCGCGTCGGCGGCGTCGCGCGGCTTGCCGAACACTTCGTCGTCGTCCAGCACCACCTCGGTGTCCGCGCCGAGCACGAGCGCGTCGCCAGCGTGCGCCAGCGCGGCGAGGCCGGCGCGCGCCTTGTCGCGCGCCACCCGGCTCACGTAGTCGTGCGGCGATTCGCCCGGCGCACGCTGCTCGGGCACGTCGACGTCGAGCACGACGAAGTCCGCGCCGAGCTGCTCCAGCAACTGGTGCCGGCGCGGCGACTGCGAGGCGAGATAAAGCCTCGGGCTCACAGCGTCAGGCTGTATTCGCAGAACTGGTAGTCGCGCTGCCAGCCCAGCGCTTCGTACAGCGCCTGCGCCGGGGCATTGTCCAGTGCGGTGGACAACGAAAGGCTGGCCGCGCCCAGGGCGTGCGCATGTTCCGCCGCCGCCTTCAGCAACCCAGCTCCCACACCTTGCCGCCGCGCCGTCGCCGCCACGAACAGATCGTTGAGCAGCCAGGTGCGTACGGTGCGCACCGAGGAGAACAGCGGATACAGCTGGGTGAAGCCGAGCGCGGCGCCGTGCTCGTCCAGCGCCAGCAGCACCAGCGATTCGTGCTGGCGCAAGCGCTCCGCCAGGAAATCCCGCGCCCGTGCCAGGTCTGCCGGCTGGCCGTAGAACTGGCGGTAGCCGTCGAACAGCGGCGCCAACGTGTCGAGGTCGAGGATGGTGGCTTGGCGGATGTGGAAGGACATGGTGGGCGGACTCCGTTGGACGTCAGGCGCGATGGTAGGGGTGGCCGGCCACGATCGTGGTGGCGCGATACAGCTGTTCGGCCAGCAGCAACCGCACCAGCATGTGCGGCAGGGTCAGCGGGCCCAGCGACCAGCGCTGGTCGGCGCGCGCCAGCACCTCGGGCGCATGGCCGTCCGGACCGCCGATCAGGAACGCCAGGTCGCGCCCGGCCATGCGCCAGCCCGCCAGTTGGGCGGCCAGTTCCTCGCTGGACCAGCTCTTGCCCCGGCCATCGAGCGCGACCACGTGGATGTCGTGCGGCAAGGCCGCGAGGATCGCGGCGCCCTCGTCCTGGATCGCCCGCGCATCGTCGCGGCCCTTGCCGCGGTTGCCGGGTTTCAGCTCGACCAGCTCCAGCGGCAATTCGTGCGACAGCCGCTTGCGGTATTCGGCAAAGCCTTCCGCCACCCAGCCGGGCATGCGTTCACCGACGGCGATCAGGCGCGCGCGCATGCCGTGGGTTCGACTCAGCTGGCTTGCGCAGCGTCGACTTCCTGCCCGTGGTCACCCACCGTCCACAGCCGCTCCAGGCCATAGAACTCGCGGATGCGCGGCAGCATCACGTGGACGATCACGTCGCCCAGATCGACCAGCACCCATTCGCCTTCCGTTTCGCCTTCCACGCCCAACGGCATCACGCCCGCCTTCTTGGCGAACTTGCCCACTTCGTCGGCGATGGATTTGACGTGGCGGGCCGAGGTGCCGGAGGCGATGACCAGCAGGTCGGCGATGGAGGTCTTGCCGCGGACGTCGATCTCGCGCACGTCCTTGGCCTTCAGTTCTTCGAGCGCGTCGATGACCGACTTGCGCAGGGTAGCCGTGGTGACGGCCTTGTTGCTACGGGCTGTGCTCAAGAGGGTGGGCCTCGATGCGGGATCGCAGCGCAAAATGGCGCGGTCGCAGTATAACCGCGCAACCGCAACGTCACGTCAAGGTGCCCACCGTCACGGACAGGCCCGCTCAGTGCGCCAGCGAGCGCCTGGCCAAGCGGTATTCGTGCATCAGTCGCGCCACCAGCTCGGCGGCCGGCTGCGGGCGCACCAGCGCGGCGGCCTGGCCGCACCATTCGGACAACAGGTCGCCGCGCCCGGCGGCGGCCGCCGCGCGCCGCAGCGGCGCGGTGAGCGCGTTCAGCACCGGATACGGCAAGCCCTGCGCCGCTTCGGGCATCGCCTCGACGAAGCGGTTGCGCAGGCCGCGGGCGGCGCGCCCGGAGAAGCCGCGGATGGTGGTGACCCGGTGTTCCTCGACCTGCGGCAGATCCTGCTTCCACGCCTCGGCGGCCGAGCACTCCGGGCAGGTGAGGAAGGCGGTGCCGAGCTGGCTGGCCGCCGCGCCGAGCACTTCCGCCGCCAGCATGCCGCGGCCGTCCATGATGCCGCCGGCGGCGATCACCGGGATGTCGATCGCGCGCACGGCCAGCGGCAGCAGCGCGAACAGGCCGATCATCGCGTCCTCCGCCTCGTGCAGGAAGGTGCCGCGATGGCCGCCAGCCTCGGCGCCCTGCATGCACACCGCGTCGGCGCCGGCGCCGGCCCAGGCGCGTGCCTCGGCCACCGTGGTGGCGGTGCCGATCACGCAGATGCCGCGCCTATGCAGCTCGCGCAACTGCGCCGGGGCGATCACCCCGAACGTAAAGATCGCTGCCGCCGGACGCGCCTCGCACAGCGCGGCGAACTGCTCGGAGAAAAGCGGCGCCCAGCGCGGCGGAACGCTGGTGCGCACGTCGAGGCCTTCGCGCACCATCAGCGCATCAAGCTGCTCGCACGCTTTCGCCACCGCCGCCATGCCGGCCTCGAATTCGTCCGGCAGCACGAACAGGCCGATCGCATACGGTTGCTCGCCGAGCGCGCGGATCTGCGCCGCCTGGTCGAGGATCGCCTGCGGCTCCAGGTAGCCGGCGCCGAGCGAGCCCAGCGCGCCGGCATTGGACACCGCCGCCACCAGCGCCGGCGGCGTCGAGCCGGACATCGGGGCCTGGATCAGCGGATGCTCGATGCCGAGCCGGCTGGCGAACGATGTATCCATGGCGTGGCGGCCCGTGGCGGAAACGGACACAGTATCCGCCACTGCCACGCGCAGCAGAAGCCGCCGGCAGCTCCGCCTGCCGGCGGCAGGCGCTCAGCCGCCGGACTTCATCGCCGCGCCCTTCATGGCGTCGCCCTGCATGGCGTCACCCTTCATCGCGTCACTCTTCATCGCGTCACCCTTCATCGCTTCGTGCTTCATCGCTTCGTGCTTCATCGCACCATGTTTCATGCCGTCATGCTTCATGGTCGTTTTCTGCATGGCGTCGTGCGCCATGGCGGTGCTGGAGCTGGCGGCCATCGCGTCCTGCGCGAGCGCGGACGCGGTGGCGAGGCCGCAGGCCATGGATACGGCAAGAAGAGTGGCAAGTCGTGCGTTCATCGGAAGATCCTCGGGAGAAAGAAAGGGGAACGGCCACGCCGCCCCCTCGCTTCCTTCGCCGCCCGCCGGCCGGCGGTTACCTCGCTCGGCTCAGCCGCCCTGCCCGGCCACGATATTCACCGTGATGGCGATGATGAACACGTTGAAGAAGAATGCGATCACGCTGTGCAGCAGCACCACGCGACGCAGGTACTTGCTGGTGATCTGCACGTCGGAGACCTGGAAGGTCATGCCGATGACGATCGAGAAATAGGCGAAATCCCAGTAGTCCGGCTCGGGCGTGTCGGGAAACTCCAGGCCGGCATGCTTCTCGCCGAAATCACCGTAGTAGCCGTGGGCGTAGTGCACCGCGAACATCACGTTGAGGAACAGCCAGCTGAGCACCACGCTCAGCACGCCGACGGCCAGCGCCGGCACGCCACCGCCCCGGGCCGCATGCAGTTCGTTGCCCAGCGCCGCCAGCACCACTGCCGAGAGCAGCACGCCGCCCCACAGCACGCCCCAGCGCCCGGTGTCCAGCGCCCGCGCCTGGATGCGCATGTGACTCGGCGAAGCCCGGCTGAACAGGCGCGCGAAGACGCCCAGGAACACCAGCGCGGCCAGGTCGAAACCCAGCAGCACTGCATTGGCCGGACGCACGCCGGCATGCAGCAGCAGCGCCAGCGCCACCAGGAAGATCAGCAGCGACAGCAGCGTCCACCGGCGGCCCTTCACGAAACGCCATGGCCGCCAGCCGCGCCGCTGCGGCGCGCGTTCGCCCGCGCGCCCTGATGATTCGTCCATGCTTGTCTCCGCGTCAGGGGCTCAGCCGAGCAGGTCGTGGTATTCCGGGTGCCGCTGCATCCACGCGGCAGCATACGAGCAGGCCGGCACCACCTTCCAGCCTTCGGCGCGCGCCGTCGCCAGCGCCTCCTGCACCAGCGCGGCGGCGATGCCGCGCCCACCCACCGCGGCCGGCACGCCGGTATGGGTGATCGTCATCACGCCGTCGGCCAGGGCGTACTCGAGCAGGCACGGCACGCCGTCCACGCGGGTCTCGAAACGACGGGCCATGCGATCGTGAAGGATGGCGAACGGCATGCGAACTCCTGGCCGGAACACAATCCCCACAGCATACGACCCGCGCGAGGCAAACGGGCGTGAAGCGATCGCGTTGCTTCATTCGCATCGGCTGCATGTGGCGCCGGGCATCGTGGGCGCCTGCCTGCCACCACCCACGGGAGAGTCCCATGAAACGATCCGCATCCGCGCACTGGTCCGGCGGCATCACGGACGGCCAGGGCACCATGTCGACCGATACCGGCGTGTTGCGAGAGTCGCCATTCGGGTTCAAATCGCGCTTCGAGGACGGCCCCGGCACCAATCCGGAGGAATTGATCGCGGCGGCCCACGCCGGCTGCTACTCGATGGCGCTGTCGCTGGGGCTGGGCAGCGCCGGCTTTACCGCCAACAGCATCGACACGACGGCGGTGGTGACCCTGCTCAAGGACGGCGACGGCTTCGCCATCACCGAGGTGGCGCTGACCTGCCGGGCCAGGGTGCCGCGCATCGACACGGCCACGTTCGACGGCATCGCACGGGCGACCAAGCTGGCCTGCCCGGTGTCCAAGCTGCTGAAGGCCACGATCACGCTGGACGCCCGGCTGGAAAGCTGACTCAGGCGGCGATCTCCTGCGCGGAAGGCCGGCTCGCGCCGGCTTCGACCCGCCGCCGCTGGCGCACCGCCTGCGCCAGCTGCTGCAGCACCCGCACCGAGCAGTCCCAGTCGATGCAACCGTCGGTGATGCTCTGGCCGTAGCGCAGCGGCTGGCCGGGCTGCAGGTCCTGGCGACCGCCGAGCAGGTGGCTTTCCACCATCACGCCGAGGATGCGCTGCTCGCCGGCGGCGATCCGCGCAGCGATGTCCTCGACCACCCGCGGCTGGTTCTCCGGGTTCTTGCCGCTGTTGGCGTGGCTGGCGTCGATCATCACCCGGGCGGCCAGGCCGGCCTTGCCGATCGCGGCGCAAGCCGCGTCGATACTGGCCGCATCGTAGTTCGGCGCCTTGCCGCCGCGCAGGATCACGTGGCAGTCGCCGTTGCCGCTGGTGGTGGCCACGGCGGCCTGGCCGTCCTTGGTCACCGCCATGAAATGGTGCGGCTGCGACGCGGCCTGCACCGCATCCACCGCGATCTTCACGTTGCCGTCGGTGCCATTCTTGAAACCGACCGGGCAGGACAGCCCCGAGGCCAGTTCGCGGTGCACCTGGCTCTCGGTGGTGCGCGCGCCGATCGCGCCCCATGCCACCAGGTCGGCGATGTACTGCGGCGTGATCATGTCGAGGAACTCGCAACCGGCCGGCACGCCCAGCGCATTGATGTCGCGCAGCAGGCCGCGAGCGAGGCGCAGGCCCTTGTCGATGCGGAAGCTGCCGTCGAGGTCGGGATCGTTGATCAGCCCTTTCCAGCCGACCGTGGTGCGCGGCTTCTCGAAGTACACCCGCATCACCAGCTCCAGCGCGTCGCCCAGCTCGTGGCGCAGCGGCGCCAGCCGCGTGGCGTATTCCAGCGCGGCGCGCGGGTCGTGGATCGAGCACGGGCCGATCACCACCGCGAGGCGGTCGTCGCGGCCGGCGAGGATGGCGTGCAGCGCCTGCCGCGAAGCCCCCACGGTGGCCCTCGCCGGCTCGGTGGCGGCGCAGTCGCGCATGATCTCGGCCGGCGTGCCGAGGCGGGTGATGGTGCGGATGCGCAGGTCGTCGGTGGCGTGCATGGCGGCTCTCCTGGAGGTTTTTCAGGTGGCGGCCATAAAAAAACCGCCCTGGGATGGCGGTTCGGTGTGGTTCTTTCGATCAGTTCAAAACGATCGCGTCCGCGCCGCCGCCGTTGGCTTCGGGTAGCCGTAAAACCAGAAAGAAAGGCGGGCGGTGGCGGAATGCATGTCGTCATTGATAACACAATGGACGTCCAAATCAAACTCCCCGCCGGCACGAGGCTAGACTGGCGGCATGCCTTCGCCGCTCGACCTGCTGACCCGACCTGCCCGCGAAGCGGTCCGCCGCTGGGTGCTCGGCGCCTTCCCTCGCGCCGACAGCGGCGGCCTCGACTACGACCATCCGCACGGCGATCCGGGCCTGTTCGGTCCGCACAGCGCGACCTGGCGCGTGCACGCGGATTTCCCCGGCATGCTGGCCGGCGGCCTCGCCGCGCTGACCCTGCAGACCCTGCATCCGCTGGCGCTGGCCGGGGTGTGGGACCACTCCAACTTCCGCGGCGACCTGCTCGGCCGGCTGCGCCGCACCACCGCCTTCGTCGGCGGCACCACCTACGCGCCGCGCGCGCAGGCCGAGGCGCTGATCGCGCACGTGCGGCAGATCCACGACCACATCGCCGGCCATGGCGAGGACGGGCACCCCTACAGCGCCAATGATCCCGAGCTGCTGACCTGGGTGCACGTCAGCGAGGCGTGCTGCTTCCTGCAGGGCTACCGCCGCTACAGCCACATCGCGCTGCCGCCCGGCGCGGTCGACCGCTACTACGACGAGGTGCGGCAGATCGCCGAGGCGCTGGGCGCGCGCGACGTGCCGGCCAGCGAACACGAGGTAGCGGAATACTTCCGGCGCATCCGGCCCGAGCTGGCCTTCACCGAACGCTCGCGCGTGGTGCTCGACCTGCTTTCGCAGGTGCGCCTGCCGGTGCCAGCCGCCGGACTGTCGCGCGACCTGTTCCTGTACGCCGGCCACGCGCTGTTGCCGGAGTGGGCGCTCGCGCGGCTGCGCCACACGCCCTGGCAGCGGCGCCAGGCGCGGCTGGCGGCGCACGCGCTGTGGTCGATCGCGCCGGTGTTCCATGCCGCGCTGAAGGACGGCATCGCCAGCCGCGCCTGCCGGCGCATGGACGTGCCGCCGGAGCAGCTGCGGCACTGGGCGCAGCTTCACGCCGTCCAGCGGCATTGACAGCGTCATCCCATCGGCTAACGTCGTGCGACAGCGTCAGTCGAGGACTTCCGTGGCGACACTCATTCCGACCCGCAACAGCTGCCTGCCGCGGATGACCGGCGGCGAGAAGCGCGTTTCCGAGCGGCTGGAACAGAAGCTGGAGGACGACTACCTGCTGTGGTACGACGTGCCGGTCGGGCTGAAACAGCGCCACCCGGATTTCGTGGTGTTCCACCCGCGCCGCGGCCTGCTGGTGCTGGAGGTGAAGGACTGGAAGGCCGACACCATCCGCCACGCCGACAGCACCCAGTTCACCCTGGTCACCGAGCGCGGCCTGGTGAAGGAGGCCAACCCGCTGCTGCAGGCACGCGCGTACGCGCTGGAGATCGGCGTGGTGCTGGAGCGGGACCCCGCGCTGCGCCACCCGGAAGGCTCGCGTTACGCCGGCAAGCTGATCATGCCGTGGGGCTGGGGCGTGGTGCTGGCCAACATCACCCGCAAGCAGTTCGACGAAGGCGGCCTGGGCGAGGTGCTGCCCGAGCACCTGGTGATCTGCCGCGACGAGCTGTACGAGACAGTCGACGCCGAGGTGTTCCAGCAGCGCCTGTGGGCGATGTTCCCGCAGGTGTATCCGGTGGCGCTGACCCTGCCGCAGATCGACCGCGTGCGCTGGCACCTGTTCCCGGAGTTGCGCGTGGAAGCCGGCAGCGGCCAGTTCGGCCTGTTCGGTCCTACCGATGCCGCGGTGCGGCCACTGGAGATCCCCGACCTGGTCAAGGTGATGGACACGCAACAGGAACAGCTGGCGCGCTCGATCGGCGGCGAGCACCGGATCATCCACGGCGTGGCCGGCTCCGGCAAGACGATGATCCTCGGCTTCCGCGCGATGCAGCTCGCGCGTGAGCTCTCCAAGCCGATCCTGGTGCTCTGCTACAACAAGACCCTGGCCGCGCGGCTGGAACAGTTGATCGGCGAGCGCGGCCTCAGCGAGAAGGTGCAGGTCTACAACTTCCACAAGTGGTGCCGCAAGATGCTGGTGGCCTACCACGAGCCGCTGCCGCCGGGCAGCGGCAAGGCCTTCGTCGAAGCGCTGCCGCCGGCGGTGATCGCCGGCGTGGACCGCGGCCGCATTCCGCGCGCCCAGTACGGCGCGGTGCTGGTCGACGAAGGCCACGACTTCGAGCCGGACTGGTACAAGCTGATCGTGCAGATGATCGACCCGGCCACCAACTCGCTGCTGGTGCTGTACGACGACGCGCAGAACATCTACGGCAACCCGAACCGGCGCAAGATCAGCTGGAAGAGCCTCGGCGTGCAGGCGCAGGGGCGCACCACCATCCTCAAGCTCAACTACCGCAACACGCTGGAAATCCTCTCGGTCGCGCGCACCTTCGCGCAGGACCTGCTCGCCTCGCGCAGCGACGAGGCCGACGGCGACGGCGTGCCGCTGGTCGCGCCGGAAAGCGCCGGCCGCCGCGGCGCGGTGCCCGAACTGGTGCGCACCGACACCGCCCGCGCGCAGATGGACGTGCTGATCGCGCGGCTGCGCGACGAGCACGCGCATGGCCGTCCGTATTCCGAGATGGCGGTGATCTACCGCAACCAGTGGGAAGGCGAAAAACTGCACGAGGTACTGCGCGACCTGGGCATCCCCAGCCGGCTCGCCGACAACACCGGCAAGCAGAGCCTGTTCGCGGTCGAGGACAGCATCAAGCTGGTCACCATGCACTCCAGCAAGGGGCTGGAATTCCCGTTCGTGATCATCCCCGGCATCGGCGGCCTGCCCAAGGAAGGCCAGAGCGAAGCCGACGAGGCGCGCCTGCTCTACGTCGCCATGACCCGCGCCACCGAACACCTGCTGCTGATCCACCACCTCGACTCGGTGTTCTCCCGGCGCATCCGCGATTCGATCAACGAGGTCACCGCGCAGCTGGCCGGCGGCTGAGCGCGGTTGCTACGCGGCCGGGTTCCGGTACGGCGCCAGCAGCGCCGGATCGTCGAACAACCCCGCCGGCAGCAGGTAGCGCGGGTCGCGGCCGGCGGCGAGCAGTTCGCGGATGCGGGTGGCGGAGATTTCCAGCGGGGTCACTGTCAGCTCGATCACCTTGCCGGCGGGCCACGCACGCAGCTCCGCGGCGTCGGCGATGCGCCGGCCGGCCACTTCGCGTTCCAGCGCATCCGGCAGGGCGGTGGCAACACCCGGTCGGCTCAGCACGCCGATGTGCGTCGCCGCGAACAGCTCGCGCCAGCGATGCCAGCTGGCGAGGCCGGCAAACGCGTCCGCGCCGAGCAGCAGCACCAGCGGGCGCTCGCCCTGCTCCGCGCGCAGCTCGTGCAAGGTGTCGATGGTGTACGACGGGCCCGGGCGATCCAGTTCGCGCGTGTCCAGCGTGAGCCGTGACTGGCCCTGCAGCGCGGCGCGCAGGATCGCCACCCGCTGCGCCGCGGTGGCGATCGGCGGTGCGCGGTGCGGCGGCACGCTGACCGGCAGCAGGCGCACCTCGGCGTCGAGCAGTTCGGCCGCTTCCCACGCCACGCTGAGGTGGCCCAGGTGCACCGGGTCGAAGGTGCCGCCGAAGATGGCGAGTGGCCTGGCAGATGTCTGCGGCAAGAGCCTTACCCCTCCCCAACCCGCCGCTGCAGGCAGGGGCGGGAGCAAGTCACGGCCCCTTGCTGCCCGACGGGGCGGTCAAATGTCATGCGAGCGCCCGGGCCGCGCGCGGCTCGGCGATGGCGGCGATCAGCCGTTCGGCTTCCTGCCACGGGTTGCCCTGCTCGCGGCCCTTGACCATGCGGTCGATGCGCGAGGCGCGGGCCAGGCACTGCAGCCAGTGCTCGCGCGGCGCGCGGCGCAGGGCCTGGCGGAACTGCTGCGCGCGACTGTCCCACAGGTGCTCGGCCTTGGCCTGCGCGGCGAAGTCCGCGGCATTGGCCAGGCGCAGCGCCAGCTGCAGTTGATTGACCAGCCAGCCCATCAGCGCCAGCAGTTCGTCGCCCTCGGAACGCAGCCCGGCGAGGATGCGCAGCGCGCGTGCGCCGTCGCCGGCAAGGGCCGCGTCGGTGAGCTTGAACACGTCGTAGCGGGCGCTGTCGGCGACCAGGTTCTCCATCTCGGCGGCGTCGACGCGGCCCTGCCCGTGCAGCACGGCGAGCTTGTCGACCTCTTGCGCGGCAGCGAGCAGGTTGCCTTCGACGCGTTCGGCCAGCAGCGCCACCGCATCGGGCGTGGCGGTGAGTCCGCGCGAGGCGAGCCGCGCGCCGATCCACACCCGCCACTGGTCCGGCCGCGGTGAACTGAACACCACCATCGCTCCGCTGGCGTCGAGCTTCCTGCTCCAGGCGCCGTCGTGCTTGCTGCTCCATTCCATCGCCGTGATCAGCAAGGTGACGTCCGGCGGCGGGTCGGCGCAGAACGCGCCGATCGCCTTGGCGCCGTCGATGCCGGGACGACCGCTGGGCAGGCGCAGGTCGAGCAGCCGGCGGCTGGCGAACAGCGACATGCCCGCCGCGGCGCGGGCCAGGTCGTTCCAGTCGAAATGCTGGCCGACTTCGAGCACTTCACGTTCGCTGTAGCCGAGCTTGCGCGCCTGCGCGCGCAAGGCATCGGCGGCTTCCAGCACCAGCAACTGCTCGCCGGCGAGCAGGTAGACCGGCTGCAGGCTGTCCGCCGCCAGCGCCTTCTGCCATTGGCCGGGGCTGAGCGGCATCAGTGCGTGCTGGCGGCGCCGGCCGGTGCGGCCAGCTCATGCTTGCCGGCGGCCTGCAGGCGGAACAGGATCGCCTGCACCATGTCGTCGTTGAGGCTGCGCTGGATCTCTTCCACCTGCGAGGCGTTGCCGACGGTGTCGCCGGCGTCGTAGCTGTACTCGCGCGACATGTCGATGCGCTGGTGCGGCACCAGCACCTGTCCGTCGGGGCCGAGCACGTCGAACTGCACCTGGTAGCGCACCGCATATTCGGTGACGCGCACGTAGCCGCCGGCACTCAGCGTCTCGGTGCTGAAGGCCGCCACCGGCACACGCAGCTCGGCGATGCCGGCGCCGCTGTCGTCCTCGACGGTGGCGCCGGAGGTCTGCAGCGCGCGGGCCAGGTGGCGCTCGAACTCGCCGCCGCCGCTCACTGCAAGGTGCACCCGCTGCATCTCGGATGGCAGGGTGGCGTTCTCGCGCAGATGGAAGCCGCAGCCGCCCAGTACGAGCGTGGCGGCCAGCAGCAGCGAGACCTGGAACAGGCGGTGCGCCTTCATGAAGCTCATGGGTTTCATCCTGCGACGATGTTGACGATCTTGCCGGGTACCACGATGACCTTGCGCACCGTCATGCCGGCCAGGAAGTGCGCCACCTGCGGTTGGGCCAGCGCCAGCGCCTCGGCTTCTTCCTTCGAAGCCTGCGCGGCCAGCTCGATGGTAGCGCGCAACTTGCCGTTGATCTGCACCGCCAGGGTGACCGTGTCGCGCACCAGCGCGGCCGGATCCACCGGCGGCCACGGCTGATCCTCCAGCACGCTCTCGGCATGGCCGAGCACCTGCCACAAGGCGTGGCTGACGTGCGGCACCACCGGATTGAGCAGCAGTACCATCGCCTCCAGTGCCTCGTGGCGCACCGCGCGGCCCTGCTCGCTCTGGTCGTTGAACTTGCCCAGCGCGTTCAAGAGTTCCATCAGCGCGGCGATCGCGGTGTTGAACGCGTGGCGCCGGCCGAAATCGTCGCTGACCTTCTGGATCGTCTCGTGCAGCTGGCGGCGCAGGGCCTTCTGGCCCGCATCCAGCGTGGCGGGATCGGTCGCCGCATGATCCGGCCCCGCCGCGTGCGTGGTCACTTCGCGCCACAGCCGCTTGAGGAAGCGCGCCATGCCTTCGACGCCGGCCTCGCTCCATTCCAGCGACTGCTCCGGCGGCGCGGCGAACATCGAGAACAGGCGCACCGTGTCGGCGCCGTACTTGTCCACCATGGTCTGCGGGTCGATGCCGTTGTTCTTCGACTTCGACATCTTCTCGGTGCCGCCGATGTGCACCGGCTGGCCGTCCGCCTTCAAGGTCGCACCGATCACGCGAGCCTTGTCGTCGCGCCGGATCTCGACCGCGGCCGGGTTGATCCACTCCTTCGAACCGTCGGCGTTGTCGCGATAGAACGTCTCGGCGATCACCATGCCCTGGCACAGCAGGTTCCGCGCCGGCTCGTCCGAATGCACCATGCCGGCGTCGCGCAGCAGCTTGTGATAGAAGCGGAAATACAGCAGGTGCATGATCGCGTGTTCGATGCCGCCGATGTACTGGTCGACCGGCAGCCAGTAGTTCGCGCGCTCGTCGATCTGCGCGTCCGCGCCGGGGCTGGTGTAGCGCGCGTAGTACCAGCTCGACTCCATGAAGGTGTCGAACGTGTCGGTTTCGCGCTCGGCCGCGCCGCCGCACTGCGGGCAGCTGGTCTTGCGCCACTCCGGATCGGCCTTGATCGGCGACTGCACGCCACTGAACGCCACGTCCTCGGGCAGCACCACCGGCAATTGATCCTCGGGCACCGGCACCGCGCCGCAGGCGGAGCAGTAGATCACCGGGATCGGACAACCCCAGTAGCGCTGGCGGCTGACGCCCCAGTCGCGCAGGCGCCAGTTCACGCGGCGCTGGCCCTTGCCCTCGGCCTCGAGTACGCCGGCGATGTGGTCGAACGCGGCGCGGTAATCCTTGCCGTCCATCGCACCGGAGTTCACCACGCGCATGTCCACGCGGGTCTTGTCCGAGTACCAGTCCTGCCAGACGGCCGGGTCGTAGCTTTCGTCGCCGGCGGCGATCACCTGCCTGATCGGCAGGCCGTACTTGTGCGCGAACGCGAAGTCGCGCTCGTCATGGCCGGGCACCGCCATCACCGCGCCGGTGCCGTAGCCCATCAGCACGAAGTTGGCGACCCACACCGGCAGCTTCTCGCCAGTGATCGGATGCACCGCGAACAGGCCGGTGGCCATGCCGCGCTTGTCCTGGGTTTCCAGCTCCGCCTCGGAGACGCCGCCGTGCTTCAGCTCGTCGAGGAACGCCGCCAGCGGCGGATTGCCCTGCGCCGCCTTGTGCGCCAGCGGATGCTCGCCGGCGATCGAGACGAAGGTGACGCCCATCAAGGTGTCGGGGCGGGTGGTGAACACGGTCAGCGGCGCGGCCTCGCCATCCACCGCGAAGTGGATCTCCAGGCCCTCGCTGCGGCCCAGCCAGTTGCGCTGCATGGTCTTCACCGCGTCGGGCCAGCCCGGCAGCGTGTCCAGCCCGTCCAGCAACTCGGGCGCGTAGTCGGTGATCTTCAGGAACCACTGCGGGATCTCGCGCTTCTCGACCACCGCGCCGGAGCGCCAACCGCGGCCGTCGACCACCTGCTCGTTGGCCAGCACGGTCTGGTCGACCGGGTCCCAGTTCACCACCGCGTTCTTGCGGTACGCCAGGCCCTGCTTCAGCAGGCGGGTGAACATCAGCTGTTCCCAGCGGTAGTACTCCGGCCGGCAGGTGGCGAACTCGCGGCTCCAGTCGATCGCGTAGCCCAGCGACTTCAGCTGGCTGCGCATGTGCTCGATGTTCGCGTAGGTCCACTTCGCCGGCGCGGTGGCGTTCTTGATCGCGGCGTTCTCCGCCGGCAGGCCGAACGCGTCCCAGCCCATCGGCTGCAGCACGTTCTTGCCGTTCATGCGCTGGTAGCGACTGATCACGTCGCCGATGGTGTAGTTGCGCACGTGGCCCATGTGCAGCGCGCCGGACGGGTACGGCAGCATCGACAGGCAGTAGAACTTCGGCCGCGAGGCATCCTCCTTCACCTCGTAGGCGCGCTGCGCGTTCCAGTAGCGCTGCGCGGCGGCTTCCACCGCCTGCGGGCGATAGGCAGCTTCATCCTGTTCGGGCGAGGTCGGGGCTTGAATGTCCTGCATGATTCCGTTGCCGTTGTGCGGTTGGTGCGAGCCGGCCCGAGCCGGCTGAGTGAACTGGTCAGACTAGCCCAGCGCAGCCCGGGCGCCAAGCTTGCGGCCTTCAGCCGGGCGGGCAGGCCGGCGCCTGGCCTTCGCCAAGCGCCCGCGCCGCGCTGGCGATCTGCGCCGCCAGCCGGGCGATCGCGCGCTGATGGCCCTGCACCAGGGCAGGATAACCCGGGCCCACCGCTTCATTGACGCGGCTGGTGCAAGCCAGCGTGGCGGGCCGGGTGCCGTGCAGCAGGCGCACGCTCCATGCGGCCTCGATCAACGCATAGCTGCCGGGCGCGGAGTCGAATCGGCGCACGTCCAGCTTGATCCGCAGCAGCGGCTTGTCGTTGCCGGGCAGGCCGCTGACGTCCGCGCTGTGCAGTTCGCGCGCCAGGTCGGCCGACAGCGCGCTGCGCACCTCGTCGCCGAGCGGGGCGATCCAGCGCTCGCTGCCGAGCAGGGCCACGCCCTGCCCGCCTTCGCGCACCACCAGCTGCGGCTGGTCGACCTGCGCCGGCACGCCGACCGGCAGCAGCTCGAACGGCAGCGACGGCGCGCTAGTCGTCGGCGCCACCAGGCCGCCGGCAGACTCGTCCGCCGGCGCAACGAGGCCGCCAGCCGGCTCGTCGGCCGGCGCAACCAGGGTGTAGTAGTGCAACGGCGCCGAGGCACAGGCCGCCAGTAGCACGCCGGCCGCCACGCCCAGCAGATGCCTTCCGCTACGAATCATGGTTTGCTCCCTTGCGTCGGCGGCATCGCCGCGGGCGTGGTGACGGGTTTCGCGTCGGCCGGTTTCGCATCCGCGCGGCGGCCGCGGATCAGCGCCTCCGGATGGCCGCCCAGGTAATCGGTCAGCACGCGCAGCGAGCGTGCCATGCGCTGCAGCTGTTCCAGCGTGGCGCCCAGGTTCTGCTGCAGCGGCGAGTCGCCGGCCAGCGCCTCGTTCGCCGTGGCCATGGTCCGCTGCACGCCGTGCAGGGTATCGCCGAGCGCCGGCAGCGTCTGGCCGTTGACCTGCTTCAGCGTGCGGTCGAGCCCGGCCAGGCTCCGGTCCAGGTTCTGCCCGATGCTGTCGAACGGCACCTTGGCGAGCTTGTCGACGATCCCGGCCATCTGCTCCTGCAGCTTGTCGAAGCTGCCCGGCACGGTCGGGATGGTCAGTGGTTTCGCGGCCGGGTCGAACGCCACCTTCGGCGTCTTCGGGATGAAATCCAGCGCCACGTACAACTGGCCGGTGAGCAGGTTGCCGGTGCGCGCCTGCGCGCGCAGGCCGTGCTCGACCAGGCGGCCGATCATCTGCGACAGGTCCGGATTCTCGCCGTGCGCCTTGGCCAGCGCCTCCAGCTTGTCGTAGGCGGCGCCGAGGCGCTGCGGATAGATCACCGCGCCGACCAGCACCGGGAAGCGCTGCTTCTGCTCGTCGTAGTCCAGCCGCACCGACACCACCTTGCCGATGTTGATGCCGAGGAACTCCACCGGTGCATCCATCGCCAGCCCGCGCACCGACTGCTCGAAGCGCATGCGGATGTAGTGCGGCGTGCCGTCCGGCGGCGCCATCGCGGTGGTCTGGTCGCCGAACAGGGTGTACGCGTTGTCCTCCGGCGCCGGCGTGCTGTCGTGCGGCCCGGGCGGGTCCTGGAACGCCACGCCGCCGGCCAGCACGGTGGCCAGCGACTGCGTGTTGAGCTTCAGCCCGTTCGCGCCGATCGACACGTCCACGCCGCTGGCATTCCAGAAGCGCGAGGAGCGGGTGACGAACTTGTCGTTCGGCCCGTCCACGAAGATCTGCAGCGAGACGCCCTTGCCGTCACTGTCCAGCTGATAGGACGCTACCCGGCCGACCTGGATGCGCCGGTAGTACACCGGCGAGCCGATGTCGAGCGAGCCGAGGTCGTCGCTGTGCAGGACGAAGCTGCGCCCCGGCGCGCCGTGGTTCACCGCCGGCGGCAGTTCCAGCCCCTTGAACTCGTCCTCGTAGTCGTTCGAATCGCCCACGTCGGCGCCGATGAAGGCGCCCGACAGCAGGGTGTCGATGCCGGATACGCCGCCCAGCCCGATCCGCGGGCGCACCACCCAGAAGCGGGTGTCGCGGGTGGCGAAGCCCTCGGCGCTCTTTTCCAGCGCCACGTTGACCAGCACGTGGCTGCGGTCGCCGCTCAAGTGGATCTTGTTGACCCGCCCGATCACCACGTTCTTGTACTTCACCGGGGTCTTGCCGGCGTCCAGGCCCTCGGCGCTCTGGAAGCTGATGGTGATCTGCGGTCCGGCCTGCAGCCAGTTGTTGATCACCAGCGACAGGCCGACCAGCGCCGCCAGCGCCGGCACCAGCCAGATCAGCGAGGCGTTGAAGCGACGCCGCTTCACCACCGGCCGCGGCAGCTCGCCGCCCGGCGGGGCCTGTTCGATGGGGTTGTCGTCAGTCATCGGTATCCTTGCCATCCCAGATCAGGCGGGGGTCGAAACTCATCGAGGCCAGCATGGTCAGCACCACGGTCAGGCCGAAGAAGATCACGCCCGGCAGCGGTTCCACCAGGCTCAGCACGCTGAAGCGCACCAGCGCGGTCAGCAGCGCCACCACGAACACATCCAGCATCGACCAGTAGCCGACCAGTTCGACCAGCCGATAGAGTCTTGCACGTTGCACGCGGGCCCAGCCGCTGCCGCGCTGGCTGCTCACCAGCAAGGTGCCCAGCGCGAGGAACTTCAGCACCGGCACCACGATGCTGGCGGTGAACACGATGATCGCCAGGTTCGGCGAACCCTTCACCCACAGCTCCACCACGCCGCTGATGATGGTGTTGTCGTCCACGTCGTTGAGGCTGGCGGTGCGCATGATCGGCAGCACGTTGGCCGGGATGTACAGGAGGAACGCGGCGATCAGCAGCGCCCAGGTGTGCGCGTAGCTGTGCGGCTTGCGCCGGCGCAACGTGCTGCCGCAGCGCGGGCAGGCCATCGCGTCGTCCACGCCGTCGCCGTCCAGCTGCGGGTCGCCGGGCACGTTGCGGCACACCTGCCCGCACACCGTGCAGGCGATCAGGCCCAGTTCGGCGGCGCGCGGCAGGGCGCTCACGCGGCGTGCTCCGGCACCTGGTCCCACAGCTGGCGCAGGTCCACCCCGGCGAAGATGGTGATCAGCAGGGTCAGCGCCGCGTAAGCGTAGATGCCCGGGTCCGGCGTCACGTCGAAATAGGTATGCGCCTTGACGATCGCCACCAGCGCGCCCAGCACGAACACCTCGCTCATCGTCCACGGCCCGAGCCGGTGCAGCGCCACCATCAGCGGCACGAAGCCCGGCGCGCGCCGCCCGGCCTTGCCGAACCACAGCAGCCAGCCCAGCAGCAACATCTTCAGCAGCGGAAAGAAGAACAGCGTGGCGGCCACCAGCACCGAGACCACCTTGGCCTCTTCGCGCCACATCGCGAGAATCACGCCCCACAGCGTGGTGCTGCTCTGCTGCCCGCTCAGGCCCAGCGTCACGATCGGCCACATGTTCGCCTGCACGAACACGATCATCGCGGTGAGGATCAGCGCCAGCATCGCGTTCACGCTCAACGCGTGGTGGCGCTCCAGCTCCGCCCCGCAGCGGGCGCAGGTCGCCACCTCGCCGCGGGCCAGCGGACGACGGCGGTAGACCGTGTCGCAGTGCTCGCAGACCAGCAGCGTTTCAGGTGAGCCCATGCCCATGCAACCGGTGCCTTGCTTCGGCGTGACGATCCGCAGATTCTCGCAAATCTATCGTGAACGCGCCGCTTGATATGCTGCCCGGCAACCCCGATCTGAACCGGCACCTGCCGAGCTGGAGTTTCCCGTGACCGATGCCGCCGCCGTTTCCCACGTCTTCGACGTGGACCAGCAGACCTTCGAAGCCGACGTGCTGCAGGCCTCGCTGACCACGCCGGTGCTGGTGGATTTCTGGGCGACCTGGTGCGAGCCGTGCAAGACGCTCGGCCCGATGCTGGAAAAACTCGCCGCCGAGTACCACGGCGCGTTCCGGCTGGGCAAGGTCGACGTGGACACGCAGCAGGAGCTGGCCGGCATGTTCGGCATCCGCAGCATCCCCACCGTGGTGCTGGTGAAGGACGGCCAGGTGCTCGACGGCTTCACCGGCGCGCTGCCCGAAGGCCAGCTACGCGAATTCCTGTCGCGCCACGTGCAGCCGCTGGAAGCACCGGCCGAACCCGCCGAAGCAGCCACCGTGCCGGAAACCGCCGAACAGGCGATCAACCGCCTGCAGCAGGCGATCGCCACCGAACCGAACCGGCCCGAGCTGAAACTCGATCTGGCGCTGGCGCTGATGCGCGCCGGCAACGTCGCCGCGGCCAAGGCCGAGCTGGCCGCGCTGCCGGCCAACCTGGCCACCGATGCCCGCGCCGTGCGCCTGCGCAGCGAGCTGGAGCTGGCCCACGCACTGAAAGACACGCCGGGCATCGCCGAACTGCAGCAGCGCGTGCAGGCCGACGCCAGCGACTGGGCCGCCCGCGACCAGCTCGGCGTGCATCTGCTGCTCGAAGGCGACGTCGAAGCCGGCCTGGAACAGTTCCTTGTCATCCTGCAGAAAGCCCGCGACTGGAACGACGGCCAGGCCAAGAAACGCCTGCTCGCTGCCTTCGCCACGCTCGACGACGCCGAGCTGGTCGGCCGCTACCGGCGGCGGATGGCCTCGCTGCTGTTCTGATCCCGCATCGCTCCCGCCTCAGGCTCGTCATTCCAGCGAAAGCTGGAATCCCGTGACGCTGCGTTTCCAATGACCTGAAGCCACTGGCTCCCGGCCTTCGCCGCGATTCATGCTGCATGGAGTTTTTCCGGGCCTCCATACTTCTACTGTGTCACTAAAGACGTTTGATGCTCGGATGCGCCATGCCGCAGCAAGGACATCGCGCCAACTGTCGTGCGATCAGGCGGGCGAGACGAAAGTGTACGGTCGCGATCGAGAGCGGTTGATGGCGCTGCATCGGCCCCAGCCCCACGCGGGCGGAAGCCTTCGGGTACGGCAGGCGCCTTGAATCGTGCACGGTTTTTTTTACTGCCACGCAAGCGCTCCAACGTCAGGAAGCCGTAGGCCGCGATACACAGGCTGGCGTGATGATGAAAGCCGCGCCAGTTGCGCCCCTCGTAGTGACCCAAGCCGAGTTCTTGCTTGAGTTCCAGGTAGTCCCGCTCGATGCGCCAACGGCCCTTGATGGTGCCGACAAGGGCCTTGAAGGTCGTCGCTTTCGGCAACGTCGACAACCAGTAGCGTAGCGGTTCGGCGTCGCCGCCAGGCCATTCGATGACCAGCCATTCGGGCGCGCGATCGCGGTCGTCGTGGGCGGCGACCACGCGTACGCGGGCGAAGCGGCCGGACAAGGGTTCGGCGGAGCCCTGCCGCCAGGTAATGGTGCGGTACGCCCGCGCCGGCAACGCCTGCGCCAGCGCACGCACACTGATCGGCCGGTGCGCCGCATCGCGGCATACCCGCACGCGGGGGCGTCCACCACCCGTCGCAGGCGGTGGTGGCGTGGCTGGTTGATGCTTGCCCCACCACACCGCCGTGAGCGGCCTGACGCCCAGCGCGTAGATCAGGTCTTGCGTGCTCAGCGCATCGCGAAGCGTGCTGTCATCGCCGTAGGCGGCATCGCCCAACACGACGCCTCGCGGCACGCCCGCCGCGACGGCGGCGCGGATCTGCGCCACCGCAATCTGGTTCTTGGTCAGAAAGCCGACTGATGCGGGCACCCCAACAGCGGCACATCGCTGCGGGTCGTCGGTCCATTCGGCCGGCAGGTATAGCTGATACGCCAACGGCAGGCTGTTGGAGTCCGTCGCCAGCGACAAGCTCACCGCCACCCGACAGTTGTCGGTCTTGCCGGTCTGCCCGCAGTACTGCCGGGCTACGCCCACCGAGTGCCTACCCTTCTTCGGAAAGCCGGTGTCATCAATGATCCAGAAGCACGGTGTGGTTCCGCCGTGCGTCAGCACGGGCAGCACCTGCTCGGCCACGGCGGCCAGCAAGGCATCGTCGTTCCATGCCGACGTCGACACCAGGTGATGCATCGACTGGTGGGTCGCCCGTACATCTTGCGGCCGCACCCGTGCCGCCATCGGCTCCACGCTCTTGCGGCCGCCAGGCAGCATCAAACCCTGCAGATACCAGCGCGTGGGCGCCACCCGATCCGCGTGCCCCATGGCGATGACCATCGCTTCGCCATACCGCTCAAAGCGGCCTTCCAGACCGATGCCCATGACCCACCTCCTCGCAGGTTGCTAGAAGATGCCGTGATCATGCCATATATTTATTGACACAGTAGAAATACCGCAAGGTACGGTTAGGTAAGATACCCCCTTCCCGCCCCAACGAGCCTCCCCATGCGCGCATCGACCTTCCGCCGCCTGCTCAACCTGTGGCCGCCGTTCCTGGTCAACGCGATCCGCCTGCAGTCGCTCAGCGACGACTACACCGAGGCGAAAGTGGTACTGCGGCTGCGACCGTGGAACCGCAACTACGTGAAGAGCCAGTTCGGCGGCAACCTGTTCGCGATGGTCGACCCGTTCTGGATGCTGCTGGCGATGCACCAGCTCGGCCGCGACTACTACGTGTGGGACAAGGCCGGCGCGATCGACTTCGTCGCGCCGGGCTACGAGGACGTCTACGCGCACTTCAAACTCGAGGCCAGCGTGGTCGACGAGTTGCGCACCGCAGCCGCCGGCGGCGAGAAGGTGCTGCGCTGGTTCGAGACCGAGGTGACCACCGCTTCCGGCCAGCTCATCGCCCGCGTGCGCAAGCAGCTCTACGTGCGGCTGAAGCCGAAGGCGCGTTGAGCGCCAGGTTCGCACCCGCCGCGCACGGCACGGGGGCGCGAACCTGACGCGGATGGCCGCCGCCGCTCAGCCCACCACCCGCCCGTTGTGCTTCTTGCGGTAGATGCTGCGGCTGTCGCGCTGGTCGACGCGCTGGATGTGGCGCTGCTCGTGCGGCCCCAGGTGGCCGTCGCGGGCGGCGCGCTGCTCGACCTGCGCGGCATGCGCCTGGCGCCCTTCCAGCCGGGCGGTTTCGTGCGCGGTCAGCGCGCCGGACTGCACGCCGTGCTCGATGCGGCTCTGCTGGTGCACGTTGCGCGCCACGTCGCGCTGCATGCGCCGCGACGAGCGCGACTGCGGGTTGCCGTTGACGCCGTTGTGCCGCTCGGCGCGGATGGCGTGGCTCTGGCGGTTCTGCGCCGCCGTGAGGCGTGCCTGCTCGCCCGCACTCAGGCTGCCGTCGCCAAGCGCGTGCTGCTGCATGCGGTCCACGTGCGCCTGGCCCTGTTCCAGCCGCGCCGCCTCGGCCGTGCTCAGCTGGCCGGACTTCAGCCCCTGTTCGATGCGCTGCTGCTGGTTGACGTCACGCTGGGTGCTGCCGGCCGCGGTCTGCGCCGCGGCGGCCATGGCGCCACCCAGGCCGATGCCGACGACGATGCTGGCGGCCAGCCACCTGCTGTAGAACCTGTTCATGGTGTTCCCTCCCTCGCACCGCCACCGTGGCGGGTTGAAGGCAGCAAACGAGGCGACCCCGCGCGCGGATGACGCCCATGGCCGGCACGGATTCAGCCGGCGGTCATCCGCCGCATCCGTTCACTCCTGCTCGAAGCGGGCGATCTCGTCCAGCTGGCGCGAAGCGCGCGCCAGGCTGCAACCGCTCATGTCGTCGACCACGCGCTGCAGCCACGGCGAGCGGAGCGGGCGACCGGCCAGGCGACGCGCCAGCCACAGGCTGAAGCCGACGCCAACGGCGCCGACCGCCATGTTGGCCCCGATCCAGCCCGAGGCCCCGACGAACAGGTCCGTCCCGGACCACCAGGTCAGCACCACCAGCGGCAGCAGCAGCCACAGGAACCACCACGGCAGGCCCAGCGCCAGCGTGCTGACCATGCGGAAGCGGCGCAGCTGCGCCAGCCGCCGCTGCAGCACCAGCACCGGCGCATCGAACAGATAGATGCGGCTGAGCAGGAACAGCTGGGTGACGCTCGACCAGATGCCGGCGATGCCGTAGGCGTGCAGCAGCAGGCCGATCACCAGCAGGTGCGTGACCTGCCGGTGCGCCACCCAGAACGAGGCGACGAACACCACGAAGGCCAGCCAGCAGGCGATCTCGACCGCCTGCCCCAGCAGGCTCCAGCGCAGCGTCGAACGCGCCTTGTCCATCCGCCGGTCGCGGAAGTCCTGGCGCAACAGCGCCTCCATGCCGTCCTGGCGCAGGTCCATGCGTGCCCACGCCTGTTTCATCTCATCGAGTTCCATCGTCATGCTCCGGTGGCCTGCGCGGCGGTCATCTGGCCGCGCAGTTTCTGCTTGATGCGACCGAGCTTGGTCGCCACGTTGGTTTCGCTGAGGCCGAGCACGTCGGCGATCTCGGCGTAGCTGCGGTCTTCCAGGTACAGCAGGATCAGCGCGCGGTTCAGCGGATCGAGCTGGCCGATGAACGCGTGCAGCGCGGTCAGCCGCTCGTCCTGTTCGGCGATCGGTTCGCCACCGCCGACGGTTTCCAGGTGGTGCGTGTCCAGCGGCTCGAAGCGGTCGGCCTCGGGCCAGCGCCGCGCCTGCGAGATCGCCACGTTCAGCGCGATGCGGTACAGCCAGGTGGAAAACTTCGCCCGCGCCGGGTCGTAGCCGCCGAACGACCGCCACAGCTGCGCGCCGATCTCCTGCACCAGGTCGTCGCGGTCGGCGGTGCTGCGGCTGTACAGCCCGGCCACCTTGAACACGATCCTGCGATGCTCGTGCAGCAGCGACTCGAAACGTTGCTGGTGTTGTCTACCGGTCATGGACGCCTGCTTCCTCGCGGTTCATCCCATGATTCGCAGGGTACGGAAAAAAATCACAGGACACCGATGGGGAAACGGGTGCGGTTCCGAAGGTCGGCGAGGACATGGCGAACCCCGACCGGGAGGCTCCACAGGTCGGGCGGGAGGTACGGAACCCCGGCGAGGAGGTCGCGAAGCTCGACGGAGAGGTTCCGAACCTCGACGGGGACGTGCCCCAGGCCGGCGGGGAGGTTCGGAACCCCGGCGAGGAGGTCGCGAAGCTCGACGGAGAGGTTCCGAACCTCGACGGGGACGTGCCCCAGGCCGGCGGGGAGGTTCGGAAAGTCGACGGGGCGGTGGCGAAGCGCGGCGCCGGGGTGGCGAACCGCGAGACTGCGGTAGCGCAGGTCCGTGTCGACCGGCAAAGTCCCGGCGGCGCGGTCGGCGACCGCCCCGCCGGGGTTCACGACTCAGGCCGCCGCCGGTTCCGGCACGGCACGGTTGGCGCGCGGGCCGGGGAAGCGCTGGCGCAGGTCGTCGTACACGTCCTGCGCGCCGTCACGGCCGCGGTGGGCCGCCTCGCGCACGCTCTGGTAGTAGGCCAGGTCGGCCATCCACACCTCGCTGGCCACCAGCTGCAGCGTGTCATCCACGCTGGCGGCCAGCGTCTGCAGCTCCGCCGCGAAACGCAGCAGCTGGCTGCGCAGGGCGCGATCCTTCTGCACCTCGGCCAGGTCCACGAAGCCCGGCACGAACTGCGCCCGGTTCGTCATGTAGGTCACGCACTTCTCGTCGAACCCCACCGACTTCGGCCCCAGCCGCGGCAAGGCCTGCCGCTCCTGCGCCGACAGCGTCACCAGGAACGGCAGCACCGCGCGGGCCGCCGCCAGCGCACCCTGCACCGCCGTCACGTCCTCATCCGAAAGCACCGCCGAAATACGATTGTCGCTGGACATGGAAACACTCCTTGTCGTGATTCACGCCGCCCGATTGGCGGCGCGAAGGAGGTTAGCAACCGGCCGCTGCGGGCTTGGGGCGCGATGTGATGTAGGCGATGGCTGAGGCGGGGGATCGGTCTTGCCGCGATTCCGCACACACAAATCCACGGGCAACCGCGCGGAACCCGGATGGATACAATCGAATCGCGTTCACCCAGGCTAGGAGGGCTTCCATGATCGCGATCAACCCGCAGAAAATCACCGGCAAGTGGCTGGCCGGCATGGCTCTTGATTTCCATACGACCCGCAGCACACCGATTGGCCCCAACGCACAGGGCCACATGCAATTTGATACCAGCCGGCCGGAAATCGCCGAACTCCTGTACCGGCTCAAGTACCGGCAGGATCGCAGCGCTGCGCAAGCTATCATCACTACGGCTGCCAACTACCTGAAGCCATACCGGTCGAAATTCGACGTGATCATTCCTGTCCCGCCTTCCACGCCACGCGCCCTGCAGCCAGTCATCCTGCTGGCGCACGGCATCGGAGCCGCTGTCGGCCTGCCGGTGATCGACTGTGTTGGCACCACGCGGGCACCCGCCCAGCTCAAGGGCGTCGAAGATCCGACCCAGCGTGCGCAGTTGCTGAACGGGCTCTACACCGTGGATGCCCGACACACGGCGCGCAAGCGAGTGCTGCTGTTCGACGACCTGTTCCGCTCGGGTTCGACCTTGAACGCCATTACGGACGTGCTGTTGCAAGCTGGTCAGGCAATGAGCGTCAGCGTGCTCACCATCACCCGCACACGGAGTCACCATTGAGCACCATTTTCATCGGTGGCTCGCGCCACGTGTCGCACCTGTCCAGTCAGGTCAGGGAACGGCTGGACAACGTCATGAGCAAGGGCCATGACGTGGTCGTCGGTGACGCCAACGGTGCCGACCGGGCGGTGCAGAAGTTCCTGCATGAAGCGGATTACCGCAAGGTCACGGTGTACTGCTCAGGGCCTCGCCCGCGCAACAACCTCGGGCAGTGGAACCTGCAGGTCGTCACGCCGCCGAAGACCGCCAAGGGCTTCCAGTTCTATGCCGCCAAGGATCGCGAAATGGCCCAGGCTGCCGACTTCGGTCTGATGATCTGGGATGGCAAGAGCCCCGGCACCGTGCTGAACGTCCTGCGCCTTGTGCGCGCCGGCAAGGCCGCCGTGCTGATCCATGGCTCCGCCGCACCGACCACCCTGAAATCGGCACATGACTGGGAAACATTTCTGTCCGGCTGTAGCGACGGGTTGCGTGCCGACCTGCGCGACCGCGCCACTCCCGAGGAATGGCAGCCAGGTTCCAGTGACCCGCAGCATGGCCTGTTCACCTCGCGCGTGGCCGAGCAGGCCGCCGAACATCGCGTCGAGGCTCCAACACCGTCACCCGCGACGCCAGACAAAACGAAGGCATCGAACCAACCCGGCGCGATGCCGCAGCCATCCCGCTATGACCACCTGGGCAAGGACGCGCTGGTACGCCTGCTGACCCGTCGCGACACCGAGCGTCAACTCGGCCTGGTGTGGGAAAGGGATGACATCGACCCCGACACCGCGATCAACGATGACTACGTGGCGCTGGACCTCGACTCTGCGCTCAGCCACGGCGACGCGCCCTGGCGCAACCTGATCATCGAGGGCGACAACTACGACGCCCTGCGCGCCCTGCGCATGAGCCACGCCGGCAAGATCCGCTGCATCTACATCGACCCGCCGTACAACACCGGCAACCGCGACTTCGTCTACAACGACCGCTTCGTCGACAAGAGCCACCGCTTCCGCCACTCGCTGTGGCTGGAGTTCATGTACAAGCGCCTGCGCCTGGCCAAGGACCTGCTCGCCGACGACGGCGTGATCTTCGTCAGCATCGACGACAACGAGCTGTTCCGGCTGGGGATGCTGATGGATGAGGTGTTTGGCGAGGGGAACTTCATCGCCAATGTGATCTGGCAGAAGGTGTATTCGCCCAAGAACACTGCGCAGCATTTCTCCGACGATCACGAATACATCGTCGTGTACGCAAAGAGCCGCGCAAACTGGCATCCCAATCCCGTACCACGGAGCGAGGGACAGAACCGCGCATACAAGAACCCCGACAACGATCCGCGAGGGCCATGGAAACCTAGCGATCTATCAGCACGCAATTTTTATGGAGCCGGGACATACGGAATCACCTGCCCTTCCGGCCGTGTGATTGAAAGCCCACCGTCCGGAATGTATTGGCGTGCTTCAAAGGAGAAGTTTGCGGAATTGGATGCAGACGCTCGCATCTGGTGGGGCAAGGACGGCAACAACGTGCCAGCCATCAAACGCTTCCTCTCCGAAGTGAAACAAGGCGTCGTCCCGCAAACGCTTTGGACCTACGGTGAAGTGGGTCATACGCAGGATGCCAAGAAGCAGCTCCTCGACGTGCTGCGTTTCGAGTCGTCCGGCGAGGTGTTCTCCACCCCCAAGCCGGTGCAGTTGATGGAACGCATCCTGCGCATCGCCAGCAATCCGGGCGACACCACCCTCGACTTCTTCGCCGGCTCCGGCACGCTGGCGCAGGCGGTGGCCAAGCTCAACGCCGAAGACGGCGGCGAGCGACGCTTCATCCTGGTCTCCAGCACCGAGGCCACCGACGAGCAGCCAGACAAGAACCTGTGCCGCGACGTCTGCGCCGAGCGCGTGCGCCGGGTGATGGGCGGCTACACCAACAGCAAGGGCGAAGCAGTGGCGGGCCTGGGCGGCAGCTTCGCCTACCTGCGCGCGCGGCGCATCGCGCCGCACCGGCTGAGCGTGAAGCTGGAGCACGCCGAGGTATGGCACGCGCTGCAGTTGCTGCACGATCACGCGCTGTCGCCGTGGCCCAACGCCGGCTTTGCCGCCGACGGCGCGCTGGCCTATCTGGCCGACTTCCGCGAGGCGCACGTCGCGCACCTGCGCGACTGGCTGGCGGCATACCCGTGCGCGCATCCCCACGCGCAAACGTCAAAAGGCGGCGATCCGTCGCCGCACTCTTCAATAAAAGCCCGCCCCACCATCTACTGCTGGTCACCCGAGCGCGTGCGCGAACTGGCGCCGGACGCCGACTGGCAACCCATTCCGCAAGCCTTGCGCGCACGCTTTGGACGCTGACATGCCGTTGAATCTCAAACCCTTCCAGGAAGAAGTGTGCGCGGGCATCGTGGCCCGCTTCGACAACGTGCGCACGCTGTACGACGACCCGCGCCTGGGCGACAGCGCCGTGGTGGACGAAGTACGCCAGCGCGACGGCGCGGTGGTGCTGCAGGCACCGACCGGCGCCGGCAAGACGATCATCGCGATCGAGGCGCTGGCGCGTTTCAGCCGCGAGCGCCGCGTACTGTGGTTCTGGTTTGCGCCGTTCGCCGGGCTGGTGGAGCAGTCGCGCGCGGTGATCGCCGCACACGCGCCGTCGCTGCGCCTGCTCGATCTGGACAGCGACCGCCGGCTGGGCGCGGTGGACGGCGGCGGCGTGTTCGTCACCACCTGGGGCTCGGTGGCCGCGCGCAACGCGGACAGCCGGCGCGCGCGCAGCAAGGGCGACGACGGCCAATCGCTGGATGCGCTGATCGTGCAGGCACGCTTGGATGGCGTGCGCATCGGCTGCGTGGTGGACGAGGCGCACCACGGTTTCCACAAGGCCGCGCAGGCGCGCGCCTTCTTCAGCGAGGTGCTGAAGCCGGACTACACGCTGATGATGACCGCCACCCCGCGCGATGCGGACGCGCTGGCGTTCGAGCGCGACACCGGCTACCGCATCGGCGAGCCGGCCGACTGGGCCTCGGTGAGCCGTCACGCCGCCGTGGAAGCGGGCCTGCTCAAGCGCGGCGTGCGCATCGTGCGCTTCCTGGCGCGCGACGGCGACGCGGCGCAGCTGATCGACTTCGAGCACCTGGCGCTGCGCGAATGCGCGGCGATGCACCGGCACATCCACCACACGCTGCGCACGGCCGGCATCGCGCTGACGCCGCTGATGCTGGTGCAGGTGCCCGACGGCGCGCAGGCACAGAAGGACGCGCATCGCTACCTGGTCGACGTGCTCGGCTTTGCCGACAGCGCCGTGCGCGTGCACACTGCCGCGGAACCCGACCCGGACCTGATCGCGCTGGCCAGCGACCCGACCGTCGAGGTGCTGATCTTCAAGATGGCGGTGGCGCTGGGCTTCGATGCGCCGCGTGCGTTCACCCTCGCCGCGCTGCGCGGTGCGCGCGACAAGGCGTTCGGCGTGCAGGTGATCGGCCGCATCGTGCGCCGGCACGCGCTGCTGCAGGAACGCGACGACCTGCCGGAGATGCTGAGCCAGGGCTACGTGTTCCTCGCCAACGCCGAGTCGCAGGAAGGCCTGCTCGACGCTGGCGCGCAGATCAACGCGCTGACCACGCACGCACCTGAGACAGGCACGCAGACCGTCATCACGGTGATCGGCGACACGGCGCAGGTGCAGGTGGCGCGCAGCGGCGAGCCGCTGGCGCTGCTGGTGTCGCCGCAGGGCGTGCAGACGCAGGCCGCGCCGACGCCGGAAGGATCGGTACAAAACGCCGACGCCACCGGCGGCGACGTGGCCGGCGGCGAACGCGAACTGTGGGTGCCGGCAGCGCACGACCTGCTGCAACTGGCCGGCGTCGCCGGCACCGCCCCGGCGGCGACGCCGGATGCGCAGCGGCCGCTGCTGACCCTGGCCCGCGCCAGCGTGCACCGCTACCCGCGCCGGCCGGATGCCCCGAGCGTGCTGCGCAGCGAACGGCTGCCGCCGGCGCCGTCCGACTTCGAGGCGCGGCTGGTCGACTTCGTGGACTTCAGCGGCGAGGTGCTGAACAGCCGCACCCGCACGCGCGAGCGGGTCAGCCGCGACGAGCGCGATCTGTTCCAGGGCAACCACGTCGGCGACGACGGCAAGGATCTGTTTGCCGACCTCGCCCCCGAAGCCGTGGCCGAACGCGCCGAGCAGATCCGGCTGCGGCTGAAGGAGTCCAACGACCGCGAGTTGCATCTGCGCTTGCTGGAGCGCTTCCGCCGCGCGATCGAACTGGCCGGTGCCGAGGCACCGGCCGACGACGAGACCCTGATGCAGCAACTGGACTTCGTGCTGGTGCGCCACCCGACCTTGCTGGCCGCCGCCTACAAGCGCGCGCGACACGATCAGGTCGTCGACGTGGACGCGCCGCTGCGGGCCGAACTGCAAAGTGATTTGCGCCTGCCCAGCGCGCGACGCGCGCTGTACGGCGTGATGCCTGCGGGCCTGAACGACGACGAGCAGGCCGTGGCCCGGCTGCTGGACGACAGCCCGCTGGTGCGCTGGTGGCACCGCAACGCTTCGGACTACCGATACCCCGACGCGCTGGGCCTGTACCGCTGGGACGACGGCGACGGCTTCTATCCCGACTTCGTGGTGAGCCTGGCCGAGCGCGAAACGCCCGGCGGCATCGCCCTGCTGGAAGTCAAAGGCAACCAGTTCTGGGGCAAGACCGAAGAAGTGGAAAAAGCCACCGCCCGCCACACCGACTACGGCCCGGTCTTCATGGTCGGCCGCGAACGCGGGCAAGCCACCTTCAACCACCTGCGCAAGCTGGGCGAGAGGCTCGACACCGACGGCGCGTTTGCGGTGGAGCGGCTGCGGTATGTGTGAATAATCTGAGGCCCCGTGCGCACGCACGCGGCCACCCCAAGCCGCCAAGGAGGGTAAAACCCCATGTTGATCAAGAAAGCCGACGACCACAGCGAAGAACTGGCAGAACTTGAACGGTTGACCATGACGGGCCGCGGGGACGCGGCGATACATGCAAAGAAGGAGCTCGCGATCCGCCGCGCAGGCATGAAGGGCGAGACCGAGTCGGCTTACCTGATCGATTTCCATTTCGGGTCATCGACCAACTGGACGGTGATCCATGACCTTCGCATCGAGTACGACGGCCGCGTGGCGCAAATCGACCATCTGCTGATCAACCGCTGGATGGAGTGCTATGTGCTGGAGACAAAGCACTTTCGCGACGGCGTCAAGATCACCGAGGACGGCGAGTTCATGCGCTGGAACGGCTTCAAGCACACCTTCGAGGGGATGCCATCGCCGCTGGAGCAGAACGACCGGCATATCGCCGTACTGCGCGATGCGATGAAGGCGATAGATCTGCCTACCCGCTTGGGCATACGTATCCAACTCGCCTTTCAATCGCTGGTGCTGGTGTCGCCGACCGCACGTATTGACCGACCCAAAAAGTTTGACGCCAGCCGAGTGATCAAAGCCGATCAACTGCGCGAGCGAATCTCACGCGACATCGACAACGAGAATGGCTTCGTCGGCATAGCGAAGACCGTCGCGAAAATTGTGTCTGCGGATACGGTGCGCGATGTTGCGCGGCAATTGGCCAAGCTGCACCGACCTTCCCAGCCGATACGCCCCCCGTCGATGGCGGCAAATTCAGTCGGGACACCTTCGGCCAAACCCGCTCCTTTCGCAAAAGTTGCCGAACTTCCGGCAACGACGCACCACAACGTCGTCAGCGCGGCACCGGTGACGCTGTCCTCCAGCATTGGTCCACGCTGCAAGGACTGCCAAGGCATCAACGGCAGCATCCAATACGGCAAATACGGGTACTACTTCCAATGTGCGAAATGCAGCGTAAACACCGCGATCAAGTTCACCTGCCAGGCAGGGCATAAGCCACGTCTTCGAAAAGCAGGCAACCAGTTCTATCGCGAGTGCGCTGAATGCAACACCTCGGAGATCTATTTCATCAACCTCTGAAGTAGCGCCCCCGTAACAGGAGCTTGTCTGCAAGTCAGCCGCCAGATCTTGCTCTTCCGCTCTCGCCACCGCGCAGCGGTGGCGCACCGAGTGCGGGCCAGGATGGCCCGCTGCTCTACCCGGGGCCCCTGTGCGGCGGTGAGTTGGGGACGACAGGCCGCGCAGCGGGCGAGTCCATGGATGGACTCGCCTTTTCGCGCGGGCACGATGCCCGCTCGAAAAGCCCGGCCCCGGCTCACGGACTTGCCGGACAGGAGTCCGGCAAGCGCCAAGCGGGGTGCTCTTTCTCTTTGGTTACTTTCTCTTTGAGCACGCAAAGAGAAAGTAACTCGGGCGCCGCAGGCGCACGAAAGCTCTTGCTCTGCCTGCAGGCTCCGCCGCAGACATGATGGATGAAGTGCGATGCCTGCCTTCGCAGGCATGACGGGTGTGGAAGGGTGCTGCAGCGGGCGGGCCTTCGACCGGAATGACGACTGTGGGAAGGTGACGCTGCGCTGGAACCTCGTGCCCGGGCGCAGCACAACCGCCCTCGCCTACAATGCGGACGATCCCACCGCCACGGACCACTTCATGCCCCGCCTGCGCTTCAAACGCTACCTGCTGACCGGCCTGCTCACCTTCCTGCCGCTGTGGGTGACCTGGCTGGTGTTCAAGTTCGTGCTGGGGCTGCTGGCCGGCATCGGCGCACCGCTGGTGGCCGGGCTGCTGAACGGCCTGGCGCTGGTGGCGCCGCATACGGCCGAATCGCTCAAGGTGGAATGGCTGGTTTTCATCCTGGCGCTGCTGATCACCCTGGTCGCGCTGTACCTGCTTGGCTTCGTGGCGAACCGGGTGATCGGCCAGCGTTTCCTCAATGGCTTCGACGCCCTGCTGGCGCGCATTCCGTTGGTGCAGACGATTTACGGCGGTACCAAGAAGCTGATGGCGGTGCTGCAGAACAAGCCATCCGGCGTGCAGCGCGTGGTGCTGGTGGAGTTTCCGCGTCGCGGCATGAAGGTGGTCGGCTTCGTCACCCGGGTGATGATCGAGGAGGGCAGCGGCCGCGAGATGGCGGCGGTGTTCATCCCGACTACGCCGAACCCCACCGGCGGCTATCTGGAGGTGGTGCCGCTGGACGAGCTCACGCCAACCGACTGGACCATGGACCAGGCGATGGCGTTCATCATTTCCGGCGGCGCGGTGGCGCCGGACACGCTGCCTGCCTCGCCCCGCCTGCCTGCCGAAAACCCGTAGGGGCGCGCTCGCGCACGATGCTCTTCGTCGACCCCCGGAAAGCTTCGCGCGCAAGCGCGCTCCTGCAGCAAGCCGAGACTCGCCATGCACCGATTGCTGTTGTCTGCCCTGCTCGGGCTCGCCGCCTTTACGGCAAACGCCGCCGACTGGACCACCCCGGCCGAGGCCGCGCAGTTCCGCACCACGCCGAGCTATGCCGACACGCTCGCGTACCTGCAGCGGCTGCAGCGGGCGGCGCCGAGCGTGATCCGGCTGGAGACCTTCGGCAGCACGCCGCAAGGGCGACCGATGACGGTGGTGATCGCCAGCGCCGACGGCACCTTCGATCCGGCCGCCGCGCGCGCCGCGCACAAACCCGTCGTGCTGCTGCAGGCCGGCATCCACCCCGGCGAGATCGAGGGCAAGGACGCCGGGCTGATGCTGCTGCGCGATATCGCGGTCACCGGCAAGGTCCCGCACCTGCTCGACCAGGTGGTGCTGGTGTACATCCCGGTGTTCAGCGTGGACGGCCACGAGAATGCCTCGCCGTACCACCGCATCAACCAGAATGGCCCGGAGCGCATGGGCTTCCGCGGCCAGGCGCAGTACCTCAACCTCAACCGCGACTACGTGAAGGCCGACGCGCCGGAAATGCGCGCATGGCTGAAGCTGTGGCAGCGCTGGCTGCCGGACTTCCTGATCGACGTGCACACCACCGACGGCGCCGACTACCAGTACGACCTCACCTGGTACACCGAAGACCCGCACAAGCTCGACCCCGCGCTGAGCGCGTGGCAGCGCGACGCCATCGTCAAGCACGTGATGCCGGCGTACGAGAAGCGCGGCCACCTCGCCTCGATCTACCTGGAGTTCAAGGACGGCCGCGACCCACGCAAGGGCATCATCAATTTCGGTTCCGGCCCGCGCTTCTCCACCGGCTACGCCGCGCTGCAGAACCGCCCCGCGCTGCTGATCGAGACGCACATGCTGAAGCCCTACGCGAACCGCGTGCGCGCCGTGTACGACCTGGTCGAGCTGCTGCTGGAACAGGTCGGCGCGCACCCGGCCGCCCTGCTCGCCGCCACCGCGAAGGCGGATGCCGACACCATCGCCCGCGCCCATGACGCGAACGCGCGGGTGGCGCTGAGTTTCGAGCCCGATCCGCAACCGACGAGGTTCGAGCTGAAGGGTTACGCCTTCACGCTGAGCCACAGCGACATTTCCGGCAGCGAGTGGATCCGCTACGACCCGCGCACGCCGAAGCGCTACACCATCGACAACTGGAACGGCCTGCTGCCGGACGTCTCGATCGCGCCGCCGGCCGCCTATGCGGTGCCGGCGCCGTGGACGGCGGTGATCGAGCGGCTCGACGCGCACGGCATCGCCTACCGCCGTACCGACCGCCCGCTGACGATCCGCGCCGAGGGCTACCAGCTGGACGATCCGGTGTGGGCGAGCAAGCCGTTCGAGGGCCACCTGATGCTGCGCGACTTCCGCCTGCGCGCGGTGCCGCGCGAGGTGACCCTGCCGGCCGGCTCGGCGATCGTGCCGCTGGACCAGCGTGCGGCGAACGTGGCGATCGAGCTGCTGGAGCCGCAGGCGCCGGACTCGCTGCTGCGCTGGGGCTTTCTGGACGCGGTGTTCGAGGCCAAGGAATACGGCGAGCCGCGCGTGGTCGAACAGCTGGCGCGCGACATGCTGGCGCGGGACCCGGCGCTCAAGGCCGCGTTCGCGCAGAAGCTGCACGACGACCCCGCCTTCGCCGCCGACTCGCGCGCGCGGCTGGCGTTCTTCTTCGAACGTTCGCCGTGGTACGCCGCGCAAGCTGTGGGTGCCTACCCGGTGCTGCGCCTGGATGCCGCGCAACGGCGGCAACTGGCGCCGCTGGCCCCCACCCCGGCGCCGCGGCACCCCTGACCTTTGACACTGTGCCACCCATGACGTTTGACCTAGCGTGAACGGCCACGTCCGCGTTGCGAGGGGGGGACCCGACGACGCGGCCTGATGACACCACCCACCATTCACAGAGGGATATCCATGACCAAGCAGTTTCTGAAGCCGCTGGCGCTGGCGCTGGCCGTCAGCCTGGCGTTGACCGCCTGCGGCAAGCACGAGGCAGCCAGCAACGCGCCGGCTCCGGCCAGCACCGCGCCGGCCGCCGCCGGCACCACCGCCGCCGCCGACCTCGGCAAGAGCATCTTCGATGTCAGCGAGCTGGGCGACGGCGCGCAGGCGTGCCAGGACTTCAACGGCTTCGTCAACGCCAAGTGGGTCAAGGCCAACCCGATCCCGGCCGACCAGACCGTGTGGGGCGCCTTCAGCCTGCTGCACGAGAAGAGCCTGGCCGACCAGCACCAGCTGGTGGACGACGCGGTAAAGAACGCCGACAGCGCCAAGGCCGGTTCGATCGAGCAGAAGATCGGCTGGCTGTACCACGCCAGCATGGACATGGACGCGCGCAACAAGGCCGGCTTCGATCCGATCAAGGCCGACCTCGCCGGCATCGACGCGCTGAAGTCGAACAAGGACCTGCCGGCATGGCTGAGCCAGTCCTTCGCCAAGGGTGACGGCGCGGTGTTCGCCTTCGGCTCGGGCGCCGACTACAAGGACGCCAAGGTGCAGATCGCCTACACCGAGCAGAGCGGGCTGGGCCTGCCCACCACCGATTACTACACCGACGCGAAGTACAAGGACATCCGCGACAGCTACGTCAAGTACCTGGCCAAGCTGTTCGAGATGACCGGCAGCAGCGCCGCCGACGCAAGCAAGCAGGCCGCGCTGGCGATGAAGTTCGAGACCGACCTGGCGCAGCACTCCATCCCGCGGGTGGAAATGCGCAAGCCGGAGAACCAGTACCACTTCGCGACCGTCGCCGAGGCGAACAAGGTCACCCCGCACTTCGACTGGAATGCGTTCTTCACTGGGCAGGGCGTCACCGTCGAGAAGGGCTTCTCGCTGTCGCAGCCGAAGTTCTTCGCCGAATTCGACAAGCTGGTCGCCAGCGCGCCGATGGACGAATGGAAGGCCTACCTGAAGGCGCACACCATCTCCAACGCCGCCACCGCCCTGTCCGAGCCGTTCGTGGACGCGCAGTTCGATTTCTACGGCAAGACCCTGCGCGGCCAGCCGGAACAGCAGCCGCAGTGGAAGCGTTCGCTGAACGCGGTCAACGGCGCGATGGGCCAGGCGCTGGGCCAGCTTTACGTGGCCAAGTACTTCACCCCCGAGGCCAAGGCCCGCGCGGAAGAGCTGGTCACCAACGTGCGCGACGCGCTGAAGACGCGCATCCAGAACCTGGACTGGATGAGCGAGGAGACCAAGGCCAAGGCGCTGGACAAGTGGTCCAAGTTCCTGCCCAAGATCGGCTATCCGGAAACCTGGCGCAGCTGGGACGGCCTGAGCATCAGCAAGGACGGCTACTACGCCAACATGCAGGCGGCCAGCAAGTTCAACTACGAGTACGACATCGCCAAGATCGGCAAGCCGACCGACCGCAAGGAATGGGGCATGACCCCGCAGACGGTCAACGCCTACTACAACCCGACCGACAACACGATCAACTTCCCGGCCGCGATCCTGCAGCCGCCGTTCTTCGACGCCAAGGCCGACGACGCGATCAACTACGGCGGCATCGGCGCGGTGATCGGCCACGAAGCCAGCCACGGCTTCGACGACCAGGGCAGCCAGTTCGACGGCGACGGCAACAACGTCAACTGGTGGAGCGACGCCGACAAGAAGCAGTTCGAGGCGCGCACCGGCAAGCTGGTCGACCAGTTCAACGCCTACGCGCCGCTGACCGATCACCCCGAACTGCACGTCAACGGCACGCTGACCCTGGGCGAGAACATCGCCGACCTGGGCGGCCTGAACATCGCCTATGACGCGCTGCAGACCGCGCTGAAGAAGAACCCGGCCGAAGCCGGCAAGAAGATCGAGGGCTACAGCGAGGACCAGCGCTTCTTCCTCAACTGGGCCCGCGTGTGGCGCGGCGACATCCGCGAGAAGGCGCAGATGGTCTATCTGAACGCCGATCCGCACTCGCCGATGAAGTTCCGCGCGATGGGCGCGCCGTCGAACATGCCGACCTTCGCCAGTGCGTTCCAGTGCAAGCCGGGCGACGCCATGGTGCGTGCCGACGACAAGCAAGTGAAGATCTGGTGAGTCCGCGGCCGCCACGGCATCCGCCGTGGCGGCCAGCTCGCCAGCCCGGAAACGCCGCGCCACTGCGCGGCGTTTTTCTTTCCGTCGCCTGCGCATGCCGGGGCCAGGCGGCACCGATGCCGACGGCTGGCCGCCGCGCGGCACCCCGAAACCGCGCGCGGCCGCGCCGCGGCGGTTCCCAGCGCGGGCCGTGGAGCGGATAATCGGCGGCCCTTGATGCCGCACGGTCGCCCCATGTTCGTCCCTGGTCAACGCTGGATCTCCTCCGCCGAACCCGAGCTAGGCCTCGGCACCGTGCTGCGCGTCGAGGGACGCGGCGTACAGGTGCTGTTCGCCAAGGCCGGGGTGCTGCGCCCGTATGCGGTCGATTCGGCGCCGCTGCTGCGCGCCGAGTTCCGCGCCGGCCAGCGCGTCGCCGGCAAGGGCATTGCGTTCCTGGTCGAGCGCGTCGAGATCAAGGACGAGCTGCTGATCTACCGCGGCGAAGGCCGCGAACTGCACGAGGGCCAGCTCGACGACGAGCAGAGCGTGAGCCAGGCCGACGACCGCCTGATAGGCGGGCGCACCGACGCGGTGGCGCAGTTCGAGCTGCGTCTGGAAGGGCTGAAGCGACGTGCCGAGGCACGCCGTTCGCCGATGTGGGGGCTGGGCGCCGCGCGGATCGGACTGGTACCGCACCAGCTGCGCGTGGCCGGCATCGCCGCTGCCCGTCGCCCGCCGCGAGTGCTGCTGGCCGACGAGGTCGGACTGGGCAAGACCATCGAGGCGGGCATGATCATCGCGCGCCAGCTCGCCGCCGGTCGTGCTTCGCGCGTGCTGCTGCTGCTGCCCGACACGCTGGTGTATCAGTGGTTCGTGGAGATGCTGCGCCGCTTCAACCTCAGCTTCGCGATCTACGACGAGGAACGCTGCGAAGCACTGGAACAATCCGGCGACGCCGACAACCCGTTCGAGGACGAGCAACTGGTGATCGCCGACTTCGGCTTCCTGGAAGTTTCGCCGAAGTACGCGCGGCAGCTGCTGGACGCGCCGTGGGACCTGCTGGTGGTGGACGAGGCGCATCACCTGGCGTGGTCGCCGGAAGCGGCCAGCCCGCGCTACACGATGGTGGAGCAACTGGCCGCGGCGATTCCCGGCGTGGTCCTGCTCACCGCCACCCCGGAACAGCTCGGCCGCAGCGGCCACTTCGCCCGCCTGCGCCTGCTCGACCCCCAGCGCTACCACGACCTGGACGGCTATCTGGCCGAAGCGGACAGCTACCTGGCGCTGTCGAAGATCGCCGACCGCCTGCAGGACGGCCAGCCGCTGGACGACGCGCAGCGCGCCGCGCTGGCCGAGGCCTTCCATGGCGACCAGGCGCTCACCGCCCGGCTGGCCGACCCGACCAAAGCGGACAACGCGCGCGAACTGCTGGCCGCGCTGATCGACCGCCATGGCACCGGCCGCGCGATGTTCCGCAACAACCGCGCCGGCGTCGGCGGCTTCCCGCAGCGCCGGCCCGAATGGCACCTGCTGCCGATGACGACGCTCGACGACAGCGCACGCCAGGCGCTGCTGGCCGAATTCCACGCCGACATCCAGCAGCCGCCCGCGCTGATCGAGGTCGATTACGCCGCCGACCCGCGCCTGGATGCGCTGGTCACCCTGCTCGATGCCCACCCGCAGGACAAGTTCCTGCTGATCTGCCGCAGCCAGGCCAAGGTGCTGGCGCTGGAGGAAGCGCTGCGCACCAGGAGTGGCGTCGGCGTGGCGCGTTTCCACGAAGGCCTCGGCATCGTGCAGCGCGACCGCAACGCCGCGTATTTCGCCCAGCCCGACGGCGCACGCTTGCTGCTGTGCTCGGAGATCGGCTCGGAAGGGCGCAACTTCCAGTTCGCGCACCGGCTGGTGCTGTGGGATCTGCCGTTGGACCCGGACCTGCTCGAACAGCGCATCGGCCGGCTCGACCGCATCGGCCAGCAGCACGACATCGCGATCCACATCCTGGCCGTGGCCGACAGCGCCCAGCACGTGCTGGCGCGCTGGTACGACGAGGGCGTCGACGCGTTCCGCTCGAGCCCGGCCGACGGCCGCGAGCTGCTGCGCCGCTACGGCGAGCCGCTGACCCGGCTGGCCGACGAGCATGCGCGCGGCGACGACAACCGCGACCAGGAACTGGACGCGCTGCTGGCCGAGACCCGCGCCAGCCACGAGCAGATGGCCGCGCTGATCCGCGGTGGCCGCGACCGCCTGCTGGAGCTGGCCGCCAGCCGCGACCTGCACGCCGACGAGCTGCAGCAGGCGTTCGCCCGCGAAGACCGCGACCCCGGCCGCGACGCCTTCGTGCAGCGCCTGCTGGAGGCGTTCGGCATCCACGCCGAGGAACTCGGCGGCCAGGTGCTGCTGCTCGACCCGCAATACCTGTCCACCGACGCCCTGCCCGGCTTCGCCGAGGGTCCGCAGTCGGTGACCTTCGCGCGCGAGGTGGCGCTGGCGCGCGAGGAACTGCCGCTGCTGCGGCTGGACCACCCGCTGGTCGCCGGCGCGCTGGACCTGGCCCTGTCGGGCGAACAGGGCAACGCCGCCTTCATGGTCGACGACGTGCTGCCGCCGCGCACCGCGCTGCTGCAGGCGGTGTTCCTGCTCGAATGCGTGGCCGAGCGGAAACTCGACGCCGAACGTTTCCTGCCGGTGCTGCCGATCGCGGTCACCGTCGACACCCGGCTGGCCGAGCGCGCCGACTTCGCACCCAGCGAGGTCGCGCTGCGCAAGGCCGGCGACCGCAACATCGAGGTACCGCGCTACCGCAAGTTCCTGGCCAAGCTGGTGCCGCCGATGCTGGAGCGCGCCGAGGCGCTGGCCGGCACGCGCGGCCAGGCGCGCATCGACGAGGCGGTGGCGCTGGCCACCGCGGCGCTGGACGCCGAGCTCTCGCGCCTGCTGGCGCTGCGTGCGGTGAACCCGTCGGTCAGCGAAGCGGAGATCGCCGCCATCGCCGCCGAGCGCGCCGCCCTGCTGGCCGCGCTGCCGCAATCGCGGCTGCGGCTGGATGCGGTGCGTTTCGTGGTCAGCGCGGACTTCCTGGCGTTGCGCTGAGGCCCACCCCGCCCCGGTGTGCGGAGAAGGCCGCGGCACCCCTCAGCTCAAGCCGACGCCATGCGCATGCGCTGCTCGATGCCGCCCACGCGGTAGCCCACCGTCAGCAGCGCCAGCCAGATCACGCCCACGTACAGTGCCACGCGGGTGTCCGCGCTGTAGCCGAGCATCACCAGCACGAACGCCAGAAACGCCAGGCAGACCACGCTGCTCAGCGGAAACCAGCGCAACCGGAAGGCCAGCGGCACCGGCTGCTGGCGGCGGAAGCGCCAGTGCGCCACCAGCACCATGCCCCAGGTCCACACCGTGTTGAAGGCGAGGATCGACATCATCATGCCGAAGATGCGCCCCGGCACCAGGTAGTTCATCAGTACGCCGAACAGCAGGAACACCAGCGTCACCAGCACCCCGCGCACCGGCACGCCCTGCGCACTCAGCCGCCCCATCGCCATCGGCGCCTGCCCCTTCGTGGCCAGGCTGTGCAGCATGCGGCTGCCGCTGAACATCGTTGAGTTGAAGCTGGACAGCGCCGCGGTGATCACCACGAAGTTGATCAGCCCCGCCGCCTGCGGAATGCCCAGCCTGGCGAACGTGGTGACGAACGGACTGCCCTGCGTGCCCAGTGCGTTCCACGGGTAGATCGCCATGATCACGAACAGCGAGCCGATGTAGAAGATCAGGATGCGCCAGATCACCGAGTTCACCGCACGCGGAATGGTGCGCTCCGGCTGCGCCGCCTCGGCGGCAGCCATGCCGATGGTCTCGATGCCGCCGAAGGAGAACACCAGCACCGGCAACGCCAGCACCATGCCGGTGATGCCGTTCGGGAACCAGCCGCCGTGCGTCCACAGATTGCTGAGGCCGATCGGCTTGCCGCCGTTGCCCCAGCCCAGCCAGATCATCGCGCAGCCGCCGGCGATCATCGCCACCACCGTGAGCACCTTGATCAGCGCGAACCAGAACTCCAGCTCGCCGTAGACCTTCACCGCCATCAGGTTCAGGCCGCCGATCATCGCCACGCTGGCGAACGCCCAGATCCACTGCGGCGATGCCGGAAACCACGCCTTCATGTAGATGCCGACCGCCGTGCTCTCGGCGATGCCCACGCCCATCATCAGGATCCAGTAGTTCCAGCCGGTGAGGTAGCCGGCGAACGGGCCGAGGTACTTGTGCGCGTAGGCGCTGAACGAGCCGGCGATCGGCTCGTGCGCGGCCATCTCGCCCAGCGCGCGCATGATGATGAAGATCATCGTGCCGCCAAACAGGTAGGCGAACAACAGCGACGGCCCGGCCAGCTGGATGGTGCTGGCCGAGCCGAGGAACAGACCGGCGCCGATGCACATGCCCAGTGCCATGAAGGTGATGTGGCGCGGGGTAAGCTGGCGCTGCAGGGTCTGGGTCATGGGTGCATTCGTGGCGTGGAAGCGCTCAGCGTAGCAGGCGGCGCCTTGGTTTCCACGGCAGCCGCCCGCGCCAGTACTGGATCAGCACCAGGCCGCCGAGCATGCCGCCGAGATGGGCGAAGTGGGCCACGCCCGGCTCGATCCCGGTCACGCCCATGGTCAGCTCGGCGGCGGCGTAGAGGATCACGAACAACCACGCCGGCATCGGGATCGGCAGGAAGATCAGCATGACCTTCTCGTGCGGATACAGCATGCCGAACGCCAGCAGCAGGCCGAAGATCGCGCCGGACGCACCCAGCGTGGGGCCGTACTGGGCCGGTGGGAAGAACCACAGCACCGCCAGCTGCAGCAGCGAGGCGACGATCGCGCAGACGAAGTAGTAGACGGTGAACTCGCGCGCGCCAAAGGTGCGCTCGATGGTGCCGCCGAACATGTACAGCGCGAGCATGTTGAACATGATGTGGGTGACGCCGCCATGCATGAACGCGCTGGTGACGATCTGCCATACCTCGAACAGGCCGGAGCCGAGCGGCCACAGCGCGAAGTGCAGCAGCAGGAACTGGCCCGCCACGAACTGCAGGAAGAACACCGCCACGTTGGCAATCAGCAGGTTGCGGGTGACAGGCGGCAGGTCCAGAGGCATCGGGCGGTTTCCGTGGAATCAGGGAGCAGCATAACGGCGCAACCGCCGGCAGACCGCGCCCGGCGGCGATGGTTCATCCGCCGCGGTCAGCAAAAAGCCGCCTTGCGGCGGCCTGGCGAGGCACCGGCGCCGGCAAGGTTCAGCCCTTGTCGACCACCTGCGCCATCGCTTCCGGGCGCTTGGCGCCGGCGAAGCGCTTGGCCCAGTACCCCTCGTTGAGGCTGGAGATCTCCACCGACTTGCCGCTGGCCGGCGAGTGGATGAAGCGACCATTCGAGATGTAGATGCCCACGTGCGAAATGCGCCGCTTGCCATGCGTGCGGAAGAACACCAGGTCGCCCGGCTGCATGTCGGCACGATTGACCTTGAGCCCGGCCAGGAACTGCGACGCGGAGTTGCGCGGCAGCTGCATGCCGACCGCGTGGGCAAACACGTAGCGGACGAAGCCGCTGCAATCGAAACCGGTGGACGGGTCGCGACCGCCCCGCACGTAGCGCGTGTCGCGCAGCTTCATCGCCATCGCGATCAGCGACTTGCGCAGGTCGGTGATGTTCGCGCTGGCCGCCGCCGTGGCGGCGTCCTGCTCGTCCGCGGCATCGGCTAGCGGCTGTGCCGGCGCCTGCAGCGAGGCGGCGTCCGGGAGCACCGACCGCGCCAGCGCGGTCGCCGGGTCGAGGATCGGCAGCTGGACCGGCAGGGGCGAATCGAGGGTGGCGGCCGGCGTGCTGCCGGTGGCGGGTGAAGCGGGGAGGCTCTTGGCTTGAAGCGGGCCGGATGCCAGCAACACGAAGACGAGCGCGGCGGCGGCGGTCAGTGGCTTGATGGGCATGCCGGGAAAAATCCCTTGTTGTTCACAGGATTGGCCGCCCGGCAGAAGCCGACGACGTGACGAAGTGGTGAACTTAACAAGAAGGGGACGCCCAGATGTTGGATCGAGGTTAACTGAACCCTGTCGTTTCAAAAAACGGCGACACCGCGCACATTCCGTCCAAGCCATTGATTCATCTTGAATTATGGCTTCGCTGTCGGTTCCGGCCAGTAATACGCGTCCGGATACGGCCGGCTGCCGAAGATCGCCGTACCGATCCGCACCTCGGTCGCCCCTTCCGCGATCGCGAGCGGAAAGTCGCCGCTCATGCCCATGGAAAGCCGCGGGATGTCATGGCCTTGCGCGATGGCCCGGTCGCGCAGTTCGCGCAGCCGGCGGAAGCAGCCGCGCACTTCGACCGGGTCGGTGGAGTGGATCGCCAGGGTCATCAGGCCGCGCACGCGCAAGGTGGCGTAGCCGCGCAGGGTGTCCAGGAAGCTGGCCAGCTGTTCAGGCAGCAGTCCGTATTTGCTGGGCTCGGTGGAGGTCTTCACCTGCACCAGCACGTCGATCGCGCGACCCTCGTGCTGCAGGCGGCGATCCAGCGCCTCGGCCAGTTCCAGCCGGTCCAGCGACTGCACCTCGCTGACCAGCCGCGCCACGTCCTTCGCCTTGTTGGTCTGCAGGTGGCCGATCATCACCCAGGCGATGCCGCAGTCGGCCAACAGCGGTGCCTTGTCGCGGATCTCCTGCACCTTGTTCTCGCCGAAGCGGCGCATGCCCAGCGCCACACCCTCGCGGATCAGCTCCGGGCCGAAGGTCTTGCTGACCGGCAGGATGGCTACCCCGGCCGGGTCGCGGCCGGCGGCACGGCAGGCCTCGTCCACCCGGCGGCGGATGTCGGACCAGTTGGCGGCGAGGTGGGAGGGGGTGGTCATCTTGCGGACTCCGCGCGGAAAACAAGGAGTGAGAAACGAGGAGTGAGGAGTGAGAGGAGCGGGCGGCTATCTCTCACTCTTCACTACTCACTCCTCGCCCTCAGCCTTGCTTGAAGTGCTTCGCCACCACTTCGGCCACCACCATGCTGACCTTCTTGCCGGTGGGGATGTGCAGGAACTCGTTCGGGCCGTGCGCGTTGGAGTGCGGGCCGAGCACGCCGGTGATCAGGAACTGCGCCTTGGGGAATTTCTCGCCCAGCATGCCCATGAACGGAATGCTGCCGCCCTCGCCCATGCAGGCGACCGGTGCGCCGAAATAGTTCTGCGAAGCGTCGGCCACCGCCCGCTCCAGCCACGGCGACAGCGCCGGCGCGTTCCAGCCCGAGCCGTCCTTCTCCAGCGTGAAGCTGACCTTGGCGCCATACGGCGGGTCCTTCTCCAGCAATTGCTTGACGAACTCGCCGGCCTTGGCGCCGTTCAGCGTGGGCGGCACGCGCAGGCTCAGCTTCACCGCGGTGAACGGGCGCAGCACGTTGCCGGCGCTTTCCAGCGGCGGGATGCCGCCGATGCCGGTGACCGCCAGCTGCGGGCGCCAGGTGCGGTTGAGCACCAGCTCGGCCAGGTCTTTCGTGACCGGCTGCATGCCCTCGGCCCAGGGGAACTTGCTGTAGATGTCCTCGCCCAGCACCTCGGCCGAGAGCTTCGCCTGCTCGATGCGCTGCGGCGGGATCTCGACGTACAGCTCCTTCGGCTTGATCGTGCCGGTTTCCGGATCCTCCAGCCGCGACAGCAGCTCGCGCAGGATGCGGAAGCTCGACGGCACCACGCCGGACGCGTCGCCCGAATGCACGCCCTCTTCCAGCACCTGCACGCTGAGGTTGCCGCCGGTCATGCCGCGCAAGGACGTGGTCAGCCACAGCTGGTCGTAGTTGCCGCAGCCCGAATCCAGGCACACCACCAGCGACGGGCTGCCGATGCGCGCGGCCAGGTGGTCGACATAGAACGGCAGGTCGTAGCTGCCTGATTCCTCGCAAGCCTCGATCATCACCACGCAGCGCGCATGCGGGACGCCCTGCTCATGCAGCGCCAGCAAGGCCGCCAGCGAGCCGAAGATCGCATAACCGTCGTCGGCGCCGCCGCGGCCGTACAGCTTGTCGCCCTTGAGCACCGGCGTCCACGGGCCCAGGCCGTCGGCCCAGCCGGTCATCTCCGGCTGCTTGTCCAGGTGGCCGTACAGCATGACGGTGTCGTCGCCCTGGCCCGGCACCTCGATATAGATGAGCGGCGTGCGCCCTTCCAGCCGCACCACTTCAAGCGTGGCGCCGGGCAGTTGGCTCAGCTTGGAACGCGCCCAGGTTTCCATCAGCCTGACCGCTGCATCCATGTAGCCGTGCGCCACCCAGTCCTTGTCGAACATCGGCGACTTGTTGGGAATACGGATGTATTCGACCAGCTGCGGCACGATCTCGTCGTCCCACAGGCCGCTGACGTAGCGGGAAAGGCGGGCGGTATCCATGGCTCACTCCATCAGGCGGACAAGAGCGGCATTGTAACAGCGCGCTTCCGGTGCACCGACACACGAGCGGAAGCTGCCCACAGGCGAAAGCGCCCACCGCGTACGCCTGGCCCTTGGCGCCTCCCACTGCGCGTCCCGGCGCCGCGGCGCCATAGTGCGCCGGCGGCCCCGGGACGCCGCCACCACCATCGCCCAAGGAGAAAAGCCATGTTCAACAAACTCGCCGCTGCCACCCTCGCGCTCGCCCTCGCCCTGCCCGGGCTGCTGCTGGCCGCCACGCCGGTCAACATCAACCAGGCCGACGCGGCCGCCATCGCCAAGTCGCTGGACGGCATCGGCCAGGCCAAGGCCGAGGCCATCGTGGCCTGGCGCGAAGCCCACGGCCCGTTCAAGAAGGCCGACGACCTCAAGCACGTCAAGGGCATCGGCAAGGCCACCATCGAGCGCAACCGCGCCGCCATTCTGCTCGCCGACGATGGCTCCGCCGCCGCGGCCACCGCCGGAGCGGACGCCCCCGCCAAGAAAGCGCAGCGGAGCAAGAAGGCCGCCATGGCCGAGACCGCCGCCGAGGAGTAGGCCACGGCCCAAGGTTCCCGCCGGCCGGGAGCCGGGCGGCGCGACCCACGGCAGGCCGCGCCGCTTGCGCTACACTCGCGCGCCCAATCCGTCGCCATGCCGCCATGATCCTGCCGCGTTACCACATCGCCGCCTCTGCCATCCACGGTGCGGGCAACGGCCTGTTCCTCGACGAAGCCGTGGCGGCGGGGCGCATCATCACCGCGCCGGATGGCATCGAGCAGACCTTCCGCTACGCCGACATCATGGCCTCACCTGAGCTCCGCGCGCAGTTCCACGCCAGCGCACGCTGGTTCGAGGATCACTACACGCTGTCGCCGGACTGGCCGGACGAGTGCTACATCAACCACAGCTTCACGCCGAACGGGCTGTGGCACCTGGGTTTCGTGTTCGCGCTGGCCGAACTGCCCGCCGGCAGCGAGATCACGGTGGACTACCGGCACCTGCTGCCCCCCGGCCAGGCCGAGGATTTTGTCGATTCGGTCACAGGTGAGACAATTACCGGGTTGACCTGGCAGGAGAGCCTCGCCGACAGCACCCGTGTACTGGCCGAACTGCTGGCTGCCGCCCACCGCTGAGCGTGATGTTCGATATCCCGACCCTTGAAACGGCGCGCCTGCGCCTCACCGCGCTCACCGAGCGCCATTTCGACGACTACGCCGCGATGCTGGCCGACCCGGACAGCACGCGCTGGATCGGCGACGGCGAACCGCTGGACCGCACCAATGCCTGGCGCTCGCTGGCGATGCTGCTGGGCCATTGGCAACTGCGCGGCTTCGGCATGTGGGCGCTGGAGCTCAAGTCCACCGGCGAGTTCATCGGCCGCGCCGGCCTGATGTATCCCGACGGCTGGCCGGACCTGGAAATGGGCTGGATGCTCAAGCCCGAGCACCGCCACCACGGCTACGCCACCGAGGCGGGCAACGCCGTGCTCGATTTCGCCTGGAACCAGTTGCACGCCCCGCGCGTGATCAGCCTGGTGCGGATCGGCAACGAGGCCTCCGACCGGGTCGCCGAGCGGCTCGGCGGCGAACACATCGAGGACATGGACTTCTACGGCAGCCACAGCCACGTGTTCGCCTACTATCCGCCGCATCGCGAACATCGCCGCGCCTACGGCTGACCCAGCGCCCCGCCGGCAGGTGCCGGCAAGGCGGTGAAGAACGACCTACAGCGCCTGCGGCAAGCCGCCGCCGCGCCGGGATGACCACAGCGAGCGCGCCACTTCGGCCAGGGCGAACACCCGGGCCACGTGCACCCAGCCCAGCACCAGCACCAGCAGTTGCGTCAGCAGCACCGCCAGCAGCAGGCCGGTCGTGCCGAGCGCCGGGGTGTGCACGCGACCCACGCCGAGGGCCAGCGCCGCCGCATAACCGATCACACTGATCAGCACGTAGCTGAGCAGCGTGCTGAACGGGCGCCGCAGCAGCTGCATGAAGCCACGGCCGAAGGCGCGGGTGGCCGAACGCAGGTTGCCGTCCGCGATGAACGCGGCCCGCCCCGACTCCACCATGGCCTGCGCCAGCACGAACAGCACGCCAGCGACGAACAAGGCCAGGTGCGTCGCGCGGTCGGCCTGCGCTTGCAGCACCGCCTTGTCGCCGACGCCGTCGGCCATGTGCAACGCCACACCGATCAGCGCCGCCATCACCGCGTACGGCACGATCGACCACAGCATCAGGCGGAACATGCGGCCGTACTCGACGATGCCGCACTGGAGCAGGTGGCCGAAACCCAGCACGCGGCTGGCGCGTCCACCGCCGACCAGCATGCCGTTGAGGAACGGCGTCAGCAACAGGGTAAGCAGCAGGCCGAGGATCGCCACGCCGCTGAGCCAGCCGGTATCGTCGCGCAGTGCCGACAGGGTGTCGCCGAACATCACCGGACTGAACTGCGCAGCCCATGCCGGCGCCTGCACGGAGTGGTCGAGCAGCCCGCTCAGGCTGCGCCACAGCGGCAGGCTGACCACCGCGGTCGGCAGCAGCAGCAACAGCGTCCACAGCAGCAGCAGGCGCCACTGCATGGCGGCCAGCGGCGCGCGTGCCACGGCACCGAGATCCACCCGCCGGGAAGCATGTCTGTTCATCATCACAGTGACCCCATCAAGGCGTAGAAGACCTGCAACAGCGACGCGGCATCCGCGCTCCAGCGGCGCGAGGCGCTGCCGTCGGCCTTGCTGGTCCGGCTGTCGTTGAGCTTGTTCGCATCCAGGTAGATCTTCTGCTCGGGATCGAGCGTGGCCGCGACCACCTTGGACGGCCGGGTGAAATCGAAGCGGGTCCAGCGGCGGCCGTCGTTCCAGTGCACGTCCTCGCTGCTGCCGTCGGCGAACTTCACCCGCAGCAGCTGCGGCACCGGCACGCCGTCACGGCGCACGGTGACGGTGCTGTGCCACGGGAACGGCCCGCTGCCCGGCTTCGCGTTCGGATGGGCCTTGTTCCAGGCCTTGCGCTGTTCGTCGACCCGCTTGTCGAGGGCATCGTCGTCGAGCTCGCTGCGCTTGCCGTCCTTCAGCGTGCTGCCGGCCAACGGCAGCACTTCGGTGGCGTCGATGCTGGCGACCCGGTCGTCGATCTGCGCGGTGCCGTAGACGTACTGGTCGAAGATCTCGTTGACCGCCTGCGGGTTGCCGGAGACCTCGGCCAGGGTGGCGCGCAGGTCGGCCGTCGACGGATGGCGGAAACGCCAGCGCCGGTAGTACGCGTGCATCGCGCGCTCCAGCACCGGGGTGCCCAGGCGCTCCTCCAGGTCGTGCATGGCGGTGGCGGTGCGCGAATACACCGTGCCGTAGCTGCTGCTGGACAGCCGATCCCATGCATTCGCGCCCAGCGGGTCGGGCGGCTGATGCAGGCCGGCGCTGAGCCGCTCCGCTTCGAAGCCGGTCATCGCCGGCGTGATGCCGAGGCGCTTCATCCAGCCCGATGCCAGCACGATCTTCTCGCCGCTGGCGCGCGTCATGCGACCGTCCCAGTACTCGTTCATGCCCTCGTCGAGCATTGGCTCCTCGAATTCGTTGGAGGCGAGCAGGCCGTAGAAGTAGCCGTGGCCGAACTCGTGGATGGTGACGAAATCGATCGCGTACTGCGTGAGCGTGCCCGGCTCGACCTTGGCGAAGCCATCGGCGGTGAAGAAGGTCGGATACTCCATGCCGCCCGCCTCCGACGCGTTGTACGGCGGCACCACCGCCGTCACCGTCTGGTACGGGTAGGCGCCCAGCGAGTTCGAAAAGTACGTCAGCGAATCGGTGGTGGCCTTGAGCACCGGCCCGGCGCTGGCCGCGTATTCGGCGGGGTAGATCACCCGCACGTCGACCTTCGGGCTGCCCGGCCCCTGCCAGCTGCCGTCCAGCGTCTTGTAGCCCTTGGCGGCGACCCAGGCGAAATCGTGCACGTCGCCCTGCACGAAGTGGTAGGTGCTCTTGCCGTTCGCCGTCTCCGGCGGCCCCTGCAGCTTGCCGACCGCGCCCACGGTGTAGTCGCCGGGCACGGTGAGGCGCACGTCGTACAGGCCGAAGTCGGCGTAGAACTCGCTGTTGAAATGGAACTCGTGCACGTTCCAGCGCGGCGCGGTGGCGCCGCGCTCGCCGGGCAGTTCCAGCACGCCGATCTTCGGGAACCACTGCGCCACCAGGTTGAAGTCGCCGAACCAGCCGGTGCGCTCGACCACCCGCGGCAGCTGGCTCAGAAAATCGATGTCCAGCGTCAGCGTGCCGCCGGCCGGCACCGGCTCGGCCAGCTCGACCTGCGCCACGGTCTGGTCAGTGGCCGGGCCGCCGTCAGGCTGCACGAAGCGCCACTTCAAGGCGGCGTCGCCCTGCTTCACCTGCTTCAGCTCGATCCAGCCCCACTCGCCTTTCTTCAGCACCGCCGCGCCACGCGAACTGCCGTGCGCGGTGAGCACCTTGCGCTCGGCGAACCAGGTGCTGGCCTCGTTCTGGAACGCGTTGAGGTACAGATGGAAGTAGACCTTGCTGACCGGACGGTCGCTGCGGTTGCGCCAGGTCATGTGCTGCTGGCCGCTCACCGCGTGCCTGGCCGCGTCCAGCACGGCGTCGATGCGATAGCTCACCACACGGTCGGACAGGGTCGGCTCGTTGCCGCTGCGCTCGCCACCCCAGGCATCCGCAGCACTGGGCACGCCGACCGCGGCGGCGTCGGCGGCCGCAAAGGGAATGTCGGGTAGCGCCACGCTGGCCGGCGGCGTGGCCGATGCCGCCGGAGCGACCTGTTGCGCCGCCGCCAGCCAGGGCCAGAACACGGCCACAGCGCACAGACGCCCCCACTTGCGTACGATTCGCCGCATCTTGCCACTCCCCTGAGCAATCCCCGCAGAGTGCACCCAAGCAGCCATGCCGGGCATAGGCCATAGGTCATGCCGCGGGGTTCAGTAGACGTCGCGCCGATAGCGACCCTGCGCCCGCAACTGTTCGACCCGCGCATCGCCCAGCACGTCGCGCAACACTGCATCGACACCAGGCGCCAGGCCATCGAGGCTGCCGCAGACATACACCGCCGCGCCGGCGTCGACCCAGCACTGCAGCTCGTCGGCCGCTTCGCGCAGCCGCTGCTGCACGTGGATGCGCTCGGCCTGGTCGCGCGACCAGGCAAAATCGGCGCGCTCGATCCGGCCATCCGCCAGCCAGCGCTCGATCTCCTCGCGATAGAGGAAGTCGTGCGCCGCATGGCGCTCACCGAACAACAGCCAGTTGCGCCGGTGGCCGGCGGCGATGCGCGCCTTCAGCAACGCACGCAACGCGGCCAGCCCGGTGCCGTTGCCGATCAGGAGCAGCGGCCGCGCATTCGCCGGTGCGTGGAAATTGACGTTGCTACGCACGCGCAGAGCAATCGCCGCGCCGACCGGCGCGTGCGCGGTCAGCCAGCCCGAACCGAGCCCGAGGTAGCCGCCGCGGCCGCGCATCTGGCGCACCAGCAGGTGGATCGCACCGTCGCCCGGCAGCGAGGCGATCGAGTACGCGCGGTGCGGCAGTCGTTGCAGCGTCGCCGCCACGGCTTCCTCGTCCAGCCCGTCGATCTGGTGAGCTTCGGGCAGCCGGCAGCGCGCCAGCAGTTCGGCCAGCGGCAGCCGCTCCCTGCCCGACGCCACCGGCACGCGGCCATCCAGTCCGCTGGCCGCCAGCCAGCTCGCCACCCGGTCCGGCGCGTGGCATGGCCCGATCTCGACCAGGTCGCCGGCCTGCCAGTCCGCACGCCCCTGCAGCGGCTGCAGTTCGAGATGGAAGCAGGGTTCGCCCACGCTGCCGGGGTTGAGCAGGCGCCGTTCGGCCAGCCGCCAGCGCTGGTACTTCGGCGCCTGCCAGTCCGGCAGGTCGCTGATGCCGGTGAGCATCGCCAGGCAGTGCTGCCAGTGACGCAGACTGGCCTCGTCCTCGCTGTCCACTTCCACGGGATCGAACAGCGCCTGCGCGTTGCTGGCCTCAAGCCAGCGCTGCAACTGGCGGCCGAAGCCGCAGAAGTTCTCGTAGTCGCTGTCGCCCAGCGCGAGCAGGCCGTAGCGCAAACCGCCCAGCTGCGCCAGTTGCCGCATGGCCAGACGGCTGAACGCCTGCGCCCTGTCCGGCGGCTCGCCGTCGCCGGTGGTGCTGACCACAAACAGCACGCGACCGGCATGGCGTAGCTCCTCGAGCGTCAAGGTGTCGATGCCATGCAGCCGCACCGGCATGCCTGCGGCCTGCAGGCTCTGCAGGGTCTGCCGCGCGAGTTGTTCGGCGAAGCCGGTCTGGCTGGCGTAGACCACGTGAACGCCGACCGCAGCCTGCGAAGCGTCGACCGGCGCCGCGGCAACCACCGCGACCGGATCGTGAGCGGCGGCGGTATCGGCCACGGCCAGCGGCTTGCGCGGCGCCAGCGGGCGCCGCAGACGCCACCAGCCGAGCAGGCCCAGCCACGCCGCCAGCACCAGCGCCGCACCAAGCCAGCGTGTGGCGCCCGGATCGCGCGCATCGGTGTGCCACAGCAGCAGCGCCACCGGCAGCAGCGCCCACCCGGCCGGCAGGATCGCGTTGCCGAGTGCCGCGCGCCATGCCATCGCCGCGTCGTGCCTGCTCATCGCGGCCACGGCTGCCGCGCCCCCCCCGCGGCAGGTACCGCGCCGTGGTTCAAGCAAGTTGGCGGATGATGACGACTGACCCATGCTTGTCCATGATTCGCACACCCGTGCCACCCGGGGAACTGCGGCCGGCATGGATGGTCTCGATGAGCGCAGAATCCGGTGTCCCGGGTTGCGCCGGCGATCATTAGACCGCAAACAAGAATCAATCTCAACAAACCCATCGAGCTTGGCGCCGAGCCATCTCCATGCATCCCGGGAGCACCCAGCGCATGCGCATTCTTCTGGCTGAGGACGACCCTTCCATCGCGGACGGCCTCTGTGCGGCGCTGCGCCATGGCGGCCATGCGGTGGACCATGCCGCGCGGGGCAACCTGGCCGACGTGGCGCTGCGCGATCACGACTACGACCTGCTGGTGCTGGATCTGGGCCTGCCCGCGCTGGACGGCACCGAAGTGCTGCGCCGCCTGCGTCATCGCGGCACCGGCATGCCGGTGCTGGTGGTGACCGCCCGCGAGGGCCTGGCCGAACGCATCCGCGTGCTCGACCTGGGCGCCGACGACTACCTGGTGAAACCCTTTGCGCTGGCCGAGTTCGAAGCCCGCGTGCGGGCACTGCTGCGCCGGGCCAACAGCCAGGGCAAGCCGGAGCTGCAACTGGGCCGATTGCGGCTGGACCTACCGGGGCACCGCGCCTGGATCGGCCAGACGCCGCTGGAACTGACCGCACGCGAGTTCGGCCTGCTCGAGGCGCTGGCCACGCGGGTCGATCGCGTCACCAGTCGCGCCCAACTGGTCGCGGCATTGTGCAACTGGGACCAGGAGCTGACCGACAACGGCCTGGACATCGCGATCCACCGGCTGCGCCGCAAGCTGCAAGGCAGCGGCACCGGCGTGCGCACGATCCGCGGGCTGGGCTACCTGCTGGAAGAAACCGACGACAGCGGGAACAGCCAGGCATGAACCGGCCACGCATGCGTCCGCTGCGCCCCAGCCTGCGCCGGCGCCTGCTGCTGGCGCTGCTGGTCCCGGTCGGCGTGCTGCTGCTGCTGGATGCGCTGCTGACCTATGGCGTGGCACTCACCTACGCCAACCGGGTACACGACCGCGACCTCAGCAACGACGCCCTGACCCTGGCCACGATGCTCGGCAACGACCGGTTCGATGGCGAACTGACCCCGCAGGCGCGCTTCCTGCTCGAATACGATCCGGGCGGCCACAGCTACTTCACCGTGAGCAGTGCCCGGCACGGCCTGCTGGCCAGCAACGGGCAATTGCCGCAGCCCGCGCAGGTGCCGGCCATCGGCGCCCGCCCGACGTTGTACGACGCGCAGCTGGCGAAGCACGCCCTGCGCGCCGCCACGGTACACATCGCCATGCGCAGCGACCCCGGCGACAGCCTGGTCGTCACCGTCGCCGAAACCCTGCACGACCGGCACCAGCAGGCGCGCGAAATCCTGCTGCTGGCCAGCGTGACGCAGACGCTGCTGATCGCCGGCGTGCTTTCGCTGGTCTGGTTCGGCGTCGGCCGCGGCCTGCACGTGCTCGACCCGCTGACCGCCCGACTCGCCGCGCGCACCGACGAACTCACGCCGATCGACGGCTCCGACGTACCGCTGGAGATCCGGCCGCTGACGCAGACCATCGATGCGCTGTTCGGCCGCCTGCGCGGCATGCTGATCCTGCACGACCGCTTCATCGCCGATGCCGCGCACCAGTTGCGCACGCCGCTGACCGGCTTGAGCCTGCACGTCGAACATGCCATGGCCAACCCGCAGCCGGAGATAGTGGCCGACGCCCTGCTCCACATCCAGCGACTGGTACGGCGCGCCGCGCGCACGTCCGCGCAACTGCTGGCGCTGACGCGCGCGCAGGCGCCGTCGCTGGAGACCGGGGAGCGCACCCTGCTCGACCTCGCCCGGTTCATCCCCGAAGCGGTGTCGGAACGGGTCCACGAGGCCATCCGGGCCGGCGTGGACCTGGGCTACGAAGGCGGCGGGCAGGCACTGTTCGTGCTCGGCGACGCCGCCAGCCTGCACGACCTGCTGGACAACCTGATCGACAACGCGGTGCGTTACGCCGGCCGCGGCAGCACCGTCACCGTCAGGCTGGCGGCACGCGCCGATGGCGGCGCCAGCCTCAGCGTCGAGGACAACGGCCCCGGCGTGCCCGCCGAGCTGCTGCCGCGACTGAGCGAGCGTTTCTTCCGCGCCGCCAGCAACAACGAGGAAGGCAGCGGGCTGGGACTGGCGATCGTCCAGCGCATCGCCGAGCGGCATCACGCCGACGTGGTCTACCGGCCAGGCGAGTCGCGCGGTCTGTGCGTGGAAGTGCGTTTCCCCGCCCCGCCGGCGATCCTCGACCGACCGGCATGAGAACGACCGGCGATGATCCGCTGCGCCCCGCGAGCCGGCCGCGCCGCTACGGCGGTCGTCAGGACGAAGAAAGATTTTTCGGCAACAATGGCGTGCGATGACCTCCCATCCACTCCTCCCTTGGTATCCCGTCCGATCATGACCCCGGGAAAGCGCACGCCGTGCCACGGCCACTGAGCAAGACAACCTCGAAGCACGGGTGGCTTACCTGCCTGCTCGGTGCCGTGGCCTGCGGGCTGGCCGGCTGCGCCGCGCCGCTGCCCCGGCTGGCGCCGCCGGTGCCTGCGCGCTGGCAGCATGCGGTCGCCGCGGATCCGGCGCGACCGACCGACCTGCATGGCTGGTGGCACGCCTTTGCCGACCCCGCGCTGGATGCGCTGGTGGATCGCGCGCTGGCCGGCAACCTCGACGTGGCGCAGGCGGTCGAGCGGCTGCGTGCCGTGCGCACCTTGCACGAACGCGCCCACGCCCGCTATCTGCCGGAGCTGCACGCGCGCACCCATGACGCGATCGATCCGGACGCCAGCGCCTCGTTCCTGATGGCCGGTTTCGATGCCAGCTGGGAACTGGGCCTGTTCGGTCGCGCCGAAGGCACCCGGCGCGAATCGCAGGGCGCCCTGGATGCCGGCGTGGCGGACCTGCACGCCGCGCGGGTCAGCCTGGTCGCCGAAGTGGTGCGCGAATGGATCGGCCTGCGCACCGCGCAGCAGCAGGAGCAGTTGCTGCAGCAGATCAGCCGGCAGCGCCGGCAGGCGTGGGAACTGCAGCAGACGCGGCAGCGCCTGCAGCTGGCGGCGCCCGGCGCGGTGGACCAGGCGCAGGCCGCCTGGGCGCAGGCCGAAGCCGCACTGGCGGCACCACGTCAGGCGATCGACGCCAGCGCGCAGCGGCTGGCCGTCCTGCTCGGGCAGAACCACCCCGACCCGGCGTGGCTGCAGGCGGGCGCGCCGCCCGAGCTGGGCGCCTGGCGACTCGACGGCACCCCGGCCGAGCTGCTGCGCACGCGGCCCGAGATCGCCCGCGCCGAGGCGGACGTGCTGCGCACCGCCGGCGAACTGGCGTTGACCCACGCCGAGCTGTTTCCCAGCGTCGGCTTCGGCGCCTCGATGGTCTGGGCCACCGACATCAACAACAACCATCGCATTTCGACCACCCCGAACGGCATCGCCTCGCTGGGCCCGATGATCGACATCCCGCTGTTCGACTGGGGCATGCGGCTGGCCGCCACGCACGCCAAGGCGCACGAGCTGAGGGCCAGCGTGCTGGCCTACCGGCAGGCCGTGCTGCAGGGCGTGGCCGAGGTGGAAACCGCGCTGGGCAGCCTGCAGCAGCAACGCCAGCGCGAACAGCAGGACAGGCAGGCGTGGCAGGCGCTGCAGCGCGCCGACCAGGCCGTGCAGGTGCGCGCCCGGCTGCGCCTGGACGGCCCGCTCGATCGCCTCGAAAGCCGGGTCGCCGCCGACCAGGCCGCGCTCGAGCTGGCCGATGCGCGCGCTGCGCACGGCCTCGCCTACGTGGCGCTGTTCAAGGCGCTGGGCGGCGCACCGCTGCCCGCGCCGGATACCGAACAGGCCGCCTCGCCGGCGCCCGCCGACGCCCACGGAGCGCCGCGCTGATGGGAACCGCGAACAACGCCGTCACCCCGGCGAAAGCCGGGGTCCAATGCCGTCGGACCATTGAAGGCAAGAGACGCTGGATTCCTGCTTTCGCAGGAATGACGCGGAATGGGCTGGTTTTCCGAGGTTCCCGCTGATGGTGGCCCTGGCGCGCAAGACGCTGATCTACGAGTGGCGGCGCTTCCTGCCGGCGATGCTGGCGGTCGGTTTCGCCGGCCTGCTGCAGCTGCTGCAGATCGCGCTGGTGCTGGGCATCTTCGGCAGTACCAGCCTGTACATCACCGGCTCGTCGGCCGACGTGTGGGTGGGCTACCCCGGCACGCAGAGCGTGAGCCTGGGCCGCACGATCGACCCCGACGTGGAGTCGCGCCTGCTGATGGATCCGGCGGTGCAGCAGGTCGAGCCGTACCTGTGGGTCGACGGCGACTGGCGCGGGCCGCGCGAGACCGGTGGCGTCTCGGTGTTCGTTTCCGGCATCGATCCGGCCGCCGACGGGCTGATGTTCTCCAAAACCCTTTCGCCGGCGCTGCGCGCGCGACTGGCCGAACCGGACGCGATCGTGATCGACCGCTCCGCGCAGGACCAGCTTGGCGTCGACGTCGGCCAGACCGCCACCATCAACGGCCAGCAGGTGCGCGTGGTCGGCATCAGCACGGGTCTGCGCGCACTCGGCGGGGTCAACGTGCTGTGCTCGCTGGACACCGCGCGCCGGCTGAACAACGATCCGACCGATGCCGGGCCGACCTACCTGGTGGCGAAACTGCGCGACCCGGCCCAGGCCGACATGGTGGCGACGCGCCTGCGCGGCGACACCGCCTTCGGCCCGTACACGGCATGGAGCGCCAGCGACTTCGCCCGGCTCTCGGTGCGCTACTGGCTGTTCGACACCGGCGCCGGCGCCGGCGTGCTGTTCCTGGCCGGCATCGTGTTCCTGGTCGGTGCGGCGATCACCAGCCAGACCCTGATCGCCGCGGTCAACGGCTCGGTGCGCGAATACGCCACGCTCAACGCGCTCGGCGTGGGCGTGAACGCGTTGCGCAAGGTGGTGCTGGAGCAGGCGTTCTGGGTCGGCGCACTGGGCCTGCTCGGCGCCAGCGTGCTCGGCATCGTGCTGATGCTGCTGGCACGCAGCCAGGACGTGCCGGTGATCCTCAATGTTCCGGCGGCGCTGGCCTGCATCATCCTGGTGATGGGCCTGGCTGCCGTCTCCGGGCTGGCCGCGATGCGCAGCCTGCGCCGCGCCGACCCCGCGACCTTGCTGAGGTAGCCGCGATGCATCCCGCCCCTGTCGCCGAACCGCTGGGCACGCCCGCGCTGCAGGCCGAGAACGTCAGCAAGGCGTTCGTCTCCGGCCACCAGCGCACGCAGGTGCTGGACCACTTCTCGCTGAGCATCGACGCCGGCGAACTGACCCTGATCTCGGGCCCGTCCGGCTGCGGCAAGAGCACCCTGCTGGCGATCCTGAGCGGGTTGCAGAAGGTCGACAGCGGCCGTGTGCGGGCGCTCGGCAGCGAGCTGGGCCAGCTCGACCTGCGCGCGCTGGAACGCTTCCGCCTGCAGCACACCGGCTTCGTGTTCCAGGGCTTCAACCTGTTTCCCGCGCTGTCCGCGTTCGAGCAGGTCGAGCTGCCGCTGAACCACATGGGCCTGTCGCGCGACGAGGCACGCCGGCGCGCGCAGCAGTCGTTGGAGGAAGTCGGCCTGGCGCACCGCATGCAGCTGCGTCCGTCCGAGCTGTCCGGCGGCGAGAAACAGCGCGTGGCGATCGCCCGCGCGCTGGCCAAGCAGCCCGAGCTACTGTTCGCCGACGAACCGACCAGCGCGCTGGACGCCGCCAACGGCCAGATCATCATCGACATCCTGCACCGGATCGCCCATACCCACGGCACCACCGTGCTGTGCGTCAGCCACGACCCGCGCCTGGTCGTCCACGCCGATCGCGTGCTGGCCATGGAAGACGGCCGTATCCTCAGCGACCGGCGCAATCGCGCCGCGGTCATCGACAGCAAGGAAAACCCCGCATGAAGCCGCCAGCCTTCCACCCGTCGCGGCGCACGCAAGCCGCGCGACTGCTCCGCCGCGGCGGCCTCGCGCTGGCCGTCGCGTGCCTGCTGCCGGCCTGTTCGCCCGCCGGCCAGGCGCCGGCCGACAGCAGCGCCTCGCCCGCGGCCGCCTACGTCGCGGTGGCACGCGGCAAGGTCGACATCGAAGGCGGCCTGCTGAGCCTGGCGATGCCGCGCGAGGGCACGCTGGCCGCGGTGGCCGTGCATGAAGGCGACCACGTCAAACAGGGCCAGTTGCTGGCGGCGCTGGACACCGAGCCGGCGCGACTGGCAGTCGAAGCGGCGCAGGCGCAACGCGAACAGGCGCAGGCGCAGCTGAAGCTGCTCGGGATCAAGCTGGCCGCGGCGAAGCAACGCGCCCGGCGGCTGGCCGCCGCGGCCGACGCCGGTGCCGGAGACGGCCAGAGCGCCGACGACGCGAACGAGGCGGCAGCACAGGTCGACGCGGAGCAGCAGGCCGCCCGCGCGGCCCTGAGCGTCGCCGGCCAGAAACTGGACGAGGCCCGCTACGAGCTGAAACAGCGCAGCCTGCTCGCCCCGTTCGACGCCGACGTGGTGCGGGTGTCGGCCCAGCCCGGCGCCAGCGTGTCGCCCGCGTCCGGGCCGCTGTTCGTGCTGCTGCCGCAGAAACCGCGGATCGTCCGCGCCGAGCTCAACGACAGCTTCGCCGCGGCAGTGCGCCCGGGCATGCCGGCCGAGGTGGTCGCCGACAGCGGCGGCGCGCACGCGCGCTGGCGCGCGCACGTGCTGCGCATCGGCCAGGTCTACGGGCCGGCCACGCTGGAGAACGACCCGCAGGTGCGCGCCAACGCGCGCACGGTCGAATGCGTGCTGGCGTTCGACCAGCCCGACGCCGAGCCGACCCGGGATCTGCGCATCGGCCAGCGCGTGACGGTGCGCTTCGGCACCGCCAGCGCGCCGAAAGACTGAGGAAACCGCCCGCTGCGACCATGCCAGGCATGAAAATCGCCGTAATTCGTTCCAGCGAGGCAAGCGCGTGATCCAGCAGACCGACTTTTTCCTCGAGGGCGGGCGCAGCGGCGTGCTGCTGATCCATGGCCTCACCGGCACGCCGATGGAAATGAAGCTGCTGGGCAAGGGCCTGAACAACGCCGGCTTCACCGTGCACGGCATGCAGCTGGCCGGCCACTGCGGCAACGTCGAGGACCTGCTCGCCACCGGCTGGCGCGACTGGTATGCCAGCGTCGAGCGGGCGGCCGACGCGATGCTCGGCAAGGTCGACCAGTTGTTCGTCGGCGGCCTCTCGATGGGTGCGCTGCTGGCGCTGAAACTGGCCGCGGACCGGCCCGGGCGGATCGCCGGCGTGGGCGTCTACGGCGCCACCTTCCGCTACGACGGCTGGAGCATCCCGAAACTGGCACGGCTATCGTTCCTGCTGCCACTGCTGAAGAAACTGGGCATCGGCCGCGACCGCAGCTTCATGGAGCAGCCACCCTACGGCATCCGCGACGAGCGCCTGCGCGCGCAGGTCAGCGCGGCGATGCTCGGCGGCGACAGCGCCGCCGCCGGCCTGCCCGGCAATCCGTGGTACTCGCTGGCCGAAATGTACGGCCTGGCCGCCAGCGTGCGGCGCCAGCTGCCGCAGGTGACCGCGCCGTGCCTGGTCGCCCATGCCAGCGACGACGACGTCGCCAGCCCGAAGAACGCCGAGCTGGTGGTGCGCGGAGTCAGCGCACCGACCGAATTGCTGCTGCTCGAGGACAGCTACCACATGATCACCATCGACAAGCAGCGGCGCACCCTGATCGATCGCTCGGCGGCATTCTTCGACGGCATCGTCGCGTCGAACGGCACGCAGCGCGTCGCTGCCTGATGATGCCGGCGGAAGGCTCCATCTCCACCCTCGTGGCGGGCCTGTGGCTGCTCAACATCGTGCTCGACACCGGCGGCCAGCTGGCGTTCAAGGCCGCCGCCGGCGATGAAGCGGCCGGTGATGGCCTGGCGCGCTGGAAGCACATGGCATCACGGCCCTGGCTATGGCTGGGCGTGGCCAGCTACGTGATCGAGTTCCTGGTGTGGATCGCGTTCCTGTCGCTGATCCCGCTGTCCGAAGGCGTGCTGCTGGGCTCGATCAACATCGTGGCGATCATGGTCGCCGGACGCTTCCTGTTCGGCGAAAAGCTGACCCGGCTGCGGGTCACCGGCATCCTGCTGGTCACGCTGGGCGTGGCGATCGTGGGGCTGGGCACATGAAGCGCTTCTACCTGCTCGGCTTCCTGCTGCTGATGGGCTTCGACACCCTCGCCCAGATCAGCTTCAAGTATGCCGGCAGCCAGGCGCTGCCGGTGCAGGCCAACCTGGCGTGGCTGCTGCGCGTGTTCGGCCAGCCCTGGGTCTACGGCGCGGTGATCGGCTACATCGGCGCCTTCTTCACCTGGATGGCCCTGCTCAAGCGTGCGCCGATCGGCCCCGCCTTCGCCGCCTCGCACCTGGAAGTGGTGTCGGTGATGCTGCTGTCGATCTGGCTGTTCGACGAACAGCTCACCCTTGCCCGCGCGCTGGGTGCGCTGGCGATCATCGCCGGCATCGTCTGCCTGGGGCTGGCCGAGAGCCGCGAACACCCAGCGGAAGCCGATGCCGAGCCGGCGCGCGGCTAGGCGCCCGCGCTACGCTGCGCGCATGCTGCTCCGTCGCCGCCACGAATTGCCGCCCACCGCCGGCCTGCCGCTGCGCCTCGCCGACCTGCGCCCCGGGGCGCCGACGCTGGCCGACGACATCGCCGCGCTGCTGGGCACACCGCCGCTGCAGCTGACCTGTTCCGGCACCGCGGCGCTGCTGCTGACGCTGGCCACGCTGCGCGAGCTGGCGCCGCGCCGCCGCCGCGTGGTGGTGCCGGCGTACACCTGCCCGCTGGTGGCGATCGCCGTGCGGCAGGCCGGGTTGGAGCTGCAGCTGTGCGACCTGCGGCCCGGCCACTACGACATGGACCCGTCCGCGCTGCGCGCGGCCTGCGACGAGCGCACGCTGGCGATCGTGCCCACCCACCTGGCCGGCCGCGTCGCCGACGTGGACGACGCGCTCGCCGTGGCGCGCCAGGTCGGCGCGTACGTGATCGAGGATGCCGCGCAGGCGCTGGGCGCACGCCGGGCCGACGGCACCAGCGTGGGGCTGGCCGGCGACGCGGGCTTCTTCAGCCTGGCCGCCGGCAAGGGCCTGTCGATCTACGAGGGCGGCCTGCTCGCTGCGCGCGACCCCGCGCTGCGCGAGCGGCTGGCCCGCGCCGCCGCGGGCGTGCCGCAACGGCCGGACTGGGAGTGGCGGCGCCGCCTCGAACTGCTCGGCTACGCCGCGCTGTACCGGCCGTGGGGCCTGCGCCTGGCCTACGGCGCACCGCTGCGCCGCGCGCTGCGCCGCGGCGACGAGATCGCCGCGGTGGGCGACGACTTCCCGCCGACGATCCCGCTGCACCGCGTCGGCCGCTGGCGGCAGGCGGTGGGCTCGCATGCCGTGCCGCGGCTGCCGGCGTTTCTCGCCCAGCTGTCCGCGCAGGCGCAACGTCGCCTGCCGCGGTTGCGCCAGATCGGCGGCATCGACGTGCTCGACGACCCCGCCGGCGCCTGCGGCACCTGGCCATTCTTCCTGCTGCTGCTGCCCGACCGCCGGCGCCGTGACGCCGCGCTGGCGCAGCTGTGGCCGGCCGGCTACGGCGCCAGCCGGCTGTTCATCCACGCCCTGCCCGACTACCCCTATCTCGCCGACGTGGTTCCCGCCGCGGACGTGCCGCACGCCCGCGACTTGGCCGCGCGCAGCCTCAGCCTCGGCAACAGCCCGTGGCTGACCGACGCGGACTTCGAGACGATCTGCGGCGTGCTCGGCAACGGCTGAGGCGGCGCCGCGGCTGCCGCCGGCATTTCACGCGGACGAAATCTTCCACCCGCAAGAATGGCGCCGCCTCGCCGCTCCGCCGATGCCCGCACGCAAGCGCCGGCGAGGATTCTCGCGCAGTTCCGGGGGGATCGCCATGACGGTAGCACCGCACACGGGTTTCATCGGCCGGTTCCGCGAGGAGCCACGGCTGCAGGCGCTCGCGGCGCTGCTTCTGCTGCTGCCGCCGGTGTTCTTCCTGTTTCCGGTACCGATCGACGAGACGCGCTACCTCGCCGTGGCGTGGAACATGCGCCTCAGCGGCCAGTGGCTGGTGCCGTGGCTGGACGGCGCGCCGTACTCGGACAAGGCGCCGCTGCTGTTCTGGCTGATCAACCTGGTGTGGGCGGTAACCGGCGTGCATGCCTGGGCGGCGCGCCTGCTGGAGCTGCTGCTGGCGCTGGCCACGCTGCCGCTGCTCGCCTCGCTCGGCCGGCGGCTGGGTGCCGCACCCGCCGCCGTGCAGGCCTCGTTGTGGCTGTGGCTGGGCTGCGCCGCGTTCGCGGTGTACGCCGGCACGGTGATGTTCGACATGCTGCTCACGCTGTGCACGCTGGTGGCGTGGCGGGCCACGCCAGCGCTGACCGGCCGGCGCTGGCCGCTCGCGGTGGTGGCGATGGCGCTGGCGCTGGGTGCGGGGACGCTGGTCAAGGGGCCGGTCGCGCTGCTGGTGGGCGGCGTGCCGGCGCTGCTGGCACCGTGGTGGCGGCCGCAGACGCGGCCGCTGGCGACCTGGCTGCGGCTACTCGCCGCGCTGCTCGGCGCTGTGCTGCTGGCGCTGGCCTGGGCGCTGCCCGCGGCCAGGGCGGGCGGCACGCAGTACGCGGACGCGATCTTCCTGCGCCAGACGCTGGGCCGCGTGGTGCAGAGCTTCGCGCACGCCCGGCCGTGGTGGTGGTACCTGCCGATCCTGCCGGCGATGCTGCTGCCGTGGGTGGCGGCAATCGGGCGCGGCGAGGCCGCCGCAGCCGGTGGCAGCCGGATGCTGGACCGCTTCGTGGCGGCCGCGTTCGTGCCCGGCTTCGTGCTGTTCAGCCTGATCAGCGGCAAGCAGCCGCACTACCTGCTGCCGTTGCTGCCGGCGCTGACGCTGGCCGGCGGGGTTCGCCTCGGCGCAGGCCGCTGGCGCGTGGTGGGCTGGCGCGTCGGGCTGCTGCTGGCGCTGATCGGCATCGCCGTGGCGGTCGGCCTGGGCAAGCTCGCGGTCGATCATGCCGGCCGCATCGGGGCGATCGCCTGCGGCGTGCTGATCGTCGTGGTGGGGCTGTCGTTCGTGGTGGGGCGACGGACGCCGCCGCTGCCGGTGGGCCGCGCCGCGCTCGGCATGCTGGCGGCGCTGCTGCTGGGCAAGCTCGCCTTCGTGCTGGCCGCCGGCCCGCGCTACGACATCGCGGCGGCCGCCCGCCGCGTGGCCGCCGCGCAACAGGCTGGCGTGCCGCTGCTGTTCGCCGGCCCGCAGTACGGCCTGCTCACTTTCGCCGGACGGCTGACCGCGCCGATCCCGGCCACCAGCAACCCGGCCGCGGTGGCCGTCTGGGCGCATGCGCATCCGCAAGGCTGGGTGATCAGCAGCGAGCCGGACTACCGCTACCCGGCCACCCCGCTGTACCGCCAGCCCTATCGCGACGGCAGCCTGCGCATCTGGCGCGCCGGCGACGTCACCGGCGCGATGGCGGCTCCATCGCGCGATTAGGGCGCGGCATCGACGCGCGCCGCGATCGCCCGCAGCAGTTCGAGATTCAGCGCGTGCTGCTGCGCCTGCCAGCCGGCGAGCTGCGCCGGGTCGATGACCGGCTGCTGGTCCAGCGCCGACAGCTTGCGCTTCCACCAGCTGCGGTAGCGGTAATGCGAGATCTCGCCGTTGATGTCGCTGCCGACCAGGCCGTGGCGCAGGCTGCCGATCAGCGCCCGCGCGTGGTCGAGTTGCAGGCGGCCCTGGTCCCAGTTGGTCCGTGCCACGTCGGCGGCGAACACGTCCTTGTCGATCGTGAGGTAGCTCGGCGCGGCGTGCGTACGCTGGAACTCGACGAACGCATCGACCAGCGCCGCGGGCGTGTCGAAACCGCGGAACGCGCGCGCCAGGCCAAGCCGGCGCGCCCAGCCGGTGTCCACGCCGATACTCCAGTAGCTCAGCTTGCCGCGGAGCAGCGGCGCCAGGTAGTTCTCCCAGGCGTGACCGGCGCCGATGTCGGCGGAGGTGATGCCGAGCACGTGCACGTGGCTCACCTGCGGCAGCCGCGCCACCTTGCGCACCCACGAGCCGCAGTGCACGCCGAACGGGAAGCGCATGTTGTCCGGGTGGTTGTCCAGCACCACCACCTGGAATGGCGCCTTGCTGCGCACGCGCTCGATCAGCGGCCAGCTCAGATGATGGAAGTCGCCGCTGCCGGTGAACACGGTGCCGTGGCGCTCCGGCAGCAGCTGGTCCAGCATGGTGCGGAAGCGTTGCATGCCGGACAGCAAACAGCCGAAGCGGATCGACTCCTGCCAATGCTCCAGCGGCAGCACCAGGCGATCCGGCAGCGGCCCCACCGAATGGTCGATGTCGAGCACCACGGGACGGTTGGCCAGCCTATCCATCGACCGCCTCCACCGCCGTCTGCCAGCGGCGATCGCTCTCGAAGTGACTGCCGAGCCGGCGCAGCAGCGCGCGCAGCAGCGGATTGCGCGCGTACACCGCGTGGCGGGTGAAGGTGAAGCGCGCGCCGAGGAAGGACTTCACCTCCGGGTCGGTCCAGCCGGCCACGTAATGCGTCAGGCCGCGTTCGCGCGCGTAGCCCAGGTTGTGCATCCAGCTGACGAAGTACAGGTTGTGCTCGCGCGCCGCGGGGTAGGCGAAGCCGACGTACTTGTCGACCAGCTTGCCGCCGTGTTCGTAGCAGAGGTTCCAGCCGATCATCTTCCCGGCATGGCGATAGACGAACACCACGCCACCGCTGGCCGCATCCTGCAGCAGCAGGCGGAAGAACGCCGCGCTGAGCCGGTCGAAGTGGATCGTGCTTTGTGCATACACATTGTCGAACAGCGCATGGAACGCCGCCAGCGTCGCCTCGTCGCGGAAGCAGGCGTCGCCGGTGCGCAGCGTCTCGATCTCGAGGTCGGCGCGCGAGCGCAGCTTGCGCCGGATATTCTTGCGCCGGCTGTGCGAGAGCCGCGCGAGATAGTCGTCGTCCGAGCCGAAGTCGATCGGCACGAAGGCCAGCGCCTGGCCTTCCAGCAACACGAAGCCCGCCGCCACACAGGCCGCGGCGAAGGCACCCGCGTGGGCATTCGCCGCCTCGTCCAGCAGCGGCGACTCCTGCGCAATGTCTTTCACGATCAGCAGAGCGCACTCGCGCCCGAACGCAGCCTTCAACCCCTGCGCCAGCCGCACCGGCGACACGCCGGCAGGCAGCGGCGCGTACTCGGTCACGGTGGTGCCGGCGAAGCGGGTGCGCCAGCGCAGCAGACGGCTCCAGTGGCGGTACAGCGGCAAGGCAGCCAGGCGACGGCGCAGTGCCTCGTCGGCGGTGGTCAAGAGGTCGAACGGCGCCACGAAGACCGGCATGCCCTGCGGCGAATGGTCCACCACGAAGCCGATCGGCGGCTCCAGCATGAATGCCGCGAGCAACGCATCCGGTTCCAGTTGCGAAATGAAAGGCATGAGTAAGCGAGTTTGCCTAGACTGTGCGCAGCCTGCACCAGACACCTTGCGCGGGCCTTCCATCACTGTCTGCCACCGAAGGACATCGTCATGACCGCAACGATCCAGCAGCAGGTATTCGAGATCATCGCCAAGCAGGCCAAGATCGAGGTGGCGACGATCAGGCCCGAATCCACCCTGAAGGACCTGGGCGTCGCCTCGCTGGAAGCGATCGAGATGATCTTCGACATCGAGGAACACTTCAACATCAACTTCCCCGACCAGCAGGGCGCCAACTTCGACACCGACACCGCGCAGAGCCTGGTCGACGCGGTGCAGAAAGCGCTGGACGACAAGGCCGCCACGGGCGAAGGAAGCAAGTGATGCCGACCGTATCGACGCGCCGGGTGGTGATCACCGGCATGGGTGCGATCAGCCCGCTGGGCGTGGGCGCCGCGGCACTGTGGCAGGGCCTGCGCGAGGGCCGCAGTGCGATCGGCCCGCTGCGGCACCCGGATGCCGAACGCCTGCGCGTGAAGGTCGCCGCCCAGGTACCGGAGAGTTTCGACCCCGCCGCCCACATCGACGAGCGCACCCTGCCCCTGCTCGACCGCACCTCGGAGTTCGCGCTGCACGCGGCGCGCGAGGCGGTGGCGCAGTCCGGCGTGGACTTCGCCGGCGGCCTGGGCCTGCGTACCGCGGTGATCGTGGGTACCGGCGTGGGCGGCGAGACCACCCAGGACGAGCAGAGCCGGCGCCTGTATGCCGAGAACGCACAGCGCGCGCACCCGCTCACCATCGTGCGGCTGATGACCAACGCCTCGGCCAGCCAGATCAGCATCGCGTACGGCCTGCACGGCCCCACCTACGCCGTGGCCAGCGCCTGCGCCTCGGCCAACCACGCGATCATCCAGGCCGCGCAGATGATCCGTTACGGCATGGCCGACGCCGCCGTCACCGGCGGCACCGAAGCCTGCCTCACCTACGGCGCGCTGCGCGCATGGGAGGCGATGCGCGTCGTGGCCGACGACACCTGCCGTCCGTTCAGCGCGAACCGGCGCGGCCTGGTGCTCGGCGAAGGCGCCGGCATCTTCGTGCTGGAATCGCTGGAGCACGCGCAGGCGCGTGGCGCCACCATCCTCGCCGAACTGGCCGGCACCGGCATGAGCGCCGACGCCAGCGACATCGTGATGCCCAGCGCCGAAGGCGCCGCTACGGCGATGCGCCTGGCACTGGCAGAGGCCGAACTGAACCCGCAAGACGTGGATTACATCAACGCCCACGGCACCGGCACCCAGGCCAACGACGCCACCGAGACGCGCGCGATCCGCCTGGCCTTCGGCGCGTACGCCGACCGCCTCGCGGTGTCCTCCACCAAGTCCATGCACGGCCACGCGCTCGGCGCCTCCGGTGCGCTGGAACTGGTCGCCGCGATCGGCGCGCTGCGCGACAGCGTGGTGCCGCCCACCGCCAACCTCGACCAGGTCGACCCTGCCTGCGACCTCGACTACGTGCCGAACGTGGCGCGCGAGATGCCGGTGCGGGCGGTGCTCAGCAATTCGTTCGCGTTCGGGGGGTTGAACGCGGTGCTGGCGTTGAAGCGGGCACCGTAGCCGGAAGCCCCGATCTTGCTTGCTCGTCATTCCTGCGAAGGCAGGAATCGCGCTTCAGTCGCCGCGCAAGACGACGAATGCCTTGTAGGAGCGCGCTTGCGCGCGATGCTCTTGCTTGGCGCGACGGCATTTGAGAGCAAGAGCTTTCGTCTGCCTACGGCAGCCGAGTTACTTTCTCTTTGCGTGGCCAAAGAGAAAGGCCACCCCGCTTGGCGCTTGCCGGGCATCGGGCAACTGCTCCCTGCGTTGCCTCAACTCGGGCATCCATGCCCTCGCCTGCCCGGCAAGTCCGTGAGCCGGGGCCGGGCTTTTCGACAGGGCATCCTGCCCTGGCGAAAAGGAGCCGACATCCTTGTCGGCTCCCGCTGCGCGGCCTGTCGACCCCGCCTCACCGCCGCACAGGGGCCCCGGTAGAGCAGCGGGCCATCCTGGCCCGCACTTCTGGAGAAAGCCGGAGCAAAGCCACAGCACCGCACGCGAACTGTCACGTTCCCCACGAGGGCAAGAGCTCCAAAGCCAATTGCTGATCGACCGCTTGCGACCCTTTGCGGAAGTTCGATCCACTGATAATGATCGCCTGAATTCGGACGCTGGTAGCAGTGGTTGCATCGTTGAAGGCAACTGCTGATTTTTTGCTGCCCCAGCCAGAGAGGTCTGTGGTGCAATGTCCGTCTCGCCTCAATTCGAAAATGGGTTGCCAATGAGCGCCATCCAATTCTTGGACCGCGTCGCTTTCGTCACCACCGTGTTGTCAGCTTCGGTATCAGCTGCAGCTGGTGGGTATGGTTGGACCAAAACGGCAGTCGTCAGTGGCTGCATTGCCGCCATGGCTCCAATCGTGAGCCGTATCGCAAACAACCGAGAGCTGACTCCTCTTCGCCCACGAGCCCTCACGCCAAAACAATCCCTAAAAATTGCAGAGAAGCTGCGCGAAGGTCCGCCCTTTAGGGTATGGGTCGCACACAACCGTCATGAGGCTGAACCAGCCGCATATCACGCTCAGGTCTGTGAAGCGCTGAAGGCAGGCGGCCTTGATATTACGTGGTTCGGCGGCATGACGAACACCACGATGGGCGTGGAACTCAGTGGTCCCGAGACATCCGACAAGCGACGTCTCATGAGTGCGCTCGACGCAGCAGGTGTCAATTACCAGCCGGTTGTCTTCACCGACGACCCTCAGTCAGAACGTCACGGCGTCGCCTTGTGGATTGGGGTGCGCGCCTGAGGCGACCCGGCTTCTCTGATTGAGCTGCCGATACTTTATCTTTGCCCGATAACTGACTGTGGCGAGTGACTGCTTCTGGCCGATAGAGGACGTTCCCTTTGCCGCCGCGCCCTGCTCTCGCGACCGCGAAGCGGTTGCGCACCGAGTGCGCGCCAGGATGGCGCGCTGCTCTACCCGGGGCCCCTGTGCGGCGGTGAGGCGGGGACGACAGGCCGCGCAGCGGGAGCCGACAAGGATGTCGGCTCCTTTTCGCCAGGGCAGGATGCCCTGTCGAAAAGCCCGGCCCCGGCTCACGGACTTGCCGGGCAGGCGAGGGCATGGATGCCCGAGTTGAGGCAACGCAGGGAGCAGTTGCCCGATGCCCGGCAAGCGCCAAGCGGGGTGCTCTTTCTCTTTGAGCACGCAAAGAGAAAGTAGCTCGGCTGCCGCAGGCAGACGAAAGCTTTGGCCTGCCTGGAAGCTCCGTCGCAGGCATGACGTGCGATGCCTGCCTTCGCAGGCATGACGAGCATGGGGGGCGCGGCAGAGAACTGGCCGTCGCAGGCATGGTGGATGAAATGCGATGCCTGCCTTCGCAGGCATGACGAGCACGGGGGGCGCGGCAGAGAGCTGGCCGTCGCAGGCATGGTGGATGAAATGCGATGCCTGCCTTCGCAGGCATGACGAGCATGGGGGCGCGGCAGAGAGCTGGCCGTCGCAGGCATGACGGATGAAACGCGATGCCTGCCTTCGCAGGCATGACGAGCATGGGGGACGCGGCAGAGAGCTGGCCGTCGCAGGCATGGTGGATGAAGTGCGATGCCTGCCTTCGCAGGCATGACGGGGAGAGGGAGAAAGTCGCGGACATGAAAAAGGCCCGGCAGTCGCCTGCCGGGCCTTCCATCCGCTATACGCGTATCAGCCCTTCTTCGCCTTGGTCAGCAGCTGATCCAGCAGGCTGATCGCCAGATCAATCTCCTCATGCGTGATGTCCAGCGACGGCGCAAACGTGATCACGTTCTTGTACCAGCCGCCCACGTCGAGCACGAGGCCGATCTTCTTGCCGTTGTGCGTGAGGTCGCCGGCCAGGCCGATGTCGACCATCTTGTCGAGCAGCGCCTTGTTCGGGGTGAAGCCGTCGTCGGTGCATATCTCGGCACGCAGCGCCAGGCCCAGACCATCCACGTCGCCGATTTCCTTGTGCTTCTTCTGCAGTCCGCGCAGGCCTTCGAGGAAATGCGCGCCCTTCACTGGCACGGTCTTCTCGTAGTCCAGCTCGTAACCCATCTTGATGACTTCGAGGCCCAGCGCGGTGCCCAGCGGGTTGGAGTTGAACGTGCTGTGGGTGGAGCCCGGCGGGAAGATGGTGGGGTTGATCATCTCCTCGCGCGCCCACAGGCCGGACAGCGGGTTGAGGCCGTTGGTAAGCGCCTTGCCGAACACGATCACGTCCGGCGTCACGCCGAAGTGCTCGATCGACCACAGCTTGCCGGTGCGCCAGAAACCCATCTGGATCTCGTCCACCACCAGCAGGATGCCGTACTGGTCGAGCACCTTTTTCAGGTCCTTGAAGAAGTTCATCGGCGGCACGACGTAGCCGCCGGTGCCCTGGATCGGCTCGACGTAGAACGCGGCGTATTCGCACTGGTTCGTTTTCGGATCCCACACACCGTTGTATTCGGTCTCGAACAGGCGCGCGAACTGGTTCACGCAGGCGTCCGAGTACTCCTCCGCCGTCATGCCCTTCGGGCGGCGGAACGGGTACGGGAACGGCAGGAACATCGCGCGCTCGCCGAAGTGGCCGAAGCGGCGGCGGTAGCGGTAGCTGGAGGTGATCGACGAGGCGCCCAGGGTGCGGCCGTGGTAGCCGCCCTCGAAGGCGAACATCAGGCTCTTGCCGTTCTTGTAGTTGCGCACCAGCTTGAGCGAATCCTCGATCGCCTGCGCGCCGCCCACGTTGAAGTGCACGCGGCCGTCCAGGCCGAACTTCTTCTTCGCGTCCAGCGCCACCGTCTTGGCCAGCTCGATGCGGGTCTGGTGCAGGTACTGGCTGGCCACCTGCGGCAGCAGGTCGATCTGGCGCTTCAGCGTGTCGTTGAGGCGCTTGTTGCCGTAACCGAAGTTGACCGCCGAGTACCACATCTGCAGATCCAGGAACGGTGTGCCGGCGGTGTCGAACATGTAGCTGCCTTCGCCGTGGCGGAAGATCTTTGGCGGGTCGACGTAGTGCACGGTGTCGCCGAACGAGCTGTACTTCGCCTCGTCGGCGAGCAGCTCGGCGTCGTCGATCACCACGGAAGCGTTCTTGTCGAAAACATTCATCGGGAGTCCGGAGTCGGAGAGCGGGGGATGGGTGGCAAGGCGACCGCTCAGGCTGTCGTCGCCGATGCGGTTGCGGTGGGATGGCCGGACAGGCTGCCGTCGAGCAGTCGCGGCAAGAACTCGAGCGCGTCCTCGAAGCCGGTGATCGGCACGTAGGGGATGCCGGCGGCGCGGCAGTGCTCGATCAGGCGGTGCTTGGCGAACACGAAGTCGACGCGGTCGGCAGCGCAGAAATCCGAGGCGCCGTCGCCGATCAGCAGGGTCTTCGCCCCCGTCTCGCGGGCTTGACCCACGCAGGCGCACTTGCAGGTGCCGCTGCGGCAACCGTCCGCCTGGAACGGCGAGGTCAGCTGCCACTGCCGCGGCGGTTCGGCCGGCGCCAGGTGGTTCGCCGCCAGTGGCAGGTCGTCCAGGCCGTAGCGGCCGAGGATGCGGTGGATCGCATAATCGAGGCCGTCGCTGACCACGCGGATCGGCACGCCGAGCTCGCGCGCCTTCGCCACGAAACCCGGAAACGCATGGTCGATCCACATCTCGGCCAGGTGCGCATCGAGTTCGGCGCGGCTCATCTGCAGCAGGTCGACCTGGCCGGCCATGCACTCGCGCGAACCGATCCGGCCGGCGCGCCAATCCTGCTCCAGCACTTCCCAGCCGGGACGACCGAAACGATCGAGCAGCGAGTCGATCACATCCTCGACGGAAATGGTGCCGTCGAAATCGCACAGGATGGTCCAGCCGGAAACGGGCATCGTCGGCACACTCGCATGGATGATGTGGTGCAGCCTAGGAACGCTGTCTTTCGGCGCCCTTTCCCCTTTCCGAACGGATGCTGAGCGTACGCACCGTGTCGCCCGCTGAAGCACGCCGGCAGCCCGTATGCTGCCACCCCATGCCGAACCACTGCGCCATCCCGTTGCAACTTGGCCTGCTGCTGGCCGCGTGCCTGCTGTGGCTGCCGGGCTGCACCGCAGCGGCCGAGCCGACCACGCTCGCCGTCGGCGTCGGCATGCAACGCATGCCCAGCTGGCCCGGCGCCAGCAACCAGCACAGCGAGCCGCTGCCGTACATCGACATCGAACTGCCCGGTCGCGGCAGCTTCTCCACCCTGGACGGGCTGCAGATCCAGCTGGTCCACGGCGACACATGGCACGCCGGCATCCATGGCGATTACCAATGGGGTCGCTCGCGCGACGACCTCGGCAGCCTGGGCGGGAAGATCCCGTCGCTGGCGCCGCGGATCAACCTGGGCGGCTACCTCGAATGGCAGCTCAACCGGCAGCTCGACGTGGGCGGCAGCCTCCGCCACGACATCAACGGCGCCGGCGCCTATCTGGAGCTGTATGCGGAATGGGACCCGCCGCCGATCGGCCTGCTGGAGCAATCCTTCGAGTTGCACTGGCAGGCGATGAACGCGCCGGCGATGAACCGCTTCTTCGGCATCGGTCCGCAAGCCGCGCGCGCCTTGTCGGTGCGCGCGTGGCAACCTGGCGCCGGCAGCCAGCTGGCCTCGCTGGAGTACAACCTGTTCATGCCCACCAGCCGGCACACCGGCATGGCGCTGGCGCTGGTCTACGGGCGCTTGCTCGGCGATGCTGCCGACAGTCCGCTGGTTACCCGTTACGGCTCGCGCACGCAGCTGTCGGAATCACTGGCGTTCGTCTACCACCTGTGAGGCCACGCGCGATGTCGGCAAGGCCAGTACCAGCAACAGCATCAGCAGGTGTGCACCGATGGACAGACAGGGAGCCATCCGCGCATCCACCACGGTCGCGGGCAGCGTGGCATCGACCACGCCGTTGCCCAGGTTCCAGCCCCAATGCAGGCCGACCGCTGCCCACAGGCTGCCACTGCGCCACAACGCGGCGGCATAAGCCAGCCCGAAGCTGAACAACGTGAACCACTCCAGCGGGCCGTCGGCAAGACGGTAGATGTGGTTGAGCACGTAGATCGTGCTGGATGCCAGCACGAACACCACACCGCCGCGCCAGTGCACGTCGGCGGCGCGATACCAGAAGCCGCGGGTCAGGATGTCCTCGGCCAGCGATGCCACGAAGGTGGAAAGCAACAGCAACGGCAGCGCGGACAGCAGGCTGGCCACGCCGCCGCTGGCTGTCTGCGGGTCGGGCGCATAGACGCCCCAGGCCAGGCCGAGCCGCACTGCGGCAAACTTCGCCAGCACGGCCAGCAACAAGCCGGCTGGCAACCATGTCTGCCAGCCATGACGACGGGTCAGCGCGTACGCGCCGTAGCCGCGATAGCCGAGCCAGCGCGACAGCGGCCAGGCCACCAGCACGCACGAGAGCACCAGGCCGGCCTGCACCGGAAAACTGTGCAGCCAGCGTCCGCCGACGCCTTCGGCCGACTGGTACAGCAGCCACAACACGACGAATGCGAGCATCGCCCGCCAACGGTTCTTCACGGCTGCCCCTGCCCCATCACCACCGGCAAACGCCAGCGGCGCGCAGGATATCAGCGATCGTCGCGGGTCCAGATCGCGCCGTCGTCCTCGCGCACCGGGAAACTGGCGATCGGCTCGTACGCCGGCGGTTTCGTCACCGCGCCGGTGCGCAGGTCGAAGCGGGCGCCGTGGCGCGGGCATTCCACCTCGAAGCCGAACACCTCGCCACCGGCCAGATCGCCGCCGTCGTGGGTGCAGATGTCTTCCACCGCGTACAGCGCGCCGTCGATGTTGTACACCGCGATCGGCGTGTCGCCGTCCCACACCACCTTGTACTCGCCCGGCAGGAAGTCGCTGCGCGTGCCGACCCGTACCCAGCCGTTCATGCCGTCACCTCGTCGAAGTCCTTGCGCAATACCTCGAAGCGCAGATCGTCGCGGCGCGGGATGCCGAAACGCTCGTCGCCATAGGGGAACGGCTGGTACTCGCCGGTACGCCGGTAGCCGCGGCGGCCGTACCAGGCGATCAGTTCCTCGCGCTGCACGATCACCGTCATGCGCATGCCGCGGCAATGCCACTCCTCGCGCGCGATCCGTTCGGCCTCGGCCAGCACCTGCTTGCCGAGGCCACCGCCCTGCCCGGCCGGATCGACCGCGAACATGCCGAAGTAGCCGTTGTCGCCCTGGCGTTCGACGTGGCAGCTGGCCACCAGCCGGCCGTCGCGTTCGGCCAGCAGGATACGGCTGCCCGGGCGCTCGATCAGTCCGCGCACGTCGGCCGCGTCGGTGCGCTGGCCGTCCAGCAGGTGCGATTCGGTAGTCCAGCCGCGCAGGCCGGATTCGCCGCGGTACGCGGATTCGACCAGGGCCACGATGGCTTCGACATCGGCGAGAGTCGCCGGGCGGAAAACGGGAAGGGTGGGGGCGCTCATCGCGGCGATGATAATGCGCCGTCCGGCGAGCCCACCATGACCTGGAACAGGCGGCCCGGGCGTGACCTTCGACACTGGGCAGCACGCGACCGCCTTGCCTAGCCTGCCGTTTGCGCAAAATTTTGCGACGCCCGGATGGCCGGGCGTACCCGCGTGCCCACCGAAGGAACCCACTTATGAAGCACCGTTGCATGAAGCCGCTGGCCTTCGCCCTGGCGATGACGCTGGGCGGCAGCGCGCTGGCCGCCCCCACCACCGCCTTCGACGTGAACGAGCTGGACAGCTCGATCAAGGCCTGCACCGACTTCAACGGCTTCGTCAACGCGAAATGGGTGGCCGCCAACCCGATTCCCGCCGACCGCACGCGCTGGGGTTCGTTCGACGCGCTGCGCGAGGGCAGCCTCAACGTGCAGCACGCGATCGTCGAGAAGGCCGCGCGCGAAGCGGCCGCCGCCAGGCCGGGCTCGATCGAGCAGAAGATCGGCTACCTGTACGCCTCCGGCATGGATGAGGCGGCCATCGAGCGGGCCGGCTTCGATCCGCTCAGGCCGCAGCTGGCGCGCATCGCCGGGTTGAAGAACCGTGCCGACGTGGTCGGCTACATCCGCGACAGCTACGCCCGCGGCGAGCCGGTGCTGTTCCGCTTCTCTGGCAACGCCGACTTCAAGGATTCCAACCGGCAGATCGCCTACGCCGGCCAGGGCGGCCTCGGCCTGCCCACCGTCGACTACTACAGCAAGCCCGACTACGCCAAGATCCGCACCGCCTACGTCGCGCACATCGCCAAGCTGCTGGAACTGACCGGCGTCGGCGCCACCGACGCGCAGCAGCAGGCCAAGTCGGTGCTGGCGTTCGAAACCCGCCTCGCCGCCGTGTCGCTGCCCCCGGTGGAAATGCGCAACCCGAACAACCGCTACCACTACGTCAGCCTCGCCGAGGCCGACAAGGTCACGCCGGACTTCGACTGGGCCGCGTTCTTCAAGGCACAGGGTGCCTACGTGAAGGACGGCTTCTCGCTGTCGCAGCCGAAGTTCTTCGCCGAAGTGCAGCAGATGCTCGGCGACGTGCCGCTGGCGCAGTGGCAGGCCTACCTGCGCTACCACGCGATCGCCAACGCGGCGCCGTACCTGTCCACGCCGTTCCAGCAGGAAGACTTCGCGTTCAACGCGCAGACCCTGAACGGGCAGAAGGAAATGAAGCCGCGCTGGAAGCGCGTGCTCGACGCCACCAACGACGGCATGGGCATGGCGCTGGGCCAGTTGTACGTGGCCGACCACTTCTCGCCGGCCTCGAAGCAGCGCGCCGAGGAACTGGTGGCCAACCTCAGCGCGGCCTTCCGCACGCGCATCGAGCAGCTCGAATGGATGAGCGACGCGACCAGGCAGAAGGCGCTGCAGAAATGGGCCACCTTCGTGCCGAAGATCGGCTACCCCGACAAGTGGCGTGACTGGTCCGGCCTGGCACTGACGCCGGGCGACTACTACGCCAACGTGCAGGCGGCGAACAAGTTCAACTACGACTACGCCATCGCCAAGATCGGCAAGCCGGTCGACCGCAGCGAATGGGGCATGACCCCGCAGACGGTGAACGCCTACTACAGCGCGCAGAAGAACGAGATCGTGTTCCCGGCCGCGATCCTGCAGCCGCCGTTCTTCGACGCCAACGCAGACGACGCGATCAACTACGGTGGCATCGGCGCGGTGATCGGCCACGAGATGGGCCACGGCTACGACGACCAGGGCAGCAAGTTCGACGCCCGCGGCAACAACGTCAACTGGTGGACCGACGCCGACCGCGCGGCGTTCGAGGCGCGCACCGCGAAACTTGGCGCGCAGTTCGACGGCTATGAAGCACTGCCCGGCAAGCACGTCAACGGCCAGCTCACCATGGGCGAGAACATCGGCGACCTGGGCGGCCTCAACGCGGCCTACACCGCGCTGCAGATGGCGCTGGCGAAGAACCCGGCCGAGGCGCAGCGCAAGGTCGACGGCTACACCCAGGAGCAGCGCTTCTTCCTGAACTGGGCCCGCGTGTGGCGCGGCAACATCCGCCCCGAGGCGCAGCTGACCCTGCTCAACACCGACCCGCACGCACCGGCGAAATTCCGCGCGATCGGCGCGCCGTCGAACATGCCGGAATTCGCCCGGGCATTCCGGTGCAAGAGCGGCGACGCCATGGTGCGCGACGGCGAGCGCCAGGTGAAGATCTGGTAAGCCCGGGCGCCTGCGCTACCCGAAGCCGCAGCCGCAAGGCCGCGGCTCTGCATGGCGCGTAGCCGGCAGCGAGCGTTCGCGCAGGTCACCGACGGCGCAGGGCAGGCACTGCCCGCCCTGTGCCGTGGTGGTTTCATGCCGCCGCCGACGACCGGCCCGCTTCGTAGACCTTCAGATGCGCATACACCGTCGCCAGCAGCGAGCCTTCGTCGCGCGAGCGGTCGGCGCGGGCCAGCAGGTCGCCGACGATGTGGTCGGCTTCGATCGGGTGGCCATGCTGCAGGTCACGCAGCATCGAGGCGGTCAGCGTGGAGCCGGCCTCGGTCAGCACGCCGCGGGCCCGCTGCAGGGTCTGCTCGCTCGGCGCATGGCCGGCACGCTCGGCCACCGCGCGGCAATCCTCCAGCAGATCCAGCGCCGCCGCCGTGCCGCCCGGCGCAGCCACGATCTCGCCGACCGAGCCGCGCATCAGGCAGGTGATGCCGGCCAGCGCCGCCAGGAAGATCCATTTGTCCCACATGTCCTGCAGCACCGTGCTGCTCGGCCGCGCATCGAAGCCCGCATCTGACAGCGCCTGCGTGATCCGCTGCATGCGCGCCGACGCGCTGCCGTCGCGCTCGCCGAAGGTGAGGCTGTGCGAGGTATTGAGGTGGCGCACGGCGCCGTCTGCATCCAGCGTGGCGGCGATCACGCACTGCCCGCCGAGCACGTGCTGCGCACCGAAGCGCGCATCGAGCAGGTCGAGCTGGCGCATGCCGTTGAGCAGCGGCAGGATGACGGTCTGCGGCCCTGCCGCCGGCGCGATGTCAGCCATCGCCTGCTCCAGGCCATACGCCTTGCAGCTCAGCACGATCAGCTCGTACGGCCCGCGCAGGTCGCCGGCCAGCACGGTCGGCGGCGAACGCAGGTCGGCGTCGCCGGTGGCGCTCCTGATCGACAGGCCATGCTGCGCCAGTTGTGCCGCGCGCTTTTCGCGCACCAGGAACGTCACGTCGCGCCCGTGCTGCAGCAGGCGACCGCCGAAGTAGCCACCGGTGGCACCGGCGCCCACGATCAGAATACGCATGTCACTCTCCCACCGGTGCGGCATCCGCCGCCATCAGCATCTGCGCGACCCGGGCGTCCTTCTCGCGCCACAGCGCATTGACCCACAGCTTGACGCGCCCGCGAAACGCCGCGTCGTCGTCGTAGCTGCCCACCAGGGTGGCGTCGATCGGCAGCTCGCGCACGTGCACGCGAATGTCGTGCACGCGACCGGCAATCAGATCCATCATCGTGCCGCGGCCTTCCGGATAGACGATGGTGACGTCGAGGGTCGCGTGCAGCGCGTCGCCCATCGCGTCCAGCACGAACGCCAGCCCGCCGGCCTTCGGCCGCAGCAGGTGCCGGTACGGCGAGGACTGCGCGTCGTGCTTGGCCGGCGTGAAACGGGTGCCCTCGACGAAGTTCATCACCGACACCGGCATGTGGCGGAACTTCGCGCAGGCCTGCCGGGTGGCCTCGCGGTCGCGGCCCTGCAGTTCGGGATGGCGCAGCAGGGTTTCCCGCGAGTAGCGCTTCATGAACGGGAAATCCAGCGCCCACCACGCCGGCCCGAGCAGAGGCACCCAGATCAGCTGCTGTTTGAGGAAGAAGCGCATGAACGGCACGCGCCGGTTGAACACCTTCTGCAGCACCGGGATGTCCACCCAGCTCTGGTGGTTGCACAGCACCAGGTAGTTGCCGTCGCGACGCAGGCCGGCCAGCCCTTCGACCTGCCAGCGGATGCGGGTGAACAAGCCGAACAGGAAGTTGTTGACGCCGATCCAGCTCTCCGCGATCGCCACCAGCATGCGCGAGCAGGCAAGCCGGATCCCGTGCACCGGCACGACCACCTTGACCAGGCTGAGCGCGAACAGCGGCAGCACGTGCAGCAGGATATTGGCGGCGAGCAGCAGCAGGGCCAGCGGGATGCGGATCGGGCCGGGGAGCTTGGCGAGCATGGAGTCGGTCGTGGCGGGTGGAACGGAAAGCATAATGCCGACGGCGGCGACAGACCATGCGGGCGGGCGCCGCCTCACATCAGCAGCTTGCGTACCTTGAGCAAGGCCACCACGAACGCGTCGATCTCCTCGCGCGTGTTGTAGAACGCGAGCGAGGCGCGCAGCGTGGCGGGTACGCCGTAGAACTGCATCAGCGGGTGCGCGCAGTGATGGCCGGAGCGCACCGCGACGCCCTGCAGGTCGAGCAGGGTGGCCAGGTCGGTGGCCTGCGCGCCTTCCAGCAGGAACGAGATCACCGGCTCCTTCTCGGCCGCCTCGCCGATGATGCGCAGGCCGGGAACCTCGCGCAGGCGCTCGGTGGCGTAGTGCAGCAGCTGCTGCTCCCAGGCATGGATCGCCTCGAAGCCCACCGAGGCGTAATAGTCGATCGCCGCCGACAGCCCGGCGAAGCCGGCGATGTTCGGTGTGCCGGCCTCGAACTTGTGCGGCGGCGCGGCGAAGGTGGTGCCGGAGAACTTCACCTCGCGAATCATCTCGCCGCCGCCGAAGAACGGCGGCATCGCCTCCAGGTGTTCGCGCTTCGCCCACAGCGCGCCGGTGCCGGTGGGGCCGAGCATCTTGTGCCCGGTGACCGCGTAGAAATCGCAGCCCAGCGCCTGCACGTCGACCGGCCGGTGCGGCGCTGCCTGCGAGCCGTCGACCAGCAGCGGGATGCCGCGTTTCCGGCATTCGCGCGCGATCTCGCGCACCGGGTTGACCGTACCCAGCACGTTGGAAACGTGGGTGACGCAGGCCAGCTTCACCTCAGGCGTCAGCATCTCGACGTACTTCTCCACGATCAGCTCGCCGCGCTCGTCGATCGGCGCGGCCTTCACCGTGGCGCCACTGCGCGCACCCACCAGCTGCCACGGCACGATGTTGGCGTGGTGCTCCATCACCGTGGTGAGGATGCTGTCGCCGGGCTTCAGCTGCGGCAACGCGTAACTGTAGGCGACCAGGTTGATCGACTGGGTGGTGCCGGAGGTGAGAATCACCTCGTTGCGCGAGGGCGCGTTGAGGAAGCGCACCAACCGGTCGCGTGCGCCTTCGTAGGCGGCGGTCGCTTCCTCGCCCAGCTGGTGCACCGCGCGCGCCACGTTCGCGTTGCGCTCGCGGTAGTGCCGGTCCACCGCCTCGATCACCGACAGCGGCTTCTGGCTGGTGTTGGCGTTGTCCAGGTACACCAGCGGCTTGTCGTGCACCGTGCGCGCCAGCAGCGGGAAATCCGCGCGGATGCGCTGGACGTCGAAGACGGTGGGCGTGCTGGCGGTGGTGTTCATTCGAGGGAATCCGGTTGGGTCCCTTCCCTGCTTGCCCCAAAGGGACTTCCTTCGGTCGCAGGGGAGGGTTGGGGAGGGGTCGCTCCTGACCTTCAGATCACAAGCCTTACCCCTCCCCGCCTCCCCCTGCAAGCGGGGGAGGCGATAAGGGCATCAGTCCGGCAATTGCGCGCTCAGCAACGCCGACAAATGCTCGCGCAGCGCCTCGTTCGGCACGTCGTCCAGTACCGCGCGGCAGAATGCGGCAGTCAGCAGCGCACGCGCCTCGGCCAGCGGGATGCCGCGTGAGCGCAGGTAGAACAGCGAACGCTCGTCGAGCTGGCCCACGGTGGCGCCGTGCGCGGCCTGCACCTCGTCGGCGTAGATCTCCAGCTCCGGCTTGGTGTCGATCTCGGCATTCGGCGACAGCAGCAGGTTCTTGTTGGTGAGGCTGGCATCACTGCCGTCGGCGCCGGGCGCCACCAGGATCGCGCCGCGGAACACGCCGCGTGCACGGTCGTTGGCGACACCGCGCCAGGTGGAGGTGGAGGTGGTGTTCAGCGCCTGGTGGCGGATCGCCAGCTGGGTATCGACGTGCTGGCGGCCGTGCGGCATGAACACGCCGCGGGTGTGCAGCTGCGCTCCGTCGCCGACCAGCTCGGCCTGCAGGTCGTGCCGCACCAGCGCGCCGCCCAGCTCCAGCACGTGCAGCCGCATCTGCGCGCGCGCGTGCAGGCGCAGGCCGCTGCGACGGATCAGGTGGGCGCCGGTCGCGGTGTTCTGCAGCACGGTGTAGTGGAGTTGCGCGCCTTCGTGCAGCTCGACGTCGCCGACCAGGGTGGCCAGCTGGGCCTGCTCGCCGTGGCCCACGTGGTGCTCGACCAGCGCCAGCGAGGCGCCCTCGCCCAGCTCGATCAGGTTGCGCGCATGCCAGGCCAGTTCGCTTTCCGCGGCGGCGCCGACGAAGACCAGTTGCACCGGCACCGCGATCGTCGCGTGGGCGGCGACTTTCAGCACCACACCGTCGGCGGCGCTGGCGGCGTTGACCTGCACGAACGCGTCGCCGCCCTCGCGGACGTGCCCGACCAAGGCCGGCCGCGACAAGGCAAAGCGCAGCGGCTCCGCGTCGTCGCGCAGGGCCAGCGCCAGTGGCTGCAGCGACAGCCCGTCGGGCAGCGCCTCGAGCGCCGACAGGTCGGCGCGGAACACGCCGTTGACGAAGACCAGCCGCGGCCCGCCCACGCCCGGCAGGGCGAACTCGGCGGCATCGACGTCGCGCGTCGCCGCTCCGGCGTCGCCGGCGGCGAAGCGGCGCTGGCCGAGACCGCGCAGCGCCGTGTATTTCCACGCCTCGACCCGCGCGCCGGGCAGCCCGCCGACAGCGAACGCGGCGCGGTTCTCGCGGCGCGCCTCATCCAGCCAGGCGATGCCGCTGGCCGGCAGCGGCGCGTCCAGCAGCGAGGCGGCCAACGGCAGGGATGCCGGCTGGTTCATGCCACGGCCCCCGTGCCAAGCCCGGCGTAGCCGTGCTCTTCCAGCTTCAGCGCCAGCGACTTGTCGCCGCTCTCGACGATGCGGCCGTTCGCCAGCACGTGCACGAAATCCGGCACCACGTAATCGAGCAGGCGCTGGTAGTGGGTGATCATCAGGAACGCGCGATCGGGCGAACGCAGCGTGTTGACGCCCTGCGCCACCTGCTTCAGCGCGTCGATGTCCAGGCCCGAGTCAGTCTCGTCGAGGATCGCCAGCTGCGGCTCCAGCACCGCCATCTGGAAGATCTCGTTGCGCTTCTTCTCGCCGCCAGAGAAGCCCTCGTTGACCGCGCGGTGCAGCAACTCGTCAGAGATCTGCATCACCTTGAGCTTCTCGCGCACCAGCTTGAGGAACTGCATGGAATCGAGTTCCTTCTCGCCGCGCGTCTTGCGCTGCGCGTTGAGCGCCGCGCGCAGGAAATAGGTGTTGTTGACGCCGGGAATCTCCACCGGGTACTGGAACGCCAGGAACACGCCGGCCGCCGCACGCGCTTCCGGCGAAAGCTGCAGCAGGTCGATGCCGTTGTAGGTCACCGAGCCGGCGGTCACCTCGTAGCCCTCGCGGCCGGACAGCACGTTGCCCAGCGTCGACTTGCCGGCGCCGTTCGGCCCCATGATCGCGTGCACTTCGCCCGCGTTCACGCTGAGGTTGAGCCCCTTGAGGATTTCCTTGCCCGCGACGCGGGCGTGCAGGTTTTCGATTTTGAGCATGGTTGTTCCTGGTTTCTTTAGCCCCTCTCCCATCGGGAGAGGGGTTGGGGTGAGGGTGCGGGGCGGGCCGCAATGTCTCGCTCCGCCCGTACCCTCATCCGCCCTTCGGGCACCTTCATTCGGCACATCCATGTGCCTTGCCTTCGGCGGCTCGCGCCGTGCAAATCGGCAGTCCTGCCGATTTGTCTCCCGGAGGGAGAAGGAATAAACATCAACCCACCGCGCCTTCGAGGCTCACCTCAAGCAGCTTCTTCGCCTCCACCGCGAACTCCATCGGCAGTTCGCGGAAAACCTGCTTGCAGAAGCCGTCGACGATCATCGACACGGCGTCTTCCTCGCCGATGCCGCGGCTGCGGCAGTAGAACATCTGTTCGTCGGAGATCTTCGAGGTGGTCGCCTCGTGCTCGACGATCGCGGTGGGGTTCTTCACTTCCATGTACGGGAAGGTGTGTGCGCCGCACTTCTTGCCGATCAGCAAGCTGTCGCACTGGGTGTAGTTGCGCGCACCCTCGGCGCCCTTCTCCATCTTCACCAGGCCGCGGTAGCTGTTGGAGCTCTTGCCGGCGCTGATGCCCTTGGAGACGATCTTCGACTTGGTGTGCTTGCCGAGGTGGATCATCTTGGTGCCGGTGTCGGCCTGCTGGAAGTGGTGGGTCAGCGCCACCGAGTAGAACTCGCCCACCGAGCGGTCGCCGCGCAGCACCACGGAAGGGTATTTCCAGGTGATCGCCGAGCCGGTCTCGACCTGGGTCCAGCAGATCTTCGAATCGTCGCCGCGGCAGTCGCCGCGCTTGGTCACGAAGTTGTAGATGCCGCCCACACCGTTCTCGTCGCCGGGGTACCAGTTCTGCACGGTGGAATACTTGATCTGCGCCTTTTCCAGCGCCACGAGTTCCACCACCGCCGCATGCAGCTGGTTCTCGTCGCGCTTGGGCGCGGTGCAGCCTTCGAGGTAGGAGACGTGGGCGCCTTCCTCGGCCACGATCAGGGTGCGCTCGAACTGGCCGGTGTTCTGTGCGTTGATGCGGAAATAGGTGCTCAGCTCCATCGGGCAGCGCACGCCTTTCGGGATGAACACGAAGCTGCCGTCGGAGAACACCGCCGAGTTCAGCGCGGCGAAGAAGTTGTCGCCGGTGGGCACCACGCTGCCCAGGTATTTCTGCACGATCTCGGGGTATTCGCGGATCGCTTCGCTCATCGAGCAGAACAGCACGCCGGCGTCGGCCAGCTGCTTGCGGAAGGTGGTGCCGACCGAGACCGAGTCGAACACCGCGTCCACCGCCACGCCGGCCAGCGCGGCGCGCTCGTGCAGCGGCACGCCGAGCTTCTCGTAGGTTTCCAGCAGCGCCGGGTCGACTTCGTCCAGCGACTTGGGCTGCTTCTTGGGCGCGGCGTAATAGCTGATCGCCTGGTAATCGATCGGGTCGATGTTGAGCTTGGCCCAGTCCGGTTTCGGCATGGTCAGCCAGTGGCGGTAGGCCTCAAGCCGCCACTCGGTCATCCACTCCGGTTCGCGCTTGACCGCGGACAGCGCGCGGATGGTGTCCTCGTCCAGGCCCGGCGGCAGGCCGGTCATCTCGATCTGGGTGACGAAGCCGGCGCTGTAGTTGCGGCCGAGGATCTGGGCCACCTGCGCGTTGTCACGCAGTGTGGCGGCGGTGCTGCTCTGGTTGTTCATGATCTCGTTCATTCGGTGGTGACCCGGCGGGCTTTCGCCGGCATGACGATGTCGCTCAGCGGCACGGTGGCAATCCGGCGCGGCGGCCGCGGCGGCTGCGGCTTGAGCATGTCGGCCAGGCTGACCGCGCGCAGCGCGTTGTCCAGCACGTTGTTGACCAGTTGCCAGCTGCCGCGCACGCCGCACTGCGATTCGCGCTCGCATTGGCCTTCGGCCACGCTGCATTCGGTCATGCCGATCGGCCCTTCGATCGCCTCGACGATCTCGGCCAGCGAAATCTCGCCGGCCGGCCGGGCCAGCCGGTAGCCGCCGTTGACGCCGCGGAACGACTCGACCAGCGCGGCATGGCCGACCGCCTTCAGCAGCTTGCTCACGGTGGGCAGTTCCAGCCGCGTCTCGTCGGCGATCTGCACCGCGCTGAGCACCTCGGCCGGGTGCGCGGCGATGCAGGTCATCACCACGGTGGCGTAATCGGTCAGTCGGCTGACGCGGAGCATGGGGGGCGCTCGGGCTGGCGTGCTTGAATCGGGACTAAAATGGTACTGATTCGATGCCGCGCGGTCAATGCCGCGGCGCCGGCTGTCTCGTCACCACGCCGACGGATCGCTAAGCTGGCGCCATCCTGTTGCCCATGGTTGCCATGACCCCGATCGCCGATCGCGCCGCCGCCCGTCTCGCCTGGACCCGCCAGGTGCTGGACGACGCCAGCCTGACCCTGCAACCTGCCTCGGCCGACGCCAGCTTCCGCAGCTACTGGCGCACCGCGCATGGCGGACAAAGCTGGATCGTGATGGATTCGCCGCCGCAGCGCGAAGACCCGCGGCCATGGCTGGCGATCGGCGCGCGGCTGGCCGCCGCCGGCCTGCACGTGCCGGCCGTGCAAGCACACGATCTGCAGCAGGGCTTCCTGCTGATCGAGGATCTCGGCTCGCGGCTGTACCTGGCGGAATTGAACGGCGCGAACGCGGACAGACTCTACGGCGACGCGATGGACGCGCTGCTGGCGATGCAGACCCGCGTGCCCAGCGACGACCTGCCACCGTTCGACCACGCCGTGCTGGTGAGCGGGCTGGAAGTGATGCCCGAATGGTTCCTGCAGCGCCACCTCGGCCACGCGCCCGCCTGCGGCGAATGGGACGTGCTGGAAGCCGCCTTCGGCGTGATCGTGCGCAACGCGCTGGCGCAGCCGCGCCGCTTCGTGCATCGCGATTTCCACAGCCGCAACCTGCTGGTGGTCGATGAGAACAACCCGGGGATCATTGACTTCCAGGGTGCGCTGCACGGCCCGCTCACCTACGACCTCGCCTCGCTGTTGCGCGACGCCTACATCGCGTGGCCGCGCGAACGTGTCGAAGGCTGGGTGGAGTCCTACCGGCGACGCCTGCTGGGCGCCGGCGTGATCGACGCCAGCGTGGATGCCGCGCACTTCCTGCGCTGGTTCGACCTCACCGGGCTGCACCGCCACGTGCGCGTGCTGGGCCAGTTCTACCGGCTGTGGTACCGCGACGGCAAGCCGGGCTATCTCAGGGACGTGCCGCAGGTATACCGCTACGTGATCGAGGTGGCCGGCAGCTACCCCGAGCTGGCCGACTTCGCCGCGCTGCTGGAACGCCACGTGCAGGGGCGCGACCTCACGCAGGTGGCCGCATGAGGCATGCGCTGATCTTCGCCGCAGGGCTCGGCGAGCGCATGCGCCCGTTGACCGAGCACACGCCCAAGCCGCTGCTGCCGGTGGCTGGCAAACCGTTGATCGCATGGCACCTGGAAAAACTGGCCGCGGCCGGCGTGCACTACGTGGTGATCAACACCGCGCACCTGGCCGAGCAGTTCCCTGCCGCGCTGGGCGACGGCTCGCGCTGGGGCCTGCGCATCCGCTACGCCTACGAAGGCCCCGCGCCACTGGAAACCGGCGGCGGCATGCTGAACGCGCTGCCGCTATTGGGGCCGGAGCCATTCCTGGTGGTGAGCGGCGACGTATGGTGCGACGCGGATTTCGCCGCCCTGCCTGCCGAACCGCGGGGTCTCGCGCATCTGCTGATGACCGGCAACCCCGCGCATCATCCCCGTGGCGATTTCCGGCTGGACGCCGAAGGCCGCCTGCACGACGACGGCGAACCCCGGCTCACCTACAGCGGCATCGGCGTGTTCCGCCGGGAGTTACTGGACGGCTGGCGCGAGGCCGTCGGCGCTGCACCGGGTGCCGAGGCGAAACCGCCGCGCTTCAAGCTGCGCCCACTGCTGGAAACGGCAATGGCAAACGGCAGGGTCGATGGCTCGCCGCATCGCGGCGCGTGGACCGACGTCGGCACGCCACAGCGGCTGGCCGAGCTGGAATCCGCCTTGCGCGGGTAACGTGCAAACGACCGGAACAGCAAAACGGCCCGGTGGAGACCGGGCCGTTTCGTTTCGTGGGGCTACCCCCTGCCCTTCGGGCCTCTCCCCTGCGAGCAGGGGAGAGAACGTCAGCATCGCCAGCTTGCCGGCGATGGACGCTCAGGGACGCCGCGCCAGCTCCGGGTTTTCCTTGGTCACCGGCATCAAGTCCTTCTTCGACACGCCAAGCCACAGCAGGATCGGGCTGGCCACGAAGATCGAGGACAGCGTGCCGACCACGATGCCGATCAGCATGGTGACGGCGAAGCCGTGCACCGCGGTGCCGCCGTAGAAGTACAGCGCGCCCATGGTGATGCCGGTGAACAGCGAGGTGATGATGGTGCGCGACAGCGTGTTGTTGATCGAGCGGTTGAGGATCTCCTCCGGCTCGGCCTTGCGCGCCAGCCGGAACAGCTCGCGGATGCGGTCGAACACCACCACCTTGTCGTTGATCGAGTAACCGATCACCGCCAGCACCGAGGCCAGCACGGTCATGTCGAACTCGCGCTGCACCAGCGCCAGGATACCCAGCGTCACCAGCGTGTCGTGAATCTCGGTGGCCACCGCGGCGATCGCGAAGCGGCGCTCGAAGCGGATCCACAGGTAGAACATGATGCCGAGAATCACGAACACCGCGGCCACCGTACCGTCGCTGCGCAATTCCTGGCCCACCTGGGCGCTGACGTAGTCGCGGCTCTTCAGCTTCGCGTCCGGGCGGGCCACTTGCAGCACCTTGATCACGTCGGCGGCGATGCGGTCGAGGTTGAACTTGCCGCTGGTGTCGACGGCGCCGGGGTCGTCCTTCGGCTGCAGCCGGATCGACACCTCGCGGGTGCCGCCCAGGCTCTGCACCATCGCGTTGTGGATACCGCCCTTCTCCAGCGCACCACGCACCTCGGAGATTTCCACCGACTGGCCGTAATCGACCACCATCGACACGCCGCCGGTGAAGTCCAGCCCGTAGTTGAGGCCCTTGAACGCGATCAGCCCGATCGAGGCGACCATCAGGAAGATGGCGATGGCAATGGTGTACTTGCGCATCCCCAGGAAGTGGATGTTGCTGTCGTGATTGAAGATTTCCATGATGGATTCTCTCTATGGAAGTCCATTTCCGGGCAAAAGCGGCCATCCATGGCCGCACTATTCAATAAACCCTAGACCGACAGCGTCTTGAGCTTGCGGTGGCCGTGGATCGCCGCGGTGAACGCGTGGGTCAGCGTGACCGAGGTGAACAGCGAGGTCAGGATGCCGATCATCAGCGTCACGCCGAAGCCCTTGATCGCGCCGGTACCCATCGTGGTCAGCGCCAGGGCGGCGATCAGGTGGGTGACGTTGGCGTCCAGAATGGTCGACCACGCCTTCTCGTAGCCGGCGCGGATCGCCGCGTGTGGGCTGGAGCCGTTGCGCAATTCCTCACGCACGCGTTCGCAGATCAGCACGTTCGCGTCGATCGCCATGCCCAGGGTCAGCACGATGCCGGCCACGCCCGGCATGGTCAGGGTGACGCCGATCAGCGACATCACCGCCAGCAGGATCACCAGGTTGAAGAACAGCGCGATGTCCGCCACCAGGCCGAACAGCTTGTAGTAGATCGCCGCGGCCAGCAGCACCAGTGCCAGGCCGAGCAGCACCGCCTTGAAGCCCTTGTCGATGTTGTCCTGGCCGAGGCTGGCGCCGATCACGCCTTCCTCGACGATGTCCATCGGCGCCGCCAGCGCACCGCCCTTGAGCAGCAGGGCGAGGTCGGAGGCTTCCTTCGCGCTGCCCAGGCCGGTGGTCTGGAACTGCTTGCTGAAGGGGCTCTGGATGGTGGCATCGTTGATCACCGTCTCGGTGATCTTCGGCACGCGCACTTCCTTGCCATCGACCACCTTGGTCTCGTAGACCTGCTCCACGTACAGCACCGCCATCGGCTTGCCGACGTTGGCATTGGTGAAGTCGCCCATCTTCTTGGCGCCGGCCGCGTTCAGGGTGACGTCGACCTTCGGCGTACCGCTCTGCTGGTCGATGCCCGACGAGGCGTCCACCAGCTGGTTGCCGGTCACGATGATCTGCTTGCTCACCAGCACCGGGCGGTTGTCGCCGCGCATGTAGTACAGGTTCGCGTCCGGCGGGATGTTGCCGGTGCGCGCCGCTTCCACCGCGCGCGCATCGCCGGGCTGGCCGATGCCGGGGCGGTACTGCAGCGTGGCGACCGCGCCGATCAGCTTCTTCGCCTCGGTCGGGTCCTGCACGCCGGCCAGCTCGACCACGATGCGGCTGTCGCCCTGCTGCTGGATCAGCGGCTCGGACACGCCCAGCGCGTTGATGCGGTTGCGCAGCGTGCCCAGGTTCTGGGTGATCGCGCTGCGCGACAGCTCGCGCAGTTTTTCCGGCTTGATGACCGCGTTCAGCACGAAGCGGTCGCCGGTACTGGCGCCGTTCGCCACGTTGAGGTCGGTGTACTCGTTGGCGATCGCGTCGGCCGCGGTGGAGCGATCGGCGGCCGAGCGCAGGACCACCGCGATGCCCTGGCCGCTGGTCGCGCTGCGGGTGACCGATTCATAGCGGATGTTCTTCTGCCGCAGCAGGCTGCGGATATCGTCCGCGTAGCTGTTTTCCTGCTTCTCGATCGCGTCCTTCTGGTCGACCTGCATCAGGAAGTGCACACCACCCTGCAGGTCCAGGCCCAGCGGCATCGAACGGGCGCCGATCGCGCCCAGCCAGCCCGGCACGTTGGACTGCAGCTTGAACGCGACCGTGTAGCCGTCGCCGAGCGTCGCCTTGATCTCGTCCAGGCCGCTCTTCTGCACGTCGGAGTTGGCGAAGGTGGCCAGCAGGTGGTCGCCTTCCACGAACACGCTGGTGACCGCGATCTTCTTCGCGCCCAGCGCCGCCTGCACCTTCTGCTGCAGTGCCTGGTTGATCGGCGGCGCATCGCGGTTGGCGGTGACCTGCACGGCCGGCACCGGCGGGAATGCATTCGGCAATGCGTAGATGATGCCGAACAACATCACCAGCGCGACCAGCGCGTACTTCCAGCGGGGAAAATCATTCATGCCCTGCATCCATCAAGGCCGCGGCAGCAGGCCGCAGCGGTAGCAACAATCGGGAAATGACCGCAGACAAGGCACCGCCGCAAGCTGCCTGGCAGTGCCTCGCACCCGTCCTCAGGCGGACTTCAGCGAACCCTTGGGCAGGACCTGCTGGACCGCGCCCTTCTGCACCTTGACCTTCACGTTGGCCGCGATCTCGACCGTAACGAAGGTTTCGCCCACCTCGTCCACGCGTCCGGCGATGCCGCCGTTGGTGACCACTTCGTCGCCCTTGGCCAGGCCGGCGATCAGCGCGCGATGCTCCTTCTGCCGCTTCATCTGCGGCCGGATCATCATGAAATACATCAGGCCAAACAGCACCACCATCATGATGATCATGGACATGCCGCCGCCCTGCGGCTGCGGCGCTGCGGCTTGGGCGATCACCGGAGAGATCGGAAAACTCATGGATTTGTCTCGCAAGTTATGGCGCCGTCGAAGTTTTCGACAGAACGCCTGAAAAAAGATTCCCGATTATGCCATGCACCCCCCAAGCATGCACGGCGGCGCTGCCGGCGGTCCGGATCCCTCCGAAAACCGCCAGCTGGCGCGCCCGGCGCAGCCTTCCTACGAAACCGCGGCGCCCTGGCGACGGGCGTAGAACTCCGCCACGAACGCCTCCAGCGCGTGGTCGGCAATGGCCTGGCGCAGGCCGATCATCAGCCGCTGGTAGTAGCGCAGGTTGTGCATGGTGGCGAGCTGGCTGCCGAGGATCTCGTTGCAGCGGTCGAGGTGGCGCAGGTAGGCGCGGCTGAAACCGTGGCTGCAGGCGTAGCAGTCGCAGCCTTCCTCGATCACCGCGGTGTCGCTGGCGTACTTGGCGTTGCGGATGCGCAGCGTACCCGCGGCGGTGAACAGGAAGCCGTTGCGCGCGTTGCGGGTAGGCATCACGCAGTCGAACATGTCGATGCCGCGGCGTACCGCTTCCACGATGTCCTCCGGCCGGCCCACGCCCATCAGGTAGCGCGGCCTGTCCGCCGGCAGCAACGGCACGGTGAAATCCAGCGCGTGGTTGCGCTCGGCCTCCGGCTCGCCTACCGCCAGGCCGCCGATCGCGTAGCCGTCGAAGCCAAGCTTCACCAGCCCTTCCGCGGAGCGTCGGCGCAGGGTTTCGTAGACGCTGCCCTGCACGATGCCGAACAGCGAATTCGGATTCTTCAAATCGTCGAACGCGCGGCGCGAGCGCTCGGCCCAGCGCAGGCTGAGCTCCATCGAATCGGCCGCCACCTTCTCCGTCGCCGGATACGGCGTGCACTCGTCGAAGATCATCGCGATGTCCGAATCCAGTGTCTTCTGGATCCGCATCGACACTTCCGGCGACAGGAACACCTTCGAGCCGTCCACCGGCGAGGCGAAGGTCACGCCTTCCTCGGTGATCTTGCGCTTGTGCGCCAGCGAGAACACCTGGAAACCGCCCGAGTCGGTGAGGATGGGTTTGTCCCAGCCGATGAACTTGTGCAGCCCGCCGAACGGTTCGATGACCTCCAGCCCTGGCCGCAGGAACAGGTGGAAGGTGTTGCCGAGGATGATCTCGGCGCCGGTCTCGACGAGGTCACGCGGCGTCATCGCCTTGACCGAGCCGTAGGTGCCCACCGGCATGAACGCCGGCGTCTCCACCGTGCCGCGGGCGAAGCCGAGGCGGCCGCGGCGGGCGGCGCCGTCGGTGGCGTGGAGTTCGAACTGGAGGGAAGTCATCCGGGCATTATCGCGGGTTTGGTCCGCCACGCCCATCGCCACATCGCGTGTGCAGGAGCCCGCTTGCGGGCTCCTGCGGCAACGCGAAGGTGTCGCTCAGGCGCCGTGCGGCAGGATCAGCATGGCGTCGCCATAGGAGAAGAAGCGGTAGCGCTGCTCGACCGCGTGGCGGTAGCTGTCCAGGATGAACTCGCGTCCGGCCAGCGCCGACACCAGCATCAAGAGCGTCGACTGTGGCAGGTGGAAGTTGGTGATCAGGCCGTCGATGCTGCTGAAGCGGTAGCCGGGAAAGATGAAGATCTGCGTCTCGCCGGCGAACGGGTGCAGCTCGCCGTCCCTGCTGGCGCTTTCCAGCGCGCGCACCACGGTGGTGCCGACCGCGATCACCCGCCCGCCGTTGGCGCGGGTGCGGCGGATCTGCCCGATCAGGTGCGCGCCGACGTTGAGCCACTCGCGGTGCATGCAGTGGTCCTTCAGGTCATCCACGCGCACCGGCTGGAACGTGCCGGCGCCGACATGCAGGGTGACGTAGCCGAACTCGACGCCGCGCTCGCGCAGCCGGCCCAGGATCGCCTCGTCGAAATGCAGCCCGGCGGTGGGCGCCGCGACCGCGCCGGGCTCGCGTGCGAACACGGTCTGGTAGCGCTCCATGTCGCTGGCGTCGGCGTGCCGCTCGATATATGGCGGCAACGGCATCTCGCCCAGCTTCAGCAGCAGCTTCTCCAGCGGCTCCGGCGCCTCGAAACGCAGCCGGAAGAAACCCTCGTCGCGGCCCAGCACCAGTGCGTGGCTGCTGTCGGCCAGCTCGATCCGCGCGCCTTCCTTCGGCTTCTTGCTGACCCCGAGCTGCACCACCGCCTCGTGTGCGCCGGTGACCCGCTCGATCAGGATCTCCACCGCACCGCCGGTGTCCTTGCGCCCGTACAGCCGCGCCGGCAGCACGCGGGTGTCGTTGAACACCAGCAGGTCGCCGGGGCGCAGGAAGTCGGGCAGCTCGCGGAACAGGCGGTCCTGCCGCGACTGCGCCGCCACGTCGAGCAGCAACATGCGACTGGCCGAACGCTCGGGCAACGGCGCCTGCGCGACCAGCTCGTGCGGCAGGTCGAAATCGAAATCGGACTTCTTCAAGGCGGGCGCGGCCGGCAGCGGAAAACGGGGCATTATCCCGCAGCGCGCCGATTCCGGCGCAACCGCTTACAACCAGCCTTTCTGCCGCGCCAGCCGATAGGCCTCGATGCGATTGGCCACGCCGAGTTTGCCGATCGCCTCGGACAGGTAATTGCGCACGGTGCCGTGCGACAGGTTCAGCTGCGCGGCGATGTCGCCCGCCGACTGTCCTTCGCCGGCCAGGCGCAACACCTGGCGCTCGCGGTCGTTCAGCGGATCGGCTTCGGACCACGCCTCCAGCGCCAGCTGCGGGTCGATCGCGCGGCCGCCGCGATGCACGGTGCGCAAGGCCTCGGCCAGGTTCTCGGCAGGGGCATCCTTCAGCAGGTAGCCGGACACGCCGGCATCCAGCGCGCGGCGCAGGAAGCCGGGCCGCGCGAAGGTGGTGACGATGACCACCTTGATCGGCAGTTCATGCCGCTGGATGCGCTGCGCCAGTTCCAGCCCGGTCAGCCCGGGCATCTCGATGTCGGTGACCAGCACGTCAGGCTTGAGTCGCTGCAGCTCGCGCCAAGCGGCCTCGCCGTCGGCGGCCGAGCCGAGTACCTCGATGTCGCTTTCCAGGTTCAGCAGTGCGGACAGTGCACCGCGCACCATCGCCTGGTCCTCGGCCAGCAGCACGCGGATCATGCGATGACTCTCCGGTGTTCGCGGGGGTAAAGGATGGGCGTCATGGTCTGTGCGGGCATGGAAACACGGGTGGACTCATGCGACGGGCCGATCCGTAACCGGCTGCGCCAGCGGCCCGGCCATCGACGGATCCGGCGCCGATCGCGACGACTCGACCAGGCGCACGATCGGCAGCGGCACCACCACCCGCAGGCGCGAGCCCTGCCCACGCGGCGACTCGAACGCGAGCGTGCCGCCGAGCGCGCGCACGCGCTCGCGCATGCCGCTCAGGCCGTTGCCGTCGCTCTCGATGCCGCCGCGGCCGTTGTCGCTGATCCGCAGGCAGACGCTGTTCCGCTCGCGCGCCAGCTCGATCCGCGCCTGACTGGCATCGGCATGGCGCGCGATGTTGGTCACCGCCTCGCGCAACACCAGCGACAGGCCGCGCTCGATGTCGCCCGGCAGGTCCGCGGGCAGTTCGCCGTAATCCAGGTGCACCCGCGAGGACTCCAGCAGCAGCCGCGCCGAAGCCAGCTCGGCAGCGAGGTCGGTGGCGCGGATGCCGGTGACGGCGCAGCGCACTTCGGCCAGGGCGTGACGGGCGACCTTCTCCGCCTCTTCGACCTCGCGCCGGGCGGCATCGACATCGCGGTCGAACAGCTTGCGCGACAGCTCCAGCTTCAGCGTGATCAGCGACAGCGTGTGCCCCAGCAGGTCGTGCAGGTCGCGCCCGATCCGCTCGCGCTCCGCGGTGGCGGCGAGCCGGCGCACCTCGTCGTGGGAGAGGCTGAGCGCGGCATCCTTCTCCTGGTGGATCTGCTCGACCGTGACGATGGTGCAGATGACGAACACCGTGACCGGCATGATCACCAGCAGCGCCTGCGGATAGCCGATCCACCAGGCCAGCGCCACATAGACCACGTTGAGCAGCACCACCTGGATCACGTAACTGCGGAAGTGTCGCAGGCCGCAATGGCTGAGCATCACACAGGCGTACACGAAATAACTGAGCCCGCTGGGGTACCAGCGCAGCAGGCCGAAACACAGCGCCGCCATGCCCCACGCATACCGATGCGCCGTTCGCCGCGAAGCCAGCCGCAACCTGGCGAACAGCAGCAGGAACAGCGGATACGAGCCCAGCGTGCACAGCAGCCAGGTCGGGGTGTAGCCGCGCAGGCCATGGTCGAACAGGGGCGTGATGAAGATCCACAGCGACCACAGCAGGTGCACGCTGTCGGCCCACGGCGACTTGCCGCGACGCAGGTCGTCGGCCACCGCGGAATCGGGCGCCGGCACGAACCATCGGGCGATGAAGGCGGGGATCATGACGTGGCTGGTCGCTGAGGGGCCGGGTCTGCGGGGCATGCTACTTCAACCGTGCCGGCGCAGGCGCTGTGCCGCCATCAGAAGAAATACCGCGACAAAGCCGACGAGCACCAGCACATGGCCCAGCCGTGGGCCCTTGTCCATACCCACTGCCGCCATCGCCAGCACGTCCAGGTGATAGCTCGGCCATACCGGCGCGATTTGCTGCAGGAACTTTGGCAGCATCGGCAGCGGCATCCACAGGCCGGACAGGAACGACATCGGCAGGTAGACCAGCTGCAGCATGCCGGGCGCGCCCTGGCCCTTGATCAGCGTGCCGACGAACATGCCCAGCGCGCAGAACGGCAACACGCCGAACACGCCGGTGAGCAGCAAGGCGCCGGCCTGGGTCAGGCTCAAGCTCACGTGGCCCAGGGTCAGCGCCATCGTCAGCAGCAACAGGATCACCACGCCCGCGGCGGCCATCGCCATCAGCATCTTGCCCAGCAGATAGGCACCGGGCGGCATCGGCAGTGCGCGTTTGAAGGTCAGCAGACCGCCGTCGCGCTCCAGCGCCAGCGACACGCCGAAGCCGAACAGGCCCGGGCTCATCACGCCGAACACGCCGTAGCTGGCCAGCAGGTAGCGCGCCGCGTCGGCGCCGTTCGATTTCGCCATCAGCACGCCGAACAGCAGGTAGAACATGCCCGGGAACAGCATGATCGGCAGCGTGAAGCCGGGCGCGCGCAGGTAGCGCAGGCATTCGCTGCGCGCCTCTTCCAGATAGGCGCCGAGCACCCGGCGGCGCGGCATGTCGATGGCGGGTGCCGATGCGGTGACGGAAATGGCGGTTTGCATGTCAGGCGGCCTCGCGCTGGTCGGTATCCGCGGCCGCGGCGGCGTCGCGGGTGAGTTCGGTGAAAGCCTCGGCCAGGCCGGCGCGCTGCACTTCCAGCTCGCGCAGTCGCGGGTCGGCGTCGAGCAGGCGGCGTACCACGGCCTCGGCCGCGGCGGTGGCGATATGCAGGCGTTCGCGGTCCCGGCGCACCTCGCTGACCTCGGGCCAGTCGCGCACTGCTTCGACCGACAGCGTACTGAGGCAACGCACGCGCCTCAGCGCCACCCGCGCACGCAAGGCCTCGACGGTACCCTCGTGGATCATCCTTCCGCGCGACATCACGCAGACGCGGTCGGCCAGCGCCTCGGCCTCTTCCAGGTAATGCGTGGTCAGCAGCACCGAACAACCCTCGGCCACCAGTCGGCGGATCGCTGCCCACAGCTGCTGCCGCGCCTCGACGTCCATGCCCACGGTGGGTTCGTCCAGGAACAGCAGTTCGGGCCGGCCGCACAGCGCCAGCGCGAACTGGACGCGCCGCTGCTGGCCGCCGGAGAGTTTCGCGTAGGGCCGCCTGAGCAGATCGGCGACGCCGGCCAGCTCGGCGCTTTCGGCCAGGGCTCGCGGCGCCGGGTAGTAACTGGCGGTCAGCCGCAGCAGTTCGCCCACCCGCAGCGTGGGCGGCAGCTCGGCGTTCTGCAGCATCACGCCGATGCGGCGACGCGCCTCGATCCGCTGCGGCTCCTGGCCGAACAGCTCTGCCGTACCGGCATCGGCACGGATCAGCCCCAGCAACAAGGCGATCGCCGTGGTCTTGCCGGCGCCGTTGGGACCGAGCAGCGCCAGCAGTTCGCCGCGGCGCAATTGCAGGTCCGCGCCATCCAGCGCGGTGAGCCGGCCGTAGCGCTTGATGGCGCCGTCGAGGCGGGCGACGGGGTCGTGGAAATGCGGCATGGGAGTCCTCCGGTTGCGGTGCATCCTGCGCGCGGCCAGCCGCGGCCGGCAGTCGCCGGCGTCAACCATCCGCCATGACAGCCGTCACCCGCGGCAGGGCACGGGGTTACGGCCACCGCCGCCGCAAGGTATCCTGTGAGGAATAAAAGCACGCCGGAAGCATTTCCCCGGCGCTGCGAAACGCCTGAAAACATTGGGGAAGCGCCGGATTTTGCGGTTCCCGCCACGCAGTCATCAATTTCGCCATCCGGCACGGCCTGCCGCTACGGCGGAGCTACGGAGGATTCATCATGGGTGTGATCAACCAGTTGCGCGAACTGCGCGAATTCGGCGGCAAGCCGCGGACCACCGGCCTGGACGACGCCAGCATCGAGCGCATGGCGGCGAACGACCCGTTGCTGGGCCAGGCGATTGCCGAGGCCGTGGCGCGCCATCGCGAGCTGCGCGCCGACCTGGCCGACTTCCTCAAGCTCGATGAAGCCGAGCAGCTTGCCCGGGCGCAGGCCGGTTTCGTCAACTTCTACCCGGACGACGCGATCAACCCGTACCTGCCGGCGGCCGCCCGCGGTCCGTGGATCGTCACCCTGAAGGGCGCCGTGGTGCACGACAACGGCGGCTACGGCATGCTCGGCTTCGGCCACAACGACCCGGCGATCCTGGCCGCGCTGGCCCGCCCGCAGGTGATGGCGAACGTGATGTCGCCCAGCGTGGCGCAGCTGCGCTTCACCGCGGCGCTGAACAAGGAACTGGGCCGCAGCCGCGGCGGCAGCCCGTACAAGCGCTACCTGTGCCTGAACTCCGGCTCCGAGTCGGTCTCGCTGGCCTGCCGCATCGCCGACGTCAACGCCAAGGCGATGACCGACGCCGGAGGGCGCTACGCCGGCCGCGCGATCAAGCGCCTGGCGGTCAAGGGGGCGTTCCACGGCCGCACCGAGGCGCCGGCGCTGTATTCCGACTCCAGCCGCAAGACCTACCAGCAGAACCTCGCCAGCTACCGCCACGAGGACACCCTGATCACCGTGGCCCCCTACGACGTGGCGCAGCTGGAAGCGGCGTTCGCCGACGCCGACCGGCACGGCTGGTTCATCGAGGCGATGTTCCTGGAGCCGGTGATGGGCGAAGGCGACCCCGGCCGCGCGGTGACGCCGGAGTTCTACCAGGCCGCGCGCGCGTTGACCGAATCGCACGGTACCCTCTTGCTGGTCGACTCGATCCAGGCCGGCCTGCGCGCACATGGCGTGCTGTCGTTCGTGGACTACCCCGGCTTCGAGGGCCTGCCGCCGCCGGACATGGAAACCTTCTCCAAGGCGCTCAACGCCGGCCAGTATCCGCTGTCGGTGCTGGCCGTCGGCGAACGCGCCGCCGGGCTGTACCGCAAGGGCATCTACGGCAACACCATGACCGCCAACCCGCGCGCGCTGGATGTGGCGCTGGCCACGCTGGGCGAGCTCAGCGACCAGGTGCGCAGCAACATCCGCGAGCGCGGCAAGGAGTTCGTCGACAAGCTCAACGCGCTGAAAAACGAGCTGGGCGGCCTGATCACCAAGGTGCAGGGCACCGGCCTGCTGTTCTCCTGCGAACTGGCCCCGGAGTACAAGTGCTACGGCGCCGGTTCCACCGAGGAATACCTGCGCGAGCACGGCGTCGGGGTGATCCATGGCGGCACCAATTCGCTGCGCTTCACCCCGCACTTCAACGTCACCAGCGCCGAGGTCGACCTGATCGTGTCCCATGTGCGCAAGGCACTACTGGAAGGGCCGCGCAAGGCCAAGGCCGAAGCGGCCTGACCGACGGTTTGGCCCACACCGGCGGCGGCGGCGCACGACATGCCGCCGCAGCTGAATACTTCATGCACGTAAGATCTTGCCGACTCCCGTGAGGGCTGGCCCCTGCCTAGACTGACCCGGCCGGCAACTGCCGGTCACCCAGGGAGGACTCACGATGTCACTGTCACTACGTCTGCTCGCCTTCAGCGCCTGCTTCGCCTTCGCCGGCCTCGCCTTCGCTGCCACCCCGGCCACCACCCCCGCCACCGCCCCGGCGGCCAAGCCGCATACCGCCCAGCAGCAGCGAATGATCGACTGCAACAAGCAGGCGACCGGCAAGAAAGGTGCCGAACGCAAGGCCTTCATGAGCTCCTGCCTGAAGGGCCAGAGCACCGCCGCAGCCGCTGCTCCTGCCGCTGCCGCACCCTCGGCGACGCCTGCGGCCCATGAGACCCAGCAGGAGAGAATGAAGTCCTGCAATGCCGACGCCAAGACCAAGGCGCTCAAGGGCGCCGAGCGCAAGGCGTTCATGAGCAGCTGTCTCAAGGGCGCCGCCGGCACTCCGTAATACCGCCGGCTCCTGTCGCGCCTCCGGCCCCGCCGGCGTTCGCATGTCCATGCGTGCGCCGGCGGGGCCGCTTCGTTAAGCTCCCCGACTGTCACGCCCCCGATGCCCGGAAGACAGCCGCCCATGAAGATCGTCGAAGTCCGCCATCCGCTGATCCAGCACAAGCTCGGCCTGATGCGGCGTGCCGGCATCAGCAGCAAGGAGTTCCGCGAGCTGGCTTCCGAGGTTGCCGCCCTGCTTACCTACGAGGCCACCAAGGACCTGGAAACCGTCGAGGAAGAGATCGATGGCTGGGCCGGCCCGCTGCAGGTGCACCGGATCAAGGGCAGGAAGATCACCATCGTGCCGATCCTGCGCGCCGGCCTGGGCATGCTGCCCGGCGTGCTCGACCTGATTCCCGCGGCCAAGGTCAGCGTGGTCGGCCTGCAGCGCGACGAGCAGACGCTGAAGCCGACCACCTATTACGAGAAGCTCACCGGCCGCATGGACGAGCGCATCGCGCTGATCGTCGACCCGATGCTGGCCACCGCCGGTACCCTGGTCGCCACCGTCGACATGCTCAAGGCGGCCGGCTGCAAGCGCATCAAGGGCCTGTTTCTGGTTGCCGCGCCGGAAGGCCTCAAGCGCGTCCAGGCAGCGCATCCGGACATCGAGATCTACACCGCCGCGATCGACCAGCGACTGAACGAACGCGGCTACATCCTGCCCGGCCTCGGCGACGCCGGCGACAAGATCTTTGGCACCAAGCAGCTACCGGCGAACGGTTGACCGATACCAGCCGCGAAGGAGCCCGTCGCGGCTCGCCTCACCGGCCGAAACGGTCGGTCGCCTCCACCAGCGCGTGCACATTGCCCGGCTCGAACGCCGAGTGGCCGGCGTCCTGCACGATGTGCAGCTCGGCCTCGGGCCAGGCGCGATGCAGGTCCCACGCGCTGCGCAACGGGCAGACCACGTCGTAGCGGCCCTGCACGATCACCGCCGGGATGCGGCGGATGCGCTCGACGTTGCGCAGCAGCTGGTCGTCGTGTTCGAAGAAGCCGCCGTTGACGAAGTAATGGCACTCGATGCGCGCAAACGCCAACGCGAATTCGTCTTCGGCGCTGGACTCGATGTGCGACTTGTCCTGCCACAGGAAACTGGTGGCGCCCTCCCACACCGACCAGGCGCGCGCCGCGTCGGTACGGACCTTCGCATCGGCGCTGGTGAGGCGGCGGTGGTAGGCGCTCATCAGGTCACCGCGTTCGACCTCGGGGATCGCCGCGAGATAAGTCTCCCAGGCATCCGGATACAGCGCGTCGCAGCCGTTCTGGTAGAACCACTCCAGCTCCGACCGGCGCAGCATGAAGATGCCGCGCAACACCAGTTCGCTGACCTTGTCCGGATGGGTCTGCGCATACGCCAGTGCCAGCGTGGAGCCCCACGAGCCACCGAACACCTGCCAGCGATCGATGCCCAGATGCTCGCGCACGCGCTCGATATCGGCGACCAGGTCCCAGGTGGTGTTGTCGGTCAGCTCCGCATACGGGGTGGACTTGCCGCAGCCGCGCTGGTCGAACAGCACGATGCGGTACACCGCCGGATCGAAGAAGCGCCGGCACTTCGCATTGGTGCCACCGCCCGGACCGCCATGCAGGAACACCACCGGCTTGCCGTGCGGGTTGCCGCTCTGCTCGTAGTACAGCGTGTGCAGCGCCGAGACCGGCAGGAAGCCGCTGTCGAACGGCTCGATGTCGGGATACAGCGAACGCAGCGGCGACGACGGCATGACGGCTCCTGAATGTCAACGACAAGCCGTCAAGCCTAGCACGGGCGCGGCTTCCCGGCCCTCAATCCGCTGCGAACAGCTTGCCGGGATTGAGGATGCCGTTGGGATCGAACACCTGGCGCACGCCGCGCATCAGCGCGATTTCCGCCGCGCTGCGGGTGCTTTCCAGATAGGCCCGCTTGACCAGGCCGATGCCGTGTTCGGCCGAGATGCTGCCGCCATGGCGCTGCAGCGTTGCCGCCAGCAGCGTGGTGACGTGCTCGCACTGCGCGATGAACGCATCCTCCGCCAGGCCGTCCGGACGCAGCACGTTGATGTGCAGGTTGCCGTCGCCGATATGGCCGAACCAGACCACCTCGGCCTGCGGATACTCGCGCGCCAGCAACGCCTGCATCTCGTGCAGGAACGCCGGCACCGCACTGACCCGCACCGAGACATCGTTCTTGTACGGCCGCCGCGGCGCCAGGCTCTCGGTGATGCCTTCGCGCAGCCGCCACAGTGCGGCGGCCTGCGCCTCGCTCTGTGCGATCACGCCGTCGCTGACCCAGCCCTGTTCCAGCGCACGCTCGAATGCGCTCAACGCAGCCTCCTGCTGCCGTTCGTCGGCCGCATCGAACTCGCACACCACGTAGTACGGGTAGTCGCCGTCGATGGCGCGCTGCGCGCCGTGCGCCAGCACGTGCCGCAAAGCATGGTCGGTGAAGAACTCGAACGCCTGCAGCACCAGCCGTGCGCGGAACAGCGCGAACACCTGCATCAGCGCATCCATGTCCGGCAGCGCCAGCAGCATCACCTGCGACGGCGGCGGCGGATTGGTCAGCTTCAGCGTGGCTTCGACCACGATGCCCAGCGTCCCCTCCGAACCGATCAGCAACTGGCGGAAGTCGTAGCCGCTGGAGTTCTTGATCAGGCCGCGGTTCAAGTCCAGCAGTTCGCCGTTGCCGGCCACCACCTTCAGCCCGGCAATCCATTCGCGTGTGTTGCCGTAGCGGATCACCCGGATGCCGCCGGCGTTGGTGGCGATGTTGCCGCCGATCGAGCACGAGCCGCGCGCGGCGAAATCCACCGGGTAGAGCAGGCCGTGCTCGCGCGCGGCGTCGTGCACATGCTGCAGGACCATTCCGGGCTGCACGGTGAGCGTGCGGTCGACCGCGTTGAAATCCAGCAGCCGGTTCATCCGCTGCAGGCTCAGCACCAGCTCGCCGTTGGCCGCCACCGCGCCGCCGGACAGGCCGGTGCGCCCGCCTGACGGCACGATCGCCACGCGCAGCTCGTTCGCCCAGCGCACGATCGCCTGCACCTCCTCTGCGCCGGCCGGCAGCGCGATCGCCAGTGGCGCCGGTGTCCAGCGACGGGTCCAGTCGCGACCGTAATGCTCCAGTTCGGCGGCCGTCGCGAGCAGGCGCAGTGCCGGCAAGCGGCGGGACAGTTCGGCGAGGCGTGGGTCGGACATGCTTCGGCTCCAGGGGCATTTCCGCAGCCTGCCAGCCGCTTCGCTCCGCGTCCAGTGCTGCAGTGCCGCAAATCTGGCATAGTGGCCGACAACTCCACTCGACCCGGGACGACGCATGCAGACCTCCTACCCCCGCCAGGACATCAAGGTATTGCTGCTGGAGGGCGTCAGTGCCAGTGCGGTCGACAACTTTCGCCGCGCCGGCTACAGCCAGGTCGAGCTGCATGCAAAGTCGCTGCCGGAAGACGAACTGAAGGCGCGCATCGCCGACGCGCACATCGTCGGTATCCGCTCGCGCACCCAGCTCACCGCCGACGTGCTGGCCCAGGCCAAGCGGCTGATCGCGGTGGGCTGCTTCTGCATCGGCACCAACCAGGTGGACCTGGCCGCGGCACGCAGGCTCGGCGTGCCGGTGTTCAACGCGCCTTATTCCAACACCCGCAGCGTGGCCGAGCTGGTGATCGCCGAGGCGATCATGCTGCTGCGCGGCATCCCGCAGAAGAACGCGCAGTGCCATCGCGGCGGCTGGGCCAAGTCGGCCAGCGGCAGCTACGAGACGCGCGACAAGGTGCTCGGCATCGTCGGCTACGGCCACATCGGCACCCAGGTCGGCGTGTTGGCCGAAAGCCTGGGCATGCGGGTGATCTTCCACGACATCGAGACCAAGCTGGCGCTCGGCAATGCGCGCGCCGTGTCCAGTCTGGACGAATTGCTGGAACGCGCCGACGTGGTCACCCTGCACGTGCCGGAGACCCCCGCCACCCGGCTGATGATCCGCCGCGAACAACTGGCGAAGATGCGCGCCGGCGCGATGCTGATCAACGCTTCGCGCGGCAGCGTGGTGGACATCGACGCGCTGGCCGCGGTGCTGCGCGCCGGTCACCTGGCCGGCGCCGCGGTCGACGTGTTTCCGCTCGAACCGAAAGGCAACGACGATCCCTTCGTCTCGCCGCTGATCGGCCTGGACAACGTGATCCTGACCCCGCACATCGGCGGCAGCACGCTGGAAGCGCAGGACAACATCGGCATCGAGGTAGCCAGCAAGCTGGTCCGCTACAGCGACAACGGCTCCACCCTGTCGGCGGTGAACTTTCCCGAAGTGGCCCTGCCCGAACACCCGCACAGCCGCCGCCTGCTGCACATCCACCGCAACGTGCCGGGCACGCTGTCGCGCATCAACGAACTGTTCTCGGCCGGCAACATCAACATCGACGCGCAGTTCCTGCAGACCGACAGCGAGGTGGGCTACGTGGTGATCGACGTCAGCGCCGACGAGGCCCAGGCCAGCGAGCTGAAGGCGAAGCTGGCGGCGATCCCGGGCACGCTGCGCAGCCGCGTGTTGTATTGAGGCCGGGCATCGGGAATCGGAAGAGTCGAAGCGGCGATTCCACCTGCTTTTCCGGTTCCCCCTGCCACCTCCATTTGCGACATGAAAAAAGCGCCCATCGGGCGCTTTTTTCATGTCCAGGCCGAATTGGTCGGGGCGGCCGGATTCGAACCGACGACCCTCTGCCCCCCAGGCAGATGCGCTACCAGGCTGCGCTACGCCCCGACTACGGCAAGCTGGCAAGTCTAACAGCTTGTGCGGCGCGTCCGGAAGCCTTCAGCGACGCAGCAGGGTCAGCACTTCTTCCAGTTCCATCCGCACCTGGCGCACGATCTGGTGCGAGATGCTCGCTTCCATCCGCGCCTGCGGACCTTCCAGACGCGCACGCGCGCCGGTGATGGTGAAGCCCTCGTCGTACAGCAGCGAGCGGATCTGGCGGATCATCAGCACGTCGTGGCGCTGGTAGTAGCGGCGGTTGCCTCGGCGCTTGACCGGATTGAGCGCAGGGAACTCCTGCTCCCAGTAGCGCAGTACGTGAGGCTTCACACCGCACAACTCGCTGACCTCACCAATGGTGAAGTAGCGCTTGGCCGGGATGGCAGGCAGTTCGGTGTTATTCCCTTGGTCCAGCATAGCCCTCGACTCTTACCTTGAGTTTCTGTCCAGGCCGAAACGTCACCACGCGCCGGGCGGAGATCGGAATCTCCTCGCCGGTCTTCGGATTGCGTCCGGGCCGCTGGTTCTTCAGTCGCAGGTCGAAATTGCCGAAGCCGGACAGCTTCACCTGTTCGCCGTTTTCCAGGGCTCCGCGAACCACCTCGAAGTAGGCGTCCACGAACTCCTTCGCCTCACGCTTGTTGAGGCCCACGTCGAGGAAAAGCCGCTCGGCCATTTCCGCCTTGGTCAGCGCCATCTCACCCTCGCAGCTTTGCCTTGCATGATTGCTCCAACGCAGCTATCGCATCACGTACGCAACGGTCCGCGTCGTCGTCGGTAAGCGTGCGTGAAGCGTCCTGCAAAATCAAGCCCATAGCGAGACTTTTTCGGCCTGCTTCGACTCCCTTGCCGCGGTAACGGTCAAACAGGCGCAATTCCCTCAGCCGTTCGCCCAGCGTGCCGCGAACCACCTGCTCGATTTGTGACCAACGGACCGCTTCGGGCAGGTCCACCGCGATGTCGCGGCGCACGGCCGGGAACCGGGGTACCGCCTGCGCCCGGGGCAGGCGACGGGTCAGCAGCGGCTCCAGCGCCAGCTCCAGCACGTGCACGTCCGGGCCCAGATCGAGCGCCTTGGCCAATTGCGGGTGCAATGCGCCCAGGTAGCCCACGGTGAGGCCATCCCGCGCCACCCGGGCGCCGCGCCCCGGGTGCAGCCAGCCCGGCAGGTCATCGGCATGCACCGACCAGCGCCAGGGCTCGCCGCCCCAGGCGATCAGTGCGTCCAGGTCGCCCTTGAGATCGAAGAAATCCGGCACCCGCGACGGCTCGCCCCACTGCTCGGCACGGGCAGCGCCACAGGCCACGATGGCCAGGCTCGGGGTTTCCACCGGCGGGTTGCCCTCAGCAAATACCCGCGCAACCTCGAACAGCCGCACCCGCTCTTGCTGGCGCGCGCGATTGTGGCGCAGCGCCTCGACCAGCCCCGGCAACAGCGAGGGTCGCATCACCGCCAGGTCGGCCGACAACGGATTGGCCAGCGGCACCAGGTGCTCGGTGAAACCCCAGCCCGCCAGCAACTCCGCTGCCACGAACGACAGGTTGATCGCCTCGTGATAGCCGCGTGCGGCCAGTTGTTCGCGCAACGCCAGTTCGTTGATGCGCGCCTCCGGCTCGATCGCCAGGGTCAGCGCGCCGGCCGGCGTCGCGGTGGGGATGTTGTCGTAGCCGAAGATGCGCGCGACCTCCTCGATCAGGTCCTCCTCGCGCTCGATGTCGAAACGGCTGCTCGGCGCGGTAACCCGCCAGCCGTCGGCGGTCGTTGCCACCTGCATGCCCAGCGCGGTGAAGATGCGCGCCACCTCGGCCTCGGCCACGTCCACGCCGAGCACGCGCTGCAGGCGCACGCGGCGCAAGGCGACCGGAGCCGGCATCGGCAGATCGGCCGGGTTCTCTGCCGCCAGCACCGGGCCGGCTTGGCCGCCGGCGATCGCCAGCAGCAGCTCACTGGCGCGCTCCAGGGCGCGGCGCGGCAGCTCGGGGTCGACGCCGCGCTCGAAGCGGTGCGAGGCATCGGTGTGCAGGCCCAGCTTGCGTGCGCGGCCCATGATCGCGGCCGGCGCGAAGTGCGCGGATTCCAGGAAAACGTTGCGCGTGGCGTCGCTGACGCGCGAGTCGTGGCCGCCCATCACGCCAGCCACGGCCAGCGCCTTCTTCTCGTCGGCGATCAGCACGAAGCTCTCGTCCAGCTTCGCCTCGTTGCCGTCGAGCAGCTTCAGCGTTTCGCCAGCGTGCGCGTGGCGCACGATGATGTCGCCTTCCAGCGTGTCGTTGTCGAACGCGTGCAGCGGCTGGCCCAGCTCCAGCATCACGTAGTTGGTGACGTCGACCACCGCGCTGATCGGGCGCAGGCCGGCGCGACGCAGGCGCTCGGCCAGCCACAGCGGCGAGCGCGCCGCCGGGTCCACGCCTTCGATGATGCGACCGAGGTAGCGCGGCGCGTCCTTGCCTGCCTCCAGGCGGATGCCGCGACGCGCGTTGCTGGTCACGGGCACCGTCGCCGATGCCGGCAGCCTCACCGTGCTGCCGAACAGCGCGGCCACGTCGTGGGCCAGGCCGACCAGGCCCAGGCAATCGGGGCGGTTCGGCGTCAGCTTCAATTCGAAGCTGGCGTCGGGCAGGCCGAGGTAGCCGGCCAGCGGCTGGCCGACTGGCGCATCCGTCGGCAACTCCAGCAAGCCGGAGGCGTCGGTGTCGATGCCCAGCTCCTTCGCCGAGCACAGCATGCCGAACGACTCCACGCCGCGCAGCCTGGCCGCCTTGATGCGGATGCCGCCAGGCAAGGTGGCGCCGATGGTGGCCAGCGGCACGTTGATGCCGACTCGCGCATTCGGCGCGCCGCAGACGATCTGCAGCGGCTCGCCCTGCCCCGCGTCAACCTTGCATACCTGCAGGCGGTCGGCTTCGGGATGCTTCTCGGCGGCGACGATCCTGGCCACCACCACGCCAGCCAGGCCGTCACCCAGCGGGGTGAGTTCTTCCACTTCCAGCCCGGCCATGGTCAACGCATGGGCCAGCTCGGCGCGGTCGGCCTGGATCTCGACCAGCTCGCGCAGCCAGTTCTCGGAAAATTTCATGCTCGTGGATTCCCGGATGCGATCAGGCAAACTGCCTGAGGAAACGCAGGTCGTTCTCGAAGAACGCGCGCAGGTCGGACACGCCGTAGCGCAGCATCGCGAAGCGTTCGACACCGAGGCCGAAGGCGAAACCGGTGTAGCGTTCCGGGTCGATGCCGCAGTTCTTCAGCACGTTCGGATGGACCATGCCGCAGCCCAGTACTTCGAGCCAGCGCGTCGAACCATCTTCGGCATCCCAGCGGATATCCACTTCGGCCGAAGGTTCGGTGAACGGGAAGTAGCTGGGGCGGAAGCGCATCTCGAAGTCGCGCTCGAAGAACGCGCGGATGAACTCGGCCAGCGTGCCTTTCAGGTCGGCGAAGCTGGAGGTCTCGTCGACCAGCAGGCCTTCGATCTGGTGGAACATCGGCGAGTGGGTCTGGTCCGAATCGCTGCGGTAGACCTTGCCCGGCGCGATGATGCGGATCGGCGGCTGGCGCCCGGCCATGCTGCGGATCTGCACCGGTGACGTATGCGTGCGCAGCAGGCGACCGTCACCGAAGTAGAAGGTGTCGTGCATGGCGCGCGCCGGATGGTGCGGCGGGAAGTTCAGCGCCTCGAAGTTGTGCCAGTCGTCCTCGATCTCCGGGCCATCGGCACGCTGGTAGCCGAGCCGCGCGAAGATCGATGCGATGCGTTCCAGCGCACGGGTGACCGGGTGGATGCCGCCGCGCTCGCCGTCGCGGCCGGGCAGCGAGATGTCGATGGATTCGGACGCGAGCCGGCGATCCAGCTCGGCCTGCTCCAGCAACTGCTTGCGCACCGCCAGCGCGTCGGCAAGGCAGTCCTTCACCTTGTTCACCTCGGCGCCGCGCGCCTTGCGCTCCTCCGGCGCCAGTGCACCCAGCGTCTTCAGTGCAGCGGTGACGACGCCGCTCTTGCCCAGCAGTGCGACGCGCAGCGCGTCGAGCGCCTCCAGCGTGTCGGCCTTGTCGATATCGGCCAGCGCCTGCGCGGCCTGGCGTTCCAAATCATCCATCGGTGCAATCCCGGTTCGGACGTCCAAAAACGAAAACGGGGAGGAGGCGTGTGGCCTCCTCCCCGCTTGATTCGCATTCTATCGTCGCAAGCGACGATCAAGCAGCCAGGGCAGCCTTCGCCTTGTCAGCAATGGCCCCAAACGCCTTGATGTCGTGCACGGCGATATCAGCGAGAACCTTGCGGTCGACCGTGATGCCGGCCTTGGAGAGGCCATTGATCAGGCGGCTGTAGGACAGGCCGAACATGCGCGCAGCAGCGTTGATGCGCACGATCCACAGTGCACGGAACTGGCGCTTGCGCTGCTTGCGGCCGATGTACGCGTACTGGCCGGCCTTGACCACGGCCTGGTTGGCAACGCGGAAGACCTTGCGGCGGGCGTTGTAATAGCCCTTGGCGCGGCCGATGATTTTCTTGTGACGACGACGTGCGGTGACACCACGCTTTACACGAGCCATGGTCTATCTCCTCACAAGTACGGCAGCATGCGAGCCACGCCGGGCGCATCACACGCCTTGAGGTGGTTCGGGGCACGGAGACCACGCTTCTGCTTGGTCGACTTCTTGGTCAGGATGTGCGACTTGAATGCGTGGCCGCACTTGATCTTGCCCGACGCGGTCTTGCGAAAACGCTTCGCAGCCGCTCGGTTGGTCTTGATCTTGGGCATGGGATGCTCCTTGAGTGGGACGGCCTTGCGCGGGCAGCCCCGGTTTCTGACTGATCTGGCGGCGACCGCGACCCGAGGGTCCGGCCACGCTTTCCGTCCTGCCACGATCGGGACACGACCCATCCGGGCGGGTCGAACCGGTGATTATACGGGCTCAAAAAGCCAAACACCAGCACGAAGTGCTGACGATGGCATCCTCTCCCTTCGGGAGAGGATTGAGGTGAGGGTGCGGCTTGCCCGCAGCCCATGGAAACGATGCTTCAGGCCCTGCGACGCGAAGAGCATCGCCCGCAAGCGGGCTCCTACCAAAGACGCTCGGCTTACTTCTTCTTCGGGCCGATCATCATGACCATCTGGCGCCCTTCCAGCCGCGGGAAGGACTCGACCTGGCCGTTGTCGCCGACGTCTTCCTGGATCTTCTTGGCCAGGTTTTGGCCCAGGTCCTGGTGCGACATCTCGCGGCCGCGGAAACGGATGGTGACCTTGACCTTGTCGCCCTCTTCCAGGAAGCGGAGCATGTTGCGCAGCTTGATCTGGTAGTCGCCCACGTCCGTCACCGGACGGAACTTCACTTCCTTGATCTCGACCTGTTTCTGCTTCTTCTTGGCGGCCTGCGCCTTCTTCTGGGCTTCGAACTTGAACTTGCCGTAATCCATGATGCGGCAGACCGGGGGGTCGCCGTTCGGCTGGATCTCGACCAGATCCATGCCTGCTTCCTGCGCCAGGCTCAGCGCCTCGTCACGGCTGAGGATGCCCAGCTGTTCCGAGTCGGCGCCAATCACGCGCACTCGCGGCACGCGGATTTCCAGGTTGCGACGATTGCCCTTGTTGTCGGTGGTAGCGATACCACGATCCTCCAGAAGAAGTGATGAAACAGACCGCCCGGCGCTCAGCGCCGGATTTCGGTCTCCAGTCGTTCGACGAAGCCGGCCAGCGGCATGCTGCCCAGGTCCTCGCCGGAACGGGTACGCACGGAAACGGCACCCCTTTCCCTCTCGCGATCACCGACCACGAGAAGATAAGGCACTTTCTGCAGCGTATGCTCGCGGATTTTATAGCCGACTTTCTCGTTGCGCAAATCCGATTGTACCCGGAAACCTTTGTCGACAAGGGCTTGCGTCACCTCGCGAACGTAACCGGCCTGCGCGTCGGTGATGTTGAGCACCACCGCCTGCAGCGGGGCCAGCCAGGCCGGCAGCAGGCCGGCGTGGTGCTCGATCAGGATGCCGATGAAACGCTCCATCGAGCCGACAATGGCCCGGTGCAGCATCACCGGATGCCGTTTTTGCGAGTGTTCGTCCACATATTCGGCGCCCAGGCGCTCGGGCATCATGAAATCGACCTGCATGGTGCCGACCTGCCAGTCGCGACCGATCGAGTCCTTCATGTGGTACTCGATCTTGGGGCCGTAGAACGCGCCCTCGCCGGGCAGCTCGGTCCACTTCACCCCGGCGGCGGACAACGCGCCGCGCAGCGCCGCCTCGGCACGATCCCACACATCATCGCCGCCGATGCGCTTGTCCGGCCGCAGGGCCAGCGCCACATCGATATCGTTGAAACCGAAGTCGGCATACACCTGCATGGCCTGGCGGTGGAACTCGGTGACTTCCGATTCGATCTGCCCGGGCGTGCAGAAGATGTGGCCATCATCCTGGGTGAACGCGCGCACGCGCATGATGCCGTGCAGCGCGCCGGACGGTTCGTTGCGGTGGCAGCCGCCGAACTCGCCGTAGCGCAGCGGCAGGTCGCGGTAGCTGCGCAAGCCCTCGTTGAAGATCTGCACGTGGCCGGGGCAGTTCATCGGCTTGAGCGCGAACGTGTGCTTCTCCGACTCGGTGAAGAACATGTTCTCCTTGTAGTTGTCCCAGTGGCCAGACTTCTTCCACAACGACACGTCCAGCACCATCGGGCAGCGCACTTCCTGGTAGCCGCTCTTCCTGTAGACGCCGCGCATGTACTGCTCGACCTGCTGCCAGATCGCCCAGCCGTTCGGGTGCCAGAACACCATGCCGGGGCTTTCTTCCTGCTGGTGGAACAGGTCGAGCTGCTTGCCAAGCTTGCGGTGATCGCGTTTCTCGGCCTCCTCCAGCTGGTACAGATACGCCTTCAGATCCTTGTCGTTGAGCCAGGCGGTGCCGTAAATGCGGCTGAGCATTGCGTTGCTGGAGTCGCCACGCCAGTACGCGCCGGCCACCTTCATCAGCTTGAACGAATGCAGCTTGCCGGTGTTCGGCACGTGCGGGCCGCGACACAGGTCGGTGAACTCGCCCTGCGAGTACAGCGACAGATCCTCGGCGGCGGGAATGCCCTGGATGATCTCGGCCTTGTAGCTCTCGCCCAGGCCGCGGAAGAACGCCACCGCCTCGTCGCGCGACTTCACGCTGCGCGTCACCGGCAGTTGCTCGGCGACGAGCTTGTGCATCTCCGCCTCGATCTTCGGCAAGTCCTCGGGCGTGAACGGGCGCTCGTAGGCGAAGTCGTAGTAGAAGCCGTTGTCGATCACCGGGCCGATGGTGACCTGCGCGCCGGGGAACAGCCGCTGCACGGCCTGACCCATCAGGTGCGCGGTGGAGTGGCGCAGGATTTCCAGTGCCTCGGGACTCTTCTCGGTGACGATCTGCACGCTGGCGTCGTGCCCGATCGCGAAGCTGGCGTCGACCAGCCGTCCGTCGACCTTGCCGGCCAGAGTCGCCTTGGCCAGGCCGGCGCCGATGGAGGCGGCCACGTCCTGCACGGTGACGGGGTGATCGAACGGCCTCTTGCTGCCGTCGGGTAGCGTGATTTCAATCATGGAAGCTTCTCTGGAAAAGCAAAAAAGGGCATGACGCCCTTTTCTTTGGTAAACGAAAAAACGAAGGCGTGGCGGCGGTCAGTCGTGGAAGCGGGTAGTTGCCATGTCGCACACTCGGCCGGCGCAGGCGCGGGCCACCTTGGGTCTCGTGGATGATGCCGAGACGCTAGTTTAGCCCGGATTGCCTGTCAATCCACACTTGGCGCAGCCTTGCCGGCCGCGCCCGACGGTAGAATGCCCCGATCTTCCGAGGACACTCCATGCGCATCCTGGTCACCGGCACCGCCGGCTTCATCGGCGCCGCGCTGGCGCAGCGCCTGCTGGCGCGCGGCGACGTGGTGTACGGCGTCGACAACCACAACACCTACTACGACCCGGCGCTGAAGGAAGCACGGCTGGCGCGCTTCATCGACCATCCGAACTACACGCACCAGCGTGCCGACCTGGCCGACGCGGAGGCGCTGAATCACGCGTTTGCCGCATGCGCACCGCAGCGGGTGGTGAACCTCGCCGCGCAGGCCGGCGTGCGCTATTCGCTGCAGAACCCGCAGGCCTACGTGGCGAGCAACCTGGTCGGCTTCGTCAACATGCTCGAGGCCTGCCGCCACGGCAGCGTGGAGCATCTGGTGTACGCCTCGTCCAGCTCGGTCTACGGCGCCAACCGCAAGCTGCCGTTCGCGGTGGAGGACGCGGTCGACCATCCGGTCAGCCTGTACGCCGCCAGCAAGAAGGCGAACGAGCTGATGGCGCATACCTACAGCCATCTGTATGGCCTGCCCACCACCGGCCTGCGCTTCTTCACCGTGTACGGGCCGTGGGGCCGGCCGGACATGTCGCCGATGCTGTTCGCCGACCGCATCAGCCGCGGCGAACCGATCGACGTGTTCAACTTCGGCCACCACAGCCGCGACTTCACCTATATCGACGACATCGTCGAGGGCGTGATCCGCACGCTCGACCATCCGGCCGAACCGGACCCGGCCTACGACGCGGAGCGGCCGAACCCCGGCAGCTCGAACGCGCCGTACCGCGTCTACAACCTCGGCAACGACCAGCCGGTGCAGCTGCTGCGCTTCATCGAACTGCTGGAGCAGAACTTCGGCCGCCGCGTGGAAAAACGCCTGCTGCCGATGCAGCCAGGCGACGTGCCCGACACCTGGGCCGACGTGACGGCGCTGCGCCGCGACGTGGGCTACGCGCCGAATACCTCGATCGAGGATGGCGTGACACGCTTCGTCGCGTGGTACCGCGAATACCACCGCCTCGACTGATGCACATGCGCGCGCAGGAGCCCCCTTGCGGGCGATACTTTTCGCGGGATTCGGAATTCGCAAGAACACCGCCCGCAAGCGGGCTCCTACGACAACGCGGCCTCAGAAAGGCTTGGCGAGCACCAGCCAGATCACGGCCAGCAGCAGCAGCACCGGCGGTTCGTTGAGCCAGCGCAGCGCGCGCGAGGACGGCAGCGCGTCGCCCTTCTCGCTACGTTTGAGCATGCGCCCGGCCCAGACGAAGTAGGCCAGCAGCACGGCGACCAGGGTCAGCTTGGCGTCGATCCAGTGCGTGCCGGCGGTGACGTTCGGCAACGTCTGCGGAAACACCCGCCAGCCCTGCCACAGGGTCAGCCCGAACAGGAACGCGATGCCGAACATGTTGTGGCCGAACTTGTACAGCCGCCGCCCCATCAGTTGCAGCCGCGCCAGCACCACCGGCTCGTTCGCCGCCTCGGCCAGGTTCACCAGGATCCGCGGCAGGTAGAACACCGTGGCCATCCAGGCAATGACGAACAGCAGATGCAGCGACTTGATCAGCAGATAGGTCATGGCAAAGACACGTGGCCGCTGCGACGCGCAGCGGTCGCGATGATAGCGCGGGGATCGCCGGTCAATCCCGTGCCGGCCCGATGCGCTCCAGCAGCGCATGCAGCAGGCGATCCTGCTGGGCCGCATCGAGCGGCGCGTTGTGCCGGTCGGTGAGCTGGAAGAAATCCTCCACGCGTTCGCCGAAAGTGGCGATGCGCGCGTCGTGCACGCGCACCCCGGTGGCCAGCATCACCTGCGCCACCGCGGCCAGCAGGCCGGGGCGGTCGGTGCCGACCAGGGCCAGCTGGGTGCGGTCGCCGGCGGCGTGGAAGCTGATCTGCGGCGTCATCTGGAAATGTTTCTGGTGGCGCGACAGGCCGCGCTTGCTCGGCTGCACGCCGGCCGATTGCACCAGTGCGCGCTGCAGCCGCTGCTGCAGTTCCTCCGCGCGCGCCGCGCTGACCGGCTGCTGGCTGTCCGCATCGAGCAGCAGGAAGGTGTCCAGCGCCATCCCGGTCGGCGAGCTGAGGATGCGCGACTCCATCACCGAGAAGCGCAAGCGGTCCAGCACCGCGGTGACGGTGGCGAACAGGCCGTCGCGATCGGGCGTGTAGACAAACAGCTCGGTGCTGCCGCGCACCGACAGCGGGTGCACCGCCACCAGCGGCAGCGCACCGTGCGCGCGCAGGATCGCCGCGGTCTGCCAGGCGATCTGCTCGGGCCGATGGCGCAGGAAGCTGAGCTGCGGGAAGTCGGCCCAGACCCGCACCACATCGGCTTCAGCGTGCCCCTCGTCCAGCAGCAGCGCGAGTGCATACTCGGAACATTCGCGCACGCGCGCCCCGATGTCGCGCGGCAGCTCCACGTCGCTGCGCAAGGCGTAGCGGGTACTGGTGTAAAGGTCGGCCAGCAGCCGGTCCTTCCAGCCGTTCCACAGCCGCGGACTGGTGCCGATGATGTCGGCGATGGTCAGCAGGTACAACTGGCCGAGCCGCTCGCGATTGCCGACGACTTGCGCAAACCGGTGCACCACGTCGGGATCGGTGATGTCCTGGCGCTGCGCGGTGGTGCTCATCAGCAGGTGCCAGCGCACCAGCCAGGCGACCTGTTCGACGTCGCCGGGCGGCAGGCCCAGCCGGCTGCAGAAGACGCGTGCATCCTGCTCACCCAGCACCGAATGGTCGCCGCCGCGGCCCTTGGCGATGTCATGGAACAGCCCCGCCAGCAGCAGCACTTCCGGTACCGGCAGGCCGGCCCAGATCTCGCAGCCCAGCGGGAATTCGCGCTGTGCCGCCGGGTCGGCAAAGCGTGCAAGGTTGCGCAGCACGCGCAGGGTGTGTTCGTCGACCGTGTAGACGTGGAACAGGTCGTACTGCATGCGCCCGAACACCTTGCCGAACGCGGGCAGGATCGCCGCCAGCAGGCCGTGCCGGTTCATCCGCCACAGCGCCTCCACCGCCGGCGCGCCACGGCGCAGCAGCCGCAGGAAGGCGGCCAGCACCTCGCCGTCGTCGGCCAGCGCATCGCCATGCGCGGCGGTGGCCTGGTGGATGCGGCGCATGGTGTCAGCGCTGAAGCCGGCCACGCCGGACTGGTCCATCCGCGCGATGAAGATTTCCACCAGGGCGGCCGGCCGGCGCATGAACAAATGCGGGTCGACCGCCGCCAGGCGCTTGCCGTAGCGCACGAAATCCCTGCCCACCGGAACCGCTTCGCCCGGCGGCTCCAGCATCTCCTCGAAGCGCTCGGCCACCTGCATGCCGAGCCGCTCGACCTGGCTGGCGGCGCGGTAATAACCTTGCATGAACTGCTCGACGCCGAGATTCTTCGCGTGCTCGTCCTCGAAGCCCAGCCGCGCGGCCAGCGCGCGCTGGTAGTCGAACAGCAATCGTTCCTCGGGGCGCCCGGCCTCCAGGTGCAGCGCATAGCGGTAGCGGCGCAAGACCGCTTCGGACTGTTCCAGCAAGGCCTGTTCGGCCGGGTCGAGCAGGCCTTCGGCCACCATGTCGGCCAGGTCGTCCGCATGCGCCAGCCGCTGCCCCATCCAGCGCAGGGAGTCGAGCGTGCGCAGGCCGCCCGGGCCGTCCTTGAGGTTCGGCTCCAGGTTGTAGGCGGTATCGTCGTAGCGTGCGTGCCGCGCATTGCGTTCGGCCAGCCGGGCGGCCAGGTATTCCTGCGGCGGCCACAGCGCCGGGTCCTCCACGATGGTCTTGAGTTGCGCGTCGAACGCCGCATCGCCGGCCAGCCGGCGCGCATCCAGCAGGCTGGTGAACACGCTGGCGTCCTGCGCGGCCAGCGCGCGGCACTGCACAGGATCGCGCACCGCGTGGCCAACCTTCAGGCCGACGTCCCACAGCGTGGCGAAAAACTGTTCCAGCGCGCGCAGGCGCGCCGGTTCCGGCGACTGCACCAGCGCCAGCAGGTCCACGTCCGAATACGGAAACAGCAAGCCACGGCCGAAGCCGCCGACCGCGAACAGCGCCGCCCCGGTCACATCGCCAAGGCAGGCGGTCCACACGTGCGCCACGATGCGCGCCACCGACTCGCCGCGGCGTCGCGCCAGCACGCTGGCGTCGGCGCCATCGCGAAACGCGGTGGCCAGCATGCGGTCGACGTCGCCCAGCAGCTGCCGCAACGCCTGCCGCGCCTCCGCCGACACGCCCGAGCGCGGCACGGCTGTCGGCAGACGGGGGAGTGGCGGCAGCACGACGCTCATTGCGAAAGGAACAGGAAATGGGAAATAGGGAATGGGAAAAGCCAGTCTGCCACGCCGCGGCGACATCCGGGTCTTCCCATTCCCTATTCCCCATATCCCTCCATCAGGCATCCGGCCAGGGCGTGAGGATCTCGAAGCCGTCGTCGGTGACGGCGATGGTGTGTTCCCACTGCGCCGACAGCGAGTGGTCCTTGGTCACCACCGTCCAGCCGTCCGGCAGCTGGCGGGTATGCGGCTTGCCGGCGTTGATCATCGGCTCGATGGTGAAGGTCATGCCCTTCTTCAGCTCGACGCCGATACCGGGCTTGCCGTAGTGCAGCACCTGCGGCTCGTCGTGGTAGACCTTGCCGATGCCGTGGCCGCAATACTCACGCACCACCGAAAAGCCGGCCGCCTCGGCATGCTGCTGGATCGCGTGGCCGATGTCGCCCAGCGTGGCGCCCGGGCGCACCGCCTGGATACCGCGCATCATCGCCTCGAAGGTGGTGTCGACCAGCCGTTTGGCCAGCACCGAAGGGGCGCCGGCGATGTACATGCGGCTGGTGTCGCCGTGCCAGCCGTCCTTGATCACGGTGACGTCGAGGTTGACGATGTCGCCGTCCTTGAGCACCTTGCCCTCGTTCGGGATGCCATGGCAGATCACGTGGTTGACCGAGGTGCACAGGGTCTTGGGGAAGCCGTGGTAGCCGACGTTGGCGGGGATCGCCTTCTGCACCTTGACGATGTGCTCGTAGGCGCGCCGGTCCAGTTCCTCGGTGGTGACGCCGGGCTTGACGTACTCCTTGAGCATCGCCAGCACTTCGGCCGCCAGCTTGCCGGCGACGCGCATGCCTTCGAGGTCGGCGGGGGATTTCAGGGTAATGGCCATGGATTCCACTTCATATGGCGACAGAAGCCCAGGAAATCCAGCAACTTGCCGCGCTGCCGGCGGACCGGCTACAATTTCGGAGTTTTGCAGACCTGACCGGCCCGTCTTGACGGCCCGGCCAGCGCAAAGCGAACCGGGATTGTAACCCCCAGCGGTACAACACCCAACCAACGCCACACACGCATCGGCACCGCCTTCGGGGTGCCGCGCCTCGCCCATCAGTGAAACCGGGCCAGTCGCGGTCGAAGCCGGGGATGCGTGGAGGTCCCAACCCCCGAGCCTGTCACCAGGCTCAACAATCGGAGTTACACCCATGGCCCAAGTCACCATGCGCCAGATGCTCGAAGCCGGCGTCCATTTCGGTCACCAGACCCGTTACTGGAACCCGAAGATGGCCCCGTACATCTTCGGTGCCCGCGGCAAGATCCACATCATCAACCTCGAAAAGACCCTGCCGCTGTTCACCGACGCGATGAACTTCCTGTCGGGTCTGGCGCAAAAGCGCGGCACCGTCCTGTTCGTCGGCACCAAGCGCTCGGCGCGCGAGCCGCTGGCCGAAGAGGCCGCCCGCGCCGGCATGCCGTTCGTCACCTCGCGCTGGCTCGGCGGCATGCTGACCAACTTCCGCACCGTGAAGCAGTCCGTTTCGCGCCTGAAGGAGCTGGAAGCGGCCGAGACCGACGGCAGCTTCGAGAAGCTGGTCAAGCACGAAGTGCTGGCCCGTCGCCGCGAGCGCGACAAGCTGCAGGCCTCGCTGGGCGGCATCAAGGACATGAACCGCCTGCCCGACGCGCTGTTCGTGATCGACATCGGCCACGAAGACATTGCCGTGCAGGAAGCCAAGAAGCTCGGCATCCCGGTGATCGCGGTGGTCGACACCAACTACAACCCGGAGCTGGTCGACTACGCCATCCCGGGCAATGACGACGCGATCCGCGCGATCCAGCTGTACGCCCGCGCCGCCGCCGACTCGATCCTCGAAGGCAAGGCCGCCGCGCCGGCCGCCGCCCAGGGCGACGCCAACGACTTCGTCGAGCTGGACGAGGAAGGCAACCCGGTCGCCAAGGTCGATCGCAAGCCGGCTCCGCGCCGCGACGCCGCCCCGCGCAAGAGCGCCCCGCGCCGCGATGGCGGCCGTGACGGCGGCCGCGGCCCGCGCAACGACGGCGCGCCTGCCGCCAAGTAAGCGCGGCGCCGGCGGCCCGGCGCCGCCGTCGCATCCGCACGCGATAACCGCGCGGTGGCGCTCCATCGCCGCCGCGCAACTGACGCATTCAGAGGATTGACGATGAGCAATATTTCCGCACAACTGGTCAAGGAGCTGCGCGAGCGGTCCGGCGCCGGCATGATGGAATGCAAGAAGGCGCTGGTCGAGAACAACGGCGACATCGAAGTCGCGATGGAATGGCTGCGCAAGTCCGGCCTGGCCAAGGCCGACAAGAAGGCCAGCCGCGTCGCCGCCGAAGGCCGCATCGTGGCCGCCCAGGCCCCGGGCAAGGCCGTGCTGGTCGAGATCAACTGCGAGACCGACTTCGTCGCCAAGGACGCCAGCTTCCTGAAATTCAGCGACACCGTCGCCGACGTCGCGCTGAACTCCGGCGCCGCCGACATCGACGCGCTGAAAGCGGCCGCCTACCCGGGCGCCACCAACGTGGAAGAAGCCGCCAAGGCGCTGATCGCCACCATCGGCGAGAAGATCGACGTGCGCCGCCTGGCCCGCGTCTCCACCGACGGCATCATCGGCAGCTACATCCACGGCGGCCGCATCGGCGTGCTGGTGGCGCTCAAGGGCGGTTCCGGCGAACTGGCCAAGGGCATCGCGATGCACGTCGCCGCGATGAACCCGGCCTATGTCCGTGCCGAGGACGTGCCGGCCGACTTCCTCGCCAAGGAAAAGGAAATCGCGCTGGCCGCCATGTCGGACAAGGAAAAGAACAAGCCCGCCGACATCCTGGAGAAGATCGTCTCCGGCAAGGTCCACAAGATCGTCTCCGAGGTCACCCTGCTCGGCCAGCCCTACGTGCTGGACACCAACGTGAGCGTGGCCGAGGCGCTGAAGAAGGAAGGCGCCGACGTGGTCTCGGTGGCTCGCCTGGCCGTCGGCGAAGGCATCGAGAAGGTGGAAGAGGACTTCGCCGCCGAAGTGATGAAGCAGGCCGGCTTGAGGTAATGTGACCCGTCATCCCTGACGGTGAAAACCGGCCGTCCGTGGCCGGACTTTCAGAAAGGGCAGCGCTTCGAACAGGGTCGCGGGAAACCGCGGCCCTGTTCGTTTCCGGACGCGGACCGGCCGCTTCCTGCCTTCCGCTCCTCGTCCCGCCCCCGGCTCTCAGCTACAATGCGCCGGTTTGCCCCACACAATCCGGAGACCCCATGAGCGACCAGCCCAAGTACCGCCGCATCCTGCTCAAGCTCTCCGGTGAAGCGCTGATGGGCGATGCCGACTACGGCATCGACCCGAAGGTGATCGGCCGGCTCGCCGACGAGATCATCGAGGTGCGCCGCGCCGGCGTGGAGGTGGGCGTGGTGATCGGCGGCGGCAACATCTTCCGCGGCGCCGGCCTCGCCGCGGCCGGCATGGACCGGGTCACCGGCGACCACATGGGCATGCTGGCCACGGTGATGAACGCGCTGGCGATGGCCGATGCGATCGAAAAACGCGGCGGCTACGCGCGGGTGATGAGCGCGATCCAGATCCACGACGTGGCCGAGGACTATATCCGCCGCCGTGCGATCCGCCACATCGAGAAAGGCCGCATCGTGCTGTTCGCCGCCGGCACCGGCAATCCGTTCTTCACCACCGATTCCGCCGCCGCGCTGCGCGCGGTGGAAATCGGCGCCGACCTGCTGCTGAAGGCGACCAAGGTGGATGGCGTGTACACCGCCGACCCGGCGCGCCACGCCGACGCCACCCGCTACGAGCAGCTCACCTACGGCGACGTGATCCAGCGCAACCTGCAGGTGATGGACACCGCCGCCATCGCGCTGTGCCGCGACCATGGCATGCCGCTGCGCATTTACGACATGACCGTGCCGGGCAGCCTGATGCGGATCATGCGGGGCGAGTCGATCGGCACCCTGGTCGACGGCGGCTGACCGCGCCGCAGCAAGCCTCACGCCGCGCCACTGCTATAATCGAACGTTGCCAGATCCACCGGGAAGCGCCCATGCTCAACGACATCAAGAACGACGCCCAGACCCGCATGGGCAAGAGCATCGAATCACTCAAGCACGACCTCACCCGCATCCGCACCGGCCGCGCCAGCACGGCGCTGGTGGACGGCATCAAGGTGTCCTACTACGGCTCGGACATGCCGTTGCCCCAGGTCGCCTCGGTCTCGCTGTCCGACGCGCGCACGATCATCATCACGCCGTGGGAAAAAACCATGGTGGCGCCGATCGAGAAGGCGCTGATGGCCTCCGACCTGGGCATCACGCCGACCACCGCCGGCACCGTGATCCGCCTGAACATGCCCGCGCTCACCGAGGAGCGCCGCAGGGAGCTGGCCAGGCACGTCGGCCACGAGGGCGAAAACGCCAAGATCGCGATCCGCAACGTGCGTCGCGACGCCCTGCAGCAGGTCAAGGACCTGCTCAAGGAAAAGCTCATTACCGAGGACGACGACCGCCGCATCGACGACGAGATCCAGAAGCTCACCGATCGCGCGGTGAAGGATGTCGACGCCGTGGTCAAGGCGAAGGAAGAGGAGCTGATGGCGCTCTGAGCGTCATCGCATCCACCATGCCCGGCGTCGAGGCCGCCCAGGTTCCGCGCCACATCGCCATCGTGATGGACGGCAACGGCCGCTGGGCGAAAGCCCGACACCGCCCGCGCAGCTTCGGCCACAACGCCGGACGCAAGGCCGTGCGCGAGGCGATCGAGGCGTGCCTGCGCGAGGGCGTGCAGGCATTGACCCTGTTCGCGTTCTCCAGCGAGAACTGGCAACGCCCGCAGGATGAAGTCGGCGCCCTGATGGGCCTGTTCGTGCGCGCGCTGGACAAGGAAGTGGACGAGCTGCATGGCCACGGCGTGCGGCTGCGCTTCATCGGCGACCTGGCCGCCTTCGACGAGGCGCTGCGCGAGCGCATGCAGGCGGCGATGGCCCGCACCGCCGGCAACGACCGGCTGCAGGTGAACATTGCGGTGAGCTACGGCGGTCGCTGGGACATCGTGCAGGCCAGCCGCCAGGCCGCCGCCGCGGTGGCGCGCGGCGAGCTGCGCGCGGACGAGATCGACGAGGCCCGGCTGGGCCAGTGGATGAGCCTGGCCGAGCTGCCGCCGCTGGACCTGTTCATCCGCACCGGCGGCGAATGCCGCATCAGCAACTTCCTGTTGTGGCAGGTGGCGTACGCCGAACTGTACTTTACCGACACCTTGTGGCCCGATTTCGACCAGGCCTGCCTGCGTCGGGCCATCGAAGACTATGCCCGCCGGGAGCGCCGTTACGGCCGTACCGGCGAGCAGGTCGCCACCGCTTCGTAGAGGATTTCCATGCTGCTTCAGCGCATTCTCACCGCCCTGGTGCTCGCGCCGCTGGCGATCCTGATCATCCTGCTGCCACCGACCGGCATCTTCGCGGGCATCGTCGCGCTGGCGTTCCTGGCCGCGGGGTGGGAATGGGCGCAGCTGAGCGGCCTGCACAGCCGCCCATGGCGTGTCGCCCTGCTGCTCGTGGCGGCCGGCGTGTTCGCCCTGCTGTGGCGAAGCCACGCCACCGCGCTGACCCCGCTGCTGCTGGCCGCCGGCGCGGCTTGGTGGCTGCTGGCCTGCCTGTGGCTGCGCCACTTCGCGTTCGCCGCGGCGCCCACTCGCGAAAACCGTACGCTGAAGTTGCTGGCCGGCGCGTTCGTGATCTTCCCGACCTGGGTCGCCCTGGTCAGCATCCATGCGCGCGTGCCGCACGGCCACTGGTGGACCCTGCTGGCACTGGTGATCGTGTGGGCGTCCGACATCGGTGCGTATTTCAGCGGCCGCACCTTCGGCAGGCGCAAGCTGGCGCCGCAGATCAGCCCCGGCAAGACCTGGGCCGGCGCCTACGGCGCGATGGTGGCCGGGGTGCTGGTCGCCGAGGCCGGCGGCTGGCTGCTCGGCGTGCGCGGCGCCGCGCTGCTGATGCTGGCGCTGCTGACGGCGCTGACGGTGGCGGCGTCGATCGTCGGCGATCTGATCGAGAGCCTGATGAAGCGGCACGCCCAGGTGAAGGATTCGGGCACCCTGTTCCCCGGCCACGGCGGCCTGCTGGACCGGCTGGACAGCGTGTTCGCCGCACTGCCGGTGTTCGCCGCCGGCCTGGCGCTGCTCGGGCTCGACCAGTGAAAAACGTCGCCGTCCTCGGCGCCACCGGCTCGATCGGCGGCAACACGCTCGACGTCATCGCGCGCCATCCCCAGCGTTTCCGCGCCAGCGTGCTGACGGCGCATCGCCAGGTCGAGGCGCTGGTGGCGCTGTGCGCGCAGCATCGGCCGGCCCTGGCGGTGATCGCCGATCCCTCGCTGGAAACCGAGCTGTCGCGCCGGCTGGTCGCCGCCGGCGTGCGCTGCGAAGTGGCCAGCGGCCACGCCGCGCTGACCGCCGCCGCCGCCGGCGGACTGTGCGACACCGTGGTCGCCGCGATCGTCGGTGCCGCCGGGCTGGAGTCCACCCTGGCCGCCGCGCGCGCCGGCAAGCACCTGCTGCTGGCGAACAAGGAATCCATCGTGATGGCCGGCCCGCTGCTGCTGGAGGCAGTCGCCACCGGTGGCGGTGCGCTGATCCCGGTCGATTCCGAGCACAACGCGATCTTCCAGTGCCTGCCGGGCGGGCGCCCCGAGCTGCGCGGGAGCGGCGTGCGCCGGCTGATCCTGACCGCTTCCGGCGGCCCGTTCCGCGGCCGCACGCGCGCCGAGCTGGCCGACATCACGCCGGACCAGGCCTGCAAGCACCCGAACTGGGTGATGGGGCGCAAGATCTCGGTCGATTCGGCCACGCTGATGAACAAGGGCCTGGAGGTGATCGAGGCGCACCACCTGTTCGGCGCGCCGGCCGAAGCGATCGACGTGGTGGTGCACCCGCAGAGCCTGGTGCATTCGATGGTGGAGTACGTCGACGGCTCGGTGCTGGCCCAGCTCGGCAACCCGGACATGCGCACCGCGATCGCGCACGCGCTGGCGTGGCCGGAGCGGGTCGAATCCGGCGTGGCGTCGCTGGACCTGGCCGCCTGCGCGCCGCTGCAGTTCGAATCGCCGGACCTCAACACCTTCCGTTGCCTGGCGCTGGCATTCCAGGCGCTGCGTGCCGGCGGCGATGCCCCGGCCGTGCTGAACGCTGCCAACGAGATCGCCGTGGAAGCCTTCCTGGCCGGCGCGCTGCCGTTCCTGTCGATCGCCGACGTGGTCGAGGCCGTGCTTGCGGAACTGCCGGCACAAGCCGTGGTCGATGTTGAAACCCTTTGTGAACGCGACCGCACGGCCCGGGAGGCGGCCCGCCGCATCCTGCGCAATGCTTGCTGATATTCTTGCTTCGATGACTTTTCGCCACGGTACTTGATGACTTCCTTCTTCGGCTCGGTGTTCTGGCTGCTGGTCACGCTTGGCGTGCTGGTGACCTTCCACGAATTCGGCCACTACTGGGTCGCGCGCCGTTGTGGGGTCAAGGTGCTGCGCTTCTCGGTCGGTTTCGGCAACGCGATCTGGAAGCGCATCGGCCGCGACGGCACCGAGTACCAGATCGCCGCGATCCCGCTCGGCGGCTACGTGAAGATGCTCGACGCGCGCGAAGGCGAGGTCGACCCAGCCCTGCGCGAGCAGGAATTCACCGGCAAGCCGGTGTGGCAGCGCATCGCCATCGTCGCCGCCGGACCGGGCTTCAACCTGATCTTCACCGTCGTCGCGTTCTGGCTGATGTTCATGCTGGGCCGCCCGGACGTGGCCCCGGTGGTGACCGCGGCGCCGCAAAGCCTCGCCGCCAGCGCCGGCATCCAGTCGGGCGACCGCATCCTTCGCATCGACAACCGCACCGTCGCCACCTGGACCGACACGATGGACGCGGTAGCCAACGCCCTGCTCGGGCGCGCACCGCTGCCGCTCACCGTGTGCGGCCAGGACGGGCGCACGCGCGAGCTGGTGTTGCCGCTGGACGAACTGCCGCCGGGGCAGGACGTGGGCCAGTACCTGGGCAAGCTCGGCCTGAAGCTGGCGCCGCCGCCGGCGGTCGCCGCCACCGTGATGCCCGGCCAGCCGGCCGCACTGGCCGGCATGCGCGGGGGCGACCGCATCGTCAGCGTCAACGGCCAGCCGGTGGAGGACTTCGTCGCATTCGGCAAGCTGGTGCAGACTGCGGCAGCCAAGTCGCTGACGCTGGCGATCGGCATCGAGCGCGAGGGGCAGCCGCTGCGGCTGAACGTCACCGCCAAGTGGGAATCGCTGGAAGGCCAGCCGCCGAAGTGGGTGCTTGGCGTCGGCGCGCCGCCGGTCGAAGCGGCTACCGTGAGCTACGGCCCGCTGAAAGCAATGACCGCCTCGCTCGACACCACCTGGCGCAACACCACGCAGACTTTCGGCATGCTCGGCAAGATGCTCACCGGCGAGGCCTCGACCCGCAACCTGTCCGGCGTGATCGGCATTGCCGAGGTGGCCAACGCGTCGGCCGGCATGGGCCTGCCGTGGTTCCTGCAATTCCTCGCGCTGGTGTCGCTGAGCCTGGCGATCCTCAACCTGCTGCCGATCCCGGTCCTCGATGGTGGGCACCTGCTGTATTATCTCGTCGAATTGATCAAGGGCAGCCCGGTCAGCGAACAGGCGATGGTGGTGGGCCAGTACATCGGCCTGGCGTTGCTGTTCACCCTGATGGGGCTGGCGTTCTACAACGATATCCACCGCATGCTGCTGTCGTGATGCCGATGGTCGGCGAACGCAGCATGTCGGCGACACGCCAGTCCGCGGCGGCACGGCGCGGCGATGTGTCCGCCGACGCACTCCCGCGGTGGAGTGCAGATTCATTTTCGAGGCGGGGCCTGTCCCTGCCTCATGCGTTGATCGGGGCGGCCGCGCCGGCCGCTCCATCGAAATAACCCAACGGAATCGACGATGAAGCGTATCGCCGCGCTGATCCTGCTTGCCTCCCTCTCCGCCAATGCGTTCGCGTTCGACCCATTCGTGGTGTCGGACATCCGCATCGACGGCCTCAGCCGGATCTCGGCCGGTACCGTGTACAACTACCTGCCGATCAACAAGGGCGACCAGTTGACCAACGACGGCGCCCAGCGCGCCATCCGCGCGCTGTACCGCACCAAGTTCTTCAGCGACGTGGAGTTCGAGCGCGAAGGCAGCATCCTGGTGATCAAGGTGGTCGAGCGGCCGTCGATCGCCAAGCTGACCCTGCGCGGCAACAAGGACATCAAGACCGACGACCTGAAGAAGGGCCTGAAGGAAATCGGGCTGTCCGAGGGCGAGACGTTCGACCGCCTGGCGCTGGACAACGTGCAGCAGGAACTGATCCGGCAGTACTACAACCGCGGCAAGTACAACGTCTCGGTCGATCCGCACGTGACCCGGCTGGACCGCAACCGCGTCGCCGTCGAGATCGAGATCCGCGAAGGCAAGGCCGCCAAGATCAAGGAACTGAACATCCTCGGCAACCATGCGTTCACCGACAAGCAGATCCGCGAAGGTTTCGAATCGGATACCACCAACTGGATGTCGTGGTACTCGAAGGACGACCAGTACTCGCGCGAGAAGCTCTCCGGCGACCTGGAGAAGCTGCAGTCCTACTACATGGACCGCGGCTATGCCGATTTCGGCGTCGACTCCACCCAGGTGGCGATCGCGCCGGACAAGCGCGCGATGTACATCGACGCCAGCATCAAGGAAGGCGAGATCTACAAGGTCGCCGACGTCAAGCTGCTCGGCGAGCTGATCCTGCCGGAGGCGACCATGCGCCAGCTGGTCTTCATCAAGGCAGGCGAGACCTTCAACCGCGCCGCCGTCGAAGCCAGCACCAAGGCGATCAAGGCGATCCTGGCCAACATCGGCTACGCCTACGCCAAGGTCACCCCGATCCCGAAGCTGGACAAGGAAAAGCGCACGGTCGACCTGACCCTGTACGTCGAACCCGGCCAGCGCGTGTACGTGCGGCGGGTGGTGTTCCAGGGCAACACGCGCACCGAGGACGACGTGCTGCGCCGCGAGATGCGCCAGCTCGAGGGCTCCTGGTACTCGCAGGCGGCGATCGACCGCTCCAAGGTCCGCCTGCAGCGGCTGGGCTACTTCAAGAAGGTCGACATCGACCAGAAGATGGTGCCCGGTACCCAGGACAAGGTGGACGTCACCGTCAAGGTCGAGGAGCAGTCCGCCGGCAGCATGCAGTTCGGCATCGGCTATTCGCAGTACTCCGGCATCATCCTGAATGCCTCGGTGTCGCAGAACAACCTGTTCGGCACCGGCGACAGCTTCTCGATCAGCGGCGAGCGCAGCACCTATTACACCCGCCTCGGCCTCAACTACTACAACCCGTACCTGACCGACAGCGGCATCGGCATCGGCTACAGCGCCTCGTACTCGAAGACCGACTACGGCAACACCGATTTCGCCAACTACGCCACCAGCGCGAAAAGCTTCTCCACCTACCTCGGCATCCCGATCAGCGAAACCGACGGCTTGCGCGTGGGCCTGGGCATCAGCAGCAACAAGGTCAACCTGTTCCAGGGCTACAGCCCGCAGGTGCTGCTCGACTACCAGAACGAGATCGGCAACAAGACCATCCACACCTGGACCGGCACGCTGGGCTGGAACCACGACACCCGCAATGGCTACTGGGCGCCGACCCGCGGCGGCCTGATCTCCGCCTCGACCGACATCGCCCTGCCCGGCTCGACCGTGCAGTACTGGAAGCTCAGCACCGAGCTCAACCACTACTGGCCGATCGGCAAGGGCTTCGTGCTGTACCTCGACGGCCAGGTCGGCTACGGCAAGACCTACGGCGGGAACGGCATCAGCGACGACGCCTTCACGGCATTGAAGGACGCCAGCCTGGCGCAGAGCCCCGGTCACGTCATCACCGACATGCGCCAGGACCTGCCGTTCTGGCAGAACTACTACGCCGGCGGCGTGCGCGACGTGCGCGGCTACCAGGACAATACGTTGGGACCGCGGGTCTGCATCGACGGCAGCGCGCCCGACGCCAACGGCATGTGCAACAACGGCGCCTATTACGCACAGCCGATCGGCGGCGCGTTCAAGGTGCTCGGCACCGCACAGGTGTTCCTGCCGCTGCCGTTCCTGAAGGACGTCAACACCGCGCGCGTGTCCTGGTTCATGGACGTCGGCAACGTCTACAAGGACTACAAGAGCTTCGACGCCAGCGAGCTGCGCGCCTCCACCGGCCTGTCGCTGCAGTGGCAGGCGCCGATCGGCCCGCTGATCATCAGCTTCGCCGTACCGCTGCGTTCCAAGGCCGCCGATCGCCACTACGAGGAGCGCATCCAGTTCACCTTCGGCAGCCAGTTCTGAGCTGACCCCAAGTCGGGGATCGAAGGAAAGCGCGGCCGGGCCGCGCTTTCTTTTGCCGGCCTGCCGTCGCCTGGCGCACTGCAGGCCATGGTGCCACCCCCTACAATGGCCGGCAGGTTCCGGAGCCACGCATGAGCGCAATCAACTACACGGTGACCGAGCTGGCCGAACGCTTCGGCCTCGGCTTCAGCGGCGATGGCGCACGAGTCATCGGCGGCGTCGGCACGCTGACCGGCGCCGACCCCGGCCAGCTGAGCTTCCTCGCCAACAGCAAGTACACCGCCCAGCTGGCCGCCACGCGCGCCGGGGTGGTGGTGCTGCGCGAGGAGAACCTTGCCGACTGCCCCACCGCGGCGCTGATCGCGCGCGACCCGTACGTCGCCTACGCAAAGATCGCCGCACTGTTCGAACGGCTGCCGGCCGCACCGGCGGGCATCCACCCCACTGCCGTGGTCGCCACTGGGGCGCAGGTCAGCGCCAGCGCCAGCATCGGGCCGGGCTGCGTGATCGCGGACGGCGCGGTGATCGGCGACGGTGCCGTGCTCGGCCCGCACTGCCTCATCGGCGAGGACTGCACCGTCGGCGCGCAGTCGCGGCTGGTCGCGCGCGTCACCCTGGTGACGCGGGTCACGCTGGGCCGGCGCGTACTGGTGCACCCGGGCGCGGTGATCGGCTCGGATGGCTTCGGCCTCGCTTTCGACACCGACCACTGGATCAAGCTGCCGCAGCTCGGCGGCGTGCGCATCGGCGACGACTGCGAGATCGGCGCGAACACCACCATCGACCGCGGCGCGCTGGACGACACCGTGCTGGAAGAGGACGTGCGGCTGGACAACCAGATCCAGATCGCGCACAACGTGCACGTCGGCGCGCACACCGCGATGGCCGGCTGCGCCGCGGTGGCCGGCAGTGCGAAGATCGGCCGCTGGTGCATGATCGGCGGCAACGCCGGCGTGCTCGGCCATCTCGAACTGGCCGACCGGGTTACCATTACCGCCAAGAGCCTGGTCACGCACTCGATCCGCGAGCCCGGCGAATATTCATCCGGCGTGCCGCTGCAGGACAACCGCCAGTGGCGGAAGAACGCGGCGCGCTTCAAGCATCTGGACGAGTACGCGCGTCGCGTGTCGGCGCTGGAGAAGGACAGCGACAATGAGTGAGCAAGGCGACTTCACGGCACTGCCGATCAACGTGGAACAGATCCAGGAACTGCTGCCGCACCGCTACCCGTTCCTGCTGGTGGACCGCGTGGTCGAGATCGTGCCCGACGTCAGCGTGGTCGCGCTGAAGAACGTAACCATCAACGAGCCGTTCTTCCAGGGCCACTTCCCCGGCCACCCGGTGATGCCCGGCGTACTGCTCATCGAGGCGATGGCGCAGGCCGCCGGCCTGCTGACCCAGCTGAGCCGCCACGCGAAGGGCGACAAGGGCAGCCCGCTGTTCTACCTGGTCAAGGTCGACAACGCGCGCTTCAGCGCGCCGGTGGTGCCCGGCGACCAGTTGCGCTTCGAGGTCAGCCAGAAACGCCTGGTGCGCGGCATGGGTCTGTTCGTGGCACGCAGCCTGGTCGACGGCAAGGAAGTGGCCAGTTGTGAACTGATGTGCGCCGCGAGGGCCGGGAAATGATCCATCCCACTGCGCTGATCGATCCTTCCGCCGTCATCGGCGCCAACGTCGGCATCGGCGCCTACAGCGTGATCGGCGCCGAAGTCGAGATCGGCGACGGCACGGTGATCGGTCCGCATGTGGTGATCGAAGGCCCCACGAAGATCGGCCGTGACAACCGCATCGCCCAGTTCGCCTCGCTGGGCGGCGCACCGCAGGACAAGAAGTGGGAAGGCGAGCGCACCGAGCTGGTGATCGGCGACCGCAACCTGATCCGCGAATTCACCACGCTCAACCGCGGCACCGGCCACGGCGGCGGCGTCACCCGCATCGGCAACGACAACTGGGTGCTCGCCTACGTGCACATCGCGCACGACTGCCAGATCGGCAACAACGTAGTGTTCTCCAACTATTCCGCACTGGCCGGCCACGTCACCATCGGCGACTGGACGATCCTGTCCGGCTATTCCGGCGTGCACCAGTTCTGCAAGGTCGGCGCGCACGCCTTCATCGGCATGGGCTGCCTGGTCGGCCACGACGTGCCGCCGTTCGTGATGATGGCGAACGAGCAGCAGGGCCGCCCGCGCGGTATCAACAGCGAAGGCCTGAAGCGCCGCGGCTTCGACGCCACGCGTATCGCCGCGATCAAGCGCGCCTACCGCACGCTGTACATGGCCGGCCTGCCGCTGCCCGAGGCGCGCGAGAAGCTGGTCGAGCTGGCGCGTGAGAGCGATGACGTGCGCGCGATGCTGGAATTCCTCGACCACAGCGAGCGGGCGCTCGCCCGATAAGCGTCTCGCTTGTCGGGCAATCAGGCACTCGCTCTGGCTTATGCTTCCGGCATGACTGACCACCCGCCGCTCGAATCCCCCCTGATCGCCATCCTCGCCGGCGAAGACTCCGGCGACCAGCTCGGCGCCGACCTGATCGCGGCGTTGCGCCAGCGCTACCCGCAGGCGCGTTTCGTCGGCATCGGCGGCGCGCGCATGCAGCGCGAGGGCTTCGAATCCTGGTACGACATCCGCGAGCTGTCGCTGTTCGGCTTCAGCGAGGTGATCCGCCACCTGCCGCGCCTGCTGCGCCTGCGCAAGGTGCTGCTCGCGCGCCTGCTCGAGGAGCGGCCGGCGGTGGTGGTCGGCATCGACGCCCCCGACTTCAACCTCGGCGTGGAGCAGCGCCTGAAGCAGGCCGGCGTACTCACCGTGCACTACGTCAGCCCGTCGGTGTGGGCCTGGCGCGAGCAGCGCGCGCAGAAGATCGGCCGAAGCGCCAGCCGCGTGCTGTGCCTGTTCCCGATGGAGCCGGCGATCTACGCGAAGCACGGCGTCGACGCCCGCTTCGTCGGTCACCCGCTGGCCGACCGTTTCGCGCTGGTCTCCGACCGCGTCGGTGCACGCGAGCTCCTGCAGCTGCCGCAGCAGGCGCCGGTGCTGGCCGTGCTGCCCGGCAGCCGGCTGTCCGAGGTCAGCCGGCTGGGGCGGGCCTTCATCGAAGCGGCGAATCGCGTGGCCGCCGCCGTGCCCGGGCTGCGCGTGGTGATCCCCGCCGCCAACCCGCAGGTGCGCGCCCGGCTCGAGGCGCTGCTCGCCGGCGGACCGCGCGACGAAACCACGCCGCTGCTGCTGGACGGCCACGCGCACGAGGCGATGCTGGCTGCCGACGTGGTGCTGCTAGCCTCCGGCACCGCCACACTGGAGGCGATGCTGGCCAAGCGGCCGATGGTGGTGGGCTACCGCGTCGCACCGCTGAGCTACCGCATCGCCCTCGCGCTGAAGATGCTGAAGACCGACATCTACGCGCTGCCGAACATCCTGGCCCGCGCCTGCGGCCTCGGCGACGGCCTGCTGGTGCCCGAGCTGATGCAGGACGACTGCACCGCCGACAAGCTGGCCGCCGCCACCCTGGCGCTGTTCAAGGACAGCGAGCGGCGCGGCGCGATCGTGGCCGCATTCGAGCAACTGCACCAAGCCCTGCGCGGCGGCCTGGAAGGCCACGCGGGGGATCGTGCGGCGGCGGCGATCGCCGAGCTGATCGACGCGCAACGCAGCGATGGATAAGCGCCCGGCCGACCCCTGCCGGGGCGAACCTTCCCCGCGGCGGGAGGAACCGGCGAACGCAGGCAGCATCTTCATCGCCGGCGTCGACGAAGCCGGCCGCGGCCCGCTGGCCGGCCCGCTGGCGGTGGCCGCGGTGATCCTCGATCCGGCCCGCCCGATCGTCGGACTGAACGACTCCAAACAGCTCAGCGAGGCGAAGCGCGAGGCGCTGTATCCGCTGATCATCGAGCGCGCGCTGGCGTACCGCATCGTGCTGATCGAGCGCGACGAGATCGACCGCCTGAACATCCTCCAGGCCACCATGACCGGCATGTGCCGCGCGCTGGCCGGCCTTGCGCCGGCCGCCCACGCGGCGCTGATCGACGGCAACCAACTGCCGCGCGACCTGCCCTGTCCCGGCCGCGCGATCGTCGGCGGCGACGCGCTGGAGCCGGCGATCAGCGCGGCCTCGATCCTGGCCAAGGTCAGCCGCGACCGCGTGATGGTGGCGCTCGATGGCGAGTACCCCGGCTACGGTTTCGCCGCGCACAAGGGCTACTCGACGCCGGCGCACCTGGCCGCGCTGCAGCGGCTCGGGCCATGCGCGCAACACCGCCGCAGCTTCGCGCCGGTGCGCCTGCTGCTGGACCAGGGCCAGCTGTTCTAACTGCCGCGCCGGCCGCTGATCGCGCACCGGATGAGACTGACCGGCATAGGCCATCGGTCTATGCAACTTTCTCCCGATCGGGAGCATCATTGACATCAGGGAACGCCACCCGCACGGACGCATCCGCAGCAGCAGCGATGTCCAGCCGGCGCCGACCCGCCGACCCGCTGCCACAGGTGCCTCGATGCACCACGCAGACCGCAGGAGTCGTGCCATGATGCCTCCGTCCATCCGCCCATCCGTTCCACCGATGCCGGCCAGCATGGCCGTGCCCGAGTCGGTCCATCTCGCACCCGACGGCGTCGACGAGGCGCTGCCGCTGCATGCCGACTACAACCTCCGCCCGCTGGCGGTGAACAGCCTGGAGCATTACGTGTTGCCCGCCGGGGAGGATGGCGAACGCTTCCGCGTCCGCTGAGGCGCGCCGCTTCCCCTGCCCCGGGCATCCCGCTACGCTGGCGGCATACCACATGGAGATGGAAGACATGCGCCGCCTCGGCATCGCACTGCTCGGACTGCTGTTCTGCCTGGCCGCCCATGCCGGCGTGCAACCGGGAGATGCGCCGCCAGACGCGCTGGGCACGACCCAGGACGGCAAGACGGTGAGCGTCTCGTCGCTGCACGGCAAAGTGGTAGTGGTCAGCTTCTGGGCCACCTGGTGCGGCTACTGCATGAAGGAACTGCCGATACTGGCGGGCCTGCAGACGCTGGCCACCGAGCGTGGCCTGCCCCTGCAGGTAGTCACCATCAATCACGAAGAAGACCGGCAGACCTACGTGCGGACCGTTCGTGCCCTGCGCCCGCGCCTGCCCGGCCTGCTGATGACCTGGGACCGCGACGGCACCCTCGGCAAACCGTACGGCACCGACAAGGGCATCCCGGTCATGGTGATGCTGCATCGCGACGGCACCGTAGCCCATGTGCACGTGGGCTATGGCGAAGACATGCTGGACAGCCTGGTCGCCGAGATCAACGCACTGCTGGCCGAGCCGGCACCGCCGGCGGTGGCCGTCGCGCCGGGCTGAGCGGCAAGCTCCGGCGAGGCGCCGCCGCGCTTCGCGCAAACCGCACGGAAGTCAATCTTGCCGCTGGGCAAGGTGCCGGGTAGCCTGCGGGGACTCACCGCGCAAGAACGCATGACCGTCCGCTATACCCACCTGCACCTGCACAGCGAATACTCGCTGGTCGATTCGACCATCCGCATCAAGGCGCTGGTCGCCGCCTGCGTGCGCGACGGCATCCCGGCGCTGGCGCTGACCGACGACAGCAACATGTTCGCGCTGGTGAAGTTCTACAAGGCCTGCAGCGCCGCCGGCATCAAGCCGATCGGCGGCTGCGACCTGTGGATGGCCGCGCCGGACGACCCGCGCCCGTGGCGGCTCACCCTGCTGTGCCAGCACCGCGCGGGCTATCTCAATTTGTCGCGACTGGTTTCGCGCGCCTGGCAGGAAGGCCAGCACGGCGGCCGTGCGCTGGTCGAGGCCGGCTGGCTGAGCGTCGATGCCAGCGACGGGCTGATCGCCCTGCTCGGCCGCGAGAGCGAAGTCGGCCGCCTCGCGCTGAACCAGGGCAACGAGGCCGCACTGGCGAAGCTGCGTCCGCTGGCGCAGCTGTTCCCCGAGCGGCTGTACCTGGAGCTGACCCGCTGCGGCCGCGAGGGCGAAGAAGCCTGGAACACCGCCGCGCTGGCGCTGGCCGCCGAACTGGGCCTGCCGGTGCTGGCCAGCAACGACGTGCGCTTCCTCACCCAGAACGATTTCGGCGCGCACGAGGCGCGCGTGTGCATCCAGCAGGGCCGCGTGCTGGCCGACCCCAAGCGCCCGCGCGACTACAGCGACCAGCAATACCTGAAGACGCCGGAGGAAATGGCCGCGCTGTTCGCGGACCTGCCCGAGGCGCTGGAAAACACCGTCGAACTGGCGAAACGCTGCACCCTGGAACTGAAGTTCGGCACCTACTACCTGCCCGACTTCCCGGTGCCCGCAGGCCACGACCTCGACAGCCACATCCGCGAGCTGGCACGGCAAGGTCTCAAGGAACGCCTGGCCAACGCGCCGCTGGCCGCCGACCACACGCTCGCCGACTACCAGGCGCGGCTGGAGCGCGAGCTGGACGTCATCGTCAAGATGGGCTTCCCCGGCTACTTCCTGATCGTGGCGGACTTCATCAACTGGGGCAAACAGAACGGCATCCCGGTTGGCCCCGGCCGCGGTTCCGGTGCCGGCTCGCTGGTGGCCTGGGCGCTGAAGATCACCGACCTGGACCCGTTGCAGTTCAACCTGCTGTTCGAGCGCTTCCTCAACCCCGAACGCGTGTCGATGCCCGACTTCGACATCGACTTCTGCATGGACCGCCGCGACGAGGTGATCGACTACGTGGCGCGCAAGTACGGCCGCGACCGCGTCAGCCAGATCATCACCTACGGCTCGATGGCCGCCAAGGCCGTGCTGCGCGACTCCGGCCGCGTGCTCGGCTTCGGCTACACCCAAGTCGACCGCATCGCCAAGCTGATCCCGGCGCGGCCGCTCGACCTCACGCTGTCGTGCGCGCTGGGCCGCAGCGAGAAGGCGAAGAAGGAGCCCGAGCGCGTCGTCAAGGAATTCTGCGAGCTGTACGAGCAGGACGAGGAAGCGCGTGCGCTGATCGACCTGGCGCTGAAGCTCGAAAACCTCACCCGCAACGCCGGCAAGCACGCCGGCGGCGTGGTGATCGCGCCCAGCCCACTCACCGACTTCGCGCCGCTGTACTGCGAAGCCGGCGGCGGCGGCGTGGTGACCCAGTACGACAAGGACGATGTCGAGGCGGTCGGCCTGGTCAAGTTCGACTTCCTCGGCCTGCGCACGCTGACCATCATCGACTGGGCGGTGAAGGCGATCAACGCGCGCCGCGCGAAAGCCGGCGAGGCCCTGCTCGACATCTCGGCGCTGCCGCTGGACGACCCGGCGTCGTACGAGCTGCTGAAGAAGGCGCAGACCGTCGCGGTGTTCCAGCTGGAATCCTCCGGCATGCAGCGCATGCTGAAGGACGCGAAACCCGACCGCTTCGAGGACATCATCGCGCTGGTGGCGCTGTACCGCCCCGGCCCGATGGACCTGATCCCCAGCTTCGTGGCGCGCAAGCACGGCCGCGAGGACGTGGAATACCCCGACCCGCGCGTCGAGCCGATCCTGAAAGAGACCTACGGCATCATGGTCTACCAGGAACAGGTGATGCAGATGGCGCAGATCGTCGGCGGCTACTCGCTCGGCGGCGCCGACCTGCTGCGCCGCGCGATGGGCAAGAAGAAACTCGAGGAGATGGCCAAGGAGCGCGCCAAGTTCCGCGAAGGCGCGGCGAAGGACGGCCTCAGCGGCGAGAAGGCCGATTCCATCTTCGACCTGATGGAGAAGTTCGCCGGCTACGGCTTCAACAAGTCGCATGCCGCCGCCTACGCGCTGGTCTCCTACCAGACCGCCTGGCTGAAGGCGCACTACCCGGCCGAGTTCATGGCCGCGACGATCTCCTCGGACATGGACAACACCGACAAGGTGGTGACCTTCCTCGACGAGTCGCGCGCCATCGGCATCGCCGTGCAGCCGCCGGACGTCAACGCGTCCGAGTACATGTTCGTGGCAGTGGAACCGAAGGTCATCCAGTATGGCCTCGGCGCGATCAAGGGCGTCGGCCAGGGCGCCTGCGAAGCCATCGTCGCCGAGCGCGCCAACGGCAGGTACGCCGACCTGGCCGACTTCTGCCGCCGCGTCGATCCGACCCGGCTCAACCGCCGCGTGCTGGAGGCGCTGATCCTCTCCGGCGCTCTGGATGCGCTCGCCGCCAACCGCGCCAGCCTGATGCTGCAGCTGCCCGACGCGATCAAGGCCGCCGAACAGCACCTGCGCGACCGCCAGTCCGGCCAGAACGACATGTTCGGCGCAGCAATGGGCAACGCCACGCCGGTGCTGAAGATCGAGTTGCCGACCGTGCCCGAATGGCCGCTGGAGCAGAAGCTGCAGGGCGAGCGCGACACGCTCGGCCATTACCTGTCCGGCCATCCCACCGACCCGTGGAAGGACGAGCTGGCGCAGCTGTCGAGCTGCCCGCTCGGCGAGATCGCCGACCGCTACCAGCCGCCGAAGCCGCGCAAGAACGACCACGACGACGGCAACCGTTTCCGCCGCGGCCCCGACACGCCATGGACCGTCGCCGGCATGGTCACCGCCGTGCGCAAGCGCGGCGACAGCGACGCGTTCGTGCGGCTGGAGGACGGCAGCGGCATCATCGAGGTGAGCTTCTTCGGCGAGCTGTACCAGCAGATGGCGCCGCTGCTGACCCGTGACGAGATGCTGGTGGTCGACGGCGGCCTGCGCATCGACGACTTCTCCGGCGGCGGCTTCCAGCTGCGCGCGCGCAGCGCCTGCTCACTGGCCGACGCCTGCCGCCGGCACGCGCGATTGCTGCAGCTGAAGTTGAACGGCATCGGCCCGGGTTTCGTCGGCCAGCTGCAGCAGGCGCTGGCCGGCTACCGCGGCGGCCGCACCAGCGTGACCTTGCACGGCTACCGCAACCGCCATGCGCAGGCCGATCTCGAACTCGGCGAAGCCTGGCGCGTGGAAGCCATCCCGGAGCTGCTGCGCACCGTGCGCGCCCTGCCCGGCGTGCAGGCCGCGCGCCTGCGCATCGTCAAGCAGCAGGACTGAGCCGCTTCGCTCCCGCAGGAGCCCGCTCGCGGGCGATGCTTTGAAAGCCCGGATGACCAGACATTCGTCTGTTGAGAGCCGGAATTCGCAAAAGCAAAAAGCATCGCCCGCGAGCGGGCTCCTACGACTTGCCTCGTTCCATCATCGCCTTCAAATCCGCGAACGGATTGCCGGTGGCCGGCGCCGCCGCCTCCACCGCCATCACCCCACCGCGCACATGGTCGATGTACCGCGCGTGCTCGTTGTCGTGGCAGTACACGCACAACAGTTCCCAGTTGCTGCCGTCCGGCGGGTTGAAATCGTGGTCGTGGTTGCGGTGGTGCACGGTCAGTTCCTGCAGGTTGGCGCGGGTGAACTCGCGCGCACAACGACCGCACACCCACGGGTACATCTTCAGCGCGCGCTCGCGATAGCCCAGTTCGCGCTGTTCGGCGGCGTGCCGGGCCTCGGCCACGATGCGGTCGAGTTTCGCGTTGTCGATGGGCTTGTTGGGCATGGCGAGGATCCGGCGGCGGCGTTCGATGGGGCGGACGATAGCGCAACCGCCCGGCCTGCGGCAGGCATCTGTCGATCCCGTCACAGCCATACGGCGGCGTTCTCGCGTTTTTCTGCGGGACGGTATACTGAGTCGCTTCTGTGCCATGAATAGCAACGAATGAACCCCAACTTCCTCGATTTCGAACAACCGATTGCCGAACTGGACGCGAAGATCGAAGAGCTTCGCCACGCCAGTGACGGCCAGGCGTTCAACATCGAGGATGAGGTGGGCCGCCTGCGCGAGAAGCTGAAGATCAAGACCGCCGAGATCTTCCGCAACCTCAACTCGTGGCAGACCACCCAGCTCTCGCGCCACCCGGCGCGGCCGTACACGCTGGACTACATCGGCGTGATCTGCGAGGAGTTCCACGAGCTGGCCGGCGACCGCATGTACGCCGAGGACGCTGCCATCGTGGGCGGGCTGGGCCGCATCAACGGTCGACCGGTGGTGATCATCGGCCACCAGAAGGGCCGCAACACCAAGGACAAGGTGCGCCGCAACTTCGGCATGCCGCGCCCCGAGGGCTACCGCAAGGCACTGCGCCTGATGAAGATGGCCGAGCGCTTCGGCCTGCCGCTGCTGACCCTGATCGACACCCCCGGCGCCTACCCCGGCGTGGGCGCCGAGGAACGCGGCCAGAGCGAGGCGATCGCGCGCAACCTGCTGGAGATGGCCGAGCTGAAAGTGCCGATCATCTGCACCGTGATCGGCGAGGGCGGCTCCGGCGGCGCGCTGGCGATCGGCGTGGGCGACCGCACCAATATGCTGCAGTACTCGACCTATTCGGTGATCTCGCCGGAAGGCTGCGCCTCGATCCTGTGGAAAAGCCCGGACAAGGTGAAGGACGCCGCCGAGGCGCTGGGCATGACCGCACCGCGCCTGTTCGAACTGGGCCTGGTCGACAAGCTGATCCGCGAACCGCTGGGCGGCGCGCACCGCAACCCGCGCTCGATGGCGATCCGCCTGAAGGCGGTGCTGCTGAACCAGCTCGACGAACTGCAGGCGATGCCGCTCACCGATCTGCTGCAGCAACGCTACCAGCGGTTGCGCGGCTACGGCGCGTACCAGGAATAGCCGCCTGCAGCCGGCCCGGCCGCGCGCTACCATCGGCGGCATTCCCGCCGCCGGTAGCCGACCATGGCCCACGACAAGCTCGCCGTACTGATCGACGCCGACAACGCCCGCCCGGCGATCGTCGAGGGCCTGCTGGCCGAGGTGGCCAAGTACGGCACCGCACACGTCAAGCGCATCTACGGCGACTGGACCAAGCCCGATCTCAGCGGCTGGAAGGAAGTGCTGCTGCGCCATTCGATCCAGCCGATCCAGCAGTTCCGCTACACCGTCGGCAAGAACGCCACCGACTCGGCGATGATCATCGACGCGATGGACCTGCTCTACGCCGGGCGCTTCGACGGCTTCTGCATCGTCTCCAGCGACAGCGACTTCACCCGGCTTGCCTCGCGCATCCGCGAATCCGGCCAGACCGTGTACGGTTTCGGCGAGAAGAAGACGCCCGAGCCGTTCCGCACCGCCTGCGACAAGTTCATCTACACCGAGGTGCTGGCCGGCATCGCCGAGACCGAGACCGCGGCGGCGCCGAAGCAGCGCTCGGCGAAGGAGCTGCGCGGCGACACGCGCCTGATGAACCTGCTGCGCGGCGCGCTGGAGGCCGCCTCGGACGACACCGGCTGGGCCAGCCTGGGCACCATCGGCAACATCATCAGCAAGCAGTCGCCCGACTTCGACTCGCGCAATTACGGCTACGCCAAGCTCAGCGGCCTGATCAAGGGGATCGGCCTGTTCGACACCGAGGAACGCCAGATCGGCAACGGCAAGCACCTCTACGTGCGGCCCCGCGAAAGCAGGAAGTGAACGAGCCGCTGCACCAGCACCTGCAGGCTGCGCTGGCGTCCATGCCGTTGCCGGCAGGGCTGTGCGTGGCGTTCAGCGGTGGCCCGGATTCCAGCGCCCTGCTGCATGCGCTGGCGCAGTTGCCGGCCGCACGCATGCACGGACTGCGCGCGCTGCATGTCGACCACGCGCTGCACCCGGACAGCGCGGCATGGGCGGCGCACTGCGAGCGCTTCTGCGCCGCCCTGGACGTGCCGTGCGAGGTGCTGCGCGTGCGGGTCGACGGCGACACCGGGCTGGGCGTGGAAGCCGCCGCACGCGACGCGCGCTACGCCGCGCTGGCGATGCAACTGCGCGAAGGCGACTGCCTGCTGCTCGGCCACCATCGCGACGACCAGGCCGAGACGGTACTGCTGAAACTGTTGCGCGGCGCCGGACCGGAAGGACTCGGCGGCATGCGCGCGCTGCGCCCGTTCGGCCGCGGCCAGCTGTGGCGCCCGCTGCTGGCGCTGTCGCGGCGGCAGTTGCGCGATTACGTGGCGGCACACCGGCTCGAATGCATCGACGACCCCTCCAACGCCGACACCCGCCTCGCGCGCAACCAGCTGCGCCAGGAGATCCTGCCGCGGCTGGCGCGGCACTGGCCGCAAGCAGTGGATTCGATCCTGCACAGCGCCGCCCTGTGCCGCGCCGCGGCGGACGCACTGCAAGCGCACTGGCTGGCCGCCTTCGACGCGCTGCACGACGCGGCCAGCGGCAGCCTCGACGCCCTCGGCTGGCTGGCGCTGGCGCCGGCGCTGCGCGAGCCCTTGCTCGACCACTGGCTGCACGCGCGCGGCCTGCGCGCCCCCGGCAAGGCGCAACGCCGGCAGATCGAACGCCAGTGCGGCGCGCGTGCCGGCCAGCTGCCATGCGTCCGCTGGGCCGGTACCGAACTGCACATCTGGAAAGGCCGGCTGTGGGCGCTGCCGCCCGGGCGCGCCGTCGACGCCGGCTGGCAGGTGCGCTGGCGCGGCGAGCCCCTGGCACTCCCCGACGGCGGCGAACTGACCCTGGCCATCGAGGACACCCGTCTCGCCGAGCCGCTGCTGGTGCGCCTGCGCCGCGGCGGCGAGCGCATCAAGCCCGACGGCGACGCGCACACGCGCGAGCTGCGCGACCTGTTCCAGCAGGCGCAGCTGCCGCCGTGGCGGCGCCACGCCTGTCCGCTGCTGTACGCCGACGACGAGCTGGTCGCGGTGGCCGACCGCTGGATCAGCGCCCGTGGCGCGGCAATTTTCCGCCAGGCCGGCACATCGCCGCGCTGGCGCGCGGGGCGCTGATCCAGGTCACGCCAACGCCGCTCCGCAGCCCGCGCAGATTGATTCCGGACAGCCGCTGCGCTAGCGTTGCGGGCCATGGCCAAGACCGCTCCCACCCCCGGCAAGACCCCGCCCGCCGCCGATTTCGAACACTCCCTCGACGAGCTGGAGCAACTGGTCGCGAAGATGGAGAGCGGCGAGATGAGCCTGGATGAATCGCTGGCCTCGTTCGAGCGCGGCATCGGCCTGTTCCGCCATTGCCAGCAGTCGCTGGAGCAGGCCGAACTGCGCGTGCGGCTGCTGCTCGACCCCGAAGCCCCCGACAGCGCCGAACCGTTTGAACCCGAACTCTGAGCTTGGCCCCGCCCTGCAGTCGCTGATCGCCCGCGCCGAACAGGCGCTGGACCACAGCCTGCCGCCGGCCGACTACTCCCCCGCCGAACTGCATCGCGCGATGCGCTACGCCGTGCTCGGCGGTGGCAAGCGGCTGCGCCCGCTGCTGGTCTACGCCGGCGCGCATGCACTGGGCGAAGACGGTCCGTCGCTGGATGCCGCCGCATGCGCGGTGGAACTGATCCACGCCTACTCGCTGGTGCATGACGACCTGCCCGCGATGGACGACGACGCGCTGCGCCGCGGCCGCCCGACCTGCCATGTGGTGTTCGGCGAGGCGATGGCGATCCTCGCCGGCGACGCGCTGCAGGCGCTGGCGTTCGAGATCCTCGCCGACGATGCCGCACGCCGCGCCGACGCGGCCACCGGCGTCGCCATGCTGCGTGCGCTGGGCCGCGCCTGCGGCGCCGAGGGCATGGCCGGTGGCCAGGCACTGGACCTGGCGGCGGTCGGCCAGGCGCTGACGCTGGACGCACTGGAACACATGCACGCCTGCAAGACCGGCGCGCTGATCCGCGCCTCGGTGCAACTGGGCGCGCTCGCAGCCGGCGCCGACGCCAACGCGCTGCAGGCGCTGGACCGCTACGCGCACGCGGTCGGCCTGGCCTTCCAGGTGCGCGACGACATCCTCGACGTGGAAGGCGAATCGGCGGTGATCGGCAAGACCGCCGGCAAGGACGCCGCCGCCGCCAAGCCCACCTTCCCCTCGATCATCGGCCTCGACGCCTCGCGCGCGCGACTGGCCGAGCTGACCGACGCCGCGCTGGCCGCGATCGTCCCGCTGGGCAAACGTGCCGGGCTGCTGGAAGAACTGGCGCGGTACGCCGCCCATCGCCGCTACTGAAGCCCCTCGCGCCGCACGAAAAAGGGCGGCTTGCGCCGCCCTCGTTTCACCGCAGCGTCGACTGGCTCAGCTGACCAGCCGCAGCGTGAACGGGTAGCGGTAGGTGGTGCCTTCGTTCGCCTTGATCGTGGCGATGATCACGAACACCACCCAGCCGACCGCCAACACCGCCAGCAGCAGGAAGCCGATCAGGATGAAGCACAGGATCCAGCTCACCACGGCGGCGATCCCCACGGTGATGTTGAAGTTCAGCGCTTCCTTGCCCTGGTCGTTGACGAACGGCATGGTGTCCTTCTTGATCAGCCAGATCACCAGCGGCCCGATGATGCTGCCCAACGGGATGATCACGCCGACCAGCGCGGACAGGTGCGCGAACATCGCCCATTGACGCTCCTCGGCGGAAGGCCCCCCGGCCATCGGCGGCTCGCTCGGCGGGGGCGGAATGACGGACTCGGGTGGAACGCTCATGCGCATCTCCTTGTAGTGGGAACTTGCGTCGACGGCTCGCCGGCGACTGGCCGGTTGCGCCGATGCTAGCAAGGCTCGCGTCGCTTTGCCGCATGAATCTGCGAGCCGTCAACGCCGGGGCGCGCCCTGTGCGCGATGTTCTTGTCTCTTTGCTCCTGCTGCATCCAGGGCAGAGAGCATCAGAGGCAAGAGCTTTGAGGGCGACAAGGGGGCAACCGCACTCTTACGGCAATCGCTACTACTCGCCCGCCACGGTCATGCGCTCGAGCAGGATCGAGCCGGTGAGGATGTGCGAGCGCGGGTCGACGTCGGCGCCCACCGCGACGATGCCGGCGAACATGTCGCGCAGGTTCGCCGCGATGGTGATGCCCTCGACCGGGTAGGCGATCGCGCCGTTTTCCACCCAGAACCCCGCCGCGCCGCGCGAATAATCGCCGGTGACGGTGGACACGCCCTGGCCCATCACTTCGGTCACCAGCAGGCCGTTGCCCAGGCGCTGCAGCATGCCGTCGAAGTCGCTGCGCTCGCCGTCGACGCTGCCCGGCTCCACGATCAGGTTGTGCACGCCACCGGCATTGCCGGTCGATGGCAGTCCGAGCTTGCGCGCCGAATAGCTGCCCAGCACGTAGCGCGCCAGCACGCCGCCCTCGACCAGCGCGCCGTCGACGGTGGCCACGCCCTCCGCGTCGAAGTTGCCCGAGCCCTGGCCGCGCGGCAGATGCGGCCGCTCGTCGATGTTCAGCCACGCCGGCATGATCCGCTTGCCGGCGTGGTCGAGCAGGAAGCTGGCCTGGCGGTACAGCGCGCCGCCGCTGACCGCGCCGAGCAGATGGCCGACCAACCCGCGCGCCAGCTCCGGCGCGAACAGCACCGGGCACTGCCGCGTCGACAAGCTGCGCGCACCCATGCGCGCCAGCGTGCGTTCGGCGGCCTTGTCGCCGAGCGCCTGCGCACTGATGAAATCGCCGGCAGCGCGCACGCTGTCGTACCAGTAGTCGCGCTGCATGCCGTCGCCCTCGCCGGCGATCAGCGCCAGCGACAGCGCATGCCGCGTGCCGCGCTCGCGCCCGACGAAGCCGTGCGAATTCGCGTACACCGACAGCCCTTCGCCCGCCTGCACGCTGGCGCCGTCGGAATTGCTGATGCCGGCATGGGCGCGGCCGGCGTCCTCGATGGCGACGCCCAGCGCGATCGCCTGCGCGGTGTCGATGGCCCACGGATGCCACAGGTCGAGATCGGGAAACGCGGTGGCCATGCGCGCCGCATCGGCCAGCCCGGCGGCCGGGTCGGCCTCGGTGTAGCGGGCGATCGCGCAGGCCTGCTCCAACGTGGCCTGGATCGAATCGGGGTGGAGATCGGCGGTGCTGGCCGAGCCCTTGCGCTGGCCGAAATACACGGTGAGCCCGAAACCGCGGTCGCGGGTGTGTTCCACCGTTTCCACCTCGCCCAGGCGCACGTTCACGCTCAAGCCCGTGTCAATGCTCGCCGCCACCTCGGCCTGGCTGGCGCCGGCGGCGCGGGCGCGGCGGATCACGTCCTCGGCCAGCTCCGCCAGGCGATCAAGCTCGTAAAGACTGCGGTCCTGGCTGATGGCAACTTCGCTCACGTTCGGGTTTTCCTGAGAGATAGGCGGGTAGAATAAGCGGTTCGCGACCGCCGACCCCGAAACGTGGGGGCGCGGCGGCGAAATGAAAAGAGCTGCGGAGAACGTCCATGCAACCCACCGCCGGCATCTATCGTCACTACAAGGGTCAGCGCTACCGCGTGCTGGGCACCGCCCGCCATAGCGAAACGATGGAACCGCTGGTGGTCTACCAGGCGCTCTACGGCGATCACGGCCTGTGGGTGCGCCCTGCCGCGATGTTCAGCGAGACCATCGAGCTGGACGGCGAGCCGATCGCCCGCTTCGCGCTGGAACAGGCCGAGCTGGACCCGGCCGGACCAGGCCCGACCGGGCTAGCCAGCAACGACCCGCACGCCTGATCCACCCGTTTTTCCTCTGGAATGAACCCGTGAGCCCGAGCCGCAGCCGCAACCAGACCGAACTCGACGACGCGGACTACGGCCCCAGCCGTACCCAGCAGCGCCGCGAGGCGCTGGCCATCCTGACCCTGGCCGGCCAGCTGATCGAGTTGCCGCCGAGCAAGCTGGCCAAGCTGGCCCTCCCCGAAGACGTGCGCCGCGAGGTCGACGTCACCCGCCGCATCACTTCGCACGGCGCGAAGAAGCGCCAGCTCGCCTTCCTCGCCAAGGTGATGCGCCGCTACGGCGACGAGGACTTCGCCGCCGTGCGCGCCGAACTCGGCGAGAACCGCGAGAAGCAGCGCCAGGAAACCGCCGCGATGCACCGCCTGGAGGCGATGCGCGACCGGCTGGTTGCCGAGGACGAAAGCGCGCTCTCCGAACTGATCGCCGAGCATCCGCAGGTCGATCGCCAGCACCTGCGCTCGCTGGTGCGCCAGGTGCGCATCGAGAAGGACACGCCGAACAAGCCGCCGCGGGCGTACCGGGAGATCTTCCAGTTGCTGAAGGATCTGCAGGCGGGCGATTCGGCCGAAGGCTGACGCATCAGCCCGCAGGAGCGCTCCTGTCCACAAGGGACTTCCTTTGGTCGTGCGCGATGCCCTTGGCTCTCCGTGGCATTCAGAACAAAGGGCCTTCGGCCACTTGCGGCAGCCGAAAGCCCTTCGCTTTAGCTCCACCAGTCAAGCATCGACATAACTTCGCGGCAATCGCCCTTCGACTTCACTGCGCCTGCCCTGGGCTCGTCGAAGGACTCATGGCCAACGAACTCTGTTGCCATATGGACGTCCATCTGATCCCAATGGGCATCCGTGACCGCTTGCACCAGCACCGCCCATTTTCATCGACGCACGCTCAGATCGCCAGCCACACGTAGAAGTAGAGTGTGTTGTTGTCGCTGGCGTTGCGTCCTGCTCCGTCGATGTTGTGCACGCGTCCGCTGAAACGGTTGAAGTACGTGTACTCCAGGCCCAGCCGCACGTTGGCCCACGGCTGCGCCCACGAGTTGGACTGGCCAAACGGGCTGTAGCCGAGCTCGATGCTTTCGCCCTGGGTGTTCGGTGAGCCGTCGTTGCCGTAGAGCGTGGCGTCCTTGCTGCCGTTGTCGACGAAGGTTGCCAGGGTCACGCCGTAGGTATGGCGGTACCAGTAGCTGGCCTTGAGGTTGAGCGACTGCAGGCTGTTGCGCAGATGGTCCGATCCGCCACCGCCGTAGGTGGCATCCAGGCGCTGGTTCTCGTGGACGTACAGTCCGTCGACGGTGATCGCGTGATCGTCCTTGATGTACATGTAGCTGGCATCGATGCCGAAGTCGCGGAACCGGTCCGTCGGCCCGGGCAACGCCACCGCGTCACCGGCCGCGTTGGTGCCGACCTGTCCGCGGCGCATGTTCAGCATGAAGCCGCCGAGGGAGACGCTGCCGGTGGGCAGGTTCCACGTATAGGCCAGGCGCGCATAGGGCGTGACCCCGCTCAGGCGGCCGTCGAAATGGCCATTGACGCTGCGCAGGAAGGCCGGCGACAGCGAGCGATAGCCGCCCAGCTCCATGTACCAGGCGCCGTCCAGCTGCATGTAGGCGCTGACACCGACCACCTGGGCGGCGAGGCCGCCGAGCAGCATCGGCTGGGCGGGCGCCCCGGGGGCCAGGTCGGCCGACATGTAGGGGTACTTCCACGCCGGTGCGGTGTTGAACACGTCGCTGACGGTGGGGTTGTTGTTGAGCGAGATGCCCCAGATGCCGCTGTGGCTGCCATGGCTGAACATGCGCGCATAGCGCCAGTCCATGTTGTCCCAGCCGAGCAGGCCGCCGTTCTCGGAGTAGGTCGCCTGCGCGAAGACGCCGATATGCTCGCTCAATCGGCCGGCCAGGAACGCCGACGCCTGCTGCAACTCGGTGTTGTTGTTGGTGCCGAAGCCGTTGGCCGGGGCCTCCGGCTGGGCTTTCTGCGTGTGGGTGAACGACTCGACCAGCATTGCCGAAAGCGGCACGTCGGTCTGCTCGCCGACCTTCATGGTGTAGCCCATCAGCTTGAACTGGCGTCCGAACTGGGTGAGCTCCGGCCCGAAGCCGCCCACATGGCAAGCCACGCAGGGCTGCTGGGTCTGTCGCGCGTACGAGGGCACCGCCGATGCCAGGGTGGGTATCCCCAGCCATGCGAGCGCGATCAGCACGACCCAGCGCGGTGGTCGAGCGAGGGCGGTGAACCAGCTCGAAATGAGGCTATTCTGGCAAGTGTTCATGACATGCTCCCCACGATTCCAGTGTGATGGCTGGATGCAGGCGCAGTCTTTGCCGATCGGATGACCCCGATATTGACGTCCATCAAACGCCGGCGATACGTCTCTCGCGCGCAATGTCGCAGGCGCTGCAGCAGCACACGGAATATCGCCGGGCCATCACGGGCGCACCCGATCGGCGGCCACCGGCGCAAGGAAAGCATGCAGGAAATTGCGAATCGCCGCGCTGGGACATCTGCGCAAAACTCGCTCGGAGTGCACGTTCGGGCGATCGCTTCCGGCCGATGGCGGACATGAGCTGTGCATGCGTGAGTACGCAAAGAGAAGGTGACTCGGCCCTACGCCGCCGTACCACCCACCGTCATCGCATCAATCTTCAACGTAGGTTGCCCCACGCCCACCGGCACGCTCTGCCCGTCCTTGCCGCACACGCCGACGCCCTCGTCCAGCGCCAGGTCGTTGCCGATCATCGAGACGCGGTTGAGCACCTCGGGGCCGGAGCCGATCAGCGTGGCGCCCTTCACCGGGCGAGTGATTTTCCCGTCCTCGATCAGGTAGGCCTCGCTGGCGGAGAAGGTGAACTTGCCGTTGGTGATGTCGACCTGGCCGCCGCCGAAGTTCGGCGCGTACAGGCCCTTCTTCACCGAGCGGATGATCTCGGCCGGGTCGTGCGATCCAGCGAGCATGTAGGTATTGGTCATGCGCGGCATCGGCAGCGCGGTGAAGGATTCGCGGCGACCGTTGCCGGTGGGTGCCATGCCCATCAGGCGCGCGTTGAGCTTGTCCTGCATGTAACCCTTGAGGATGCCATCCTCGATCAGCGTGGTGCACTCGCTCGGGGTGCCTTCGTCGTCGATGCTGAGCGAGCCGCGTCGACCGGGCAAGGTGCCGTCGTCGACGATGGTGACGCCCTTCGCCGCCACGCGCTGGCCGAGGCGGCCGGCGAAGGCGGAGCTGCCCTTGCGGTTGAAGTCACCTTCGAGGCCGTGGCCGATCGCCTCATGCAGCAGCACGCCGGGCCAGCCGGGGCCGAGCACCACGGTCATCTGGCCGGCCGGGGCGTCGACCGAATCCAGGTTCACCAGCGCCTGGCGCACCGCCTCGTCGGCGAAGCGCAGCGCACGGCCGTTCTCGATCAGCTCGCGGTAGCCGTAGCGGCCACCGCCACCGGCATAACCCTGCTCGCGCCGGCCGTTCTGCTCGGCGATCACCTGCACGTTGATGCGTACCAGCGGGCGCACGTCGGCGGCCAGAGTACCGTCGGAGGCGGCGATCAGCACGGTGTCGATGGTGGCGGCCAGGCTGACGATGACCTGCCGGATGCGCGGATCGCGCGAGCGCGCGTACGCGTCGACCTCGCGCAGCAGTGCAATCTTGTCGGGGTTGGGCAGGCTCTCGACCGGGTCGAGCGCCGGGTACAGCGCGCGTACGCCGTTCAGCGCCAGCGGCTTGCCGGCGCCCTGGCCGTCGCGGGCGATCGCGCGGGCGGCCCTGGATGCCTCCAGCAGCTGCGGCAGTACGATCTCGTCGGAATAGGCGAAGCCGGTCTTCTCGCCGCTGATCGCGCGCACGCCCACGCCCTGCTCGATCGAGTGGCTGCCGTCCTTGACGATGCCCTCCTCCAGCGTCCACGACTCGCTGCGCGAATGCTGGAAGTACAGGTCGGCAGCATCGATCGATGGACCCATCAGCTGGGTGAACACGCGGTCGAGGTCGCCGGTGGCGATGCCTCCGGGGAACAACAACTTGCTTTCGGCAAGGGCGATCAATGAATCCATGGGGGTCAGCTTGCCTATGGTCGAACCTGGACTATCCCACATGGGGCTCGCGCCGGCGGCTTTAAAGCCTGGAGGCGGGCGGCGGAACCGAGCTTGGCGCGGCCGGCAACACGGCGCTGCCGGCCGCTGCCGGCAGGCCGAGCGCAGGCAGCTGCGTCGCGCCCCCGCCGGCAGCCGGCCGGCTGCCGGCGGGGTTGAGCAAGGGCGCTGCCGGCGGGGGCATGCTGCCGCGCTTCTCGACCAGGGTGATCACCGGCTCATCCCAGCTGCCGGTGATGCGGTAGCGCGCGCTGGCGGCCTGGTTGAGGCCGCGGCCAAGAATGCCCTGCACGGCGAAGCCTGCCGCGGCGCCGACCGGGCCGCCGACCATCGCGCCCACCAGCGGCAGGCTGTTGCCGACGTGCGGCACCACCACCATCTGCTGGTCGTAGTCGCGCGCGCGCAGGCCGGTGCGGCCGTTGACGCTGATGTTGGCGGCCGGGCCGACGATCGACAGGTTGTCGGTGATGGCATTGCCGTTGGCCAGCTTGAAGTCGCCGCTGATCGAGTCGAACGCCAGCCCCTTGCCGAATACGTCGCCGAAATCCAGGGTGAGCCGGCGCGGCAGCTCGGTCAGCGAGACCAGCCCGAGCAGCCGCCCCACGCCGGGCGAGGTTGCCTCGGGGATGCGGCCGTCGTCGACGCGGATGCTGAGGGTGCCGTCCATGGTGGCCAGCGACAGCCCGCTGGGCGCGCCCGGCCAGCTGGCGTCGAGCTGGTCGCGCGTCTTGCCGCCGTTGACCAGCCCGTCGAAACCGAGTGCGCCCAGCATCGCGCCGAGATCCTCGGCGGCGAAGTTGATCTTCATGTGCGTGTGGCTGTTGCTGGCAGTGCCGTTCCAGTCGCCGCTGCCGGTGATCTGCACGCGGCTGGACAACGCGCGCAACTGCTCGATGTGCAGGCCCTCGGCGGTCGGCCAGGTTTCCAGGCGCGCCTCGCCGAGCTTCGCGTCGCCCATGCGCAGGTCGCCGACCCACACGTGGAACGGCGGCAATGCCGCCGGGTTGATCCCGGTGTTGGCCGGGTCGGGCGCCGGCGCCGCCGGTGTCGCGGCGGCCGGCAGCGCGGCGCCGGCATCGGGCTTGGGTGGATGGCTGGCGGCTTCGGCGCCGGGATCCTTCGGCCAGTACAGCCGCTTCAGCCGCGCGGTGATGCCGCGCTTGTCCAGTTCCTGCCTCGGGATGCTGTAGTTGCCGAGCATCGCCGGGCCGTCCACGTCCACGCTGAGCAGATCCGCCTGCGGCGTGGCATGCAGTTTCAGCGCGCCCAGCTCGCGACCGAACCACTCGGTCTGGTCGGCGCTGACCTCCAGGCTCTCCAGCCCCGGCCCATCGCTGCCGCTGCCGGCCGCCACGTGCTGCACCCAGCCGGTGACGTCGAGCCGGCCGGCATGGCCGCGGATGCGCAGGTCGCGCGATGGCAGTTCCGCGGGCACCCGGCTGCCGAACGCAAGGGTGCCGGCCAGCGGGCGCTGCGCGTCGGCCAGGCGCAGGTAGCCGCGCATCGCATCACCCAGGCCGAGCCGCAGCTCGCTGCCCTCGATTGGCAGACTCATCGTCAGGTGCAGCGGCAGGCTGGCCGCCGCCGGCTTGTGCAGCGGCGCGGGCAGCTCCAGCGCGATGCCGTCCAGCGGCGAGTCGACGCTGAGCGTCTGCGCCAGCGCGTCGCGACCCGGCACGCGGGCGATGGTGAAGCCGATGTCGAACGCGCCACGCCCGTCGCCCAGCTTGCCGATCCAGTCCAGGGTCGGATAATCCTGCACCAGCTCGGCCAGGCGGTAGTTGCCGTGCAACTGCGCCGACAGCACGGTGGCCGGGTCGCTGTTGGCCCCGGCGATCGCCAGTTGCAGGGTCGACGGCTGGCCGCGGAAGCCGGCGTCCAGCGGGCCGGCGCGCATGCCGTGCAGGTCGAAGCTGAGCGGGCCGTTGAGCTTGTCCAGCTGGAGTTTCCACGCCGGCGCGCTGAGGTCGGCGTCCTTCAGCTCGGCCAGGCCGTCCAGCCGCGGCTCGCCGAGACCCTCCTTCAACGGCAGTGCCAGGTGGAAGCCGAACGTGCCGCTGCCACCCAGCTTCAGCTTGGCCAGGGTGTCGGCCTCGCGGCTGGCGATCGGGCTCTTGCGCACGAACTCCATCAGGCTGGCGCCGCTGCCGCTGCCCTGCACGTTGAGGTCGAGCAGGGCGTCATGGAAGTCCGGGATCAGCGCGACCGCCCGCTCCGCCTTCACGCCCAGCGCGTGGCCGCCGTCGGCTTCGACCAGCATGCCGTTGTCGATGAAGTTGGCCACCGCGCTGACGCCTTCGGCGTGTGGCCAGCCCTTGCCGTAGTCGAGGGTGAGGTCGCTGATCACCGCGCGTGCCTCGAAGCGCCCTTCGTTGTTCCGGAACGGCCAATCGTGCAGGTCGCCGCGCAGCAGCACGTCGGCCTGGTCGAGACGGCCGGCGACCAGGGCGCGGTCGAGCCAGGCAACGGTGCCGGGTGACATCGAGTCGATCGGCCAGAACAGCTTGGCGGCGACCACGTCGGCCTGCGTCAGCTTCGCGTACATCTCCATGAACGGGGCGCCGCCCTGCGCCGGCAACATCAGCTCGCCGCGGGCCTGGCCGGCGTAGCCGGCGCCGTTGAAGTCCAGTGCGTCAACGCCAATGTGCCAGTCGCCGTCCTGCGGCCAGAACGCCAGCGTGCCGGCCAAACGCGACAGCACGAACGGCTGGCGGAACGTGTGCGGGAAGGCCAGCGTGGTGGCCTGGGCAGGCAGTTCCAGCGACAGCGCCTCGGCGTCGCCACGCAACTCGCCGTGCAGGCGGCTCAGCCCCGGCAGCTTGCCGACCGGGTCGATGCCCAGGCCGCTGAACGCCAGCTCGACCGAACGCAGGCCCTGTGCGCGGCTCCAGTGCAGCGCGAGCCGATCCAGCACGCCGCGCGGATGGCCGCTGCCCAGCCACTGCGCCAGCGCCGGCGACAGCGCCGGCTTCAGCGCCAGCCACGGCAGCAGCGGCGCCAGCTGCAGCTGGCGCGCGGCCACGTCTACGCTGGCGTTGCCGCTGCCCTGGCGCAGGTTCAGCGCCAGGGCGCTGCCGTCGTCGCCAGCCCAGCGCAGGTCGTAACCGTCGTCCGCGTGGCGCACGCCGGCCAAGCCGTGCAGCGAGGCCACGCTGGCCTTGCCGCCAGCCGGCGCGGTCACCGCCAGCGTGTCCAGGTCGAAACGGATCAGGCTGCGGCTCAGCTGGCCGTTGCGCCAGTCGAGCCAGGCATTCAGCTGGCCGCGGCCGTGGTCGATGGAGTAGCCGCCCAAGTCGATGCCGTCCAGCAGCGGCTTCAGCTCGCCGCCCGCCACCTCGACCCACACTTGGCCCGCGCTGCCGTCGTCGCGGAAGCGCCCGGCCGTGCGCAGCGCGGCGCTTACCCCGTCGCGCCGCAGCACACCGCCGAAGCGGATCTGGCTGCCCTGGTGGCTCAGCCGCAGCTGCTTCGACAACAGCGTGTAGTGCTTGCCCAGGGTGGCATCGGTGACCACCACGCGCAGGTCTTCCAGCCACAGGTCGGCCGACAGCCGGCCCGGCGACAACGGTTGCCGCGCGCTGCCGCCGGCCACGCCGATGCCGTTGACGTGCCAGCCGCCGGCGTCGCGCAGCAGGTCCAGCTGCAGGCCGCGCACGTGCAGGTTGAGCAGGTGCCGCGACGGCAGCAGCCAGCCGCCGAAGTCGAGTTTCAGCTCCGATTCGGGCAGCTGCAGCACGGCACCGCTCTCGCCGGCGGCCGCGCCGACGCTTACCCCATGCATCACGAACACCGGGCCGGAGCCAGTCCAGCGCCCCTCCATCGAGGCGAAGCTGACCGGCCGCTGCAGCCGCGCGCTGAGCTGCGCGGCCACCCAGTCCGGATGCCGCGCCAGCAGCGGCAGCAGCAGCTGGGCCAGCGCCGCGACCACGGCAAGCAGGATCAGCGCCACCCCGGCGACCCAGCCCGACGCGCGCGCGCAACGATGCAGCCGGCGCCGCCACAGCGCGTTCACGCGCGGCGGTCCCGCATGGATGGGCAGCCGCCGGAATTACAGCAACACGACATCAAACTGTTCCTGCGAATAATGCTCTTCGGCCTGGAAGCGTATGCTTTTGGAGATGAACTCTTCCAGTTCGGCCACCGCGCCGGATTCCTCTTCCAGGATCCGGTTGACCACCGCCGGGCTGGCCATCACCAGCAGCTTCCGCGCGTTGAACTGGCGCACCGCGCGGGTGATCTCGCGGAAGATCTCGTAGGTCACCGTTTCGGCGGTCTTCAGCACGCCGCGGCCGTTGCAGGCCGGGCACGGCTCGCACAGCTGGCGGGCCAGGCTTTCGGTGGTGCGCTTGCGGGTCATCTCGACCAGGCCCAGCGCCGACATCGGATACACCGTGGTCTTGGCGTGGTCGCGCGCCAGCCCCTTGCCGAGCATGCGCAGCACCTGCCGCTTGTGCTCCTCGTCGCTCATGTCGATGAAGTCGATGATGATGATGCCGCCCAGGTTGCGCAGGCGCAGCTGGCGCGCCGCCGCCTGCGCCGCCTCCAGGTTGGTGCGGTAGACGGTTTCCTCCAGGTTGCGCGTGCCCAGGTAGGCGCCGGTGTTGACGTCGATGGTGGTCATCGCCTCGGTCTGGTCGACGATCAGGTAGCCGCCGGATTTCAGCGGCACTTCCTTCTTCAGCGCGCGCTGCATCTCGTCCTCGACGCCGTACAGGTCGAAGATCGGCCGTTCGCCGTCGTAGTGCTCGACGCGGTCGTCCAGGTTCGGCATGAACTTGTGCACGAACTTGACCACGTTCTCGAACGTCGCGCGCGAATCCACCCGCACCTTCTCGATGTCCTCGTTGAGCATGTCGCGCAGGCTGCGCAGCGGCAGCGACAATTCCTCGTACACGCGCTCGCCGACCTTCGCCCTGGCGATGTTCTCCTGCACCACCCGCCACACCTTGCCGAGATAGGTCACGTCGAACGCCAGCGACTCGGCGCTCTGCCCCTCGGCATTGGTGCGCACGATGTAACCCAGCGGAGTGTCGCCGAGCAGCGGGGTCAGTACCTCGCGCAGGCGCTGGCGCTCGGCCTCGTCCTCGATCCGCGCGGAAATGCCCAGCGTGCGCGCGTACGGCAGCAGCACCAGGTAGCGCGAAGGGATCGACAGGTGCGCCGACAGCCGCGCGCCCTTGGTGCTGATCGGGTCCTTGACCACCTGCACCACGATCTCCTGGCCTTCGTGCACCAGTTCGCTGATCGAGGGCAGGTGGCCGTTGCCGTTCGACTCGGCGCCCTCGGCCGGTGCCGGGCGCACGATGTCCGAGGCGTGCAGGAACGCCGCGCGCTCCAGCCCGATCTCCACGAACACCGCCTGCATACCCGGCATCACCCGCTGCACGCGACCCTTGTAGATGTTGCCGACATAGCCGCGCCGCGACGCCCGCTCGACGTGTACCTCCTGCAGCATGCCGTTCTCGACCACCCCGACCCGCGTCTCGCGCGGGGTCACGTTGATCAGGATTTCTTCGCTCACCGCATACTCCCCCGGACAGGTGATCTTTATAGCGGTGCAGCCACGGACTGTCGATGAACCACGGCATGGAATCCGCAGACCGGCGCCGGATGACGCAAAATGGGCGCTGGCGCGCGACAAGCTCTGCCACCCGACCACCCCGGAAGCGAACGCATGACGACCCCCACGCCTACGCCTACGCCCACCCTGCTGGCCTGGAGCGGCGGCAAGGACTGCCTGCTGGCCTTGCAGCGGCTGCTGGCCGATCCGCAATGGCAGGTGGCCGGCCTGCTCACCACGGTCAACCGCAACTACCAGCGCGTGGCCATGCACGGCACGCCGCGCGAGGTGCTGCAGGCACAGGCCGCCGCGCTCGGCCTGCCGTTGCTGGAGGTGATGCTGGACTGGCCCGGCAGCAACGAAGCCTACGAGGCGGCCCACGCGCAGGCGCTGGTCGAGGCGCGCATGCGCTGGCCGGGAATCCGCCACTGCGCGTTCGGCGACCTGTTCCTGGAGGACGTGCGCGACTACCGCGTGCGCCAGCTCGGCCGCGAGAACTGGCGCGCGGTGTTCCCGCTGTGGGGCGAAGACACCGCCGCGCTGGCGCGCCGCTTCGTCGGCGAAGGCCACCGTGCGGTGCTGTGCTGCGTGGATACCCAGCAGCTCGACGCGGACTTCTGCGGCCGCCCCTACGACGCCGCCCTGCTCGACGCGCTGCCGGCCGGCGTCGACCCCTGCGGCGAGCGCGGCGAGTTCCACACGCTGAGCTACGCCGGGCCGCTGTTCCGCCGGCCGCTCAAGCTGCGCCGCGGCGAATCGGTACTGCGCGACGGTCGCTTCCAGTTCACCGATTTCCTGCTGGACGACAGCCGGCCCGATGGCCATGCCGCGGCGGACTGAGCGCCCGATCCTGCCCGACCTGCTGCAACCCGGGCTGGCGCTGGTGTTCTGCGGCACCGCTGCAGGCAGGCGCTCGGCCGCCGAGCGCGCCTACTACGCCCACCCTGGCAACCTGTTCTGGCGCGCGCTGCATGCGTCCGGCCTCACGCCGCGCCTGCTGGCGCCGGCGGAGTTTCCGCTGCTGCCGCAGTTCGGCATCGGCCTCACCGACCTGGCCAAGCGCCACAGCGGCAACGACGACGAGCTGCCGCCCGATGCGTTCGATGCGCCTGCCCTGTTCGCCCGGATCGAACGCCACGCTCCGCGCCTGCTCGCCTTCACCAGCAAGAACGCGGCGCGCGCCGCACTCGGCCATGCAGTCGGCTATGGCTTGCAGGGCGACACCGTCGGCGGCACGCGGCTGTTCGTGCTGCCCTCGCCATCCGGCCAGGCGCGCGGGTACTGGGACCTGGCGCCGTGGCTGGCACTGGGCGAGCTGTATCACGCTGCCCGGGCGGACGTGTAGGAGTGCGCTTGCGCGCGATGCTCTTGCTCTTGCCTCTGAAGCTCTAGGCTCTGAATGCAGTAAGCGCAAGAGCATCGCGCACACAGTGCGCTGCTACACGCGAAGCCGGAGTCAGTCGATCGGCGTGTGCCGGTACGTGCTGACCGCTTCGGCGCGCACGATCGAGGCCTGGTTGGTCCACGTGCGGCGGATGTAGGTGACCACAGCCGCCACCTCGGCGTCGCTCAGCTGCTGCGCGAACGGCGGCATCGAGTACGGCCGCTGGTTCGCCGCGGTGACCGGCGTGAAGCCGCCGAGCAGCACCATGCGGGTCGCGTTGATGCCGGTCGGCTCGGTCACCGAGGAGTTGCCGTCCAGCGGCGGATAGACGCCGGCGACGCCTTCGCCGCGCTTGCCATGGCATGCAGCGCAGTGCTTCGCATAAACCTTCGTACCCTGCTCGGCCAGCGTCCTGGCGTCGAACGGCGTGGTCGGTGGCGCCGGCTGTTCCCGCGACGGCAACGACTGCAGGTAGCTGGCGATCGCGCGCAGGTCGGCGTCGCTCAGGTGCTGGGTGCTGCCCGACACCACCGCGGCCATCGGACCGAATGCCGCGCCCCGGGCCGACTGGCCAGTCTTCAGCAGGTCGACGATGTCCTGCGCGCTCCAGCCTTCCAGGCCGCCGTTCCTGCCGGTGCTGAGGTCGGGCGCGTACCAGTTCTGCATTGGGATCTGGCCACCGCTGAGGTGCACGTCCTGCGGCGTGCCGCCAAGCGTGTCGCGCGCCGCATGGCATTCGTTGCAGTGGCCCAGCCCCTGCACCAGGTAGGCGCCGCGGTTCCACTCGGCCGACTGCGCCGGGTCGGGCTTGAACTCGCCTTCGCGGAAGTACAGCACGCGCCAGGCCTTCAGGCTGTTGCGCACGCTGTACGGGAACGCCAGCGCCGGCGTCATGTTCTTCTGCCGCACCGGCGCCAACGACTGCAGCCAGGCGAAGATCGCCAGCGCATCGTCGTGGCTGACCTTGGTGTACGAAGTATAGGAGAACGCCGGATACAGCAGCTCGCCGTGGCGGCCCTTACCGCTGTGCAGCGCCTGCCAGAAATCCTCGAAGCTCCAGTCGCCCAGGCCGGTTTCGCGGTCGGGCGTGATGTTCGGCACCGGAATGTTGCCGAACGGCGTGGCCAGCGCCCGCCCGCCGGCGTAGCGCACGCCGCCCTGCGCGGTATGGCAGCCGGCGCAGTCGCCGACCGTAGCCAGATACTCGCCCTTCGCGAGCAGCGCCGGATCGCGCAGGCTGGCCGCCGCGACCTTGCTCGCGGCCGGCGGCGTCGGCTGGCTGCGGCCGCCGAACAGCACCCAGCCCAGCGCCAGCACGACCAGCAGCGCCACCGACGGCAACAGCCAGCGCAGCCACTTCATGACGGGTCTCCCGGCGCGCCCAGCACGCCGCAGGCCAGCGGCGGTTTCACCGAACCGGCCGGCTGCGGGTGCGTGTCGGCCGGCAGCTCGCGGCTGGCCAGCGCGGCGGCCACCGCAGTGATGTCCGACGCGCCGAGCCGGCTCGCCACCTCGGCCATGCAGTCCGGCGCCACCGTGGCGCGGGTGTGCGTGCGCCACGAGCCCAGCTGCGCACTGATGTAGTCGTACGGCAGGCCGACCAGCCCCGGCGTGGACGGCTCCACCCCGGTCAGCTGGCTGCCGTGGCAGCTGCTGCAGGCAGGAATCCTGCGGGCCGGATCGCCCTTGCCGATCAGTTCCTCGCCGCGCGCAAGCGTCGCGGCGGATACCGGCGGCAGCGGCGAGCGGGCGTACGGGATCTGCTGCGCCGCGAAGTAGTCGGCGATCTCGCGCATGTACGCGGGCGGCAGCTGGCGCACGGTGTATTCCATCGGCGCGTACTTGCGCAGGCCGTTCTGGAAATCCTGCATCTGGCGCGCGAGATACGCCGCCGGCTTGCCGGCCAGGCGCGGGAAGTAGCCGCTGCCGGGCGTGCCTTCGCCATGCACGCCATGGCAGGCGGTGCAGGCGGCGATACGCTGCTGCAGGGTGTCGGGAACCGGCGGCGTAGCGTCCGTATCGGCGGCACGGGCAGGAGCGCCAGACAACAGCGTGGTCACCAGCAGGATCGCGACACCGAAGGAACGGACTGAGCGGAAACGGACTGGACAGGCGCGGGCGTTCGTCATCATCCGGGGATTGTACTGCGGCCACCACCGCACGCCGGTCACGCTGGCGCTAAGCTTGGCCGACACGGCTGCGTGCCGCGCTCGTCATATCGGGGGTCATCGTGAAGCATTCAGCCGTCCATCTCGCCGCCTTCGTCTCCACCTTGCTTGCCGCCTCCGCACTGGCCGCCGAGGCCGCTACGCCGGAGACCGCCTACGCATCGATCGCGCAGCTGCAGCAGCGTATGGACGCCGGCACGCTGGACAGCCGCCAGCTGACCCAGGCGTTGCTCGACCGCATCCAGCGCATCGATCGCTCCGGCCCGACCCTGCGCGCGGTGATCGAGTCGAACCCCGAGGCGCTGGCGCTGGCCGGCGCGCTCGACACGAAGCGCACGAAGGCTCACGGCCCGCTGTACGGCATCCCGGTGCTGCTGAAGGACAACATCGACACCGGCGACCGCATGCTCACCACCGCCGGCTCACTGGCGCTCATCGACGCGCCGGCGCCGCGCGACGCCGGCCTGGTCGAACGGCTGCGCAAGGCCGGCGCGCTGGTGCTGGGCAAGACCAACCTCAGCGAGTGGGCCAACTTCCGCTCCAACCACGCCAGCAGCGGCTGGAGCGGACGCGGCGGGCAGACGAAGAACCCCTACGTGCTCGACCGCAACCCCTGCGGCTCCAGTGCCGGCTCCGCCGCCGCGGTGGCGGCCGGGCTGGCCACCGCGGCGATCGGCAGCGAGACCGACGGCTCGATCATCTGCCCCGCGGCGATGAATGGCATCGTCGGCATCAAGCCCACCCTGGGCCTGGTCAGCCGCAGCGGCATCGTGCCGATCAGCCACAGCCAGGACACCGCCGGCCCGATGGCGCGCAGCGTGGCCGACGCCGCCGCCCTGCTCACGGTGATCGCCGGCAGCGACCCGCGCGATCCGGCCACCGCCGAAGCGGACCGGCACGCCACCGACTACACCAAGTTCCTCGACCCGAACGGCCTGCGCGGCAAGCGCATCGGCGTGGTGCGCCAGCTCGCCGGCGCCGAGCCTAACGCCGACCGCGTGCTCGAGCAGGCGATCGCGCTGATGAAGGCGCAGGGCGCGATCATCGTCGACCCGGTCAAGCTGCCGCACCTGGCCGAGCTGGGCGAGCCGGAGATGACCGTGCTGCTGTACGACTTCAAGCACGACATCGACGCCTACCTCGCCAACCGCCGCGGCCTCAAGGCAAGGACGCTGGCCGACCTGGTCGCGTTCAACCAGGCACACGCCGGCGAGGAGATGCCCTGGTTCGGCCAGGAACTGTTCGAGCAGGCGGAGAAAAAGGGGCCGCTCAGCGACAAGGCGTACACGGATGCGCTGGCCAAGGCGAAGCGGCTGTCCGGGCCGGAGGGCATCGACGCCGCCTTGCAGGCACAACATCTGGACGCCCTGCTGGCGCCGTCGTGGGGTCCGGCCTTCATGACCGACCCGGTGCTCGGCGACCACATCGTCAGCGGCGACCCCACCGTGGGCGGCGCGTCGCAGCCGGCGGCCGTGGCCGGCTACCCCTCGATCACGGTACCCGCCGGCTTCGCCCACGGCCTGCCGGTGGGCATCGTGCTGTTCGGCGCGAAGTGGAGCGAGCCCGCGCTGATCTCGATCGCCTACGGCTTCGAGCAGCATGCCGGCGCGTGGCAGCCGCCGCAGTTCCTGGAGACGGTGGGCGGCAAGCCCGTGGCAACCGGAAAACGGCCGTAACGCGTCGCTAGCGCAGGTAGACCGTCGGCCCCAGCACTACCGCGAACACCAGCGTCACCAGCACGCCGGCAACCACGATGGCGCCATGGCGGCCGATCGCGAAATCGCGCGGCGGTTCGTTGCAGGCACGGGCATAGGCCACGTTGAACAACCCAGCGGTGCCGCCGAACGTTGAAGCGACTGCCGACATCAGGGTGATCGCGATACCCAGCGGATTCAGCAGGCTGACGAGCACGGCGACCATGCCGCCGATCGCGTACACGGCCATGGCAATCTTCCGCTGCTCATGTCGGGCCTGCCCGCCGCCGCCCAGCATCGCCCACATCATGCGTATGGCCCGACGGACCACTGCGATGTAGACGTACAGGCCTATGGCGAACATCACACCTCGCCACAGCCACGGCCACGGCAGCGGGCCGATGCCGCCACCCGTGTCCGGCCCCCAGTCGCCGAGGTTGGTCACCCCGGAAAACATCCAGTAACCCGCGGCGACCATGCCCTTCACGGTGAACACGATCCACAGCACCAGCCGCGGCAGCGGCCGTTTCACCCGGCTCCAGGCGAGACAGGCCAACGTTGCCAGTATCGCGTCCACGCCCGTACCGGCCATCGCCACGATGCGTCTGCTCCAGCTACCCGTCCCGGGGCACTCGACGTAATACGCGCCCAGCTCGCTGGGCCGATGGCCACTGGCGACGCAGGCAAGCGCGTGTCCCATCAGCTCATGCGCCATGGTCAGCAAAGGCAACAGCAGCAGCACCAGCCCCAGCAGCGTCCAGAGGTCGACGCGCGGCGACGCCGGATTCTTTTCGGTCACCGTTCGATGCTCCCCGTCAGAGGAACCCATGGTCACGCTTCCGGCACACGCACTCCAGTGCACAGTGCCAGTCCGCGGCCATGACATCTGTCATGGCCGATCACTCGGGCGCCGGCATTGCCCCGGCCGACTTGCGCACGATCAGCATCGCCAGTTCCAGCGACTGCTCGTAGTTCAGGCGCGGATCGACCATCGACTTGTAGGCGCGGTCGAGGTCGCGCTCGGACAGGTCGCGCGCACCGCCCATGCACTCGGTGACGTCCTCGCCGGTCAATTCCAGGTGCACGCCGCCCAGCCGCGTGCCGGCGGCGGCATGGATGTCGAACGCCTGGTCGAGCTCGCCGCGGATGTTGTCGAAACGGCGGGTCTTGTAACCGTTCGAGGTGCTCTCGGTATTGCCGTGCATCGGATCGGCCACCCACAGCACGCGCCGGCCCTCCCGCCTCACCGCGTCCAGCAGCGGCGGCAGCGCCGCGGCGATCTTCGCGTTGCCCATGCGGTGGATCAGGGTCAGCCGGCCCGGCTCGTCGTCCGGGCTCAGCGCGTCGATCAGCGGCAGCAATTGCGCGGCAGTCACCGACGGCCCCACCTTCACCGCCACCGGGTTGCGGATGCCGCGGAAATATTCCACGTGCGCGCCATCCAGCGCGGCGGTGCGCATGCCGATCCACGGGAAGTGGGTGGACAGGTTGAACCAGCCGGGATGGCGCGGCACCTGGCGGGTCAGTGCCTGCTCGTAGTGCAGCAGCAGCGCCTCGTGCGAGGTGAAGAAGTCCACCTTGGAGAAACCGGCGATCGGACCGGCCAGGGTCTCCATGAAGCGCAACGAGTCGCCGATGGCCGCGACCATCTGGCGGTACTCGGCAGCCAGCGGCGAGTGCTCGACCCAGGCCAGATCCCAGTACTCCGGGTGATGCAGGTCGGCGAAGCCGCCGTCGATCAGCGCGCGCACGAAGTTCATGGTCAGGGCGGAATGCGCATGCGCCTGGATCAGCCGCTGCGGATCGGGCCGGCGCGCGGCGGCGGTGAACTCCGGGCCGTTGACCACGTCGCCGCGGAAACTGGGCAGACTCACACCGTCACGGACCTCGTGATCCGTCGAACGCGGCTTCGCGTACTGCCCGGCGAAACGGCCCACCCGCAGCACCGGCTTCTTCAGCCCGTGCACCAGCACCAGGCTCATCTGCAGCAGCACCTTCAGCCGGTTCGAGATCACCGGGCTGGTGCAGTCGGCGAAGCTCTCCGCGCAATCGCCGCCCTGCAGCAGGAAGCGCCCGCCCTCCTGCGCCTCGGCCAGCGCCTGCTTCAGCGCAAGCACTTCCCACGAGGTCACCAGCGGCGGCAACCGGGCGAGCTGGGCGCCGGCGGCGGCCAGTTCCCCCGCATCGTCGTAATGCGGCTGCTGCAGCGCCACGCGCTGCTGCCACGAGTCGGGCGCCCAGTCGGCGGGGAGACGGAAGTTGGACACGGCGGGATTCATCACACGACCCTGGATGGCAACGGGAACGCTCACTTCACGGCAGACCGGCGCCGCGCCGCCGCGATCGCCAGCACGGCCAGCGCGACGTACCACAGCAGGGTCCAGGCCGGCATCGGCAGGCCGAGGATCGGCTCGACCTTGGCGCACTCGCCCGAGCCGGTGAAGACCAGCTTCAGCATGCGGGAGAACGGAAACGCATCCAGCATGTAGCCGAGGCCGGGGCCGCAGGAAGGCACCTGGTCGGCCGGCAGGGTCTGCAGCCAGAGATGGCGGCCGGCGGTGACGATGCCACCCACCGCACCGACCAGTACCAGCCCTGCATAGGCCCAGCGGCCGTTGCCACGCGGCGCATGCAGGCCGCCCACCAGGAAGAACAGCGCCATGAACAGGAACGCGATGCGCTGGAAGACGCACAGCGGGCACGGCGTCATGCCCAGTCCGTATTCGGCGTACAGCGCAAAGCCGAGCAGCCCCGCGCAGACCAGGAAGCCGACGAGGAAACTGACACGGTACGACCAGCGGAATGGATTCATGGTGGATTGCTGCGTTGCGGAACCAATGACATTACCCGTTCGCCTGGACGCTGTCAGCAGGCAAGCGGCATCGGGCAGAAATACCCGGCCCGGCGAAGCCCCCATACGCGAAAACCCGGCAGGTCACCCGGCCGGGTCTCTTGTCTGAAGGTGCGGTGGGCCCGCCCGATCGACCGCCTTACTCGGCGTCGACGGCCTCGACCTGCGGGCGGCCGACCAGCTCGACGTACGCCATCGGCGCGTTGTCGCCATCGCGGAAGCCGCACTTCAGGATGCGCAGGTAGCCGCCGGGGCGCTCCTTGTAGCGCGGGCCCAGCTCGACGAACAGCTTGCCCACCGCTTCCTTGTCACGCAGGCGCGAGAAGGCGAGGCGACGATTGGCCACGCCGTCGGCCTTGGCCAGGGTGATCAGCGGCTCGGCCACGCGGCGAAGTTCCTTCGCCTTCGGCAGGGTGGTACGGATCAGCTCGTGCTTGAACAGCGACGAAGCCATGTTCTTGAACATGGCTTCGCGATGGCTGCTGGTCCGGTTGAACTTGCGTCCGGATTTCATGTGGCGCATGACGGAACTCTCTTTGGTCTGTTGTTATGAAAGACCGGCACCTGCGTCCGGCCTTCCGCGGCTATCCGCTTATGTTTTTCGGGATACGGGATCCCGGCTTTCCATCAACCCAGCTGCATACCGTGCGACAAGCCCGGCGGCGGCCAGTTCTCGAGCTTCATGCCCAGCGCGAGGCCACGACCGCCCAGCACGTCCTTGATCTCGGTCAGCGACTTCTTGCCCAGGTTCGGCGTCTTCAGCAGCTCGACCTCGGTCTTCTGCACCAGGTCGCCGATGTAATAGATGCTCTCGGCCTTCAGGCAGTTCGCCGAACGCACGGTGAGCTCCAGATCGTCGATCGGGCGCAGCAGCAGCGGATCGAAACCGCTCTTCTCCGCCTTGTCGGTGGCGCTCTCGCGACGCGAGAAATCGCCGAACACCGACAGCTGGTCGTTGATGATCTCGGCCGCCTTGCGCACCGCATCCTCGGCGCCGATGGTGCCGTTGGTCTCGATGTCCAGCACCAGCTTGTCGAGGTTGGTACGCTGCTCGACACGAGCCGCGTCCACTTCGTAGGCCACGCGCAGCACCGGCGCGAACGACGCGTCCAGTTGCAGGCGGCCGATCGGACGCGCCTCGTCATCCGGATGCTGCCGCGCGCTGGCCGGCTGGTAGCCGACGCCTCGACGCACCTTCAGGCGCATGTTGAGCGCGATGTCCTTGGTCAGGTGGCAGATCACGTGCTCGGGGTTGATGATCTCCACCGAGTGGTCGACGACGATGTCGCCGGCCGTGACCACGCCCTTGCCCTTCTTGGACAGGGTGAGGGTGACCTCGTCGCCGCTGTGCTGACGGATCGCCACATCCTTGAGGTTCAGCAGGACTTCGATCACGTCCTCCTGCAGGCCTTCCAGGGTGGTGTACTCGTGCAGCACGCCATCGATTTCGACCTCGACGATGGCGCTGCCGGGGATCGAGGAGAGCAGCACGCGACGCAGCGCGTTGCCCAGGGTGTGGCCAAAGCCACGCTCGAGCGGCTCGACCACCACCTTGGCGCGGTTGGCTCCGAGCTGTTCGACGCTGAGGCCACGCGGCCGCAGCACGCTAGTTGACGAAACTGCCATGCAGAGCTCCGGTAAAATTACTTCGAGTAAAGCTCGACGATCAGGGCTTCATTGATGTCGGTCGGCAGATCGCCACGATCCGGCACCGACTTGAACGTACCTTCAAACTTCTTGCTGTCGACCTCGACCCAACCCGGACGCAGGTCCATGGTGTCGAACACAGTCGCCGCCTCCTGCACGCGTAGCTGGCTGCGGGCGCGCTCGGTCAGCGCGATCGCATCGCCCGGGCGCACCTGGTACGAAGGAATGTTCACCTTCTTGCCGTTCACCAGGATGGCCTTGTGCGCGACCAGCTGGCGGGCCTGGGCGCGGGTGACCGCGAAGCCCATGCGGTAGACGACGTTGTCCAGGCGGCTCTCGAGCAGGCGCAGCAGGTTCTCGCCGGTGTTGCCCTTGAGGGTGGTCGCCTTGGTGTAGTAGTTGCTGAACTGGCGCTCGAGCACACCGTAGATGCGCTTGACCTTCTGCTTTTCACGCAGCTGCACGGCGTAGTCGGACATGCGCATGCGCTTGTTCGCGCCATGCTGACCGGGCTTGTTTTCCAGCTTGCACTTGGAATCCAGCGCGCGCGCCGGGCTCTTCAGGCTGAGATCTGCACCCTCACGACGGGCGAGTTTGCAGGTAGCTCCACGATAACGGGCCATGTTTTTTCTCTTTCGATAGTCCGGCCAAGGAAGGCCGGTTTTTGATTTTCGCGATCAGGGATGATCGCAAAAAACAACCTCTTAGACTCGACGCTTCTTGGGGGGACGGCAGCCGTTGTGCGGAATCGGCGTGACATCGATGATGTTGAGCACCTTGTAGCCCAACGCGTTCAGCGAGCGCACCGCCGACTCGCGGCCCGGGCCCGGACCCTTGATGCGCACTTCCACCGTCTTCACGCCGTAGTCGCCGGCGGCACGACCGGCCTTCTCGGCGGCCACCTGGGCGGCGAACGGGGTCGACTTGCGCGAACCGCGGAAACCCGCGCCGCCGGCGGTCGCCCACGACAGGGCATTGCCCTGGCGATCGGTAATGGTGACGATGGTGTTGTTGAAGGAGGCCTGCACGTGGGCCACGGCATCCGTGACAACGCGCTTGATCTTCTTCTTGGTCTTGACAGGCTTGGCCATGTTCGGAATCCGTTACTTACTTCTTGATGGCGCGACGCGGGCCCTTGCGGGTGCGTGCGTTGGTACGCGTGCGCTGGCCGCGCACCGGCAGGCCGCGACGATGACGCAGGCCGCGGTAGCAACCCAGGTCCATCAGGCGCTTGATGGCCATGCCCACCTCGCGGCGAAGATCGCCCTCGACGGTGTACTTGGCGATCTCGTGGCGGATCTTCTCCACCTCGCCTTCACTGAGGGACTTGATCTGGGTGGTGGGAACCACGCCAGCATCCACGCAGACCTTCCTGGCCCGGCTGCGGCCGATACCGTAAATGCTCTGCAGACCGACCCAGACATGCTTCTGGACCGGCAAATTGACACCCGCGATGCGCGCCATGATGTACTTTCTCCGATGCGTTTCTTGCGCGGTAAACGCGCAATTCTAACCTGAATTACCCTGACTGGAAAGCCCTGCGGCACCAAGGCGCCGCCAGCCTCCGACTTCGACCAGACCCGTTCGCCCCAGCAGCCACTAGTTGCGACGGAGATTGGCCTTCTTGAGCAGACTTTCGTACTGGTGACTGACCAGGTGCGCCTGCACCTGTGCCGTGAAATCCATCACCACCACCACCACGATCAGCAGCGACGTGCCACCGAAATAGAACGGTACGTGCCAGGCGCTCTGCATGAACGACGGCACCAGGCAGACCAGCACCAGATACAGCGCGCCGACACCGGTCAGGCGCGTCATCACCGCATCGATGTAGCCGGCCGTGGCCTTGCCCGGACGGATACCCGGGATCAACGCTCCGGAACGCTTGAGATTGTCGGCAGTCTCGTCGGCGTTGAACACGATCGCCGTGTAGAAGAACGCAAAACCGATCACCAGTACCGAAAAGACGGTCTCGTACAGCGGGTTGCCCGGACTCAGCGCCTGGGTCAGGTCCTGCAGCCAGCGCGATTTCTGACCCGTGCTGAACCAGCTCACCGCAGTCGCCGGGAACATCAGCAGACTGGAGGCGAAGATCGGCGGAATCACGCCCGACATGTTGATCTTCAGCGGCAGGTTCGAGCTCTGGTTCATGTAGGCCTTCTGCCCACCGGAACGCCGCGCGTAGTTCACCGTGATGCGCCGCTGGGCACGCTCCATGAACACCACGAACCCAGTCACGCCCAGCGTTACAACAAGTACCATCAACAACTTGATCAACGACAGCTCGCCGTTGCTGGCCATGCCCAGGGTATGCACCACCGCCCCCGGCAGACCGGCCACGATACCGGCGAAGATCAGCAGGGAAATGCCGTTGCCGATGCCGCGCTCGGTCATCTGCTCGCCCAGCCACATCAGGAACATGGTGCCGGCGGTAAGCCCGACCACGGACGAGAAGATGAAGCCGAAGCCCGGGGTGTAGACCACCGGTGCGCCACCCGCGGCAACCTGCCCCTGCAACGCCACTGCGATACCGAACGACTGGAACGCCGCCAGGGCCACCGTGGCATAGCGCGTGTACATCGTCATCTTACGCTTGCCGGCCTCGCCTTCCTTGCGCAGGCTCTGCAGGCTCGGTACCACCGCGCCCATCATCTGGAACACGATCGACGCCGAGATGTACGGGATCACGCCCAGCGCGAATACCGAGAAGCGCTCCAGCGCGCCGCCCGAGAACATGTTGAACATGTCCATCAGGCCATTGCCGTTGACCAGGTTGGTCATCGCCTCCGGGTTGACGCCCGGAACCGGAATGAACGAACCGAGCCGAAACACCACCAGCGCACCGATCACGAAGAAGATACGCTGGCGAAGCTCCGTCAGCTTGCCGAGCTTGCCGAGTGCATTGCCCTTGGCTGCTGCCACCTGATTACTCCACGCTGCCGCCGGCAGCCTCGATGGCTGCCTTGGCGCCGGCGGTAGCCAGCAGACCGGACAACTTCACCGCGCGACCGATCTCGCCCTTGAGGACCACCTTGACCTTCTTCGCGCGGCCGTTGATCAGGCCAGCCTGATGCAGCGCGACGACGTCGATCACGTCACCCTTGAGGCTGGCCAGCTGGTACAGGAACACTTCCTGGCTCTCGGCCTGCTTCTTCGAACGGAAGCCGATCTTCGGCATCCGGCGATTCAGCGGCATCTGGCCGCCCTCGAAGCCATACTTGTGGGTGCCGCCTGCGCGGGCGTGCTGACCCTTGTGGCCGCGACCGGCGGTCTTGCCCAGGCCCGAACCGATGCCGCGGCCGACGCGCAGGCGCGTCTTGTGGGAACCGGCGGCCGGCTTGATGTCATTCAGACGCATGATGCTTACTCCTCGACCCGAACCAGGTAGTAGACCGTATTGATCAGGCCACGGACCTGCGGACTGTCCTTCAATTCACGGACGTCATCGATCTTGCCCAGGCCCAGCGCCTTGACGCTCAGGCGGTGCCGGGCCTGCACGCCGCGCAGGCCCTTGACCAGACGCACGCGCACGGTGGCGGCGGTTTCGTTCTTCTTAGCCATTGCCGAGCACCTCTTCCAGGCTCTTGCCACGCTTGGCGGCGATCTTCTTGGGCGAGGCGACTGCCTGCAGGCCCTTGATGGTGGCGCGCACCAGGTTGATCGGGTTGCGCGAACCGACTGCCTTGGCCAGCACGTTCTTCACGCCGACCACTTCCAGCACGGCACGCATGGCGCCGCCGGCGATCACGCCGGTACCTTCGGAAGCCGGCTGCATGTAGACGCGGGCCGCGCCATGGTTCGCCTTCACGGCATACCACAGGGTGCCGTTGTTCAGCTCGATGTTCACCATCTGGCGACGGGCGCGCTCCATCGCCTTGGAAATGGCCACCGGCACTTCACGCGCCTTGCCATAGCCGAAGCCGACCTTGCCCTCGCCGTCGCCGACCACGGTCAGCGCGGTGAAGCTCATCTGGCGGCCACCCTTGACGGTCTTGGCCACACGGTTGACGGCAATCAGCTTTTCCAGCAGGCCGTCGGAATTTTCGCGATCGGTAGAAGACATGTTCTTTTCCATGTGCCCGGCGGACCGGGACTTCGTTTGCGGCTGGGCCGCTTGGAGTTGTAGGTGATGCAATGGAAATCAGGGACGTGCCCTGACCCGGGTGTCGCTCAGAACTGCAGACCGGCCTCGCGGGCCGCGTCGGCCAGTGCCTTGATGCGGCCGTGATAGCGGAAACCGGAGCGATCGAACGCCACCGCTTCGATACCCGCGGCCTTCGCACGCTCGGCGACGGCCTTGCCCACCGCAGCGGCGGCAGCCAGGTTCTTGGTCCCCTTCAGGCCCTCGGCCACCGACTTCTGTACGGTGGAGGCAGCCGCCACCACGTTCTTGCCGGAGGCGTCGAACACCTGCGCATAGATGTGCTGGCCCGTACGGTGCACCGACAGGCGGGCGACCGCCAGCTTGCGGATATGGGCCCGCGTGGACTTGGCACGGCGCAGGCGGTTTTCGTTCTTGTTCATCGTCATGTCTCCAGAAAGCGGATTGGCTAGTATGAGCGGCTCTTTCGAAGAGTCCGGCCATGGATGGCCGGTCTTCGCGGAGGGACCCGCATCAAGCCTTCTTTGCTTCCTTCAAGGTGATCTTCTCGCCGGCATAACGCACGCCCTTGCCCTTGTAGGGCTCCGGCGGACGGAAGCCGCGAATCTTGGCCGCCACCTGGCCCACCGCCTGCTTGTCCGCGCCCTTGATCAGGACTTCGGTCTGCGTCGGGGTTTCGATGCTGATGCCTTCCGGCGCATCGAACACCACCGGGTGGGAAAAGCCCAGGCTCAGGTTCAGCGACTTGCCCTGCATGGAAACACGGTAGCCGACGCCGACCAGCTCAAGCTTGCGCTCGTAGCCGGTGGAGACACCGGTGACCATGTTGGACAGCAGTGCGCGCGCGGTGCCGCCGAACTTGTCGTCGGCGCCTTCCACCAGGCTGATGTTCGCCACGCCGTTGTCCACGGCGATGCTGACGCCCGGCAGGTGATGCACGGACAGCGTACCCTTGGGGCCCTTCACGGAGATGCCGTCGTTACCGACCGTCATCTCGACGCCCTTGGGCAGGGAAATTGGTTGTTTGGCAACACGTGACATTGATGGACTCCTTATGCCACTTGGCCGATGACTTCGCCACCCAGACCCTTGGCGCGGGCCTGCGCATCGGTCAGCAGACCGGCGGAAGTCGAGATGATCGAGATGCCCAGGCCACCCAGGACCTTTGGCAACTCGTCCTTGCCGCGATAAACGCGCAGGCCAGAGCGGCTGACACGGGAAATGCGCTCGATGGCCGGCTGGCCCTCGAAATACTTGAGCTTGAGCTCGAGCACCGGCTTGCCTTCCTCGGTGGAAGTCTTGGCGTCGAGGATGTAGCCCTCGTTCTTGAGAAGGTCGGCGATCGCCACCTTCAGTTTCGACGACGGCATACGCACGGTCGGCTTGCCCATGGCCTGGGCATTGCGGACACGCGTGAACAGATCGGCGATGGGATCAGTCATGCTCATGAAAACATCCTTCAGAGTGCACCGATATCCGATAAAACCGGAAATCAATCAGATTGTGAGCCGGCACGGACGCCGGCCTGCCTTGCGCAGACCGCCGACTATAACAGCATTTTCAGGTTTTGGCGAATAGCGATGCGGTAGTCGCATCTACCGGCGGCACGCTGAGCCCGCCGGGTGAGCCGGCGACGGAATATCCCGTCGACCGGCCCGGAAAGGTGGTTACCAGCTGGCCTTGCGCAGGCCGGGCACGTCGCCACGCATGGTCGCTTCGCGCAGCTTGTTGCGGCCCAGGCCGAACTTGGCGTAGACGGCACGCGGACGACCGGTCAACGCGCAACGGGTGCGCTGGCGCACCGGGCTGGCATCGCGCGGCAGCTTCTGCAGCTTGGACTGGGCCGCCATCTTCTCGTCGTAGGAAGCGCTGGGGCTCAGCACGATCGCCTTCAGCTCGGCACGCTTGGTGGCGAATTTCTGGACGAGCTTGGTCCGCTTGATGTCGCGGTTGACCATCGAGGTCTTTGCCATGGGTATCTCTCGCGTCTATCAGTTGCGGAACGGGAAGCTGAACGCTGCCAGCAAGGCCTTCGCTTCTTCGTCGGTCTTGGCGGTGGTGGTGATGGAGATATCCATGCCACGCAGCGCATCGACCTGGTCGAAGTCGATCTCAGGGAAGATGATCTGTTCCTTGATGCCGAAGTTGTAATTGCCGCGGCCGTCGAAGGCCTTGCCCGAAACACCGCGGAAGTCGCGCACACGCGGCAGCGAAATGTTGATCAGGCGATCGAGGAACTCGAACATCTGGGCGCGGCGCAAGGTGACCTTGCAGCCGATCGGCCAGCCGTCGCGGATCTTGAACGAGGCCACGGACACGCGCGCCTTGGTCGTGATCGGCTTCTGGCCGGAGATCTTGGCCATGTCGGCCACGGCATTCTCGAGCACCTTCTTGTTGCCCGCGGCTTCGCCCACGCCCATGTTCAGCGTGATCTTGGTGATGCGGGGAACCTGCATCACGTTCTGGTAGCCGAACTGCTCGGTGAGCTTCGGCACTACCTGCTCTTTGTAGAAATTTTCAAGGCGGGTCATGATCGTGATTCCTTACGCGTCCACCACCTCGCCAGACGAGCGGAACACGCGAACCTTGCGCCCATCAGCGAGCGTTTTGGTGCCGACGCGTTCACCCTTGTTCGTGGCGGGGTTGAACAGCTGCACATTGGAGAGATGGATCGAGGCTTCACGCTCGACGATGCCGCCAGCCTGGTTGGCCTGGGGGTTCGGCTTGGTGTGGCGCTTGACCAGATTCACGTTGGAGACGAACACGCGATCGCCTGCAACACGCAGCACATCGCCGCGCTGACCCTTGTTCTTGCCGGTGATCACCAGGACCTGATCACCCTTGCGGATACGGTTCATTGTCTTGACTCCGCTCAGAGCACTTCGGGCGCAAGCGAGACGATCTTCATGAACTTCTCGCTGCGCAGCTCGCGGGTAACCGGCCCGAAAATACGGGTGCCGATCGGCTCGAGCTTGTTGTTGAGGAGGACCGCTGCATTGCCGTCGAAACGGATCAGCGAGCCATCGGGACGACGCACACCCTTGGCAGTACGCACCACCACGGCGTTGTAAACCTCGCCCTTCTTCACCTTGCCGCGAGGGATCGCATCCTTCACGGTGACCTTGATCACGTCACCGATCGCGGCGTAACGGCGCTTGGAGCCGCCGAGTACCTTGATGCACATCAGTTCTTTCGCGCCGCTGTTGTCCGCTGCGGAAAGCGTGCTTTGCATCTGGATCATGTCTGCACCCTCCCTTAGACGTTGGCGCGCGTGATGATTTCGACCACGCGGTGATGCTTGGTCTTGGACAGCGGACGGCACTCCGCGATGCGCACGAGGTCGCCCTCGTTCGCACCCAGGTCGTCCTGCGCGTGCAGTTTGGTCGACCGGCGGATGGTCTTGCCGAGCAGCCAGTGCTGCTCCTGGCGCTCGACCAGGACGGTGACCGTCTTGTCCATCTTGTTGCTGGTGACGCGGCCCTCAAGGGTGCGCGTCTGCTTGTTGTTGTCGCTCATGTCGGCCGTCCCTTACTTCTTGCCGCCGAGCACGAATTTCGTGCGGGCGATGTCACGCCGAACGCGGCGGAGCTGGTGCGGCTGAGTGAGCTGGCCGGAACCCTTCTGCATGCGCAGGTTGAACTGCTCCTTGCGCAGGTCCAGCAGGTGCTGCTGCAGCTCTTCGGCCGACTGGTTGTTGATATCTTTGCTGGCCATCACATCACCGCCCGGGTCACAAACTGGGTCTGCACCGACAGCTTGGCGGCGGCCAGGCGGAACGCCTCGCGCGCCGTCAACTCGTCGACGCCCTCGATTTCATAGAGCATGCGCCCGGGCTGGATCGGGGCGACCCAGAACTCGACACTGCCCTTGCCCGAGCCCATGCGGACTTCGATCGGCTTCTTGGTGATCGGCTTGTCCGGGAACACGCGGATCCACAGCTTGCCGCCACGCTTGACGAAGCGGGTGATGCAACGACGGGCGGCTTCGATCTGACGTGCAGTGAGCGCGCCGTGGGTCGTAGCCTTCAGGCCGTACTCGCCAAAGCTGACGAGGTTGGAGCACTGCGCCAGACCGTTGTTACGGCCCTTGAACTGTTTGCGGTATTTGGTTCGCTTGGGTTGCAACATGGCAACTCTCCTTACTTCGCAGACCGCTCGCGGCGGCCGTCACCGGCCTCGCGACGCGAATCGTTACGACGACCTTCGCCACCTTCGCGGCGCGGCTGCGCGGGCGACTCGTCCTTCGACTCCTGGCCGATCTGGGTCAGGTCGAAGATCTCGCCCTTGTTGACCCACACCTTGATGCCGATGATGCCGTAGGTGGTGCTCGCCTCGGCGAAGCCGTAATCGATGTCGGCACGCAGCGTGTGCAGCGGCACGCGGCCTTCACGGGCCCACTCGGAACGGGCGATCTCGGCACCGTTCAGGCGGCCGGACACGTTGATCTTGATGCCCAGCGCGCCCAGGCGCATCGCATTGCCGACCGAACGCTTCATCGCGCGGCGGAACATGATGCGACGCTCCAGCTGCTGCGCGATCGACTCGGCCACCAACTGCGCGTCAAGCTCGGGCTTGCGCACTTCGTTGACGTTGATGTGCGTCGGGACGCCCATCATGTCGCTGACTTCCTTACGCAGCTTCTCGATATCCTCGCCCTTCTTGCCGATCACCACGCCCGGGCGGGCGGTGTGGATCGTCACGCGCGCCGTCTTGGCCGGGCGCTCGATCTGGATCTTCGAGATACCGGCGGCAGCCAGCTTCTTCTTCAGCATGTCGCGGACCTTGATGTCGGCCACGAGATACTTGGCATAATCGCCCTTGTTGGCGAACCACTTCGAGTTCCAGTCCTTGGCAATGCCGAGGCGGATACCGGTGGGATGAACTTTGTGACCCATCGTCTATGTCCCCGGTCAGTTACCAACAACCACAGTGATGTGGCTGGTGCGCTTGAGAATGCGCGAACCGCGGCCTTTGGCGCGGGCATACATGCGCTTCATCGCCGGACCTTCGTCGACGAAGATGCTGGCCACCTTCAGCTCGTCGACATCCGCGCCGAGATTGTTCTCGGCGTTGGCGACGGCCGACAGCAGCACCTTGCGAACCAGGTGCGCGGCCTTCTTGTTGGTGTAGGTGAGCACGTCGCTGGCCCTGCCCACGGGAAGACCGCGGACCAGATCAGCCACCAGGCGTGCCTTTTGCGCCGAAATGCGGGCGCCGCGCAGGATCGCTTTGGCTTCAGTGCTCATCACTTGCCCTTCTTGTCGCCGACATGGCCTTTGAACGTACGGGTCACCGCGAACTCGCCGAGCTTGTGCCCGACCATGTTCTCGTTGATCAGGACAGGCACGTGCTGACGGCCGTTGTGGATGGCGATGGTCAAGCCGACCATTTCCGGCAGGATCATCGAGCGGCGCGACCATGTCTTGATCGGGCGCTTGTTGTGGGCGGAAACCGCAGCTTCCACCTTCTTCGCGAGGTGAAGGTCGACGAACGGACCTTTCTTCAGAGAACGCGGCATGTCGGCTTCCTGTTACTTGGTACGACGACGCACGATGAACTGCTGCGTGCGCTTGTTGTTGCGGGTCTTGTAACCCTTGGCCGGCGTGCCCCACGGGCTGACCGGATGACGACCGCCAGAAGTCTTGCCTTCACCACCGCCGTGCGGGTGGTCGACCGGGTTCATCACCACGCCGCGGACGGTCGGGCGAATACCCACCCAGCGCTTGGCGCCGGCCTTGCCCAGCTTCTTCAGGCTGTGCTCGCCGTTGCCCACTTCGCCGATGGTGGCGCGGCAGTCGACCGAGACGCGGCGCATCTCGCCGGAGCGCAGTCGCAACGTGGCGTACCCGGACTCGCGGGCGACCAGCTGCACCGAAGCGCCTGCGCTGCGGGCGATCTGCGCGCCCTTGCCGGGACGCAGCTCGATGCAATGGATGGTGCTGCCCATCGGGATATTGCGCAGCTGCAGGCAGTTGCCGGCCTTGATCGGCGCATCGCGGCCAGACACCAGGCGGTCGTCCACCTGCACGCCCTTCGGCGCAATGATGTAACGACGCTCGCCGTCGGCATAGCACAGCAACGCGATGTGCGCGGTGCGGTTCGGATCGTACTCGATGCGCTCGACGCGGGCAGCAATGCCCTCCTTGTCGCGCTTGAAATCGATGAGGCGGTAATGCTGCTTGTGGCCGCCGCCACGATGACGCGTGGTGATGCGACCGTGGTGGTTGCGACCGCCGGTCTTGGACTGCGACTCGGTCAACGCCGCGTACGGCGCGCCCTTGTACAGGCCTTCCGTGCGGACGCTCACCGCGTCACGGCGGCCCGGCGAGGTCGGCTTGTGGTTGATTAGTGCCATCTCACAGAACTCCTGGCTCAGGCCTTGGCGGACACGTCGATGGTCTGGCCATCGGCAAGACGCACATAGGCCTTGCGCTTGCCCTGGCGGCTGCCAGCGCGGAAACGGAAGGACTTGACCTTGCCCTTGGTGTTGACGAGGTTCACCTGCTCGACCTTGACGTCGAACATCTTCTCCACGGCAACGCGGACATCAGCCTTGGTTGCGGTCGGGGCGACCACGAATACGTACTGATTATGCTCGGCCAGGCGCGCCGACTTCTCGGAAATGTGCGGCGCGCGCAGCGTATCGAGAATGCGTTCGTTGTTCATGCCAGCCACTCCTCGACCTTCTTCACGGCGTCGACCGTCATCACCACATGGTCGGAACCGACCAGGCTGACCGGGTTCAGCGCCATCACGTCCAGCACATAGATATACGGGATATTGCGCGCGGCCAGGAACAACGCCTCGGAGGCATCCTCCGACACCAGCAGCACGCGACCGGAAACCTCCAGCTCAGCCAGCTTGGCCACCATCGCGGAGGTCTTCGGCGTCTCGACACCGAAGCTCTCGACGACCTTCAGGCGACCTTGGCGGGCCAGCTCGGAGAAAATCGAGCGGATCGCGACACGGTAGGCCTTGCGATTGACTTTCTGCTCGTAGCTGCGCGGCTTGGCGGCAAACGTGACGCCGCCGCCGATGAAGATCGGCGCACGGTAGTCACCGTGACGGGCACCACCGCCCTTCTGCTTCTTGAATTTCTTGGTGGTGCCGGACATCTCGCCGCGCGACAGCTGCGCCTTGGTACCGGCGCGACCAGCCGCCTGGTAGGCAACCACCACCTGGTGAACCAGGGCTTTCTTGTACTCGCCGCCGAACACTTCGTCCGACACGCTGAGCGGCTTGGCGCCAATGACATTCAATTCCATGGCGACTCTCCTCAACCCTTGGTCGTCGGGCGAATGATGACGTCGCCACCGGTTGCACCCGGTACCGCGCCCTTCACCGCAATCAGGTGGCGCTCGGCGTCGACCTTGACCACTTCCAGCCCCTGCGCCGAGCGGCGCACGGCACCCATGTGACCGGCCATCTTCTTGCCGGGGAACACGCGACCCGGCGTCTGGCGCTGGCCGATGGAGCCCGGCGCGCGATGCGAGAGCGAGTTGCCGTGGGTGGCGTCGCCCATCTTGAAGTTCCAGCGCTTGATCGTGCCCTGGAAGCCCTTGCCCTTCGACACGCCGGCAACGTCGACGATCTGGCCGACGGAGAACACCTCATCCGCCTTGATCTCGGTACCCACGGCATACTTGCCGAGGTCCTCGGCCGCCACGCGGAACTCCCACAGACCACGACCCGGCTCAACCTTGGCCTTCGCGTAATGACCCTTCAGCGGCTGCGTCAGCAGGTTCGCGCGCTTGCTGCCCGCAGAAACCTGGACGGCGCTGTAGCCATCGTTGTCATCCGTCTTCAGCTGGGTCACCCGGTTCGGCGTCGCTTCAATCAGCGTCACCGGAATCGAACGACCATCTTCAGTGAAGAGTCGGCTCATGCCGCATTTGCGGCCAACCAATCCGATACTCATCTTCGTATCCTGTCTGTCGCTCAACCGAGCTTGATCTGAACATCGACGCCTGCGGCGAGATCAAGCTTCATGAGCGCGTCCACGGTCTTGTCGTTCGGGTCGACGATGTCGAGCACACGCTTGTGGGTACGGGTCTCGTACTGGTCGCGTGCATCCTTGTCGACGTGCGGCGACGTCAGAATGGTGTAACGCTCGATCTTGGTCGGGAGCGGGATCGGGCCGAGTACCGTGGCACCCGTGCGCTTTGCCGTCTCGACGATCTCGCTGGCCGAGCGGTCGATCAGGCGATGATCGTACGCTTTCAGCCGAATCCGAATCTTCTGGTTCGCCATAACCGTGTCCTGTTGTCGAAAGAACGTTCTGTGAAACGAAGCGGCTTCTCACCGCCCCGCACTGCCTATTGCCACAAACCCGAGGCCTTCAATGATTCGTCGGCCCCTTTGAAAAACACCAGGCGAGCATCGGTTCGCTCGCCTGGCACCATCCGAATCTCGCACAAAACGACGTGTCAACAGGGCACACCCCGCGATCACGTCGACTTGCGAAGGCCGATCCGCGGCCAGCGAACTCGAAGCACGTCCTGCGCCTCATTTCGCGGTTGGTCGTCCAGAAACACGTCTGTCCGACAAGTGAGCTGCCAAGTATACCGGCAAATCTGGCATTAGTGAAGGGGTGCGAAACAACATCAACCTTGACTTGGCCGGCGTCAACCGGCGCGGCGCAGCCACGTCCGGTTCAACAGCGGGAGTTATCCCGGCAGCGTGCGGTTCCGTTCGCCCCGTGACCTTTACTTCAGCCATCCTCCCTGATGGCAAAGATCAACCCGGCATCCATGCCGGACTTCTCACAAGAGCTATTACTTGATGACCTTGGCCACCACGCCGGCGCCGACGGTGCGGCCGCCTTCGCGGATGGCGAAACGCAGGCCTTCGTCCATCGCGATCGGGTGGATCAGGCTCACCACCATCTTCACGTTGTCGCCCGGCATCACCATTTCCACGCCTTCCGGCAGCGTCACCGCGCCGGTCACGTCGGTCGTGCGGAAGTAGAACTGCGGACGGTAGCCCTTGAAGAACGGCGTATGACGGCCACCCTCGTCCTTGCTCAGCACATAGACCTCGGCCTCGAAATCGGTGTGCGGCGTGATCGTGCCCGGCTTGGCCAGCACCTGGCCGCGCTCGACGTCGTCACGCTTCAGGCCGCGCAGCAGCAGACCGGCGTTGTCGCCCGCCTGACCCTGGTCCAGCAGCTTGCGGAACATTTCCACGCCGGTCACGGTGGTCTTCTGCGTGTCGCGGATGCCGACCACTTCGATTTCGTCGCCCACCTTGATCACGCCGCGCTCGATACGGCCGGTCACCACCGTGCCGCGGCCGGAGATCGAGAACACGTCCTCCACCGGCATCAGGAACGGCTTGTCGATCGCGCGCACCGGCTCCGGGATCCAGGTGTCCAGCGCATCCACCAGCTTGATGATCGACGGCACGCCGATCTCGCTCTGATCGCCTTCCAGCGCCAGCTTGGCCGAACCGTGGATCATCGGCGTGTCGTCGCCCGGGAAGTCGTACTTGGTCAGCAGCTCGCGCACTTCCATCTCGACCAGCTCGAGCAGCTCGGCGTCGTCCACCATGTCCGCCTTGTTCAGGTAGACCACGATGTACGGCACGCCCACCTGACGGCTCAGCAGGATGTGCTCGCGCGTCTGCGGCATCGGACCGTCCGCCGCCGAGCACACCAGGATCGCGCCGTCCATCTGCGCCGCACCCGTGATCATGTTCTTCACGTAGTCCGCATGCCCCGGGCAATCCACGTGCGCGTAGTGCCGCTTCGGCGACTCGTATTCCACGTGCGCCGTCGAGATCGTGATGCCGCGCGCCTTCTCTTCCGGCGCCGCGTCGATCGCGCTGTAATCCTTGAACTCGCCACCGAAGCGCTCCGCACCGACCTTCGTCAGCGCCGCCGTCAGCGTCGTCTTGCCGTGATCCACGTGACCAATCGTGCCGACGTTGACGTGCGGCTTGGTGCGTTCGAATTTACCCTTTGCCATGACTCTGACCTCTAGAAAGAACCAATCAATTAGCGCGGCCGCGGGGCCGCTCTTCGATTTTCGCGATCAGGGATCGATCGCACTAATTAAGCGTGGGAAAGCCGGCCCGGTCAGGCCTTCTTCATGACCTGTTCGGCGATGTTGTTCGGCGCTTCGGCATAGTGGTCGAATTCCATCGTGAAGGTGGCGCGGCCCTGGGTCAGCGAGCGGATCGTCGTCGCATAACCGAACATCTCGCCCAGCGGGACCATCGCGTCGATGGTCTTGCCCGAGGGCGTGTCGTCCTGACCCTGAAGTAGGCCGCGACGACGGCTCATGTCGCCCATCACGTCACCGACGTACTCTTCCGGGGTCACCACCTCGACCTTCATGATTGGCTCGAGCAGCACCGGGTTCGCCTTGGCGAAGCCCTGCTTGAATGCCATCGAAGCAGCCAGCTTGAACGCCATTTCGGACGAGTCGACATCGTGGTACGAACCGAACACCAGTTTGACCTTCACGCCCACCACCGGGAAGCCGGCCAGCGGACCGCTGGTGATGGTCTCGCGCAGGCCCTTCTCGACCGACGGGATGAATTCCTTCGGGATCACGCCGCCGGTGATGTCGTTGATGAAGAGGAAGTCGTCCTTCACGTTCGGATCGGCACGGTCGGCGTCGGTCATCGGCGACAGCTCGATCACGACGTGACCGTACTGGCCCTTGCCGCCCGACTGCTTGGCGTGCTTGTAGTCAGACTTGACATCCGAAGCACGAATCGTCTCGCGATAGGCCACCTGCGGCTTGCCGACATTGGCCTCGACGTTGAACTCGCGACGCATGCGGTCGACCAGGATGTCCAGGTGCAACTCGCCCATGCCCGAGATGATCGTCTGACCCGACTCCTCGTCCGTGCGCACACGGAACGACGGATCTTCCGCGGCCAGACGACCGAGCGCGATGCCCATCTTCTCCTGGTCCGACTTGGTCTTCGGCTCGACCGCCATCGAAATCACCGGCTCCGGGAACGTCATCCGCTCCAGGGTGATCACGTGATCCTGCGCGCACAGCGTGTCGCCGGTCGTCACATCCTTCAAGCCGACCGCGGCGGCGATGTCGCCGGCACGCACTTCCTTCAGTTCCTGACGCTCGTTCGCGTGCATCTGTAGGATGCGGCCGATGCGCTCCTTCTTGCTCTTGATCGGGTTGTACACGGCGTCGCCGGAGTTCAGCGTGCCCGAGTAGACGCGGAAGAACGTCAGCGAGCCGACGAACGGGTCGGTCATGATCTTGAACGCCAGCGCGGAGAACGGCGCGGCGTCATCGGCCTTGCGCGTGGCTTCGTGTTCGTTCTCGTCGACACCGGCGACCGGCGGGCGATCGGCAGGCGACGGCAGCAGCTGGACCACGGCGTCGAGCATCGCCTGGACGCCCTTGTTCTTGAACGCCGTGCCACAGAATACCGGGATGATCTCGTTCGCGAGCGTACGCTGGCGCAGACCGGCAATGATCTCCTCCTCGCTGAGGTCGCCGCCCTCGAGATACTTGTTCATCAGCTCCTCGGTGGCCTCGGCAGCCGACTCCACCATGAAGCTGCGCGCCTCGGCGGCCTTGTCGGCCAGATTCGCCGGGATCTCCTGGTACTCGAACTTCATGCCCTGGGACTCCATGTCCCAGATGATCGCCTTCATCTTGAGCAGGTCGACCACGCCCGCGAAGTTGTCCTCGGCGCCGATCGGCACCTGCATCGGCACCGGATGGGCACCCAGGCGAGCCTTCAGCTGCTCGATCACCTTGCTGAAGTTCGCGCCGGTGCGATCCATCTTGTTGACGAAGGCAAGGCGCGGGACCTTGTACTTGTTGGCCTGGCGCCACACGGTCTCGGACTGCGGCTGCACGCCACCAACCGCGCACAACACGAATACCGCGCCATCAAGCACGCGCAGCGAACGCTCGACCTCGATGGTGAAGTCCACGTGTCCCGGGGTGTCGATGATGTTGAAGCGGTGCTCGGGCATGGAACGATCCATGCCTTTCCAGAACGCCGTCGTGGCCGCCGACGTGATGGTAATGCCGCGCTCCTGCTCCTGCTCCATCCAGTCCATCGTGGCCGCACCGTCGTGCACTTCGCCGATCTTGTGGCTGACGCCGGTGTAGAACAGGATGCGCTCCGTGGTGGTGGTCTTGCCGGCATCGATGTGAGCCATGATGCCGAAGTTGCGGTAGCGCTCGATGGGAGTGGTGCGTGCCATGGATATTTACCTTTGCCGGGCAACCCTGCCCTGTTTCGAAAACGACCGTCCGGGTCGCGCTTCTATTTAGGAGTCTGCCAGGATGGCGGAGCCGCCTAGCCATCAGCGACGACGGCAAGGACCCGACCCACTTACCACCTGTAGTGCGAGAAGGCCTTGTTGGCCTCTGCCATGCGGTGCGTTTCCTCGCGCTTCTTGGCGGCGCCGCCGCGGCTTTCCGAAGCTTCCAGCAATTCGGCAGCCAGCTTGCGCGGCATCGAGGTTTCGCCGCGCTTGCGGGCAGCGTCGATGACCCAGCGCATCGCCAGCGCCATGCGGCGACCCGGACGCACTTCGACCGGCACCTGGTAGGTCGCGCCGCCGACACGGCGAGACTTCACCTCGACCGCCGGAGCGATGTTGTTCAGCGCTTTCTCGACCAGCGCCACCGGCTCGGCATTCTTCTCGCCGATATGCTGCAGCGCACCGTAGACGATGCTCTCGGCGACCGATTTCTTGCCGCTCTTCATCACCATGTTGATGAAACGGGCGATCAGCTGACTGCCATGCTTGGGATCCGGCAGAACCAGACGGGCGGGATGTGAACCTTTGCGCGACATGTTTTTTGTCCGTTATTTTTGCGGGCATTCCTGCCCACCGGAAAAGCGACCACCCTGGCCGCACTGTTGTATTTCTTGCAGGCACCATGCCTGCCGAGCAAAAGCGACCGTCCGTGGCCGCACTCTTCGAGTAAGTAAGCCGCCGTTACTTCTTCGGGCGCTTGGCGCCGTACTTCGAGCGCGACTGGCGACGCTTGGTGACGCCGGCGCAATCGAGGCTGCCGCGTACCGTGTGGTAGCGCACGCCCGGCAAGTCCTTGACGCGGCCGCCGCGGATCAGCACCACCGAGTGCTCCTGCAGGTTGTGGCCTTCGCCACCGATGTAGCTGATGACCTCGAAGCCGTTGGTCAGGCGCACCTTGGCAACCTTGCGCAGGGCCGAGTTCGGCTTCTTCGGAGTGGTCGTGTAAACGCGCGTGCAGACGCCACGACGCTGCGGGCTGCTCTGCAGTGCAGGCGACCCACTCTTGTAGGTCTTGGGGCTGCGGTTTTTGCGCACCAACTGGTTGACTGTCGTCATGCGAAGCTGTTCCTGAAAACATAAAGGCAGCCCGAATAAGCTCGGTCTGCCAAGAAGCGGGAATTTAACATGAGCGGCCCGCCATAGGCAAGCCAGCGCTCAGCCGTCCTGGACCCGAACACGAGGTGCGTCCCTGCACCTCATTTCGTATGTCAGCGAGCAAGATCCCGAACGGATTTACTCGACACCGTTTTCACCACCGGCCGAAGCCTCGGCGAACGAGACTGCAGGCGTGGAGCCGGAAAGAGTCTCCAGCTCCGTGGCGGTCAAACCGCCCTGGCGACGACGCGATGCGTGGTATGCCAGACCCGTACCTGCCGGAATAAGACGACCGACAATAACATTTTCCTTCAGGCCACGCAAGCTGTCGCGGGTGCCGCGAACCGCCGCCTCGGTAAGGACGCGGGTAGTTTCCTGGAACGAGGCTGCCGAGATGAACGACTCGGTCGCCAGCGATGCCTTGGTGATGCCCAGCAGCACCGACTGGTAATCCGCCGGACGCTCGCCCTTGGCGGTCGCCCGCTCGTTCTCGCCGTTGATCCGCACGCGCTCGACCTGCTCGCCGCGCAGGTAGTGGCTGTCGCCCGGCTCGACGATTTCGACCTTGCGCAGCATCTGGCGAATGATCGCCTCGATGTGTTTGTCGTTGATCTTCACGCCCTGCAGGCGGTACACGTCCTGGATCTCCTTGACCAGGTAGGTGGCCAGCGGCTCCACGCCGAGCAGGCGCAGGATGTCATGCGGATTCGGCTCGCCGTCGACGACGGTCTCGCCCTTCTCCACATGCTCGCCCTCGAACACGATGACCTGACGCCACTTCGGAATCAGCTCCTCGTGCTCGTTGCCGTCGGCGTCCTTGATGATCAGGCGCTGCTTGCCCTTGGTGTCCTTGCCGAAGCTGACGATGCCGGAGCGCTCGGCCAGGATTGCCGGCTCCTTCGGCTTGCGTGCCTCGAACAGGTCGGCCACGCGCGGCAGACCGCCGGTGATGTCGCGGGTCTTGGAGGTTTCCTGTGGAATGCGCGCGATCACGTCGCCTACGCCCACTTCCGCGCCGTTCTGGATCGACACGATCGCACCGGCCGGCAGGAAGTACTGCGCGGCAATGTCGGTGCCCGGCAGCTTCAGCTCGCGGCCCTTGGCATCTTCCAGACGTACGATCGGACGCAGGTCCTTCGCCTGCGCGCCGCGACGCTTCGGATCGGTGACCACCGCCGACTCCAGACCGGTCAGCTCGTCGGTCTGGCTCTGCACGGTGACACCATCGAGGAAGTCGATGAAGCGCACCACGCCGGCCACCTCGGTGACGATCGGATGGGTATGCGGATCCCAGTTCGCCACGGTCTGGCCCGGCTTGACCGGGGCGCCATCCTTGACCGCGATGACGGCGCCGTACGGCACCTTGTAGCGCTCGCGCTCGCGACCGCTGGCGTCGATCACGCTCAGTTCGCCTGAGCGCGACACCGCCACCAGGTTGCCCTGCTTGTGCTGTACCGACTTCAGATTGTTGAACTTCAGCGAACCGGTGGTCTTCACCGTCACGTTGTCCACCGCCGCCGCGCGCGAAGCCGCGCCGCCGATGTGGAAGGTACGCATGGTCAGCTGGGTGCCTGGCTCGCCGATCGACTGCGCGGCGACCACGCCCACGGCCTCGCCCATGTTGACCAGGTGGCCACGGGCCAGGTCGCGGCCGTAGCACAGCTTGCACACGCCGTGGATGGCTTCGCAGGTGATCGGCGAACGTACCTTGACGATCTGCACGCCGGCCTTGTCGAGCTTCTCGACCAGGGCTTCGTTGAGCAGGGTGTCGCGGGTGACGATCGGCCGGTCATCGTCGCCCGGGGCGTAGACGTCCTCGACCACCACGCGGCCGAGTACGCGGTCGCGCAACGGCTCGACCACATCGCCACCCTCGACGATCGGCTGCATGGTGACACCGTCCTCGGTGCCGCAGTCGTCCATCGTGATGACTACGTCCTGCGCCACGTCCACCAGGCGGCGGGTCAGGTAACCGGAATTGGCGGTCTTCAGCGCGGTATCCGCCAGACCCTTGCGGGCGCCGTGGGTCGAGTTGAAGTACTGCAGCACGTTCAGGCCTTCGCGGAAGTTGGCCTTGATCGGGGTCTCGATAATCGAGCCGTCCGGCCGCGCCATCAGGCCGCGCATGCCGGCCAGCTGGCGGATCTGCGCTACCGAGCCGCGCGCGCCCGAGTCGGCCATGATGTACAGCGAGTTCATCGACTTCTGGCTGACCGTCTTGCCCTCGGCATCGACGACCTTCTCGGTGCCGATGCCGTCGATCATCGCCTTGGCCACCTGCTCGCTGGTGCGCGACCAGATGTCGACCACCTTGTTGTAACGCTCGCCGGCGGTGACCAGGCCCGACTGGTATTGCTGCTGGATCTCGACGACTTCCTTCTCGGCTTCGTCGAGGATGGTCTTCTTCTCGGCCGGGATCAGCATGTCATCGATGCCGATCGAGATGCCCGCGCGGGTGGCGAACCGGTAGCCGGTGTACATCAGCTTGTCGGCGAACACCACCGTTTCCTTCAGGCCCAGCAAACGGTAGCTGGAGTTGATCAGGCGCGAGATGTTCTTCTTGGTCAGCTCGGTGTTGGCCAGCTCGAACGGCAGGCCCTCCGGCAGGATTTCGGCCAGCAGCGCACGGCCGACGGTGGTGTCGACGATCTTCGTCTCGTGGGTACGGGCGCCGTCCTCGGCGATATGCACCAGCTTCAGGCGCACCTTGACCCGGGCATGCAGCTCGACCGCACGGTTGTCGTACGCGCGACGCGCCTCGGAAATGCCGGAGAACACCATGCCGGTGCCCTTGGCATTGATCAGCTCGCGGGTCATGTAGTACAGGCCCAGCACCACGTCCTGGGTCGGCACGATGATCGGCTCGCCGTTGGCGGGGCTGAGGATGTTGTTGGACGACATCATCAGCGTGCGCGCTTCCAGCTGCGCCTCGATCGACAGCGGCACGTGGACGGCCATCTGGTCGCCGTCGAAGTCGGCGTTGAACGCGGTACAGACGAGCGGATGCAGCTGGATCGCCTTGCCTTCGATCAGCTTCGGCTCGAACGCCTGGATACCCAGACGGTGCAGGGTCGGCGCACGGTTCAGCAGTACCGGATGTTCGCGGATCACCTCTTCGAGGATGTCCCACACCTGGGCTTCTTCGCGCTCGACCAGCTTCTTCGCCGCCTTGATCGTGGTGGCTTCGCCACGCGCCTGCAGCTTGGCGAAGATGAACGGCTTGAACAGCTCCAGCGCCATCTTCTTGGGCAGGCCGCACTGGTGCAGGCGCAGGGTCGGACCGACCACGATCACCGAGCGACCGGAGTAGTCCACGCGCTTGCCGAGCAGGTTCTGGCGGAAGCGGCCCTGCTTGCCCTTGATCATGTCGGCGAGCGATTTCAGCGCGCGCTTGTTGGTGCCGGTGATGGCACGGCCGCGGCGGCCGTTGTCGAGCAGCGCATCGACCGACTCCTGCAGCATGCGCTTCTCGTTGCGCACGATGATGTCCGGCGCATTGAGCTCGAGCAGCCGCTTCAGGCGGTTGTTGCGGTTGATCACGCGACGGTACAGATCGTTCAGATCGGAAGTGGCGAAACGGCCACCATCCAGCGGCACCAGCGGACGCAAGTCCGGCGGCAGCACGGGAAGAACGGTCAGCACCATCCACTCCGGCTTGTTGCCGGATTCGAGGAACGCCTCGATCAGCTTGACGCGCTTGGTCAGCCGCTTCAGCTTGGTCTCGGAGTTGGTCGAGCCGATCTCTTCCTTCAGGCGGATCACTTCGCCCGGCAGGTCGAGCGATTTCAGCAGATGGAACACCGCCTCGGCGCCCATCCGCGCGTCGAACTCGTCGCCATGTTCTTCGGTCGCTTCCAGGTACTGGTCTTCGCTGAGCAGCTGGCCGCGCTCCAGCGCGGTCATGCCCGGATCGATCACCACGAAGGCTTCGAAGTACAGGATGCGCTCGATGTCGCGCAGGGTCATGTCCAGCATCAGGCCGATGCGCGAGGGCAGCGACTTCAAGAACCAGATGTGCGCGGTCGGGCTGGCCAGCTCGATGTGGCCCATGCGCTCGCGACGCACCTTGGCCAGGGTGACCTCGGTGCCGCACTTCTCGCAGACCACGCCGCGATGCTTCATGCGCTTGTACTTGCCGCACAGGCACTCGTAGTCCTTCACCGGTCCGAAGATCGCGGCGCAGAACAGGCCGTCACGCTCCGGCTTGAAGGTGCGGTAGTTGATCGTCTCCGGCTTCTTCACTTCGCCGTACGACCACGAGCGGATCAGCTCCGGCGAGGCCAGCGCGATCTTGATCGCATCGAAATCCGGCGTCGCGCGCTGCTGGTTGAACAGATTGAGCAGGTCTTTCATTCGAAATCTCCGGTGACTGCGCGGATCACTTGATCTCTTCCAGATCGATGTCGATGGCGAGCGAGCGGATTTCCTTCACCAGCACGTTGAAGGATTCCGGCATGCCCGCGGACATTTCGTGGTTGCCGTCGACAATGTTCTTGTACATCTGGTTGCGGCCCTGCACGTCGTCGGACTTCACCGTCAGCATTTCCTGCAGGGTGTAGGCCGCGCCGTAGGCTTCCAGCGCCCACACTTCCATCTCGCCGAAGCGCTGGCCGCCGAACTGCGCCTTGCCGCCCAGCGGCTGCTGGGTAACCAGCGAGTACGGGCCGGTGGAGCGCGCGTGCATCTTGTCGTCGACCAGGTGGTTGAGCTTCAGGTAATGCATGTAGCCGACGGTAACCGGGCGATCGAACGCCTCGCCGGTACGGCCGTCGTACAGCGTGGTCTGGCCCGACTCGGGCAGGTCCGCCAGCCTCAGCATCGCCTTGATCTCGGTCTCTTCCGCACCGTCGAACACCGGCGTCGCCATCGGCACGCCTTCCTGCAGGTTGGTGGCGAGCGCGAAGATTTCCTTGTCGGTGAGCGACTTCAGGTCGACATGCTGCACCGCGCCGGCGACGTGGTTGTTGTAGATCTGGTCGAGGAACTCGCGGATCTTGGCCACCTTCTCCTGCGCTTCGAGCATCTTCTGGATCTTCTTGCCCAGGCCCTTGGCGGCCCAGCCCAGATGCACTTCCAGGATCTGCCCGATGTTCATGCGCGACGGCACGCCCAGCGGGTTCAGCACGATGTCGACCGGCACGCCGTCGGCGGAGTACGGCATGTCCTCCACCGGCACCACGTTCGACACCACGCCCTTGTTGCCGTGGCGACCGGCCATCTTGTCGCCCGGCTGGATGCGGCGCTTCACGGCCAGGAACACCTTGACCATCTTCAGCACGCCCGGTGCGAGGTCGTCGCCCTGGGTGATCTTGCCCTGCTTCTCCTTGAAGCGCTTGTCGAACTCTTCCTTGTGGCGCTTGATCTGGTCGGCGGCGCGCTCGAGGAACTCGGTGACGTCCTCGTCCTTGACGTTGATCTTGAACCAGTCGTCCTTCTTCAGGCCGTCCAGGTAGGCGTCGGTGATCTCGGCGCCGCGCTTCAGGCCGCCCGGACCGCTCATCGCGGACTTGCCGACCAACTGGGTACGCATGCGGCTGTAGATCGCGCCTTCGAGGATGCGGAACTGGTCGTCCAGATCCTTGCGGACCCGCTTGACCTCGGTTTCCTCGATCTGCTTGGCGCGCTTGTCCTTCTCGATGCCGTCGCGGGTGAACACCTGCACGTCGATGACGGTGCCGTCCATGCCCGGCGGCACGCGCAAGGACGAGTCCTTCACGTCGGACGCCTTCTCGCCGAAGATCGCGCGCAGCAGCTTCTCTTCGGGCGTGAGCTGGCTCTCGCCCTTCGGCGTGACCTTGCCGACCATGATGTCGCCGGCCTTCACCTCGGCACCGATGTAGACGATGCCCGACTCGTCCAGCCGCGCCAGCGCCTGCTCGCCCACGTTCGGGATGTCGGCGGTGATTTCCTCGGCGCCCAGCTTGGTGTCGCGCGCGATGCAGGACAGCTCCTCGATGTGGATCGAGGTGTAGCGGTCTTCCTGCACGACGCGCTCGGAGAGCAGGATCGAGTCCTCGAAGTTGTAGCCGTTCCACGGCATGAACGCGATCAGCATGTTCTGGCCGAGCGCGAGCTCGCCCAGGTCGGTCGACGAGCCGTCGGCCAGCGTGTCGCCCTTCGCCACCACGTCGCCGACGTTCACCAGCGGGCGCTGGTTGAGGTTGGTGTTCTGGTTGGAGCGGGTGTACTTGGTCAGCGTGTAGATGTCGACGCCGGCATCGTTGTCGCCGACCTCTTCCTCGTTCACGCGCACCACGATACGCGCCGCATCGACCTGGTCGATCACGCCACCGCGCTTGGCGCTGACGATGACACCGGAGTCGCGCGCCACCGCGCGTTCGATGCCGGTACCCACCAGCGGCGTCTGCGAGCGCAGGGTCGGCACGGCCTGGCGCTGCATGTTCGCGCCCATCAGGGCGCGGTTCGCGTCGTCATGCTCGAGGAACGGCACCAGCGCCGCGGCGACCGACACGGTCTGCATCGGCGAGACGTCCATGTAGTCCACTTCGGAGGCCGGACGCAGCTCGGATTCACCGCGGAAACGGCAGGACACGAAGTCCTCCAGGAACGCGCCGTGCTTGTCCAGCGGCGAGTTCGCCTGCGCGATCACGTGGTCGCCTTCCTCGATCGCCGACAGGTAATCGACCTTGTCGGTGACCTTGCTGTTGGCGACCTTGCGGTACGGCGTCTCGAGGAAGCCGTAGGCATTGGTGCGGGCGTACACGGCCAGCGAGTTGATCAGGCCGATGTTCGGGCCTTCCGGCGTCTCGATGGTGCACACGCGGCCGTAATGGGTCGGGTGCACGTCGCGCACTTCGAAGCCGGCGCGTTCGCGGGTCAGGCCGCCCGGCCCGAGCGCGGAGACGCGGCGCTTGTGCGTCACTTCGGACAGCGGGTTGTTCTGGTCCATGAACTGCGACAGCTGCGAGGAGCCGAAGAACTCCTTCACCGCGGCCGCGACCGGCTTGGCGTTGATCAGGTCCTGCGGGGTCAGGCCATCGGCCTCGGCCAGCGACAGACGCTCGCGCACCGCGCGCTCGACGCGCACCAGGCCGATGCGGAAGGTGTTCTCGGCCATCTCGCCGACCGAACGCACGCGGCGGTTGCCCAGGTGGTCGATGTCGTCGACGGTGCCGTGGCCGTTCTTGATGTCGATCAGCACCTTCAGCACGTCGAGGATGTCGGAGCTTTCGCCCAGTTCCTTGACCATCGCCTGCGACGCATCTTCCTTGCGCTCGCTGAAGTACTTGTGGTCGTACAGCACGCCCGGACCGAGGATGTCCTTGCGGCCCACGCGGCGGTTGAACTTCATCCGGCCCACGCCCGACAGGTCGTAGCGGTCGAAAGTGAAGAACAGGTTGAAGAACAGGTTCTGCGCGGCATCCTTGGTCGGCGGCTCGCCCGGGCGCATCATGCGATAGATTTCCACCAGCGCCTCCAGCGGCGTCTTGGTGTTGTCGATGCGCAGGGTATGCGAGATGTAGGCGCCGCGATCGAGGTCGTTGACGTACAGCGTGGGCACGATCTCGATGCCGGCCTTGCGGAAGTTCTCCAGTTGTTCGGCGGTGATCTCGTCATTCGCCGAGGCCAGCAGCTCGCCGGTCTTGGCGTCGACGATGTCGGTCGCCACGATGCGGCCTACCGGATAGTCGTCCGGCACTTCCAGCGCGGTGATGTTCTCGGCCGCCAGCTGGCGCACGTGGCGCGCAGTGATGCGCTTGCCGGCTTCCACCAGTACCTTGCCGCCGATCGCCAGGTCGAAGGAGAGCGTCTCGCCGCGCAGGCGCTCGGCGACCAGCTCCAGCGTGGTGCCGCCCTTCTTGCCGAGATGGAACACGTTGTGCTCGAAGAAGATGCCCAGCATCTCCTCGTTGCTGTAGCCGAGCGCGCGCAGCAGCACCGTCACCGGCAGCTTGCGGCGACGGTCGATGCGGGTGAACAGCGCGTCCTTCGGGTCGAACTCGAAGTCCAGCCAGGAGCCGCGGTAGGGAATCACGCGGGCCGAGAACAAGAGCTTGCCCGAGCTGTGCGTCTTGCCGCGGTCGTGGTCGAAGAACACGCCCGGCGAACGATGCAGCTGCGAGACGATCACGCGCTCGGTGCCGTTGATGATGAAGGTGCCGGTGTCGGTCATGAGCGGAATCTCGCCCATGTAGACTTCCTGCTCCTTGATGTACTTGACCACCTTCTTCGAGGCCGGGCTGTCCTTGTCGTAGATGACCAGGCGCACGGTGGTGCGCAGCGGGGCGCCGTAGGTCATGCCGCGGTTGCGGCACTCGCGCTCGTCGAACGCCGGCTCGCCCAGGCGATAGTCGACGTACTCGAGCGCGGCATTGCCCGAATAGCTGGAGATCGGGAACACCGACTTCAACGCGGCATGCAAACCCTTCTCGCCGCGCTGTTTCGGCGCGACGTGCTCCTGCAGGAACTCCCGGTAGGAATCAGTCTGGATGGTCAGCAGGTTCGGCACGCCCAGTACGGGCGGACGCTTGCCAAAATCCTTGCGGATGCGTTTCTTCTCGGTAAACGAGTAGGCCATGATCGGTAGCGCCTCGGTTCGCAGTGACGCCGGTGGTGCACACACCGGCTGAATGAAAAATCAGATGTTCGACAAATCCGCGGATTTGGGAATCGAGAATGGGGAGTCGACCTGCGAATCCCTATTCTCCATTCCCCTTCCCGCCTAAGCAGGCAAAGCCCGGGGGCTCGCGCCCCCAGGCTTGCTTGACGCTAGATCAAACTGACGGCGCGCAAGGGCGCCGATTACTTCAGTTCGACCGTGGCGCCGGCAGCTTCGAGGTCCTTCTTGAACTTCTCGGCATCTTCCTTCGACACGGCTTCCTTCAGGACGCCGCCAGCCTCGGTGAGGTCCTTGGCTTCCTTCAGGCCCAGGCCGGTGATCGCGCGGACAGCCTTGATCACATCGACCTTCTTGGCGCCGGCGGTCTTCAGGATGACGTCGAACTCGGTCTGCGCTTCGGCGGCCGGGCCGGCAGCGGCCGGGCCTGCGGCAACCATCACCGGGGCGGCGGCGGTCACGCCGAACTTCTCTTCGATGGCCTTCACCAGGTCCATCACTTCCATCAGCGACTTGGCGGCGACGGCTTCAACGATCTGTTCGTTGGTCAGGGACATTGCATTTACCTCTGGAAATGGATTCGATTTGATAGACGATGAACTTAGGCGGGTTCGGCTTCGGCCGGGGCCTCGGCGGCGACTTCGCCACCACCCTGCTTGTCGGCCACGGCCTTGACGACGCGGGCGAACATCGTGGCCGGTTCGGCCAGTACGCGGGCCAGCATGGCCAGCGCCTGTTCGCGGGTCGGCAGCGAGGCCAGCACGTCGACGTGCGCGGCCGGCAGCAGCTTGCCTTCCACCGAGACGAGCTTCGCCTTCAGCTTGTCGTTGTCCTTGGCAAATTCCTTGATCAGACGCCCGGCTGCACCGGGCTCTTCCGTCGAGAATGCGTACAGCAGCGGACCGACCAAGGCGTCCTTGACGACCTCGAACTCGGTACCGGCCACGGCGCGCGACGCCAGCGTGTTCTTGACAACCCGCAAGTACACGCCGGATTCGCGGGCCTTCTTGCGCATCGCGGTCATCTGAGCGACCGTGGTGCCCGCATACTCGGCAGCGACCAGGGAGTGAGCCTTCGCGGCAACTTCTGCCAGTTCGGCGACTACTTCTTGCTTCTGAGACAGATTGAGAGCCATTGCACTCCTCCAAATGAACTCCGCTCACGGCTCCTGCCGCTTGCGGTCCTGGGCGACGCCCTCCGTGACGTCGGGGGCACTGCGGTGCCCCGGGTGTTGGCCTTTCCAGAACAAATCGAACGATTCCAGAAGGGGCAGCACCATCTGCGCAGGCCGGATTCGCGAAAAACCCGATTAAGCAATCCCGTTGGCGACGCGGCGATTCCCTGCCAAAACCGAGCTCCCTGCCCGTCGTCGTCGCGCGTTGATCGCGCCTGCGGTCTTTGACAGCGGTCCCGGCATCCAACAGACACCGGGACTGCCCTCAAAAACTGCCCGCACTGGCACCTGGCCGGTGCGGGACTTGATTCTTACTTCGCGGCGATGGTCAGCGACGAGGTATCGACGGCAACGCCGACGCCCATCGTGCTGGACAACGCCACTTTCTGCAGGAACTGACCCTTCGCCGTGGCCGGCTTGGCCTTCAGCAGGTCGGCGATCAACGCATTCAGGTTGTCTGCGAGCTGGCTGGCTTCGAAGTTCGCCTTGCCGATGGTGGCGTGGATGATGCCCGCCTTGTCGTTGCGGAACTTCACCTGGCCGGCCTTGGCGTTCTTCACCGCCGTGGCGACGTCGGCGGTGACCGAGCCGTCCTTCGGGTTCGGCATCAGGCCGCGCGGGCCGAGCAGCTGGCCCAGCTTGCCGACCACCCGCATGGCATCCGGCGTAGCGATCACGCGACCGAAGTCGAGATCACCGCCCTGCATGCGCTCGGCCAGGTCGTCCATGCCGACAGCATCGGCACCGGCGGCCTTGGCGGCCTCGGCCTTCTCGCCCGGCGGGCAGAACACGGCGACTTTGACGGTCTTGCCGGTGCCATGCGGCAGCAGCGAGGAACCACGCACGCCCTGGTCCGATTTCTTCGCGTCGATGCCCAACCGCACGGCCACGTCCACCGACTCGGCAAACTTCGCCTTGGCGTTGTCCTTGACGATCTTCAGGGCTTCTTCCAGGCCGTAGAACTTGCCCGGCTGCACCGCGGCCTGCGCGGCCTTCATGCGCTTCGTGATCTTCATGTCTTAACCCTCCACCGTCAGGCCCATGCTGCGGGCGCTACCGGCAATGGTGCGCACCGCGGCGTCAAGGTCGGCCGCCGTCAGATCCGGCTCCTTCTGCTTGGCAATGTCTTCCAGCTGCTTGCGGGTGACCTTGCCGACCTTGTCGGTGTTCGGCTTCTGCGAACCCTTGGCGACACCGGTGGCCTTCTTCAGAAGGATGGTGGCGGGCGGAGTCTTGGTGATGAAGGTGAAGCTGCGGTCGGAGTACGCCGTGATGATGGTCGGGATCGGCAGACCCGGCTCCAGCTTCTGCGTGGCAGCATTGAACGCCTTGCAGAACTCCATGATGTTCAGGCCGCGCTGACCGAGGGCGGGGCCCACCGGCGGCGACGGGTTGGCCTGACCGGCCTTGACCTGCAGCTTGATGTAACCGACGACTTTCTTTGCCATTGGATGTTCCTCGCGAGTCCAGGCGCCTTGCGGCTCCTCGCTGTTCACCGTTCCATGGATGGAGGGAAGACCCGCCTCATGCGGATCCGAAACGCGTACACGCCGGGCCAAAAAGACCCCGCGTGAACCGCGCAGTATAGAGATTTACCGGATCATCAGCAAGCCCCGTGCCAGCAATGACCTCGGGCTGAAATCCAAGGACAGGGGGCCTCGGCCGGGCGAAGCGCCATTTCCCCGCCGGTGAGAAGAGGGGAAGGTATCGAGCGGATTAGCCTCGAACAGGCTCCTTCGCGAACTCAGGCCTTTTCGACCTGACCGAACTCCAATTCCACGGGGGTCGAACGACCGAAGATCAGCACCGCCACACGCAGGCGGCTCTTCTCGTAGTTGACTTCCTCGACCACACCGTTGAAATCGTTGAACGGACCCTCGGTGACGCGCACCATCTCGCCCGGTTCGAACAGCACCTTGGGGCGAGGCTTCTCGACGCCCTCGCGCACGCGGCTGAGGATGGCATCGGCCTCACTGTCCTTGATCGGCAGCGGGCGATCGGCGGTGCCGCCGATGAACCCCATCACCTTCGGGGTTTCCTTGATCAGGTGCCAGCACTCGTCGTCGATCCGGGGCGACTTGCCCTCGGTGTTCGTCTCGATCTGCACCAGTACGTAGCCCGGGAAGAACTTGCGATCGCTGCGCCGCTTCTGGCCGCCGCGCATCTCGATCACTTCCTCGGTCGGCACCAGCACCTCGCCGAACTTCTCTTCCATCGCGGCGCGCTTGATGCGCTCCTCGAGGGAACGCTTCACCTGGTTCTCGAAACCCGAATAGGCGTGCACCACGTACCAGCGCTTGCTCATGCTCACCTCAGCCACCCAGCTTCAGCAGCCAGTCGAGAATGACCGACTTCAGGATCAGGTCGATAAGACCCAGCAGCAACGACAACACGATCACCACCAGGATGATGATGCCGGTCGTCTTGATCGTCTCGTCGCGGGTCGGCCAGACCACCTTGCGCATCTCGAACTGCGACTCGGCGATGAAGTTCCGTACCCGTCGGCCCAGCGCGGTGAACGCGGCAATCGCCGACGCCACCACGAATGCGGCCAGCACGCCCAGCAGGCGTATCGACGATGAAATGCTGCCGTCCCGGCCGAACCAGGAATAGGCAAAGATACCGGCAGCCAGCACCAGGCCCGCCAGTACCAGCTTGCCGATGTCGGCGGCGTTCGTGCCCTTGGGCTGTTCTGCCTTGGTATTCATGCACTAGCGACTCGGTGTCAGCAGCATGCCGTGCCTTGCGGCCCGACCCTGCCATCGTCACCCGTCTTGGTCCTCGGGGAAGTGGCACGCCAGGAGGGACTCGAACCCCCAACCTGCGGTTTTGGAGACCGCTGCTCTGCCAATTGAGCTACTGGCGTAAAAATGGAAATAGGGAATAGGGAAGCGGGAATAGAAGAGCCGGAAAGCGCGGGTCGCGAGCCTTTCCGATTCCCTATTCCCTCGTCCCTATTCCCTGCATTCTACCTACTTGATGACCTTGGCCACCACGCCGGCGCCGACGGTGCGGCCGCCTTCGCGGATGGCGAAACGCAGGCCTTCGTCCATCGCGATCGGGTGGATCAGGCTCACCACCATCTTCACGTTGTCGCCCGGCATCACCATTTCCACGCCTTCCGGCAGCGTCACCGCGCCGGTCACGTCGGTCGTGCGGAAGTAGAACTGCGGACGGTAGCCCTTGAAGAACGGCGTATGACGGCCACCCTCGTCCTTGCTCAGCACATAGACCTCGGCCTCGAAGTCGGTGTGCGGCGTGATCGTGCCCGGCTTGGCCAGCACCTGGCCGCGCTCGACGTCGTCACGCTTCAGGCCGCGCAGCAGCAGACCGGCGTTGTCGCCCGCCTGACCCTGGTCCAGCAGCTTGCGGAACATTTCCACGCCGGTCACGGTGGTCTTCTGCGTGTCGCGGATGCCGACCACTTCGATTTCGTCGCCCACCTTGATCACGCCGCGCTCGATACGGCCGGTCACCACCGTGCCGCGGCCGGAGATCGAGAACACGTCCTCCACCGGCATCAGGAACGGCTTGTCGATCGCGCGCACCGGCTCCGGGATCCAGGTGTCCAGCGCATCCACCAGCTTGATGATCGACGGCACGCCGATCTCGCTCTGATCGCCTTCCAGCGCCAGCTTGGCCGAACCGTGGATCATCGGCGTGTCGTCGCCCGGGAAGTCGTACTTGGTCAGCAGCTCGCGCACTTCCATCTCGACCAGCTCGAGCAGCTCGGCGTCGTCCACCATGTCCGCCTTGTTCAGGTAGACCACGATGTACGGCACGCCCACCTGACGGCTCAGCAGGATGTGCTCGCGCGTCTGCGGCATCGGACCGTCCGCCGCCGAGCACACCAGGATCGCGCCGTCCATCTGCGCCGCACCCGTGATCATGTTCTTCACGTAGTCCGCATGCCCCGGGCAATCCACGTGCGCGTAGTGCCGCTTCGGCGACTCGTATTCCACGTGCGCCGTCGAGATCGTGATGCCGCGCGCCTTCTCTTCCGGCGCCGCGTCGATCGCGCTGTAATCCTTGAACTCGCCACCGAAGCGCTCCGCACCGACCTTCGTCAGCGCCGCCGTCAGCGTCGTCTTGCCGTGATCCACGTGACCAATCGTGCCGACGTTGACGTGCGGCTTGGTGCGTTCGAATTTACCCTTTGCCATGCGCGCTAAACCCCGATGGAGTCAATAAATTGAAAGGAACCTGCCCGTTTTGGGGCTGACCGTGACGGCCGAAGGAATGGTGCTCATGACAGGAATCGAACCTGTGACCTCTTCCTTACCAAGGAAGTGCTCTACCGACTGAGCTACATGAGCGGAAGTTTTAGCCATCCTCCATGATGGCGAAGATCAAGACCGGCGTCCTGCCGGACTCTTCAAAAAGGCGTCGACTTGTGCAGCACATGCAACGTCAACCTGGCTTGGCAGGGGCAGCGCAATGGAGCGGAAGGCGGGAATCGAACCCGCGTAATCAGTTTGGAAAACTGATGTTCTACCATTGAACTACTCCCGCTCTGTGCGGAACTCCTGCCGGACATCCTGTCCCTTCCCTTGCGGGTCGCGCCGCTCTAGCGTCGCGTATCGGGGCGCTCCTGCGACCCGGTGAAACCTGCCATCGATTGAAGCGGCCAATCCGATGTCAACTTGCTCTGGTGGAGGGAGGTGGATTCGAACCACCGAAGGCGTAAGCCAGCAGATTTACAGTCTGCCCCCGTTGGCCGCTTGGGTATCCCTCCAGAATCTTCTTTGTCCTGAGTGTCGCGTGCCGCCTGCACCCGGAAGGTGGATGACTTCGGGCATCCTGCCCTCCGCCCCTTCGAACCCGCCCGTGGACTGATCGAGCCCGTTCCAGGCAAACCATCGAAGGCGCAGGCCGGCAGATTGGCGGTCCGCCCTTGTTGGTCGCTTGGTTATTGCTCCAACAAAGAACGCGTATTGTGTGGATCGAGCCCCGAACTGTCAACACCTTGCGGCGGTGATTCGGCGCCTGCCGGCGATCTGCGCCCGGCTTCTGTCAGTCCGGCGAAGCCGCGTGCAGGTCGACCAGTTGCTCCATGCCCTTGGACAGTTCCAGCAACCGCCTGGCCTGCGCCTGCAACCGCCGTTCGCCGTCGTCGTGCGGCTCCCAGTGCGGCACCGGCGTCGGTTTGCCGTCCGGGCTGTCCAGCGCCACGAAAACCATCACGCAGCTGGTGGCCAGGCGCTGCTCACCCTTGCGCAGGTCGCGCGCCAGCACGTCGACCGCCAGGTGCATGCTGCTGGTGCCGGTGTGGATCAGGCGGGCCCGCACCGTGACCAGATCGCCGATCAGGATCGGCGCCACGAACTGGATCCCGCTGACCGAGGCGGTGACGCAATACGCCCCGCTCCAGGCCACCGCGCAGGCGTAGCCGGCCTGGTCGATCCATTTCATCGCCATGCCGCCGTGCACCTTGCCACCGAAATTCACGTCGGTGGGTTGGGCGAGGAAGCGAAAGCTCACTTCATGCTGCTGTCCGGGCATGGGCTGGGCACCTCACGGGTGGAGTCCGAAACCGCGATTATGCCTGACCGTGCGCGATCCCCCGCCCCCGCGCGGTCCGCCGGCTTGCAGCCCACCGTAGCTTCGTGGCTAGATGCCGCAACAGGAAGTCGGAAGATCCGCCGTTGGCCTTGCGCAGCATTGCATCACGGGCGGCGCTGTGGGTGTCCTGCTCGGGTCCACCCTGGTGCTGGCGGCCACGGAGGCCTTGCTGCTCAATCTGACCCGCACGCAGATCCTCGAAGCACACCCAACGCGAAGCCGCCTCCCTGGCGGCCAATGCCGGCAGCCAGATCCAGGCCCGGATCGACCGTGTCGCGGTTTCGGCACGCATGCTTGCCGCGATCATCGACGCCCGCCGGGACGACGCCGAACCGCTGCTGCATGACACCCTGGCCGCGAACCAGGACATGGACGGGCTGGCCGCGGCGTTCAGGCCCTCGCCGAATCCGGCCGACGCCCCGCCGCATTCGCCCTTCGTGCGTCGGCTGGACGACGGCACCCTGGCCAGTCGCAACCTGTCGCACGACGCCACCCCTTACCGGAACAGCAACTGGTTCCTCGGCGGGCTCGGCTGCGCCAACGGCTGCTGGCAGCGGCCGTTCTATTCGCAGTCCCGCCATCACCAGCTGATCAACTTTTCCGTGGCGATCGTCCGCGATGGCCACCCTGCCGGGATCATCAACGCCGACGTCACGCTCGACTGGCTGCACCGGATCCTCCGCAGCCTGGCCAGGCCCAAGGGCGCCTACGCCTTCGTGCTGGACAGCGACGGCAACTACCTGGCGCAAAACAATCCCGCCTTGGTCGGCAAGCGCGGCATGCCGGCCCTGCTCCAGGTGCTGGCCAGCGACCAGCCCGAGTCGACGCGCCTGCCGACAGCGCAGAACCCGCGCGTGCACGGACCGGTCTGGGTCTATTCCGCCCCCATCGAAGGCACCCGCTGGCGATTCGGCCTGGTCGTTCCGGAATACCAGATCTATGCCGGGGTAAGGCGCATCTTCCTGCTGATTCTTGCCCTGGGCCTGCTGGGCGTCGCGCTGATCACCCTGCTGACCATCCGTCGCACGATGGCGCCGCTGCGGATACTGGCCGACCGCGCCGAGCACGTCGCCCGCGGCAAGCTGGATTTCGAGCTGCCGCCGGCCCGACGCCCCGACGAGGTCGGCCGCCTCACCGAATCCTTCGACCTGATGCGCCGCGAACTGGCCCTGCACCTGGAGGACCTCGCGCGGGTGGCGCGCGAAAAGCAGCGGCTGGCCAGCGAACTGGAGATCGCCCACCAGATCCAGCTCGGCCTGCTGCCCAGCGAGCACTACCTCGACGCCGTGTGCTCCAGCTTCGAACTGCACGCGGCGCTGCGTCCGGCCCGCGCGGTGGACGGCGATCTCTACAGCTACTTCATGCTCGACCCGCAGCGCTTCTTTGTGATGGTCGGCGACGTCTCCGACAAGGGCATCCCGGCCGCCCTGTTCATGGCGCAGACGATCACCCTGGCCAAGGCGCTGGCACCGCGCGCGCAAACGCCGCGAAACCTGCTGCAGCTGCTCAACCTGGAGTTGTCCCGCGGCAACGACAGCTGCATGTTCGTCACCCTGCTGTGCGGCCTGCTCGACACCGGCAACGGCAACCTGGTGCTGGCCAGCGCAGGCCACGAGCCGCCCATCCTGTGCGGCGGTGGCACGCCGCAGCTGCTGGACTTCCCCACCGGCGCGGTGCTCGGGCTGTACGAGGATTCCAGCTACCCGGAACACCGCCTGCGTCTGCGCCAGGGCGAAACCCTGCTGATGTACACCGACGGCATCACCGAGGCCGGCGACCACGCGCAGCAGATGTACGGCATCGGACGCACCCTGCAAAGTCTCGCCCGGGTGCCGCTGACGGCCCCCACTGCCGGCTACATCGAACAGTTGCTGGGCGACGTGGACCGCTTCGTGGCGGACGCTGCGCAAGCCGACGACATCACCGCGCTGGCGCTGACCTGGCACGGCGCCGCCCCGCCCGGCACCGAGATGTGCGTCGACAACCAATTGGCGGAGGTGTTTGGCGTGCTCGACCGCTGCGAAAGCCTGCTGGAAGAAGCCGAGGTGGGCGATGGCGGCACCGTGGTGGTCGATCTGGCCGAGCTGGAATACGTCAGCAGCGCCGGGCTGCGCAGCTTCGCCAGGATCCGCAAGAGCATGTGCGCCCGCAACGGCCACACCTTGCTGTTGAACCCGCAGCCGCAGGTGCGCAAGGTGTTCGACATCGTCAAGGCGGTACCGGTGAGCGAGGTCTTCACCAGTACGCTGGAACTCGACGCCTACCTGGACGCATGCAGCGGCAGATCACCGAGGGTGGCGCCGACGCCTGAGCGCGCTTTCCAGCGGAAAGGGGCTCAGACGTTGAACAGGAAGTGCAGCACGTCGCCGTCCTTGACGATGTACTCCTTGCCTTCCTTGCGCAGCCGGCCGGCCGCCGCCGCGCCGGCTTCGCCCTTGTACTGGATGAAGTCGTCGTAGCCGACCGTCTCGGCGCGGATGAAGCCGCGCTCGAAGTCGGTGTGGATCACCCCGGCGGCCTGCGGCGCGGTGGCGCCGCGCTTCACCTGCCACGCGCGCACTTCCTTCACGCCGGCGGTGAAATAGGTCTGCAGGTCGAGCAGCTTGTAGCCGGCACGGATCACCCGGTTCAGGCCGGGCTCGTCCAGGCCCATGTCCTTCAGGAATTCGTCGCGGTCGGCCTCGTCCAGCTGTGCCAGCTCCTCCTCGATCGCCGCGCATACCGGCACCACCTCGGCGCCCTCGCTCACTGCGCGTTCGCGCACGGCGTCCAGCAGCGGGTTGTGCTCGAAGCCGTCGTCGGCGACGTTGGCGATGTACATCAGCGGCTTCAGGGTGAGCAGGAACAGGTCGCGCACCAGCGCCTTCTCTTCCTCGTCCAGCCCGGCGCTGCGCGCGGAGCGGCCCTCGTTGAGCGCGGCGGCCAGCTTTTGCAGCACCGGCTTGCGCGCCAGCGCCTCCTTGTCGTTCGCCTTGGCCGCGCGCTCGGCGCGGTTCAGCGCCTTGTCCACCGATTCCAGGTCGGCCAGCGCCAGCTCGGTGTCGATGGTCTCGATGTCGGCGATCGGGTCGACCTTGCCGGCGACGTGGATCACGTCACCCTCGAAGCAGCGCACCACGTGGGCGATCGCGTCGACCTCGCGGATGTGCGCCAGGAACTTGTTGCCCAGGCCCTCGCCCTTCGAGGCGCCGGCGACCAGGCCGGCGATGTCGACGAACTCCACCGCGGTTGGCACCACCTTCTGCGGATTGACAATCTCCGACAGCGCGTTCAGGCGCGGGTCCGGCACCGGCACCACGCCCACGTTCGGCTCGATCGTGCAGAACGGGAAGTTCGCCGCGGCGATGCCGGCCTTGGTCAGCGCGTTGAACAGGGTGGACTTGCCGACGTTGGGCAGACCGACGATGCCGCATTTGATGCCCATGGATTGGATTCCGGGAAGAGGGAATGGGGAGTGGAGAACAGGAACGACGGGATACGGAACGCCTTGGCGATTCGCTATTCCCTATTCCCTGCTCGTATGCAACAACTGCATCGCCTTGTCGAACTGGCCGGTCGCCGCCAGCGGCAGCACGTCCAGCGCGCGGCCGATGCCGTCGAGGATCGCATCCTCGTCCGATGCCGAGGGTCGGCCCAGCACCCACGGCGTGACCTGGTCTCGGTGACCGGGGTGGCCGATGCCCACGCGCAGGCGATGGAACTTGCCGTGGCCGAGGTGGCCCACGATGTCGCGCAGACCGTTCTGGCCGCCGTGGCCGCCGTCGAACTTCAGACGCACGGTACCGGGCGGCAGGTCCAGGTCGTCGTGCGCGACCAGGCACTGGTCCGCTTCGATTTTGTAATAGCGCAGCGCCGAGACCACAGCGATGCCGCTCTTGTTCATGAAGGTGGCCGGCTTCAGCAGCCACACCGGTTCGCCGCCGAGGCGCACGCGGCAGCTTTCGCCATGCAGCTTGCCGTCGAAGGCGAAGCGCTCGCCCTGGGCGCTGGCGAGGGCATCAACTAGCCAGAACCCGGCGTTGTGCCGGGTTCGGAGGTATTCGGCACCGGGGTTGCCCAGCCCGACGATGAGTCGCAAACCAGCCATGCGGACAAGCAGCAGTGACGGCCCGCGCTCCAGGCGAGCACGGGCCGACGCGGCTTACTTCTTGTCGTCCTTCTTGGCCGGCGCAGCAGCGGCAGGAGCCGGTGCAGCAGCTTCGACAGCCGGCGCTTCCTCGGCCTCTTCCTGCACCGTGTTGGCCGTGACCACCGCGGTGTCGTGGCCTTCGCCGCCATGCAGGGCAACCAGCTCGACGTTCTTCGGCAGCTTCAGCTGCGACAGGTGGATGATGTCGCCGGGCTTCAGGTCGGCCAGATCCAGTTCGATGGACTCGGGCAGATCCTTCGGCAGGCAGGTGATTTCCACTTCGGTCAGGTTGTGCGAGATCACCACGCCGGAGGTCTTCGCCGCCGCGGACTTCTCCTTGTTCAGGAAGTGCAGCGGCACGCTGACGCGGATCGCGGCCTTCTCGTCCACGCGCAGGAAGTCCATGTGCATCATCAGCTGCTTGAACGGATGCTTCTGCCAGTCGCGCACCAGCACCTTCTGCACCTTGCCGTCGACGTTCAGGTCGAGTACCGAGGAGAAGAACCACTCGTTCTTGGCGGCGAGCAGGATGGTGTTGTGCTCGATCTGGATGCTCTCGGGAGCCTGACCGGCGCCGTACACCACGGCCGGCACGAAGCTCGCACGACGCAGGCGGCGGCTCGCACCTTTCCCCTCGTCCTTGCGGCTTTGCGCCTTGATTTCATGAGTCTTGGACATTTCGTTGCTACCTTGGTTTGTGAAGAACCGCCTCGCGGCGATTTCGTGACTTTCCCGCGACCAGAAAAGCCGATGGTGCCGGGCGGCCAGGCCGCGACGGCGAAATCTATGGAATCAATCCACGTACAGCGAACTCACCGACTCGCCGAAGGCGATGCGGCGAATGGTTTCGGCCAGCAGCTCGGCGACCGAGAGTTGGCGGATCTTGGCGCAGGCCTGCACTTCCGGGCGCAGCGGCAAGGTATTGGTGACCACCAGCTGGTCCAGATGCGAATTCTCCAGGTTGCTGATCGCCGGGCCGGACAGCACCGGATGTACGCAGTAGGCGACCACCTTGCGCGCACCACGGTCCTTCAGCGCGGCAGCGGCCGCGCACAGCGTGCCGGCGGTATCGACGATGTCGTCGACCATCACGCAGGTCTTGCCGTCGACGTCACCAATGATGTTCATCACGGTGGAGACGTTCGCGCGCGGGCGGCGCTTGTCGATGATCGCCAGGTCGGCGTCGTCCAGCCGCTTGGCGATCGCGCGGGCGCGCACCACGCCGCCCACGTCCGGGCTGACCACGATCAGGTCGTCCATGCTGTGGCTGCGCCAGATGTCGGCCAGCAGCACCGGCGAGGCATACACGTTGTCGACCGGAATGTCGAAGAAGCCCTGGATCTGGTCGGCGTGCAGGTCGACCGTCAGCACCCGGTCGACGCCGGCGGCGCCGATCATCCTGGCCGCCAGCTTGGCGGTGATCGGCACCCGCGCCGAGCGCGGCCGGCGATCCTGCCGGGCGTAGCCGAAGTACGGGATCACCGCGGTGACGCTGGCCGCCGAGGCGCGCTTCAGCGCGTCGGTCAGCGCCAGCAGCTCGAACAGGTTGACCGCGCTCGGTGCGCCGGTCGGCTGGATCACGAACACTTCCTGCTTGCGGACGTTCTCCTCGATCTCGATCTGCACCTCGCCGTCGCTGAACGTGCCGACCAGCGCCTTGCCCAGCGGCACGCCCAGGCGGTGGGCGACGTCTTCGGCCAGCGCACGATGGGCGTTCCCGGTAAACAGCATCATCGGAGTGGACGTGTCCACAGTAGTTACCTCGAAACAAAAGCCATCATGAAATGGCTGGGGCGGCAGGATTCGAACCTGCGAATGCGGGAATCAAAATCCCGTGCCTTAACCAGCTTGGCGACGCCCCAGTGATATGTGTGTATCTGCCGTGTCCGATCTGTCTCTAGTCGCCAACAGTCACGCCGCGCCCCGATGGCGCGCCGCTGCCTCATGCAGGGGCGACACGTCGACGCCCGTGGCCAGGTGCGCCGTGAACGCCGCCGGGCATTGCCGCGCCACCGCCTGCGCCCGCTCCAGCGAACGCAGTTCCAGGAACACGCAACCGCCGCTGCCGGAAAGCCGCGCCTGACCGAAGCCGCCCAGCCAGTCCAGCGCCGCGGCCACCCGCGGGTGCCGCGCACGCACCACCGGCGCGAAGGCGTTTTCGGTCGTTTCGCCGGAAGCAAAGGATGAAATTGTCGCCCGCGGCGCATTTCGTGTCAATTCAGGCGCTTGAAACAACGCGGCGGTCGGCACCGGCTCGTGCGGGTCGAGCACCACATAATGGCGCGCCGGCAAGGCCAGCGGGGTGAGTCGTTCACCGACACCCTCGGCCCAGGCCGAACGGCCGCGCACGAACACCGGCACGTCGGCGCCGAGCCGGCGGCCCAGTTCCGCCAGCGCCTCCTCGTCCAGGCCCAGTTGCCACAACTGGTTCAGCGCCACCAACACGGTCGCCGCGTCGGAACTGCCACCGCCCAGCCCGCCGCCCATCGGGATGCGCTTGTCCACCGCGATATCGGCGCCCAGCGCGGTACCCGCGTGTTCCTGCAGCAGCCGCGCCGCGCGTACCACCAGGTCGGCGGACTCGGGCACGCCCGCCACCTCGCGCGTGCGCCGGATCGCGCCGTCATCGCGCACGCGCAGGCGCACCTCGTCGCCCCAGTCGAGCAGGCGGAACACCGTCTGCAGCTCGTGGTAGCCGTCCGCGCGCCGCCCGGTGATGCGCAGGAACAGGTTCAGCTTTGCCGGCGCCGGCCACACCGTCCATGCACCGGGCGCGAGCGGCGCCAGCGGCCGGCTCATGAACACGCGCAGTTCGTCGGGGAAGCCGTTCTCGCGATCGCGCTCACGCGCAAACGCAAACGCCGGGGCGTTCTTGTCGACCACGGCAAAACCGTGCTTCGCGTAGAACGGCGCATTCCACGGCACCTCGGCCAGGGTGCCCAGGCCCACCCGCCGGTAGCCGGCTTCGCGCGCCCACGCGCAGGCGTGCTCGAGCAGCGCCGCGCCGATGCCGCGCCGACCGTACGCCGGCAACACGTCGATCTCGGCAATGCCGATCGCGCCATCGGCCAATTCGGTGTCCAGCCAGACGAAACCGACCGGCTCACCGGCTTCATCCCGCGCCACCCAGACCAGGCCGCGGTCGATCGCCTGGCGCAACAGTTCCGGCGGGATCGACACGGCCGAATAGCTGGGCCATGCCGGATGCCCGCGGAACAGCTGCACCGCCTCGCGCTCGATCGCGCACAGGGCTTCAACCTCGCTCGGCTCGGCGCGTTCGATCGGGAAAGACATGCTCGGGTTCCGGTGCGGCGACGACGGCCAGCGGGGCGCCAAGCCTAACCGATCAGCGGAATTGCCAGGACTCGATCGACAGCTTCACCTTGTACGGCGGCTTGCCGGCGAACAGCTTGGTTGGCAGCGGCGGCTGGCGGGCGTCGTCCCACTCGCGGTAGTCGACCGTCCAGCCATCCTGCTGCAGCAGCGAGGGCAGCCGGTTCTCGCCGAAGCTCAGCTCGGCCGGGCCGCTGTCCGCGCGCAGGCCGAGCACCCAGGCACGCAGATCGCGCAGCGGCACTTCCCAGCCGAGCGCCTTGTGCATCAGCGCCTCCGCATCGGGGCCCTGCAACGGGCCATGCTCCACGCCTTCCAGCAGGGCGCCGTGCGGACCGCCGCTGAGGCGGAAATTCATGCCGCTGATCGCCGGCCCGCGCAGGGTGAACTCGTACTGTTCGCCGTCCTGGGTCCAGCTGAAACTGCCGCTGCCGCCGTCCTTGCCGTTGGAGACGCCAAGCCGGCCCTGCAGCACCCAGTGGTCGGCCTGCGCCAGCGCCCGTTCGCGCGCAAGCTGCGCGCCGAGCAGGCCGGCGTCACCCTTCACGCGTACCGCCGGCGGCACGCAGGCGGCAAGCAGCAGCGGCAAGGCGATGGCGAGGAAACGCAGCTGCCGCCTCATGGATGCAACCGCTTCAGGGTTTCCTGCAAGGCGACGTTGTGCGGGTCGAGCTTGCGCACCTCGTCGAAGACCCGCTGCGCGTCGCGCTGGTGGCCCTGCTTCCACAGCACTTCGCCCAGGTGCACGCCGACGTCGGCGTCCTTGCGCGCCAGCCAGGCGCCGCGCAGGGTCTGCGCGGCCTGCTCCAGGTTGCCCTTGCGGTACTGCAGCCAGCCCCAGGAATCGGCGATCGCCGGGTCGTTCGGCTTGGCGGCGCGGGCGGTGCTGATCAGCCGCTCGGCCTCGGCCAGGTCGCGGTTAGCGTCGGCGAGGGTGTAGCCCAGCGCGTTGCTGGCATCGACGTCGCCGGGCTTGATCTTCAGCAGCTGCTGGAAGTCCTGCACGGCCTGATCGACCTGGCCGGCCTCGGCATAGGCCAGGCCGCGCCCGTAGAGCAGTCCCGGGTCGTTCGGCACGACCTGCAGCGCGTGGCTGAATGCGGCCTCGGCCTTCGCGTAGTTCTGCTCGCGCAGGTACAGCTCGGCATCGGCCTGCCAGGCCTGCCGCAGCTGCTCGGGCTGGTCGAGATAGGCCAGCTGCAGCTGCCCCATCAATTCGTGCGCCTCGGCGCGCTTGCCCTGCGTGTGCAGGATCAGCGCGCTGCGCAGATCGGCATCGAACGCATGCTCGTCGGTGTCGCCCACCTGGTCGTACCAGGCCAGCGCCTCGGCCTCGCGATGCTGCATCTCGGCCAGCTGGCCGAGCAGGTACGCGCTGCTTTCGCGGATCTCCGGCGACGCGTGCTGCAGTTCCCGGTACAACGCGGCCAGCGCCTTGCCGTCCTGCTCGTGCGCGGCCAGTCCGGCGCGCATGGCGTAGGTGTCGGCGTTCTGCGGGCCGCGCGCCAGCAGCCGGCCGGCGCCGGCGTAGTCACCGGCCTGGCCGAGCATGCCGGCGTAGGCCAGGCGCAGCTGGATGCTCTGCGGTTCCTTCGCCAGCGCCTTCTGCAGCAAGGCGCGGGCGCCGTCACGGTCGCCGTCCTTGAACTTCATCTGTGCCGCCCAGGCGTAGGTCTCGGCGCTCTTGAACCGCTGCATTGCGGCGTCGGCGATCTGCACGGCGTAGGCGTGCCGGCCGAGGCGATCACCCAGTTCGCTCATCGCCAGCCAGGCGTGCGCGTCACCGGGCAGGCGCGACGGCGTGGCCAGCGCCTCCAGCAGGCGGGCCGCCTGGGCCTGGTCGCGGGCACCGACCAGCACACGGCCGAACTGGCGCCAGGCATCCTTGTCGCCGGTACCGATCAGGAACTCCAGCTGGCGCCGCGCCTCGGCGGCATCGCCACGATCCAGCGCCAGCTGGGCGCGTGCCTGCGCCAGCGCGGCGGGTTTGGCGCCCAGCGTCTGCCAGCGCTGCAGCGCACGTTCGGCAGCGACGTCGTCATGCACGGCGATCGCCAGACCGGCGGCGCGCTCGGCCACCTGCGGGTCGTTGCTCAAGGCCATCGCCTTGTCGTAGTGCGCGGAGGCCGCCTTCAGGTCGGTGCGGGTCAGCGCCATCTCGCCGGCCAGCAGTTGCGCCAGCACGTCGTGGTCGGCATCGGGGGTGACCACCGTCAGCTGCGCCAGCGGTTGCGGCGTGGCGATCGTCTCCGGGGTGGAACGCCGTGGCGCATCGGCGCAGGCGGCCAAGCCCAGCGCGAGCATCATTACTGCCGTAAAATGCCGCAGTTGCTTGAACTTGCCGGCCCCGCTCCGCACACTATTGTCCATCCACATGCCTGCTCTGGTCACCGCCTGGCGACGTCGCGTCAAGCTTAGCCTACGCCACCGGATCCCTGCCGCCGAGATGTTCCGACCACCATGCCGTTGATCGCCCTCGGGCTCAATCACCTCACCGCGCCGGTCAGCCTGCGCGAGCAGGTGGCGTTCGACACGGACGCCGCCGGCGAGGCCCTGCACGAGCTGGCCCGCGAGCCCGGCGTGGAAGAGGCGATGATCCTGTCCACCTGCAACCGCACCGAGCTGTACGTCGGCGTCGCGGCGGGCGCGGAGGACATCCCGCAGGCGTGGCTGAATCGTCATCACCATCTGACCCCCGGCAAACTGGATGAGTTCCTGTATCGGCACGACGAGGACGATGCGGTGCGCCACATGTTCCGCGTCGCCACCGGGCTGGACTCGATGGTGCTGGGCGAGCCGCAGATCCTCGGCCAGGTGAAGGACGCCTACCAGCTCGCACGCGAGGCGCAGTCGCTGAAGGCGCCGATGGACCGCCTGCTGCAGCACACCTTCGCGGTGGCCAAGCGGGTGCGCACGGACACCCGCATCGGCGCGCACACGGTGTCGGTCGCGTTCACCGCGGTGCGCCTGGCCGAGCAGGTGTTCGCCGACCTGAAGCACGCCTGCGTGCTGCTGATCGGCGCCGGCGACACCATCGAGCTGGCCGCGCGGCACCTGGCCGAAAAGCAGGTGCGCCGGCTGATCGTGGCCAACCGCACGCCGGAGACCGCGCAGGAGCTGGCTGGCCGCCACGGCGGCTACGCGATCGCGCTGGCCGACCTGCCGCAGCACCTGGCCGAAGCCGACATCGTGATTTCCTCCACCGCTGCGCGGCAGCCGATCGTGACCCGCGCGATGGTCGAGCGGGCGATGGCCGCGCGCAAACGCAAGCCGATGTTCATGGTCGACATCGCGGTGCCGCGCGACATCGAGGCCGGCGTGGGCGAGTTGCCCGACGTGTATCTGTACGGCATCGACGACCTGCGCCAGGTGATCGACGACAACCTGCGCTCGCGTGCCGCCGCCGCGCACGAGGCCGAGGCGATCATCGACCTGCAGGTGGAGCGCTACATGGCCTGGCGCCGCGCGCTGACCCTGAAGAACCCCGCCCTCGACATGCGCCAGCACGCCGAGGTCTACCGCGACGAAGTGCTGGGCAAGGCCCGCGCGATGCTGGCCCACGGCAAATCGCCCGACGAGGCGTTGGCGTTCCTCGCCAACACGCTGACCAACAAGCTGCTGCACCATCCCAGCGCGCGCCTGCGCGAAGCGGCGCTTTCCGGCGACCTCGACCTGCTGCACGCCGCGGGACGGCTGTACGGTCTGGACGAAGAAGAAGGCGGCGGCTCGCGGAACGCGTAGCGAGGGCGGCTGGCTGCCGCCTGTCGCGCCCGTTCCGCAACTCATGAAGCAGCCTGCTTCGCCTCCGCCACCCTTCACGTGATGCCATGACCCCAACCATCCGCCGCAAGCTCGAGGCACTGGCCGAGCGCCATGAGGAAATCGGCCTGCTGCTGTCGCAGCCCGAGGTGCTCGGCGACAACACGCGCTTCCGCGAGCTGTCGCAGGAATACGCCCAGCTCGAACCGGTCGCCGCCTCGCTGCGCGAGCACGACCAGGCCGAGCGCGAACTGGCCGAGACCCGCGCGATGCTGGACGACCCCGAGCTGCGCGAGATGGCGGTCGACGACGTGCACCGGCTGGAACGGCGCCTGCTCGATCTCGACGACGCACTGCAACTCCTGCTGCTGCCGAAGGACCCGCGCGACGAGGCCAACCTCTACCTCGAAGTACGCGCCGGCACCGGCGGCGACGAGGCGGCGATCTTCGCCGGCGACCTGCTGCGCATGTACCTGCGCTACGCCGAAAGCCGCCGCTGGCACGTCGAGATCCTCAGCGAACACGCAGGCGAGCACGGCGGCTACAAGGAGGTCGTGGCGCGCATCGAGGGCAAGGGCGCCTACTCGCGGCTGAAGTTCGAATCCGGCACGCATCGCGTGCAGCGCGTGCCGGAAACCGAGTCGCAGGGGCGCATCCACACCTCGGCGGCGACCGTGGCGATCCTGCCGGAGCTGGACGAGATCGACGACGTCGAGATCAACCCGGCCGACCTCAAGGTCGACACCTTCCGCGCGTCGGGCGCCGGCGGCCAGCACGTCAACAAGACCGACTCGGCGATCCGCATCACCCACCTGCCCACCGGCACCGTGGTGGAGTGCCAGGAAGAGCGCAGCCAGCACAAGAACCGCGCCCGCGCGATGAGCCTGCTGAAGGCGCGCCTGCTCGACGAGGCGCAGAGCAAGCAGAGCGCGGCGCAGGCGCAGGAACGCCGCCTGCAGGTCGGCTCCGGCGACCGCAGCCAGCGCATCCGCACCTACAACTACCCGCAGGGCCGGATCACCGACCACCGCATCAACCTCACCCTGTACCGCCTGCCCGAGATCATGCAGGGCGACCTGGGCGAACTGATCGACACGCTGACCCGCGAACACCAGGCCGACCTGCTGCAGGCGCTAGGCAGCGCCTGACAACACCGTCACGGCAGGCTGGATTACCCTGCAGCCACCCCTCCCCGTGTCGTCATTCCGGCGCAGGCCGGAGGAGCTTTTCAACAGCGAAGCTGGTCATCGCATTTCGGCTTTCGCACATCGCAAGTGCGATTCCGGCCTTCGCCGGAATGACGAGTTGAGGGGTTTCGAGGCTGGAGGTCTGGAGGATTGGAGATCGACATGGGCAAACGCTACCGCAACGCGATGAAAGAGCTGCAGCTCGACCTGATCCGGCTGCAACGCGCTCTGCGCAGCAGCGGCAGGCGGCTGCTGGTGATCTTCGAGGGCCGCGATGCCGCCGGCAAGGGCGGCACCATCAAGGCCATCACCGAAAGCCTGGACACCCGCGGCTACCGCATTGCCGCCCTCGGCAAGCCGAGCGAGACCGAAGCCAGCCAGTGGTACTTCCAGCGCTACGTCGCCCACCTGCCGAGTGCCGGCGAGTTCGTGCTGTTCGACCGCAGCTGGTACAACCGCGCGGTGGTGGAGCCGGCGATGGGTTTCTGCAGCGAGGCGCAACACGAGGCGTTCCTGGACGCCGTGCCGGCATTCGAGAAGCTGCTCGCCGACGACGGCATCATCCTCCTCAAGTACTGGCTGGCGGTGGACCAGGCCGAGCAGGAACAACGCTTCGCCGAGCGCGCCGACGACCCGCTGAAACGCTGGAAGCTGTCGCCGGTGGACCTGGTCGCGCGGCAGAAGTACGCGGAGATGGGCCGGCTGCGCGACGTGATGATCGAGCGCACGCATGCCGAGCATGCGCCGTGGTTCGTGGTCGATTTCAACGACCAGAAGCGCGGGCGGATCAACCTGATCCGCCACCTGCTGCAACAGGTACCGTTGCACGAGGAAGCCGTGCCCGCGCTGAAACTGCCGAAGCTCAAGGGCAAGCCGAAGACCGAGCACGTCACCGACCAGGCGCTGTGGGTACCGGCCACGTTCTGAGCCTCAGGCCGTATGGAAGCCGTGCAGATCCTGCTCCGGCAGATCCTCGCGGCTGAGCGTATCGACGCGCGCCGCCGGCGGCCCCTGCCGCAACCAGCGCTCCAGCGCATCGAGCGCCGCCGGCTCGCCGCAGGCGAGCACCTCGACGCTGCCGTCGCGCCGGTTCACCGCATGGCCGGCCACGCCAAGCGCCAGCGCCTGCTCGCGGGCACTGGCGCGATAGCACACGCCCTGCACCCGGCCGCCGACGATGAACCGCGCGGTCGGCATCACTTGCCTCCGATCAGGCCTTCCAGCGACGCCTCGGTCACCGGTCCCACGATGTGTTTGGCCACCTTGCCGTCGGGGTCGATCAGGTACGTCGTGGGCAGGCCGCGCGGTTCGTCGAAATCCTTCGGCGGCTGGTCCAGGCTGACCTGGGCGATCGGGTACGCCACCGGGTGCTTGGCCAGGAACGCCTTGATGTCGGCCGGCTCGCTGTCCTCGTAGGCCAGCCCGATCGCGGTGACGTTGTTGTGCGCGGTGACGAAGCGCGAGATGTCCGGCATCTCCTTGATGCACGGCACGCACCAGGTCGCCCAGTAGTTGACGATCACCCACTTGCCGCGCTGCGCGGCCAGGTCGAACGTCTTGCCGTCCAGCGTGGCGACGTGCAGGGTCGGCTGCGCCGGCATCGCCGCCTGCGCCGGGGTGGCGAACGCCAGTGCCGCGGCCAGCACGGCAACCGGAGCGGTGAAGGATGAAAACAAGCTCATGCGGGGAGTTCCTCGGTGTCAGCCGCCGGGTCGGCGGCAGGGGGATAGATCTGGTCGAGCCGGGTGCCCAGCTTGGCCTGCAGCGCGGCGGCCAGTTCGGCCAGCAGCGCCAGCAGCTCCGGCGGCAGCGCGATGCCCAGCGCGGCCGCCTCTTCCTGCGGCTGCAGCGGCAGGCGGTAGTCGGTGTGCCGGTACACGCGCAACAGGTCGGTGCTGTCCAGGCTGCGGCACAGCAGCCAGCCGCCGGTGTCGCCGCGGCGGATCAGCTCGGCCTGCTGCAGGTCGTCGAAGTAGTCGGCGATCAGCGCGCTGCGCAGGTACGGCTCGCGTACGCGCAGCTCGGCCGGGTCGACGCAGTCGCCGCGGCGCTGGGCCTCGACGAAATGGCGCAGCACCACCAGCAGGCCGAGGAATTCGGCGCCTTGGGGCAGCGTGTGCATCGGCGCGTGGTATTCGAACGCGGACGCCGAGGCGGCGACCGACGCGGCCAGGATCACGATCACCCACGACAGGTAGATCCACAGCAGGAAGATCGGGATCGCCGCCAGCACGCCGTAGATCTGCTGGTAGGTCTGCGCCTGCTGCACGAACTGGCCGAAGCCCCAGCGCGCGATCTCGAACAGCACCGCGCCGAGCAGCGCGCCGATCGCCGCGTCGTGGCGCGGCACCCTGCAGTTCGGGATCACCGTGTACATCAGCCACAGCGTGAAGAACGTCACCACGAATGGCAGCGTGCTCAACAGGCTTTGCGCGACGCCGCCGAGCTGGTCGGCGGCGCTGTGCAGCAGCGGCGCCGCGGTCACGTAGGAGGTCACCGCGATGCCGCCGACCACCAGGATCGGCCCCAGCGTCAGCGCCGCCCAGTACAGCAGCAATCGCGAGCCCCAGCTGCGCGGCTGGTGCACGCGCCAGATCCGGTTCAGCCGGTCCTCGATGCTGATCATCATCGCCAGCGCGCTGAACAGCATCACCAGGATGCTGATGCCGGTGAGCTTGCTGGCGTTCGCCGCAAACCCCAGCATGGTCGCCTGCACCGCCTCGCCGGTCGACGGCACGAAATTGTCGAACACGAAATTGATCAGCGTGTCGCGCGCCGGCTGGAACACCGGGAACGCCGCGAACATCGCGAACACCGCCACCGTCAGCGGCACCAGCGAGACCAGCGTGGTGTACGACAGCGCACCCGCCGTCTCGAAGCACTTGTCGTCGACGAAGCGCTGCCAGATGAAGCGGCTGAAGCTCTTCGTGCGTTCGCGGTTGAAGCGCCGGATCATCGCTGTCCTTTCGCTGGTGGCCCGGGCGGACCACCAACATCGTGGGTACCGGCCGGTACACTAGCGTATTGGCTGTGAATGCCTCAAACGCGCGAGTCGACGCCACATGAATCACGAGATCCTGGTTCTGTACTACAGCCGCAGCGGCCACACCGCCCAGCTGGCGCGCCTGATCGCCCGCGGCATCGAGGAAGTGCCCGGCATGCGCGCGCGCCTGCGCCAGGTGCCGCCGGTGGCACCGGTGACCGAAGTCGCGCAGCCGCCCGAGCCCGCGGACGGCGCGCCGTACGCGACAAAACAGGACCTGCTCGACTGCGCCGGCCTGGCGATGGGCAGCCCCACCCGCTTCGGCAACATGGCCGCGCCGCTGAAACATTTCCTCGACACCACCGGCGCCGAATGGGCCAGCGGCGCGCTGGTCGGCAAGCCGGCAGCGCTGTTCACCTCCACCAGCACCATGCACGGCGGCCAGGAATCCACCCTGCTCTCGATGGCGCTGCCGCTGCTGCATCACGGCATGCTGCTGCTCGGCGTGCCATTCACCGAGTCGGCGCTGACCGCCACGCAAAGCGGCGGCACCCCGTACGGCGCCAGCCACATCGCCGGCGCCAAGGGCGACAACCCGATCAGCGAGCACGAACGCGAACTGGCCCGCGCGCTGGGCCGCCGCCTGGCCGACGTGGCCCGCCGGCTGGCGGATACGCCATGACCGCCGCCATGCGCGCACCCATCCTGCCCGTCTATCGCGTCGGCCTGGCCGCCTGGGCCTTGCTCGTCGTGCTGCAACTCGCCTGGCACGCGTGGCTGGTGCCGCCGCAAACCCTGCCGGTCTGGCTGGTGCTGGCAATCACCCTGGTTCCCCTGCTGCTGCCGCTGCTGGCGATCCGCGACGTGCGCCGCGCCCTGCTCTGGGTCGGCATCCTCAGCCTGTTCTATTTCAGCCACGGCGTGGCCGAGGCCTGGAGTTCGGCGGGCGAGCGCTGGCTGGCGATCGCGGAGATCGCGCTGACCGTGTTGCTGATTGCGGCGCTGGGGGCCGGGGTGAAACGGCGGAAGCCGGCCGCGCCGACGCGCGATTGATCAGCGGGCCGCTTCCGGCTGTGTTTTCTACCAAGGGAACACGGCAGGTTCACTCCCTGACCATTGATAAATGAACCTGACCCGTTCGGTGGGGTGTAGGTGGAGTGCCGGCGCCGACGGCTTGGTCAAGTGAGCGTTCAACGCTTGAATGAAATGTCAGGGCGCATTTTCCAATGCCGAAAGATCACCCACCTCGCTGTATTTTGCTAGATGCGCCGCGATGTCTCGCGTGAGCTGGTTGTCGTTTGCAGCAACGGCGGCAATCCACATTTTGAACAAGCCGAACCCTATCGATGCAACTGGGTCTTGCGCCTCGTCACGGAGCTTAACCTGCATCTCGTTGAGCTTGTGAATGTAGGCGACCCGCTCCGCCATCGGAAGGGCTTGGAATGATCCGATGCTGTAAGAGCTGCGAAATATGCTGTTCGCCAGATTGATCGCATGGCCAACAGCGACCTGCACTGACGAATCAGCGGCTTCGAGATGACGAACGGTAGCCTCGAAATCCGATTTAAGCACGCCGCGACCAGGGTGCTCATTATGTTTGAACAAGTTAAACACCCCCCTGCGCACTAACGCTTGAATCAAGCCGCGCCGCGAAGCAGCGTCGGCTTGAATGAATTGTTGGGCGGCTCCGCCAATCTAGGCGGGAGTTGCGCTCGAAGTATATGCACGCGCCCTCCTGCTGCTTATGTCGACGAGCCATACCCTTGAGAAGTTGGACTTGTCCGTTGCCAATTGAATCGCCGCATCGAGCTGCGACTGATCCCATTGCCACAGGTCGTCGATGGGTGTAGATCCCTCATGAACAATTAGTTCGACGCGCGGTAGAGCGTAGACCTTGTGCTTTTTACGCGCGATGCACTCGACAGCATCGTTGATATCAATCCGATAGTTAGAGTAGTGAAACTTCCCTGTGCCAAATTTCCGCTCAATGACTGGGTCTGTTAGAGCAGTCAACTCGAAGCCGCGGTCACCGCCTGAGACTCTGCAGATGATGTCTGGATTAGGAGGTTCGAGTTGCCGAATGGATGAGGTGTCGGCATCGACTTGAGCGATTTCTACAAACTGAAGAAAGGCAGAAAGCTCCTTCTTTCGCTTCACGGACCCAACCATCGCAATGTCCCTTCAAAGCCGCCCAACGCTATGTAAATTTCAAAACGAAGTGTAACCCTGCAGCCTATCCCGTGCTCGTCGCCATACACGACAGAGCTCAGGCCTGCACAGACCAACAACTTGCTGCGCTTGGTGCAGCCTAATCCCGCCGTCTAATCCCCGCCGTGTTTCCACGCGCATGACCACGACGCGAACGCCGTACACGAAAGACCCCCGCCTCACCCAAACACCACCATACTCTGCCTGCTCAAGGCCACCGGTTCCCCACCCGGCCCCCACAGCATCACGCTCTGGTTGGTGTAGCCGTCGCGGGCGGCGATCAGTTCGGCGTCGACGCGCCAGTCGTCCAGGCCGAGGTCGTCGTAGCGGTCGCGCAGCAGTTCGAGCATCCAGGTGAGCGAGCTGCCGGGGGTGGGCGCGGCGAACATCGACAGGGCGATCGGCGGGATGAAGTCGGCGAAGGCGAGCACGTGGGTTTCGTCGACGGGGCCGTCGTCGCGCAGGGAAAGCTGCAGCACGCTGTCGCGCTGGCGGCCGCCGCTGAACGGCAGGTCGCCGCGCAGCCAGCGGGCGCGGAAGTGCTGGGTGAAGGAGGGCATGCGGCCTTCGACGTAATGCAGTTCCTGCGGCGTCGTGGCCGCGACGGGCGGTTGTTCGGGCTGGAAGTCCAGCGTCGAGGGACGCGCGCTGCCGAATACGCCGAGCAGCCGGCACAGCGTCTGTTCGCCGTCGCACAGGCTGGCCTCGACCTGGATGACGCTGCGCCCTGCGCGCAGCAGCCGCGCGCGGATGGCCACGCTGCCGGCCGGCACCGGCGCGATGAAAGTCACCTGCAGGGTGCGCAGCAGCATCTCCGTCGGTACCAGCTCGCGCATCGCACGCAGCGCAAGTGCCGCCTGCAGGCCGCCGAAGGCGCTGCGTCCCTGCAGCCAGTCCTCGCTGACCGTAGCCTGCCAGCCGTCGCCATGGCGCGTGACCGCCTGCATCGCTTCGGAAAATCGCATGGATGGTGCCTGCGCCGGGGAGTGGCTTTCGATGATGCCAGCGCGACGCACCGAACGCCCGCATGCCTATACTCGACACCTCGACTCTGGTCGGAGCGCGCCATGGCCTTCCTGCAGGATCCGCCGCAACTTCCCCACCCGTATCGCAGCGACCGCCTGCTGCTGGCCTGGCTCGACCGCGCACTGCCGGCCAACCGCCGCGCCGCGCTGGATGCCGATCTCGACGCGTTGGGCGACTACGCAGTGATGGCCTGGCAGCGCGCAGGCGCCACCACGCGGCGCAAGCCGGTGCTGACGCAGTGGGACGCGTGGGGACAGCGGGTCGACCGCATCGAGCTGACGCCGGCGTGGCAGGAGGGTGCGGCAATGACGACGCGCCACGCCGTGCTCGCCGCCGGCCACGGCGACAGCGAGCACGCGCGGCTGGAGGAATTCGCCCGGGTCTACCTGTATCACCTCGCCAGCGAGTTCTACACCTGCCCACTGGCGATGACCGACGGCGCCGCCACCGCGATCAAGGCCTCCGGCAACCGCGAGCTGATCGAGCGCGCGCTGCCGCATTTCCTCAGCCGTGATCCGGCCACCTTCTGGCTCAGCGGCCAGTGGATGACCGAGACCGCCGGCGGCTCCGACGTGGGGGATACCGAAACCCGCGCGCGGCAGGACGCCGCCGGGCAATGGCGGCTGTACGGGCGCAAGTGGTTCAGCTCGGCGGTGGTCGGCGAGGCCGCGCTGGCGCTGGCGCGGCCGGAAGGCGCCGGCAGCGGCGGCGCGGCGCTGGCGCTGTTCTACGTCGAGACGATGGACGGCGCGCGGCGCCGGCCGGAGCTGATCGTCGACCGGCTGAAGGACAAGCTCGGCACGCAGGAACTGCCCACCGCGGAGATCCACCTGGACGGCCTGCCCGCCTGGCCGCTGGGCGAGCTGGCCAACGGCGTGCGCCAGGTGGCGCCGGTGCTCAACGTCACGCGCAGCTGGAACGCGATCTGCGCGGTCGCCAGCATGGCCCGCGCGATCGCCCTGGCGCGCGACTTCGCCGAACACCGGCGCGCGTTTGGCCGTCCGTTGATCGAGCAGCCGCTGCATGCGCAGACGCTGGCCGACCTGCAGGCGCAGTTCGAGGGCGCGTTCGCGCTGGCGTTCGAGGTGGCCCACCTGCTCGGCCGGGTCGAGCATGGCGCGGCTGCTCCGCACGAGGCGGCGCTGCTGCGCCTGCTCACCCCGCTGGCCAAGCTGTGGACCGGCAAGCTGGCGGTGGCGATCTGCTCGGAGGCGCTGGAATGCTTCGGCGGCGCCGGCTACATCGAGGACACCGGCCTGCCGCAACTTCTGCGTGACGCGCAGGTGTACGCGATCTGGGAAGGCACCACCAACGTGCTGTCGCTGGACAGCCTGCGTGCGCTGGCCGGCGACGGCCTGGGCCCCTTGCGCACGGCCTGCACCGACTGGCTGGACGGCGGCGACGACATGCACGCGGCCAGCGCGATCCGGCAGACGCTGGACGCCGCCGCGCGCTGGCTCGACCGGCATGCGGCCGCACGCGACACGCTGGAAGCCGGCGCGCGCGGCCTTGCCTTCACCCTGGCGCGCTGCGCCGCGGCGGCGCTGCTGGCACGCCAGGCCAGCTGGTCGAGCCGCCGCGGCGACCCACGCCCGGCCGCAGCCCTGCACCGCTTCGTTGACCTCGGCCTCGACCGGCTGGTGACCCCGGACGCGGACAACACCGCCTTGCTGCTGGGCTGACGCGCACCTGCAGGGCCGTTCTCCACACACCTCGCCACGAGGCAAAGATCAAAAGCGGCGGGCGGTGCCCGCCTACGAAGCTGGGGTAAACGGCTTTTGGTATAGGAGCCCGCTTGCGGGCGATGCTCTTCCATGTGTGGCCAAAGCATCGCCCGCAAGCGGGCTCCTACAGGCACGCCGGTGTCGGCACGGGCTAAAATGGCGCGACTTTCCCACGGCCCACCGACATGCAGCACCTGACCATCGTCACCACCGGCGGCACCATCGACAAGATCTACTTCGACGACAAGTCGGACTACAAGATCGGCGCGCCGCAGATCGGCGAGATCCTCGGCCAGCTCGGCGTGGCGTTCCAGTTCGACGTGATCCCGATCCTGCGCAAGGACAGCCTGCACATGGGCGCCGAGGACCGCGCGCTGGTGCGCTCGACGATCGAGGCGCAGCCGCACCGCCACGTGCTGGTCACCCACGGCACCGACACCATGGTCGAGACCGCGCGCGAACTGGCCAGCATCAAGGGCAAGGTGATCGTGCTGACCGGCGCGCTGAACCCGGCGCGCTTCCAGGGTTCCGACGCGGTGTTCAACATCGGTTGCGCGGTGGCCGCGGTGCAGACCCTGCCCGACGGCGTCTACATCGCCATGAACGGCCGCGTGTGGGATCCGGCCAAGGTGCGCAAGAACCGCGACGCCAACCGTTTCGAGGAAGTCGCCGGCTGACTTTCGCGCATGAAAAACGGGCCCGGTCGATCCGACCGGGCCCGCGTTGCCTATTACTGCTCCTTGGGTGAAACGGCGGACCGTCCCTGGCCCGCCAGGGGGCTTACCAGGTGGCTTTCAGCGACACGCCGGAGAACGACGTGTAACCGCGCACCTTGATGTAGTACGTGCCCGAGGCCGCGCTGAACGAGCAGCTTTCGGCATTGCCGGTCTTGTACGGACGGCAGTCGTAGCTGCTGGTGGTCGGCGCCGAACCCTTCTTCACGTACAGGTCCGCGTCGCCGGTGCCGCCGGAGGTGGCGATGGTCAGGTTGCTGCCCGCCGGCACCGTCACCGTATAGCTCAGCTCCTGGCTCGCCGAACCGGCCAAGCCAGTCACCGGCACGCCGTTCTGCAGACCGCCGGTACCGCCGCCGGTGCTGTAGGACGCCTTGACGGTGACGCCGGAGTACGCCGAGTAGCCGTGCACCTTGATGTAGTACTTGCCGGCACTCGGCGCGGCCACGCTGCAGCTTTCCGCATTGCCGGTCTTGTACGGGCGGCAGTCGTAGCTGGTGGTGGTCGGCGCGCTGCCGAACTTGGTGTACAGGTCGGCATCGCCGGTGCCGCCGGAGATCGACATCACCAGGTTGCTGGCACCGGTCGGCACGGTGATGAAGTAATCGTTGTCGGCACCTGTCGCACCCGACACGCCGGTGACGCCCACGTTGTTCTGCAGTTCGGTGGTGGTGCCGCCACCGCCGCCGCCCGCGCAGGCCACGCCCACCCCGGCGAACGCGGTGGTCACATCACTCTTGTTGTAGACCAGATCCTGGGCCGCCGATTCCACCCCGCAGGCGCCGGAGTTGAAGCTGGTGGTGGCATTCCAGTAAACCTTGTTGGCCAGCGCGAACACCTGGAAGGCCTTTTTGGTATCCCAGCCGGCGGTCTTGGCCAGCAGGCAGAACGCCTTGTTGTACACGCCGCTGCTGTAGTGCACGTCCATGGTGGAAGTGAAGTTGGCGGCATTGTCGATCGAACCGCCATCCTGGGTCGGCGTGCACATCCAGCGCAGCGCGGTACCGCTCTTCATGATGTCGGCGCCGACCAGCCAGTCGTTGCCGCCGCGGTCGAAGAATTCGGCCGCCTCGCCGGCGATGTCCGAATACGCCTCGTTGATGCCGCCTGACTGCCCTGAGTACTGCAGCGCGGAGTGCTGCTCGGTGTAGCCATGGCTGATCTCGTGGCTGGTCACATCCAGCGACACCAGCGGGTAGAACGTGCTGGCACCGTCGCCGAAGTACATCGCCGTGCCGTTCCAGAACGCGTTCTCGTAGTTCAGTTTGTAGTGCACGTTCATCACCAGCTGGAAGTTCAGCGGCGCCACGCCGACGTAGGCCATGTACATGTCGTGGGTCACGCCGCCGAAGTGGTGGGCGTCGTTGACCGGCGAGTAGGCGCCGTTGATCGCGTCGGTGTCGCTGTTCGGACAGGTGAAGCTGACCACCGAACCGGTGGTGCCCTGGCGCAGGTTGTTGGTCTTGACGTTGGTGTTCTGCAGCGTGCAGGTGCTGCCGGACTGGGTCACGTCGAGTGCGGCGTAGTTGGTGCCGTAGAGGTACTTGCCGGTCTTTGTGTTGCCGCCGGGACCAGTGGCGGAAGCATCAGTCAGGCCGTTCCAGCTCTGGATCACTTCACCGGTGTTGGCGTCGACGATCGCGGTCGGGCGCGACGGATTGGCGCCGCCGACGAAGTAGGACACGCGGTAGACCAGGCGCACCGTGCCGTTGTCCTGCGGGTAGACGAACAGGTCGGTCTGCTCGTTGCCGACCGTGGCGCCGCCGGCCAGGCTGGTGTGCGCATGCGACCGCAGCGCAGCGAGGGCACGGCCGCCATCCAGCTTCGGCGTGACCGAAGCCAGGCCGAGCTGACCTTCCGGCATCAGTTCGCCAGTGGCGCGCAGCGCGTTTCCGCTGGCGTCCTGCACTACGGCAATGCTGCGGCCGTAGACCGGCACACCACGGTACATCTGCTGCTGACGCACCACCTTGTGCCCGTTGGCAATGGCGGCCGCGCCTCGCGGCGCCAACGACATGTTCTGGCCGAGGTTGAGGTGGGCGGCCAGCGAGCTGACCGGTACCGCGCCGAGATTCTGCGCACGCAAGGTCTTCGTGTTGGCAGCGGTGGCCACCGATGCGGTAGCCATGCCGATCGCGGCCACCAGCAGCTTCAGACGGTAATGATTGGGCATTGAAAAACTCCTAGACACTATTTTCGGGACAAACGGGCCCGATGCGGCCACGTAGACCCCATGCAGAATTGCCGTGCTCGGCACGGCCCCTTGGTTCGTGTGCTGTCTAGCGATCCCAAAATACGCCCGTATCGGCTGCCACCCCCCGGCATTCCCTTGCACCGGCAGCACGTGGACGCGTAGTTGCAAGACGGCGATGACGCCGCCAAAGGATCATCCGCCAACCTCCCCGATGACGAATCCGGTTACGTTATTCCTTGCGGACCATCGCAACAATCTGACTTTTTCCTACGCCGGGTGACGGCAGTCACAGGACGCGGGATCGGCGCGTGGCGCCGCAAACGGCGGGCACGCGGCCTATCGCGGCGGCGTATACGGTTCGATGTCGTTATTTATTGCGCGAAGCGGCGATGCGGACTTGCGGCCAGCGACGTCGCGTGCAGCGCCGCCGGCAGGCGCACCGGGACACGCGGAAAGCCCATGCGGTCCCCGCGATCCACGCGCCGGCGCGATGGCCGGCAGGCAGCTTCAGAGCATGCCGGTTTCGAGCTTCGCCGCGTCGGACATCATCGAATGCGTCCACGGCGGGTCGAACACCAGGTCCACGTCGGCTTCGGCGATCGTGGGGATCATCTCCAGCTTGGTGCGCGCGTCGTCGACCAGGATGTCGCCCATGCCGCAGCCGGGCGCGGTCAGGGTGAGCTTCACGTAGACCTTGCGCGCGCCGGATTCGGTCTGCTCCAGGCTGAGGTCGTAGACCAGCCCCAGCTCGACCACGTTCACCGGGATTTCCGGATCGAACACGGTGCGCAACTGGTCCCACGCCAGCTTCTCCACGTCCGCATTGGTGGCGTCGTCCGGTACCTCGATCGGCGCCGGCCGCTCCTTGCCCAGCGCGTCGGCGTCGTCGCCGGCGATGCGGAACAGGTTGCCTTCCACGTAGACGGTGAAGCTGCCGCCCAGGGCCTGGGTGATGTAGCCGATCTGCCCGGCCGGCAGGGTCACCTCGTCGCCTTGCGGCACCATCACGGCGCTGCAGTCGCGCACCAGGGTGAAGGGTTCACTGCTCAGACTGAAACCGCTCATGCCAACGCCGATCCTGTATCTGCGGGCGCGGCCATGCGTCGAGCCCGGAGTGCGTATTATGCCGCTCGCCGCGTGCGGCCGCTTGTCCCAGATCAGGCCGGAACCCGCCGGAGTCAAGGGAGCCCCGCCGACGACACGTTATGATGGCCGCTTTACCCGACGGGAAAACGCATGCGCACTGCCCTCCTGACGTGTCGCCGCCGATGAGCGTGCGTACCGTGGCGCTGTCCGTGTTCGCGCTGTTCAGCGCTGCGATGCTGGGCCTGGCCGCCGGCGCCGTGTGGATGGTGGCGGCGCTGTATCTGCGCCACCCGCTGCCGTGGCTGGCATTGCCGATCGGCGCGCTGCTGGCGTGGACCATCCGCACCTGCGTGCGCCTGCCGGGCACGTTCGCCGCACTGCTGGCGGCGGGCGCCACCCTGCTGGCCGCGTTCTACGTCAACCTGCTGGTTGCCGGCGTGCTGATTGCCGGCAACATGGGCATGGGTCTGATCGAGGCGATGCGCACCGCCGGCCCCGGCATGCTGTGGCAGCTGGCACGGATGGCGCTGTCGCCGGCGGACCTGGCCGATGCCGCGCTGGGCATGCTGCTGGCCGCATGGCTGGCCTGGCGCCCGTCGCGCCGGCGCTGAAACCAGCCATCACGACGCCGGGCGGGCACCGCCCTGCGCTCCTGCAGAAACGCGGCCGGCCGCACCCACCCCATGGAAGGTGCCAGCCGACTCAGGCGTCGATGTCCTTCAGCGACGCCACCAGTTCGCCCACCGCGGCCTGGCCTTCGCCGTACAGCATGCGGGTGTTGTCGGCGTAGAACAGCGCGTTCTCGATGCCGGCGAAGCCGGTACCGCGGCCGCGCTTGATCACGATCACGTGCTTGGCCGCGCTGACGTCGAGGATCGGCATGCCGTAGATCGGCGAGGCCGGGTCGGTCTTGGCCAGTGGATTGACCACGTCGTTCGCACCGATCACCAGCGCCACGTCGGTGGCCGGGAACTCCGGGTTGATGTCGTCCATGTCGGCGATCAGGTCGTACGGTACGCCGGCCTCGGCCAGCAGCACGTTCATGTGCCCGGGCATGCGCCCGGCCACCGGGTGGATCGCGAACTTCACCTTCACCCCGCGCTTGATCAGCAGTTGCGCAAACTCCCACACCTTGTGCTGCGCCTGCGCCACCGCCAGGCCGTAGCCGGGCACGATCACCACGCGTTCGGCGTACGCCATCATCACCGCCGCGTCGGAAGCGTCGATCGGCTTCTGCGCGCCCTCGATCGCCTGCGCCTCGCCGCCGGCCGCGCCGAAGCTGCCGAACAGCACGTTGCCGATCGAGCGGTTCATCGCCTTGGCCATCAGCTGGGTCAGCAGCGTGCCGGCCGCGCCGACCACCATGCCGGCGATGATCATCGCCTCGTTGCCCAGCACGAAACCCTCGAACGACACCGCCAGGCCGGTGAACGCGTTGTACAGCGAGATCACCACCGGCATGTCGGCGCCGCCGATCGGCAAGGTCATCATCAGGCCGAAGGCGAGCGCCAGCGCGAAGAACGCCGCGATCAGCGCCGGGCTGGCGTGACTGGTGGCAAGCAGCACGCCGGCGACCACCGCCGCCGCCAGCAGCAACAGGTTCACCGTGCGCTGGCCGGGAAACACGAAGCGCTTGTCCATCCAGCCCTGCAGCTTGGCGAACGCGACCAGCGAACCGGAGAAGCTCACCGCGCCGATCAGCGCGCCGAGCACGCCCAGCGCCAGCTCGGTCGGCGACAGCGCCGGCGGCAGGCCGTTCACCGCCCAGGCTTCGGGCCGCAGCGGCGAGGTATCCGGTACCGCCTGCAGCAGGCCCAGCCCGCGCGCGTAGCCGATCAGCTCGACCGCGCCGATCGCCGCCGCCGCACCGCCGCCCATGCCGTTGTACAGCGCCACCATCTGCGGCATCGCGGTCATCGCCACGCGCTTGCCGCTCCACCAGGCGGCACTGACGCCGACCAGCACCGCGGCAACGATCAGCCCGCGGTTGTGCATGTCCGGCAGGAACAACGTGGCCAGCACCGCCAGCAACATGCCGTAGCCTGCCCACACGATGCCGCCGCGCGCGGTGCGCGGCGAACTCATGCGTTTCAGGCCGAGGATGAACAGCAGCGCGGCGAGGAAATAACAGGCCTTGATCAGCGTCGGCAACCAGCTCATCACTTGGCTCCCTTGCCGGCGTCCGGCTTGCTGGACTTGAACATCTCCAGCATCCGCTCGGTCACCACGTAGCCGCCGGCGGCGTTGCCGGCGCCCAGCAGCACGCCGATGAAGCCGATCGCGATCTCGAACGGCGTCTGCGCGTGGCCTAGCGCGATCATCGCCCCGACCAGCACAATGCCGTGCACGAAGTTGGAGCCGGACATCAGCGGCGTGTGCAGGATCACCGGCACCCGCGCGATGATTTCATAGCCGGTAAAGGCGGCCAGCATGAAGATGTACAGCGCCAGGAAACCGTCGATCATGAGCCCATCCCCCGTGAGAGCCGCCCGCCAGGACGTCGAGTCTGCATCATACGGGTGCCGGTCAACCCGTGCGAGCCTGCCGCGTTGAACACCGGGTACCCCCCGCTGGAGCCCGAGGATGCTTCACCCGACGCTGCGGCCGACGAGCCCATGAACGGCGTGGCCGGCACACTCGACACGGACCTGCTGGGCGACGCGCGCGAAACGCCCGCCACGCTGGATGCGTTCCTGGCGCAGGTCGAGCGGCGCGCGTTCCGCATGGCCGAGCTGCAGCTGCGCCAGCGCGAGGACGCCATGGACGCGGTGCAGGACGCCATGCTGCGGCTGGTCAGGCACTACCGCGACAAGCCCGCCATGGAATGGGCGCCGCTGTTCTGGGGCATCCTGCGCCGGCGCGTGGTCGACCTGCAGCGCCGGCGCAAGGTGCGCTCGATCGTGGTGGGCTGGCTCGGCGGCGGCCGCGACGACGACGGCGACGAACTACCCGCATGGGAGCCGGCCGACCCCGGCCAGGATCCGCTGGGCCGGCTGCACGACGTGCAGTCGTATGCGGACCTGGCCGCCGCGGTCCGGCAACTGCCACAGCGCCAGCGCGAAGCGTTCATGCTGCGCATGCTGGAAGGGTTGGACGTGGCGGAAACCGCCCAAGCCATGGGTTGCTCCGAAGGCAGCGTGAAAACCCATCTATCGCGCGCGATGCATCATCTGCGCGACCAACTGGAGGACTGGCGATGACTTCGCCCGACAAGCATCTCGAACAGCGCGCCCGCGAACTCTGGCACGAGGCCGCGCAGCGCATCGACCCGGCCACCGCCGGACGCCTGCGCGCGGCGCGGCGGCAGGCGCTGGACGCGGTGCAGGCCCCTGCGCGTCGTGCCGTCCGCTGGCTGATCCCGACCGGCGCCTTCGCGGTGATCGCGCTGGCCACGATGCTGGTGTGGCAGCCGTTGCCGCCGCCGCACGCCAGCACCGCGATGCAGCCCGCCAGCAGCGCCGACGAGCTGGACAACGAGCTGCCGCCGGACGCCGACAAGACCGACCCGAACCTCTACCAGAACCTCGACTTCTACGGCTGGCTGGCTTCCGCCGGCAGCCATGCCGCAGCCCGCTGAGCCATGACCCGAATCCTCCGCCCGCTCCTGCCGCTGTTGCTGGCCGCCCTGCTCGGCGGCGTCGCCGCGGCGCCGTTGCACGCGCAGGACGCGCCGCCGACGTCCCGCGGCGACATGCCGCCGCCGCGCCCGTGGAACAGCCTCGACCCGGCCCAGCGCGACGTGCTGGCGCCGCTGCAGAAAACCTGGGACAGCCTGTCGCCGCGCAAGCAATCGCGCATGCTGCAGCGCGCCGAACGCTGGGCCACCCTGCCGCCGGAACGGCGCGAGGAAATCCGCCAGCACATCGCCCGCTGGCAACAGATGACGCCGGACGAGCGCCACCAGGCACGCGAGAACATGCGCAAGTTCCACCAGCTGCCGCCGCAGCAGCGCGAGCAGTTGCACGCCACCTTCGAGCGCTTCCAGCAACTGCCGCCGGCGCAGCGCGAGCAACTGATCCGCGAATGGCACGCGCTGCCGCCGGCCGAACGCCTGCACTGGGACGAGCGCCACGGCCACGACCGCCCGCCTCCGCCACCGCCTGGCGACCCGGGCCACCCCTGAGCGACGGCTCGTCCCGGCCCGCGCGCTCCCGCAGGAATCCCCGCGCAACCGTGGGTGGGGCGGGCACCGCCCGCCGCTCCGGACCGTCGAAAGCCGGCGGGCCGTGCCCGCCCTGCGGCATCATGAAACACGCCTTACTGACGGGCGGTGATCGCCCTACGGTTCGCTCAGCCGGCGAAGCGCGTCTCACCGGCGTGGGTGAGGCAGCTCTTCGCCACCAGCTCGTCGTCGAAATCCGGCTTCAAGGCGCCGTCGCGCACCAGCAGCTCGACGAAGTTGAACACGTTGCGCGCGTACATCTCCGACGCGTGCAGCGGCGCGCCGGCCGGCAGGTTCAGCGGCCCGAGGATCACCACACCGCCATGCTCGACCCGCTCGCCCGGCCGGGTCAGCTCGCAGTTGCCGCCGCTCTCGGCGGCCAGGTCGACGATCAGCGCGCCCGGCTTCATGCCCTCGACCATCGCGGCCGTGAGGATCTTCGGCGCCGGCCGCCCCGGCACCGCGGCGGTGGAGACCACCACGTCGAACGATTTCAGGTGGTCGGCCAGTGCCTGCTGCTGCGCGGCACGCTCCTCCGCCGACAGCTCGCGCGCATAGCCGCCGCTGCCGGCGGCACTGACGCCGAGGTCGAGGAATTTCGCGCCCAACGACTCTACCTGCTCGCGCGTTTCCGGACGCACGTCGTAGCCCTCAGTCTGCGCACCGAGCCGGCGCGCGGTGGCGATCGCCTGCAGGCCGGCCACGCCGGCGCCGATCACCAGCACCTTCGACGGGCGGATGGTGCCGGCGGCGGTGGTCAGCATCGGGAAGAACTTCGGCGACGCCTCGGCCGCGATCAGCATGGCGCGGTAACCGGCCACCGCCGCCTGCGAACTCAGCACGTCCATCGCCTGCGCGCGGGTAGTGCGCGGCAGCAGCTCCAGCGAGAACGCGGTGAGCTTGTGCGCGGTCAGCGCGGCGACGCGCCCGGCCGCGCCGTACGGACGCAACTGGCCGACCACCACGCTACCCTCGCGCAAGCCGGCGAACACCGCATCGGCCGGCGGCAACACGCAGGCCAGTACGTCGGCCTGCGCCAGCACGCCGGCCGCGTCGGCGAATTCGGCCTCGGCATAACTGGCGTCAGGGAAACCCGCAGCGCGCCCCGCATCACGTTCCAGCAGTACGCGCAGGCCCTTGCCGCGCAGTTTCTTCGCCATTTCGGGTGTGATCGCCACGCGCCGCTCCCCGGCGGCGGTCTCACGCAAGGCGGCTACGGTGATCGGCATGGTGCATCCCCTCGGCAGTGGTCCGGTCATCTTAGCGGCAGCGACGGCCTTTGATCCGGACCGATCCAAAAGAGTAAGCTGGCCCGCCGGCAGCCACTGCCCGGGGTCATCGCCGGAGATCCCGATGCCCACCACCACTGCCGACGCTTTCGACGACCTGCTGGCCCTGGCGCGCAGCGCGCGTGAACAGGCCTACGCGCCGTATTCGAACTTCGCGGTCGGTGCCGCGCTGCTGACCCGCGATGGCCGCCGCTTCAGCGGCTGCAACGTGGAGAACGCCTCGTATGGCCTGTGCAACTGCGCCGAACGCACCGCCCTGTTCAACGCCGTCGCCGCCGGCTGCCGGCCTGGCGACTTCGTCGCCATCGCGGTGATCGCCGATACCGATAACCCGGTCAGCCCCTGCGGCGCCTGCCGCCAGGTGATGTCCGAACTGTGCGACGACGCCATGCCGGTGCTGCTGGCGAACCTGCACGGCGACACCCGGCAGACCACGGTGACCGCCCTGTTGCCTGGCTCGTTCAAGCTGCCGCAGTCGGCATGACGGTTCGCGCGTCATCGGCCCGCCCGCTAGCATGGGCATTCCCCCATCGAAAGAACCGCTCCATGCCCGCTGCCCTGTCCCTGCTCCAGCAACGCCATTCCGTCCCCTCGCGCCAGCTCGGCGAGCCCGCGCCGGACGAGGCGAGCCTGCGCGAACTGCTGGAAGCGGCGATCCGCGTGCCCGACCACGGCAAGCTGGTGCCGTTCCGGCTGATCCGCCTGCAGGGCGAGGCGAAGCTGGCGTTCGGCGAGCGGCTGGCGGCGATTGCCGAACGCCAGCACCCGGAGCTGTCCGACGCCAAGCGGGAAAAGGAGCGCACGCGCTACACCTTCGCGCCGCTGGTGATCGCCGTGGTCGCCCGCCTGCACGCCGACAGCACGGTGCCGGAAATCGAGCAGAAGCTGTGCGCCGGCAACGTCGCCCACAACATCCTGCTCGGCGCTTATGCGCTGGGCTACGGCGCACAATGGCTGACCGGTTGGGCCGCCTACGACTGCGAGGCGGCCGGCGTCCTCGGCCTGGCGGAGAACGAACATGTGGTCGGCTTCGTCCACCTCGGCACGCCGCAGATCGAGGCACCCGACCGCGAGCGCCCGGCGCTGGACCAGCTGCTCTCCACGTGGACGCCGTGAACGCATCGGCGAACAGACGTCCAGCCGTCCATCTGGTCGATGGAAGCATGTATGTTTTCCGCGCCTGGCACTCGATGCCGAACGAATTCCACGACGCCGACGGCCACCCGGTCAACGCGGTGCACGGCTACACCCGCTTCCTGTGCGAACTGCTCGAACGCGTGCAGCCCGAACACATCGCGGTGGCGTTCGACGCCTCGCTGACCAGCTCGTTCCGCAACGCGATCTACCCGCCGTACAAGGCCAACCGCGAGCTGCCGCCGCCCGACCTGGAACGGCAGTTCGTGCAATGCCGCGCGATCACCGAGGCACTCGGCGTGCACCTGATGATCGACCACAGCTTCGAGGCCGACGACCTGATCGGCAGCACCGTGTGGAACCTGCGCGCGCAAGGTTGGCGCAGCGTGATCGTCTCCGCCGACAAGGACTTCGGCCAGCTGCTGGGCGAGCACGACGAGCAGTGGGACTACGCCCGCGGCCTGCGCTGGGGGCCGGCCGGCGTGCACGAGAAACTCGGCGTGCACCCGCACCAGGTCGCCGACTACCTGGCCCTGTGCGGCGACAGCGTGGACAACATCCCCGGCGTGCCCGGCGTCGGCGCCAAGACCGCCGCCGCCCTGCTCAGCCACTTCGGCAGCCTCGACGCGCTGCTCGAGCGCATCGACGAAGTCGCCTTCCTGCGCCTGCGCGGCGCCGTGGCCTGCGCCGCCAGACTGCGCGAACACGCCGAACAGGCGCGGCTCTATCGCCGCCTCACCCGCATCGCCCTCGATGCCCCCGGTGCCGAATCCGCCGACGTCCTGCAGCGCCGCCCGCCGCCCGTCGACCAGCTCGACGCACTGTGCGAACAACTGCGCTTCGGCGCCTTCACCCGCAGCCGCCTGCACACCCTGCTGAGTTGATGCTTTTCTCCCTCCCCTGCATCGCAGGGGAGGGCTGGGGTGGGGTGCTCTTGATCTTCTCCGCCAGCCCGGAGCCACCCCCTCCTAGCCTCCCCCTGCATGCAGGGGGAGGAACCAAAAGCCCGCACCACCGCAAGAGCCGTGCTCCCTCCCCTGCAACGCAGGGGAGGGTCGGGGTGAGGTGCTCTTGATCTTCTCCGCCAGCCCGGAGCTACCCCCTCCTAGCCTCCCCCTGCATGCAGGGGGAGGAACCAAAAGCCCGCACCGTAGTAATCTTCCTCCCTCCCCTGCATCGCAGGGGAGGGCTGGGGTGGGGTGCTCTTGATCTTCTCCGCCAGCCCGGAGCTACCCCCTCCTAGCCTCCCCCTGCATGCAGGGGGAGGAACCAAAAGCCCGCACCACCGCAAGAACCGTGCTCCCTCCCCTGCATCGCAGGGGAGGGCTGGGGTGGGGTGCTCTTGATCTTCTCCGCCAGCCCGGAGCTACCCCCTCCTAGCCTCCCCCTGCATGCAGGGGGAGGAACCAAAAGCCCGCACCGTAGTAATCTTCCTCCCTCCCCTGCATCGCAGGGGAGGGCTGGGGTGGGGTGCTCTTGATCTTCCCCGCCAGCCCGGAGCCACCCCCTCCTAGCCTCCCCCTGCATGCAGGGGGAGGAACCAAAAGCCCGCACCACCGCAAGAGCCGTGCTCCCTCCCCTGCATCGCAGGGGAGGGCTGGGGTGGGGTGCTCTTGATCTTCTCCGCCAGCCCGGAGCCACCCCCTCCTAGCCTCCCCCTGCATGCAGGGGGAGGAACCAAAAGCCCGCACCACCGCAAGAGCCGTGCTCCCTCCCCTGCAACGCAGGGGAGGGTCGGGGTGGGGTGCTCTTGATCTTGCTCGCCAGCCCGGAGCTACCCCCTCCTAGCCTCCCCCTGCATGCAGGGGGGGGAACCAAAAGCCCGCACCACCGCAAGAGCCGTGCTCCCTCCCCTGCATCGCAGGGGAGGGCTGGGGTGGGGTGCTCTTGATCTTGCTCGCCAGCCCGGAGCTACCCCCTCCTAGCCTCCCCCTGCATGCAGGGGGAGGAACCAAAAGCCCGCACCACCGCAAGAGCCGTGCTCCCTCCCCTGCAACGCAGGGGAGGGTCGGGGTGGGGTGCTCTTGATCTTGCTCGCCAGCCCGGAGCTACCCCCTCCTAGCCTCCCCCTGCATGCAGGGGGAGGAACCAAAAGCCCGCACCACCGCAAGAGCCGTGCTCCCTCCCCCACCTTGCAGGGGAGGAGCAAAAAAACGGCGGCCCGGAGGCCGCCGTTTTCATCATGCGAACCGGCTCAATGCGAGGCGGCTTTTGGAGCGTCCTTGGCCGTCCACTGCTTCAGCCAGGCGTTCACCGCGTCGTGCCACTGCACGCTGTTGTGCGGCTTCAGCACCCAGTGGTTCTCGTCGGGGAAGGTCAGGAACTGGCTGGGGATGCCGCGACGCTGCATGGCAGTGAACGCGCCCAGGCCCTGGGTGATCGGGATGCGGAAATCCTTGGCGCTGTGCACTACCAGCATCGGCACGCGCCAGTCCTTGACGTGGTCGAGCGGGTTGAACTTCTCGTAGTTCTCCGGGTGCTCGTACTGGGTGCCGCCGTTCTCGCGCTCCTCGAACCACAGCTCCTCGGTGTCGTAGTACATGGCGCGGGTGTCGAACACGCCGTCGTGGTCGACCAGGCACTTCCACGGCTGGTTCCACACGCCGGCGATCCAGTAGGTCATGTAACCGCCGTAGCTGGCGCCAAGCGCGCAGGCGCGGTCGCCGTCGAGGAAGCTGTACTTGTCCAGCGCGGCTTTCCAGCCCAGCTTCAGGTCTTCCAGCGGCTTGCCGCCCCAGTCGCCGGAGATCGAGTCCGTGAACGCCTGGCCGTAGCCGGTGGAGCCGTGGAAGTTCACCGTCACCACCGCGAAGCCCTGGCCGGCGTAGGTCTGCGGGTTCCAGCGGTAACTCCAGCCGTTGCTCATCGCGCCCTGCGGGCCGCCGTGGATGATGAAAGCGACCGGGTAGGTCTGCCCCGCCTTGTAGTCGGCCGGCTTCACCACGTAACCCTGCACGGTCTCGTTGTTCCAGCCCTTGAAGGTGAAGAACTCGGCGTCGCCCATCGCCGTTTTCTTCAGGTCCGCCGCATTGAAATGGGTGACCTGCTTCAGGCTGCTGCCGTCGGCGGCGGCGAGGTAGACGTCGGCCGGCCGCTTCAGGTCGTCACGGGTCAGCAGCAGCTTGCCCGCGGCCAGCGAGAAGCCGCTCACCGTGCCTTCGCCCACCAGTTGGGTGGCCTTGCCGGTGGCCGCGTCGATCGCGAACAGCGGATGCTGGCCGTTGTCGTCGGCAGTGGCGTACAGCGTCTTGCCGTCGGCGGAAATCGTGAGGCCGCCGGGCGAGCGATCCCACTTCGGATCGACCTCGCGCTTCGCGCCGCTGGCCAGGTCCAGCGCCATGATCGCGAAGCGGTCGGCCTCGAAGCCCGGGGTCTTCATCGCCAGGTAGTACAGCGTCTTGCCGTCCGGCGAGGCCACCGGGTACGCGTCCCACGCCTTGTTTTCGGCAGTGAGGTTTTTTGGCGCGGCCGAGCCGTCGGCCGGCACGCTGTACACGTCGAAATTGGTCGACCACGGCTCGCTGGTGCCGGCGATGCGCGCGTCGAAATACACGGTCCTGCCGTCCGGCGCGAAGCCGAACTCGCCCTCGTCGCCGAACGGCTTGCTCGGCACGTCGCCGTCGATGCCACGGCTGAGCCGCTTCGGCTCGCCGGCCAGTTGGCCCTTGCCGTCGAAGCGGGTCACGAACAGCTGGTTGCGCCGACCGTCGGCCCAGGTATCCCAATGCCGCACGAACAGCTTGTCGTAGAGCGTGCCGCTGGCCTTGTCCTTGGCGCGCGCGTCGAGGCGCTGCTGCGTGCAGGCCAGCGTGGCGCAGTCGGTGAACACCTCGTACGACAGCAGCACCTGCTTGCCGTCCGGCGACAGCTTGTAGCCGCCGAGATCCAGCACGCCATGACTGACCTGCACCGGCACGGCATGCTTGGCCAGGCTCAAGCCGCCCTTGCCGCCCAGATCCACCCGCCACAGCTGCGCCACACCCTTGGCCGGCGCCACGAAATACAGGCTGCGCCCATCTGCCGACCAGCGCGCCGAACTACCCTTGTCGACCACCTTCACCGGCTGGCCGTCTTTGGCCAGATCCAGCACGTAGACCGCGTTGACGCCCTTGTTCGCCGCGTAGTCGGTACTGCGCACGCCGAACGCCGCGTAGCGCCCGTCCGGCGACAGCTGCGGGTCGCCGACCCGATCCATCATCACCAGGTCGCGTACGTTGAAGGCATGCGCCCCCTCGGCCTTGACGAAGCTGGTATCCACGACGTCACCCGCCATCGCGGGCACCGCCACCAGCGCGAGCAGCAGCGCGGCAATCAGAGGTTTCATGGGGTATCCCCTTGGGTGGTCAAAGCGGTGACGGTAAAGCGCACACCTGTCGAGGCGCAAGCAGGCCGCAACCGTTCAAGATGGACCGTAGAGCGCTTGGGAGGCTTCTACGGCCAAGTTCACTGTTGTGATGCGACGCACACTCCGTCTTCACATTTGGTACAAAACGTGCCTGTCCATGGTGCACTCACAGGGGAGTCCACCATGTTGCGCCAGCGCATTTCCGCCGGTTTCACCTTGATCGAACTGATGATCGTCGTGGCGATCATCGCGATCCTGGCCGCCATCGCCATCCCGGCGTATCAGGACTACCTGATCCGGACGCAAGTCACCGAGGGCATGAGCCTGGCGGACGGGGCTAAGTCCGCGGTGTGGGACTTCATCTCCAACACCGGGCGGTTCCCGCCCAACAACCAGTCGGCGGGCCTGGCCGAAAATAGATCGATTGAGGGCAGTTATGTATCCAGTGTGGACGTGACGGGTGGCGCCATCAAGGTGCTCTACCAGGGAACCAAAGCCAACACCCACATCAACGGCGGCAGCATATACCTGCTGCTTTCGCCCATCACCCATGCCGGCAGCATCGCCTGGACGTGCTCAGCCAGTACGCTGGACCCAAAGTACTTGCCCTCTTCCTGCCGCAGGTAGCCAGAGGCTCGAATCGCCACAGCGCACACAAACTGACAATCGACGTCACTTTTGGCCTGTTCAGGACACGCCGGGCAACGCAGCACCTGGGTCACAATTTTTGAATCCACAGGGCATCATCGGCACTGCTTGCGGGCTTTCGTGACGACGGGCACAATCCAAGCACCTACAGGTGTGAGGGAATACACCCGCGGCAAACGTGGCATACATGCTGCTTGACTTTGCCGCGAGCTTCCTGGTCGTTCCGACCATGCGAGTGGGGTCCGATCCCGCCTAGGGGGATAAAGGGACTGGGGCTCAGGGGGCATCACACGGTTAGCTAACCAAAACAGAGGAACCACCATGAAGAAGATGCAGAAGGGCTTCACCCTGATCGAACTGATGATCGTGGTCGCGATCATCGCGATCCTCGCCGCGATCGCCATCCCTGCCTACCAGGATTACCTGATCCGTACGCAGGTGTCCGAGGGCGCGGTGCTGACCGACGGCGCCAAGACGGCTGTTGCCGAGTTCTACTCGAACCGTGGCGCCCTGACCAATGCCAAGAACGCCAGTATCGGTTTGGCGCAATCCCAAAGCATCAACGGACAGTACGTCAGCAAAGTTGATGTTGTGGGTGGCGTCATTACCGCCTCGTTCGGTGGCCCGAAGGCGAACGTGACAGCCCTGCCCAGCTCCAAGACTTTCGTGCTCTCGCCCATCACCCAGGCCGGGTCGATCAAGTGGACCTGTACTGGGTCGACGGTCGATCAGAAGTACCTGCCAACTTCGTGCCGCAAGTAATCGGCGACAGACATCGCCAGCCTAGAAGGGCCGCCATGCGCGGCCCTTCTTTTTTCAGGAAATACGATGCACCGTCGTTTTTTGGCTCCTTCCCTGTTCCTGTTGTTAGGTTTGGGATTGACTTGGGTTGCTTACTCACCCGGCCTGCACGGCGGTTTTCTGTTCGACGACTTCGCCAACCTACCCGCATTGGGCGTTACTGGCCCCACTGATGACTGGCTTGCCTTTTTGCGCTACATCACTTCCGGCACTGCCGATCCCACAGGCCGCCCACTGACGCTACTGACGTTTCTGCTCGATGCACAAAATTGGCCTGCAAGTCCGTTTCCATTCAAACGTACCAACCTGATCTTCCACCTGCTCAACGGAATCTTGCTCTACGCCTTGCTGGCCCAGTTAGGTCGCCTGTTGGGTTACGATGAACGGCAAAGCCGAACAGCCGCCCTGTTGGGAACCGCCCTCTGGCTGTTGCATCCTCTGCTGGTCTCCACCACGCTGTACATCGTACAGCGCGAGGCAATGCTGCCAGCCACCTGCACTCTCGTCGGTCTGCTGCTCTGGCTGCATGGTCGCCAACTGTTGACCCAAGGCAAAACCGCGACAGGCATGGCGTGGAGCGTTCTTGGCCTGGGCGGCTTCACGCTATTGGGGATGCTAGCCAAGGCCAACGGCGTGCTGCTGCCGATATTCGCCCTGTTGATTGAGGCCGTCGCGCTTGCGCCGCGCCACCCCGTGCAACATGGCCGAGCACGACAGACACACCGGCTAGCCTTGCTTGCATGCGGCACCGCTCCCTCACTCATCATCCTCGGCTATCTGTCTTGGACCGGCCTCCACAGCGTGCTGGCCGGCGGTCCGGTGGGATTCCGTCCGTGGAGCATTGGCCAGCGCCTGCTCACCGAACCGCGCGTGCTGCTGGACTACCTCCAGCTACTGTGGCTGCCGCGCCCGTTCTCCAGTGGCCTGTTCAACGACCAGTACGTCGCCTCGACCTCGTGGCTGCAGCCAATCACCACGCTACCCGCCATATTGGCCGTGTTCGTCCTGATCGGGCTGGCCTGGCGGCAACGCCGGCGATATCCCGCACTCGCGTTGGCGATACTATTCTACTTCGCGGGCCAGTTGCTGGAATCCACCTCGATACCGCTGGAGCTCTATTTCGAGCATCGCAACTACTTACCTGCCCTGCTGATGTTCTGGCCACTTGGTCTGTGGTTGGCCGATATACGCAGCCTCCGCCTGCTCAAGGTCGCCTTAATGCTGGTGCTGCCGCTGGGCTTGGCTTGGATGACCCACGCCCGCGCCGAGCTATGGGGCAACGTGCACAGCCAAGCACTCCTTTGGGCCAAAATCAATCCCGATTCGGCACGTGCCCAGACCAATGCCGCGCAGATCGAGATGCAGGCCGGGCGACCGCAAGCGGCCATCCGGCGCCTGGAAAAACTGCTCGTGGATCAGCCAAGTCAGGTGCAGCTTGCCTTCAACCTGATCGGCGCGCGCTGCATGGTCGGCGGCATCACGGCTACTGATCTTGCTGCAGCGAAGCTCGCCATGCAAGGCACTCCGAATACCGGCACCCTGTTCACCCACTGGTTCGAGCGCACACTGCCCGTGACGATCTCAGGCGAATGCCCCGGGTTAACCCTCCAAGGCCTGCTGGAACTGATCGACACCGGGCTGGAGAATCCGAAGCTGTCCGCCGCTGGCGCCCGACAGGATCTGACTTATCTGCGCGGCAAGATCGCGCTCGCGCAGGGTCGGCCGGATGCGGCTCTGGCCGATTTCACCCGCGCGCTCGACCTGCAGGTGCGGCCCGGCATAGCCCTCGAAGCCGCCGCGACCCTGGGCGCCGCCGGCTACCCGTCACACGGCTTGCACTTGCTCGACCACTACGAAGCGGTCAGCGGGAACGTCATGAAACCCGGCTTCGGCATGCCATGGCTGCACGCATGGGTGCTCGAACACCAGCACTACTGGCCCCACGAGCTGGATCATCTGCGCCGACAACTCGCGCTCGACGCCAGAGCAGGCTCCATGAATACTTCCCGCCATACTTCTCCAGCAGGCACTCTAGATTGATGGACCTCCTTCGCCGCTCGCCATGGCGCCTCCTGACGCTACTTGGCGCCTTCGCCATCACTCTGGCCGTCTACTGGCCGGGACTATCCGGCGGCTTCCTGTTCGACGACTACCCCAACATCGTCGACAACAAGGGCGTACAACCGCACGATGCCAGCTTTCCCTCACTGGTCGGTGCGGCGCTGGCCTCGCCGGCCAGCGAGTTCAAGCGGCCGTTGTCGTCGCTCAGCTTCGCCGTCAACTACCTGACCACCGGCATCGATCCGTACTGGATGAAGCTGACCAACCTGCTGATCCATCTGCTGAACGGCTGGCTGGTGTATCTGCTCTCGATGGCGCTGCTGCGATCTGATCCCTCCGGTCGGCATCCGCGCACTCCGCTCATCGCCGCACTGATCGCTACCGGTTGGATGCTGTTGCCGATCAACCTCACCGCCGTGCTGTATGTGGTGCAGCGCATGGAAAGCATGGCCAACCTGTTCGTGCTGCTGGGGTTGCTCGGCTACGTGACAGGTCGCCGCCGCATGCTCGGGTACCTCACAGATCATGCGAGCGGCGGAACCTGGCGGGGCTTGATCCTGTGCGCAGCGAGCATCACGATACCGACAGTCCTCGGTATCCTCGCCAAGGAAACCGCGGTGATGCTTCCCCTGTATGCACTCCTGGTCGAATGGACGCTGTTCCGTTTCGGCAGGCCGATACAGGCGCAGCATGACGCGTCGTCGCCGCAACGCGCCGACCTGCGCATGATCGGTCTGTTCCTGCTAGTACTCGCCTTGCCCATGGTGGTGGGGCTGGCTTGGTTGCTGCCCGGTGTGCTGAGGCCAGAAACCTGGGCTGCTCGCGATTTCACTCTAGGCACCCGCCTGCTCAGCGAAGCGCGCATCGTCGTCGACTACATCACCTGGACCCTGCTTCCCACGCCGGGCGCGCTGTCGTTCTATCATGACGACTTCCAGGTTTCGACCGGATTGCTCTCCCCCTGGAGCACGCTGGTCTGCATGGCTTTTCTTGCCGCCCTGATCACATTGATGCTGTGGCTGCGCCGGAGCAGGCCATTGGCGGCGCTCGGCATCGCCCTGTTCCTGGGCTGCCAGTTGCTCACTGGCACCATCCTTCCGCTGGAACTGATCTACGAGCACCGCAACTACTTCGCCAGCTTCGGCCTGCTGCTGGCGATCGTGCCACTGCTCGCCGTACCGCGAGACTCCCTGCTACCCCTGCCGCGATATGCGTTGCTGACCGGACTGATACTCTGTTGGACCGTCCTGACCGCCCTCACCGCCTGCGCCTGGGGCAACCCGCTGCGCCTGGCAGAAGATCTCGCCGCGCGCGCCCCGCAGTCGCCGCGTGCCCAATACGAACTGGGCCGCACCTACATCATCTACTCGCACTACGATCCCGCTTCGCCGTTCACCCGGCTTGCCTACGTACCGCTGGAAAACGCGGCTGCACTGCCGAACTCATCGATTCTTCCGGAGCAGGCGCTGATTTTCATGAACGCGCGCATGGGACTGCCGATCAAGGAGGCGTGGTGGGACAGCATGATTGCCAAGCTCAGAGCGCATAAGCCTGGCGTGCAGGACGAAAGTTCGCTGGGAGCGCTGACTCAATGCGCCCGTGAGGAACGCTGCGATCTGCCCAAGCAACACATGACCGAGGCGTTTCTTGCAGCACTGTCGCATCCACACCCAAGCGCCCGACTGTTGGCTACCTATGGAGACTACGCGTGGAATGTGCTCGACGAGCATGCGTTGGGTTTACAGATGCTCTCGGATGCCACTACCACCGCACCAGGCGAACCCGCCTACCACATCACCTTGGCGCGCATGCTGGCAGCCCAAGGACGCTATGCAGAGGTGGAGAAACAAATTGCGGCGCTACAGTCACTCAATACCGGCGGCAGGCTGGAGCGCGATATTGCAAGCATGCGGGCGCTGGTGCCAACAGAATCCGGCGGGTGATTTTCGGTCTAACAGAGCGCCTCGCCATGACACCGCCTCAAATGGACTGACGATGCGCTAGGCTGTCGGCACTCTTGGTGAAATTCCTGCGCCAACAAATGCCACGATGAGAAAATTTGCCTGTAGCAACGGCCTGTCTGACAGCAACGAAACGCACGGCGTTGGTCAGCAGCGTGGCGGCGGCGATCTGCAGGGTAGCAACGGCCTGTCTGACAGCAACGAAACGCACGCGACGCAGGAGAGCCACAACAGTGTTGTCGTGCCATCACCGCCATAGGCGCCACACCATCATCGTACCCTCCGATCGCGTACGGACGCACCCACGCAAACCAGTAGTGCCGCGCAATGCGCAGCGGTTTGCCGGCAGGGCGCCGGTGCCCACCGTGCAAGGCTACACTGCTCATCCAGCACAGGGAATTCGTTTGTGCCGCGGTGCAGTCGGCTGCGTCACATCGGTGCAGAGTAACCCCCATGCGGTTTGAGATCCTACGCGGCCCGATTGCGAAAGGTACGATCCGCACCACATTTGTGCTCGGAATGCGGCTTGTCGTTCAGGCCGGCACGTTGTTGATCGTCGCGCGCATGTTGGGGCCGCAGCAGTTCGGCGCGTTTGCAGGCGTCAGTGCGCTGGCGGTGATTCTGGGCACGCTGTCGACCTTCGGTACGCATGTCGTGCTGATCAAATCCGTATCCTCCGACCGTTCCAGTCGGCACGACATACTCGCATACGCCATACCGATCACGACGATCTGCGGCTGCGTGTTGCTCGGCATTTACTTGTCCACCGTGCTGCTGGCGCTACCTGAAACCGGCATTCCAATGGCTGCCCTGATCGCCATCGGCGTCACGGAACTGCTAATGCAACCGCTTTACGGCCTTCCGATCGCCGAACGGCTGGCAATGGGTCAGGTGGCGCGCTCGCAGTTGATGCAAGTCCTGCCGCTGGCACTGCGTCTCATCACAGCTGCGGCCGTGTTCATGCTGGCACCCGCCAACCCACTGGCGGCGTATGCCGCGGGTTACTTCGCCGCATCATTGGTCGCACTTGGCTTCGCAGCCATGATAACTCGCGACTGCTGGCCTCCAGTTCGACGCTGGCGACTGCCCAGTCAACGCGAATTGAGGCATACCGCAGGCTATGCAGCTTCAAACTTCACCAGCAATGGTCCAGGAGAGCTCGACAAGACCCTGGCCGCCAAGCTGCTCCCACTTGCCATGGCTGGGCTTTACTCCGCAGGTGCGCGAGTAATTGGCGCGGCTACGCTACCTGTCGTGGCGATGGTGCTTTCCGCAGTTCCTCGCCTGTTCCGCGAAGGACGGGCGCAGCCAAAGCGCACCGCCCACCTGCTGCGCTGGGTCTTCGGAGCGGCGCTGGCCTATGGCCTTGTGTTGGCCAGCATCATGCGGCTGATCGCGCCCTGCTTCGACTGGATCTTCGGCGCGAAATACCATGGCCTCGACACCATGATTCAATGGTTGTGCCTGGCAATACCCGGGATAACGCTGCGCCTGGCGGCCGGCACGGTGCTCGTCACACTGGACAAGCCATGGTTGCGCGTCGGATATGAAATAGCCGGACTAACAGTGCTAGTGGTGGCAGCAAGTATCCTCGCGACAACGGTCGGCACGGTTGGCATGCCACTCGCGTTAGCCTTGTCCGAGTGGCTGATGGCCGCAGTGGGGATTGGCCTGATCGTAAAGATGCAGCGTCTATCATGATTCTGTACTGGTTCTGCACGGCGCCGACTAGAAATCGTATATTCTGGCTACCGCTATTGCACCCAACGCCGTGACAAGAATTAGGGATCATAGTGGTTTCTTAGGTCAGCGATGGCGCTACAGGCAGCGCGTGGGTCGAGCCCCCTCCTTGCCGATGGAGTTGTGGTTGTAGTGGTCGCTGTTCCATGCGTCAGCATCCACCGCCGTCGTAAGCCGGAAAATTGCCCTAACCACCGTTGTTTCACCGTCCCTGCACGTTACTCACCCACACATGAATATTAATGCCACCATCACGCTAAATAAGGCCAGTGACTGGCCAGCAGATGGGATAGAAGCCGTCGATGCTTGCCCTCTCTGCGGCAGCCGCCACCGCACACTCCTACATGTCGGTTTGACGGACAGGCTATTCGGCGCACCCGGGAGTTGGTCGTTGCATCGCTGCACCGATTGTGGCCTCGGCTACCTCGCACCACGGCCCACCCGCCAAACGATCGGCTTAGCCTATGCGAACTACAGCACGCATGCCCCTGCGGTGAAGCCCAAGCGAACCGGCATACTGGGCAATCTACGCGATTGCATCCGCAACGGTTACCTTAACCGCCGCTATGGCTACAAGCTGCAGCCGGCTCCGGCCTGGGGATACTGGGCTATGTACCTCCTACCCGCACCGATCCGGTGGGAACAAGATCAGCATGCACGCCACCTGCCGCCACCCCATTCACCCTGCGAGCGATTGCTTGATATCGGCTGCGGGAACGGCGAGTTTCTCATCAACGCCCGTGCGGCAGGGTGGGCCGTCCTAGGCCTCGAACCAGACAAACAGGCAGCATCCATAGGAAGGCAGCATGGTTTGGAAGTTCACTGCACCACCTACGACCGTGCCGATCTCCCGCCGGAAAGTTTTGATGTTATTACCTCGAACCAAGTGATAGAACACGTGCATGATCCGCACGCATTCGTCTCCCGGATCCATCGCTGGCTCAAGCCCGGTGGAACTGTCTGGATTGGAACACCCAATCTCGACTCACTCATGCACGCGCACTTCGGTATCAACTACGGAAATCTGCACCCCCCACAACACTTGCTCATGTTCTCTCCATCAACACTCCGCAGATTATTCGAGTACCACGGTTTCGCCTCAATTGAGTTTCATAAGCGCGGCTTCCACGACTACAGCCAGTCACTTGGGAGCGCTGCACTCATGCGCGGAGAGGCTGGCCCTTCGGTGTATCTCGGGGTTAAGCACGCGCCACTCCGAGACAAGATCCGAGGCATGTACTTTGAGCTCGCAGCATGGCGGGATTTCCGAGCCTGCAGCGACTTGGTCATGTTGGCGAAAAAAGCATCGTCATGAGCACGAGTCAAAAAAATATCCATGTAGCGGTGCTCGCCTACGGCAACCGGTCACGTGAGCTTGGGCTTGTTCTTGATCGCCTTGAATCGTTAGGTATCGAGCGCATTGTCGTCATTGCCAACTGCGTCAGCCAATCTGTCCTGAATACGATCCAATCCCATGCATTGCGGGGTCGCACCAAGATCGACTCACGCAACTTCACCCACAATATAGGATCTGCTGGCGGCTACTCGGAAGCAATTCGCGCAGCCTTTTGCGATCCGTCGTGCAATGCCGTCTGGCTATTAGATGACGACAATTTGCCCGCGCCCGATTGTTTCGGGAAACTGCTGGAAGCGTATCGATTGACAGGCATTAGCATCCCCACGCTGCTGGCATGCCGTCGGCCATCACTACCCGAGATGCAACGAATCGATCCTACCCAGTGGCAACGATATCCTGCGAGGGGAAGTTGCATCGGCTTCAACTTAATCAACATTCTCATGCGATTGCGGTCCCCACCTTCGCTGAAAATAGACCCAAGTGGCCTGATTCCACTCGCGTGGACTGTTTACGGCGGATTACTCTTGCCGCGTGCGGTCTTCAATACCGGTGAGCTGCCGATGGAGTCGCTGCATCTGTACGGCGATGACATGGAGTGGACCGCACGCCTCTCCAGGAACGGGTTCCGAATCATGCTCGTGCCTGAGGCTCGAATCGACGATCTGCAGCCACCGTGGAGTGCAGCAGGAGAGACCACCTCCAATCTTCTTCGCAGAATTTGTTATCTCGATGATCATCGGGTTTATTTCGAGGCAAGAAATCGAAACTGGCTCGCACTTACTGCGTTCAAAGGAAATGCGTTGTTTTACCGTCTCAATCGGTCTCTATATTTACTGGCCGCGTTGATTATCGCTGTCCGATATCAGCGCATACGCCGGTTCAGATTGCTGAGGCAAGCGATTCGGGATGCAGAGCTCGGCAAACTTGGAGATTGCTTACCCGGCAAATTGGATGCCAAGTAGCAGTAACATTCTGACTCTATCCTACTATTTAACTACTGACTGAAGCGAAGCGAAAGCGCTTATCGTTTACATGCAGGAGTGAGATCACGGAAACGGTTTAACAATACATCCACAGTCGCCATCCAGAGACCCTGCCACGGCCACAGGGAGTGTAAGCGCACACTGCGAACGAAGGCTCGCATCGGCAGCGAGCAGCAACGCGCCAACAAGAACAACACCCGCTCCCGACGATTATGGGCAAGTTTTCGTGCGAGTAGCCAGTGTCCGCGCGCCATGTGATATTCGTAGAATAAGGAGCCATTCCGTGCACTGGTCGAAGTCGCATGCTGGACGAGAGCGTCCTGCACCCAAATTGCGCGTAACCCTCGCTGCGCGAGGCTTGCACCCAGCATGACGTCTTCCCCGTAAAAGAAGAAGTCCTCATCGAATAGGCCTTCATAATCGGTATCTGCCCCAAGCAGCAGGCAACATCCGCTTGGGTATTCGACGGTTCCAGCATGCGCGTGCCGCAAATACAGTGCGAATACACGTTGGTAGTAACCCATCAGCGGCCGAGTCATGTGTTGCGGACCGTCCTCGACAACGGTCGGTACCGCCAAAGGCGCATCGCACAGGCAACTGGCCAACCGTTGCATCGCGCCCGCTGCCAACCGGGCATCGGAATTGATCAGTAGTACAGGGGAATGCCGCTGCGAACGAATATGCCGCAGGCCGTGATTCACGCCAGCCGCGAACCCCAGATTTCGTTCCGGACTCAACCACTCCATCACGAATCCGGTTGCCTCCAGGCGTGCGATGCCCGTTGCCATCGCCGCTACCGAGCGACCAGCATCTTCGGAATTATCCACGACAACCGCTCGTCGGACGCCGTCGGCATGCAAGGCGTCGAGACACGCCAACGTTGCTTGCGGCGTACGAAAATGCAACACCAACGCAACGACGTCACTGCTGCTGGTCACATTCCCTCCCTGGGCTTGCGGCGAACGCATCGCGCACGCCTCGCAGCATGTGTGAAAGTTGTGCCTTGGCGTTGCGGAAAGTAAGCAGCGCGACGCCGGCGGTAATGGTGAGTTTGACCACCGCCCAACACTTCCAGACACGCGGCACGTACGAGCGTCGCATCAACGTTACGGCATTGCGGAACAGATAGTAGTGGCGCAACGGCGAACGTGATGGCCACACCCGCCATCCAAAACACCAAAATCGCATACTGGCCTGGCCCATCCGGTGATCGAATACCGCGTTCGGGATGCCCCACAGTCCGTAGCCAGCGTGCAAGACACGAAACGCCCATTCCGTATCCACGTGATCGATGAAAAAGGATTCATCGAGCCCCCCTAGCTGCTCGAACAATGCCGTCCGCACGAGCGTACCGCTGCCATTGAGGTTGGCACACGGTACCGGTTCCCTGGAATCCACTGCGGGGTATGCTCGTTTCCAGCGCCAGCGCGTGCGCTGGTGAAATCCGTGCGTGAGCTTTGTCTGTGGATCACGCAACGTGGGACCGACGCAGCCGACGCGGTGACCGCTGGTTTCAAGACCCTGAAAACCCTGCATCAACGTCGCAACACTGTCAGGCTGCGGTTCGCTGTCCTGATCCAGCAACAGCACAAATGTCGCGGGTGCAGACATACTCGCCGCCGCGTGCACGCCACGATTGACCGCTGCGGCCAACCCAAGGTTGGCATCGTTGCGCAGGATCCTGATGTTCGGCCGCTGAGCTGCCAGTGCATCGATCTGGGCGAACACATCGGGTCGCGATGCATTGTCCACGATGAACTTCATGCAATCGACGGGCAAGGTACGCAACTGTGCATCCAGCAGTGCCAAGTCGGGATTGAACGTGACCGTGACCGTCGCCAGCGTGGTGTTTTTTGTGTTCACGGAAATCATGCCCCACGCCAACTATGGTGATAAATCAAGTTCGAGGTGATCTCCCGCAACGGTTTCAGCCATCTATCGGGCACCATGCCAAGCCACCGCGAAAGCATGACGCGCGGCTGTTCAATGGCCACGGTTTCGCGCAGCGCCTCAATGCAGATGCGGTAACCAACGCCATCTAGAATGCGCAGCGGCTGCCGGCGAACGGCCAGGTCCAGCAGCTGCTCGATCTTCAGCGCTTCCCGATCACGCAAGACCAGATCGAGCGCAACGTGGGGTAGGCGTTGAGGTCGTGGTACGGTCATCGCGGGCTGGAGGTAGAAGTGGCTGACATTATGGAGTGCAGATGGTGCTGTAGCTGCATACCGAACTCCGGCCAAGCAAATCGACGTGCAAACTCGACGCACGATGATCTCAGGCTTTCGCGCTCGGCCAAGGCGGCGATGATCGCATCGGACAGGGCCGCATAATCGCCGGATGGCACCAGATGCCCGGAGCGCCCCTCGGCCACGGCATCGACGATACCGCCAGTGGCGAACGCCACGCTGGGCAGACCATGCGCGGCGGCCTCGACCGCCACCATGCCGAAGCCTTCCGGGTCACCGGGAATATCTCGCACCGGGAAGATGTGCACGTCGGACGCACGATAGATCGCGCCGAGTTTGGCATAGTCGGTAATAGTGCCGAGGAACAGCAGGTGCCCATCGACGCCTGCTACTCTGGCTGCGGCGCGGATGGATTCCGGCGTTTGCGCCTCGGCGTGCAGCGCCTGCCTGGGCGCGTCGCCGACGACCAGCAGCAATGCTTTCGGTCGCGCGGCAACGATGCGTGGCAAGACGTGGCTGACAAACTCGCGCAACCCCTTCCGAGTGGACAAGCGGCCGACCGACAACAGCAGGGGGCGATCACCGAGGCGGTGCGCCTGGCGAAACCGCGCTGCGCCCCCAGGCACAACGAGGCTAGACGCAAAGGCACTGGATCCCGGCTTCCGCCGGGATGACGGTTCCGGTCCCTGCTCGACCTTGTCGGCAGCCTCGACGGGCAAATCGACTCCGGGATGCACGATAGCGATGCACGCAGGGTCGACCCCGACACTGCGACAGAGTTCGGCCGTAGCGTGACTGTTGGCAATGACGCGATCCGCGCTGCGGATCGCGCGCAACCAGATGGCGCGGTAGACGGGGTGCCTCACCGCCACGTCGAGACCATGCACATACACGCAGGTCTTCGCCCCGCACAACCGAGCGGCGGACCGTGCAATGGGTGCGGTGAGTCCACTACCCGCCAACATAATGTCAGGCTTCCAAGCCCGCGCCTCGCGTCGTGCCAGCACCCGAGCCTGAAGCAGGAACCTCCACAGTGGCTGCAACCGTGCCTCGCGCACGATGACACCTGCAGGGGCCATGGCGGCGGAACCGGATGGGCCGATCACACGCACATCCGCTGCCTTGGACAACTCATCGGCCATGTGCCAGTTGAGTCGCTCCATCCCGCCGACCAGCGGTGGCAGGTTGCGGGTCACGAGCAGGATGCGCAGCCCCTGTGAGTCAAGCATCTCGGCGATACGTCAGCGCCGTGATCTGCTCAGACACCAACCCGATCAGAAACACGATCACCGCAGCGCTCCACATCAGCGTGCTGCCGTTGGTGAGGCGGCCTTCGTGCGCGAAGGTCCAAGCGTAGTTGGCGCAACCGAGCAGGAAGAACAGGCCGCTCGCCGGCACGAACAGCTTCAGCGGCGAGTACAGCGTGGCGATCTTGAAGATGATCAGCAGGAAGCGTATGCCGTCGCGCAGGGGTTTGATGTGGCTTTTGCCGACGCGCTGTGCCGCCTTGATCGGAATGTAGGCGACCGGGTAGGCGCTGCGGAAGAACGCCATGGTGCTGGTGGTGGGGTAGCTGAAGCCGTTCGGCAGCAGATGCAGGAACTCGCGGAACTTGTCCGCGCGCACGGCGCGGAAGCCGGAGGTGAGGTCGAGCACGGGGTGACCGGTCATCTTGGTGGCCAGCCAGTTGTACAAGGTGTTGGCGATGCCGCGGCCGACGCCGGCTTGGCTGCCCCAATCGCGGGCGCCCACCACCATGTCGTAGCCGCGGTTCAACTGGTCGAGCAGGCGGGCGACGTCGGCCGGGTCGTGCTGGCCATCGCCGTCCATGAACACCAGGATGTCACCCGTGGCGGCGCGGGCGCCGCGCTTGATCGCGGCGCCGTTGCCCATCGAGTACGGCGAAGACAGGCACTGCACGCCGCTGCTGGCGCAGATGCCGCGGGTGTCGTCGGTGGAACCGTCGTCGACCACGATGATCTCGGCCTCCGGGTGCGTGGCGCGCAGGCGCGGCAGCAGCGTGGCCAGCGCAGGCGCCTCGTTCTTGGCGGGCAGGATGATGCTCAGGTGATTCAACAGGCGGCTCCCCGGGTGGAGCGGGGATCATAGCGTGAAGGCCGGGCGCAGGTTGCAGAAGGGGTTGGGTTTTTTGAGGGCTTCATCCAGCGCGGTGGCTGGGCAGCGGGGCGCCTGCCCTATCGCGTCAAGTAACTTCGAAAACCCTCGAACGTCCGTCATTCCAACGAAAGTTGGAATCCAGTGCCTTGGCTGTTCAAGGGCTTGGAGTCGCTGAATCCCAGCTTTCGCCGGGATGACGAACAAAAACCGAGTTATTCGAGGTGCCCGTCAGGCAATCCGGCCAGACGTCAGGTGATCAGGCTCATGCCGGCATGTTTGGCGGCACCGCGGTCAAACGTCATGGTGTGTTCGCAGCCGGCGGACGTAGCGGTGCATGCGATCAGGCAGTCGGCAAAATCTGCCTTGGAGTTGCGGTAAACGCGCACTGCTTTCCAGACGACCTCCGCACGCTCCACTATCAACTCCTTGGTGCGTAGCAGGGCTTCCAGTGCTTCGGTGAGCTGCGCGCGGTCGAGGCCATACGCCGTGCCCAACACCCAGGCCAATTCGATCAAGGATACGATCGAAATCCAGCCCGGCGCCTCGACGGTCAACGCGTCGAGCAAGGCCGAGGCCTTGGCCGACTGCGCCGTATCGTCCTGCATGATGTAACGCACCAGGACATTGGTATCCAGGCCGATCATTTCGCCGCCGCACCCGCCGCGGCGATCGCGGCGTTCATCTGCTCGATCGACACAGGTTTGGACGCTTTGCCGAACATGCCCTTGAGTGCGGTCACAGGGCGCGTGGCGGCGATGAACTCATACCGGCCCGGCTCGATTTCCACAAATTCCACCCGATCCCCCGCACGCACATGCATGGCCTCACGCACGGCAACCGGAATCGTGATCTGGCCCTTGCTGGTGACGCTGGCGGTGGTCATGGCCTTCTCCTTCGAGTTCCTTATATCATTGTAAGGAGCTAGAGATGCGCGATCAAGGTAGCCGGGCGCATCGGCCGTGCTTGCACCGTGCAGATGCGCGGATCACCCAGGAACCGGGCCTAGTGATTGCCTTGTCGGCAACACCATTCCGGCGAGAGCGGCGGGCAGCGCTCGCTCTACCCGCTGCTTCCTCCCCTGCTCGCCCTTCAAAGGACTTCCCATGGTCGCTGGGGAGGGTTGGTGGGGTTGCGTCCGGACGAGAGATCAAGAGCTTTACCCCCTCCTGGCCTCCCCCTGCAAGCAGGGGGAGGGACCAGATATGGAGTTCCTGCAAGCAGGGGGAGGGACCAGATATGGAGTTCCTGCACGCAGGGGAGGGACCGGATATGGAGTTCCTGCACGCAGGGGGAGGGACCGGATATGGGGTTCCTGCGCAGGGAGGGCCCGGCTTGGTGTCCCTGGCTCAAACGGAGAGGGGCCGTGCGGGATGTCTTGACCGATATGGCAAGCGGGTCCGCGAGGTGGGTTTGCGCACTGCGTCAACCTGTGCGGCCCTGCCCACCAACGATGGGTGACCTGCGCGCCGGACTGCGGTAGATTCAACAACATACAGGGGCAAGGTCGAGTAGGTTATGTCATCTCAATTACAGCCGTCGCTCGCGGGCTTGTCCGGCATGGCCCGCCGGTTGGTATCTGAAGGGGTAATGCCCGAGGACGTGGTCCGCAAGGCCATGGTCGACAGCAGCCAGCAGAAGGCCACGCTGGGCGCCTGGCTGCTGGACCGCAGCCTGGTCGACAGCGCCGAGCTGACCCGGATCGCCTCGGCCGAATTCGGCATGCCGATGATGGACGTGGCCACGCTGAACCCGGCCACGATGCCGCTGGACCTGATCAGCGAGGCGCTGATCACCAAGCACCAGGCGCTGCCGCTGTTCCGCCGCGGCAAGCGGCTGTACGTGGGCATCGCCGACCCGATGCAGTCGCATGCGCTGGACGAGATCAAGTTCCACTCCAACTGCATGGTGGAGCCGATCCTGGTGGAGCGTGGCTCGCTGCAGCGGGTGATCGAGAGCCTGCTCAACAACATGCGCAACACCATGCCCGACATGGGCGGCGGCGACCTCGACGAGCTGGACATCGAGGGCGGCGACGACGAGGGCGAGTCGAGCAGCGGCGTCGACGCGAATGCGAACGACGACGCGCCGGTGGTGAAGTTCGTCAACAAGATCCTGGTCGACGCGATCCGCCGCGGCGCCTCGGACATCCATTTCGAGCCGTTCGAGACGCAGTACCGCGTGCGCCTGCGCATGGACGGCATGCTGAAGGCGGTGGCCAGCCCGCCGATGAAGATGGCCAACCGCATCTCCTCGCGCATCAAGGTGATGGCCCAGCTGGACATCGCCGAGAAGCGCGTGCCGCAGGATGGCCGCATCAAGCTCAACCTGTCCAAGACCCGCGCGGTCGACTTCCGCGTGAGCACGCTGCCGACGCTGTTCGGCGAGAAGATCGTGCTGCGCATCCTGGACGGCTCCTCGGCCCGCATCGGCATCGAGAAGCTGGGCTACGAGCCGAACCAGCAGAAGCTCTACGTCGATGCGATCCACAAGCCGTACGGCATGGTGCTGGTCACCGGCCCCACCGGCTCGGGTAAGACGGTGTCGCTGTACACCGGCCTGAACATGCTCAACACCGCCGAGCGCAACATCTCGACGGTGGAAGACCCGGTGGAAATCCGTGTCGAGGGCATCAACCAGGTGCAGCAGAACGTGAAGCGCGGCATGACCTTTGCCAGCGCGCTGCGCTCGTTCCTGCGCCAGGACCCGGACGTGATCATGGTCGGCGAGATCCGCGACTTGGAGACCGCCGAGATCGCGATCAAGGCGGCGCAGACCGGTCACATGGTGCTGTCCACCCTGCACACCAACGACGCGGCGCAGACCATCTCGCGCCTGATGAACATGGGCATCGCGCCGTACAACATCACCTCGTCGGTGACCCTGATCATCGCCCAGCGCCTGGCGCGGCGCCTGCACGACTGCAAGAAGCCGATCGAGCTGCCGCCCAAGGTGCTGCTGGACGCCGGCTTCACCCAGGCCGACATCGACGCGGGGCTGACCATCTACGAGGCCGTCGGCTGCGACAGCTGCAACGAGGGTTACAAGGGTCGCGTGGGTATCTATCAGGTAATGCCGATGCTGGAGGATATCCAGAAGATCATCCTGCAAGGTGGCAATGCACTGCAGATCGCCGAGGTGGCCAAGGCCGCCGGCATCAACGACCTGCGCGCGTCGGCCCTGCTGAAGGTGAAGCAGGGGCTGACCAGCCTGACCGAGATCGACCGCGTCACCAAGGAATGAGCGGCGGATATGGGATCCCTTTTGCACCGAACTTGCGTCCGACGCCACGGTTTGACGCCGCAAAAATGGCATAAGCTGCACAAATACTGTCTGCCGCCCGCATAGGGCGGCTCCGGGACTGGTCCACTGGGGGAAGATGCGCATGGCCACGGCTACCGCAACGAACATCAACAAGGCGCGCGAGCTCGGGGCCCAGCGCGCCGAAGTCAGCAAGCTGACCACCTACGAGTGGATTGCGCTGGACAAGCGCGGCAAGCGCATGAAAGGCGACATGCCGGCGAAGAACGCCTCGCTGGTCAAGGCCGAACTGCGCCGCCAGGGCATGAACCCGCAGACCGTGCGCGAGCGTGCCAAGCCGCTGTTCGGCGCCACCGGCAGCACGGTCAAGCCGGGCGACGTGGCCGTGTTCAGCCGCCAGATCGCCACCATGATGGCGTCGGGCGTGCCGATGGTGCAGTCCTTCGACATCATCGCCGACGGCCAGAAGAACATCCGTTTCAAGAACATCCTGCTCGACGTGAAGCAGAACATCGAGGGCGGCGCGGCGCTGCACGAGGCGCTGGCGCGCTACCCGGTGCAGTTCGACGAGCTGTATTGCAACCTGGTGCACGCCGGCGAGACCTCCGGCGTGCTGGATACCGTGCTGGACACCGTGGCGACCTACAAGGAGCGCACGGAAGCGATCAAGAAGAAGATCAAGAAGGCGCTGTTCTACCCGATGATGGTGCTGGTGGTGGTGTTCCTGGTCTGCCTGATCATGCTGTTGTTCGTGGTGCCGGTGTTCGCCAAGACCTTCCAGGATGCCGGCGCGCAGCTGCCGGCGCCGACCCAGTTGCTGGTGACCGCGTCGGAGTTCATGCAGAGCTACTGGTGGGTGGTGATCGGCGTGACCGTGGGCGGCGTCGCCGCGCTGATCATCGCCAAGAAGCGCTCGGTGAAGTTCGCCCACTTCCTCGACCGCATGGCGCTGAAGATGCCGGTGATGGGCAATATCGTGCGCAACTCGGCGATCGCCCGCTTCGCCCGCACCTTGGGCGTGACGTTCCGCGCCGGCGTGCCGCTGGTCGAGGCGCTGGACGCGGTGGCCGGCGCCACCGGCAGCGTGGTCTACAGCGATGCCGTGAAGCAGATGCGCGAGGACATCTCGGTCGGCCACCAGCTGCAGCTGGCGATGAAGCAGACCGGGCTGTTCCCGAACATGGTGGTGCAGATGACCGCGATCGGCGAAGAATCCGGCTCGCTGGACAACATGCTGTTCAAGGTTGCCGAGTTCTACGAGGAAGAAGTCAGCAACGCGGTCGACACCCTGTCCACGTTGCTCGAACCGATCATCATGGTGGTGCTGGGTACCCTGGTCGGTGGCATGGTGATCGCGCTGTACCTGCCGATCTTCAAGCTCGCCGGCACGTTCTGATTCCTGACGTTGCTGATGCTTGGGGAATCGAGCATCGCGGCAACCCCGCACCCTCTCCCTAAGGGAGAGGGGCTTTCAGAAAACCCGCACCTGCTTTGGAGCCCCTCTCCCCTCGGGAGAGGGGTGGGGGAAAGGGTACGATCGAGCGATGAACCCCAAGCCACCGCTACCCACTCACACGCTCAATACGGCGAAGTCGCTGCGAACCTCCGGCACCGACGCAGAGCACGAGCTGTGGTACCACCTGCGTGCCCGGCGCCTGGATGGACTCAAGTTCCGCCGCCAACATCCCATGCCGCCCTACGTCGCGGACTATTACTGCGATGAGCTCAAGTTGGTCATCGAGCTGGACGGTTCACAGCACGATGAGCAAAGCGACTCGATCCGTACACAGGCACTGCAGCGCCAGGGCCTGTTTGTGCTGAGATTCTGGGACAATCAGGTATTGCAGGAAACCGGAGCAGTGCTTGAGGCGATCTTGAATTTCGCTCGGCACCGCACCATCTCCCCCACCACTCTCACCCGCAAGGGGACTCCCTATGGGTCGCCGACGGGAGAGGGGCTTTAGAGCAAGGCCGACGCATGCCCGAACTTCCCCTTGCCCTGTGGATCGCCCTGGCCGGTGTGCTCGGCCTGCTGGTGGGCAGCTTTCTCAACGTGGTGATCCTGCGCCTGCCAGCGCGCATGGCGGCAGCGTGGCGGCAGGAGGCGTGGGATGTGCTGGAGCTCCAGGCTGACGCCGTGCCGCTGCCGCCGGGCATCGTGCGCGAGCCGTCGCATTGCCCGCACTGCAAGCACCCGTTGTCAGCGCTGGACAACATTCCGCTGCTTGGCTGGCTGCTGCTGCGCGGGCGCTGCCGCTACTGCCGGGCGGAGATTTCGATCCAGTACCCGTTGGTGGAACTGCTCAGCGGCGTGCTGAGCGTGGTGATCGTGTGGAAATTCGGGCCGTCATGGGCGGCGCTGGCGGGGCTGGCGCTGACCTGGACGCTGATCGCGCTGTCCGGCATCGACTTCCGCACCCAGTTGTTGCCCGACCAGCTCACCCTGCCGCTGCTGTGGTTGGGCCTGCTGCTGTCGCTGCTGCCGATGTTCGTCACCGCGCCGGCGTCGATCCTGGCCGCCGCGATCGGCTACCTCAGCCTGTGGAGCGTGTACTGGGCGTTCAAGCTGCTCACCGGCAAGGAAGGCATGGGCCACGGCGATTTCAAGCTGCTCGCCGCGTTGGGCGCATGGATGGGGCCGGTGGCGCTGCTGCCGGTCATCCTGCTGTCGTCGCTGATCGGCGCGCTGGTCGGCGGCACCCTGATCGCGCTGCGCAAGCATCAGCGCGAGATTCCGATGCCGTTCGGCCCGTTCATCGCCGCCGCCGGCTGGGTCTGGTTCGTGGCCGGCGCGGACCTGCTGCAGGGTTACATGCAATTGACCGGCCTGCGGTGAGCATGCGGCCACGCGCGCTGGTGATTGCCCTGACCGGTGGCGTGGCCGCCGGCAAGACGGCGGTGACGCGGCGCTTCGAGGCGCTGGGCGCGCACGTGCACGACGCCGACGTGGCCGCCCGCGAGGTAATCGAGCCGGGCACACCCGGGCTGGCCGCAGTGGTCGACGCGTTCGGCGCCGGAGTGCTGGACGATGCGGGCCGGCTGGATCGCGCAGCGATGCGCCGTCACGTATTCGCCGACCCGACGGCACGAAAAACGCTGGAAGCCATCATCCACCCGCGCGTGCGCCAATGGCTGCACGAGCGCGCGCTGGCCGAACGCGGGCCGTATTGCCTGCTGGCGATTCCGCTGCTGGCCGAGAACATCGAACACTATCGCTGGGTCGACCGCGTGCTGCTGATCGACGCTCCCGAAGCGGTGCAGCTCGCGCGCCTGATCGAGCGCGACGGCATCGACGAAACCCTCGCCCGCCGCATGCTGGCGCACCAGGCCAGCCGCGTCGAGCGCCTGGCGGTGGCCGACGACGTGATCGAGAACAGCGGCGACGAAAGTGCGCTGGACCAGGCCGTCGCCGACCTGCATCGGCGCTACCTGGCCCTGGCGGCCGCCCGGTAGGAGCCCGCTGGCGGGCGATGCTTTGAAGGCCGGGATGACCAGACGTTCGTCTGTTGAAAGCCGGGATTCGGGATGCGCGAAAGCAGGAGCAAGAGCAAGAGCAAGAGCAAGAGCAAGAGCAAGAGCAAGAGCAAGAGCAAGAGCAAGAGCAAGAGCAAGAGCAAGAGCTAGAGCTAGAGCTAGAGCTAGAGCTAGAGCTAGAGCTAGAGCTAGAGCTAGAGCTAGAGCTAGAGCTAGAGCTAGAGCTAGAGCTAGAGCTAGAGCTAGAGCATCGCCCGCGAGCGGGCTCCTACAGGGTCAGGTGTCGCGCATGTCGAGCAGGGCTTGCAGGACCGGCCGATCCGCCGGGGTGAGGATCGCCATGTCCACCAGGCTGGGGAACTGCCATTGCAACGCCTGCCCTTCCAGCGGGCGCGGCTCGCCGGCCCACGCATCGACCCGCCAGGCATCGAGCAGCAGCTCGCGCTCGCCGTAATTCCATGGCAGCGCGACCAGCGGTTCGGCGTGTTGCAGCGTGACGCCCAGCTCCTCGCGCAGTTCGCGCGCCAGCGCCGCCACCGGCGCCTCGCCCGGTTCGCGCTTGCCGCCGGGAAACTCCCACAGCCCGGCCAGATGCTTGCCGGGCGGACGCTGCGCCAGCAGCACGCGGCCGTCGGCATCCAGCAGCAGCCCGGCCATCACGTGCATGACCGCGCACGACACGGAAGCAGGCATCAGGCGCTGCGCAGGTATTCGACCATGTCGAAGTCGTAGGCGTGCTCTGCATCGGCCTTGTGGTGCACGCGCGAGACCTCGGTCCACTCGCTGAAGTGCACGCCGGGGAAGAACGCGTCGGCGCCGTCGATCGCGGCGGCCACCCAGGTGAGGTACATGCGGCGCGCGCGCGGCAGCGCTTCGGCGAACACCATGCTGCCGCCGATCACGATCAGGCCGGTGTTGTCGCAGCGCGCCTGCGCCTCCTCGATCGAGCGCACGGTGATCTGCCCCGGGTACGGCGCCTCGTGGCGGCGCGTCAGCACCAGGTTGACCCGGTCCGGCAGCGCGCGGCCGATCGACAGCGCGGTGTTGTAGCCCATCAGCACGTTCTTGCCGGTGGTCAGCTGCTTGAACCAGCGCAGGTCGTCGGGCAGGTGCCAGGGCAACTGGCCCTTGCGGCCGATCGCGAAGTTTTCGTCGAGTGCGGCAATCAGCGAAATGGCCATGGCAAATCCTTGGAAGGCTGGATGGTCAGTGGGACGGCCGGCGCCCGCGAGCGGTGCCGCCGATGACGCCCGATCTTAACAGGCGGCAACGCCGAGATGCCGGCCTCGCAGATTCCTGCGCCGCGGCTACACGGCCACGGCGGCCTTGATCGCCGGATGCGACTGATAGCCCTCGATCGCGATGTCCTCATAGCGGAAATCGAAGATCGAGCGCACCGCCGGATCGAGCTGCAGCCGCGGCAGCGGCAACGGCTCGCGGGTCAGCTGCAGGCGCGCCTGTTCGCGGTGGTTGTTGTACAGATGGGCGTCACCCAGCGTGTGCACGAAGTCGCCCACACCCAGGCCGCAGACTTGCGCCACCATGTGGGTGAGCAGCGCGTAGCTGGCGATGTTGAACGGCACGCCGAGGAAGATGTCGCCGGAGCGCTGGTACAGCTGGCAGCTGAGTTTTCCGTCCGCCACGTAGAACTGGAACATGGTGTGGCAGGGCATCAGTGCCATCTTCGGCAACTCGCCCACGTTCCAGGCACTGACGATCAGCCGGCGCGAGTCCGGGTTGCGCCGGATCTCCTCGACCACCCAGGCGATCTGGTCGACCGCGCCGCCATCGGCGGTGGGCCACGCGCGCCACTGCCGGCCGTAGACCGGGCCGAGGTCGCCGTTCGCGTCGGCCCACTCGTCCCAGATGCGCACGCCGTGTTCTTTCAGGTAGGCGATGTTGGTGTCGCCGCCCAGGAACCAGATCAGCTCGTGCACGATCGACTTCACGTGCAGCTTCTTGGTGGTGACCAGCGGAAAGCCTTCGTTGAGGTCGAAGCGCATCTGCCAGCCGAACACGCTCTTCGTGCCGGTGCCGGTGCGGTCGGTCTTTTCGGTGCCGTGGTCGAGGACGTGGCGGAGCAGGTCGAGATAGGCGCGCATCGGAGGATTCTAGCCCGTGGGGCATGACAACGGTCACTCCCGCAGCGCACTTTCCCGGCCTAGACTCGGGCCTTTCCAGCAGGAGATGGACCATGGCGCAGTGGTTTTTCAGCTACGGCAAGAACACCGATCGGATCGGCCCGCTCGACGACGTCGCGGCGCGGGCGCAGGCACAGCGCCAGCCGGACGGCTATTGCTGGCGCGAAGGCTTCACCGAATGGAAGCCGATCCGCAGCGTGGCCGAATTCGGCGGCACGCCGCTGGCGCCGCCGCCGATGCCGGCGACGATGGGTGGCGGCCGCGCCGACGAGATCGACTACCGCATCGTCGGCACCGACATGCAGTTCGTCGAGATCGAGCTGGACCCCGGCGAGAGCGCGATCGCCGAGGCTGGCGCGCTGATGTACAAGGAAGCCGCAGTACAGATGGACACCGTATTCGGCGACGGCTCCAGCGGCGGCCAGAGCAGCGGCGGCCTGATGGACAAGCTGCTCTCCGCCGGCAAGCGCGTGATCACCGGCGAGAGCCTGTTCACCACGGTGTTCACGCATGCCGGCCAGGGCAAGGCCAAGGTAGCGTTCGCCGCGCCCTACCCCGGCACGGTGATGGCGATGAAGCTGTCCGACCACGGCGGCCGGCTGATCTGCCAGAAGGATGCGTTCCTGGCCGGCGCGCGCGGCGTGCAGCTTGGCATCTTCTTCCAGCGCAAGATCCTCACCGGCCTGTTCGGCGGCGAGGGCTTCATCATGCAGAAGCTCGAGGGCGACGGCTGGGTGTTCGTGCACGCCGGCGGCACCGTGGTGCAACGCGAGCTGCAGGCCGGCGAGCGGTTGGACGTGGACACCGGCTGCGTGGTCGCCTTCCACGACACGGTGAACATGGACGTGAAGCCGGTCGGCGGCATCAAGAGCATGTTGTTCGGCGGCGAAGGCGTGTTCCTGGCCACGCTGACCGGGCCGGGCACGGTGTGGCTGCAGTCGCTGCCGTTCTCGCGCATGGCCGGGCGCATGCTGGCGGCGGCGCCGCAGGGCGGCGGCCAGCGCCGTGGCGAGGGTTCGATCCTCGGCGGCCTGGGCGACATCCTCGGCGGTGACCGCAACTTCTGACCGCCCGGCGTTGTAGGAGCCCGCCTGCGGGCGATGCTTTCGATGTATAGCGAGAAGAGCATCGCCCGCGAGCGGGCTCCTACGAAGAACTCAGCCGCGCGCAGCCAGCGGCAGCGTGGGTGCGCGACGCGACATCGCCAGCAGTACCAGCCCGACTGCGATCAGCGGCAGCGACTGCATCTGTCCCATCGTCACCCACTGGGTACCGAACAGGTAGCCGAGCTGCGCATCGGGCACGCGCACGAACTCCACCGCGAAGCGAAAGCAGCCGTACAGCAGCGCAAACAGGCCGGATACGAGGTAACGCGGCCGCGGCTTCAGCGAGACCAGCCACAGCACCACGAACATCACCACGCCCTCCAGCAGCATCTCGTACAGCTGCGAGGGGTGCCGCGGCAAGCGGTCCGGCGCTTGCGGGAACACCATCGCCCACGGCACGTCGGCGGGCTTGCCCCACAGCTCGCCATTGATGAAGTTGCCGAGCCGGCCCAGACCCAGCCCGATCGGCACCAGCGGCGCCACGAAGTCGATGGTGTCGAAGAAATGCAGCTTCTGCTTGCGCGACCACCACCAGCCCGCCGCGAGCACGCCGAGCAGGCCACCATGGAAGCTCATGCCGCCGTCCCACACCTTGAACAAGGTCTGCGGCGCGGTCCAGATCCAGTCGATGTCGGCGTAGAACAGCATGTACCACACGCGCCCGCCCACGATCACGCCGAGCATGCCGTAGAACAGCAGGTCGCCCAGCGCATCGCGGCTGACCGGCAGGCGCCCCTGCCGTCGACGGTATTCGCCCAGCACCGCCACGAAGAAAAAGCCGAGCAGGTACATCAGGCCGTACCAGTGCACCTGGATCGGGCCGAGGTGGAAGGCGACGGGATCGAAATCGACGACGTAAGGCTGGGACATGGCGACCGCGCTGACAGGCAAAGGTCAAGTGTAGCGGGACGCCGGAACGGGCGGCGGCCTCTTCCGTCACGGCTTTCGCAACCACTAGAATCCCCGCTGATCGTCCGCACTGGGGAGTTTGGACGAGGATCGCGCATCCGCCCTGCCGGGGATGTCCGCATCCAGCCCGACCACCTTGCTCCAGGCGGCCGGACTTATTGCATGGAGCTTCAGGGGAGAAAACCGATGTCTTGCTGTCTTGCGCGGACCCTGCTGTCCGCTGCCTGTCTGTTGTTGCCCGCCGCGGCCGTAGCGGCCGATCCGGTACCGGTGGAGGACTTCGCGCGTCACCCGCTGTTGACGATGCCGCGGCTCTCGCCGAATGGGCAGTACCTCGCCGTGAACATGAATGACCCCGGTGGCGATTCGCACATGCTGGCCGTCTACAAGGTGGACGACATGAAGCAGCCGGTGAGCATGCTGCGCCTGCCGAAATACGAGATTGCCGCCGATATCACCTGGGTCAGCAATACCCGGCTGGTAGTGGACAAAGGCAAGATGTACGGCTCGATCGACAAGCCTTTCCTGACCGGTGAAGTCATCGCCACCGATCTGGACGGCAGGAATCAGGAAATCAGGACTATCTCTACGGCCGCGACAGCCTGAGGTACGGCTCGCGTGCCGCCACGCGTGGCACCGATCGGGGATGGGGCTTCGTCGAAAGCAAGCCACTGCCCACCAATGGCCACTTCTACATGAGCACGCAGAGTTGGGAGAACACCGGTACCAGCACGCTGTACGACGTTGACGCAGGCAAGAACACCCGTCATCTGATCGGCCAGATCAGCGTCGGCGGCATGAGTTTCATGGTCGGCGCCGATGGCAAGGCCCACTTTGCTTACGGGCGCAACGACAACTACGACTACGTCGTCTACCAGCAGCAGGCAGCAGGCTGGGCCAAGATGACACCCGCCCAGGTTGGCGGCAGCTTCACACCGATCTTTTTCACCCCGGACAAACAAGGGATCTACGCCGAGTACAACGCTGGCGGCGGTCCGACTGTGCTGGTGGCACAGGACGAGAACGGTGACAACCGCAAGGTGCTCGCCAGCGACGGCTTCAGCAGTATCGGCGATATCGAATGGACGGCTTGGCCGTACCAGCCGTTCGCCACGGCACCGGCCACCGGCGTGCCCAAGGTCAGTTACCTTGATCCGAACCTGCCCATGGCAAAACTGCATCGCGCGTTGAGCCTGAAATTCCCCGGCGACTACGTCCACTTCATCGACTCCAGCGAGGATGGCGGCAAGGTGCTGTTCGAGGTCAGCAGTGACCGCGATCCGGGAACCTACTACCTGATCGATACGCACCACTACAAGGTGCTCAAGCTGTTCGCCACGGCGCCGTGGATCGATCCAGCCAGGATGGCCGAGCGTCGTCCGCTGCACTTCAAGGCCAGCGACGGCATGGAGCTGGAAGCGATCCTGACGATTCCGAAGGGCGCCAGCCAGACCAACCTGCCAATGATCCTGCTGCCGCACGGTGGCCCGATCGGCGTGCAGGACGACTGGTCTTACGACAACGGCGCCCAGTTCCTCGCCAGTCGTGGCTATCTCGTGCTGCAGGTGAATTACCGCGGCTCCAGCGGCCGCGGCGAGGACTTCAAGGAGGCCGGTTACCTGAAGTGGGGCACCCGCATCCAGCAGGACCTGATCGACGGCGTGAAGTGGGCGATCGCCGAGAAGTATGCCGACCCGCAGCGCATCTGCGTCTACGGCGGCAGCTTCGGCGGCTACTCGGCGATGATGACCACGATCCGTGCGCCGGGCCTGTTCAAGTGCGCGGTGGGCTACGCCGGCGTCTACGACCTGAAGATGATGTACAAGAAAGGCGATGTCCGCGAAAGCAAGTCAGGCCGCAGCTACCTGAACACGGTCATCGGCAAGGACGACGCCGACCTCGACGCCAACTCGCCCGACAAGCTGGCCGACAAGATCGACGTACCGGTGCTGCTGGTCCACGGCGAAGACGACAAGCGTGCGCCGTTCGCGCAGGCCAAGGCGATGCGCGCCGCGCTCGACGCCGCGCACAAGCCGTACGAGTGGCTGAGCAAGCCGGGCGAGGGCCACGGCTTCTACGACGAGAAGAACACCATCGAGTTCTACAACCGGCTGCAGGCTTTCCTGGAGAAAAACATCGGCCCCGGCGCGTCAGGGACGCGGTAGTCATCGGACAGAACCTTGCCAAGGAGCAACCATGATCATCAAGCATATCCATCGGCTGATACTGTGCGCGGCACTCGTCCTGCTCGCGCCCGTGGCCGCCCACGCCAGCGAAATTCCCTACCGGGATTTCGCGCGGCATCCGCCACTGACCCATCCGGTGATTTCGCCCGACGGCAAGCACCTGGCCGTGTCGGTCCACAACGAAGATGGCAGCTACCAGCTCGGCGTGCTGGCGCTGCCGGACCTGAAGCCGGTCAGTCGCCTGAACATGGCCCCGCGCACCCTGCCCATCGGCATCACCTGGGTCAGCAACACGCGCCTGGTGATGGGGCTGGGCGAGGAAAGCGGCACGCTCGAGGCGCCGCAGGGCACCGGTGAGGTGGTGGCTGTCGACTTCGACGGCTCGCACAAGCGCGTGCTCTACAGCTGGCGCGTGCGCGACACCAAGGGCACGAACATGAACATCCTGAGCATGGTACGCGGTGCCGGCTTCATCGCCGGCACGCCGCACCAGCTCAACGGCCATGTCTACATCAGCGTCAGCCCGTTCCGCACGCATGCCAGCAGCGGCTCCCGCGACAGCGGCCAGAGCCTGATCTACGACGTCGAGACCGACAGCGGCCACGCCACGCTGATGGGCCGGATCGACGAGGCCGGCATGAGCTTCGTGCTGCACGACGACGTGGCCCGCTTCGCCTACGGCAGCAACCAGGACGACCCCTACCGCATCGACGTCTACCGCCGCGAGAATGCCGACAGCCCGTGGCAGAAGCTCCCGGCCAGCATCACCGGCAAGCACCTGGTGCCGATCCACATCAGCGCCGACGGCAAACACCTCTACTCGCTGTACAGCGCCGACGGCGGCCCCGACCAGCTGGTGGTGAGCAACCTCGACGGCAGCGCGCGCAAGGTGCTGGTCGGCGACGATTTCGCCGCGGTGGACGACGTGCTGTGGACGCCCTATCCGTACCAGCCCTACGGCGTGGTGTTCGGTGCCGGCAAACCACGTATCCAGTACCTCGACGACAGCATCTACACGCAGATCAGCCAGGCTCTCGCGGCCAAGTTCCCGGACGAGTTCCTCACCGTCGCCAGCGCCAGCCAGGACGGCATGCAGCTGATCATCGGCGCGCACAGCGACCGCGACCCCGGCACCTACGCACTGTTCGATCGCAGCAGCATGAACCTGCAGCCGCTGTTCCGCAGCCAGCCGTGGATCGACCCGCAGCAGATGGTGCCGCGCCAGCCGATCGACTTCACTGCCAGCGACGGCACCCGGCTGGCCGGCTTCCTGACCATGCCGGCCAACAGCGCCGGCAAGCCGATGCCGCTGGTGCTGCTGCCGCATGGCGGGCCGATCGGCGTGGCCGACTCGTGGGGCTATGACCCCTGGTCGCAGTTCCTGGCCAATCGCGGCTATGCGGTGCTGCAGGTCAACTACCGCGGCTCGGGCGGCCGCGGCACCGACTTCGAGCACTCCGGCTACAAGCAGTTCGGCAGCGGCATCCAGCAGGACCTGATCGACGGCGTGAACTGGGCGATCAGGCAGGGCTACGCCGACGCGCGGCGCGTGTGCGTGTTCGGCGCCAGCTTCGGCGGCTACTCCTCGCTGATGGCGCCGATCCGTGCACCGGGCATGTTCAAGTGCGCGGTGGACTACGCCGGCGTATCGGACTACGCCATCGAGCTGCATCGCAGCGACACCCGCCGCTCGGCCGGCGGCCGCAACTACTTCATGCAGGCCATCGGCACCGACGACGACACCATCCGCGCGATCTCGCCGATTTATCACCTGGACAAGTTCAACATCCCGGTGCTGATCATCCACGGCAAGGACGACCCGCGCGTACCCTACGAGAACGCCACCGAACTGCGTGCGGCGCTGGACAAGGCCGGCAAGCCGTACGAATGGCTGGTGCGCGACAAGGAGCAGCACGGCTTCTACAGCGAGGAAAACAACATCGCCTTCTATGAGGCACTGCAGGCCTTCCTCGACAGGCACATCGGCAAGGGCGCGCACTGACGCAAGCCCGCGCCTCGCCGGCCATCCGAAAAGCCGCCTTCGAGCAAGGCGGCTTTTTTTGCACCCGCACCACCGCCGGAGAAGCCCCGACCAAGCGGCCAAAACCGCTCGGCGAAGGGCGTCTGCAAATTGTTGCGGGCGCGTGAACCTTACGTTATGGTCGAGACCGTGAGCGCCCGCCCGGTCTCGGGCATGGCGTCACAAAAGGACGGCGGAGGAAATCCCGCCAAATACCTGCGCCTGGGGAGGCCGCAGGCATTTCTGCCACACAAAAGGGGAAATTCATGCACCGCAAGCTTCTTGCAGGCGCTATCTGCGCCTCGCTGTCACTGCCGTTGTGGGCAAGCTCCGCGCACGCGCAAAACCAGGCCGACAGTCAAGCCGACCAAGCCACTACACAGGCCAGCCAGCAGGACACCAAGGCCGACAAGAAAGAGGCCACCAAGCTGCAAGGCATCCAGGTAACCGGCTCGCTGCTGCCGCGCGCACAGATCGAAACGGCCACGCCGACCATCCAGATCACCGCCGAACAGATCACCAAGCAAGGCTTCACCACTGTCGCCGAGGCCTTGCAGGCGCTGCCGCAAGCCACCGGCTCGGTGCAGGGCGCGCAGTTCTCCGGCGGCTTCACCCAGGGTGCGCAGACGATCAGCCTGCTCGGCCTCGATCCCGGCTTCACGCTGTTCCTGATCGACGGCAAGCCGATGGCCGACTACCCCCTGCTGTACAACGGCTCGGGCAACTTCGTGGACATCGCCACCATCCCGATGGCGATGGTCGACCACATCGACATCGTGCCGGGCAACCAGTCCGCGATCTACGGCTCCAGCGCGATCGCCGGCGTGGTCAACATCATCCTCAAGCAGCACGTCGAAGGCGTCACCATGAATCTGCGCGGCGGCGGCTTCAGCGAGGGCGGCGGCGGCAGCCAGCGCTTCCAGCTGACCGGTGGCCACGACTGGGAGAAGGCCAAGCTGACCTACAGCGTGGAGCTGCGCAACCAGCGCCCGATCTACCGCTACCAGCGCCGCTGGTTCGACTCCAACAATGACCGCCCCGGCTTGCCGGCCGGCGCATCGCGCCCGGCCCTGGACTACCTGCTGCAGGATCTGTTCCACAGCCAGATCGGCACCGACCGCTTCTTCGTGCCGGGCGGGCAGGCCAGCTGCGACCGCGTCGCTTCCGGCTTCGGCAACACCACGGTATACGCCACCGACGCGGCCGGCCGCGGCCACTTCTGCGGCAGCCCGAACTCGCCGGCCTACTCCACCATCATGAACGGCTCGAAGGCAGGTACCGGCTACCTGAACTTCTCCTACGACATCACGCCGAACACCCAGTTCTACGCGAACGCGCTCTACAACGTGACCAAGTCCGACTACTACGTCGGCTCCAACTACACCTGGTGGGGCTCGGGCGTGGACCTCGGCCCAATCTACGCCAACAATGTCGACAACGGCTCGGCGCTGGACGGCCCCGGCACGTTTGTCTCGACCCAGTACACCATCGACAGCTCGGCCGCCGGCATCGGCAACCTCGCCAACGAGAAAGACCTCAATCGCTCCTACGTGGCCAACATGGGTTTCCGCGGCACGTTCGGCGACTCCGACTGGGGCTACGACGCCTACTACCACCGCTCCGACAACGTGATCACCACCCGCCAGTTGCACCTGGTGGCCAACAAGGTCGACAACTACTTCCTCGGCGACCAGGTGGGCTGGGATCCGGTGTTCAATGCCTACCCGGCATACAACCTGAATCTCGATCGTTTCTACTCGCTCATGTCGCCGGCAACCTATCGCTCGCTGAGCGAACAGATTCGTACGCGTTCGCACACGTACACCCAGGAAGTGACCGGCACGGTTACCAACACCAATCTGTTCGATCTACCCGGCGGCTCCGCCGGCCTCGCCGTACTGCTGCAGTACGGCGACCAGAAGTGGGAGAACCCCACCGACCAGCGCCTGATCGACGGCTACTTCTGGGGACTGACCGGCACCCAGGGCACCGGCAAGCGTGATCGCTACGCCGCCGCCACGGAGTTGAGCCTGCCCATTACCAGTTGGCTGACCGCCAGCACCTCGCTGCGCTACGACACCTACAAGGCCGCCGGCCGCACGGATTCCAAGGTCACCTACAAGGCCGGCCTGGAACTGCGCCCGATCGACACGCTCCTGATCCGCGGCACCTACGCCACCGCTTTCCGTGCTCCGGACATGGCGGGCCTGTTCCAGGGAGAGAGCGGCTTCTACACCAACGTGGTCGATTACTACCGCTGCCGCCTGGCCAACGGCGACAACTTCGACGTCGACACCTGCAGCTACAACAACGAGCAGGTATTCGGCACGCAGGCCGGCAACAAGGACTTGAAGAACATCACCGCCAAGTCGCTGACCGGCGGCATCGTCTGGTCGCCATCGGACAAGTTCAACATCCACGCCGACTACTACCGGATCACCATCAGCGACGAAGTGTCCCAGCGCAGCATCAACGGCATCATGTCGCTGGAGGCGGACTGCCGGATCGGCCATACCGTGGGCGGCTCGCCGGTGGACATCAACTCGCCCCGCTGCGTCGAGGCGCTGGCTCTGGTCGACCGCAACAACCCGTCCAATCCGCTGCAGTCCGGCATCAACAGCGTCCACACCTATCCGATCAATATTTCCAACGAACGGGTTACCGGCATCACCGCCGGCGCCCAGTACCGCTGGGATGCGGGTCAGGCGGGCGACTTCACGTTCGGCGCCGATTACAACGTCACCCTGGACCACACCTATCGCCAGTATCCCGGCGATCCGACCCTCGATCTGCTGACCTACCGCACCTTCCCGCGCGAGTTCAAGCATCGCGAGAGCGCCACCATCAACTGGAGCAAGGGACCGCTGAGCGCGACCTTGTACGGCCTGCGGGAGGGGCCGACGATGAACTTCAAGCAGACGGGTACGGTCGGCCCGCGGATCACCTACAACGCCAGCGTGGCGCTGCAGGTCAACGACGAGGTCAAGGTATCGCTGATCTCCAACAACCTGCTCAACAAGCGGCCGCCGCGCGACAGCACCTACACCTCGTACCCGTACTACGACGGCTTCAACTACAACGGCTACGGTCGCTCGATCTTCGCCGAGCTGGAGTGGAAGATGTTCTAGGCATCGCGACGTGGACCAAGGGGCCGGCATCTTCCGGCCCCTTTTTTTGTGCGGCATCCATCAGGGTCGACCGACGCCCGGCCTGCTCCCGCGGAACGCTGAGCAGTGTGCATGCGACACGCCCGGCAGGTATCAGAGCAGCACCGGCTGATCCGGCAGTTCGTCGCGGCGGGGTCCGCCGTCGCCGGGGAAATGCCGTTCCAGCAAGGCGTTGGCGGCGGCAATGCCGTCGAGACTGCCGGTGCGCCATTGCCCGGCGGCGTAGCTTTCGCGCATGTGGGCGCAGACCGCCGCCCATTCGTGCGCCGCCACCTTCGCCGCGATGCCGCGGTCGGCGACGATCTCGATGCGATGCTCGGCCATCAGCACGTAGAACAACACGCCGCTGTTGTGTTCGGTGTCCCATACGCGCAACTGGGCGAATACCTGGCGCGCGCGGGCCGCGGCGGCGAGGCCCTCCAGCACGGCCAGCGGTGCCAGCCGCGATTCGACCGCGAAACGGATCTCGCCCAGGTGGTGGCGTTCGCCGGCGGCAATCGCCGCGGCCATCTCGTCCAGCAGTGCGGGCGGAAAGCGCCGCGACAGCTGGAACCAGCTACCGCAAAGATTCGCCCACAGTCGCCGCATGCGCGCCATCACCAGCTCCCCGAAGAACCGCCGCCGCCGAAGCTGCCGCCGCCGCCGCTGAAGCCGCCGCCGCCGAAACTTCCACCGCCGCTGCCGCCACCCCAGCCGCCTCCACCGAAGCCGCCCCAGCCACCGCCGCCGATCGAGCGGCCGGCGCCGCCGGGCAGCAGCATCAGCACGCCGCCGACCAGCGCGCCGAGGATGCCGGCGCCCATCGAGATCAGCAGCCACAGCAAGCCGCCGACCAGCACGGCGCCCAGCGGCCCCCTGACCAGCGCCGGAGTGCGGCCGAAGATGCCGCGCAGGAACAGTGCCACGAACACGGCGATCATCAGGCCGCTCTGCAGATCGAGGCCGGGGCGGCCACGCTCGGGAGCGCCTTGCACCGGCGGCGGCAGCGGTTCGCCGTTGATCAGCTGGGTCAATGCACCGACCGCGTCGCTGATGCCGCCGAAGTAATCGTTGCTGCGGAACTTCGGGGCGATGTATTCGCGAATGATCCGCGCGGTGGCCGCATCGGGAATCGCGCCTTCCAGGCCGTAACCCACCTCGATGCGTACATGCCGATCGTCTTTCGCAATCAGCAGCAGCACGCCGTCGTCGGTGCCCTTGCGGCCGACCTTGTTCGCCTCGGCCACTGCCAGCGAATAGCTCTCGATGTCCTGCTCGCCGGTGCTGCCGACCATCAGCACCACCAGTTGCGCGCCCTTGGCCTGTTCCAGCGCCGTCAGCTGCGCGTCGAGCTGGTCGACCTGCTGCGCGCTCAGCGTACCGGTGAGATCGGTGACGTGCCGTACCAGCTTCGGCACGGCAGCGGCCGCGTGCAGCAGCACCGGCAGCAGCAGCGCCAGCAGCAGCCAGCGGCGCGGGAAGCGCCCGGGCATCATCAATGCGTCGCGGCAGGCGCCGGCGCGGTGGTGCCGAAATCCACCTTCGGCGCGGTGGAGATCGCCTGTTCGTTCTCGACCGTGAAGTTCGGCTTGACCTGGTAGCCGAAGATCTTCGCGGTCATGTTGTTCGGGAAGGTGCGGATCATCGCGTTGTATGCCTGCACCGCCTGCACGTAGCGGTTGCGCGCCACGGTGACCCGGTTCTCGGTGCCTTCCAGCTGCGCCTGCAGGTTCTGGAACAGGCCGTCGGCCTTCAGCTGCGGGTAGTTCTCGCTGACCACCATCAGCCGCGACAGCGCACTGCCCAGCTCGCCCTGCGCGGCCTGGAACTGCTTGAGCTTCTGCGGATCGTTCAGCGAATCGGCGTTGACCTGCAGGCTGCCCACCTTCGCGCGCGCCTCGGTGACCTCGGTGAACACCTTCTCTTCGTGCTGGGCGTAGCCCTTGACCGTGTTGACCAGGTTCGGCACCAGGTCGGCGCGGCGCTGGTACTGGTTCAGCACCTCGGACCAGGCCGCCTTGACCGCCTCGTCCTGCTTCTGGATGGCGTTGTAGCCGCAGCCGCCGAGGCCGACGGCGAGCAGCAACAGCACGAGGTTGCGCAGAAGTTTCATGGCATCGCTCCGATCCGGTGGAAGGCCATTCCATCATCCCATGCCGCTTGCCGCAATCGTGTCAGCACGGGGTGAACGCGCGCGCTAACCGAACAGGCGCGGACCGAGGATCAAGCCCCAGCTCAGCACCACCAGCACCAGCAGCACGAACACCGCGGCCGAGCCCATGTCCTTGGCCCGCCCGGCCAGCTCGTTGAACTCCGGGCTGACCTTGTCGACTACCGCCTCGATCGCCGAATTCAGCAGCTCGGCCGACAACACCAGCATCGGCGCCAGGATCAGCACGAATTTCTCCACCCCGCCATGGCCCAGCCACAGGCCGAGCGGGATCAGCACCACCGCCAGGCACGCTTCCAGCCGGAACGAGGCCTCGTGCCGCCAGCCGGCCCGCAGCCCCTTCATCGACCACAGAAACGCGTTCCAGACCTGTTTCGGACCGCGAAAACCTTCGGCGGCCATTAGCGGCGCCGCCGGGCCGACCGCAAGCGCCGCGGCGGTATCAATGCGATGGACATGGACGGCAAGACTCCCTGGAACAGGCCGGTTCGAGCGGCCGATGATGCCACAAGCGCCGGCAGCGGGCGCCCGCCGCAGCTTCGGTGTCTTGCCGCAGTGCAGCTACACCCTGATGGCGAATGGGTTACGCTTCGTCGGTTGTGGTCCGTCCATGGGCCGCATGGCACTGGCGCGTGCCCGCATGCGCCACGGTTCGAATCTCGTACGGAAAATCTATGGCAACCCAGAACCCGCCCGTCTCGCAGACGCGCTCATTCAGCACCGTCTTCCTGATCGAAATGTGGGAGCGCTTCGGCTTCTACGGCATGCAGGTGTTGATGGTCACCTACATGGTGAAGAAGCTCGGCTTTGAAGACAGCAAGGCCAACCTGATCTGGGGCGCCGCCGCGGCGCTGATCTACGCCACGCCGGCGATCGGCGGCTGGGTCGGCGACAAGCTGATCGGCACCCGCCGCACCATGCTGCTCGGCGCCGTGGTGCTGACGCTGGGCTACGCGATGCTGTGGATTCCGACCAACAACGCCTATTTCCTGTACGTCGCGCTCGGCGTGATCATCGTCGGCAACGGCTTCTTCAAGCCGAACGCCGGCAACCTGGTGCGCAAGATCTACGAGGGCGACGACACCAAGATCGACAGCGCGTTCACCATCTACTACATGGCGGTGAACATCGGCTCGACCATCTCGATGCTGCTGACGCCGTGGATCCGCGACTACGTGGGCGCCAAATACGGCGACGCCTGGGGCTGGCATACCGCATTCGGCGTCTGCGCGGTCGGCCTGGTGCTCGGCCTGGTCAACTACACGCTGATGCACCGCACGCTGGCGCACATCGGCTCGCCGGCCGACGACAAGCCAGTCGACGTCAAGCGCCTCGGCACCGTGCTGCTGGCCGCGATCGGCATGGTGTTCGTCTCCGCCTTCATCCTGCAGGACCAGACGGTCGCCCAATGGTGCGTGTACGCCGCCGGCGTGGTGATCCTGGGCATTTTCGTGCACCTGATCCGCAGCAGTGAGCCGCACGAGCGGGCCGGCCTGGTCGCCGCGCTGGTGCTGACCGTGCAGACGATCTTCTTCTTCATCTTCTACCAGCAGATGTCGACCTCGCTGAACCTGTTCGCCCAGCGCAACGTCGACCTCTCGTTCGGCCTGTTCGGCCTGCATCTGTTCAACTGGATTCCCGAGCAGTTCCAGTCGCTCAACGCGATCTGGATCGTGCTGCTGAGCCCGGTGCTGGTGTTCGCCTACAACACCATGGGCAAGGTCGGCAAGAACCCGTCGGTGGCGGCCAAGTTCGCCTGGGGCTTCGCTGCCGTGGCGATCGGCTTCTTCATCTACGGCGTCGGTGCCCGCTTCGCGGTGAACGGCCAGGTTTCGTCGTGGATCATGGTGTGGGGCTACGGCCTGTATTCGCTGGGCGAGCTGCTGGTGTCGGGCCTCGGCCTGGCGATGATCGCGCGCTACGTGCCGGCGCGCATGGGCGGTTTCATGATGGGCGCCTACTACGTGGCCTCGGGCATCTCGCAGTACCTGGGCAGCGTGGTGGCGAACTTCGCCAGCATCCCGACCGACATCAAGGATCCGCTGGTGTCGCTGCCGATCTATACCGCGCTGTTCAACAAGCTCGGCTTCGCCGGCGTGGCCTGCACGGTGATCGCGCTGGCGATGCTGCCGCTGATGAAGAAGCTGTCGAGCAGCCACTCCGACTCCGTCGCCAACAACCCGCTGCCGCCCGTGCGCAGCGAGGAATTCAACACGCCGACGTGAGCCGCCGTGCCCGTCGCGCACGGCGCGGCGGGCACGCCGTTTTCAGCAAGCCCGGAAGATCGCCATGCCGCACCGATCCACCCAACGCATCGGCCTGTTTGCGCTGACGCGCACGCTGGCCTGGCTGCGGATCTGCGCCATCGCCGGCCAGAGCGCCGCCGTGCTGGTGTGCGCCTGGTGGATGCAGCTGGCCATCCCGCTGCTGCCGCTGCTGCTCGGCATCGGCCTGCTCGCGGTGTTCTCGGTGTTCGCCGCGTGGCGGCTGACCCAGCCGTGGCCGCTGCGCGAATGGGAGGCGGTCGGCCACATCGCCTTCGACACGCTGGTGCTGGGCTACCTGCTGTACTTCACCGGCGGCGCCAGCAACCCGTTCATCACCCTGCTGCTGGTGCCGATCGCGCTCAGCGCGGCGGCGCTGCCCGGCCGGGCGGTACTGACGGTGGCCGCGCTGGCCGGCGTCGCCTACGTGAGCCTGCTCTACTCGTACGTGCCGCTGCCGCTGCCGATGGCCGCCGATTCGCCCAGCCGGTTCACGCTGCACGTGGTCGGCATGGGCGTGAACTTCGTGATCATGGCGCTGCTGCTGAGTTTCTTCATCAGCCGACTGGCGCATGTCCTGCGCCTGCAGCAGCTCGAAGTGCAGCGCGTGCGCGAACGCGCGCTGCGCGACGAGGGCATCCTGGCCATCGCCACCCAGGCCGCCGGTGCGGCGCACGAGCTCAACACGCCGCTGTCCACCATGCGCACCCTGCTGCCCGAACTGCGCCGCGAGCATGCCGACGACGAGACGCTGGCCGAGGACCTGGCGCTGCTGGAGAGCCAGGTCGACCGCTGCCGCACGATCCTTCGCGAGATGGTCGCCTTCGGTAAAGCGCAGCTGTCGCAAGAGCCGGAACGGCTCACGGTGGCGGTGTTCATCCACGGCTGCCTGGAGCGCTTCCAGTTGCTGCGGCCGGAAGCCGAAGTGACCCTGCCGCTGGACGAGGACGTCGCCCGGATCGTGCTGCGGACCCCGCCAGGCCTGCGTCACGCGCTGCTCAACCTGCTCAACAACGCCGCCGACGCTTCGGCCATCAACCATTCCAACGCGGTGGCGCTGCACGTCTCGCGCGACGGCGACTGGCTGCAGCTGAGCGTGCGCGACCATGGCCCCGGCTTCGACACCGAAGGCGAGCTGACCCTGCTTGGCTACTCGCAGAAGCAGACCGGGCTGGGCATCGGCCTGGCCCTGGCCGAAGCCACGGCCGAGCGGCTCAACGGCGAGCTGATTGCCAGCAATACCGCGCGCGGCGCCGAGGTCTGTCTGCGCCTGCCACTGGCGGTGATCGCCGAGAGATAACCTGCCGGACGTGCAAGTGCCGCCGCTTCCGGCAAGAATGGGCGCCTGATCCACTTCCAGGAAACACCGCCGATGACCGAGTTGCCTCATGCCGCCACGGCCCGCCCGCTGCTGCTGGTGGACGACGACACCACCTTCCTGCGCGTGCTGGCGCGCGCGCTCGGCTCGCGCGGCTTCGAAGTCATCACCGCCAGCAACTTCGAGGAGGCGCGGGCGCTGACGCGGCGGCACAGCCCGCGCTACTGCGTGCTCGACTTGAAGTTGGGCGAGGAGAACGGCCTGCGCCTGATTCCCGAGCTGCACACTCTGGTGCCGGACCTCCGCGTGCTGCTGCTGACCGGCTACGCCTCGATCGCCACCGCGGTGGAGGCGATCAAGCGCGGCGCCCACGACTATCTGGCCAAGCCGGTCGACGCCGACGCCGTGGTGCGCGCCCTGCTCGACGGCGACAACGAGAGCGACAGCGACGGCGACCTGCCGGACGCGCCCGAACAGCCGCTGGCGCTGCGCCGGCTGGAATGGGAGCACATCCAGCGCGTGCTGACCGAATGCGACGGCAACATCTCCGAGACCGCCCGCCGCCTCGGCATGCACCGCCGCACCCTGCAGCGCAAGCTGAGCAAGCACCCGGTACGCGAACGCCCCGACCGGGAAGACTAGACCGCATTCGCAGGAGCGCGCCGGGCACCTTTCGCCGTGCCCATGCATCCCATCGCCGCCCTCGCTGCGACAACGCGCCATCTGTCGCGCGCACGGCAGCGGACTATCCTTGCAACCCTAGACCCCCATCCAGAGTGTCGTCTTGAACACCCTACCCCTCGGCCTTTGTGCAGTCGCACTCGCCGTGTCCGCCAGCTCGCTGCTGGCCGCCGATGAACCCGCCCCCGCCACCACCCTCGCCCCGATCTCGGTACACGCCAGCGACACCATGGTGATGGAAACGCCCAGCGTGCAGGTCCGCCTAAAACGGGAAAAGCTGCAGCAGCAGAACCTCACCGAAAGCGCCGACGCACTCAAGTACGCACCGAACATGATGGTGCGCAAGCGCTACATCGGCGATCCGAACGCGGTGATCAGCGGCCGCAACGCCGGCACCCTGCAGAGCGCGCGCAGCCTGGTCTATGCCGACGGCTTGCTGCTCTCCAACCTGATGACCAACGGCTGGGACGGCGCGCCGCGCTGGGGCATGGTGGCGCCCGAGGAAATCGGCGCCGTCGACATCCTCTATGGACCGTATTCCGCGCTGTACCCGGGCAACTCGCTGGGCAGCACCGTGCTGGTCCACACCGTGCTGCCGCAGCAGCTGACGGCCAGCGTGAGCACCCAGTTCTTCAGCCAGGATTACCGCGACGCGTACGGCGCCGGCGGCCACTACAACGGCCATCAGGCTGCCGCCACGCTGGGCGACAAACAGGGGCGCTTCAGCTGGCTGCTGGAATTCAGCCGGCTCGACAGCCATGGCCAGCCGATGCAATACGCCACCGCGAAGGCCGGCGGCAATGCGGCCGCGGCGGTGCCGGTCAGCGGCGCCGTACCGGACCGCAACCCGAACGGCTCGCCGCGGCTGGTGTACGGCGCCAACAGCATCGAGCACACGGTGCAGGACCAGGCGAAGCTGAAGGTCGGCGTGGACATCAACGAACAGGTTGCCGCGCTGTTCACCGTAGGCTGGTGGCACAATCGCGCCGAGGATCGCACCCGCAGCCTGATCCGCGATGCTGCCGGCCACCCGGTCACCGGCGGCGCGATCAGCGCGGCCGGACAGACCTGGACCCTGCCGGTCAGCGGCCTGGCGCCCTCCTCGGCCAGCGACACCCACCTGCTGTACGGCGTCGAGTTGAACGGCCACCTCGACAACGGCTGGCGCTGGACCGCGGTGGCCAGCCACTACGACTTCCTGCGCTCGCAGGCGGCCACCGCCAACCTGGCCGAACCCGGCGTGCCCACGGGCGGGCCCGGCACGATCGCCGACAAGGCCGGTTCCGGCTGGGACACGCTGGACCTGCGCAGTTCCGGACCGCTCGGCGAGCGCCACATGCTGTACGCCGGCGCGCATGGCGACCGCTACGTGCTGGACAGCCGCGTGCGCAGCGCCAGCGACTGGCGCGGCGATGCCGACGGTGCGCAGGTCAGCGCGTTCGCCGGCCGCACGCAGACCCGCGCACTGTACCTGCAGGACGTGTGGAGCTTCGCCGACGCCTGGGCGCTGACCGTGGGCGGCCGGCTGGAGCAATGGCGCGCCTACGGCGGCCTGCGCGCGAATGCGGTCAACGCCGTGCATTACGCCGATCGCCGGCGTACCGACTTCTCGCCCAAGGCGGCGCTGAGCTGGGACCTCGCCGACGGCTGGGAGCTGCGCCTGGCCCACGGCAAGGCGGTGCGCTACCCGACCGTGACCGAAATGTTCCAGGGCAGCCTGTCGGCCAACGCGATCGTCAACAACAACCCCGCGCTGAAGCCCGAGACCGACGAGTCCACCGACCTCACCCTGACCCGCCACCTGGCGCACGGCCACTGGCGCGTCTCGCTGTACCAGGACCGCATCGCCGATTCGCTGTACTCGCAGACCGACATCACCGTCACCCCCACCGTCACCAGCGTGCAGAACATCGACAGGATGCGCAGCCGCGGCATCGAGGGCGAGCTTGCCCTCACCGACCTCTGGCTGGATGGCCTCGACCTGCAGGCCAGCCTCGCCTTCAACCATGCGAAGACGCTGCAGGACCGCCAGTACCCGCTGGCCAACGGCAAGACCTTCCCGCGCATTCCGAAAGTCCGCGCCAGCGTGTTCGCCGACTACCGCTTCGCGCCGCAGTGGGATGCCTCGCTTGGCATCCGCCACTCCGGCCGCCAGTACGGCACGCTGGACAACAGCGACTACGTGGACGGCTACGGCGCGGTGAGCCGCTTCACCGTGGCCGACGCGAAGCTGCGCTGGACGTTCGCGCCGGGCTGGACCGCCGCGCTCGGCGTCGACAACCTCACCAACGAGCAGTACTGGGTCTACCATCCCTACGCCGGCCGTACCTGGTTCGGCGAGCTGCGCTGGGAGCTGTGAGGAACCACCATGCGTTACCTGCTGATCGCCCTGTTCTGCCTGCTGTCGCCCGCGCTGTTCGCGCACGACGGCATGCGCATGGAGATGCCGAAAGGCCCCGAGCTGGGCGCCAGCGCCGCGTTCGACAGCCACGGCCGGCTGTGGCTGGTGGACGCGGCCGACGGCCACGTGCGGCTGCGCCATTCCGACGACGACGGCCGCACGCTGAGCGCGCCGGTCGAGGTGAACGCCGCGGCCGAGCGCATCTACGCCGAAGGCGAGAACCGCCCGAAGCTCGCGTTCGGCCCGCACGACGAAATCTACGTAAGCTGGTCGCAACCGCGCGCCGCGCCGTGGACCGGCTTCGTGCGCTTCGCCCGCTCGCCGGATCGCGGCGAACACTTCAGCGAACCGCTGACCGTGCACCGCGACCGTGCCGAGATCACCCACCGCTTCGATGCGCTGGCGGTGGACGGCAAGGGCCGCCTCGTGATCGCCTGGATCGACAAGCGCGACCTGCTCGCCGCCACCGCCGCCGGCAAACCGTACCTGGGCGCCGCGATCTACTACAGCTGGTCGGACGATGGCGGCAAGAGCTTCGTGCCCGAGCGCAAGCTCGTCGACCAGAGCTGCGAATGCTGCCGCATCGCGCTGGCACGCACGCCCACTGGCGAAGTCGCCGCGTTCTTCCGCAGCATCTATGGCGACAACATCCGCGACCACGCCTATGCCGTGTTGCGCACGGACGGCCAGACCAGCCAGACCGCCCGTGCCACCTTCAGCGACTGGCAGATCGCCGGCTGCCCGCACCATGGCCCTGGCCTGGCGATCGGCGCCGACGGCATCCGCCACGCCGTGTGGTACGAAGCCAAGGGCCAGCCCACGATCTGGTACGGACAGCTCGATCCCGGCCACGCGCCGGAGCATCCGCTGGCGATCGCCGGCGCCGGTGCCGGCCACGCGGACGTGGCCGTGCACGGCCGCATCGTGTGGGTGGCCTGGAACCAGGTAAGTGCGGACGGCTATGCGCTGATGCTGCGCCGCTCGTCCGACAACGGCGCGCACTTCGACGCGCCCCGCGAAATTGCCCGCAGCAGCGGCGCGGCAGGCTCGCCGCAGCTGCTGCTGAAACAGGGCCGCGCGTTCGTGGCGTGGAACACCGCCACCAGTTTCCGCCTCGTCGAGCTGCCGCAATGAAACGCCTGCTGCTCGCCTTCGCCCTGTGGTTGCCGGCGCTGGCCAGCGCCGGCTCGCTGCAGCCGCTGGCCGCCGCCGACGTTCCCGTGCTGCTGCAGCCGCCGGCGCGCGGCGCGCGCATCCTCGCGCTGTGGTCGCTCGACTGCGCCTACTGCGAGCCGAACCTCGAGGCGCTGGCCAGGGTTCAACGCGCCGATCCTGGCAACATCGAACTGGTCACCGTGACGACGGACAGCATCGAGCTGCGCCAGACGATCGAGGCACGCTTGCGCAGCATGAAAATGGACGGCTATCCCGCGCGCGCCTACGCCGAAGCCTCGCCCGAACGCACCAACTTCCTGCTCGACCCGCACTGGGGCGGCGAGACGCCGCGCATGCTGGTGATCCGCGCCGACGGCAGCCGCCGCGGCCTCAGCGGCGCGCTGACACCCGCGCAGCTGCGCAAGCTTCCGTAGGAGCCCGCTTGCGGGCGATGCCTTCCCGAATCCCGAAAGAGCATCGCCCGCAAGCGGGCTCCTACGGCAACAGCGGCGGTGGTGCGACCTACGGCTGCGCGACGCTGTCGGCCGGCGCCGGCAACTCCGCGGTGCCGTCGTCCTCGTCGCCGTAGAGCGCCACGTGCGGCACGCCGTCGGCGCCGATCCAGCCGCGGTACATGCCGTCGGTGTTGAACGGGATCGAGATGTGGCCTTGCGCATCCAGCGCGATCGCGCCGCCGTTGCCGCCCATCGAGGGGATTTCCTGGTTGATCACCTCGGCGGCGGCGCGCTTCAGCGGCACGCGCATCTGGGTGACCTTCATGCAGATCTGGTGCGCGGCCACCGTGCGGATGTAGAACTCGCCCCAGCCGGTGCCGGACACGGCGCAGCCGCTGTTGGCGTAGGTTCCGGCGCCGATGATCGGCGAGTCGCCGATGCGGCCCCAGCGCTTGTCGGTCATCCCGCCGGTGGAGGTGCCGGCAGCGAGGCGGCCCTGCGCGTCCAGTGCCACCGCGCCGACCGTGCCGAAGTGCTTGGCCGTCTCGACGTCCGCGTGCGGCTGCTTCGCGGCGTCCTCCTTCAACGCCTTTTGCAACTGCTGCCAGCGCGCTTCGGTGCGGAAGTACGACGAATCGACCAGGGCGATGCCGTGCTCCTTCGCGAAGGCTTCGGCGCCCGTGCCGGACAGCATCACGTGCGGCGACTGCTCCATCACCGCGCGCGCCAGCAGGATCGGGTTCTTCACGTGTTCGACCCCGGCCACCGCGCCGGCACGCAGCGTGTTGCCGTCCATGATCGCCGCGTCCAGCTCGTTGCTGCCGTCATGGGTGAACACCGCGCCCTTGCCGGCGTTGAAGTTCGGATCGTCCTCCAGCACGGTGATCGCCGCGGCCACCGCGTCCAGCGCGCTGCCGCCCGCCTTGAGCCGGGCGTAGCCATCCTGCAGCGCGTGGGCCATCGCCGTGCGCACCGCCTGCTCCTGCGCCGGCGTCATGTCGCGCTTGATCACGCCGGCGCCGCCATGGATCACCAGCACGGGTGAAACGGCGGCGTGGCTCATGCCGGTGATTCCGAGGGTGGCCAGGGCAAGGAACAGATGGTGCGGTCTCACGTGGGCGTTCTCCCGGACAACGGCATGAGTATACCGGGACGCGGTTGGTCACCTGGGCGTGAAGCGCACCCGCTCGCCATCCAGCACCAGCTTCATGCCGGCAAGGTCGGCCACCCGTTGCATCGCCGTGCCCGCAGGCATGTCGTTGAACGACAACGTGACCGGAGCATGGCCCAGCGCCTCCGGGTTGGCGAGCGTCCAGCCCGCCTTCGCCGCTATCGATTCCGCCACGGCACGCGCCGTGCTGTTCGTGACGTGCCCGGTGACCTTGACCGGGGAAGCTTCGGCAACCGCCCGTGCGGGGCAGCCAGCCTGCGGCGTGACGTCGATGACATACGCATGCTTGCCGTCGCCCCCCGTACCGGCGGCGTGCAATTTATGACCAAGCGCGCCAAGCAGCTGGCTATGCGCAAGCGGCGACTCACCTGTATTGCCCACGGCAAGGTCGATACGCACCTGCCGATCGCCGGCGGGCACGGTGGTCGCTTCCACCCTCAGGGTCCCCACGCTTGCCATCGCTGCCTTGCCCGGCGCCATGCACAGCGCCAGGGCCACATTTTCCGCATGACGCTCGTGACCAGCGTCGGTTGAAAGTTCGACTTGCATGTCCAACTGATACTCCTGACCCCGGACCTTCCAGGTCGCATGGTCTGCCCGGACTTTCCACGCCGGGCGCTCTCCTTGCGGCGCACTGGCGGCATAGACCGAGCCGGCCACCACGATGGCGACGGCAATGCCGGCGATCATTCCGGTGTTCCGACGCCAACGGTTCGGTGAAGGCAGTTTCAACATGGCAATACGCTCCGTGAGTGGATGGCGAGGGGACCACGTGCACCCCACCGGCAGCGCGAACGCAGCCGACTGGGTCTTCAACATCGCATTCGCATAGCTGCGCCGTTGTACGCCGTGCTCGCGCAGCACGGCGGCGTCGCAGGCCAGTTCCTGGTCGTGACGCAGCGCGGCCAGTGCCCACCATGCCAACGGGTGGAACCAGAACAGCGCAGCAAGGACTCGCGCGAGCAGGCACCACCAGCCGTCGCCGCGGCGCGCATGGGCGGTCTCGTGGGCCAGGATCAACGCGCGTTCGCCAGCGTCGTAGCGCTGCTCGAAATCCGCCGGCAGCACGATGCGCGCGTGCCAGGCGCCGATCAGGGCGGGACCGACATCCGCACCGGGCGCACGCAGCACTGGCCAGCGCGACTGCGCATCGACAACGCTCGTGGCGCCACACAGCCGCATGCGGTAACGCGCCTGCGCGAGAACGGCTTGCAACAGGCTGGCCATGCTGCCCAACAGCCACAGCAGCATGGTCCACACGCGCCAGTCGGTCGCACTCGGTCCAGCGGCGTACACCGGCAACGCGGTCGCTGCCGAGGTGATCGCAACCACCACCGGCGACAACATCACGGCCGGTGCTGCTGTCGCATGCGGCAGCTGGCTGGCCAGCAGCGCCAGCGGCGGTAGCAGCCACAGCTGGAACGCGCGCTCGGCGCCGAACAGACGGCGGCATGGCCGGCGCAGCGCGGCCGCCATCAGCGCGGCGGCGGTGAAGGCGAGGATCAGCAGCCAGCCGCGTCCGAGCCAGTCGATTCCGGTCAGCTCAACACTGCTCATCGTCGAGCTCCTTGAGCAGCTTGCGCAGTTCGGCGATGTCCTTTTTCGACAGCTTGCGCTGCTCGGAGAAGTGCGCCACCAGCGGCGCCACGCGGCCGCCGAACAGGCGGTCGAGCAGGCCCTTGCTCTCCTGCTGCACGTACTGCTCGCGCGTCAGCAGCGGCGTGTAGAGGTAACGGCGACCGTCGCGCTCGGCATGCACGGCCTTCTTCCGGAGCAGGCGGTTGAGCAGGGACTTCACCGTGCCTTCCTGCCAGCGCTGTGTCGGACCGACTTCGGCCAGGATCTCCTCGGCCGTGCGCGGCGCCTCGCGCCACAGCACGTCCATCACCACCGCCTCGGCTTCGCTGATCGCCATGGGTCACCGTTTACACGTGTAAGTGATTGTAATGTTTACACGCGTAAATGATGCCGTCAAGCCCGGACAGGCGGTCGCACTGGCGGGCTTGCGACCTTGGTACAAGGCCGGCTCGGGCCAAACCGTCGTATCCTTGGCAGCTGACTCTCCCTGAGGAAGGCACAGCGATGAACAAGGTTTATCCGAGCGCGGCGCAAGCCCTTGACGGCCTGCTGGGCGACGGCATGACGATCGCCGCCGGCGGCTTCGGCCTGTGCGGTATCCCCGAGAACCTGATCGGCGCGCTGCTGGAAGCCGGCACCAAGGGCCTGACCATCGTCGGCAACAACGCCGGCGTGGACGACTTCGGCATGGGCCCGCTCTTGAAGACGCACCAGGTCAAGCGCGTGTACGCCTCCTACGTCGGCGAGAACAAGGAGTTCGAGCGCCAGGTGCTGGCCGGCGAACTCGAATTGCACCTGACCCCGCAGGGCACGTTGGCCGAGAAGCTGCGCGCCGGCGGCGCCGGCATTCCCGGCTTCTACACGCGTACCGCGTTCGGCACCAAGCTGGCCGAGGGCAAGGAAACCAAGGTCTTCAACGGCAAGGAATACGTGCTGGAGGAATCCATCACCGCCGACTTGTCGATCGTCAAGGCCTGGAAGGGCGATGCGCACGGCAACCTGGTGTTCCGCGAAACCGCGCGCAACTTCAACCCGATGATCGCCACCTGCGGCAAGGTCTGCGTGGCCGAGGTGGAGCACCTGGTGCCAGTGGGCGAGCTGGACCCGAACAACATCCACGTGCCGGGCATCTACGTCGACCGCATCGTGCAGGGCGCGAAGTACGAGAAGCGCATCGAGTTCCGCACCATCGCCGGCGTGGCCGGCGGCAAGGAAAGCCCGATCCGCGTGGCGATGGCCAGGCGCGCCGCGAAGGAACTGCGCGACGGCTTCTACGTGAACCTCGGCATCGGCATCCCGACCATGGTGGCGAACTACATCCCCGATGGGGTCAGCGTCACCCTGCAGTCGGAAAACGGCCTGCTCGGCATCGGCCCGTTCCCGACCGAAGACCAGCTCGATCCCGATCTGATCAACGCCGGCAAACAGACCATCACCACGTTGCCCGGCTCCAGCTTCTTCTCCAGCGCGGAGTCGTTCGCGATGATCCGCGGCGGCCACATCGACCTGTCGATTCTCGGCGGGCTGGAAGTGTCCTGCACCGGCGACCTGGCCAACTGGATGGTGCCGGGCAAGATGGTCAAGGGTCCGGGCGGCGCGATGGATCTGGTCAGCGGCGTCAAGCGCGTGGTGGTGCTGATGGAGCATACCGCGAAGGACGGCTCGCCGAAGATCAAGAGCCAGTGCGACCTGCCGCTCACCGGCAAGCAGGTGGTGGACCTGATCATCACCGACCTGTGCGTGTTCTCCGTGGAGAAAGGCAAGGGTCTGACCCTGATCGAGCTCAACGACGGCGTGACGCTGGACGAAGTGAAGGCGAAGACCGGCTGCACCTTCGCGGTGGCGCTGCCGACCGGTTGACGCCGGTGCAGTAGCGCACCCGGCGCACAAGCTGCGCTCCTACGATTCGCTGAAACTCCGCTCCGGCACGTCGGCCGGCAGCGGATGCGGGAAGCGGATGCGGGCGATGTTTTCCTGACCCTGGCCCGCCTGCAGCTCCAGTGGCCAGGCGAAGCGTTCGCTGATGCGCTGCGCTATGGCCAGTTCGAAGCCGTGCCGGTCGGCACCCCGGGCGCGAACCGGGTAGCCGCTGCCGGGCGCCTGCGAAGTGATCCGGTTACGCACGCTGATGCTGCCGGGCAGCACGCTGACCACCACGCTGCCCTGCTCGGTCTGCTGGCAGGCATTGCGGATCAACTGCCAGCACAACACCGAGAATGCCTGCGGCGAACCTTGCAGCGCGAAGCGCGCCGGCTCCTCCAGCAGCAGTTCGATCGGCCGACCGACCAGCAGCTCGCGGGCGAAGTCCAGCTCCCTGTGCAACGCGTCGTTGACGACGAAGCACTGCTCGTCGGCAGCGCTGCCCGTCTCGCGCGCGAGGATCAGCAGCGCATCCACCAGGACCTCCATCTCGCGGGTGGCGCGCTTGATCCGGCGCACCGAGCGCAGGCCGAATTCGCTGAGGCCTTCCTCCTCGGCCAGCATGTCCACCGACATCTTGATCACCGTGAGCGGACTGCGCAGCTCATGGCTGGCGTCGCGGGTGAAATTGCGCTCGCGCTGGTTGTAGCTGGCCAGGCGCGTGGCGAAACCGTGCAGCCCCCGCGCCAGCGACGCCACGTCGGCATCGGCATGGGCGGACAATTGCTCCAGGTGCAGCGACTCCGGATCCAGCAACTGGCCATCCCAACGGCTCACCACCCGGGCCAGCGCACGCACCGGACGCCATTCGCGCCGCATGGCAAGCCAGGCCAGCGCGGTGGTGAGCACGATCACCGCGATCACCACCGCGGTGTGCGCCACGTTGTAGATGCCCAGGACGCAGACGATCGCCACGATCAGGAACTGCAGGGCAAACACCCACGCGATGCGCCGGCGGAAAGCCCCCACACGAAACGTGATTGCGTTGACCCTGCTATCCATTACCTGCGTGCGCCCACCTGTATGCGCCGTGTCGATATCAGGCCGTCTGGGGCGAAGAGGCCACTTCCGACTCAAGATCCGCAAGACGATAACCCGCCGAGTGGATCGTGTGTAGCAAAGGCCGCGCGAAAGGTTTGTCGATGACCCGGCGCAGGTTGTACAGGTGCGAACGCAAGGTGTCCGAATCGGGCAGTGTGTCGCCCCAGATCTCGCGCTCGATGTCGCGCCGGCTGACCACCCGCGGCGACTCGCGCATCAGGATCGCCAGCAGCTTCAGGCCGATCGGCGACACGGTCAGTTCCTGGCCGTCGCGGGTCAGCCGCAGCGTGGCGGTGTCCAGCGTCATGTCGCCGACGCTGAGCACCTCGGTGGACACCTGGCGGCGGTCGCGGCGGATCAGCGCACGCAGCCGCGCCTCCAGCTCGCGCACCTCGAACGGTTTGACCAGGTAGTCGTCGGCGCCGGCCTCCAGCCCGATCAGCTTGTCCTCCAGCGTGTCGCGGGCGGTCAGCATCAGCACCGGGGTGGCCTTCTTGGCCTCGCGGCGCAGCTTGCGGCAGACCTCCAGCCCGTCCAGGCCCGGCAGCATCAGATCCAGCACCAGCACGTCATAGCTGTTGGACACCGCCAGGTGCAGCCCGCTCACGCCGTCGGCGGCGTAATCCACCGAGTAGCCGCGCCGCTCCAGGAATTCGCCGACCATCTCGGCGATCTGGCGGTTGTCCTCGACCAGCAGGATCAGGCCCGCCTGTTCGTCATGTACCGTCATTGTCCTTACCTCCGTGCCTTCACATACGTGAAGAGCTAACCGGTGCGCAAGTGACGGCCGCGTGAAAACGGCGCCGGTGGTTCAGAACCGATTCGGTTTCAGCGCAGCAGCGGCCGCAGCGGTTTCCACACAGTATCCAGCACCCGCGGCTGGGCGGCAGCCACCGGATGCAGGCCGTCGGCCTGCATCAGCGCCGGATCGAGCGCCACGCCTTCGAGCAGGAACGGCACCAGCGCGACGTGGCGGCTTTGCGCCAGCTCCGCATAGACCGCACGCAGCCCGTCGCGGTAGCGCGGGCCGTAGTTCACCGGCAGCTCGATACCGACCAGCAGCACGCGCACCTTCGCTTTTTGCGCCGCCACGACCATCGCGTCCAGATTGTCGCGCAGCGCCGGCAGCGGCAGGCCGCGCAGGCCATCGTTGGCGCCCAGCTCCAGCACCAGCACGGCCGGCCGGTACGTCGCCAGCAGCGCCGGCAGGCGGTGGCGCCCGCTCAGCGAGGTCTCGCCGCTGATGCTGGCATTGATCGCGCGCCACTTCGGTACCATCTGGTTGAGACGCGCATCCAGCAGATGCACCCAGCCGGCCTCGACCGGGATGTTGTGCGCGGCGGACAACGAATCACCCAGCACCAGCACGGTTTTCGGCGCCGCCGCCTGGGCGCTGCCGATGCCGCACAGAAAAACCAGCCACCACAGGCATTGACGCATGAGTGATTCTTCCCGGCCGCTTCTTGAAGCCCGCGATGTTAGCAAGTCGGTCAACGGTCCCGAGGGGAGGCTGGAAATCCTCAGCCAGGTCAGCCTGCAGGTGCAGCCGGGCGAGAGCTTCGCCATCGTCGGCGCCTCCGGTTCCGGCAAGACCACCCTGCTCGGCCTGCTGGCCGGGCTGGACACGCCGGACGGCGGCAGCATCGCGCTGGACGGCCATGCGTTGCAGCAGTTGGACGAGGAGGCCCGCGCCGACCTGCGCCGGCGCCTGGTCGGCTTCGTGTTCCAGTCGTTCCACCTGCTGCCCGCGCTCACCGCCGAGGAGAACGTGATGCTGCCGCTGGAACTGGAGGGCAGCAGCGATGCGCGCCAGCGCGCCCGCGCCGCGCTCGACGCGGTGGGCCTGGGCGCGCGGCGGCGGCATTATCCGGCCCAGTTGTCCGGCGGCGAGCAGCAGCGCGTGGCGATCGCCCGTGCGTTCGTGCACCGCCCGCGCGTGCTGTTCGCCGACGAACCCACCGGCAACCTCGACCAGCGCACCGGCCACCACGTCTGCGACCTGCTGTTCGCACTGAACCGCGACCACCACACCACCCTGGTGCTGGTCACCCACGACGCGGCCCTGGCCGCGCGTTGCGACCGCCGGATCGAGCTGGAGGAAGGCCGCGTCGTCTCGACCGGCACGGACGTGCCGGCATGAAGATGCTGCTGCTTGCCCTGCGCAGCCTGCGTCGCGAATGGCATCTGCCGGAACTGCGCACGCTGGCCGCCTCGCTGGTGCTGGCGGTGGTCGCGCTGGGCGTGGTCGCCACGCTGGCGACGCGGATCGAGCGCGGCATGCTGGCCAGCGCCGCCGAACTGATCGGCGGCGACATCGGCGTGTCGGCGCCGCAGGCCCTGCCGCCGGTATTCGCCGAGCGCGCGCGTCGTAACGGCCTGCAGCTCGCCCGCACCGCCAGCTTTCCCAGCGTGGCGTTCGCCTATGAGCAGACCCAGTTGCTCGACGTGCAGGCGGTCGATGCGCACTATCCGCTGCGCGGCAAGCTGGAGCTGCGCGACGCCGCCGGCCGCACGCGCAACGGCCACGCCCCAGCCGCGGGCGAGGTCTATCTCGACCACCGTGCCCTGGTGGCGCTGGGCCTCCAGGTCGGCCAGCCGCTGCAACTCGGCGGCCGCGAGCTGACCATCGCCGCCGAACTGCTGCGCCAGCCCGACGGCGGCGAGCTGCTGGCGCTGGCGCCGCGCGCGTTGATGAGTCTGGCCGACGCCGAGCAGGCCGGCCTGCTCGGCACCGGCAGCCGTGCCCGCCACCGCCTGCTGCTGGCCGGCGCGCCGGCCGCGGTGCAGACCTGGCGCGACTGGGCGCAGGCGGCCGCGCTGCCGCAGGGCGCCGAACTGATCACGCCGGAGCAGACCCAGGAGCGCATGCGCACGTCGTTCGATCGCGCCGGCGCATTCCTGCGCCTCACCGCCCTGCTGTCGGCCTTGCTCGCCGGCATCGCGATCGCGCTGTCCGCGCAGCGCTACGCGCGGCGCAAGACCGCCGAAGTGGCGCTGCTGCGTGCGCTGGGCACGCCGCGCCGGCGCGTGCTGGGCCTGCTGCTGGGCACGCTGGGCGCACTCGCCGTGCCGGCGACGGCACTTGGCATGCTGCTCGCGCTGGGTTTGTCGCAGCTGGCCTGGCTGCTGGCCAGCCAGTTGTTCGGCAACGTACCGACCGTGCTGCCGCTGGCGCCGTCGTTCGCCGCCGCCGCGATGGGCATTGCCGTGCTGGTCGGCTTTGCGCTGCCGCCGCTGGCGCGGCTGGCCGAGGTCGCCCCTGTTGCCGTATTTCGCCAGAGCATGCAGCGGCGGGTGCGGCGTTTCGATGCGCTGTACCTGATCCCCGCGCTGGTGGCGCTGGGCCTGATCTGGAGCCAGAGCAGCTCGCTCACCCTGGCCGGCATCCTCGCCGCCAGTCTGCTCGGCGTGGCGCTGATCGCGGCGCTGCTGGCCGGAGCGCTGCTGTGGCTGGCCCGGCGCATTGCACCGGGCGCGCACCCGGCATTGCGGCTGGGCCTGGCCGCGCTGGCGCGGCGACCCGCGCTGAGCGTGATCCAGGCCACCGCGCTCAGCCTGGGCCTGTGCGCGCTGCTGTTGCTGGCAATCGTGGCGCCGGCGCTGCTGCAGGGCTGGCGCCAGGAGCTGCCGGCGGATACGCCGAACTGGTTCGCGCTGAACCTGCAGGACGACCAGCGCGCTGGTTTCACGCAGGCGCTGGTGACCGTCGGCGGCGACCAGCTCAACATGCTGCCGCTGGCGGTGGGCAAACTCACCGCAATCAACGGCCGCCCGATCGACCAGCTCGCCTTCGCCGACGAACGCGCGAAGGATTGGACCGACCGTCAGCTGCGGTTGTCGTGGGCCGATGCCTTGCCGCCGTCGAATCAGGTGATCGCCGGTCAGTGGCACGGCGCGCAGCCGGCGCAGGCCGAGGTCTCGATCGACACCATGTGGCGCGACATGTTCGCGCTGAAGATCGGCGACACGCTGCGCTTCGACGTGGGCGAAGGCCGCATCGATGCGAAGGTCAGCAGCGTGCGCAAGGTCGACTGGAGTTCGTTCCGGGTCAACTTCTTCCTGCTGCTCGACCCGGCCCACGCCAGCGAGCTGCCGCATACCTGGCTGGCCAGCTTCCACCTGCCGCGCGGGCATGCAACCGGACTGGCGCAACTGTCGCGCGACTACAGCAACCTCAGCCTGGTCGACGTCGACTCGCTGCTCGACCGCGTGCGCGAGATCGTCGATCGCGTGGGCAATGCGGTGCGCTGGATCCTCGGCTTCAGCCTGCTCGCCGGCGCGCTGGTGCTGGCCGCCGCGCTGGCCGCCAGCGCCGCCGAACGCCGCCACGAAGCCGCGCTGCTGCGCACGTTGGGCGCACGCCGCGCGCAGCTGCGCGTGGCCGCCGCCTGCGAGTTCGCCCTGCTCGGCCTGGTCGCCGGCCTCACCGCCGCACTCGGCGCCGCCGGCGCCGGCGTGTGGCTGGGCCAGGCGGTGTTCCACATCGAGCACTTCGTGCCGCCGCTGTGGCCACTGGTCGGCGGTGCCGTCGGCGCCGGACTGGTGGTGATGCTGCTGGGCCTGGCCGGCACCCGCAAGGTCAGCCGCACGCCGCCGATGCGGTTGTTGCGCGAGGGCTGAGCCGGCATCGAAGGACGGGCTGATAAAGTACGTCGACGCCCCACCGGACTTCCCGATGATTGCAAGCCGCACACGACAGCGCCTCAAGGAGGAATGGCTGCTGTGGTTGTTCGCGGCGCTGGCGATCGCGCTGGCGGTGCTCGATCCGCAACCGCTGGCGAGCTACCGGCGCTGGCTGCAGTTGCCCACCCTGGCCGGCATGATGGGCCTGCTGATCGCGATCCAGGGCATCCGCGACAGCGGCCTGGTGCAGCACGCGGCGGTGGCCATGGTGGCACGCGCGCATTCGCTGCGCGGCCTGGGCCTGTTGCTGGTGTCCGCGACGGCGCTGCTGTCGATGGTGCTGACCAACGACGTGAGCCTGTTCCTGATCGTGCCGCTGACCCTGGCGATCGGCGCCGTCTCGAACCTGCCGGTGCTGCGCATGGTGGTGCTGGAGGCGCTGGCGGTGAACGCGGGTTCCACCCTGAGCCCGATCGGCAACCCGCAGAACCTGCTGCTGTGGCAGCACTCGCAACTGCCGTTCCTGCATTTCGCGGCAGCCATGCTGCCGGCTGCGGCGGTGATGTTCGTGCTGGTGGCGGCGTTCACACTGCTGTGGCTGCCGCGCGATCGCGTGGCGTTGAGCCCGGAACGGATCGACGGCGTGGTGGCTTCAAACCGTCTCGGCACGTGCTCGATGGCCGCGCTGCTCGGCATGGTGCTGCTGATGGAATACGGCCAGGCTCCGCTGGGCGCGCTGCTGTTGCTGGCGCTGTTCGCGCTGCTGGCGCGATCGAGCCTGGCGCGGATCGACTGGCTGCTGCTGCTCACCTTCGCCGCGATCTTCCTGGGCCTGGGCCACTTCGCGAACTTGCCGCTGGTGCACCAGGCGCTGGACCGGCTCGACTTCGGCCAGCCGCTGACGCTGTATGCCAGCGGCATCGTCGCCTCGCAGCTGATCAGCAACGTGCCGGCGACGGTGCTGCTGCTCGAACGCACGCCCGACGCGATCGCGCTGGCGGTGGCGGTGAACGTGGGCGGCTTCGGCGTGGCGATCGGTTCGCTGGCGAACCTGATCGCGCTGCGCCTGGCGAAGCAGCCGCATGGCCTGCGGCTGCTGCACCTGGTGTCGATCCCGTTCCTGCTGGTGTGCGCGCCGCTGGTGTATCTGGCCTGGCGCTGGCTGGGTTGACGGCTGCGCTCAATCGTCGTCATGCGGCACGCTGACCTTGCCCTTCACACCGGAGTGGTTGACGTCGCCGCTGCCCTTGGCGCCGAGGCTGAAATCGCCGCCGACGTCGTTCACCACGAGATCGCCGGAGCCCAGCGTATCGGCGCGCACGCTGCCGCCGACGTGGCGCAGCGTGACGTCGCCGGAACCGATGCTGCCGATGCGGGCGTCGCCCTTGATGCCATCCGCCTTGAAGTCGCCGGAGCCCACCGAGCCCAGCTCCAGGCTGCCGACGTCGGTGGCGTCGACGTCGCCCGAACCCACGCTGGTGCCGAACTTGCCGGATACCTGGCGCACGTGCAGGTCGCCCGAACCCACGCTGGTCTGCAGTTGCTGCACGCCGCCGACGTCGGCGTCGCCGGAGCCCACGCGCACGGTGACCGGCAGGTTCGCCGGCAGTTGCACGGTGACCTCGAGACTCGAATAGTTACTGCCGCCGAACAGGCTGAAATTGAAACTGCCGGTGTCGCCGATGTCGATCAGCAACTGGTCGCCTTCACGCCGCTGGGTCACCTGCAGCTTGTCCAGCGCCGCCTGCTCGGAGGCACAGGCGCGGCCGGTGAGGGTGAGGCCCCTGGCGCTGGCGCTGCCGGTCAGGTGCAGGTCCTGGCTGTGCACGTCGATCTGCACGCTGCGCACGCCGGCAAGGTCGAGCTGCAGGTTGCGTGGTGCTTCGTACTTGCACGGGTTGGCGGCAAACGCGGCGAACGGGGCGAGCAGCAGGGCTGCGGTAAAAAGACGGCGCATGGAACTCTCCTTGGGGTGGTCGACCCAGCTGGGATGCAGCCGGCGGCAGAAAGGTTGCAAGCATGACGGCATGCATGAACCGGCCAGTCAACGTGCCGGCATCGGCCGCGTTTTCCAGTTTACCTACCGAGGAGACCGCCATGCACCGCAAAACCCTGCTTGCTTCCGCGCTGGCCGTGCTGATCGCCGGATCGAGCGCGCTCGTCATGGCCCAGCAAACGCCACCCCCACCGTCGCCGGCACCCTCCGCGATGGCCGGCAAGGACCTGCGCGCGCATCACAGCGACCGTGACCACGGCATGCGCATGCACCGCTTCGACCATCAGCGCAACGGCGTGATCGGCGACCTGCACGGCCTGGAGCGGCTGTACATGCAGGCCGGCCGCAGCAAGGAGATGGCGTCGATCTACAACGACGTGCTGGCCAGGTCGCAGGATCCGCGCGTGCGCGACTACGTCTACCAGCGCCTGGCCCGCCTGCAGGCGCAGCCGGCCAACGTCGACCAGGCGATCGCCACGCTGCGCAAGGGGCTGGACGAAAACCTGGCCAACGAGGCGAAGAGGCGTGCCGAGCGTGAGAAGATGCGCGCCGCCTGGCAGCAGCGCGCTGGCGAGGCGGCGCCGCCGGCGAAGTAAGTTCGATCGCCAGAGCCACGACGACGCGGTGACCCCGGCCACCGCGTCGTTCAGTGGTTGCCCTCGCCCTGCTTGGCGCGCTGCCACAGCTGTTCCTGCTCGCCCAGCGTGCGTTTGCCAAATGCCGCGCCGTCGGCCGTGGCCAGCTGCTCCATCCGGCGGAAACGCCGTTCGAATTTCCCATTGGCATGCCGCAATGCCTGCGAGAAATCGACCCCGGCATGGCGCGCCAGGTTCACCATCACGAACAGCACGTCGCCGATCTCGTCCTGCAGGCGCGCCGGATCGGCGCCGTTGGCGAACTCCGCGCGTACCTCGTCCACTTCCTCGGCCAGCTTGGCCAGCACCGGCGCGGGATCGGGCCAGGTGAAACCGGTGGCCGCGGCACGCTGCTGCAGCTTCTGCGCGCGCTTCCATTCCGGCAGGCCGCTGGAGATGCCCGCCAATGCGCTGGCGTCGGCCGGCTCGCCCTTGTCCGCGCGCTCGGCCGTCTTGATCGCCTCCCATGCCTGCATCTGCGCCGCCAGGTCGGCGTAGCGCACGTCGCCGAACACGTGCGGGTGGCGGCGCAGCATCTTCGCGCTGATCGCGTGGGCGACGTCGGCGAAATCGAACAGGCCCCGTTCGGAGGCCATCTGCGCGTGGAACACCACCTGCAGCAGCAGGTCGCCGAGCTCGTCGCGCAGGTCGGGCCAGTCGCGGCGGTCGATCGCGTCGGCCACCTCGTAGGCTTCCTCGATGGTGTAGGCCGCGATCGAGGCGAAATCCTGCTGCACGTCCCACGGGCAGCCGCGCTCGGGATCGCGCAGGCGCGCCATGATGGCGAGCAAGTCGTCGAGGCTGTGCCGGGGCGAGTCGCTCATGGCGCCAGCAACCGCGCGGTCCAGTCGATCGTGGTGTCGCCGACCGCGACGAACTCGGGGTTCAGCAGCGACTCGCCGCGGTTGTAGCGGAACGGCTGGCCGGCCAGGTCGAGCACCGCGCCGCCGGCCTCCTCCAGCACGCATTGCGCGGCGGCGGTGTCCCATTCGCTGGTGAGGCCCAGGCGCAGGTAGAGGTCCGCCGCGCCACGCGCGATCAGGCAGAACTTCAGCGACGAGCCCAGCGGTATCAGCTGGTAGTCGTCGCCGACCAGTTGCTGCAGCACGTCGCCCTGCACGCCGCCGTGCGAACGGCTGCCGGCCACCAGCGCCGGTTGCCCCAGCGGGCGGCTGCGGATGCGCTGCCACGGTGCCTCGGCCTGCGTCTGCAGCCAAGCACCCTGCCCCTGCGCGGCGACATACAGCTCGCCGCTGACCGGCGCCAGCACCACGCCCAGCGCGCTGCGGTGGTCATCGATCAGCGCGATGTTGACGGTGAACTCGCCGTTGCGCTTGATGAACTCGCGGGTGCCGTCGAGCGGATCGACCAGCCAGTAGCGCGGCCAGTGCCGGCGCTCGGACCACGGCAAGGCCTTCGCTTCTTCCGACAGCACCGGCAGCACCGGTTCGAGCGCCGCCAGACCGGCCATGATGACCTGCTGGGCGGCCAGGTCGGCAGCGGTCAGCGGCGAGGCATCGGCCTTGGTCTGCACCGCGAAGTCGCCGTGGTAGACGTCGAGAATCGCCGCGCCGGCGGCACGGGCGATCGCACCGACCTGTCGGGCCAGCTCGGGCGGCATGGTTCCGGGCGGCATGCTCATGTGCGCAAGAAGCGCCCGGCGAGATACTCGCGGGCCATGAACAGCGCGGCAATCGAACGCCCTTCGGTGACATCGTCGCGGCCAAGCAGGGTATGCAGTTCGGACATCTTCCACGGCACCACTTCGAGTTCTTCCGGCTCGTCGCCGACCAGCTTCTCGGGGTACAGATCCTGCGCCAGCACCACGTGCGCCATGTGCGTCATGTACGACGGCGACAGCGACAGGTTGTGCAGGATCTTGAGCTTGTGTGCGCCGTAGCCGATCTCTTCCTTCATCTCGCGCTCGGCGCCCTGCTCGGCGGTCTCGTCCTGGTCCAGCCGGCCCTTGGGCAGACCCAGCTCGTAGCGGCCGACGCCACCGCCGTACTCGCGCACCAGCAGCACGGTGTCGTCGTCCAGCATCGGCACGATGATCACCGCGCCCAGGCCGCTGCCTTTCAGGCGTTCGTAGGTGCGGCGCGCACCGTTGGAGAATTCCAGGTCGAGTTGCTCGACGTGCAGGAAGTGGCTGTCGCTGACGTCGCGCGTGGCGTGGATGATCGGTAGTTTGCGCATCCGGCGATTCTAACCTCTGCCGTTCAGCGCCGCAGGCGCTGCAGGGCCTGTGCATGGATCGCCGGCGTGCCGGCCAGTACGCTGGTCGTGTCCAGCGTCGGCGGCGCGCCGTCCAGGTCGGTGAACACGCCGCCGGCCTCGCGCACGATCACCGCCAGCGCAGCGATGTCGAGGATGTTCACGTCCGACTCGATCACCAGGTCCAGGCTGCCGCGCGCCAGCAGGTGGTAGTGGCAGAAATCGCCGTAGCCGCGGATCCGGTTGCTGTCGCGGATCAGCGCGCCCAATGCGTCCCAGCGGCTGTCACCGGTGAGCGTCTTGACGTTGCCGGTGGAGATCGAGGCTTGCGCCAGGCGCGCCGTGTCCGCCACGCGCACGCGCTCGCCCTCGAACCAGGCGCCATTGCCGGCGCTGGCCCACATCGTCTCGCCGTAGACCGGCGCGCTGGACACGCCGAGCACCAGCTCGTCGCCGTCCATCAGCGCGATCTGGGTGGAGAAGAACGGCGTGCGGCGCACGAAGCTCTTGGTGCCGTCGAGCGGATCGACCAGCCACAGCAGGCCGCCGCGTTCGCCGTCCAGGCCATACTCCTCGCCGTAGATCGACGCCTGCGGCAGCGCCATCTGGAGAACCCGCCGGATCGCCTGCTCGGCCTCACGGTCGGCGATCGTCACCGGCGTGGCGTCGGACTTCAGTTCCACCTCGACGCCGCGCCGCCAGTAGTGTTCGATCACCTCGGCGGCAGCGGCGGCGGCCTCGCGTGCGGCCGTCAGGGCCGTGGCGGCGATATCCGGATTCATGCTCGTCTCGCGTCCTTCAGTTCGTGGATGGGGCCGGCGCGCTGCCGGCCAGTCCGCCGCGGCGCTGGAGGCGCACGCTGCCGTCGGCCGCCGGCGGACCCAGCCTGGCCAGCCAGCGGCGCAGGGCCGGGTCAGTCTGTCGGGCGCGCAGCGTCGCGTCCAGTCGCCAGCCGAGCGGGCTCAGCTGCAGCTTGCCGTCGGCATGCAGCGGGCCGCGGCCGTCGTCGTGCAGTTGCGCGCGGATCACCCCGCCCTGCGCGCTCGCCTGTGCCTGCAGCATGCCCAGCGCCACGTCGCCGTCCTGCGTCGTGTGCATGAGTGCCTGCGGCCATTGCGCCTGCGCCTGCAGTTGCATGGGCCAGCCGCCCTGCAGCAGGGCGTGGCCGATCGCCACTTGCAGTTCGCCGCGCGGCTGCCCCCATGGCGGCATCGCGGCATGGGTCCATGCCGCGAGCTCCGCACGCACGCTCGCGTCGCTCACCTCGACCTGGCCGTCCGGCAGCCGCCGCACTCCGCCGGAAAACGCGAGTCGAGGCCCTTCGAACTGCAACTGCAGCCGCACCTGGCCGAGCAGGGCCCGACGCGACAATCGCCACTGCAGTCGCCCCAGCGCCTGTCCGTCGGCGGCCACCACCTCGTCGGCCCGGCCATGCCACAACGTGCCCTGCACCTGCTGCAGCTGCAGTCCGTGCAGTTGCGGCTCGATCCATGGCATCGCCCAGCGTGCCGGCAGGAACCACAGCAGCACGGCGGCGGCCAGCGCCAGCACACCGAGGCCGATCAGGCATTTACGCAGTGGCTTCAAGCATCGATTCCCGGGATGAGCGATGTGCGGGCTTGAGCGCCCGTCGTGCAGCGTCGATGATAGCCGGATGAACAACTCCGCAAGCGGCAACGCCGCGCTCGCCGCGCGCGACCTGCGACACGTCTGGCACCCCTGCACGCAGATGCACGACCACGAGAGCGTGCCGATGGTGCCGATCGTGCGCGGCGAAGGCGCCTGGCTGATCGACGCCGACGGCCGGCGCTACCTGGACGGCATCAGTTCGTGGTGGACCAACCTGTTCGGCCACGCCAACCCGCGCCTCGCCGCCGCGCTCGCCGAGCAGGCGCGCACGCTGGAACACGTGATCTTCGCCGGCTTCACCCACGAACCGGCGATCGAACTGGCCGAGGAACTGGTGCGGATCACGCCGCCCGGGCTGGATCGCGTGTTCTACGCCGACAACGGCTCGGCGGCGATCGAGGTGGCGCTGAAGATGAGCTTCCACTACTGGCTCAACCAGGGCCATGGCGAGAAGACCCGCTTCATCGCGCTGACCGGCAGCTATCACGGCGAGACACTGGGCGCGCTGTCGGTGAGCGACGTGGCGCTGTATCGCAAGACCTACGCACCGCTGCTGCTGACGCCGTTCCTGGCGCCGTCGCCGGATGCGTACGAAGGCGAACCCGGCGAGTCACCGGAACAGACGGCCAAACGCCGCCTCGGCGAACTGCGCACGCTGCTGGAACGGCACGCACACGAAACCTGTGCGGTGATCGTCGAGCCGCTGGTGCAATGCGCCGGCGGCATGCGCATGTATCACCCCGGTTACCTCAGCGGCCTGCGTGCGCTGTGCGACGAGTTCGCGGTGCACTTCATCGCCGACGAGATCGCGGTGGGCTTCGGCCGCACCGGCACGCTGTTTGCCTGCGAACAGGCGGCGGTGACGCCGGATTTCATGTGCCTGTCGAAGGGGCTCACTGGCGGCACCCTGCCGCTGTCGGCGGTGCTTACCCGCGACGTGGTCTACCAGGCGTTCTACGCCGAGTACAACGCCGGCAAGGCGTTCCTGCATTCGCACAGCTACACCGGCAACCCGCTGGCCTGCCGGGTCGCGCTGGAGACGCTGGCGATCTTCCGCGACGAGCCGGTGCTGGAACGCAACCGCCAGCTGGCCGTCCACCTGGCCCGCCGGCTGCAGCCGCTGCGCGCGCATCCGCACGTTGCCGACGTGCGCCAGACCGGCCTGATCGCGGCGATCGAGCTGGTTGCCGACAAGGCCAGCCGGCGACCGTACCCTGCCGCTGAACGGCGCGGCCTGCGCGTCTACCTGCACGGCCTGCAGCACGGCGCGCTGCTGCGCCCGCTGGGCAACGTGGTGTATTTCATGCCGCCCTACGTGGTCAGCGAAGCCGAGATCGACCAGTTGGTCGACACCGCGATCGCCGGGATCGAGCGCGCCGTCGCGGACTGAACCCGGCGCGGCTCAGTGCCCGTGGACCGTGATGCGGGGGTCGAGCTTCTGCAGCGCCCGGCCCAGTTCGGGCTCGCCCGTGCGCTGCAGGTCCTGCTGGCTGTAGCTGCGTCCGTTCACCGGCAGGCACTGTCCCTTCTTCGCCGGAATATGGCTGCCGGTCTCGCGGATGCAGTTGTGGTCGTCCGCTCGGGCGGCCCGTTGCTGGCCGGATGATGCGGCGGAGGGCGGTGAATTCGGCGAATCCTGTGCCAGCAGCATGGTGCTTGCGCCGCTGCCTGCCAGCAGCATGGCGGAAACGAAAACGAACCTGGACATGGAGCCTCCGGCTCGCAGATACGGATGCGGCGAGCGCGCATGGGGAGTGCGATCCATGTTGATACGACGCGGCAACAGGGGCAAGCGGCGGCGCCCGGCGGTCTCACGCCCGTTCATCCGCGGGCATGGCAGGCGTGAGCCGCGCTATGCTGGGCGGCCGTCCAGACCCAACCCGCTCCGATGCGCACGATCCGTATCCACGTCGACCAGCCGCTCGTCGTCTGCGCCGAACCGAACCTGCCGCCACAAGCCGCCGAACACGTGGGGCGCGTGCTGCGCATGAACCCCGGCGACCCGCTCACCCTGTTCAACGGTGACGGCCACGACTACGCCGCGGTCATCCTCACGGTGGGCAAGCGCGAGGTGGCCGTCAGGGTCGAGTCCAAGCAGGCCTTGCGGAACGAGTCGCCACTGCCGCTGACCCTGGCCCAGGGCGTCGCCCGCGGCGAGAAGATGGACCTGATCGTGCAGAAGGCGACCGAGCTGGGGGTGGCGCGCATCGTGCCGCTGCTGACCGAACGCTCGGAAGTGAGGCTGGACGCGGCCCGCGCGGAAAAACGGCTGGCGCACTGGCGCGCGGTGGTGGCCAGCGCCTGCGAGCAGAGCGGCCGCGCACGCCTGCCCGAGGTCACCCCGGCGCTGCCGCTGGCGGCGTGGCTGGGCAGTCTGGCCGACGACGGCACGCTGCGCCTGGCCCTGCTGCCGGAAGCCGACCGCTCGCCGCGCCAGCTGCAATTCGGCCCGGCCGGCGGCCTGCTGGTGGTCGGCCCGGAGGGTGGCCTGGGCGAACGCGATGTCGACGCACTCAGCGCCGCCGGTTTCGAGGGCCTGCGGCTGGGGCCGCGCATCCTGCGCACCGAGACGGCGGGGCTGGCCGCGCTGGCGGCGCTGCAGGCGCTGCACGGCGACGGTTAGACGCGCCGCCCGGCGGGGTTTCAGTCTTCCGAATCGAACGAACTGGACGATGCCGCCGATGCCGCCGGCTCGGCGGCATCGAGCAGTTCCAGCAGGGTGGCCTCGATCCATTCCAGGTCGGGGATCATCGCCACATCGTCGCGTACCAGCACGTGCGCGCGCACGCCCGGCGGCAGCGGCTTGCCGTCGTGGGTGGGAATGATCAGCTCCGCGTTCAACGTGGTCAGGCGCGGGAAACCCTGGGTCAGCACGGCGATGAACGGCAGTTTCGGATGGCCGCCGAGCGCCTTCAGCACGGCCACGCGCACGCTCAGCTCGGCGTCGCCTTCCTCGGTACCGGCCAGTTCGGTGAACGACACCAGCGGCACGCGCCAGCCGCGCCAGGCGATCCGGCCGAGCAGCCAGGCAGGCGCACCGGCCACCGGCTCGGGCGTGCTCTGGGTGATCACCTCGGCGATGGTGGCGTTGGGCAGCAACAGGCGCAGGTTGCCTACCGGCACCAGGACGCAGCGGATTTCACGCGGCAGCGGATCACTCATGGAAACACCTCGATCAGGTGCGCCGCCAGCTCGGACGGCGTACCGGAGAAACTGACCAGTCGTTCGGCAAAGATGCCGCTGACCATGTCGGCGAAATGCTCGCCGGATGACGACTCCACCCAGACCTGCCCGCCGCGATCGTGGACCGCCTGCGCGCCGGCCACGGCGTCGTTGCCGCGCCCGGCGAACACGATGGCCAGCGCGTCGCGGCCGAACGCATTCGCGGCCATGGTCAGGCTGGCGTCGATCGACGGCTCCGGCGGCGCATCGGCGTCGTTCGCCTGCAGGTCGATGTTGCCGTCACGGCGCAACCGCACCTGCTGCCCGGCCGGCACCAAGAGCACCTCGCCGGGCTTGGCGCGACCGGACTTGGCCAGTCGCACCGGCAGCGCACAGTTCGCGGAAAACTCCGCCACCAGCGACGCATCCGACTGCCGGCCCAGATGCTGGGTGAGCAGGAAGGTCTGCCGGGTCGACGCCGGCAGCGCGGCCAGAAAGGTGCATACCGCGTCGATGCCGTCGGTGGCGGCGCCGAGCAGCACCACCTTGCTCAATGCGCCACTGAGGTCGTCCAGCACCATCTCGTGTTCATGTTCGTGCTCGTGCACGTACGCCTGCGGCGCGATGGCTTCCTCCATCGACACCAGTTCGAGGCTCATGCGCGGCTGGACGTCGGCGGCGACCGCCTCGACATCGGGCGCAAGAAAGTCGGCAGCGCTCAGCTTCTGGATCCCGAACACCTGGGCATCAAGCCTTTCCGGAGTCTCCGGCGCGGCATCGTCGTCGACCAGCGCCCAGCCCTCCGGAGCGTCCACCGGCGCTGCGCCGACGGCCGCTGCCGGCGCTGCCGCCGAAGCCGGCGCGATGGCGACCGCGGCGTCGGTCAGCGACGACAATGGCGAAGGGTCCGCCTGGAACGCCGCCGGCGGCGCACCGAAGTTCCCGTCATGCAGGGACGGCGGCTCCTCGTCGTCGACGAAACGCAGGCCCGGACCAGCTGACACGTCGTCATCGGCCGGCAGTTCACCGGAGGCCAGCAGCGCTTCCAGCTCCGCCGCCAGACTTTCCGATTCCGCCGCCGCGATCTGCCCGCGCTGACCGTCGGGGTCCTCATGCGCCGGAAAAGCGGATTCCGTGCCGGGATCGGCTGCCGTGCCGGGATCGGCCGCCATGACGGGTTCGACCGCCGCCGTTTGCGCCGGCGCCTCGACGCCGGGGGCGCCGCCCGGTCGCGGCGGGTCGATGTCGCCCTCCGCCAGTACCTTGACCGCCAGGTGACGCGCCCAGCGGGCACGATCCCAGCCGACCAGCGCGCGGCTGGCTTGCGCGTCGTTGAAGACCACTCGCGGGCGATCGGCGTCGATCACCTCGTAGAGGCGATCGAGTGCGTCGTCCGCGCTGTCGTCCAGGTTGACCACCAGCACGTCGACGCCGACCTGCTGCAGCAACTCGCGACTGAGGCTGGCGACGCCGCCTTCGTGCACGATCCGGGCGCCGCGCTCGTGCAGCGCCTCGCGCAACTGGCTGCCCAGTTCGGTGTCGTCGAACAGCAGGGCCACCGCAGGAGCCGTGTCAGTCATGAACCGGCTCCACTGCACGCTGTTCCAGCACCTCCCCGATCTGCACCAGCAACTCGGCCTCCTGGTACGGTTTGCCGAGATAGCGGTCCACCCCGATGTCGAACGCACGCTGGCGGTGTTTGTCGCCGCTGCGCGAGGTGATCATGATGATCGGCACCTCGCGCAACCGCGGATCGGCCTTCATGTGGGTCGCCAGCTCGTAACCGTCCATGCGCGGCATCTCGATGTCCAGCAGCATCAGGTCCGGCACGCGCTCGTGCAGTTTCTCCAGTGCATCGACGCCGTCCTTCGCCGTGCTGACCTCGTACTCGTGACGCTCCAGCACGCGGCTGGTGACCTTGCGCATGGTGATCGAGTCGTCCACCACCATCACCAGCGGCTTCGTCGCCACTTCCTCGACCACCGGCGCCTGGACCGCGCTGAGGCCTTCGGCCAGGCGCTGTTCGCGCCGGATCATGCCGTGGCGAACCAGCGGCGCCAGGTCGAGAATGATCAGCACCGAACCATCGCCCATGATGGTCGCGCCGAGCAGGCCCGGCACCGAGCTGATCTGCGGGCCGACCGACTTGACCACGATCTCGCGCGAACCGAGCACCGCGTCGATGCGGATCGCCGCACGCAGGTCGCCGGCGCGGGTCAGCAGCAGCGGCTGCTGCTCGTCCTCGGTCGGCAGGCCCGGCGGCAGGCCCAGCAATTCGGCCAGGTCGTGGATGCCGTACGCCTCGTTGCCGTACTGGAACGAGGGTTCGTCCTCGGCCATCAGCGCGGTCAGATCGTCCGGATTGACCCGCGCCACGCCCTGCACCGAGGTCATCGGGATCGCGAACGTGGCCTCGCCGATGCGCACCAGGATGGCCTGGGTCACCGCGAGGGTGAACGGCAGGCGCAGGACGAAGGTGGTCCCCTTGCCTTCTTCGGACTCGATCGACAGCGAACCGCCTAGCTGCTTGATCTCGTTCGCCACCACGTCCATGCCGACGCCGCGACCGGCCAGCTGGGTCACCTGGCTGGCGGTGGAGAAGCCGGTCTGCGTGATCAGCGAGAGCAGCTGGTTGTCGGTCGGCCGGGTCTCGGCGCGCAGCAGGCCGCGTTCGACGCCGCGCTTGCGGATCGCCTCGCGGTTCAGGCCGCGACCGTCGTCGCTGACCCGGATCACCACTTCGGTGGCCTCGCGCGCGACCGTGATGTTCACCGCGCCCTCGACCGGCTTGCCGGCCTTGCGCCGTTCGGCCGGGGTCTCGATACCGTGCGCGATCGCGTTGCGCAGCATGTGCTCGAACGGCGCCTTGATGCGGTCGAGCAGGTTGCGGTCCATTTCGCCGTGGGCGCCGTCCACGTGGAGCTGGGCGTGCTTGCCCTGCTCCTGCGCGGCCTGGCGCAGCGTGCGGCGCAGGTTCGGCACCATCGTGTCGAACGGCAGCATGCGCGTGCGCAGCAGGCCGTCCTGCAGTTCGGTACTGACCCGCGACTGCTGGATCAGCAGGGTCTCGGCCTGGCGGGTCAGTTCGTCCAGCATGTTCTGGATCGACACCAGATCGGATACCGACTCGGCCAGTGCACGCGAGTATTGCTGCAGCTGCGAGTAGCGGTCGAGCTCGAGCGGATCGAACGCCGCCATGCCCGCCTCGCGATGCTCGCGCTGGAAGCGCGCGATGATCTGCGCCTCGGTCTCGATTTCCAGCATGCGCAGCTGACTGCGCAGGCGCGCCACGGTCTGTTCCAGTTCGACCAGGTTGAAGCGGTAGCCGGCGACCTGCTGTTCCAGCCGCGAACGGTAGATCGCCACTTCGCCGGCATGGCTCACCAGATTGTCGAGCAGGTCGGCGCGAACGCGGATCTGCTCCTGCGAGGAGCGCACTTCCTCCTCCGTCTCCGGCATCAGTTCGGGCAGCCCGAGCTCACCTGCCGCGGGAACCGCCGGCGACGGCGCGGCCGCAACCGGCGCCGGCATCGCGGCCGCCATCGGCACCAGGTCGTCGGCCAGCGTCGTTTCGCCGGCCAGCGCCAGCAGCTGGTCGATCATCGCCCGCGGGTAATCAATCGCCCGATCCTGTGCCACCTGCTGCACCAGGGCGTGCAACTGGTCGAAGCTGGCCTCCAGCGCGGCGATCAGCGACCCGGTCTTCGACGTATCGCGGATCGGCTTCTCCAGCAGGGTCTCGATCGCGTGGCTGAGATCGCCCATCGCAGCCAGGCCGGCAATGCGCGCACCGCCCTTCAGGGTATGCAGGTCGCGCTGCAGCTCCGGCACGTGCGCCAGTTCGGCCGGCTCGGCATGCCACTGGGCCAGCACGTCGTCGGCGTGGTCGAGGATCTCGCGTGCCTCGTCGATGAAGACTTCCAGCAGGTCGGCGTCGATCTGGCCGGAACCGGCCAGGGCATACGTGGGCTCCGGCGGCGTCGCGGCATCCGCTTCCTCCGTCGCACGGCTCGCCGCGGCCTGCTCGGCGGCCAGCTTCTCCGCTGCGGCTTGTGCCGCCACGGCCTGCTCGGCGGCCAGTTTCTCCGCTGCGACCTGCGCCGCCGCGGCCTGCTCGGCAGCCAGTTTCTCCGCTGCGACCTGTGCCGCCGCGGCCTGCTCGGCGGCCAGCTTCTCCGCTGCGACCTGCGCCGCCGCGGCCTGCTCGGCCGCCAGTTTCTCCGCTGCGACCTGCGCCGCCGCGGCCTGCTCGGCCGCCAGCTTTTCGGCGACGGTCTGCTCGGGCTCAAAGGCGCCCAGTGCCGCCACCAGTTCGGCAGTCAGCTCGGCGTGGCGCGCATCATCCGGATGGATGTCCGACATTTCGTCGGTGTCGGCTGGCACGTCGGCGGATGCCGTTTCGTTCCGTGCCGCCGCGACCTCGGCCATGCCGGCTTCCAGCGAGTCGGCCATGATCGCCTGCTCGGCGTCGACGTTGTCCATCGTGTCGGTGGTTTCTGCCGACTCGGCCTCTTCGGCCTGCGGCTCGAACACGACGTGCGCCACCTTCGATTCGGGATAGCGGTCGCGCATGCGGGTGATCTGCGCGGTGAGCGCATCGGCGTCCGGCAGCTGCGGCTCGACCGCGTCGAACTGGCCCATCACGTGGTCGACCGCGTCGACCGCCTGGCCCAGCAGGCGCAGGCCCTCGGAGGACAGCGGCAGGTTGGCGGCGCGCAGACGCTTGAACAGGCCTTCCAGCGGCGACAGCAGCTGCGTCAGCAGCGGGATGTCGACCATCGCGATCGCCCCATGCAGCGTGTGCACGGCGCGCAGCAGTTCCTCGCCGATCGGCAACTCGTCGTCGCTGCGCTGGATCGCGGCGCGAATGGTCTGCAGGTACTGCGCCACTTCACTGCGCAGGATCTCCAGCAGCACCGGATCCACCGGCGGCATCACCGGCATCGCCATGGCCTGCACGGACTCGGCCGGCTCCGGCGTGACGGATGCGGCACTCGCGTCGGTCAGACCTGCCGTGGGTATGGCCTCGGCCGCCGTGTCGATCCGCGGCACGCGCCGGCGCACCACGCGGCGCACCGTCTCCATCGCCCGCGGTGCGTGATCCTCCACCCGCGCGGGGTTGCCCGCCGCGAGCTGTTCGGCGGTATGCATGATCGCGCCGAGCGGTGCACCCGGTGCGCCCTCGCCCTTGAGCGCGGCCAGCAATTGCGGCAGCGCATCGATCGCATGCCGCACCAGCGCCTGCGCGTTGTCGTCCGGCTGGATGGTGTTGTCCAGCACGCGATTGAGCATGTCCTCCACTTTCCACGCGAACTCGCCCAGCACGCCGGCACCGACCAACCGGCCCGAGCCCTTCAGCGTGTGGAACGAACGGCGGATGCCGACCAGCGACGAAATCTGCGCGGGATCGGCCAGCCAGAGTTTCTCGGCGCTGCGCAGGTTGTCGATTTCCTCCTGCATCTCCTCCAGGAAAATCTCGCGGATGTCGTCGTCGATGCCCTCGGCATTGACGTTGAAGCTGGTGTTCGCCGCCAGCGCGTCGCGCACCGGCACCTGCTCGACCACCTCCTCCTCGATCTCGATCCAGTCCTCGCCCGACGCGTCGGCCGCGGAGTGATCCAGGGCGGTCGGCGCGGTGGTTTCGGTCTGCGCCAGGCGCAGCCCGTCCAGGTCGTGGGTGGGTGCGGCGGGGGTATGGCTGTCGCCGACGAAGAGCTGCCCCAGGTCCTCGCCCGGCAGCAGGCTGACGGACTCGGACAGTTCGGGGTGTTGCTCGCCCGCAGCGGCGGATTCGACCGGCGCTGCCTCGGGTGCCGTCGGCGCGGCAGACGCCGCGCGTGCCGACGGCAGTGGCCAATAGCCGAGCAGGCCGAGGCTGTGCTCGGCCACGTCGAGTATGTGTTCCAGTCCGCCGCGATGCTCGCGCGCCGCCTCCAGGTAGTACTCCAGCGCCGCCAGCGCATCGGCCAGCTGGTCCATCTGTGCGCCGCTCGGTACGCGCCGGTCATCCAGCAATTCGTTGCCGATGAAACGGCCCACGCCCTGGGCCAGCTCGGCCGGGCGCGGCGACGACAGCATGTGCATGGCGCCGGCGACTTCTTCCATCAGCGCCGGTGCGCCGGCCAGGCGATCATGCTCCCAGCCGGATTCGACGAACGCGACGATCGCGTCCTTGACCCTGCCGGTGTTGGCGATCGCCTCCTGCATCAGCGTGGTGACCACACCCAGCGCTTCGCTGCGCGGCAGGCCGGGCATGGCGTCGTTCGTGCCTGCTTCTTCCTCGGAACCGAGGCTTTCGATGTGGTCGTCCAGCGACGCCTCGACGTACAGCAGCGCGCCGGCCACGTCGAGCAGGGTCTCCTCGTCGGCCGCGCGCATGCGGTTGGCGATCTCGTCGAGCACCCGGCGCTGTTCGGTGACTACCCGGCGCGGCACCGCCAGCGCCAGCATGCCCAGCGTGTCGCCGACGCGCTCGAGCACTTCGCCCTGCGCGGCCAGCTGCGCCGGATCGCCGTTCTGCTGGCGCAGGAACAGGTCCAGCGCCTCCTTGACGCGCAGCAGGTCGTCCTTCAGCGCGCGCGACACCGAATCGAGCAGTGCGCGGTTGTGCCCGGCCATCGAGCCGCGCGCGTGTTCCAGTTCACCGGCATCGGGCAGCAGGCCGTCCAGCGCGTACGTGCCGCGCAACAGCTCCATCTGCGGGCTGCGTTGCTTGGCCTGGGCCACGATGTAGAGCAGCTTGCAGGCCACGTCGTCCGCTTCGCCGCCGCGCAGGCTGTCCTCGCCCTGCTCGATCAGCAGGCGGATGTGGCGGTCGACCTTGCCGATCAGCTGGCGGATTTCGCCGGCCTGTCCCTTCAGCGCGCCCTGCTCCAGGCCTTCCAGCACGCCGGCGGCGATCCACCACAGGCGCCGGCCATGCACGTGATGGCAGCGCGCGGTGATCGCCAGCAGGGTCTTGCGCATGTTGACCAGCTGCTGCGCGGCGTTCTGCCCGCGGAACCAGCCCAGCAACTGCTGCTGGAAGCGCAGGCGCAGGTCCACCAGTTCGCCGCGATGCGCCTCGGCGTAGGCTTCGCTCATCGCCGCGGGCGCCTGCTCCGGCAGGAACGCATCGAGGTTCGGGTGGAACATCGCCGATTCGGGCAGCGGCTCCTGCTCGCGGCTGGCACGCAGGTCGTTGAGCAACGGCAGCAGCACCACCGGCACGTCGCGGTGGCCGCTGGACAGCCGTTCCAGGTAGTCGGGCAGTTGCATCAGGCCGCGCATCAGCGCGGCGTAGGCTTCCTCGCGATAGGTGACGTGATCCCCCAGCAGGGCGATGGCGAGCGCCTCCATCTCTGCCGTCACCATCGCCGCGCCGTACAGCTCGACCATCCGCAAGGTGCCCTGCACCTGGTGCAGGTGATCCGCGCAGGTGCGCATGTAGTCGCGCTTGCCCGGGTTGTCGACGTACGACTCCAGCGCCTCGCGGGCGATCGACAAGGTGTCGTCGAGCTCCGGCTTGACCCACTGCAGCGTGGTGAAATCGATGTGGTCTTGAAGTCTCATGCGCCTCTCTCAACGGTTGCACAACGCAAGCATCCTGCAACCACCGAGACTGCCCCCTGTCTTGTGCTTTGCTCAATCGGGCCGGCAACCGGCCCGGCCGATGTCAACCCGGCAGCTTGAAGTGCGCCACCGATCGCCGCAGGTCGCTCGCCAGTTGGGCCAGCGTACCGATCGAGTCGGCGGTCTGGCTCGCGCCCTGCGAGGTCTGCGAAGTGATCTCCTGAATTGCGTTCATTGATACCGAGATATCGGTTGCCGCCGCGGACTGCTCGCGCGCCGCGGTGGAGATGTTCTGAATCAGCGCGGACAGGTCGTGCGACACGCGCTCGATGTCGCCCAGCGCGCTGCCGGCATCCTCGGCCAGGCGCGCACCGGCGACCACTTCGGCGGTGGTCTGCTCCATCGAGTTCACCGCTTCGTTGGTATCGGACTGAATGGTCTGCACCAGCGTCTCGATGCGCTTGGTCGCGCTGGTCGAGCGCTCCGCCAGTCGCTGCACTTCGTCCGCCACCACCGCGAAACCGCGGCCCGCCTCGCCGGCCGAGGCCGCCTGGATCGCCGCGTTCAAGGCCAGGATGTTGGTCTGCTCGGCGATGTCGTTGATCAGTTCCACGATCGAGCCGATCTCCTGCGAGGATTCGCCCAGGCGCTTGATGCGCTTGGAGGTTTCCTGGATCTGGTCGCGGATCGAGTCCATGCCGGAGATCGTCTCGCGCACCACTTCGGCGCCGTGGGAGGCGATCTTCACCGAGCGTTCGGCCACGTCGGCCGACTCGGCGGAATTCTTCGACACATCATCCATCGAGCTGGCGATCTGGTTGATCGCCGAGGTCGCGGTGCTGATCTGCTGCGCCTGCTGCTCGGCCGCGTTGGCCAGGTGGCGGGCGGTGGTCTGGGTTTCCTGCGCCGAGGACGACACCTGCTCGGAGGTCTCGTTGATGGTGGTCACCAGGGATCGCAGCTCGTCGATGGCGTAGTTCACCGAGTCGGCGATCGCGCCGGTGATGTCCTCCGACACCGTGGTCTTCACGGTCAGGTCGCCTTCGGCGAGCGAGCCCATCTCGTCCAGCAGGCGCATGATCGCCTCCTGGTTGCGCTGGTTCAGCTCGGTACTCTGGGCGAACCGGCGGCGCTGGTCGCGCACCAGGGTGATGACCAGCAGCAGGGCGAACGCCACCGCGGCGATCGCACCAAGCAGGCCCCACCACACGTTCGGGAACAGCCGGCGCAGCGGCAGCTTGCCGATCTGCTCGGACAGGTCGTTCGCGCGCAGCAGCACGGTCTGCGAATCCAGCGAGGCCTGGTTGCCCGCGCGCTTCACGTCGGCGATGTTGCCGGCGGCGGCGACCAGCTTGGCCACCGGGTCGGCCAGTTGGGCCCAGCTGGCGTCCATGTCGGTGAGGATCTTGCGCGCATTGGCGTCGTTGATCGGCCGCACGCCGCTGTCGGGGTTGCCCTCGATCAGGCCCTTCAGCACGCTGCCGTACAGCTGCGCGTCGCGCGACAGGCCATCGGCCGCCGACTGGGCACTGTCGCCGCCCTGCAGCACTTCCTGCACGCGGCGGATGATGCGGTCAGCGGACAGCATCTGGCGCGAGGTGCCCAGCATCTGTTCGGAACTGCCGTTGCGCTGCTGCAGGATGTTGACCACCTGCTCCATGCTCGAGTTGAGCAGTGGCATCTGCTGCGAAAGGGTACTTGCGCGCTGGCCGGAGTCGAGCACCACCGCCTTGTTGGAGAGGATCTTGCCGATGTCGGCATCGAGCTGCTTCCAGGAAGCGTCGAGCGCGCTCACCGCACGGCCGGCGGGCGTGGCGTTGTTGTCCGAATACGGCTGCATGCCGCTCTTGGGGTCGCCCTTGTCCAGTCGCTGCACGGCGGAGTCGATCGCGTTGCGGGTGGATTCGAGCTCCTTGAAGGAGTCGGTGTTGCCGTCTGCCGATTCCAGCGCGAACTTCGCCGTCTGCTGCGACAGCACCTGGATCTGCGTGGTCAGCGCGATCGCCTGGCGATCCTCGCCGTTCTTCTGGTTGAGCAGGAAAAAGTCCAGCGCCGCAAAACCGATCGCAATCAGCAGCAGGACAATGAGTGCGGTATAACCGCGTTCCCTGCTGACGCCCCCTGTAGTGCTCATGTTCACCTCATCCGTCTAACTGATTACGCTGCCGGCCCCGCGCAGTGGGTACCGGCCAGGGAATGCTTGTCCCACGTTTCCGGCCCACGCGGGCGCCGGCCCTTCATGTCACTGCGGCCCTGCCCCGATGTCAGGCCGCGGCCTGCCGGAAGTCCGGTGCGCGCACCAGCCGGTTCATGCTGAAAACGGCCAACTGCTGCTCGCCTACCCGGCTGTCGACGAAACGGGCCAGTCGCGGATCTTCCTCGCGCCCCGCCTCGCGCCGCTGCTCTTCGTCCACCGTGCGCTGACCGAACACCTCGTCCACCAGCAGCGCCACGTTGCCGCCGCCCTGGCGCACCACCAGCAGGCGGGTACGGTCGGTGTGCTGGGTGCGATCGCCGAACAGGAAGCGGCCGAAATCGATCACCGGCACCAGGTTGCCACGCACGTTGGCCACGCCCAGCAGCCACGGCTGGGTGCCGGGCACCGGGGTCAGCACCGGCACCGCCAGCAATTCGTTGATTTCGTCGATGCCGCTGACCAGCAGCCGCGAACCGACCCGGAAACCGATGCCGCGCCACAACCCGGGCGCTTCCAGCTTGTCCTGCGTATCCGACGCATGCGCCAGCGACAGTCGCTCGTAACGGGCCAGGATCTCGAACGGGGTGCGGTTGACGTACGGGTTCATTTCTCGCTCGGCAGCAATTCGTTGATGCACGCCAGCAGCTCTTTTTCGTTCACCGGCTTGGTGATGAACGCCCGGGCGCCCTGGCGCAGCCCCCAGACGCGGTCGGTCTCCATCGACTTGGTGGTGATCATCACGATCGGCACGTTCTGGGTCTTCGGGTCGCGCGTGAGCGTACGCGTGGCCTGGAAACCGTTCATGCCGGGCATGATCACGTCCATGATGACCAGGTTGGGCATGTCGGTGCGCACGCGCTCGATGCCCTCCTCGGCGCTGCTGACGGCAACGACCTGGTGCCCGGCCCGCTCAAGCAGCGTGGTGAACACGCGCACGTCGGTCGGCGAGTCGTCGATGATGAGAATGGTGGCCACTGGTCCCCCTCGGAATCTGCAGTCAGTGGCTCGATACCGTGCTGACGTGGCGATGGATGGCACCAAGCAGTTCGTCCCGCGTGAACGGCTTGGTCAGATACTGCTCGGCGCCGACGATGCGGCCGCGCGCCTTGTCGAACAGGCCGTCCTTGGAGGACAGCATGATCACCGGCGTGGCGCGAAACTGCGGATTGTTCTTGATCAGCGCGCAGGTCTGGTAGCCGTCCAGCCGCGGCATCATGATGTCGACGAAGATGATGGCGGGCTTCTGGTCGGAGATCTTGGCGAGTGCCTCGAAGCCGTCGACGGCGGTCAGCACCTCGCAACCCTCTTTTTTCAGCAGGGTTTCCGCCGTGCGGCGGATGGTCTTCGAGTCGTCGATCACCATGACCTTCAGACCGTCCAACTCGTTAGCGCTCATGTTCAAATTCACTCACTCCCCCTGCGGCCCGCCCGAGCTCAGGATAGTCAACAAGACATGCAACAGCCATGCCGGATGGTATGCATGTAAAAAAATGTCGAAAAGGCCAACAACAACCGCTCTAAGACGGTGAATCCAGTGACTTTGCTGTTTACTGCCTGCCCGCCAAGACTGTCAAGCAATAATCGCCGCGCCACCGGCTGCCGCTGCCGGGTGACCCATAGTGGCACCATCTGGCCACCGGCGACAGCGCAGGTCTGCCGGCCTTGTCGCAATTCGACAGCCCCGGCAGCCGCCGCCTTAGTATATCGGCCTGCTATAACGGCCTTGCGACGCATGCCGGCCCCGCGGCGCGTCACCCACGGAGAACCATGATGACCCTTTCGGTCGGCGTGCTGATGGACCCCATCGGCGCGATCAAGGCAGCCAAGGACACCAGCTTCGCGATGCTGCTCGAAGCCCGTCGCCGCGGCCATTCGCTGCACTACTTCGAGCAGGGCGACCTGGCCCTGCGCGACGGCGAACCGTGGGCGCGGATCGCCCCGCTCGACGTGCGCGAGGACCCGCAGCGCTGGTACACGCTGGGCCCGGCGTCCTGGCGCGACCTGCGCGAACTGGACGTGGTGCTGATGCGCAAGGATCCACCGGTCAATGCCCAGTTCATCTACGACACGATGGTGCTGCAAGCGGCTCAGCGCGGCGGCGTCGCCGTGGTCAACGACCCGCGCTCGCTGCGCGACTGCAACGAGAAGCTGTTCTCGCTGGAATTCCCGCAGTGCATCGTGCCGACGATGGTCTCGCGCGATGCGGGTGAACTGCGCCGGTTCACCGCCGAACACGGCGAGGTGGTGCTGAAGCCGCTGGACGGCATGGGCGGGCGCGGCATCTTCCGGGCCAGGACCGGCGACGGCAACCTCAATTCGATGCTGGAAACCCTGCTTGGCGGCGATGCCCACGGCGAAGGGCGGCAATTCACGGTCGCGCAAAGGTACATCCCGCAGATCAGCGCCGGCGACAAGCGCATCCTGGTGATCGACGGCGAGCCGGTGCCGTACGCGCTGGCGCGCATTCCGCAAGGCGACGAGTTCCGCGGCAACCTGGCCGCGGGCGGGCGCGGCGTCGGCGTGCCGCTGTCCGAGCGCGACCGCTGGATCGTGAGCCAGGTAGCGCCCGAACTTCGCCGGCGCGGCCTGCTGTTCGTCGGGCTGGACGTGATCGGCGACTACCTGACCGAGATCAACGTCACATCCCCGACCTGCGTGCGCGAACTGGACGCGCAGTTCGGGCTTAACATTGCCGGCCAGCTGTTCGACGTCATCGAACAGCACGTCACCGGAAACCGTCGAGCGTGAGCGCCACCGCAACCGTCCCTTCGCCGCCCGACCCGATCGGCGCCACCTTGCTGTTCTCGCTGCTGCTGCATGGCGTGCTGCTGCTGGGCATCACCTTCCACTTCGTGAAGCCCACGCCCAGCCTGCCCACGCTGGACGTCACCCTGGTCAACGTGGCCAACCAGCAGGCACCGGACAAGGCGGACTTCCTGGCCCAGGCCAACAACACCGGCGGCGGTCGCAGCGATCGCGCGGCGCGGCCGTCGGACCTGTTTTCCGGCGCGATCCCGCGGCCCGACCCCGGCATCGCCGCGCAGCCGGTCGAAGCCGCCACGCCGCGGCCACGCGAGGCCACCCCGACACGCATGGTCACCACCCGCGGCGCCAGCGATTTCCGCGTGACCAGCGACACCGCGCAGACCGAGGTCGCCCCACACGAACAGACCCCGACCGCCGCCGAACTGAAGCGCCAGCAGGCGATCGCCCAGCTGGCCGCCGAACTGCGCAAGAAGAAGGTGGACTACGCCAAGCGGCCGAAGGTGAAATACCTCACTGCCAGCACGCGGGAATACGCGTACGCCGCCTACATGCGCGGCTGGTCCGACCGGGTCGAGCGGGTCGGCAACCTCAACTATCCGGAGGAGGCCCGTCGCCGCGGCCTGCACGGCGACGTGCTGCTCACCGTGGTGCTCGACCTCGACGGCAGCATCAAGAGCATCGAGGTGATCCAGAGCTCCGGCCAGAAGATCCTGGACGCCGCCGCCGAGCGCATCGTGCGCCTGGCCGCGCCGTTCCCGCCGGCGCCCAGGAGCGCCGAACGCATCGACGAGCTCAACATCACCCGCACCTGGCGCTTCCAGCCGGACAACGTGCTGCAGACACGCTGAACGAAGGCGACGGATGCCTGCGCACGGCGTGCGCTGCGCTTACAATGCGCGCATGACCGCCGTGCAGCCCTCGACCCTCACCGGGCACTTCCTGATCGCCATGCCGAACCTGGCCGATCCGCCGTTCTCGCACGGCGTGGCGCTGCTGTGCCAGCACGACGAGGACGGCGCGGTCGGCCTGCTGGTGAACCAGCTGTCCGAGTATCGCTTCGGCGACGTGCTGGCGCAGATGAAGCTGGAATGCCAGGACAGCGAACTGGCGGACGCGCCGGTGCTGATCGGCGGCCCGGTGCAGCAGGAGCGCGGCTTCGTGCTGCATCGCGAGCCGGGCGACTGGGATTCCAGCTACCGCATCAACGAGCACTGGTCGGTCACCACCTCGCGCGACATCCTGGTGGCGATGGCCGCCGGTGAAGGCCCGCGCCAGGCGATCATGGTGCTCGGCTACGCCGGCTGGGACGCCGGCCAGCTGGAACAGGAACTGATGGCGAACGCGTGGCTCACCGCCGAGGCCTGCGGCCGGGTGGTGTTCGACACCCCGCTGGAGGAACGCTGGAGCGCCGCCGCCGGGCTGGTCGGGGTCGACCCGCGCCAGCTGTCCGGCTACGCGGGTCACGCATGAGTTGCGTGTTCGGCTTCGACGTCGGCAGTCGGATCACCGGCGTGGCGATCGGCAATACCTACACCGCCAGCGCCCGCGCGCTGGCCACCCTCGCGGTGCGTGACGACAATCCGGACTGGCCCCGCCTCGACACGCTGCGCCAGCAGTGGCAGCCCGACACCCTGGTGGTCGGCCTGCCGCTGACCCTGGACGGCGCCGAACAGCCCGCCAGCCGCCGCGCCCGCCAGTTCGCCGTGCAGTTGCAGCAGCGCTACGGCCTGCCGGTCGTGCTGGTCGACGAACGGCACAGCTCGCAGGAAGCTGCACAGCGGTTCGCCGCTGCCCGCGCGGTGGGGCTCAAACGCCGCCGCGACGCTACCGACATCGACGCCGAAGCGGCCGCGGTCATCCTTGAACGCTGGCTTGCCGGCGCCGACACGCCGGCGGCCGACACTCCCGGTCGCTGACCGGACTTCTCCCTTCCACCTCCAGACCCGCCGCCATGAGCCCTCGCCTGCGCCACCTGACCTCCCTGGAAAACCTGCCGCGCGAGACGATCGAGCGCCTGCTCGACCGCGCCGAGTCCCTGCGCGATGCCTGCGCGCACGGCACCCGCAAGCTCGACGTGCTGGCCGGGCGCACCGTGCTCAACCTGTTCTTCGAGCCGTCCACGCGCACCCGCACCTCGTTCGAGCTGGCCGCGCGGCGGCTGGGCGCGGACGTGATCAATTTCGACATCGGACTGTCTTCCACCAGCAAGGGCGAGGAACTGTTCGACACCCTGCACACGCTTGAGGCGATGCACCTGGACGCGATCGTCGTGCGCCACAAGCAGTCGGGCACGCCCGACATGCTGGTGCGCCACGCGATGAGCGGGGTCTCGGTGATCAACGCCGGCGACGGCAACCGCGCGCACCCCACCCAGGGCCTGCTGGACGCGCTGACCATCCGCCAGCACCGGCCGGACTTCGACAAGCTCAGCGTGCTCATCTGCGGCGACATCAAGCATTCGCGGGTGGCCCGCTCGGACCTCAACGCGTTCACCGCGCTGGGGGTGAAGGAAATCCGCCTGTGCGGGCCGGCCGAGCTGATGCTGCCGGCGGACGAAGCGCCGCAGATTCGCCGCTACGGCAACTTCGACGAGGCGATCGAGGGCGTCGACGCGGTGATCATGCTGCGCCTGCAGAAGGAGCGCATGGCCAGCATCGAGCTGCCGGACGAGGCGGCGTACTTCGCCCACTACGGGCTGGATCGGCGGCGTCTCGGCCTGGCCGCCCCGGGCTGCCTGGTGATGCACCCGGGCCCGATCAACCGCGGCATCGAGATCGCCTCCGACGTGGCCGACGGCGCGCAGTCGCGCATCCTCGAACAGGTCGGCAACGGCGTGTTCGTGCGCATGGCCGTGCTCAACGAAGTGCTGGCCCGCTGAACCGCCTCGCCGGGCCGGCGGCAGCCAGCCGCCAGCCACGGCAGCGCCCCGGGCAAGCGGGCATAATGGCCGGCGCACCACTCACCACACTGGGGATCACCATGCGATCGACGACGCGATACATCGCGCTGGGTTTCGCCGGCGTCATGCTGGCGGCCTGCGGGCACAAGGACAAGGATGCACCGCTGGCTTTCGTACCGGCGGATACGCCGTACGTGGTGGCCAACCTCGACATCATGGACGACGCCACCCGCGGCGCCCTGCTCGCCCAGGCCGATGCGCAGCTGCCGTCCCAGCTGGCCCAGCTCGATGCCAGCGCCGAGCGACTGGCCAGGAAGGATCCCGACGGCGCGCGACTGCTGCACGCGCTGCGCACCGAATTCAACGGCAAGACCATCGAGAGCTTCGCCCAGGGTGCCGGCCTGAACCTCAAGGGCTACTCCGCGTTCTACGGCCTGGGCCTGGCCCCGGTGCTGCGCTTCCAGCTGAACGATCCGGGCGCCTTCGAGGGTTTCGTCGGCCGGCTGGAAACCGCCTACGGCAAGAAGCTCGATGTCGCCCTCGTCGACAAGCAGAGCTACCGCAAGTACGCGTTCCCCGCCTCCGGCACCGAGGTGGTGCTGGCCACGGTCAACAAGCAGGCGGTGGCGGCGCTGCTGCCGGCGGATGCCTCGCCGGCGCTGTTGCGCCAGGCGCTAGGGCTGGATCGGCCGCCGCAGAGCCTGCAGGATGATGGCCGACTGAAGACGCTGGCCAGGGCCAAGGGTTACCAGAAGTGGCTGGTCGGCGAGCTGGACCTGACCCGCGCGCTGCCGCTGGCGATCAGCGGCAAGGACCCGCTGATCAGCGCGATCCAGAAGGCGCACGCCGAAGCCATCGCGGCCAAGACCGGCGAGCCGGTCGCCACCCAGCTGCAAACTTCGCCCAGCTGCGGCGCCGATGCCGCGCGCATCGCCGCGCGGGTCCCCGCCATGAGCTTCGGTTACACCAGGCTGGACACGAAGCACCAGGACGTGCGTTTCGACGTCGCGCTGGCCGACGACATCAGCAACGCCTTCGCCGGGCTGAAGGTGGCGCTGCCCGGACTGGGCGGCAGCGGCACCGCGCCGTTCGACCTGAGCCTGGCGTTGCCGGTCGCCGAGGCACGCACGTTCTGGCTAGCCCAGGCCGACGCGGTGGCCGCCAAGCCGTTCAGCTGCCCCTCGCTGACCGATCTCAACGACAGCTTCGCCAAGCTCGGCCCGGCCATGCAGAAGGCGGCGATCCCGCCGTTCGGCGACATGCTCGGTCTGCGCATCGCGCTGGATTCGCTGGTAGCGGGCAAGGACGCCGGCCTGCCCACGTTCAGCGGACGCGTGCTGATCGGCACCGGCAATCCCGACGGCCTGTTCGCGATGGGCCAGATGATGGTGCCCGCGCTGGCCGCGCTGAAACCGAGCCATGACGGCAAGCCGCTGCCGCTGCCGAAGGACGCGACCGGCATGCTGGGCCAGCCGGCCTGGGTGGCCATGGGCGAGAAGGCACTGGCCTTCGGCATCGGTGCCGGCGAGGACACGCGCCTGGGCGACACTTTGAAGGACCCGATCGGCGACGCCGGCCGGATGGCCCGCATGCACATCAGCGGCGCGATGTACCTGAGCTGGCTGCAGCTGATGGAGCAGAAGATCGACAGCCTGGCCGCCGCCACCGCGGCGATCGGCAAGAGCGACGAGCCGTCGATCGACGACTCGGGCGACAGTGCCGCCGAGACCGCCGCCGAACTGGCCCGCTCCAAGGCCCAGTTCGCTGCCATGAAATCCCAGGCCGAACGCGTTGACCGCATCGACGCCGAAATGCACGTGGACAACGGCGGCATGGTGATCACCAGCCAGACCGCGCTGAAGTAGGCGCCGGTACCCGACGGGAAGCCGGGGCGCTGCGGCGCCCCGGCTTTTTCATGCGCTGCGCCCGGCGTCGAACGCGGCCCTTGCACCACCGGCACCCTTCTTCGTCTCGGCAATGCCCTGAAACAGCTGGGTGGATCAGGGCGTCCCTAGTGCGCAAAGGCCAGCGATGCCGTCGTGCCGGTGCCTCCGCCCGAAGTCAGTTCAAGCGTCCAGCCCAGGTGCTCGCACAAGCGTCCTATGAGTTCCAAACCGATGCCATCGCGGCCCAGTCCAATCTCCCTGGCGTGCCGTGAATAGACGCGGGAGATCTCCACCGCCGTCATTCCATGGCCGGGGTCGGAAATGACGACCTGGGCCGGCAGGTCCAGGCTCACCCGAATCGCGCCGGCATCGCTGTTCTCGATCGCGTTGCGAATCAAGTTTCCGATGGCTGCCCGTACGATCTGCGGCGGTGCCTCGATCCAGACGCTCGGCAATGTCCCTATTTCAAACGCCAAAGCCTTGCCGCTCATCAGGGGGCGGTGGTCGTTCACTATCTCCGGAATCAATGCACCCAGGTCCGTCATTTCGGAATGTTTCAGCAATCGCACGGGATCCTTCGCCAGGACCAGGACCAGGGCCAGCAGCTCGTCCATGCCTTCGGCCGTTTGGCGGATGCGCTGCAGGTAACGCTGCGTCATTGCGGAAATGTCATGCTGCGAGAGAGCGAGTTCGGTCGAACTGCGGATTACCGCCACTGGCGTGCGCAGTTCATGGCTGGCCATGTTCAGGAACGTTCTTTCGCGTTCCACGGCCTGGTCCATCCGTCCGAGATAGTCATTGAATGCCCTCATCACCACACCGATCTCGGCGGATTCGCCCTCGGCGATGACCAGCCTCTGGCCGGATATCGCCGGCCTCAGGTCGACGATGCGACGAGCCAGATCGCCCAGTGGCTTGGTCAGCCGTCCAACGCCCATGGCGGTGGCAAAGGTCAAGAGCGCGACCATGGCGGCGGCTGAACCGATGACAAGCGCATTCAGACCCGATCTGCTGGATCCCATGCCCGATATGTTCAGCGCGAGGACCGCATGGTCTCCTCCGATCGCACGCACCAGGACGACGAACTCCTTGCTGCCGACGACGACCTCGTCATGCACCCCGACATCGAGCGAACGGAATTCGATGGGCGGCTCGTGCCCCACCAGCGTGCCGTAGAGCGTCAAGGTCTCGGAGTCGTTCCACCGGTAGTCGGGGTCGAGTCGGTGACGTTCCAGGAAATGGTCCAGCTCCGTATTGAGCAGGGATTCCCAGACCAATGTCTCGGCCCGCTCGTTGACGAGGTAGCCGTACGCCAACAGCGCCAGGGTCAGGAACAGGCTGTAGATGACGATGCCGCTGACCATCCGCTGCTTGAGGCTGGTCTCCCTACCCATCAATGGCCTCCGAAGCAATGATCCGATAGCCAATTTTCGGCACCGTCTGGATCAACTTGTTTTCGTGGGGTCCGTCGATGGCCTTGCGCAAGTCATAGACATGCGAGCGCAACAAGTCGGAATCCGGCGGGTTGTCGCCCCACAGCGCGGACTCCAGGGTGCCGCGGGCGACGACCAGGGGACTGGCTGTCATCAACAGCGCCAGTATCTTCTTGCAGCTGGCGTTGAGTTGAAGTGCCGTTCCGTTCCGATCGATCTCCTGCGTCGATGTATTGAAGCTCAGGTCGCCGATTCGCAATGTCTTGCCGGCAACACGGCCCTGCGACCGCGCTATCAACGCTTCCACTCGCGCAGCGAGTTCGTCGAAGGCAAAGGGCTTGGTGAGGTAGTCGTCCACGCCGGCGCCAAAACCGGCCAGCTTGTCGGGCAGTTCGTCGCGCACGGTGAGCATCAGGATCGGCAGGTCCGACCCCGACGCACGCAGCCGCCGGGCGACTTCCTTGCCCTCCAGGCGCGGAAGCGTCCAGTCCAGGACCATCGCGTCGTAGTTGCCCGTCTGCGCCAATTGCAGGCCGACAACGCCATCGGGCGCTGCGTCGAGCGTATAGCCGCGCGGCTCGAAGAACGCGAACAGGTTCGAAACCAGACCGTGGTTGTCTTCGACGACCAATAACCGACTGAGCATGGGTATCCAAAGGCGAGAGGGCCAGGAAGAAGCAGGCCGGAATGCCGGACCAGACAAGAGCACACGTGGGACACCGGGGACCCGTCAGCGGGCTGTCTCCGACAAAAATCCGACATCACAGCGCGCATCTTAATACGAATCATTCTTGTCTTCATCCCCGCTTGAACCTGCCTTTCATCCCTTCCGGAGCATCTCAATGAGTTCTCTCTCGCGCCCCTCGACGAGTGCTGTCGCTCGCGCCATCCGCCATGCCCTGTACGGCCTGCCGCTCCTGGCTGCCGCATACGCGGCCCCTGCGATGGCGCTCGATGCGGCGGCCGCGGACACGGCCCGCGATGTCAAAACGCTAGGTACCGTGAAAGTCCAGGGCGAGTACCGGGGCTATGACGTAAAACGCAGCGCGACGGCCACCCGGACCGACACGCCATTGCTGGACGTGCCGCAGTCGATCACGGTCGTCACCGACGACCTGATCCGCGACCAGTCGATGCAGACCATGGGCGATGTCGTTCGCTACGTGCCCGGCGTGCAGATGGCGCAGGGCGAAGGCCACCGTGACGCGCCGATCCTGCGCGGCAACACCTCCACTGCCGACTTCTTCCTCAACGGCGTGCGCGACGACGTCCAGTACTACCGGGATCTGTACAACGTCGAGCGGGTCGAAGTCCTCAAGGGTCCGAGCGGCATGATCTTCGGCCGCGGCGGTTCCGGTGGACTGATCAATCGCGTCACCAAGCAGGCCAACTGGACCGATGCCGGGAGCCTGAATCTCACGCTGGGCTCGTGGGACGGTCGTCGCGTTACCGGCGATTTCAACCACGTGGTCAAGGAATCTGTGGCGTTCCGGATCACGGGCATGTACGAGAACGCGGACAGCTACCGCGACTTCGCGCATGTCGAGCGCTGGGCGATCAACCCGACCCTGACGATCCGCGCCAGCGACGCCACCACGCTTGCGTTCGGCTACGAGCACTTCGAGGACGATCGCGTGACCGATCGCGGCATCCCGTCCCAGCTGCCGCTGCTCGGCCGTCCGTTGCCGACCGCCAGCTCGACCTTTTTCGGCAAGCCGTCCGACAGCCCGATGTGGGCGCGCATCAATGCGCTGAACTCGGTGATTGCGCACGACTTCAGCGGCGGCGCCAGGCTCACCAACACCACGCGCATCGCCGACTACGAGAAGTTCTACCAGAACGTATTCCCCGGCGCGTACACGGCAGCCAACGGCCGCGTCGCGATCAGCGGCTACAACAATCTGACCGGCCGCAAGAACTTCCAGAACCAGACCGACCTGACCTTCTCGGCCGGGACCGGCTCGCTCAGTCACGAATTCCTCGTCGGCCTCGAACTCAACCGCCAGGAAACCGACAATTTCCGCAACACGGCATTCTTCCCGGCGGTGGGCCCCGACGCACGGGGCGATTTCGTCACGATCCAGAACCCGATCTACACCGGCCCGGTCGTGTTCCGCCAGGTCGCCAGCGACGCCGACAACCGCAGCGTGGCCAAGACAGCCGGCGCCTACGTCCAGGACCAGATCGAGTTCTCCCCAAAGTGGAAGGCCATCCTGGGCGCACGCTTCGACCGCTTCGATGCCACCCTGCACAACAACCGCAACGGCGTCGAGCTGTCCAGCAGCGACAACCTGCTCTCGCCACGGGCGGGCTTGATCTTCAAGCCGCAGGAAAACGTTTCGTTGTACACGAGCTACTCCATCGCCTACGTCCCGCGCGCTGGCGAGCAGCTGGCGTCGCTGACGGCCACCAATCGCAACCTCGACCCGGAGCGTTTCAAAAACGTCGAGATCGGCGCGAAGTGGGACGTCAACGACCGCATGTCGGCGACCGCCGCGATCTATCGCCTCGACCGCACGAACGTCGCGATCGTGGATCCGAGCAACCCGGCGCAGCAGATCCTGGTCGACGGCCAGCAGGTCAAGGGCGTCGAGTTGGGCCTGGCCGGCCGGGTCACCGATTCCTGGCAGATCATGGCCGGCTACGCCCATCAGAACAGTGAGGTGCAGACCCCGGGCGCAACCAACGGCAAAGAGCTCGGCCAGGTGCCGCGCAACTCGGCTTCGATCTGGAACCGCCTTGATTTCAACCCGCAGTGGGGCGTCGGCCTCGGAGCCGTCTATCAGGACAAGGTGTTCGTGTCGACCGACAACGCCGTCGTCCTGCCGGGCTTCACGCGGGTGGATGCCGCAGTGTTCTACACCGTCAGCAGCAGCTTCAAATTGCAGTTGAATGTCGAGAACGTGCTGGACAAGAAGTACTACGCGACGGCCCACAGCAACAACAACATCATGCCGGGTTCGCCCCGAGCGGTGCGTCTGGGTCTCAATCTGACGTTCTGATTGATACAGGAACCAAGGCAAGGGCGCCCGACCGGCGCCCTTTCTTCTTTTTGACGCCGCTCGGCAGCCGCCTTCCCCCAAGCCGACGCGCTGACGGCGCCTCGTCCTTGTTCGATCCCCATACTTCCGCGTAGAACGGGGCACAGCGGCGCCCCGGCTTTTCATGCGCAACGCACGACATCCAACGCGATGGCAACATCGCCGTGACCTGCCTTTCGCCTCCGTAATCCCGCGCTGAACCGGTGCCCGCGCAAGCTACGCAGCGTTCACGGCCCGGCTGTTGCCATGGCGATGACCGCATCCGCCTGTCGCTCCGGCCGGCGGGCATCGTCATCCCACCAAGGAGATCGCCATGCGCACTTCCACGATCCGCCACAGCTTGTATGCCACCACCCTCGTGTTCGCCTTCGCAGCCATCCCGTTCGGCCAGGTCGCTGCCCAGGACGCCGGTGCGCGCATGCAGCAGTCCTCCGAGAACCAGACCGTGCCGGACAAGGCGGCCGACGCCTGGATCACCACCAAGGTGAAATCCGAGTTCGGTACGACCAAGGGCATCCCGGCCACCGACATTTCGGTGTCGACCCACGACGGCGTGGTCACGCTCAGCGGCACGGTCGCCTCGCAGGCCCAGAAGGAGCACGCCGAACGTGTCGCCCAGCGCGTCAAGGGCGTGAAGAGCGTGGACGCCAGCGGCCTGACCGTCGGCGGCACGCCGCCCGCGGAGAAGTAGCCGGCGATGCACCGGCGAAGCGCAAAAAAGGCGCCCGCAGGCGCCTTTTTTGCCGGGGCAGCCGCTTCAGCGGTTGAGGAAATTGCTGCTGAAGTTCTGCGCGTCGCGGCTTTCCTCCAGCTCGACGCCTTCCAGGCCTTGCGACAGGGTATGCGCGTCGCCGCCCTGGGCCAGCTTGATGCGCAGGCGCACCTCGTTGGAGCTGTCGGCGTAGCGCAGCGCGTCCTCGTAGCTGATCTCGCCGGCGTGGTACAGCTCGACCAGGCTCTGGTCGAAGGTCTTCATGCCGAGCAGAGTGGACTCCTTCATCACCTCCTTCAGCTTGTGGATCTCGCCCTGGCGGATGTAGTCCTGCACCAGCGGCGTGCCCAGCAGAATCTCCACCGCGACCCGGCGCGCCTTGCCGTCGGGCGTGGGGATCAGCTGCTGCGCCACGATGCCCTTCAGGTTGAGCGACAGGTCCATCAGCAGTTGCTGGCGGCGGTCCTCGGGGAAGAAGTGCAGGATGCGGTCCATCGCCTGGTTGGCGTTGTTCGCGTGCAGCGTGCACAGCACCAGGTGACCGGTTTCGGCAAAGGCGATCGCGTGGTCCATGCCCTCGCGGGTGCGGATTTCGCCGATCATGATCACGTCCGGGGCCTGGCGCAGGGTGTTCTTCAGCGCGTTGTCCCAGCTGTCGGTGTCGATGCCGACCTCGCGCTGGGTGATGATGCAGCCTTCGTGCTTGTGCACGTACTCGATCGGGTCCTCGATCGTGATGATATGACCGGTCGAGTTCTGGTTGCGGTAGCCGATCATCGACGCCAGCGAGGTCGATTTGCCCGAGCCGGTGGCGCCGACGAACACGATGATGCCGCGCTTGGTCATCGCCAGTTGCTTGATCACCGGCGGCAGCGTCAGTTCCTCGATGGTGGGGATCTTCGACTCGATCCGGCGCAGCACCATACCCACGCAGTTGCGCTGGTAGAAGCACGACACGCGGAAACGGCCCACGCCTTGCGCGGAGATCGCGAACTGGCACTCATGGGTCTTCTCGAACTCCTCGCGCTGGCCCGGCGTCATCACGTTGAGCACCATGTCGCGCGCCTGCTGCACACTGAGCGGGCTCTGCGTGATCGGCACGATCCGGCCCTGCACTTTCATCGAGGGGGCGACGCCCGCCGTGATGAACAAGTCGGAGGCCTTCTTGTGCACCATCAGCTTCAGGAATGAGGTGAAATCGAAGTCGCTCATGGCACTACCCCGGCAGTCGCAAATGGAGAATCGGGAATCGAGAAACCCACGCATGCCGCAAACCGGTTGCGGGAGCCAGCACGTTCAGGCCGAAGGCAGGCGCGGCCCTCCGCTCTTCAGCGATTCGCGGCTTCCCGTTTCCGATTCCCGGCTTCACTTGAAGCTGTCCTTGTTCTTGGCGTAGGCGGACGCCTGCTGGCGCGTCACCAGGCCGCGCTTGACCAGGTCCTGCAGGCACTGGTCCAGCGTCTGCATGCCGAACTGCTGGCCGGTCTGAATCGACGAGTACATCTGCGCCACCTTGTCCTCGCGGATCAGGTTGCGGATCGCCGGGATGCCGACCATGATCTCGTGCGCCGCGATGCGCCCACCGCCGACCTTCTTCAGCAGCGACTGCGAGATCACCGCGCGCAGGCTTTCGGACAGCATCGAACGCACCATCGGCTTCTCGCCGGCAGGGAACACGTCGATGATGCGGTCGATGGTCTTCGCCGCCGAGCTGGTGTGCACGGTGGCGAACACCAGATGGCCGGTTTCCGCCGCGGTCAGCGCCAGGCGGATGGTCTCCAGGTCGCGCAACTCGCCGACCAGGATGTAGTCGGGATCCTCGCGCAGCGCCGAACGCAGCGCCTCGTTGAAGCCGAGCGTGTCGCGGTGGATCTCGCGCTGGTTGACCAGGCACTTCTGCGAGGTGTGCACGAACTCGATCGGGTCCTCGATCGTGAGCATGTGCCCGTATTCGTTCTTGTTGATGTGGTCGACCATCGCCGCCAGCGTGGTCGACTTGCCCGAGCCGGTCGGGCCGGTCACCAGGATCAGGCCCTGCGGCTGCTCGATCAGCTCCTTGAAGATGCGCGGGCAACCCAGGTCCTCCAGCGTCAGCACCTCGGAGGGAATGGTGCGGAACACCGCGCCGGCGCCGCGGTTCTGGTTGAACGCATTGACGCGGAAGCGCGCCAGCCCGGGGATCTCGAACGAGAAGTCGGTCTCGTAGAACTCCTCGTAGTCGCGCCGCTGCTTGTCCGACATGATGTCGTAGATCAGCGAGTGCACCTGCTTGTGTTCGAGCGCGGGGATGTTGATCCGGCGGACATCGCCATCGACGCGAATCATCGGCGGCAGCCCGGCGGACAAGTGCAGGTCCGAGGCCTTGTTCTTCACCGAGAAGGCAAGCAGTTCGGCAATGTCCATGAAGTCGTTTCCCCTCAACCGATCGTCTGGATGGCATGAATGCGTATGCCACATCCGGGGTCGGATGACATTCGCAGGCGTGGTGCGCCGAAGCGCATGGCATCCGGTGCCACGACACCACCTGGACGAACTACCCGCAGCCCCCCTGTAGCCGCGTCGATACTACTCGCGCAAGCGGCTGTGCGGCCAGTCTTTCCACCGCCCACGCGCAAACTGTCGACCCGGTTTGCGCACCCGGTCGAAAAATCGCCAGCCGATCCGACCAGGCTGCCTGCGGCGAGCTGTCGCCGACAGCCCATCCGGCAAAATCCGTCGCCGTCGCGCCGGCTCCGGTAAGGTACGTGGTCTGGACGGACGAGGAGCCCTGCATGACACGACTTGCCTTCATCGGCGGCGGCAACATGGCGCGCAGCCTGATCGGCGGCCTGCTGAACACCGGCGTGGCGCCGGCCACCCTCAGCGTGGCCGAGCCGCTGGCCGAGGCGCGCCAGGCGCTGGGCCGCGACTTCGGCATCGCCTGCTACGCCGAGAACCGGCTGGCCGTGGCGGATGCCGAGGTCATCCTGCTGGCGGTGAAGCCGCAGGTGATGCCGGCGATCCATGCCGACCTGCGCGACATCCTGCAGCGCCACCGGCCGCTGCTGATCTCGATCGCCGCCGGCGTGCGGCTGGACCAGTTGGAGCGCTGGTTCGGCAGCGGCCTGCCGATCGTCCGCTGCATGCCGAACACGCCGGCGCTGATCGGCGCCGGCGCCACCGGCCTGTGCGCCAACCACCGGGTCAGCCCGGCGCAGAAGGCGCAGGCGCAGCACATCCTCGATGCCGCCGGGATCACCCGCTGGATCGACGACGAGGCGCTGATGGACACGGTCACCGCGCTGTCCGGTTCCGGCCCGGCGTACTTCTTCGCCCTGGTCGAGGCGCTGGAAGCTGCCGCGGTGGCGCAGGGCCTGCCGCGCGATACCGCACGCGCGCTCGCCGCGCAGACCTGCCTGGGCGCCGGCCGCATGCTGGTCGAGGGCGGCGAGGACCCGGCCGCGCTGCGCCAGCGCGTCACTTCGCCGCATGGCACCACCCAGGCTGCGCTGGAAAGCTTCGCCGCCGACGGCCTGCCGCACATCGTCGCCCGCGCCGTCGCCGCCGCCACCCGCCGCGGTGTGGAACTCGCCGCCGAACTGGACCAACTGCCGTGAGCTATCTGCTGAATGCGCTGTCCATGTTGATCGAGCTGGCGTTCGATGCGGTGGCCGCGCTGCTGCTGCTGCGCGCGGCCGCCGAAGCCTGCCGCGCGGACTTCCACAACCCGCTGAGCCAGTTCGTCTACCGCACCACCAACCCGGTGCTGGCGCCGATCCGCCGCGTGCTGCCGAACTGGCGCCGGATCAACCTGGCCGCCCTGCTGCTGGCGTGGCTGGCGATGCTGCTCAAGCGCCTGCTGCTGTTCGCCCTGCTCGGCGCGATGCCGCACCCGCTCGGACTGATCGTGCTGGCGCTGGCCGAACTGCTCGATTTCGTGCTGCTGTGCTATCTGGTGCTGATCTTCGGCTGGTCGCTGCTGAGCATGTTCGCGGTGGACCGCCGCCACCCCATGCTGCAGCTGGCCGGCAGCATCGTCGCCCCGTTGCTGCGCCCGCTGCACGGCAGGCTGATCGCCGGCCAGATCGACTTCGCGCCGATGGCGGTGATGATCGTGCTGCTGCTGGCGCGGCTGCTGATCGCCGCCCCGCTGATTGACCTCGGTGCCCGACTGGCCATGGGCGCCTGAGTTTTCTCTCTCGTAGTGGGCGCTTGATCGTTCGTGAAGCAAGAGCCTTGAAGCAAGAGCTTTCGTCCTCCTTCGGAGGGCGAGTCACTTTCTCTCGCTTGCCCGAGAGAAAGTAACCAAAGAGAGGGGCACCCCGCTTACGCGCTTTCCGGGCATCCTGCCCGGAAAGTCCGCGTGCGCGCTACGGGGTTTGTCGACAGGGCATCGGGCAACCGCTCCTGCGTTGCCTCAACTCCGGCATCCATGCCGTCGCCTGCCCTGACGACAAACTGGCTTGCATCCATGCAAGCCACCCTTCGGGCTTTTCCTCCGCCCGCCCGCCGCTGCAGAGGGGTCCCCGGGTAGAGCAGCGCGCATCCTGCGCGCACTCTTCAGAAGAGCCGAATCAAAAGCCCAGGCGAAGCCACGGCAAAGCGCCGCTTTGCCGTGGCTTCTGCTCTTCTAGCTCTGTCACCGAGTGCGGGCCAGGATGGCCCGCCGCTCTACCCGGGGTCCCTTGCGCGGCGGTGAGTCGGGGACGACAGGCCGCGCAGCGGGAACCGACAGGATGTCGGTTCCTTTTCGACAGTACACGGATGTGCTGTCGAAAAGCCCGGCCCCGGCTCACGGACTTGCCGGACAGGATGTCCGGCAAGCGCCAAGCGGGGTGGCCTTTCTCTTTGGTTACTTTCTCTTTGGCCACGCAAAGAGAAAGTAACTCGGGCGCCAGCGGCGCACGAAAGCTCTTGCCTCTGGAGTTTTTCGCTCTGAATGCCACAAGCGCAAGAGCACCGCGCACGACCGCCGGAGGTCCCTTGCTGACAGCCTGCGTCTCTACAGCAGCCTAAAAACGGGAAGGCTCAGCGCAGCGCCCATTCCGTGATGATCCGATGGATCTCGTCCAACCCGTCGAACAGCGCGGCCGGTCCCGGCTGCAAAATGATCGGCGACTTGATCTCGTGGAGGTCGCCGTGCCGCACGGCGGGAATCGTATCCCAGCCCGGCCGCGCCGCCACCTTCTCGGGACGGAAGCGCTTGCCGCACCAGGAACCGAGGATGATGTCCGGCGCACGCCGCACCACCTCGTCGCCGTTCGGCAGGATGCGCTGTTTCGCCAGCGGCTCGCGGGCCAGTTCAGGGAAACAGTCGTCGCCGCCGGCGATGCCGATGATCTCGGCGACCCAGCGGATGCCGGTGATGATCGGCTCGTCCCACTCCTCGAAATACACCTGCGGCCGCCGCGGCAACCGCGCGGCCGCAGCGCGGATCTCGGCGAGATGGCGCTCGGCGCGCAGCGCGTAGGCCTCGGCCTTTTCGTGCGCGCCGACCAGTGCGCCGAGCCGGCGGATGTAGGCCAGGATGCCGTCCACGCTGCGGTGGTTGCTGATCCATACCTCGACGCCGGCCTTGACCAGCTCGCGCGCGATGTCGGCCTGGATGTCGGAGAAACCGATCGCCAGGTCGGGGGCGAGTTTCAGGATCTCGCCGATCTTCGCGCTGGTGAACGCCGAGACTTTCGGCTTCTCCCTGCGTGCGCGCGGCGGTCGCACGGTGAAGCCGGAAATGCCGACGATGCGCCGCTCCTCGCCGAGCGCGTACAGCACCTCGGTCGGCTCCTCGGTGAGGCAAACGATGCGTTGCGGAAAGTGATCGGACAAAGCGGCAGCCGCTGCGGCGTGATCCATGCGCTCAATTCCCCAGCACGGTCACCACCACCTTGCGCTGGTGCGGGTCGAGGCGGTGTTCCCACAGGTAGATGCCTTGCCAGGCGCCCAGCATCGGCTTGCCGCCGTGTACCGGCACGCTGAGGCTGACCCCGGTGAGGATCGACCGCACATGCGCCGGCATGTCGTCCGGGCCTTCCGCGTCGTGCCGGAAGATCGCGTCGCCGTCCGGCACCGCGCGCGCGAACCAGCGCTCCAGGTCGTCGCGCACCGTGGGGTCGGCATTTTCGCTGATCAGCAACGAACAACTGGTATGTGCCGTGAACACGTGCGCGATGCCGGTCTGCACGTGGCTGGCTGCCACCGCGTCGCCGACCTCCGTAGTGATCTCGCTGAAACCGCGCCCGCGCGTGTGCACGGTGAAGCTGCCCTGCGCCACGTGTTCGGCAGGCAGCGCGCGGGTCACGGGTAGAGCATCCGGCTGGTCCAGGTCTGGCCGTGGCGGTCCCAGCGCACCCGCTCGTGCAGGCGGAACTCGGCGCCGTACCAGAACTCGACCATGTCCGGCTCCACCACGAAACCACCCCAGTGCGGCGGCCGGCTCACCTCAAGGCCGTCGAACTGCTGCTCGTAGCGCGCCACCCGCTGCTCGAACGTGTCACGGTCAGGCAGGGTCTGCGACTGCAGCGAAGCCCACGCGCCGATCTGGCTGCCACGCGGGCGGCTGGCGAAGTAGGCGTCCGACTCTTCCGCCAGCAGCTTGCGCGCCACGCCTTCCACGCGCACCTGCACGCCCTCGCGCAGCTGCTTCCAGTGGAAGCACAGCGCCACCTGCGGATGCGCCTCCAGCTGGCCGCCCTTGTCACTCTGGTAATTGGTGTAGAAGCGGAAGCCGCGCTCGTCGGCGCCCTTGAGCAACACGATGCGCGAGGCGACCCGGCCGGAGCCGTCCACGGTGGCCAGGTTCATCGCGGTCGGTTCGCGGTCGCCACTGGCCCTGGCTTCCTCCAGCAGCCGCTGGAAGGTGTCTAGAATTTCGAATTTGAGCATGGTGTCTGAAACTTTCCTTTTGCATCGTGGCCGACACGCGCCATCATGGCGCGGATGAATCCGACCGATAATAGTGCAATGCCCCATCCCTCCAGTACCCGACCGGCCCGGATGGCGACGCCATCTTCCGCCACGAAACGTGAAGAGGGCAGCGACATGCCCACCGGCACCAAGCTCCGCCGCCGCGGCCTGCCGGTGGCGGAAATCCCTCCCGGAACCACGGTGTGCCGCGGATGACGTCCCACGCCGACCTGCAGAACGAGGCCCTCGCCGGCCACCTGCTCGACCAGTACGCCGGGCGCATCGCCCGCTCGCGCCGCCCGTACATCATTGGCCTGTCCGGCCTGCAGGGCAGCGGCAAGAGCACCCTGGCGCGGGTGATGAAAGCGCAGGCCGAGGCCCGCGGCTGGGCCACCGAGGTGCTCTCGCTGGACGACTTCTACTACGCCCGCAGCGAGCGCGAGGCGCTGGCGCGCGACGTGCACCCGCTGCTGCGCAGCCGCGGCGTACCGGGCACGCACGAGATCGAGTTGCTGATGTCGGTGCTGGCCGCCCTGCCGCACGCCTCGGACAAGCTGCCGGTATCGCACCCGCGCTTCGACAAGGGCCGCGACACCCGCTTCCCGCCATCGCGCTGGCCGCGCACCACGCGGCCGCCGAAGCTGGTGATCGTGGAAGGCTGGGCGCTGGGCATCCGGCCGCAGCTGCAGGCCGCGCTGGCCCGGCCGGTCAACGAACTGGAGCGCAGCGAAGATCCCGACAGCAGCTGGCGGCACTGGGTCAACAAGCAGCTGCGCGGCTACCAGCCGCTGTGGCGCAAGTTCGACGCGCTGATCGTGCTGCAGGCGCCGAGCTGGGAGATCGTGCGCCGCTGGCGCGGCGAGCAGGAACAGGAACTGCTGGCGCGGCACGCGCCGCTGGCGATGGACGCGAGCGCGATGGAGCGGTTCCTGGCGCACTTCGAGCGACTCAGCCGGCACGCCCTGGCCACTCTGCCGGCGCTGGCCGACACCTGCGTGGAGTACGACGACGACCGCCACGTCACCGGCCTCAGCCACGGCTGAGCCGGATACCGGCGAAGCGTGCGTTGCGTCGACTCCGCCGGTGCGGGGCGCTCAGTCGACGATGAAGTTGACCTTCATGTTGACGCGCCACTCGGTGATCGTGCCGTCGTCCTTCGTCACCGCCTTGATCTCGTTGACCCAGGCGCTCTTGATGTTCTTCACCGACTCGGCGGCCTTCTTCAGGCCGTGCTGCACGGCGTCTTCCATGCTCTTGCTGGACGAGGCATTGATTTCGATGACCTTGGCTACCGACATGGCGTCAATCTCCGGTGGAATCGTGCAAGCGGCACGCGACGCTCCCCCGCCCCGAAACCCGAGTCTGTTCCGCCGCCGTCCGCGGGGGCAAGCCGCACTGCAAAATCACCTCACGTTGACGCTTCCACCTGCACCGCCGTGCCGTAGGCCAGCACCTCGGTGACGCCCTGGGCCACCTCGTTGGCGTCGTAGCGCATCGCCACCACGCCGTTCGCGCCCATCGCGGCGGCGTGCCGCAACATCAACTCGAACGCCTCCTCGCGCGCCTTCTCGCACAGCTCGGTATAGATCGAGATGTTGCCGCCGACGATGGTCTGCAGCGCCGCGCCGAGGTTGCCGACCACGCTGCGCGAACGCACGGTGATGCCGCGCACGATGCCGAGCGAACGCACGATGCGGCAGCCGGGAATCTCGTTGGCGGTGCTGACCTGGTGATGCGGAACGGTGTTGGCCATGGCGGTTCTCCTTCGGTGGATGGTTCAGCCGTCGAGCAGCATGGCGTAGCCTTCGCGCGCATCCGGCCATTGCGGTGCCCAGCCGCTGGCGCGCAGCCGGGCGTTGCTCAGCCGCTTGCTGCCCACGCCGGTCGGCGCCGCGCCCTCGGCCGGCAGCGGCGCGTCGATCAGCACGGCGAGGAAGTCATACAGTTCGTCGAGCGGCATCGGCGTGTCGTCCACGCCGAGGTACAACGGCTGCGGCGACTTCAGGCCCAGCAGGTGCACGATCGCCGCGGCGGCATCGTCGACGTGGATCCGGTTGGCCCAGTGCGGCGTCTCGCGCGGCACCCGCGCCTGCCCCGTGCGCAGCCGCTCGATCAGCTGCAGCCGGCCCGGCCCGTACAACCCGGCCAGCCGCAGCACGGTCGCCGGCAGCGGCTGCTGCGCCAGCCATTGCTCGGCTTCGAGCAGCACCGCACCGTTGAATCCCGGCGGGTCGGTCGCGGTGGTCTCGTCGACCCAGTCGCCGTCGTGCTCGCCGTATACGGCGCTGGACGAGACGAACAGCACCTGTGCCAGCTTGCGGGTATCGAGCGCGTCGAGCAGGTGGCGCAGGCCATCGACGAAGATCGCGCGGTACGTCGCCTTGTCGCGCGTCGTCGGCGCCGGCAGATAGACCAGCCGGGTGATCCCGGCCGGCAGTCCATGCAGGCTGGCCGGATCGGCCAGGTCGCCGCGCAGCCAGTGGATGCCGTGCCCGCCGCGCGCCGGCGGCCGGCGCCGCAGCGCCCAGACCTCGTCGCCGCGCGCGCGCAGGCGTTGCGCCACGCGTTCGCCCAGATCGCCGCACCCGGCCAGCAGGACACGTTCGCTCACCACCATCCTCCCGTTGCGCTGCCCGGGCCGACCTGCCCTGTTAGCATCTGCCCATGAACCCGTCGTCCAACCTGTTCCTCATCGGTCCCACCGGTGCCGGCAAGACCTCGATCGGGCGACGGCTTGCCGCGCATTATGGCCTGAGCTTCGTCGATCTCGATCAGGAGATCGAGCGTCATTGCGGCGTGGACGTGAACAGGGTGTTCGAGATCGAGGGCGAGGCGGGTTTCCGCCAGCGCGAGAGTGCGTTGCTGGACGAATGCAGCCGTCGCGCCGGCGTGCTGCTGGCCACCGGCGCCGGCGTGGTGCTCACCGCCCCCAACCGGCAGCTTCTGCGCGAGCGCGGCTACGTGGTGTGGCTGCAGACCACGATCGAACAGCAACTGGAACGGCTGGAGCGCGACCACCGCCGCCCGCTGCTGGCGGTACCCGACCGCCGCGAGCGGCTGCAGGCGATGGCGCAGGTGCGCGAGCCGCTCTACCGCGAACTGGCCGATCTCGCGGTACCCGGCGAGCACGGCAGCGTCGCCACCGCCGGCGAACGCTGCATCGCGCTGATCGACCACCATTGGCAGCGCCGCGGCGCGGCCCCCAGGCAGACGGCATGAACGACTCCACACCACAGACCATCACCGTCGCCCTCGGCCAGCGCAGCTATCCGGTGTGGATCGGCGCCGGCCTGCTCGGCGACCACGCGCGCTGGCGCGCGATGCTGCGCGGCCGGCACGCGCTGGTGGTCAGCAACACCACGGTGGCGCCGCTGTACCTGCCGCGCATCGAGGCGGGGCTGGACGGGCTGCGTTGGTCGTCGTTCCTGCTCGACGACGGCGAGATGCACAAGACGTTCGCCAACGTGGGCCGCGCGCTGGAAGCACTGGGCGCACTCGGCGCCACCCGCGACGCCTGCGTGATCGCGCTGGGCGGCGGCGTGGTCGGCGACCTGGCCGGCTTCAGCGCGGCGTGCTGGATGCGCGGCATCGACTTCATCCAGATGCCGACCACCTTGCTGGCGATGGTCGACTCCTCGGTCGGCGGCAAGACCGGCGTGAACCTGCCGGTCGGCAAGAACCTCGCCGGCGCGTTCCACCAGCCGCGCGCGGTGATCGCCGACATCGACACCCTGGCGACCCTGCCCGAGCGCGAATACCGCGCCGGCCTGGCCGAGGTGGTGAAGGGTGCGGCGATCGGCGACGAGCCGTTCTTCGCCTGGCTGGAACGGCACGCCGCCGCACTCGCCGCGCGGGATCCCGCCACAGTGATGGAAGCGATCGCGCGCAAGGTCACCTACAAGGCCGGCGTGGTTGCGCGCGACGAAACCGAGCAAGGCGAACGCGCGCTGCTCAACTTCGGCCACACCTTCGGCCACGCCCTGGAAACCGCCGGCCACTACACCGCCCTGCTGCACGGCGAGGGCGTGGCGATCGGCATGCGGCTGGCCGCCCGGCTGTCCGAGCGCCTCGGCATGAGCGACGCGGCCGCTACCGCCCGCCTGCAGCGCCTGCTGGAAAGCCTCGGTCTGCCGGTGGCGATCCCACCCGGGGTGGATCCGCCGCAGTTGCTGGCACTGATGCGGCTGGACAAGAAGAACACCGCCGGCGCCTTGCGGCTGATCCTGTGGCGTGGCATCGGCCGGGCCGAGATCGTCGGCGGCGTGCACGAGGCCGACGTACTGGCCGTGCTGCAAGACGCGGGATGAATCGCCGCGTGTGACGCCATGGCCCGGGCGGGCCGCGGGTGTCTGCGCGCAAATCCTATAAACTGTGTCGTCCGGCCACGCGCCTGTTCGTGCTGCACCCTGGAACCCATGCGCCTCTACCTGCAAACCGTGCCCGGCAGTGCCGACGCACCCCGCTACGTCCAGATCACGCTGGAACAGGACCTGCTCGGCGGCTGGACGCTGTACCGCGAATCGGGCACCCAGGGCGGCCGCGCCACGATGAAGCGCGAACAGTTCCTGGAGCGCGACGAGGCCGTCGCCGCTTTCGAGAAAGCCCGCGACGCCCAGCTCAAGCGTGGCTTCCGCCTGATGTTTGCCCAGGGGCTGGAAGGCCCGTACGGACGCTGATTGACATGACCGACGTGTTGAAGAACGACCGCTTCCTGCGCGCACTGCGCCGCGAACCCACCGACACCACGCCGATCTGGGTGATGCGCCAGGCCGGCCGCTACCTGCCCGAATACCGCGCCACCCGCGAACGCGCCGGCAGCTTCCTGGGCCTGGCGCAGCATCCCGAATACGCCTGCGAAGTGACCCTGCAGCCACTCGAGCGCTTCGAGCTGGATGCGGCGATCCTGTTCTCCGACATCCTCACCATCCCCGACGCGATGGGCCTGGGCCTGTCGTTCGCCCACGGCGAGGGCCCGCAGTTCGCGCGCCCGCTGCGCACGGCGGCCGACATCGACAAACTCGCCGTGCCCGACATGGACGGCGAGCTGCGCTACGTGATGGACGCGGTGCGGCTGATCCGCCGCGAGCTGCATGGCCGCGCGCCGCTGATCGGCTTCTCCGGCAGCCCGTGGACGCTGGCCTGCTACATGGTCGAAGGCCACGGTTCGCGCGACTTCGCCACGCTGAAGGCGATGTGCTGGAACGAGCCGAAGCTCGCCCACCAGTTGCTCGACACGCTGGCCCGCGCGGTCGCCGCCTACCTGATCGCGCAGGCCGAAGCCGGTGCGCAGGCGCTGATGATCTTCGACACCTGGGGCGGCCTGCTCGGCCCGGCACCGTTCCGCGAATTCTCGCTGCGCAGCATGGCGCAGATCGTGGCCGCGCTGAAGGCCGACCCGACCGCACGCGAGCTGCCGGTGATCCTGTTCTCCAAGGGCGCCGGCATGCACCTGGCCGAGATGGCGGACTCGGGCTGCGCCGCGCTCGGCGTGGACTGGACCATCGACCTCGCCGACGCCCGCCGTGCGGTGGCCGGCAAGGTCGCCCTGCAAGGCAACCTCGACCCTGCCGTGATGCGCGCCAGTCCCGAAGTGATCCGCCGCGAGGCCCGTGCCGTGCTGGACAGCTACGGCAACCACCCCGGCCACGTGTTCAACCTCGGCCACGGCATCACGCCGGAAGTGGATCCCGAGCACCTGAAGGTGCTGGTCGATGAAGTGCATGCTTACGGGCGCGCGTTGCGCGGCGCCTGAGCGGAGGAGCGGCGCATGGCCTGGCTCGTCAGCAAGTACCTGATCACCGCCGCCGTGGTGGTGATCGTCTCGGAGGCAGCCAAGCGCAGCGATCGCCTCGGCGGCCTGATCGCCGCGCTGCCGCTGGTCACCGTGCTGGCCCTGATCTGGCTGCAGCTGGAACATCAATCGCCGGCGAAGATCGCCAACCACGCCTGGTACACGTTCTGGTACGTGGTGCCCACGTTGCCGATGTTCCTGGCCTTCCCGGCGCTGCTGCCGCGTCTCGGCTTCTGGCCTACCCTGCTCGCCTGCGTGCTGATCACCGTGGCCTGCTTTGGCCTGTTCGCCCTGCTGGTACGCCGCTTCGGCATCGAGTTGCTGCCCTGAGCGGCTGGGCGGGCTTTTGGCAGCCAGCCGCCCGCCCCGTACAATTGCCCTCTTTGCTTCTACCCTCACGCGCCGGCCACGGCGCGCCATTGCGAGTCCCCTGATGGACAAGAGTTTCGAACCCGCCCGGATCGAGTCGACGTGGTACGCACGCTGGGAAGCCAGTGGCGCGTTCAGGCCGTCGGGCCAGGGCGAGCCGTATTGCATCCTGCTGCCGCCGCCGAACGTCACCGGCACGCTGCACATGGGGCATGCGTTCCAGCAGACGGTGATGGACATGCTGGTGCGCTACCACCGCATGCGCGGCTTCAACACGCTGTGGCAGGTCGGCACCGATCACGCCGGCATCGCCACCCAGAAGATCGTGGAGAACCAGCTCGCGGCCGAGGACAAGACCCGGCACGACCTTGGCCGCGACGCGTTCGTCGAGCGGGTGTGGCAGTGGAAGGAAGCGTCCGGCTCCACCATCACCAACCAGATGCGCCGCATCGGCGCCGCCGCGGACTGGTCGCGCGAGCGTTTCACCATGGACGAGGGGCTGTCGGCCGCGGTGCGCAAGGTGTTCATCGACTGGTACCGCGCGGGACTGATCTATCGCGGCAACCGGCTGGTGAACTGGGATCCGGTACTGGGCACCGCCGTTTCCGACCTCGAGGTGAACAACGTCGAGCGCGACGGCCACCTGTGGTCGATCCGCTATACCGTCACCGGCAGCGATGACAGCCTGGTGGTTGCCACGACCCGGCCGGAAACCATGCTGGGCGACGTCGCCGTGGCCGTGCACCCGGAGGACGAGCGCTACGCGCACCTGGTCGGCAAGACGCTGAAGCTGCCGCTGACCGATCGCGAGATTCCGGTGATCGCCGACGATTACGTCGACAAGGACTTCGGTACCGGCTGCGTGAAGATCACCCCGGCGCACGACTTCAACGACTACGCGATCGGCCAGCGCCACCAGCTGCCGCCGATCACCATCTTCACGCTGGATGCGAAGGTCAACGACAACGCGCCGCCGAAATACCGCGGCCTCGACCGCTACGACGCGCGCAAGGCCGTGCTGGCCGACCTCGAAGCCTCCGGCCTGTTGGTGGAAACCAAGCCGCACAAGCTGCAGGTGCCGGTGAGCCAGCGCTCGGACGCGGTGATCGAGCCGATGCTGACCGACCAGTGGTTCGTCGATCTGACTTCGGACGTGCAGAAGGATGGACGTCCCGGCGGCCGCAAGGCGATCACCCAGCCTGCGCTGGACGCCGTGCGCAACGGCGACATCAAGTTCGTGCCGGAGAACTGGGCGACCACCTACACGCAATGGCTGGACAACATCCAGGACTGGTGCATCAGCCGCCAGCTGTGGTGGGGCCACCGCATCCCGGCGTGGTACGACGAGACGGGCAACATCTTCGTCGGCGAGGACGAGGCGGATGCGCGCGCCAGCGCCGGCACCGCGCCGGTCGGTGCGCTGCGCCAGGACGACGACGTGCTGGACACCTGGTTCAGCTCCGCGCTGTGGCCGTTCTCCACGCTGGGCTGGCCGGCGAACGGCCCGGTCAAGAACGAGCGCGGCGAGATCGTCGCGAACTGGGAGCAGGACAAGATCTTCCTGCCCAGTGCCGTGCTGGTCACCGGCTTCGACATCATCTTCTTCTGGGTCGCGCGGATGGTGATGGCGACCAAGTACTTCACCGGCCGCATCCCGTTCCGCGAGGTCTACATCAACGCCATCGTGCGCGACGCGGAAGGCCAGAAGATGTCCAAGTCCAAGGGCAACACGCTGGACCCGCTGGACCTGATCGACGGCATCGCGCTGGAACCGCTGGTGGAGAAATCCACCCGGTCGCTGCTGATCCCGCAGGTGCGCGCCAAGGTCGAGAAGCGCATCCGCAAGGATTACCCCGACGGCATCCCCGCGATCGGCACCGACGCGCTGCGCTTCACCTTCGCCGCGCTGGCCAGCTACAGCCGCACGATCAACTTCGACATCAAGCGCGCCGAGGGCTACAAGGCGTTCTGCAACAAGTTGTGGAACGCGGCGCGGTTCGTGCTGATGAACCTGCCGGAAGGCGCGATCGCCGCGCCGGCCGGTGCGCCGGTGACCGAAGCCGAGCGGTGGATCCTCACCCGCCTCAAGCAGACGCTGGGCGAGGTCGAGCAGCACTTCGTCAGCTACCGCTTCGACCTGCTGGCGCAGGCACTGTACGAATTCGTCTGGAACGAGTACTGCGACTGGTTCCTGGAGCTGTCGAAGCCGGCCTTGAACGGTGGCGACGCCGCCGCGGCCGCTTCGACCCGGCACACCTTGCTGGTGGTGCTGGAAAGCGTGCTGCGCGCGCTGCATCCAGTGATCCCGTTCATCACCGAGGAAGTGTGGGCGTCGGTGGCGCCGATGCTCGGCCTCGGCGAAGGCAGCCTGATGCAGCGACCGTGGCCGCGTGCCGAAGACATCGTTGCCGACGACGCGGCCACAGCCGAAATCGAGTGGTTCAAGAACGTGCTTTCGGGCGTCCGCAAGATCCGTTCCGAAATGAACATCTCGCCCGGCAAGACGATCCCGCTGCAGCTTGCCGGCGGCGACGCCGGCGACCGTGCCCGCGTGGCGAAGTTCGCTGCCCAGATCGCCTTCCTTGCCCGCACCGAAGCGCCGTGGTGGATCGAAGCCGGGGCTGCGGAACCCGCCGCGGCCGCCGCCGTGGTCGGCACGCTGCGCGTGCTGATCCCGCTCGCCGGGCTGATCGACCTCGGCGCCGAAAAGACGCGGCTGGCCAAGGAAATCGCCCGCATCGAAGTCGAGATCAGGAAGTGCGAAGGCAAGCTCGGCAATGCCAGCTTCGTCGCCAACGCACCGGCCGAGGTGGTCGCGCAGGAGCGCCAGCGCGTCGCTGACTGGAACAGCACACTGGGCGCGCTACGCGAGCAGGCGCAGAAGCTGGGTTGAGCAGGCGGCGGGCTCGTTGCTGCCGCTCGGTGACGCGCGGGCGGCTGCAACGGATTGCTTCCCGCCGCCCGCCCGGACCTCAGGTGTCGTGGCCGACCTGCCCGGGCGAGAAGTCGCGCGTCTTGCGCACCGCCAGCTGGTTGCTGATGCCCAGCAATTCGTAATAGCCGTCCAGCGTGGCCAGCAGCCCGTCCACACCGAGCTTGGGCGTTTCGGTCTTCACGCTTTCGATCTGCTTCTTCAGTCCCTCGGTCCGCCACTGGCGACCCGACCAGCGCAGCCACTTGCGCGCCAACCAGCCTGGACGCGGTGGCGGCCCCAGCTTCGGCGGCACCCATAGGTAGTCGTCGAAGATCATCACGCCACCAACCTTGAGCAGGGGCCACGCCATGACGCCGTCAGCCAGTGCACCAAAGGCGGAATGCCACCCGTCGATGTAGGCGATGTCGTAGGGACCTTCGACGCGCCGCAATGAGTCGAAGCTCGATCCCTGGAACTCCCGGATCCGTTCGCGCCAGGCCGCCGTGTTGGCACGAAAGCGGGCGTGGTAGTCGCCATAGACCGGATCGACCTGGAAGAAATCCAGGCAGTCGATCGAACTGTCCGTGGCGGTCAGAATGTTCTCGCACAGCCAGAGGGTCGAACGCCCCTCGAAGCTGCCGATCTCCAGGGCGCGCAGGCCGGATTTGCCGCGCAAGGAAGCGAGCCACTGCTCCCAATGCGGGATGTTGTGGTGGAACCAGTCGGTCGAAAACTGCTCTTGCATGGACGACACCCGGTGCGGAACGCGGGCTGCATGCTAACACCCGCCGCCATCCCGCCCGCATGGCAAGCCGGGTTGCAGCGCCCCGCCGGACGCCCACGCTAGGGGAGCTGCGGCTCCAGCACCATCACGATCGCATCTTCGCGCCCGTGGCGCGCGGGGTAGTAGCGCGGCCGGCGGCCGATCTCGCGGAAGCCCACCGACTCGTACAGCGCCTTCGCCAGCGGGTTCGACGGGCGCACCTCGAGGAATACCCGCCCGGCGCCGTTCCAGCGCGCGATGTCCAGCAGCCGGCCCAGCAGGTGGCGGCCCAGGCCACGGCCACGCCAGTCCGGTCCGATGCACAGGTTCAGCACGTGCGCCTCGCCGGCGCCCGTCGACAGGATGCCGTAGCCGGCGATCGCCTCGTCCACGCACAACACCCAGCACGGATGACCGGCCTTCAGGCAGTCGCTGAAGATGCCCGCCGACCACGGAAACTCGTAGGAGGCATTTTCCAGTGCACTGACCGTGTCCAGGTCCTCGGTCCGCATGCCGCGCACCTGGATCACCGGCTTGATCACCGCGACCATGACGCTCAGCCGCTCGCAGCGGCCAGTGCACGGCGCACGCTGCGCAGCGCGTTCCACAGCCGCCGTTTGGCGCCGGCACTGGCAAGCAGCAGCGCCGGCTCGTCGGCCAGCACGATCTGCGCCTGGTGCATCACCGCCGCCGGCAATGCACGGCCCAGCGCATGCGCCTGGGCTTCACCCAGCACCAGGTAGGCGCGGGCCTCGGGCACGCCGGCAGCCAGCTGGCCGCCGCTCACCGTGACCCGCGCGGCACGCGCCAGCGCGGCGCCGCATGCACTCAACGCGCGACCGAGCAAGTCGAGTTCGCGCGCGCTGCAGCCCTGCGGCAACACCACCACACAGCGCGTGCCCGCCACCGCGTCCAGGGCCGCGGAAGCGACGGATTCCGGCGCGGCCGCAGCGATCGCCGCCGGCGTCGTCCGACGCTGCCACGGCGTCACGCCCAGCGCGCGCAGCACGCGGGCGCGATGACCGGCCTCGGCGTGCTGGCATGCCGCCGCGTTCATGCCGCGCTGCGCCGCACCCGGCGCCGATGCGTGGCCAGGCTCCAGATGGTCCACACCGGGCCAGACAACAGGTAGAGCGTGAAGCCGACGAACAGCACGCGCGGCGTGTCCAGGATCAGCAAGGCCAGCAGCAGCACCGCGACCACCATCCACACGAACGGCACCCGCTGGCGATCGCCCATCGGCAGCGACTTGAAGCTGAAATAGCGGAAGCGGCTGACCATCAGCAGGCCGACCACGATCGCGATCACCGGCGTGATGAAGCAGAAATCGCTGCCGGCCAGGCCGAACTTGTCCACGCTCCACACGAACGACATGCACACCGCCGCCGCCGCCGGGCTGGCCAACCCCTGGAAGTAACGCTTGTCGGCCACGCCGACCTGGGTATTGAAGCGCGCCAGCCGCAACGCGGCGCAGGCGGCGTAGATGAAGGCGGCGGCCCAGCCCAGCTTGCCCCACAGCGGGCCGAAATCGCGCAGTGCCGACAGCGACCACGTATACATCACCAGCGCCGGCGCCAGGCCGAAGCTGACCAGGTCCGACAGCGAGTCGTACTGCACGCCGAACTCGGTCTGGGTGCCGGTCATGCGCGCCACGCGGCCGTCCATGCCGTCCAGCAGCGCGGCAATGAATACCGCAACCGCCGCCTCGGTATAACGGCCGCCGATGCTGGCGATGATCGCGTAGAAACCGGCGAACATGGCCCCCGTGGTGAACAGGTTCGGCAGCAGGTAAATACCCCGGTGACGAGGCGGGCGTACGGGCGGTGGCTCGCTCATGAATCAAGACCGTGACGGGATGCGCGCAGTGTAAACCATCGGCTGCTTGAGTCCGGCACGCCGGAGTGATAACAAGGTGAACCGTCATATCCCCGCGAAATGGAGAACACCATGCATCGTTCGCTGATTGCCGTGGCGCTGCTGCTGCTTGCCCCGCTGGCCGCCGCCCAGGTCTACAAGTGGACGGATGCCAGCGGCACCGTGCACTACGCCGAAGCGCCACCGGCACAGGGCACGAAGTATCAGAAGGTGACCACCACCGGCACGGTGGACCCACTGGCCGCGCCGGCCACTGCCAGAACGGCGCCCGGCAGCGAGACCCCGGCCGAACCGGCCAGGCCGGTGACCAACACGCCGGAAAACCGCGACAAGATGTGCGCGGCGCTGAAAACCAATCTCGCCGCGTTGCAGGGCGGCGGTCCGGTGGTGATGCAGCAAAACGGCAAGACCGTCGCGCTCGACGACGCCCAGCGCAAGCAGCAGATCACCTCGGCGCAGGCGAACTACGACCAGTTCTGCCAGCAGGCCCGGTAAGCCGCGGCGACACCGCCGAGCCTGCGCCAGGCGGTGCCGGCTCGGCCTGCGACAGCACCGGCAGGCCGCTACAATGGACGTCTTCATCACGCCGGAACCAGCCGCATGCGCCTCAGCCAATTCCACCTGGCCACCGTCAAGGAAGTCCCTGCCGACGCCGAAATCGCCAGTCACCGGCTGATGTTGCGCGCCGGCATGATCCGCAAGCTGGCCTCCGGCCTGTACACCTGGAGTCCGCTGGGCCTGCGCGTGCTGCGCAAGGTGGAAACCATCGTACGCGAGGAAATGGACCGCGCCGGCGCGATCGAAATGCTGATGCCGTCGGTGCAGCCGAGGGAATTGTGGGAAGAAACCGGCCGCTGGGAGAAATTCGGCGGCCAGTTGCTGAAAATCAAGGACCGCAAGGGCCAGGAATTCTGCTACGGCCCGACCCACGAGGAAGTGGTTACCGACTTTGCCCGCAACGAGCTGAAAAGCTACAAGCAACTGCCGGTCAACTTCTACCAGATCCAGACCAAGTTCCGCGATGAGATCCGCCCCCGTTTCGGCGTGATGCGCGCGCGCGAATTCCTGATGAAGGACGCTTATTCGTTCCACCTGACTCAGGATTCGCTGGCCGAAACCTACGCGGCGATGTACCAGGCTTATGTGCGCATTTTCACCCGTCTGGGATTGACCTTCCGCGCGGTGCAGGCCGATACCGGTGCGATCGGCGGCAATGCCAGCCACGAATTCCAGGTGCTGGCCGATTCCGGCGAGGATGCGATCGCGTTTTCCGACGGCTCCGATTACGCCGCGAATCTCGAGAAAGCCGAAGCGCTGGCACCGGCCGCGGCACGCCCTGCGCCGGCCGCCGCCCTGCAGCGGGTCGACACGCCCACCCAGAAGACCATCGACGACATTGCCGGCTTCCTCCAGCTCAGCCCGCGGCAATGCGTGAAGACCCTGCTGGTACGCGGTCGCGACGGTCTGGTCGCGCTGTGCCTGCGCGGCGACCACGAGATCAACGAGGTCAAGGCCGGCAAGCTGGCCGAGTTGCCGGGTGAGTCGGTGCTCGCCAGCGAGGATGAAATCCTTGCCACCACCGGCACGCGGCCCGGCTTCATCGGCCCGGTCGGCCTGCCGGCATCGATCCCGGTGATCGTCGATCGTGACGCGGCCGTGCTCGCCGACTTCGTCTGCGGCGGCAACGTCGACCGTACGCACTGCACCGGCGCGAACTGGGAGCGCGACGCGCGCATCACCCGCGTCGCCGACCTGCGCAACGTGGTCGAAGGCGACCTGTCGCCCGACGGCAGCGGCGTGCTGCACATCGCCCGTGGCATCGAGGTCGGCCACGTGTTCCAGCTGGGTACGAAGTACGCCGAGGCGCTCGGCGCCACCGTGGTGGACGAAACCGGCAAGCCGCAGGTGATGACCATGGGCTGCTACGGCATCGGCGTCAGTCGCATCGTCGCCGCCGCGATCGAGCAGCGTCACGACGAGGCCGGCATCCTCTGGCCGGAAGCCATGGCGCCGTGGCGCGTGGCGGTATGCGTGATCAACCCGAAAAACGCGCCCGCCGTCAGCGCGGCCGCCGAAGCGCTGTACCAGGCGCTGCGCCAGCGCGGCATCGAAGCCTTGCTGGACGACCGCGGCGTGCGCGCCGGCAGCATGTTCGCCGACATGGAGCTGATCGGCATCCCGCACCGCGTGGTGGTCAGCGAGCGCGGGCTCGCCGCGGGCACACTGGAATACCGCGCCCGCGGCAACAGCGAAAGCCGCTCCCTGACCGAGGACGAGTTGCTTGCCCTGCTCGGCTGAAACCGCCTCCCGGCATTAACTGCAACGGCCGCCCCAGTGCGGCCGTTGCTTTGCCAGGCCGATGCCTGAATCAGGCGAACCGGCTAATTCAAAACCCGCCACGCCATTAACTGGCGATAATGTGAATACGCATTTCACGTGACGCCGTTCGCTTTACAAATATTCCGCAAATAAGCGAGAATCGCCACTGCAGCCGATTCCACCTGCCGGGCACCGCTTCGATAATAGCCCGACCAGCACCCTGTTTTTTATTGCCGACACTTACCGGGAGTCCGTCATGGCCGTCGATATCAAGAACCTCAATCACAGCCAGCTCAACGACCTGATCAGCAAGGCCCAGTTGCGCCAGAATGAACTGCGCAAGGAAAAGGTCGTCAAGCTGCGCGAGAAAGTGCATGCACTGATCAAGGCCGAGGGTTACGCCTTCGAAGACATCTTCGGCAGCACGCGCGGCAAGGCCAAGCGCAGCACCGGAACGGTTCCGCCGAAATACCGCAACCCGGCCAACCCCGCGCAGACCTGGTCCGGCCGCGGCAAGCGCCCGCACTGGTTCAACGATGCGCTGAAGGCCGGCAAGAAGGAAAAGGACCTGGCGATCTGATTGCCCGCCGTCCGCACAAGAAAGCGCCGGCCTTGCGCCGGCGTTTTTTTGTGCGGGCTGCCGCGGCATGGCCGGCCGTTCTTGCAGGAGCGCAGCCTGTGCGCGATGCTTTTCGTTGACGTGGCAAAAGGCATCGCGCACGACCGAAGGAAGTCCCTCGTGGACAGGGTGCGCTCCTACAGCGACCGGCGCGGCGAAACCAGCAGGTCGCCGAACATCAGCCCCGCCACCAGCGAGACCAGCAGGGTCACCAGCAGCACACCGGTGTCCAGGCTCAGCGTGGCATCGCGCTCGAGCAGGAACGACACGCTGCGGAAGCCCACGCTGCCCGGCACCAGCAGCAGGATGCCCGGCTCGCGGATGACCGCGCCCGGGCGATGCGCGAAGCGCGCGTAGACATTGGCCAGCGCACCCAGCAGCAGGCCGCCCAGGAACACGCCCACCGGCGCGCCCGGCAGCGAGCCGGAGATCGCCCCGCCCCAGCGCGTGGCCAGGTAGCCCACCACCACTGCCACGATCACCACCGGCCAGTCGCGTCGGGCCGCGCGGAACAGGATGGCGAACGCGATCGCCGCGACCAGCAGGGCCGGGTAATCGGTCCAGGTCGGCAACGCCGGCAGCGCGAAATCGCGCGCCGTGATGCCCACCGCGGCGCACAACTGGGTCGCCGCGATGGTGCCGAAGGTGAGCTTGAGCAGGGTCGACATGGCGCCGCCCATGCGCGCCATGCCGGACACCAGGTGCCCGCTGGAAATCTCGCGCACGGCATTGGTCAGCGACATGCCCGGCACCAGGATGATCAGGCTGGCCAGCACCACCGACTTGATCGCCAGCGGCACCACGAACGCGCTCACCACGATCGCCACCGTGGTCGCCACCAGCGCGCAGATCGCGTCGCTGGCCACCGCCAGCCGCGGCCGGCTGGCCGCGAGCAGGGTGATGCAGCCGATGACCGCACCGATCACGCCGGCCACCACCAGGTCCACCCAGGAACTGTGCAGGAACAGCGCCGCGATGCTGGCCGCGGACAGGCCGTAGCTGGCGATCGAGCCGATCTTCTCGCGCCGCGTGTCGGGCCGGCCCAGTTCGCGCAGTCGGCGGAAACCCTCGCGCAGGCCCAGCTCGCCGGCGATCGCGCGGTCGGCGATGTCGTCGGCCTGACACAGCCGCTCCAGGTTCACCTCGCCCGGCGCCAGCCGCATCACCTGGGTGGTCTGCGCCACGCCTTCCTCGCCCTGGGCCAGGTCGGCGAACGAGATGATGATCGCGGTGGGGCTGGACCACACGTCGGCCGACAGCCCCAGCCGCTGCGCCGCGCCGGCGATGGCCATTTCCAGCCGCGGCGCCGAGGTGCCGTACTGGTGCAACCGCCGCGCCAGTTCCAGCACGAACGCGATGCGCGTGGCCGGCGCGGTGGTGGCGAACTGCTGCGGACTGATGGCGTCGCCCGCGCTCATGCCGCGGCGCGCACCTGCAGCGTGGTGCCTTCCACCGCGACTACCTCCACCGTGGTGCCCAGCGGCAGGTCCGGCCCGCTGACCAGCCACTGGCCGTCACCCACGCGGGCCTTGCCGCGGCCGTTGACGATCGGCTCGACCAGCTCGTAGCGCTGCCCGATCAACTGCTCGGCGCGGCGGTTCAGCCGTTCGCCACCGGGCGCGCGGCGTTCCAGCCGCGGCCGCAGCCAGCGCGCGTAACCGACGCACGCGGCAAACGCGAGCAGGCCGAACAGAATCGCCTGCGCCAGCAGGCCCAGCGTCGGATCGACCCACAGCACCACACCCATCGCGGCGGCCGCCAGGCCGATCCACAGCAGGAAATAGCCGGGCAGCAGCAACTCGCCGGCGATCAGCAGCAACGCCAGGATCCACCACAGGTAATGCGTCGAAAGCTCCCACATCGCCGTGTCCTCAGCGCAGCGGCGGCTGGATCGCCGCCGGCTTCTGCTGCTGGCCGAGCGATTCCCTGGCCAGCTCGGCGATGCCGGCCAGCGAGCCGAGGATGCCGGTGGCCTCGATCGGCAGCAGCAGCATCTTCTGGTTCGGCGAGGCGGCCATCGCCTTCAGCGCCTCGACGTAGTTGTTGGCAACGAAGTAGTTCAAGGCGTTGACGTTGCCGTTGGCGATCGCGTCGGACACCATCGTGGTCGCCTTCGCCTCGGCCTCGGCCGAACGCTCGCGCGCCTCGGCCGTGCGGAACGCGGCCTCCTTCTCGCCTTCGGCGGCCAGGATCACCGACTGCTTCTCGCCCTCGGCCTTGAGGATCGCCGCCTGGCGGAAGCCTTCGGCGTCGAGGATGTTCGCGCGCTTCTCGCGCTCGGCCTTCATCTGCCGCGCCATCGCGTCGATCAGGTCGCGCGGCGGCGCGATGTCCTTGATCTCGATGCGGTTGACCTTGACGCCCCATGGATGGGTCGCCTCGTCGACCACCTTGAGCAGCTTGGCGTTGATCGCGTCGCGCTGGCTCAGGCTTTCGTCCAGATCCATCGAGCCGAGCACCGTGCGGATGTTGGTCATCACCAGCGCCAGCGAGGCCTGCTCCAGGTTGGACACCTCATACGCCGCCTTGGACGCGTCCAGCACCTGGTAGAACACCACGCCGTCCACGCGCACCACCGCGTTGTCCTTGGTGATCACATCCTGGCTGGGCACGTCCAGCACCTGTTCCATCATGTTGATCTTGCGCCCGACCGCTTGGTAGATCGGGATCAGGAAATGCAGCCCCGGACTCAGCGTGCGGGTGTACTTGCCGAACGTTTCCACCGTCCATTCGTAGCCTTGCGGCACGATGCGCACCAGCTTGGCCACGCCGATGACGACGACGGCCACGATGACCAACGCAAGAAGCTGTCCCATTGCCCACCCCATGTCCATGCAGAAGGCTTGAGTATAGGCGAGCCCGTGCCGCTTCGAGCGCTACCGGGCCGCCGGCTGCGGCAGGCGCAGGCTCACCCTGAGGCCGCCGCCTTCGCGGTTGGCCAGCAGCACGCGGCCGCCGTGCGCCTCGGTGATCTCGCGCGCCAGCGCCAGGCCCAAGCCGGTGCCGGAGCGCTTGGTCGAATAGAACGGCAGCAGCGCCTGCGCCAGCACCGTCTCGCTCATGCCGGGGCCGCGATCGGCCACCTCGATGCGCAGCTCGTTGCCGACGTCCATGATCGACAGCGTGACCTCATCGGCCGGCCCACCCGATTCGTGCGCGTTCTTGATCAGGTTGATCAGCACCTGCTCGATCTGCACCGCATCGAAATGCCCCGGCCGCTCCGGCGCCGGCGACGCCAGGCGGTACTGGCAATGCAACGCCAGCCCGTCCAGGAACGGCTTCCACGCGATGTCCGCCGGTTGCGGCGTGGGCAGCTTGGCAAAGCTGGCGTAGCCGGCGATGAAGCGGTGCAGATGCAGCGCGCGTTCGCCGATGGTGGCGAACACGCCGGGCAGCCGATCCAGCTGGCCGCGGCGGGCCAGTTCCGCGCCGGAGTGCGCCAACGAGGTGATCGGCGCCAGCGAGTTGTTGAGCTCGTGGCTGATCACCCGGATCACCCGTTTCCAGGTCGCCACCTCCTGCCGCGACAGCTCGCGCGTCATGCGCCGGAACAGATGCAGCCGGTGCGGCCGGCCCTGCAGCCGGAACGCGCGCTGCGACAGGTGGAAGGTTTCCTCACTGCCGTCCATCTCCACGCTGAGCAAGGCATCCTCGCCGCTTTCCACCGCCTTGCGCAGCGCCTCGGGCGCCTCGGCCAGCAGCTCGGCGAAGTCCAGCCCGACCAGGCTGCGGCCTTCGTTGAACAGGTGCCGCGAGGCGATGTTGGCGTAGGCCACCTTGCCGATCGCGTCGGTCAGCACCAGCGCCACCGGGGTGTTCTGCACCACCGTGTCCAGCAGCAGCTCGCGCTGCACCAGGTGCTGGCGCTGCTCGCGCAGGGTCTGCCCCAGCGCATTGTGCATGCGGATCAGCTCGCCCAGCTCGTCGCGTCGGTTGATCGCGATCGAGAAGCTGAAATCGCCGTCGCGGTAGCTGGCCACCGCGCCTTCCAGCGCGCGCAGCAGCCGGCTCACCGGCGCCATCACCTGGCCGGCCAGCCAGAACGCCAGCGGCAGCAGCACTACCACGCTGGCCAGCAGGCCGCCGTAGATGCCCACTTGCATCGGCGCGCGGATCGACAGCGCCAGGTCCTTGCGCAACCACAGCAGCAACTGCGGCAGCGGCCACTGGGTGACGCCGGCGTAGACCAGCGCGCCGGCCAGGCCGGCCACCGCCAGCAGCAGGGTCAGGCACCCCTGCAGCGAATTCAGGCGACGCCACATCGGCTGTTCTCCTCGACGGGAAAAAGCCGACTCAATGGCACCTGGCGTCCAGCGGGGTCATCGCGCAGTCGAGCGGCGGCCGCCCGCCGACCCACGCGCGCTCGGTGCCGAGCACCGCGGCCCGGTCCATCGGACGCGGCGGCGGCTTGTTCAGCACGTCGCCCTCGCGGCCATCGCTGAACCGGAACGGGCTGCTGCCCGCGTCCGCCAGCACCATCGGCGAGCCGAGCCGATACTCGACCGCGCCGACGGCGGCGGGGCGCAGCGACCAGTCCGCGCTGGAGTCCGACGGCGCCTGCGCCAGGGCCGTCCCGGCGCTCAGCCAGGCGGTGACAAGCATGATCCGGCGATATCGCATGGCCCTTCCCCTGCTGGATGCATGCGGTCATCTTTCTACGCCTTCGGGGTCAGGGACAAGCATCGCCGTCACAGTTCGCTCACGCCGTGGTCGCCAAGCCGTAGCGCTCCATCCGCCGGTACAGCGCCTGGCGCGACAGGCCCAGGTTCTGCGCGGCGCGGCTGACCACGCCGTCGGCCTTGTGCAAGGCGCTCTCCACCGCCTCGCGGCTGGGCTCGTCCAGGTTGCGCGTCGCCGTGGCGGTCGCCGCGTGCTGCGGCAGGTTCAGCAGCTCGGGGGTGATCGGTTGGTCGCCGGCCAGCAGCGCGGCGCGCTCGATCGCGTTCTTCAGCTCGCGCACGTTGCCCGGCCACTGGTAACCCAGCATGGCCTCGCGCGCGGCATCGCCGAGTTCGGCGCGGTCGTCCAGGAAGAACTCGGCCAGCGGCAGGATGTCGTCGTTGCGTTCGCTCAGCGGCGGCAGGTTCACCTCGATCACGTTGAGCCGGTAGTACAGGTCCTCGCGGAAGGTGCCGGCCTGGATCATCGCCTTGAGGTCGGCATTGGTCGCGCTCAATACGCGCACCTTCGCCTGGCGCGTCTTGCCCGAGCCCAGGCGCTCGAATTGGCCGGTCTCCAGCACCCGCAGCAGCTTCATCTGGCCGGGCAGCGGCAGGTTGCCGATCTCGTCCAGGAACAGCGTGCCGCCGTCGGCCAGCTCGAAGCGGCCCTCGCGCGCCTTGTTCGCGCCGGTGTACGCGCCGGCCTCGGCGCCGAACAGCTCGGCCTCGATCAACTCGCCCGGCAGCGCGCCGCAGTTCACCGCCACGAACGGGCCGCGCTTCACCGCCGAGTTCGCGTGCACGATCGCCGCGATGCGCTCCTTGCCGGTGCCGTTCGGCCCGGTGATCAGCACCGGCACGTCGGAGCGGGCGATCTGGCAGGCCAGGTCCAGCGTGCGCGCCATCGCCTCGGAGGCGAACACCAGGCCGTCCAGTTCGTACTTGCGCTGCAGCTGCTCGCGCCGCTGGCGCCGCTCGCGCCGGCTGCGGCTCACCTCGCGGGTCGATTCGGACAGCTCCAGCAGGTTCTCCACCGTGGCCAGCAGCTTGTTGTCGTCCCACGGCTTGGCCAGGTAGTCGGCGGCGCCGGCCTTGACCAGCTCCACCGCGGTTTCCAGGTGCGTCCATGCGGTCAGCAGGATCACCGGCAGGTCCGGATGGCGCTCGCGGATCGCCCGGAACAGCGCCACGCCCTCCTCGCCCGAGGTGGTGTCGGCGGTGAAGTTCATGTCCTGAATCACCACGTCCACCGCCTCGCGCTGCAGCAGCGCCAGGCCCTCGTCGGGCGTCAGCGCGACGAGCGGGCGGATCTCGTTGAGCGAAAGCGCCAGCGACAGCGCCTCGCCCACGGCCGGGTTGTCATCGATGATCAGGACAGTTCGCATCTTTCTTCTGCACATGCGGTCATGGATGCCGCTCCGGGTCCAAAGGTTGCCATGACTTGCGGACTATTCAAACACGGAGGCGCCAGGCCCCCGCATGACCGCCGATTCCCGTGGAAGCGGCTTCGGCCGCGACGCCCCCTCTGCCGCATCGGCAGGGCCAGGAATATCGCGACCGGAATCGTCCTTGCAAAAGGCGGAGGCCACCGCGCCGGGTGGGTTGTCCGCGCGTGATTGCCGATTCGACCGGCCGGCGATTTACCGGACCACCGGGTGCGCGGGCGCCTTGCCCGCCTTCACCGCAGCGATCCATGCGTCGGTGCGTGCTTCCAACACATCCAGCGGTAGCGCGCCACCGCCGAGGATTTCGTCATGGAACGCGCGAATGTCAAACCGACTGCCCAGCTCCCGCTTCGCGCGCGTGCGCAGCTCAAGAATCTTCAGCTCGCCCATCTTGTAGGCCAGTGCCTGGCCCGGCCAGGTGACATAGCGATCGGTCTCGGCCTGCACGTCCGGTTCGTCCTCGCTGGAATGCGCGTGGAAGAAATCCACCATCTGCTGGCGCGTCCAGTGCTTGTAATGCACCCCGGTGTCGAGCACCAGGCGGTCGGCGCGCAACAATTCGTCCGACAGGCGGCCATAGTCGGACAGCGGGTCCTTGTAGAAGCCGATGTCCTTGCCCAACTGCTCCGAATACAGCGCCCAGCCCTCGATATAGGCGGTGTAGCCGGCCTGCTGGCGGAACGGCGGCAGCGCCGGCAGGGTCTGCGCAATCGAGATCTGCAGGTGATGCCCCGGCACGCCTTCGTGATAGGCGGTCGACTCGATCGACAGCACGCTGCGATTCGCGAAATCGCCGGTGTTGACGAAGATCTGCCCCGGCCGCGAGCCGTCCGGCGTGCCCTGGTGGTATTCGGCCGTCGGCGCTTCCTTCTCGCGGAACGCCTCCACCGGCACCACCACCACTTCCGTCTTCGGCAGCAGGCCGAACAGCTTGGGCAGCTCTGGCTGCATCTGCGCCAGATAGCCGCGGTAGCGCTCGAGGATGTCCTCACGCGAGGTCGCGTGCGTCTTCGGGTTGGTCTTCAGCGAGGCGCGGAAGCTGGCCAGGTCGGCGAAGCCCTGCGACTTGGCGATCTTCGTCATCTCGCCCTCGATACGCTTGACCTCGGCCAGGCCGAGCTCGTGGATCTGCTGCGGCGACTCCTTGGTGGTGGTCATCTGCTCCACGTCGTAGCGATAGATCGCATCGCCGTTCGGCAGGTCCCAGATGCCCGGCTGGCTGCGCCCGTGCGGGGCGTAATCCCTGGCCACGAATTCGCCCAGCTTGCGATAGGCCGGGCGCACGTCCTGGTCGATCGCCGCAAGGATCGCGTCACGCAGGCGCTTCTGGTCGGCCGCCGGCACCGACGCCGGGAAATGCTTTAGCGGTTCGGCGAACACGCTGTCCATGCCGGCCGGCTTCTCGATGCTGGCGATCTGCGTGACGACTTTCTCGAGCAGATATTTCGGCGGCATCATCTTGTCGGCCATGCCCTGCCGCGCCACACCGATCACCTGGTCGAAGCCTTTCGGCACCGCCTTCAGACGCGCCAGATAATCCTCGTATTCCTTCGTGTTGTTGAACGGGATCGAGCTGACGAAACCGGCCAGCTCCAAGTGGATACCGCTCATCTGCTCCAGCGGCATCTCGTGCAGCTTCAGGTCGTAGGCTTTCAGCCTGTCCTTCAGTTGGCGCACCATCAACTGCTGGTTGAGCCGGTCGGTATCGGAGAACCCGCTCGTGTCGATCGCTTCGAAGCGCTTCAGGAAATTCGCGGTCACCTTGTTCTCGGCCGCCGCATGCGCCAGCGAGAGGTCGCTCCAGCGGTCGTTGTAACGCAGGTCGCCGAGGATCGTGGCGAACTCCGGGCTGTTCTGCAGCGTGTGCTGCCACTGCTCAGCCAGCAGCGCGTTGAGCGCCTTCACCCGGGTCGCCACGCTCGCCTGCGCAACCTGCGCCGCCGGCGCGGCCTGCACGGACGGAACGAGGGTCACCGAACCCAACAGACTCGCACAGATCAGCAACGGCAAGATTTTCATCGGACGCATCCTCCCAAGGTCGTGAGCCGCCATTGTGATCCGTACAAGGCTTGTTCTCCCGTGCCGGATAGCACAGCTCGGAAGCGGATTTGCCGTTGCCGCAGCGGACCGGCCGGCGGTCGGATGCGGTGGCTCCGCATCGTCACACCGAGCGTGTCGCCACCACCGGCGGCACCGCGGCCGCACGCAGCGCCGGGCCGAGCACGGCAAGCTGGCCCAACCCCCACAGCACCAACGCGGCGACCGGCAAGTAGGCCAGCGGCAGGCGCGGCAATTCATACTGCTTCATCAACAACAAATTCATCGCGACAGCCAGCAGCAGGCCCAGCGCGATGCCCCCACTGACGATCAGGAAATTCTCGGTCTGGAAGTAGCGCAGGATGTCACGCCGGGTGGCGCCGACCGCGCGGCGGATGCCGATCTGATGGGTGCGTTGCTGCACCCAGAAGCTGGATAGCCCGACCACGCCCAGCGCAGTCAGCGCCAGCAGGCAGCCGATCACCACCAGCAGCAGCCAGATCAGCGCGCGGTCGTCGTGGAAGTAATCTGACACGGTTCGTGCGTAGCTGTCGCTGCCGGTGATGATGCGATCGTTGTCCACGCGGTCGAGCACGGCCGGGAGGTCGCGCAGGATGGCATCGCGTGCGCCCGGTTCCGTGCGTAGCACATACATGCCACCCGGGACTGAGCGTACCGGCAGCAGCAGGTTGTCTTCGCTGTTGGCGCGACCGGACAGCGTCGGGTTGAGCAGGCGCGTCGTCACGCCAACGACGCGGGTAACGTACTTGCCTTTTTCGCCCATGAAGATCGGTCGGCCCAATGCACTCTGACCCGGCCACATGCGCTCGGCCAGGGCACGCGTGATGATCACCGCCGAAGGCGGCGCCTGATTCGCGGAGGGGCTGTAATCGGCATATTCCTGCGGCAGGAAGTCGCGCCCCTGCTCAAGTCTGATGCCCAGCCCGCCGACGATCCCCGGCGTACCGAGGTACATCGCGATGCTGTTGAACGTGGCCTTGGGCAAGCCGGGCTGAACGGAGATACCGCTGCGCCACATGGAGGCATTCAGCAGCGGTAGCGAATTGGCCCTGACTGCTGCCATGACGCCCGGCATGCCGCGCAAGGCGGCCAGATCAGCCTGCTCCAGGCTCATCGCAGCGTCCGGGGTGCCGCCCTCGCGCAGACTGTCGCTGCGGACCCAAACCAGTTCGTTGTCGGCAACTCCGGTGCTCAGCTGCATATTCGAAAGACGATCGCCGATCAGGAACAACGCGTTGCTGACGATGGCGCAGGTCAACGCGATCTCCATCACCACCAGGGCCACGGTGGTCTTGTGATGCTTCAGTGCGGAAAGGATGGGATGCATGATCGTCGCCCTCACTGGATCTTCAACGCGCGCGCCGGCGGCAGCCGGCAGGCGCGCCACGCCGGGAACATGGCGGCAAGTACGGTGCCGCACAGCGCCAACAGGAAGGTCGCATACAACATCGGTGCGTCCAGATGCGCCAGACCCGCATACTGCGCCGGCTGCTGTCGCACCACCCACAAGCCGAACAGCGTCAGCAGCACGCCGACCACCCCGCCACATAGTCCCACCAACGCCGCCTCGGCCAGCAGTTGCGCAAAGATCGAACGCATCGATGCGCCCATCGCGCGGCGCACGCCCATCTCACCGCCGCGTCGCAGAAATTTCACCAGCAGCAGTGCCACCGTATTGATCAGGCACACCAACAGGAACCCCAGCGCCAGCAGCGTCTGCAGTTGCACGCTCCCCGGCACCACCTTGTTGTAGTCCAACCAGCCCATGAGGTCGTGCAGGCGCGTGTTGGGCGGCCGCATGAAACGTCCCAGCATCTTTTGCTGTTGCGAGTAACTCACCAGAAATTCGCGATAGGCCTGTTGCTGCACGGGCGTATCCAGTTGGACCCAGAACTGCACCCAGGAGCACGGGGCCGTCTTGCGGTCCAGGTTGTCGAACGACATATATCCCCAGCATTCCAGGCTGCCGCCGATCCCCTGATGCAGTGCCAACGCGGTGGACAGCGGCATGAACACCTGCTCGCCGTCCTGGTAACCGCCCGAGGTCAGGTCGTAGAAATGCGGTACCGGACTCCACGGTTTGATCACCCCGACAATACGAAAGTCGTTTTGACCCAGACGCAGTATATTTCCGACGACCGGCCCTTCGCCGTACAACTTGTCGGCCAGCGTTTTGGCGATCACGATCACTCGCGCCTGCTTGTCATCGTCTGATGGCGACCAGCCACCGCCACGTGCAAACGGCACGTCAAACATGGCGAAGAAATCCGCCGAGGTGAAACGCGCATCGACGTAGAAGGCGCGGTTGCCGCCCTGCGCAGGGCGCACCGTCACCTGGCCACCCGACATGGCGGCTTGATGGGTACCTTTGCGCGCCTTCAGCAAATTCATCGCGTCGATCCAGGCCATCTGCGTGGGCGGATCCTCGCCTACGCGATAGTCTTCCATGCCTCGCGGATCGAGCTGCGGATAGAACAGTTGCGCGCTGCGCTCCGGCAACGGGTTGTCGGACATCACATGCAGCACCGTAAGCATCGTCATGCTGGCGCCGATGCCCAAGCCGATCGCCAGCACCATCAGCGCGGTGAGCACCGGGTTGCGCCTGAGACTGCGCTGCGCCAGATCGAAGTAATAGCCAAACATTCCGTGCGCCCCCATCAACCATTGAAACCACACGCCGCCCTATAGGAGCGCACCCTGTGCGCGATGCTTCCCCCGCGGCCGCAAAGAGCATCGCGCACACGGCGCCCTCCAACATGTTCTCGTTCATCACACCGAGCGCGTCGCCACCACCGGCGGCACCGCCGCCGCGCGCAGCGCGGGGCCGAGCACGGCGAGCTGGCCGAGCGCCCACAGCGCCAGCGCGCCCACCGGCAGGTAGTGCGGCGGCAGCCGCGGCAATTCGTAACGCGGCATCAGGAACAGGTTGATGCCGTAGGCCAGCAGCATACCCAGCGCAATGCCGCCGCTGACGATCAGGAAATTCTCCAGTTGGAAATAGCGCAGGATGTCGCCACGGGTGGCGCCAATGGCGCGGCGGATACCGATGTTGCGGCGGCGCTGCTGTACCCAGAAGTTCGCCAGCCCGGCGATGCCAAGCGCAGTCACCAGCAGCATCGCCAGGCAGACCAGGGCCAGCAGCCAGACCAGCGACCCGTCCTGGCGAAAATAATCCGCGCGCATATCGGCGTAGCTGCCTTGGGCATCGATCAGCATGTCCGGATTGAGCTTCAGCAGCAGGTCCGAGGATTCACGCACCAGCCGGTCGCGATCGGAAGGCGCTACCCGCATCACATAGAGCGCGGACACGAAAGAGACCGGCTTGACCGGGAACATCGCCGAATACTCCGGCACGAAGTCCTTGCGCAGATAGCCACGCACCAGCCGCTCGACCACCCCGACCACGGTGTAGCCACGGCTCGGACTGCGCCAGAATTTCTTTCCTATCGGATTCTGCCCGGGCCACAGTTTGTCGGCGATATCCCGGGTGACGATCACGGCTGGCGACAACGTCTTCAAGGTCCGGTCCATGCCGTCGTATTCCGCGTCGTTGAAATCCCGTCCCTGCACGATCTTCAGTCCCAGCGTGTCCAGGTAACCGGGCGTGCCGACGAACATGCCGACGGCCGGGCCGCGCAGCTTCATGTCGGAGGTCAGCCACGGACGGAAATTGATCGACATGTTTTCCAGCGGCAATGGAAACATCGCCACCGCCGACTCCACCCCGGCCAGGCTACGCAACGCCAGCAGGTTGCGCTCGACCAGCAGTGCATTGCTTTCCTCGCCGACGCCATCGTTGTGGATATAGATCAACCGGCTCTCGGCGATGCCGGTATCGATCTGCATCTGCCCCACGCGCTCACGGATGATGAAGACCGCGTTGCAAAGGATCGCGAAAGCCACCGCGATCTCGACCACGACGAGAAGGCAAACCAGCTTGTGCCGGGGCAGTGCTGCAAGAACATGGCGTAGTTGCATGCGCGTGCCTCAGAGGGTCTTGAGCTGGATGGCGGGGGCGATGTGGCAGGCACGCCACGCCGGCAACAAACCGGCGACGAAGCTGGCCGCGATCGACAACACGAACGTGGTCGCGAACATCGACACATCGAGATGCGCCAGATCGGCGTAGTCCGCCGGTGTCCGACGAATGCCCCACAGGCCCGCCCAGGCCAGCACGAGCCCGAGGGCGCCACCGGCTACACCTACCATGGCGGCTTCCACCAGGCACTGGAAGAACACTTGTCGACGGGACGCACCCAACGCGCGACGTACGCTGATCTCGGCGCCGCGCTGGAGGAACTTGGCCAGCAGCAGTCCCGTCGTGTTCATCAGGCACACAAGCAGGAAGCCGAACGCGACCCACGCCTTGAGGCGTACGTCCGCCGGCACCACTCCGTTCTGGTCCACCCACTGCATCATGCCGGGCAAGGCTGTGCGCGGCACACCGGCATAGGTGAACCGGCCCTGCGCCTGCTGCTCATGTGAATAGTTGTCCAGGAACTGGCGGTATGCACTGACCTTGGCCGGACTGTCCAGCTCGACCCAGAATTTCAGCCATAGGCAGGGCTGGTTCTCCAGGTGGATGTCGTCGGTGGTATTGCCGTAGCAGTCCAGGCTGTAGCCCGTGATGCCGAGCTCGGCCAGGTCGCGCGAGGTCAGGAACGGAATGAAGACGTCATCGCCTTGGCCATAGGCCTCGCGATCCAGGTCGTAGAAATGCGGTGCGGGCCGCCAGTCCTCGATCACCCCGACGACGCGAAAATCCCACAAGCCCAGGCGGATTGGCTGGCCGATTCCGTCGCGGCCGCGAAAGAGTCGCTCATAGGCACTGCGCGAAAGCACCGCGACCCTGGCCTTACGCGCATCATCGGCTGCAGTCCACGGACCGCCATGGATGAACGACACGCCGAACATCGGGAAGAAATCCGCCGTCGTCGCCAGGGTATGCAGCCCCATCGGCTTCGCACCGGTCTCCGCTGCCTTCACCTTCACGTTCGATCCCACCATGATGGCTTGGCGATCGGCGCGTTGCGCTTGCCACAGGTTCATCGCGTCGACATACGTCATCTGCCCGGGAAGCTCGTGCGGTTCCGCAGGCTTCGGATCCACCTGCGGATAGAACAGCCTGCTGCTCCGCTCCGGCAACGGGTCGCCCGAAAGCAGGCGCATCACGGTCAGCGTGGTCATGCTGGCGCCTATGCCCAGCCCGATCGCCAACACCATCAGCGCAGTCAGCACTCTGTTGCGCCTGAAGCTGCGCAGCGCGAGATCGATGTAATAACCAAACATTCCATGCGCCCCCTGATCCGGCATCCCGCCCGAAACACGTTCGAGGAGAGTCGTCCACATCACACCGACCGCGTGGCCACCACCGGCGGCACCGCCGCCGCGCGCAGCGCGGGGCCTAGCACGGCAAGCTGGCCCAGCGCCCACAGCGCCAGCGCGCCCACCGGCAGGTAGACCAGCGGCAGGCGCGGCAGCTCGTACTGCGTCATCAACATCAGGTTGAGCCCGTAGGCAAGCACCATGCCCAGCACGATGCCACCGCTGACGATGAGGAAATTCTCGGTCTGGAAATAGTGGAGGATGTCGCGCCGGGTGGCGCCGAGCGCGCGGCGGATGCCGATCTGCCGGCGGCGCTGCTGCACCCAGAAGCTGGCCAGGCCGACGATGCCCAGCGCGGTGACCAGCAGTAGCGCGGCGATCACGCCGACCAGAATGCCGGCCATCGCGCGATCGTTCTTGAACACGTCGTGGCGCAGTTCGCCCAGAGTATGGCTATTCTCGCGATCAATCACCACTTCCGGCACCGCCTTGGCGAGGGCCGCGAGCGCATCGCGCAGCACGCGCGGCAAATCCCCGGGACTGGCGCGCAACAGGTAGCCGCCCGTCAGATACGGGCCCGGCTGCGCCGGCAGGAATACGGACCACTGCCGTTGTTCTGGCGTCCACCCGGTCGGATCGGGCCGGACCAGATTTTTCAACACGCCAACCACGCGGTAGTGCGACTTCAGCACCCAGAACTCCTTGCCGAGCGGATCGGCACCCGGCCACAGATGTTCGGCCAGGGCCTGCGTGATCTGGACGCTGCCCTCGTCGGGCATGAAGCCGGTGAACGCGTGAAAGTCATCCATCTGCGGTGCACGCCCGGCAATGAGCTTGGCACCGAGTGTCTGCAGGCTGCCCGGACCGCCCACGTAGAATTCGATCACGCCGCCAAAATGCTCGCCGGCCGCATCGGTGGTGATTCCAGCGGTACCGCGGCGGCTGCCGAACGGTATGGAATTGAGCGGCGCCACCGACTGCACACCGGGAACGGCGCGCAACGCGGCGAGCGCCCGCGCATCCACGTCGGGCGCTTGGGTGGAGTCGTAGCCGGTCAGTTGTACCGTCGCGAGGGACGTTTCATCCACTCCGCTGTCGATATGCGTTGCCGAGACGCGCTGGGAAATCATGAAACAGGCATTGCACAGCACCGCGCAGGCCAGCGCGATTTCCAGCGCGATCAGGATCGTGGACAGGCGATGCTTGCGCAGTGCGGAAAGAATGGGCTTGATCTGCATGGCTCCGGTCCTCACAACGTTTTCAACTGCAGCGCCGGTGCCACCCGGCTGGCCCGCAATGCGGGCAGGAAACCCGCCATCAGACTGGCCGCAACGGCGAGCGCGAAGGTCAACCCGAGCATGCCGATGTCCAGGTGCGCCAGATCGGCGTATTCGACGGGTTGCCGCCGCACCAGCCACAGGCCCAGCAGGGTCAGCAACCAGCCACCGATGCCACCGACCACGCCGACCATTCCGGCCTCGACCAGGCATTGCGCGAATATCGCGCCACGACTGGCACCCAGTGCGCGACGCACTCCGATTTCGCTGCTGCGACGCAGGAATTTGGCCAACAGCAGGCCGATCATGTTGAACAGGCAGATGGCAAGGAACGCAAACGCCAGCCACGCCTGCAACTTCACGTCACTGGGCACCACATGGTTGAACACCAGCCACTGCATCAGGCTCGGCATGCGGGTAGTGGTATTGGCGAAACGACCCAGCGCCTTTTGTTGCTGCGCGTAATGCGCAATGAAGGCGCGGTAGTCCGCCACCTTGGACGCGCTGTCCAGCTGCACCCACAAGCCGACCCAGACACATGGCGCGTCCTACAGATGCCCCGGCGTGGCAACCTTGCCCCAGCAGGTGAACTGCCAGAAATTGCCGTCGTTGACCTCCAGCCCGCTGAAAAAGGGCATGAACACATCTTCGGGCTTGTCGTAGAACGACGAGGTCTGGCCTTCGGCGAAACGCCCGGCGCGCACATCGTAGAAGAGCGGCGAGGGCCGCCACGCATCCATCACGCCGACGATCCGTACGTCGCTGTCTTTCAGGCGCAGGGTCTTGCCCACGCTGTCGGCACCGCCGAACAGCCTGTCGTTGAGGTTGGAGGAAATCACCGCCACGCGCGCACGGCTGGCGGCATCGGCAGCCGTCCAGGCGCTGCCGTACCGGAATGGCACCTTGAACATCGCAAAGAAGTCGGAGGTCGTGGCCAGCATCGGCACCATCAGGGGCGGCAACTTGGCGTCCGGCGCGCGCACCTTGACATCGCTGCCTGCAAGCAACGCCTGGCGATCGGCCCGATGCGCGCTCCACAGATCCACCGCCGAGCGGTAGTCGAGCATGTCCAGCGGCCCGCCTTTGGCGTAGCCGGCCGGTGAGGCGTCCACCTGCGGATAGAAAATGTGCTGGCTGCGACCCGGCAGCGGATCGCCCGACAGCAGGTGCATCACCGTCAGCGTGGTCATGCTGGCACCGATGCCGACGGCGATGGCCAGCACCATCAACGCGGTGAGCACCTTGTTGCGCTTCAGGCTGCGCAGGGCCAGATCGAGGTAGTAGGCAAACATGGCTGGTCCTTTGTTGATGACACTTGCGGGAGCGGCTTCAGCCGCGATGCCGCCTGGCTGGCAAGGCTGACGAGCATCGCGACGGAAGTCGCTCCTGCAAAACCTGTAACGTGACTCCTCATACCGATCGTGTCGCCACCACCGGCGGCACCGCTGCCGCGCGCAACGCGGGACCGAGGACGGCAAGCTGGCCGATCAGCCACAGCGCGATCGCGCCGACGGGGAAATAGATGGCCGGAAGTCGCGGCAACTCGTAATGCAGCATCAGGAACAGGTTGATCGCGTAGGCCAGCGCCATGCCGAGCGCGATGCCGATCGTGGCGAGCAGGAAGTTCTCGGTCTGGAAGTAGTTGAGGATGTTGCGGCGCGTTGCGCCCAGCGCGCGCCGCACGCCGATGGTGCGGCGCCGCTGCGCGACCCAGAAGCTGGCCAGACCGACGATGCCCAGCGCGGTAACGATCAGCAGTGCCGCGATCACGCCGACCAGCATGCCGGCCATCGCACGGTCATCCTGGAAGAACTTCCGGCGCACTTCGTCGAAGCTGCGCTGGGTGGTCACCACGCGCTGCGGGTCGGCCTTCTTCAGGGCGGCCAGCGCAGCGGCCATGACGCCCGCGCGGTCTTCCGGGCGGGTGCGGATCAGGTAGCTCTGATCTTTGTTCGCGCCCATGCGCAGCGGCACCACCATGGTGTATTGCGCCTTGGCCGCGTCGTAGGCATTCGCCCGCGCCAGGCTGTCCAGCACGCCGACCACGCGCAGACCCACGATGGGGGTGAGATAAATGGTGCGGCCCAGCGGTTTCTGTCCCGGCCACAGGCGCTCGGCCATGGTCTGGGTGATCAGCGTGACGTGTGGCAGGCTCTTGCTGTCGCCGGTGCCGAGCGCTTTCATCGCCGTCTCCACGTCGATAAAGTCATCGGGTTGCAGATCACGCCCGGCGACCAGCCGGGTGCCCAGCGTTTGCACCAGGTTTTCGCCGAAGTAGGTGCCGGCGTTGAGCGTACGTTCGCGCTGCGCCGGGTCGAGCATGACGTTGCCGTTCGACGACGAACTACCGAATGGCACCTGGTTGGAGGAAGCCACCGAGAGCACGCCCGGCACCTGCCTGAGCACCGCGAGATCCTCCGCGAGGCGGGCATACGGATTGGACGGAGTCGCCACGTCGGCTACCTGGATCTGCAGCAGCTCGTGTTCGGCCACGCCGCTGGGCATGTCCATGCGCTGCAGGCGCTGGCCGATCAGGAATACCGCGTTGCATACGATGGCGCAGGTCAGCGCGATTTCCAGGATCAGCAGCCAGGACGTAAGCTTGTGCCGGCGCAGCGTGGAAAGGATCGGAAGAATGTCCATGGCTCGCCTCAGTTGCTCTTCAGCTGCAGGGCGGGTGCGATCTGGCAGGCGCGCCAGGCGGGCAGCAGACCGGCCAGCAGCGTGGCGCATACCGCCAGCATGAAGGTGGTGAACAGCATGCTCAGGTCCAGGTGGGCCAGTACGGCATAGTCCGAAGGTCGTTGCCGCACCAGCCACAGACCGGCCATCGCCAGCAACAGGCCGCCGCAGCCGCCGACCAGACCGACCACGCCGGATTCGATCAGCAGCTGCGCGAACAGCGCGCGCCGCGAGGCACCCAATGCACGGCGCACGCCCAGTTCGGCCGCACGACGCATGAACTTGGCCAGCATCAACCCCACCGTATTGACCAGGCACACCAGCAGGAAGCCGAACGCCAGCCCGGTCTGCAGGCGCACGTCATTGGGCACCACCATCTGGTAATCGAGCCACTGCATCACGTTGCGCAGGCGCACGTTGGGCGTGCGCTGGAACCGGCCCAGCGCCTTCTGCTCCTGCGAGTAGTGCACGAGAAACTCCTTGTACGCAGCCGCTTTCGCGGGACTGTCCAGTTGCACCCAGAACTGCAGCCACACGCAGGTATCCGAAGGCAGGATGCTGCCGACGCCACCGCCGCCATTGCCCCAGCAGTCGGTCGATCCGTTGCGATCCAGCCGCAGCTCCAGCATGGTCTGCAGCGGCAGGAACACCTGCTCGCCGTACGCGTAGGAGCCCGTGTTGAGATCGTAGAAGTGCGGATTCGGCTGCCAGCTGTCCAGCACGCCCACGATGCGGAAGGAAGTGCCCGCCATGCGCAACGTGCGGCCCACGCTGTTGGCTCCGCCGAACAGCTTGTCGTTGAGCGACTTGGCGATCACCACCTCGCGCGCCTTGGCCTCGCCGTGCGCCGCGGTCCAGCCGTGGCCGTACAGGAACGGTGCATCGAACATCGCGAAGAAATCCGCCGTGGTGTAGCGCGCCTCCACGTAAAACGGGTCGAGCGAGGACTGTTCAGGCTGGATCGGCACCGAGCCACCGCTCATCAAGGCCTGGTGGTCCGCGCGCCCGGCACGCAGCAGGTTCAGGCCGTCGATCAGGGTGACCTGATCTGGCGGCTCCTTGTTCGGGAGCATGCCCTTGATGTCCTGCGGATCGACCTGCGGGTAATACAGTTGCGCGCTCTTGCCCGGCAGCGGATCGCCCGACAGCACGTGCAGCACGGTCAGCGTGGTCATGCTGGCGCCGATGCCCAGCGCGATCGCCAGCACCATCAGCGCGGTGAGCGCCCGGTTGCGCTTCAGGCTGCGCAGGGCCAGATCGAGGTAGTAGCCGAACACCTTCGGTGTCTCCTTCGGAGAAGGGAATGGGGAATCAGGAATCGGGAATGGGAGGTGCCGGAGCGCGCGTGGCGTTGCCTCTGACGATTCCCCATTCCCGCCCCTGTTTCCGGCTCAGATCACGCCGCCCGCGTCGCCTCCACCGGCGGCACGTTGGACGCGCGCCGCGCCGGCACGAACACTGCCGCCTGGCCAATCGCCAGCATCGCCAGCACGCCGGTCAGCACGTAAGCCAGCGGGATGCGGCTCATCTCGTAATGGCTCATCAGCCACAGGTTCAGGCCCACCGCCAGCAGCACGCCGACCACCACGCCGGCGCCGGCGATCAGCAGGTTCTCGATCTGGAAGTAGTGCAGGATGTCGATCCTGCGCGCGCCCAGCGCACGCCGCACGCCGATCTGCCGATGGCGCTGGCCGACCCAGAAACTGGTCAGGCCGACGATGCCGGCGGCGGTGACGCAGAGCAGGATCAGCGCCACCACGCCCATCAGGATCGCCATGCCGCGGTCGGCCTGATAGGCCTTGGCGCGTATCTCGTCGAACGGCTTGACGCTGTCGTCGTCGAGCACGCGCAGCGGGTTCACCTTGTACAGCGTCGGCGCCACCGCGCGCATCGCCGCGTCCAGCCGGCCCGGCTTGGTGCGCACCGCGTAGCGCGCGAAGTTCCCGTCCAGCCGGGTCGGGATCAGCGTCGAATTCCACACGAACTCGTTGCCAAAGCTGCCGCTGGCGGGGATCTGCAGGCGCTCCACCACGCCGATGACGGTAGTGGGCGCGCTGCTGCCGTCGGTGTACATCACCTTGCCGACCGCACTGCCCTGCGGGAACAGCTTGTCCGCCAGCTGCCGGGTGATGATGGCGACCGGGCGCTCGCGCTGGTCGCGGAATCCCTGGTGCTGCACGTCGCCGGCCGTGAAGGCGCGGCCGGCCACCAGACGCAGCCCCAGCGTGGCCAGCGCCTGCTCGTCGGTGAAGTAGTACGCCGTGCGGGTATTGCCCTTGCCGCCCAGCTGGGCGCCCGGCTTGAGCGACACCGAACCGGTCCAGGAGGAATTGAGCAGCGGTATCGAGTTGATCGGCGCCACCGACGCCACGTCCGGCAGCTGGCGCAGCGCGGCAAGATCCTCGCGCTGCATAGCGTCGAGTTTCTCCACGCCTTCGGGCGTGTCGGCGCTGGGCGCGCCCACCCACTGCTGGCTGACCAGGAACAGGTTGCTCTCGTCCAGCCCGGTGGGCCGGTTCACCCGCTCGATACGCTGGCCGATGATGAACACGGCGTTGCACACGATCGCCAGCGTAAGTGCGATCTGCAGCGCGATCAGCACGGTGCCGGCCTTGTGCTTGCGCAGCGCGGCGAGGATGGGATGCAGTTTCATGAGCTTTATTCCTTGCGTAGATCTGACGATTGGGCCGGCTTTGTCTGAGGAGTGCGGCCATGGATGGCCGCTTTCACGCGCAGGGACAGCGCACTAATTGCTCTTCAGCTGCCACGCAGGCTGCACCCGCGAGGCGCGGAAGGTGGGATACAGACCGGCAACCACCGTGGCGACCACCGCCACCAGCAAGGTAAGCAGCAGCAGCGACACATCCACCCGCGCCAACGCGGCGATGTCCCTGGGCAGCACCCAACCCACGCTGGCCACGCCGACCCCGGTGAGCAGCAGACCGAGCACGCCGCCGGCGAGGCCGACGATGCCGGCCTCGGTGATGAACTGCGCGTAGATCGCCGCACGCGGCGCGCCCAACGCGCGGCGCACGCCGATCTCGCTGCTGCGGCGCAGGAACTTCGCCAGCAGCAGGCCCACCGTGTTCACCAGGCACACCAGCAACAGGCCCAGCGCCACCAGCAGCGAGACCTTGGTGTCGCTGGGCACCACATGCTGGTTGTCCAGCCACGCGCGCAGGTCGCGCAGGCGGCCGTTCGGCGCCCAGGCGAAGCGCCCGGCCCGCTGCTGGTCGCGCGCGTAGCCCTCCAGGTAATCGCGGTAGGCGGCTTCCGCGCCGGCGTCCAGCTCGGCCATGAAGGCTATCCACACGCACTCCGAATGCTGCAGGCCGACGAAGCCCGACTCCTTCGGCACCGCATTGCAATTGGTGTTGCCGTCGTTCGACAGGCCCGCCTGGATGGCGGTGAGGAACGGCAGGAACACGTCGTCGCCATTGACGGAGAAGCCGCCGGTGTTGACCACGTCGTAGAAGCGCGGCTGCGGGTTCCACTCCTCCAGCACGCCGACCACGCGGTAATCCTTGCCCTCGATGTTGACGCTGCGGCCCACGCTGCTCTCCCCGCCGAACAGCTTCTGGTTGAGCTTGCTGCTGATCACCACGACCTGCGCACGGCCCCCGTCGTCGCTCGCGCTCCAGCCGCTGCCGTACTTGAACGGTACGTCCAGCATCGGGAAGAACTCGCCGTAGACCGCGTGGCCGCTGACGTTGAGCGGATGCTTGCCGGCCTGCGCCGGCACCACCGACGGCGAGATCTGGTACATCGCCGACTGCCGCTTGGCGCGATGGTCGCGCATCAGCGCCATCGCGTCGGCGTAGTCCATCGCGTTCGGCGGCTCGCCGTCGGAGCTGCGCCCGTTCGGCCCCCAGTTGTCGATCTGCGGCACGAACAGCCGCGACGACTTCCACGGGATCGGGTCGCCCGACACCGCGCGGAACACCGACCAGCTGGTCATCGACGCGGCCACGCCGAAGCCGATCGCCAGCACCATCAGCGCGGTCAGGCCGGGACTGCGCCTCAGGCTGCGCAAGGCCAATTCGAGGTAGTAGCTGAACATTCCAAATGCTCCAGGTTTTGTCTCCTCCCCCTGCAGAGCAGGGGGAGGTCGGGAGGGGGTAAAGCTTTTGACGTCAAGATCAAAAGCACCCCTCCCCAGCCCTCCCCTGCTTTGCAGGGGAGGGAGAAAAGAACGTCACACCGAACGCGTCGCCTCCACCGGCGACACGCGCGAGGCGCGCAGCGCCGGCGCGAGCACCGCCGCCTGGCCGAGCAACAGCAACACCACCACGCCGATGCCCACGTAGGCCATCGACATGTGGCTCATCTCGAAACGGGTCACCGTCCACAGGTTGAAGGCGATCGCCAGCACGGCGCCCAGCAGCACGCCGGTCGCACTGATCAGGAAGTTCTCGGTGAGGAAGTAGGCGAGGATGTCGCACTGCCTGGCGCCCAGCGCGCGGCGCACGCCGATCTGCTTGCGCCGCTGGCCGACCCAGAAGCTGGTGAGGCCGACGATGCCGGCGGCGGTGATCGCCAGCAGCACCACGCTGATGACGCTCATCAGGATCGCCATGCCGCGGTCGCGGTCGTACACCTTGTGACGGATGGCGGCGTAGTCCTGGATGCCGTCCTTGGGTTCGATGATGCGCAGGCGGCTTTGCGCATACAGCGCCTTGGGCGCCTCGCGCATGGCGTCGGCAAGTTGGCCGGGCTTGGCCCGCACGATGTAGTAGATGCCGCGCGAATCATCCGCCCGCATCGGCCAGATCAGCGCCTGCCCGGCATAGCCGTTGCTCCATTGGTCCACGCCCTGCCGGTGCAGCGGATCGACGATGCCGACGATGGTGCTCGGCGTGGCGCCCATCGCGTAGAAGCTCTTGCCCAGCGCGTTGCCATCGGGGAACAAACGGTCGGCCAGCACCTTGCTCACGATCACCGTCGGCGGGGTGATGGCCTGCTGGGTGCCCATCACCATCACCTCGTCAGGGCGGAAATTGCGTCCCGCGACGAGCCTCAGGCCCAGCGTGTCGATGAAATGCTCGTCGCCGGTGTACACCGCCGCATCGGTGGTCGGCTTGGTCTGCTCGGGCGTCATGGTGACGAAGTTGTCCCAGCCACCGCCGCGCAGCGGGTAACCGCTGGCGGGCGCGGCATCGCGCACGGCCGGCAGTTGCCGCAGCGCGAGCAGGTCGGCACGCACCTGCACGTCGATGCGCTCGGTTGGCTGGCCGAGGTCGGCCCACATGTTGGCGATGACGAACACGTTGGCCTCGTCCACGCCACTGGTTGCGGACAGGTTGGCCAGTCGCTGGTGGATGATGAACAGCGCGTTGCAGACGATGGCCAGGGTCAGCGCGATCTGCAGCGCGATCAGCAAGGTGCCCGCCTTGTGCCGGCGCAACGCGGTGATGACAGGCCTGATCTGGATATGCATGGCGTTCTCCTCAGCTCGACTTCAACTGCCAGGCGGGTTGCACGTGCGCCGCGCGCCACGCCGGGTAGAACGCCGCCAGTACGGTGGCGAGGATCGCCACGACGAAGGTCAGGCCCACCAGCGAGACGTCGAGCCGCGCCAGCCTGGCGATCTCCGGCTGGAACAGGATGCCCACGCCGGACACGCCCAGCGCGGTGAGCAGCAGACCGAGCACGCCGCCGGCCAGGCCCACCGTGCCGGCCTCGACCAGGTACTGCGCGTAGATCTCGCCCCGCGTCGCGCCCAGGGCGCGGCGCACGCCGATCTCGCCGGCGCGGCGCATGAACTTCGCCAGCAACAGGCCGATGGTGTTGACCAGGCAGATCAGGAAGAAGCCCAGCGCCACCGCCAGCGCGATGCGGCTTTCCGGCGGCACCACGTGCTCGTGATCGAGCCACTGCATCACATCGCGCAGGCGCACGTTGGCTGCCCAGTTGAAGCGGCCCGCGCGCTGCTGGTCGGCGGCATGGTTGGCGAGGAAGCTGCGATAGCTGGCGACCTCGGCGGGGCTGTCCAGTTCCACCCACGGCGTGATCCACACGCAGTTGCTCTGCGTGTAGTCAGTCCAGTTGGTGAAGCTGAGCTGGCCGCGGCAACTGTTGCGGCCATTGGTGTACATATGCAGATCCAGCGCACGGTTGAACACCATGTAGATGTCCGGCTCGTCGGCAAAGCCGCTGGTGCTGAACAGGTCGTAGAAACGTGGACGCGGGTTCCAGTGGCTGGCGACGCCCACGATACGGTAATCATGGCCGCCCAGGCCGAGCGTGCGCCCCACGCTGTCGGCGCCACCGAACAGCTTCTGGTTGAGCTCGCTGCTGATGACCACGTCGCTGGCCCGCGCGGCGTCGTCCCGCACGCTCCAGCCGCTGCCGTAGCGGAACGGCACCTCGAACATGCTGAAGAAATCGGCGGTGACGGCGTAGCCGTTGACGTTCAAGGGGAGATCGCGTTGGCCGCCCGGCATCACCGACAGCTGCACCGGATACAGCAGGGTCTGCCGCTTTGCCTGGTGCGCCTGCATCAGCGCGATCGCGTCGGTATAGGCCAACGCTTCCGCCGGCTCGCCGTCGAGATTCTGCTGCGGCCCCCAGCCGTCGACCTGCGGCGTGAACAGCTGCGCGGACTTGCCCGGAATCGGGTTGCCCGACACGGCGCGGAACACGGACCAGGTGATCATCGACGCCGCCACGCCAAAGCCGATCGCCATCACCATCAGCGCGGTCAGCGCCGGATTGCGGCGCAAGCTGAGCAGGCCAAGTTGGAAGTAGTAGGCGAGCATGTTCTGGTTCCGGTGATGCGGGATGCAGGATTCGGAAAAGGTGGCGGTCGCGCGGGTTCGTGCCTCGGCCGGTCACCCGTTCCGAATCCCGGATCCCCGCCACTCAGCCATGGGCTTCTTCGGCGGCATGCACGGTGTGGAAGCGCGGATCCTCGGACAGGTCGACCACCTGGCCGTCGATGATGTGCACGTTGCGCTGGGCGCGCGCAGCCAGCTCCGGGTCGTGCGTGACCATCACGATGGTGGCGCCTTCGCGGTGGATGTCCTCCAGCAGCTCCATCACGCCGCGCGCCATCTGGGTGTCCAGGTTGCCGGTCGGTTCGTCCGCCAGCAGCAGGCGCGGCGAGCCGGCCAGCGCGCGGGCGATCGCCACGCGCTGCTGCTGGCCGCCGGAGAGTTCGGCCGGGTAGTGCTTGGCGCGCGAGGCCAGGCCGACGCGCTCCAGCGAGTCCATGATGCGCTGCTTGCGCTCGGCCGCCTTCATGCCGCGGTAGCGCAGCGGCACCTCGATGTTGTCGAACACGTTGAGGTCGGGGATCAGGTTGAACGCCTGGAAGATGAAGCCGATCTTCTCGTTGCGGATCTTCGAGCGGGCGTTGTCGTTGAGGTTGCTCACCTCGATGCCGTCCAGGTGGTACTCGCCGCCCGAGAAAGTTTCCAGCAAGCCGGCGATGGTCAGGAAGGTGGTCTTGCCGGAGCCGGACGGGCCGGTGACGGCGACGAACTCGCCTTCCTTCACATCGATGTTGAAATCGCGCAGCGCATAGGTCTCCACCACTTCGGTGCGGTAGACCTTGGACAGGTGGGTCATCTTCAGCATGGTTGCGTCCTTTGGTGGTGGTGATCTTGAGCCCCTCTCCCATCGGCGACCGAAGGAAGTCCCCTTGTGGGAGAGAGGGGTTGGGGAGAGGGTTCGGTTATCGCGAGAAAGTCTGCGCAAGCCCCGTACCCTCATCCGCCCTTCGGGCACCTTCTCCCGGGGGGAGAAGGAAGTTCGTCAATTGCTGATCGCGACCGTGGCCGCGCCCTTGAAGCTGTCGGTGCCGGAGATCACGATGCGGTCGCCTTCCTTCAGGCCGTCGAGGATCTCCACCTTGTCGATGCTGGAGACGCCGACGCGGATCGGGGTCTTGCTGGCGATGCCGTCCTTCACGAGGTAGGCGTAGCTGCCGCCGGATTCGTCGACGAAGGAGCCGCGCTGCACGGTCAGCACGTTGTCGCGCTTGTCCAGCAGCACGCGCACCGACAGGCGCTGGTTCTGCCGCAGCTGCTTCGGCGTGTCGCCCTCGAAGCGCAGCCGCGCGGCGACCTGGCCGTTGACCACCTCGGGCGAGATCGCGCTGACCAGGCCCTTCCAGGTGTGGCCGTTGCCGCTGATCTCGCCGGCCATGCCGATGCCGAGGTCGCGGGCGAAGCTTTCCGGCACCTGCATCTCCACCTGCAGCGCGGACAGGTCGATCACGCTGAGCAGCTGCGCGTCCTTGGCCACGGTGGCGCGCTCGGCGATGAACAGCTGGCCGACCTGGCCGTCCACCGGCGACTTCACGTTGAGGTCGTCGACCTGGCGCTGCAGGTCCTTGACCAGCAGCAGCTGGCGCTCGTGCGCGAGCTTCTTCGACTGGATGTCGAAGTTGAGGCTGTCGTTGTCCAGGCCGAGGTTGGCCCTGGCATGCGTGGTGGCGATCTTCGCCTTGTCCAGCGCGTCCTTGGCCTTGTCCACGTCCATGTTGGACACCGCGCCCTTGGCGAACGCCTTCTGGTAGCGGTCGAGGTTGCGCTCGGCGGTGGTCTGGTCGATGACGGCGTTGTCGTAGGTTTCCTGCAGCGCGGAACGCTGCTTGCGCGCATCGATCTGCGCGCGCCGGTATTCCACTTCCATCGCGTCGGCGTTGCTCTGTTCCTGCGCCAGCTTGTTGGTGAGCTCCGGGCTGACGATGGTGGCCAGCACCTGGCCCACCTTCACCGTATCGCCGGCATGCACCTTCAGCGTCACCGCGCCGCCGGAGGTGGCGTACAGGGTGGGGCTGACCGCCGCCACCACCTTGCCCTCGGCGGCGATGTCGCGCACGAACGGGCCGCGCTCGACGGTGGCGAAGGCCAGCCGCGAACTGCTGACCGAGGCGGACGCCGAGAACAGCCGGCCGACGCCAGGCGCCAGCCAGGCCAGCAATGCCAGCACGAGCGCACCGGCGCCGAGCAGGATCAGCTGGCGCTTGCGGTTGGGTTTGACTTCGACCAGTCGGTCCTGTGCGGAAGTGTCGCGGATCATCGATGCCGTTCCTGACCGCGTACAGCGCGGTTGCACAGCGGTCGTTGCAATCCACGTGCCACTCGGCCACGGCGCCGCAAACGCTTGTCCTGCAACGGCTTGATCGGTTCCGACGGCGCCGCCGGAGTGTCCGCGGACACCGCACGGACAACCGGACGAACACGCGCCGGCCAGCCGCGGACGCCGCCCTGAAACGCGAAAGGCCCCGGTTCGCACCGGGGCCTTTCGCGGACATCCATGCGCCGTGCGGGCGGGCAGCTCGCCGGCCTAGAACTCCTGCGTGAAGCGCAAGCCGATGGTGCGCGGCTGGTTGGTGACGGTGTACACCTGCCCGTTGGGATACTGCGCCACCACGCCGTGGGCAGCGCAAACCGCCTCGGCGCACTCGGCGTACTTGTAGAGTTGCGCGCGCTTGTCGAACAGGTTGTTGATGTACATGTCCACCGTCCAGCCGCCCTTGTGGAAGCCGGCGGAGACATCCATGGTCGTGTACGCGGCCAGGTTGCCGGTCAGGCCGTTCTCGAGCAGGCGCAGGTCCGACTTGCGCTCGCCCACATGCACCACCGCACCTTGCAGGTAGGCCTCGTTTTCACCGAGGTCGAAGGTGTAGCGCGCCACCAGGTTGCCCTTGAACTTCGGCGTCACCGGCAACTGGGTGCCCTTCGGCGCCAGCTCCGCACCGGGGCAATCGGTGACCGGCGTGCCGTTGGCGTCGGTGAAGCCGCAGTAGGTCGCGGTCAGCTTGGCATCGTAGAAGGCGGCGCCGGCACTGAGTTGCAGGTTGTAGGTGGCGGCCCAGTTCAACTCCGTTTCCAGGCCCCGGATGCGCGCCTGGTTGGCGTTCTTGATCTCGGTCAGGCCGTTGGCGCCGAGGATGCTGAACTGGAAGTCCTTCCAGTCCTGCTGGAACACCGAGCCGTTGAACGACAACCGGTTGTCGAGCCAGGTGGTCTTCCAGCCGAACTCGTAGTTGGTCAGGTAGTCCGACTTGTACGGCGGCAGCGAGCCGCGGCGGTTCAGGCCGCCGGGACGATAGCCCTCGGACCGCGTGACATAGACCATCTTGGTCGGCGTGATGTTCCAGGTCAGGTTGACCTTGCCGAGCGAGCCGGTTTCCTTCACGTTCTTGTCGAAGTCCAGGCACGGTGCGCCGCGGTACGGCTGTGGCGAGATGCAGCCGGCCACGCCGTAGCTGGAGCCGGGAAAGTAGCCGGCGCTGAAACCGTAGAAGCCGCCCAGGCTGTTGTTGGCGCGGAAGTAGCGCCCGCCGATGGTGCCGGTGAGCGTGTCGGGGATGAAGTCGTAGGACAGTTCGCCGAACACTGCCTCGTCGCGATCGGTGCGCACCTGTTCGGTCAGCCAGATGGTGTTCGGCCAGCCCGGCACGGTGAGCGAGTCCGCGAACCCGTTGATCATGTAGCGCTGTTCGATGTCGTGCACCGAGCGTTCCCAGAACACGCCGCCGACCACGCGCAGGCGATCCTCCTTCGGCGACGCCAGGCGCAGCTCATGGCTGTCCATGGCGTAACGGTCCTTGCCGATGATGTACTGCGACGGATTGATCAGCGCGCCGTTGTTGTCGGAGATGTAGTTGCCGTACGCGTAGGGCAGCTGGTCGTACCAGAACGAATAGTCGCTGTAGTCGTTGTGCTCGACCTGGATCCGCTTGAGGTGCGCATACGCATAGGTCAGGTCGAAGTTGCCGATCTTGCCCTGCAGCGTCAGCGCCGCCTGCCACCAGCGGTCGGAAGTGCGCTCCGGGTAGAAGTGGGTCACGGCGAGGTCGCCGATCGCCGGATCGGTGGCCATGTTGCCGTGCGCCACCGTGTTCTGCCCCATCAACGTCCCGTTGATCGACCAGTCGTCATTCAGGTCGACCTTCAGCGCCGCGCGTGCACCGTCGATGTCGTTGCCGTTGTAGTTCTTCTTGGCCGCGGGCATGCAGACCAGCAGGCTCGACGCCGTGCAGTTCCTGGCGTTGCTGACGGTGATGCCGGATACCGGGAAAGTGCGCGTGCCTTCCTTGTTGTCGATATAGCCGGCGTCATGCTCATGCCAGCCGACGAGGCGGATCGCTGCGTTTTTCGAGATCGGCAGGTTGACCATCCCCTCGACCACGTGCCCGATGCCGCCGTGGGCGACCGAGTCGATGCCGGCGCTGTAGCTGGCGGCGAAGCCGCTGGCGTCGGGCTTGTTGGTGATGATGCGCAAGGCGCCGGACTGCGCGCTGGCGCCGTACAGGGTGCCCTGCGGCCCGGCCAGCACCTCGACACGGGCGATGTCGTACATGTGGATGTCGAGCGGACCGGTGACCGTGGTGACCGGCTGCTCGTCGAGGTACACGCCGACGCTCGGCCGCGAACCGGAATGGTTGCCGTCACCGCCGCTGGCCACGCCACGCATGTAGATCTCGGAAAAACCCGGGCCTGCGCTCTGGTAGGACACGCTGGGCAGGTACTTCACGTAGTCGTCGAAGTTGGCGATGTGCAGCTGGTCGATCTTCTCCGAGCCCAGCACCTGGATGCTGATCGGCACCTTCTGCAGGTTCTCGGTACGCTTTTGCGCAGTCACGGTCACCGTGCTCAGCGTCGCCACCTTCTGTCCCGCGGCCGGCGCCTGGGCCGGCGGCTGGGTCTGGCCGGCGTCCTGCGCGAACGCCGCCGAGCTCATGGCGAAGCAGATCGCCGCGGCGAGCGGCAGGCGGTTCAAGCTCGTCCGCCGTGTTGGTGCTGGTTGTCTACCCCTAATCCTGTACATTGGCTCCCCTCTCTAAGTGTTGATGACGATCAATCGGAAACTGCCACATCGGATTCAAATCCCGGCACCTCGGGGTATCGCTGCAACACCTGCCCCAGTGTCGATTCCAAAGGCACCAGCCATGGTGCGTAGTTTTGCCAGTGATCCACCCCTTCGCGGTAGATCGGCCGGCGCACCTGTTCCGAACTCGCGGTGCGGACGGGTCGCTCGTTCTGGAAGAACCGCAGGCACGATTCCTCGAACGGCAGGCCGCAATGGTCGAGCAGGCGCCGAATCTCCCCCTCGGTGTCCTCGACCATGCGTTCGTAGAAGACGCGGTGGATGCGACCAGGCAGCACTGCGTCGAAATGCGCCATCAGCGCGACGTAGTCGCGGTAGTAGCGGCCCAGGTCCTCGAGGCTGTAGCTGAAGCCCTGCCCGCGCGCGAAGTGCTGCTTGAAGCCCGAGAAGCAGCAGGCCAGCGGGTGCCGCCGCGCATCGATGATGGTCGCGTTCGGCAGCATCAGGTGGATCAGCCCGACGTGCATGAAGTTGTTCGGCATCTTGTCGATGAACAACGGCGCGGCGGTCTTGCGCTGGATGCGGGTGTTGTCGAGGTAGCGCTCGCCCAGCTCGCGCAGCGCGCCGGCGTCCAGCGCCGCCAGCGCGTCGTGGTAGGGCATCTCGCCGTCGGCGCCGGCGCGCTCGCGCAGCAGGCGCGTGATCGAGGTGACCTCGGGCAGCTCCATGGTGCCTTCGACCTGGCTGTGGCTGGCCAGGATCTGCTCGATCAGGGTGGAACCGGAGCGCGGCAGGCCGACCACGAAGATCGGGTCGCGCGCCGGGCTGCCGCAACCCGCGCGCGCGGCGAAGAATCCGCGGGTGTAGCGCTGGCGGATGTGCCGCACGCGCGCGCCGGTCTCGTCGGCACTGTAGTGCAGCTGGGCGCGACGGATCGCGTTGCCCTGCGCGTAGTGCCGGAACGAGGGTTCGTACTCGCCGGCGTCCTCCAGCGCCTTGCCGACGGCGAACTCCAGGTGCAGGCGGTCGTCCTCAGCCAGATCGGCGCGCGCCAGCTGGCGGCGCATCGTGGCGAGATCGTCGGCGCCGAAGCGGAAGGTCTTGAGGTTGGCCAGGCTCCACCAGACTTCGCCGAAGGACGGCTCCAGCGCCAGGCTGCGGCGGTAGGCGTCGATCGCACGCCCGGCGTGGCCGGCGGTCTTCAGCGCGTGGCCGTAGCTCATCCACACCTTCGGGTTGTCCGGGTACTGCTCCAGCAGCTCGGCGTAGATGGCAATCGCCGGCTCGTAGTCGCCGACCCGGCACAGCACCACCGCCTTGAGGTTGCGGTAGCCGGGATGGGTCGGCGCCGTCGCCAGCAGGCGCTCGATCTGCGCCAGCGCCTGCTCCGGCCGGTTGCTGCGATGCAGGACCTGGGCGTAGTTCTGGCGCGCGGCATCGAAACCGGGCGCCAGCTCCAGGCAGCGCTCGAGCAGGTGCAGCGCGTCCTCGTTGCGGCCCAGCCGGGCGGCGACCTCGGCGAACATGCGGATCGCCGCCACGTCGGTCGGCGCCTGCTTCAGGTGTTCGCGCAGCAGCGCCTCGACCTCGGGAATGCGGTTCTCGACCAGCGCGACGGCGGCGGCCAGCAGCTGCGGGTCGCTGGTGGAATGGCGCACGTGGTTGGCGTAGGCGGCGTCGGCGGCCTCCTGCTCGCCGGCAGCCATGAGGTGGTCGCCGAGCGCGCGCCAGGCCTGCGGCAGCCCGGGCTTCAGCGCCACCGCGCGGCGCAGCGCGTCGATCGCCTGCTGGCCGCGCCCGTCATGGCCCAGCGCCAGGCCGAGGTCGAGCTGGGCGAGCGCCCAGTTCGGCTGGCTCCGGGCCAGCGGCTCGAGGATCTCGAGCGCGCCTTGCGTATCGCCCTGCCCGATCCGCGCCGCCGCCAGCAACCGCAGCGCGGCGGGGTGGTTCGTGGCCACCTTGAGGATCTCCGCCGCCTGTTCGCCGGCCAGGGCCGGAGCGCTCTGCAGCAGGCGCTCCGCATGGGCCAGCGCCTGCTCCAGCGTGCCGATGGCGGTCGCGTTCGTCATGGCCGGCACGCCGGTGGCGGCACGGCGGCCCGGCCCGCGGCGGCGGGCGGGCAGTGCGGGAAGAGGAATGCGGCGTGTTGCATGAGGAGACAGCGGCTCCTTAAAGCTTCTTTAACAATCTATAGTCAAATTCCAGCGAGCGGTAGTAGGCATCGACCAGGATGCGTTCGTCCTGGCCGTGCGAACGATCGTCGTCGACGTCGTAGGCGATGCCGTTGAAGACATAGGATGGCATCCCCGCCGCGCGCAGGAACACGCTGTCGGAAGCGCCGGCGGACATGTACGGCGTCACCGGCATCGGTCCCCACAGCTCTTGCGCCACCTTGGCGATCCGCGCGAACAGCGCCTCGTCCACCGGACTGGGCGGGCTGGGCTGCGGCGGCGCGATGCGGGCGATCTCGACGCCGGGGTCGGCCACGGCCTGGCGCAGCGCCGCATCCACGCGGTCCGGATCCTCGTCCGGCAGCAGGCGGCAGTTGATCGTGGCCCGCGCGACCTGCGGCAAGGCGTTCTCGGCCTGCCCGCCCTGCAGCAGCGTCGGCACGCAGGTCGTGCGCAGCTGCGCGTTGTTGTAGACGGAGGACGCCGCCAGCCGCGCCAGCGCCGCGGGATCGGACGGCGTGCGGGCCACCGCGCGCATGTCGGCGGCGAGCGCGCCCGAATAGTCCCTGGCCAGCGTCGCGTAGTAGCCGCGCGTGGCCGCGTTGCTGCGCAGCGGGAAGCGCAGCGACGCCAGCCGCTCCAGCGCCTGCGCAAGCCGATAGATCGCGTTGTCGGGCGTCGGCAGCGAGCTGTGCCCGCCGGGGTTGCGCACGGTGAGGGTGTAGCTCAGGAAGACTTTTTCCGCGGTCTCCACCGACAGCACCGCCGGCTTGCCGCCGCGGATCTCCGGCCCGCCGCCGTCGACGTTGATCGAGTAGGCGGAACGGATCAGCTCGGGCCGATGCGCCAGCAGCCACTGCACGCCGTTGGCGACGCCGTCTTCCTCGCCGGCGGTGAGCGCGAGGAGGTAGTCGCCCCTCGGCACGAAGCCTTCGCGGTGCAGGCGCAGCAGCGTCTCGACCAGGCCGGCGCCGGCGCCCTTGATGTCCATGGTGCCGCGACCGTAGAAGTAGCCGTCGCGCTCGGTCAGCGCGAACGGGTCGACGTGCCAGTCCGCGCGCCGCGCTTCCACCACGTCGAGGTGCGCGAGCAGCAGGATCGGCTCGCGCTCGCCGCGGCCGCGCAGGCGCACCACCAGGTTGCGCCGGCGCGGGTCGTCGCCGACCACCTGCACGTCCGCCGGCGCGAAGCCGGCGTCGAGGAAGCGCCGGGCAAGCTTTTCCGCGGCGAGCGTAGTGCCGCCGTGTTCGGAGGTGGTGTCGACGGCAATCAGTTCGGCGAGCAGTTCGCGGCCCAGCGCACGGTCGGCCTGCGGCGCGGTATCGGCGGCGCGGCCGGCCAGCGGCAGCAGCGCCGCCGTGGCGATCAGGGCGGACAGGACGAGGTTCCGGTTCATGGACGCTCCAGTGCCAGGGCCAGCCCCTGGCCGACGCCGACGCACAGGCTGACCAGTGCGCGGTGCTGGCGGTGGCGACGCAGCGCGAACGCCGCGGTCAGCGCCAGGCGCGCGCCGCTGGCGCCGAGCGGGTGGCCGAGCGCGATCGCGCCGCCGTTGGCGTTGACGTGTTCGGCATCGTCGGGCAGGCCGAGCGAGCGCGTGCAGGCGAGCACCTGCGCGGCGAACGCTTCGTTGATCTCGATGCGGTCGAAGTCTGACGCGCCGAGGCCGGTGCGCGCCAGCAGCTTGTGGATCGCCGGCACCGGGCCGATGCCCATCACCCGCGGCGCCACGCCGGCCGCGGCCATGCCGACGATGCGCGCCAGCGGCTGCAGGCCGTATCGCGCGAGCGCCGCCTCCGAGGCCAGCAGCACGGCGGCGGCGCCGTCGTTGAGACCCGACGCATTGCCGGCGGTGATGCTGCTGCCGGCACCGAGCAGCGGCTTGAGCGCGGCCAGCTTCGCCGCCGTGGTGTCGGCGCGCGGATGCTCGTCGACCTGCACGACGAGCGACTCCTTCCCGTGCGGCGCATGCACGGCGGTGATTTCCTCCGCCAGCCAGCCCTGTGCCTGCGCGTGCGCGGTGCGCTGCTGGCTGCGCAGGGCATAGGCATCCTGGCTGTCGCGGTCGATGCCGTGCTCGCGCGCGAGGTTCTCGGCGGTCTGCGTCATCGAGTCGATGCCGTAGCCGGCCTGCATGCGCGGATTGACCAGGCGCCAGCCCAGCGTGGTGTCCTCGAGCTGCTGCCCGCGGGCGTAGGCAACGTCGGCCTTGGCCAGCACGTAGGGCGCGCGCGACATGCTCTCGACGCCGCCGGCGACGACCAGCTCGGCCTCGCCGCAGGCGATCGCGCGCGCGGCCTGGCCGATCGCCTCCAGCCCCGACGCGCACAGCCGGTTGACGGTGACCGCCGGCACGCTTTGCGGCAAGCCGGCCAGCAGCGTCGCCATGCGCGCCACGTTGCGGTTGTCCTCGCCGGCCTGGTTGGCGCAGCCGAGGATCACCTCGTCCAGCGCGGCCCAGTCCAAGGTGGGATGACGCGCCATCAGCGCCGCGATCGGCAGCGCGGCCAGGTCGTCGGCGCGCACGCCGGCCAGCGCGCCGCCGAGGCGGCCGAACGGCGTACGCGTCGCATCGACCAGCCAGGCGCTAGTCATAAGCGCTCCTCATCGCCATGTGCGGCAGCCAGCCCCGGTGCCGGATCGCCTGTTCGATCGCGTGCTGCGCCTCGTGCAGCGCCGGCAACATCTGCTTGACCGCGCGCGCCGGCGCTTCGTCGCTGTACGGCATGCCGATGTTCAGCGCGGCCACCACGCGGCCGTCGCCGGCGCGGATCGGCACCGCGATCGAGCACAGCCCCGGCTCCAGCTCGCGCGAGGTCAGCGCATAACCCTGCTGGCGCACCCGCTGCAGCTCGGCCTTCAGCGCGCTGGCGGTGCGGATCGTCTGCGGCGTGTAGGCACGGAATTTCTGACCACGCAGCCACGCCGCCAGCTCGGCCTCGGGCAGGTCGGCCAGGATCACCCGCCCCATCGAGGCGGCGAACGCGGGCAGCCGCGCACCCACGCCCAGCGCCATGCTCATCACCCGGCGCACCGGCACGCGCAGCACGTAGACGATGTCGCTGCCGTCCAGCACCGCCATCGAGCACGACTCGCCCACCCGCTGCGACAGCTGCTCCAGGCTCTGCTGTGCCAGCTCGGTCAGGTCCAGCGAGGTGAGGTAGCTGTAGCCCAGCTCCAGCACGCGCGGGGTCAGGAAGAAACTCCGCCCGCGGCTGCCGACATAGCCCAGGTGCTGCAGGGTCAGCAGCGAGCGGCGCACCACCGCGCGCGACAGCTGCGTGCGCTCGGCCAATTCGGACAGGCTGGGACTGGCGAGCTCACGGTCGAACGCGCGCAGCACGCGCAGTCCGCGCGCCAGCGACTGTACGTAGTCCGCGCTTTCCTCGAAGGGTGTCGATGCCATGCGCCACGATTTCCATTGACAGGCCGAGCGTAGAAGTTTTCAAATGAGTTCGCAATACGAATTACTGTGCGATTACCGAACAAGCGGACCGGGGATAGCCCGTGGCAAACGAACGCGACAGCGTCCTGCACAGCTGGTGTGTGCAGGCGGCATGGCAGGCGCCGACCGTGGTCGGCGGCCGCGGCGCGTACCTCGAGCTCGAGGACGGCAGGCGCATCCTGGACATGAGCAGCCTGGCCGAATGCAGCAACCTCGGCCATCAGCATCCGGCGGTGGTCGCGGCGATCCGCGAGCAGGCGCAGCAGTTGTGCTTCGTCACCTCGGCGTGGGGTGCGCAGCCGCGGGCGGAGCTGGCCGAGGCGCTGCTGGAGAAGGCCGGCTTCGACGGCGGGCGCGTGTTCTTCACGCTCGCCGGTGCGGATGCCAACGAGAACGCGGTGAAGTTCGCGCGCCAGGCCAGCGGCAAACCGCGCGGCCACATCGTCACGCGCGACCGCTCCTACCACGGCGCCAGCTACGCCTGCATGGCGCTGTCCGGCGACGCGCGCACGCGCTCGCAGGTCGATCCGGAAGCGTTCGGCGTGCTGCACGTGCCGCCGCCGGATACCTACCGCTGCCCGTTCGGCAGCGAGGACGCCCAGGCCTGCGGCGAGCACGCGGTGGCGGCCGTGGCGCAGGCGATCGACCACCAAGGCGCGTCGTCGGTCGCTGCGGTGCTGATGGAACCCAACGCTGGCACCAACGGCATCGTGGCGCCCGACAGCTACTGGCCCGGCCTGCGCGAAGTGACCCGCGAACGCGGGGTGTACCTCATCGCGGACGAAGTGATGAGCGGCTTCGGGCGCTGCGGCGAATGGTTCGCCTGGCAGCGCCATGGCGATGCGGGCAAGCCCGACCTGATGACCCTCGCCAAGGGACTGACCGGCGCGCACCTGCCGCTCGGCGCGGTGGTGTTGTCGGCGCCGGTCGCCGCACGCCTGCAGCACGAGATGCTGTACACCGGCCTGACCTATTGCGGCCACCCGCTGTCGTGCGCCGCCGGCCTGGCCGCGCTGCGTGCCTATGAAGACGAAGACCTGATCGCGCGCTCGCGCATCCTGGGCGGATGGATGCTGGCCGAGCTGCGCGCGCTGCAGGCGCACCACCCGGTGATCGGCGACGTGCGCGGCGGCCACGGACTGTTCGCGGTGGTCGAGCTGGTCGAAAACCGCGACACCCGGGCACCGCTGGCACCCTGGCCGCAGACGCCGCCGGCCTTGAGCGCGCTGGTGGACGCGGCGATGGCCCAGGGCGTGTCGTTCGCCAGCCGCGGCAACCTGCTGCTGCTGGCTCCGCCGCTGGTGATCGAAAACCACGCCCTGGCCGATGCACTGAGCTTGCTCGACCGCCTGCTGGCGCACTTCTTCCCTGCCGTTGCCTGAGGAATCGCCGATGAGTTTCCGCCTTACCTACGCCACCATGTACAACCCGCCGGAAGCCATGCACGAGCGCTTCGAGGCGGCCCTGGCACGGGTGGAAGCCGGGCTCGGCGCGCAGCATCGGCTGTTCATCGACGGCGTCGACCGCGATGCGCCGCGGTATGCCCTGCGCCACAGTCCCTTCGACCGCGAGCTGCGGCTGGGCGAGTTCGGCTTGGCCGGCGACAACGACGTGCAGGCCGCGATGTGCGCGGCGCAGGCAGCCGGCCCCGCGTGGCGCGCCATGCCGGTGGCCGAGCGCACGCGCCTGTTGCACCGGGTCGGCGAGCTGCTGGAGGAGCGTGTCTACGACATCGCCGCCGCGATGGTGCTGGAGGTCGGCAAGAACCGCATGGAGGCGCTCGGCGAAGCGCAGGAGACGGTGGATTTCTTCCACCACTATGCGGACGATTTCGAAAGCCATGCCGGCTACAACCACGTGCTGCCGGACGATCCGGTGACGGGCTTCGCCTCGCACAATGCCAGCGTGATGCGGCCATACGGCGTGTGGGTGGTGATTGCGCCGTTCAACTTTCCACTGGCGCTGGCCGGCGGCCCGGTGGCGGCGGCGCTGGTCACCGGCAACACGGTGGTGCTCAAGGGCGCCAGCGATACGCCGTGGGCGGGCCGGTTGCTGGCCGACTGCATCCGCGACGCGGGCCTGCCGCCGGGCGTGTTCAATTACCTCTCCGGGGCCGGGCGCGAGATCGGCGAGGCGCTGGCGCAGCACCCGCTCACCGCCGGCATCACCTTCACCGGCTCGGTGCCGGTCGGGCGGCACCTGATGCGGCAGATGGCCGGAGGCGCGTATCCGCGGCCGTGCATCGCCGAGATGGGCGGCAAGAATCCGTGCATCGTCACCGAGCGCGCCGACCTCGACCGCGCCGCGGCCGGCATCGTGCGTTCGGCCTACGGCATGGGCGGGCAGAAATGTTCGGCGCTGTCGCGCCTGTACGTGCATGAAAGCGTGGCCGACGCATTGATCGGGCGCCTGCATGCGCAGGCCACCGCCATCCGCATCGGCGATCCGCGCCGGCACGAAAACTGGCTGGGGCCGGTGGTCAACGCCACCGCCTACGAGAACTACCAGCACCACGCGGATGCCTTGCGCGACGCCGGCGCCAACGTGCTCTGCGGCGGCGCGCGGATCGGGCTGGGCAGCGGCGGTCGCACCGCACTGGCACGGGGCTACTACGTCGAGCCGATGCTGGCCGAGGTGCCGCTGCAGCATCCGCTGTGGCAGCACGAGATGTTCCTGCCGATCCTCACCGTGCATCGCTACGGCGACCGCGACGAGGCGATGCGGCTGGCCAACGATTCGCCGATGGGACTCACCGCGGGCTTCTACGGCGGCGCCGACGAGGTGTCGTGGTTCCACGAGCACATCGAGGCCGGCGTGACCTACGCCAACCGTCCGCAGGGCGCCACCACCGGCGCGTGGCCCGGCTACCAGCCGTTCGGCGGCTGGAAGGGTTCGGGCTCCAGCGGCAAGGCGATCGCGTCGTTCCACTACCTCGCGCAATACCTGCGCGAGCAGTCGCGCACGGTGGTGGAGTGAGCGGCGTGATCATGTCGCTGGCCGATGCCATCGAGCGCTTCGTCAGCGACGGCGCGAGCGTCGCGCTCGAAGGCTTCACCCACCTGATCCCGTTCGCCGCCGGGCACGAGATCATCCGCCAGCGCCGGCGCGAACTGCACCTGATCCGGATGACGCCCGACCTGATCTACGACCAGCTGATCGGCATCGGCTGCGCGCGCAAGCTCACCTTTTCCTGGGGCGGCAATCCCGGCGTCGGCTCGCTGCACCGCTTGCGTGACGCGGTGGAAAACCACTGGCCGCGGGCCCTCGAGCTGGACGAGCACAGCCACGCCGGCATGGCCGCCGCGTTCTGCGCAGGCGCGTCGCGCTTGCCGTTCGGCGTGCTGCGCGGCTATCTGGACACCGACCTGCCTGCGCACAACCCGAACATCCGCCGCGTGGCCTGCCCGTTCACCGGCGAGGTGCTGGCGGCGGTGCCTGCGTTGAATCCGGACGTCACCATCCTGCACGCGCAGCGCGCCGACCGCGCCGGCAACGTGGCGATCGAGGGCATCCTCGGCGCGACGCGCGAGGCGGCGCTGGCGGCCACGACGTTGATCGTCACGGTCGAGGAGATCGTCGAGGCGCTGCCGCCGGCGATGAACGGCATCGTGCTGCCGCACTGGGTGATCACCGCGGTCGCGCACTGCCCCGGCGGCGCCTATCCCTCGTACGCGCAGGGCCACTATGCCCGCGACAACGTCTTCTACAAGCAGTGGGACGAGATCGCGCGCGACCGTTCGCGCTTTCTCGCCTGGATGCACCGGCACGTGCTCGCCACCGGCGACCATCGCGCCTTTCTCGCCAGCCTGCCGCAGGAGGCCGCATGAGCGCCTGCACCCGCGACGAGTGGATGACCGTCGCCGCGGCGCGCCTGCTGAAGAACCGCGACATCTGCTTCGTCGGCATCGGCCTGCCCAGCGCCGCCTGCAACCTGGCCCGGCTCACCCACGCGCCGCAGATCGTGCTGATCTACGAGTCGGGCACCATCGGCACGCGCCCGGACGTGATGCCGCTGTCGATCGGCGACGGCGAGCTGGCGCAGACCGCGGCCTGCGTGGTGCCGCTGCCGGAAATCTTCAGCTATTACCTGCAGGCCGGCCGCGTCGACATCGGCTTTCTCGGCGCCGCGCAGATCGACCGCCACGGCAACCTCAACAGCACCGTGATCGGGCCCTACGAGACGCCGTCCACGCGCCTGCCCGGCGCCGGCGGCGCGCCGGAGATCGCCCAGCACGCCAGGCAGGTGTTCGTGATGCTGCGGGCGTCCAAACGCAGCTTCGTCGAGCGGCTCGCCTTCCGCAGCAGCGCCGGCTACCTCGACGGCCACGGCGCCCGCGCACGCAGCGGTGCCGCCGGCGGCGGCCCGCGCGCGGTGATCACCGACTTCGGCATGCTGGCGCCGCATCCGGAAAGCGAGGAACTGCAGCTGGTGGCGCTGTTCGAGGGCGCCACCGTCGAGGAGGCCCGCGCCGCGATCGGCTGGCCGCTGCAGCTGGCCGATCGCATCGACACCATCGCGCCGCCGAGCGCGCACGAACTCGACACCCTGCGCGCGCTGCATGCCCGCACGCGCGAGGCGCATGCGCGCCCCGTGCGCATCCCCCTTCAGAACGGATGATCCCGATGAACGCCACGCCGAACCCGAACCACATCAAGACCGCCCTGCCCGGCCCGAAGGCGCAGGCGATGATCGCCCGCGATGCCGAGGTGATCTCGCCCTCGTACCCGCGCGACTACCCGTTCGTGATGTCGCACGGCCGCGGCACCGAAGTGTGGGACGTGGACGGCAACCGCTTCCTCGACTTCATGGCCGGCATCGCGGTGTGCGCCACCGGCCACGCGCATCCGCAGGTGGTGAAGGCGGTGCAGGACGCCGCCGCGAAATTCCTGCACATCTCCAGCGACTACTGGCACGAGGAGATGGTCGGGCTGGGCGAGCGGCTGGCCGCCGTTGCACCGCTGGGCGAGCCGGCGATGAGCTTCATCTGCCAGTCCGGCACCGAGGCGGTGGAGGGCGCGTTGAAGCTGGCGCGCTACGTCACCGGACGGCCGCGCTTCATCGGCTTCCTCGGCGGCTTCCATGGCCGCACCTTCGGCTCGCTGTCGTTCACCTCCAGCAAGTACACCCAGCAGAAGGGCTTCTCGCCCACGCTGGCCGGCGTCACCCACGTGCCCTATCCGAATCCGTACCGCCCGCTGTTTGCCGGCGACGACCAGGGCGCGGCGGTGCTCGACTACATCCGCATGCTGTTCCAGCGCAGCGTGCCGCCGAGCGAAGTGGCGGCGATCCTGATCGAGCCGATGCAGGGCGAAGGCGGTTACCTGACGCCGCCGGACGGCTTCCTCGCCGGCCTGCGCGCGCTGTGCGACGAGCACGGCATCCTGCTGATCTTCGACGAGGTGCAATCGGGCATCGGCCGCACCGGCAAGATGTTCGCCTGCGAGCACTGGGGCGTGGCGCCGGACATCCTCACCTCGGCCAAGGGGCTGGGCTCGGGCCTGCCGATCGGCGCGGTGATCGCGAAGAAAGCCATCATGGCGCAGTGGAAGCGCGGCGCGCACGGCAACACCTACGGCGGCAACCCGGTCACCTGCGCCGCCGCCAACGCCACGCTCGACCTGGTGCGCGGCGGCCTGATGGACAACGCCGCCACGGTCGGCGATCACTTCATGGCGCGGCTGCGCGAACTGCAGCGCGACTTCCCCTGCATCGGCGAGGTGCGCGGCAAGGGCCTGTGGATCGGCATGGAGCTGATCGAAAGCGACGGCAAGAAGACGCCGGCCACGGCGCTGTGCGAGGCGGTGGTCCAGCGGGCCTTCCACAACGGCCTGCTGCTGCTCTCCTGCGGCACCAGCACGGTGCGCTTCATGCCGCCGCTGAACGTCAGCGTCGGCGAGGTCGACGAGGCGATCGCCCTGCTGCGCGCCAGCCTCGACCAGGCACTCGCCGGAGCCTGAGCATGAAACGACTCGCGAACGTCGCACCCATCCTTGCCACTGCGCTGGTCATGATGTTCGGTGCGCCGTCCGCGCAGGCCGCGCGCGAGCCCGTGCTCAAGCAGGTCGACCTGCCGCACAGCTACTACTGGCGCGAGCTGTACCTGCCGCAGCTCACCAGCGGGCCGTCGTCGGCCAGCTTCCTGCCCGACGGCGACACGCTCATCTACAGCATGGGCGGCTCGCTCTGGCGCCAGCGCATCGGCGACCCCAGCGCCACCGAGCTGACTCATCCCAAGGCCGCCTACGACTACCAGCCCGATGCGTCGCACGACGGGCGCAGCGTGGTATTCACCCGCTACGACGGCAACGCGCTGGAGCTGTGGCGGCTGGATCTGGCCAGCGGCCGCGAGCAGCGGCTCACCGACCAGGGCGCGGTGAACGTGGAGCCGCGGCTGTCGCCCGACGGCAAGCACCTCGCCTGGGTATCGACTGAGGGCACCGGCCACTTCAACCTGTTCCTCGCGGATATCGACGCCGCCGGCCTGCATCACCCGCACCTGCTGCTGGGCGAGCGCAAGAGCACGCTGGACCGCTACTACTACTCGGCCTTCGACCACGCCATCAATCCGTCCTGGTCGCCCGACGGCAAGACGCTCTACTACGTCAGCAACCCGGAGATCGGCTGGGGCACCGGCGACATCTTCGCCGTGGATGTCGACCACCCCGCGCAGCGTCGCCGCGTGCTGAGCGAAGAAACCAGCTGGAGCGCGCGGCCCGAACTGGCACCTGACGGCAAGCGCCTGCTCTACGCCAGCTACCACGGCCGCCAGCACCAGCAGCTGTGGCTGACCACCGCCGACGGCGCCGCGCCGCTGCCGCTGAGCTTCGGCGCGTTCGACCGCCGCAACGCGCGCTGGTCGCCGGACGGCTCGCGCATTGCCGTCATCGACAACCGCGATGGCGACACCGCGCTGCGCGTGATCGAGACGCTGGGCGGCGCCAGCCAGGATGTCGTGGCGACGCAACGCCACTACCGGTCGCCGCAGGCGAAACTCACCCTCGACATCGTCGACGAGCACGGCCAGCGCACGCCGGCGCGGGTGGCGATCGTGGCCAGCGATGGCCGCGCCTATGCGCCGCCGCACGCCTGGGTCTCGGCCGACGACGGCTTCGACCGCGCCCTGCAGCGCAGCGAGACGCACTACTTCCACTGCGCGCCGCCGTGCGCGCTGGACCTGCCGGCCGGCCAGGCCGCGATCTGGGTGCAGCATGGCTTCGCCTACGCACCGTGGCGCCGCACGGTGGACCTGTCGAACGGCCACGCCACGCAGCTCACCGCCACGCTGGTGCCGGACGCCCTGCCGGCCGCCTACGGCCACTTCGTCAGCGCTGATCTGCACATCCACATGAACTACGGCGGCCACTACCGCAACACGCCCGCGCACCTCGCGCTGCAGGCGCGCGCCGAGGATCTCGACATCGCCTGGGACCTGGTGGTGAACAAGGAGGAGCGCATGCCCGACATCGCCAGCTTCCGCACCGACGCCGACCCGGCCAGCACCGCGCAGACCCTGGTGCTGCACGGGCAGGAGTACCACACCAGTTTCTGGGGCCACCTCGGTCTGCTGCACCTCGACGACCACTACATCACCCAGGGCTACTCGGCCTACCGCCACACCGCGATGGCCAGCCCGTGGCCGACCAACGCCGCCGTGGCCGACCTCGCCCACGCGCAGGGCGCCCTGATCGGCTACGTGCATCCGTTCGACGTGCTGCCCGACCCGGCGCACGACCCGGTGCTCAGCAACGAGCTGCCCGCCGACGTCATTGAAGGCAAGGTCGACTACATCGAGGTGATCGGCTTCTCCGACCACAAGGCCACCGCCACCGTGTGGTACCGCCTGCTCAACCTCGGCTTCCGCCTGCCCACCGGCGCGGGCACCGACGCGATGGCCAACTACGCCTCGCTGCGCGGCCCGGTCGGCATGAACCGCGTGTTCCTCGACACCGGCGGCAAGCGCGACGCAGTCAGCGCGCTCGACGCGCTGAAGGCCGGCCACGGCTTCGCCAGCAACGGCCCGCTGCTCGGCTTCCTGCTCGACGGCGCCCGGCCGGGCACGCAGCTCGTCCCGGGACGCCACCACTACCGCGTGGCGCTGCGCTCACCGGTGGCCGTGGATCACCTGGAACTGGTGCACAACGGCCAGGTGGTGAAGACCTTCACGCTCACCGGTGACCGCCGCCATCTCGACGCCGAGGGCGATCTCGACCTCGATGGCGGCTGGGTGCTGCTGCGCGCGTGGAACGACGGTGCCGACCCGCAAGTGCTCGACCTCTACCCCTATGCCACCACCAACCCGGTGTGGCTGGGCGACCACGTGCTCGCGGCCAGCGCGCGCGACGATGCCGCGTGGTTCGCCAAATGGATGGACCGCACCATCGAGGCCGCCGCCGCGCGCGACGACTACAACACCGCGGCGGAGAAGCGCATGACGCTGGACTACCTCGGCAAGGCCCGCGAGGCCTATCGCGCCCTGGCCACCAGCAAGTCGTCGTCGACGACCGCGGACGCCGGCCGATGATCCGTCGCCTGCAGCAGCTGGCCCTGCTCGCGCTGGCGCTGTTGCCGCTGGCCACCTTCGCCGCGGACAGGACCCCGTTCACCCCGACCGACCTCAATCGCCTCGCCGTGCTCGCCGACCCGGCGCTGTCGCCCGACGGCCACTGGCTGGTCTACACCGTCGCCACCACGAATGCCGAACGCGACCAGCCGCAGTCGGACCTGTGGCGGGTGGGCTTCGACGGCCGCGCGCGCACCCAGCTCACCCATACGCCCGATGCCGACGAATCGCAGGCGCAGTGGTCCGGCGACGGCCGCTTCATCGCCTTCCTGTCCGACCGCAAGCCCGCTGACGGCAAGGACGACGACAACGGCACGCAGGTGTGGACGATGCCCGCCGACGGCGGCGAAGCGCGGCAGGTGACGCATCTTCCCGCCGGCGTGGAAGAGTTCGCGCTGTCGCCGGATGGCAAGCAGCTGGCGGTGATCGCCTTCGATCCCGAGCGTCCCGCCGGCACACCGAAACTGAAGAACCCGCCACCGATCGTCACCAATCGCTTCCAGTTCAAGGACGACGACTCGGGCTGGCTGGGCGCGCGCCACAAGCACCTGTACACGGTCGACCTTGCCAGCGGCGCCGCCGCCGAGCTCACCCCCGGCATGCACGACGAGCAATTGCCCGCGTGGTCGCCGGACAGCCGCCGGATCGCCTACGTCACCCGGCGCGGCGCCGACCCGGACCGCACCCTCAACTTCGACATCTACGTCATCGACGCCCGCGCCGGTGCGCAAGAGCGCCAGCTCACCACCTTCCCCGGCTCCGACCTCGATCCGTACTGGGCCTCGCGCCCGGCGTGGTCGCCGGATGGCAAGCGCATCGCCTATCTGCAGAGCGGCGAGGACAAGTGGATCTACTACGCGCCCTGGCAGCTGGCGGTGATCGACGTGGCCAGCGGCAAGGCGACGATCCCCGCGCCGATCGACCGCTGCTTCACCCATCCGCACTGGTCGCCGGACGGGCGCAGCGTCTACGCGCTGATCGAGCAGGCCGAGGTCACCCACCTGGAGCGCATCGACGTGGCCAGCGGCAAGGTGACCGAGCTGACCCACGGCGATCGTTTCGACGTCGACCTGTCGGTGTCGCGCAACGGCCGCATCGCCGTGCTCGGCGGCGACGACCTGCATCCGTACAACCTCGCCGCGCTCGACGGTGACCACCTGCGCCCGCTGGCCGACCACAACGAATGGCTGGCCGGCAGGCAGCTGGCAAGCACCGAGACCCTGCACTTCACCAGCGCCGACGGCACCAAACTCGACGGCCTGCTGGTGAAGCCGATCGGCTACGTGCAGGGCCGGCGCTATCCCACCATCCTGCGCGTGCACGGCGGCCCGGTGTACCAGTTCAGCCATGAGTTCATGGAGGACTGGCAGGTCTATGCGGCGAACGGCTTCGCCGTGCTGGCGGTGAACCCGCGCGGCAGCTCCGGCCGCGGCTTCGACTTCGCACGCGCCATCTACGCCGACTGGGGCAACAAGGACACGCAGGACCTGCTCGCCGGCGTGGACCACGCGGTGCAGCTCGGGATCGCCGACCCGGACCGGCTGGGCATCGGCGGCTGGAGCTACGGCGCCATCCTCACCGACCAGATGATCGCGCGCACCACGCGCTTCAAGGCGGCGATCAGCGGCGCCGGCAGCGGCAACACCTACGGCATGTACGGCGACGACGAGTACGCGCGCGAGTACGAGCTGGAACTGGGCACGCCCTGGGCCAACCGCGCCGCGTACGACCGCGCCAGCTACCCGTTCCTGCACGCGGACAAGATCACCACCCCGACCCTGTTCCAGTGCGGCCAGATCGACTTCAACGTGCCGTGCATCGGCGCCGAGCAGATGTACCAGGCGCTGCGTTCGCGCAGCGTGCCGACGCAGCTGGTGGTCTACCCTGGCCAGCACCACGAGATCAGCGTGCCGAGCTACCTGCGCGACCGCATGCAGCGCAACCTGGCCTGGTACGACCGTTTCCTGAAGCCTGCTGGCAGCGGCCCGTGAACCGCACGGCGTCAGTGCGGCGGACGGTAGCGGTTGAAGCGCTTGAGCAGCTTGACCAGCGCCGCATGCGGGATCGCCCTGGCGTAGTGCCCACCGTCGCCCTGCATGTCGCGCGCAGCGACCATCGCGTTGACGATCGCTTCCTCGGCCGCCTGCGCGGTCGCCTCGAACAGGCCGTCGAGATGGTCGTTGCCGATGAAGCTGGCCTGTTGCAGCGGCTGGTCGCGCAGCGCCTCGGCGTTGGCGGTGGAGAACGCCACGAAGATGTCGCCGGAGCCGTTGCCGGCATAACTGCCCATCCGCGCCAGGCCCATGCCGGCGCGCTTGGCGATGCGCTTCAGCTGTTGCGGCAGCAGCGGCGCGTCGGTGGCGACCACGATGATGATCGAGCCGGTGTCGCCCGCGGCGGGATTCGGCGCGCTGTAGATGCGGTCGTCGCGCAGGTACTGGCCCACCGGCACGCCGGCAATGCGCAGGCTGTCGCGCAGGCCGTAGTTGGCCTGCACCAGCACGCCGATCGTGTAGTCGCGCGCGCCGACGCGCACGCGCCGCGAGGCGGTGCCAATGCCGCACTTGAACTCGTGGCAGATCATGCCGGTGCCGCCGCCGACGTTGCCCTCGGCGACCGGCCCGCCTTTCGCCTCGTGCAGCGCCCGCGCGGCATCCTCGGGATGCACGTGGAAGCCGTTGATGTCGTTGAGCTCGCCGTCCCAGGTTTCGGCCACCACCGGCAGCGACCACCAGTAGCCCGACGCGTCGGCGCCGCCCGCGCGCACCCGCTCGGCGATCACCGCATCGCGCACCACGCCGACGCTGTGAGTGTTGGTCAGCATCACCGGGCCTTCCAGCTGGCCGGATTCCTCCAGCCACGCGGTGCCGGTCATCTCGCCGTTGCCGTTGAGCGCGAACCACGCGCCGAACGCCGGCAGCTCGTAGCTGGCGTGCCCGCGCGGCAGGATCGCGGTGACGCCGGTGCGCACCTTGTGGCCGTTGGCGAGATCCTCGATCAGGGTGACCTGGCCGACCGCGACCCCGGCGACGTCGGTGATCGCGTTCAACGGCCCCGGCGTTCCGTCGAACGGCACGCCAAGATCGCGCGCTCGCGGTTCGGCTGCAGACACGACGCCGCACAGGACACACAATGCCAGTGCGAGACGGAAGCGGGGCATGCAGACTCCGATGGATGGCCGTTCGTCGCACCAGTCTATCCCGAGAGTGGAGCCCACCATGCAAACTGACACCCTGCCCGACGATCTCGACCGCGCGCGTGCCCTTTCCCCCCGCTACTATTTCGGCGATACGATGCTGGCGATGGAGCAGCGTGCGGTGTTCGCACGCAGCTGGCAGCTGGTGGCGCACCAGGGTTTGCTGGCCGAACCGGGCGACCACGCGGTCGAGCAGGTCGCCGGCGTGCCGGTGCTGCTGGTGCGTGGCCAGGACGGCGTGCTGCGCGCGTTCCCGAATGTCTGCCGCCACCGCGCCGGGCCGCTGGCGCTGTGCAACGGCAAGGAGGCCAAGGCGCTGCACTGCAAGTACCACGGCTGGACCTACACCCTCGCCGGCCAGCTGCGCAGCGCACCGGAAATGCAGGACGCCTGCGACTTCAAGGTCGAGGACATCCGCCTGCCGCCGCTGCGCGTGCACGAATGGCAGGGCCTGGTGTTCGTGGCGCTAAGCGACGACGTGCCGGCGTTCGACGAGGTCTACGCCGGCATCGCCGAACGCATCGCACCGATCGACCTGGCCGCGATGCGCTACCTGCGCCGCGACAGCTACGAACTCGAGTGCAACTGGAAGGTCTACGTCGACAACTTCCTCGAGGGTTACCACCTGCCGCACGTGCACCCGGGCCTGTCCCGCGTGCTCGACTACCGCGCCTACGACACCGAGCTGTTCGCATGGCATTCGCTGCAGTCCTCGCCGCTGCGCAACAGCGGCGACATCTACGGCGACGGCCAGGCGTTCTACTACTTCATCTATCCCAACGTGATGCTCAACATCATGCCCGGCCGCATGCAGACCAACCGCATCCTGCCGCTCGGGCCGGGCCGCTGCCGGGTGGAGTTCGACTACTACTACGCGCAGGACGAGCAGGCGCAGGCGCGCATCGCCGCCGACCAGTCGTTCAGCGACGAGGTGCAGGCCGAGGACATCACGATCTGCGAAGCGGTGCAGAAGGGCCTGGCGTCCGGTTTCTACAGCGCCGGGCGGCTATGCCCGAAGCGCGAAGGCGGCGTCTGGCATTTCCAGAACCTGCTGCGCGCCGCCTATGCCCATGACACCGGGGAATCCGCATGAGCACGAAGCTGTATGGCCTGTGCTTCGCGCTCGCGGCGCTGGCCACCGCGCCGTTCGCCCACGCCCAGGATGCGCAGCGCACCGTGGTGCGCGCCGGCCACCTGCTCGACGTCGACAGCGGCCGCCTGCTCGCCGACCAGGCGGTGACCATCGAGCACGGCCGCGTCGTCGCGGTCGCGCCGTGGACGCCTGCCGCCGCGGGCACGCACGTGCTCGACTGGTCGGCCTGGACCGTGGTGCCAGGCCTGATGGACATGCATACCCATCTCGCCGACGAAGGCCAGATGGCCGACCCCGGCGCGCCGCTGAAGAGCAACCCCGCACGCGACGCCTTCATCGGCGCGAAGAACGCACGCGACACCGTGCGCGCCGGCTTCACCACCGTGCGCGATGTGGGCGCCTACCGCGGCTTCGCCGACGTCGCCCTGCGCGACGCGATCAACGCCGGCTACGTGCCCGGACCGCGCATGTTCGTCGCCGGCGCCTACATCACCGTGCCCGGCGGCGGCGGCGAGATCACCGGCCTGCCGCCGGGCACCGTGGTACCGGACGTCTTCCGCCGCGGCGTTTCCAGGGGCGTGGACGACGTGCGCCGGCATGTCGACATCGTGCTCGATGGCGGCGCCGACCTGATCAAGGTCATCGCCACCGGCGCCGTGCTGACCGCCGGCACCGAACCCGGGCAATCCGAATACAGCGAAGCCGAGATCCACGCCGCGGTGGCGGAAGCCGCGAAGCGCGGCGCCTTCGTCGCCGCACACGCGCACGGCGCCGAAGGCATCAAGCGCGCGATACGCGCCGGCGTGCGCTCGGTCGAGCACGCCTCGCTGATCGACGACGAAGGCATCGCGCTGGCGAAGCAGCATGGCACCTGGCTGGTGATGGACATCTACGACGGCGACTACATCGACAGCGTCGGGCGCGCGGCGGGCTGGTCGGCGGAAATCCTGCGCAAGAACATCGAGACCACCGAGGCGCAGCGCGAGGGCTTCCGCAAGGCGGTCAAGGCCGGCGTGCGCCTGGCGTTCGGCACCGATGCCGGCGTCTACCCGTACGGCGACGATGCGCGCCAGTTCGCCTACATGGTGCGCTACGGCATGACCCCACTGCAGGCGATCCGTTCGGCCACCATCGACGCCGCGCGCCTGCTCGGCAAGGAACGCGAGCTCGGCTCGATCGCGCCAGGCAAGGCCGCCGACCTGGTCGCGCTGGCTTGCGATCCGCTGCACGACATCGAATGCCTGCGCCAGGTGCGCGGCGTGATCAAGGCCGGCCAGCCGGTTTCCCTCGACTAGAACCCCACCGGGTGCGGACATGAACGACAGCAAGAAGATCGGCTTCTGGACCTGCACCGCGCTGGTCGTGGGCAACGTCATCGGCATCGGCATTTTCCTGCTGCCCGCGTCGCTCGCGCCGTATGGGTTCAACGCGCTGATCGGCTGGACGATCACCCTGCTCGGCTGCCTGACCCTGGCCCGCGTGTTCTCGCATCTCGCGCACGCGTTGCCGAACGCCGAAGGCCCGTACGGCTATATCCGCAGTACCCTCGGCGAGCTGCCGGCGTACATGGCGCTGTGGGCGTACTGGGTGTCGCTGTGGCTCACCAATGCCGCACTGGCGACCGGCGTGGTCGGCTACATCACGGTCGTGTTCCCGGCCCTGAACGTGATCCAGCCGGCGCTGTTCGCGCTGGGCCTGCTGTGGTCGCTGGTGATCATCAACCTGTTCGGCGTACGCACCGGCGGCAGCGTGCAGATCGTCACCACCGCGCTGAAACTGCTGCCGATGCTCGCCATCGCGCTGCTCGGCGGCTGGGTGCTGCTCACCTCCCCGGCCAGCTATGTCGCGCATCCGCCGGCCACGCCGGTCACCCTGCACGACGTGATGGCGGCATCGACGATCGCGCTGTTCGCAATGCTCGGCATCGAATCGGCCAGCGTGCCGGCGGCGCGGGTGGAAAACCCGGGGCGCACGATTCCACGCGCGACGATGACCGGCACGGTGCTGACCGCGATCATCTACATCATCGTTTCCACCGTGCCCCTGCTGCTGATCCAGCAGCAGGAACTGGCCAATGCGAGCGCGCCGTTCTCGCTGCTGATGGAGCGCTTCGGCAGTGCCGGCTCCGGGCGCTGGCTGGCGCTGTTCGTGGTGGTCAGCGGGCTCGGCGCACTCAACGGCTGGACCTTGCTGGTAGGCGAGCTGACCCGCACGATGGCCGTCAACGGCGTGCTGCCGGCACCGTTTGCGCGCACCAATCGCCGCGACGCGCCGGCGGTGGCGCTGATCGTCACCGGCGCGCTCGCCTCGGTGATGGTCTGGATGAGCTACAGCAAGTCGCTGGTGTCGGCCTTCACCTTCATCACCCGGGTGGTGACCGCGGCGAACCTGCCGCTGTACCTGTGCTGCGCCCTCGCGCTGGCGGTGCTGTGGCGACGCGGTGCCGCGCGGCACGCCGTGCTGCCGGTCGCGATCATCGGTGCGCTGTACGTGGTGTTCGCCTTCGTCGGCATCGGCCACGAACCGCTGGTGCTCGGCCTGGGCCTGATCGCCGCGGGCCTGCCGCTGTACGCGTTCATGCGCCTGCGTCGCCGCAAGGCCGCCCAACCCGCCAAGGCCTGAGCCGATGAGAGATCCGCGCCACGACATCCTGTTCGAACCGGTGAAGATCGGCCCGGTCACCGCGAAGAACCGCTTCTTCCAGGTGCCGCACTGCAACGGCATGGGCCACGCGATGCCGCTGGCGCATGCGGCGATGCGCGAGATGAAGGCCGCGGGCGGCTGGGCGGTGGTCTCCACCGAGGAATGCGAGATCCATCCCAGCGGCGACCTCACCCCCTACGTCGAGGCGCGGCTGTGGGACGACCGCGACATTCCCGCGCTGGCGCTGATGTGCGACAAGGTGCACGCGCACGGCGCGCTGGCCGCGCTGGAGCTGTCGCACAACGGCCCGACGGCCTCGAACCTGTATTCGCGCGAGGTGCTGATCGCGCCCTCGCACCAGCCGACCAAGTACGGCTACCCGCACCAGGCGCGGGCGATGACGAAGCACGACATCCGCGAATACCGGCGCTGGCATCGTGAGGCGGCGATCCGCGGCAAGCGCGCGGGGATGGACATCATCTACGTCTACGCGGCGCACGACCTGTCGCTGGCGATGCATTTCCTGCAGCGCCGGCGCAACCAGCGCGGCGACGAATACGGCGGCTCGCTGGAGAACCGCGTGCGCCTGCTGCGCGAGGTGCTGCAGGACACGAAGGAGGCGGTCGGCGACACCTGCGCGGTGGCGCTGCGCTTCGCGGTCGAGGAAGGGCTGGGGCCCGGCGGCGTGGAGCTGGCCGAGGCGAAGGAGATCGTCGGCATGCTGGCCGAGCTGCCCGACTTGTGGGACGTGAACCTCGCCGCCTGGTACAACGACTCGGTACCCTCGCGCTTCGCCGGCGAAGGCGCGCAGGAGCCGTTCATCGCCTTCGTCAAGCAAGCCACCAGCAAGCCGGTGGTCGGCGTGGGCCGCTTCACCTCGCCCGACACCATGGTGGCGCAGTTGAAGCGCGGCGTGCTGGACCTGATCGGCTGCGCGCGCCCGTCGATCGCCGACCCGTTCCTGCCGCAGAAGATCGAGCAAGGCCGCAGCGACGACATCCGCGAATGCATCGGCTGCAACGTCTGCGTCTCCGGCGACATGACCATCTCGCCGATCCGCTGCACGCAGAACCCGACCATGGGCGAGGAATGGCGCAAGGGCTGGCACCCGGAGCGCATCGCGCCGAAACGCAGCGCCGCGCGCGTGCTGGTGGTGGGCGCCGGCCCGGCCGGGCTGGAAGCCGCGCGCGCGCTGGGCCAGCGCGGTTACGAGGTAAGTCTGGCCGAGGCACGCAAGGAGCTCGGCGGCCGCGTGACCCGTGAATCGCGCCTGCCGGGGCTGGCCGAGTGGGCGCGCGTGCGCGACTGGCGCGTGGGCCAGATCCACAAGCTGGCGAACGTGGCCGTCTATCTCGATTCGCCGCTCGGCGCGCAGGACGTGCTGGACTTCGGCGCCGAACACGTGGTGCTGGCCACCGGCTGCCACTGGCGCCGCGATGGCGGCGGCCGCAGCCACGGCAGCGCCATCGACGGCTTCGCCGGCAACCCGCGGGTGTTCACTGTGGACGACCTGATGGACGGCCGCCTGCCGGAAGGCAAGGTGGTGGTGTTCGACGACGACGGCTACTACCACGCCAGCGTGGCGGCCGAGCTGCTGCGCCGGCGCGGCGGCGAAGTGATCCACCTGACGCCCGAGGACAGCCTCGCGCCGTGGACGCTGAACACGCTGGACTACCGGCATATGCGCAAGCGGATGGCCGCACTCGGCATCGAGGCGCTGGTCTCGCACGACATCGTCGGCTATGCCGGCACCACGCTTGCCGTCGAGGACGTCTGGACCCACCGCCAGCGGGAACTGACCTGCGACGCCGTGCTCACCGTCACCGCGCGCCTGCCTGACGATGTGCTGTACCAGGAACTTTGCCGCCGCGAGGCCGAGTGGACGGATGCCGGCATCCGCAGCGTGCGCTGCATCGGCGACGCCGAAGCGCCGGGCTTGATCGCGCACGCGGTCTACGCCGGCCACCGCTACGCGCGCGAGCTGGAGGAACCGGCCGTCGGCGAGGTCGCGTTCAAGCGGCACTTCCACACCGCCGACGCCGGCGACCTGCTGCGCGAGACACCGGTGCAGCAGGCTCGGTGAGCACCGCCACGCGCGGCGCCGGCCGCGGCTAGCGGAACTGCCGTTCGCGCTGGCCGGTGTGCGCATGGGCGATCTGCCCGGCCAGTTGCCGACCCAGCGGCGACAGCCCGTCGACCGTTTCGCCACGGAGCACGTCGAGGCCGGCCAGCCGGCGTCGATGGAAACGCAGCGGGCAGGCGTCGAGTGCCGGCAAGTGCGGCGTATCCGGCATCGTCGGCGCCGGCTCGCCGCTGGCCAGCAGCCGATCCCAGCCCAGGTAGTCGGTGTCCGGCAGCAGATGCAGGCGCACGCAGGGGCGGCCGGATCGATCCAGGCCGTCGACCCATTCGCGCGGCCCGTCCACTGCGATCACGCTGACCGCCATCAGCCAGCGCACGCGCAGCAGCAGGGCCAGCGCCGGCGTTTCCACCAGCAGCCCGCCCGGCAAGGCCGACAGCTCCGGCCCGCACGCCGCCAGCGGCATGTACAGCACGCGGTCGAGCGCCGGCAGTGCCGCCAGCAGCGGCGCCGGCGCCGTTCGCAGCCAGCGCCGGCAGGCGCCCGTATCGGAAGCCTGCAGGCATCGGGCCTGCCGTTGTCGCGACCAGGGAATGAACATCGCACGCCTCCAGCAACACGCACCGGCGAGAAGCACGGGGCCCGAGGAAAACGCGCGGACTCCCGCCCGCGCGCCAGGGAAACCGACCGCCCCCGCTACTTGGTCAGGATCAGTTTGTCGTTGCGGGTGAGGCGCAGGTGGTACTCGCTGCCTTGGTGCCGGATCACCAGCTCGCGCTCACCGGCCAGCAGCGCATGACTGGAGACATACCGGGCCGGGGCCGGCATCGGCGGTGGCAAGGCCGGCCGCGGGAGTGAACGGGACGACAGCGGTTGGCGCAGGGACAGGACAGGCATCGGGAGATCCAGGGAAAGCGGCGACGTCTTCGATGATAATGATTCTCATTTGACTGTCAACCACCCTGCTCCCTCAGCCCGCCTCGACGACCTGCCGAATGCGCTGCGCCACCGCCGCGTCCAGCCGCGGCAGCAGTGCCAACGCATCGAGGTTCTGCGCCAGCTGCTCGCGCTTGCTGGCGCCGAGCATCACGGTGGAGACGTGCGGGTTGAGCAGGCACCAGGCGATCGCCAGCTGCGCCAGGCTGGTACCCAGCTCGGCGGCGATCGGCTGCAGCGCGCGCACCTTGCCGAGGCGTTCGTCGCCATGGCCGAGCACGCTCTCGCGCAGCCATTCGTAGTCGGGCTGGGCCAGCCGCGAATCGGCCGGCACACCGTCGTTGTACTTGCCGCTGAGCAGACCCGAGGCCAGCGGCGACCAGATCGTGGTGCCCATGCCATAGCCCTCGTACAGCGGCGCGTACTCCAGCTCCACCCGCTCGCGGTGCAGCAGGTTGTACTGCGGCTGCTCCATCGCCGGTGCGTAAAGATGATTCTCGCGGGCGACCCGGTGCGCCTCGTGGATCGCCTCGGCCGGCCATTCGCTGGTGCCCCAGTACAGCACCTTGCCCTGGCGCACGAGGGTGTCCATCGCCGCCACGGTCTCGGCGATCGGCGTGTCCGGATCGGGGCGATGGCAGAAGTACAGGTCCAGGTAGTCCACGCGCAGGCGCTGCAGCGCCTGGTGGCAGGCTTCCATCACGTGCTTGCGCGACAGCCCGCGCTGGGTCGGCAGCGGCTTGTCGACCGCGCCGAAGAATACCTTGCTGGACACGCAATAACTGTCGCGCGGAAAGCGCAGGTCGGCCAGCACGTCGCCCATCAGCTGCTCGGCCACGCCGTTGTTGTAGGTCTCGGCGTTGTCGAAGTAGTTCACCCCGCGGTCGTGCGCCAGCGCCAGCAGGTCGCGTGCCTCGTCGCGCCCCACCTGGCGGCCGAAGGTGACCCAGGCGCCGAACGACAGCGCGGAAAGTTGCAGGCCGGAGGTGCCGAGGCGACGGTAAAGCATGGGGGAGGCTCCTGTGACGGGAAAGGCCGCCAGCATGGCCAATCCACGCGTGCGGCACAACGGCGTAGTCTTGGGTTTCCCCCCACTACAGGAGTTCGCCATGTCCTCGATCACGGGCTGGGCCGCCAGCGCGGCCGGTCAACCGCTGAAGCTGACCACGTTCGACGTGGGCGAACTGGGCGCTGAGGAAGTCGAGGTGGCGGTCGACTACTGCGGCATCTGCCATTCCGACCTGTCGATGATCGGCAATGAATGGGGCGGCTCGCGCTACCCGTTCATCCCCGGGCACGAAGTGGTCGGCCGGGTCGTCGCGCTGGGCGCGCAGGCCAAGGGGCTGTCGATCGGCCAGCGCGTCGGCATCGGCTGGACCGCGGAGAGCTGCATGCACTGCCGCCCGTGCCTGTCCGGCGACCACAACCTGTGCGCGCAATCGGTGGCGACCATCGGCGGCCACCACGGCGGCTTCGCCGACCGGCTGCGCGCGCACTGGGCATGGACGATCCCGCTGCCCGAGGGCATCGACCTGGCCAGCGCCGGCCCGCTGCTGTGCGGCGGCATCACCGTGCTGAAGCCGTTCCTAGCCTACGACATCAAGCCGACCGCGCGGGTCGGCGTGGTCGGCATCGGCGGGCTCGGCCACATGGCGGTGAAGTTCGCCGCGGCGTGGGGCTGCGAGGTCACCGCGTTCACCTCCACCGCGGCCAAGGCCGACGAGGCGCGCAGCTTCGGCGCGCACCGCGTGGTCGCCAGCCGCGACAGCGACGCGATCAAGACGATCGCCGGCTCGCTCGACCTGCTGCTGGTCACCGTCAACGTGGCGATGGACTGGAACGCGCTGCTCGGCACGCTCGCGCCGAAAGGCCGCATGCACGTGGTCGGCGCGGTGCTGGAACCGATCCCGGTGCCGGCGTTCAGCCTGATCGGCAAGCAGCGCGAAGTCTCCGGCTCGCCCACCGGCTCGCCGGTCGACATCGCCCGCATGCTGGACTTCGCCGCCCGCCACGACATCCGCCCGCAGGTGGAGATGTTCCCGCTGGCGCAGGTCAACGAGGCGCTGCAGCACCTTGCGGACGGCAAGGCGCGCTACCGCATTGTGCTGCAGGCGTAGCCGGCCGAACCTCTTCCTGCGGCGAACGGCGCCCGCCGCTCGCCGACGGCCACGCGCTCCTGCAGGGAAAGCGCAACCATCGCGGATTATCCTTCGTGCCCGGGGCACTCATGCCGGGTCACTTTCAAGGAGCACGCGATGAACACGCCACGCAAGGCCCTGGTACTGGGCGCCACTGGCGGTGCCGGCGGCGAGATCGCGGCGGCGCTGCTACGCCGCGGCTGGCAGGTGCGCGCCCTGATCCGGGACGCTTCCCGGCCGGGGCTGCCGGCGCAAATCGAATGGCACGCCGGCGACGCCATGCACGCTGCCGACGTGGCGCAGGCGGCGCATGGCGTCGAGGTGATCGTCCACGCGGTCAACCCGCCGGGCTACCGCAACTGGCACAAGTTGTCCCTGCCGATGCTCGAGCACACCCTCGCTGCCGCGCGCGCCACCGGCGCGCGCATCGTGCTGCCCGGCAACGTCTACAACTACGGACCGGACGCACTGCCGCTGCTGCACGAGGATTCGCCACAGCAACCGCTGACCCGCAAGGGCGCGATCCGGATGGCAATGGAACGCCGCCTGCAACAGGCGACAGCCGAGGGCGTGCGCACGCTGATCCTGCGCTGCGGCGATTTCTTCGGCCCCCGTGCCAGCAGCAACTGGTTCGCGGCGATGGTGAAACCGGGACGGCCGGTGCGTGCGGTGAATTACCCAGGCGAACACGAGCTGCGCCATGCCTGGGCCTACCTGCCCGATGTCGGCGAGACCGTGGCGCGCCTGCTGGAACGGGAGAGCGAACTGGCCGCGTTCGAGTGCTTCCATTTCGGCGGCCACTGGGTCGACGGCAACGCCATGGCCGACGCGATCCGGCGTGCCACCGGCCAGCCGGAGCTGCCGCTGCGCGCTTTCCCGTGGTGGCTGGTCACGCTGGCCGCACCGTTCGTCGCACTGTTCCGCGAGCTGCGCGAGATGCGTTATCTGTGGCAACTGCCGCTGCAACTGGACAACCGCAAGCTGGTGGCGCTGCTCGGGGCGGAACCCCATACGGATCTGGGCCAGGCGGTCGAGACGACGCTGCGCGGACTGGGTTGCCTGGACGGAGCCGCAGCCAGGCCGCTCCGCCCCGAACACTGAGGCGACCGTCAGCGCTGCAGGTACAGTCCCAGCGCCAGCACGACCGCGGCGAAGATGCCGGCCACCACGTCGTCGACCATCACGCCCATGCCGCCTTTCACGCGCCGGTCCAGCCAGCGGATCGGCCACGGCTTCCACACGTCGAACAGGCGGAACAGCACGAAGCCGGCCAGCACCATCCACCATGCGAATCCGCTGGGCGGCAGCAGCGCGGGAACCAGCAACGGCAGCAGCGCGATCCACTGCCCGATGAATTCGTCCCACACCAGGCTGCGGTGGTCGTCGACACCGAGCGCACGGCCGGCCACGTTGCAGGCCCATACGCCGATGGCGAAACCGCCAAGCAACACGAGCAGATAGATCGGCAGCGGCAACTGGCGCAGCAGCAGCCACGGCAGCAGCGCGGCCAGCGAGCCGAACGTGCCCTGCGCCACCGGCGCCAGGCCCGAACCGAAGCCGCAGGCCAGCCAGCCGGCCGGCGTGGCCAGCAGCGCGCGCCGCTGTTCCCCGCTCAAGCTCTTCTTCGCACTCACGCGAAATGCTCCCAGCCCGGTCGATCCACCGCCAGCCACGAGCCATCGGCGGCACGCACGCGCACGCCTTCGCCTTCCACGATGCGGCCGATCTTCGTCGCGCCGCAGCCGAGCCGGGCCAGGCCGGCCTGCAGCTCGGCCACGCGAGCGGCCGGCACGGTGAAGCACAGTTCGTAGTCGTCGCCGCCGCTCAGCGCGAAGTGCAGCGCGGTGGTGTCGTCGTGCAGTTCCAGCAACGCCGACGAGCGCGGCAGCCAGGCCGCCTCGATCTCCGCGCCGACCCCGCTGGCGGTGCAGATATGGCCGAGGTCGGCGAGCAGGCCGTCGGAGACGTCGATGCAGGCCGTGGCCTGCCCGCGCAGCGCGGTGCCGGTGGCGAGCCGCGGCGTCGGCCGGTTCAGCCGCTCGATCAGGAAGCCGCGCAATCCGGCGCGGCCGTCGTCGTCGCGCGGCGGATGCTGCAAGGCATGCAGGCCGGCGGCAGCGTCGCCCAGCGTACCGGTGACCAGCACCGCGTCGCCGGCCCGCGCGCCGGCGCGGGTGAGCGCCTGGCCCGGCGGAACGAAGCCGTGCACGGCCACGCTGATCGTCAACGGCCCGCGGGTGGTGTCGCCACCGACCAGGGCCAGTCGCTGCGGCTGCGCCAACTTGACGAAACCTTCGGCAAAACCCTCGACGAAGGCTGCGTCCGCATTTGGCAAGGTCAGCGCCAGCAGCGCCCAGGCCGGGCTGGCACCCATCGCGGCGAGGTCGGACAGGTTCACCGCCAGCGCCTTCCAGCCGATGTCGGCCGGCGCGGTGCCGGGCGGGAAATGCACGCCCTCGACCAGGGTGTCGATCGCCACCACAAGTTCTTTCCCCGGCGGCGGCGCCAGCACCGCGGCGTCGTCGCCGATGCCCAGGCGCACGTCCTCGCGCGCCTGCGCGGTAAGTTCGCGGATGCGCTCGATCAGGCGGAATTCCATGGACGGAAGCGGTCCGCTGCTCAGCGGCCGTGCTGCTTCTCGACCGCGCGCAAGTCGCCGGCCAGCTTGTCCAGCACGCCGTTGACGTAGCTGTGGCCGTGGTCGGCACCGAAGCGCTTGGTGACCTCGATCGCCTCGTTGATCACCACGCGGTACGGCACGTCGGGGCGGAACTTCAGCTCGTACGCCGCCAGCCGCAGCGCGGCACGTTCGATCGGGTCGACCTGCGCCACCTCGCGGTCGAGGTGCGGACGCAGCGCCCCGTCCAGCACATCGAGGTTCTTCTCCACGCCGTGCAGCAGGTCCTCGAAGTAGTCCAGGTCGGCCACTTCCATGTCCTGCTCGTGGCGGAACTGCTCGATCACCGCGTTCATGTGGCTGCCGCTGAGCTGCCACGCATACAGCGCCTGCAGCGCGCGGCGGCGGGCGCGCGAGCGCGCGGCCAGGTCGATGCCTTGCGGGGCGTGCTGCATCACAGCTTCCCGTACAGGTTGACCATTTCCAGTGCGGCCATGGCGGCGTCGGCGCCCTTGTTGCCGGCCTTGGTGCCGGCGCGCTCGATCGCCTGCTCGATGCTGTCGGTGGTCAGCACGCCGAACGCCACCGGCACGCCGGCATCCAGCGCGGCCTTGGCCAGGCCCTTGGCGCATTCGCCGGCGACGAAATCGAAGTGCGGGGTGGCGCCGCGGATCACCGCGCCCAGCGCGATCACCGCCACGTACTTGCCGGAACTGGCCAGCTTGTGCGCGGCCAGCGCGATCTCCCATGCACCCGGCACGCGCACCAGCTCGATCGCGTCGTCCTTCACGCCGTGGCGCAGCAGCGCGTCGCGCGCGCCAGCCACCAGCGGTTCCACGACGAAGCCGTTGAAACGGCCGGCGACGATGGCGAAGCGGCCTTTCGGAGTGGCGAAGTCGCCTTCGATGGTCTTCATTGCGGTTTCCTTGAGTGGGCGCGCGGCCCATGCAGAACGGGCATTTTACGGGTTTGGCGGAGATCCTGCCTGACGGACGCCCTCTCCTGCTCGCGGGGGAGGATCAGCGCTCAGCCGCCGGGCGTCAAATGCGGATAGCCGCTGAAAGACAGTTGCGCGTTGCCTCCGGCGACCTGCAGCCGCGCCGGCGCGCCGAACGGCAGGGTGCACTTGTCCGGCTCGTGGCCGATCGGCAGGCCGCCGAGTACCGGCACGCCGCTGGCGCGGCGGATCTGCGCGAAGCTGTCGGCCAGCTCGTAGCCGTTGTCGTAGCGGCTGGGCCGGCACTGGCTGAAGTGGCCCAGCAGCAGCGCACGTTGGCGCCCCAGCACACCGGACAGGTGCAGCTGGTACAGCATCCGCTCGATCCGGAACGGCGGCTCGCCGACGTCCTCGACGTACAGGATGCCGCCGTCGATGCCGCGACCGTCGGTGCCCGGGAAATACGGCGTGCCGAGCAGGCTGCACAGCACCGCCAGGTTGCCGCCCCACAGCGGCCCCGCGACGTCGAGTTCGGCGTCGGGTACGGTGACCCACTCGACCCGCGCGGAAGGGGAACGCGCGGTGTCCCAGAACTGCCGCCAGGTGAACTCGCTGAGCGTTTCGGCGCCGAAGTCGGCGCCCAGCATCGGGCCGCTGAACGTGCACAGGCCGCTCTGCGCATGCAGCGCCAGCTGCAGCGCGGTGAAGTCGCTGTGGCCGACCAGCAGGGTATGGCTACCGCTCAGCCGTTCGCGCAGGGCGCCGTAGTGCAGCTGCGCCAGCAGGCGGGTGGCGCCGTAGCCGCCGCGGATCGCCAACGCGATGTCCGGCAAGGCGTCCGCCGTGGCCAGCGCATTGAGGTCGGCGGCGCGCTGCGCGTCGCTGCCGGCGTAGCGCTGCTCGCTGCGGTCGAGCACCTCCAGCCCGCTCAACACGCAACCGGCCTCGCGCAGCCGCGCCACGCCGCGCGCCATCGCGGCGCGATCGTGCGGATAGCCGGAGGGAGCGATCAGGCAGATACGGGTGTCGGGCATGGGCAGGGTCGGTGGCATGAAGACGGATTATGCGGCGACGCAGGCGCCACCGCATGGCGCCGCGGTGGCGCGGGCGTGGCGGATCAAACGTACTCCACCACTTCCAGCCCGAAGCCGCCCAGGCCGACCATCTTGCGCGGGGTGCCGAGCACGCGCAGGCGGTGCACGCCGAGGTCGGCCAGGATCTGCGCGCCGAGACCAAGCTGGCGCCACTCCTGCTGCTGCGCCTCCTCCGGCGCCAGTTTGCCCGGCTGGCGGTTGAGCCGGGCCAGCAGCGCCTCGGGGGTGTCCTCGCCGGACAGCACCAGCAGCACGCCGCGATCCTCGTCGGCGATCCGGCGCAGTGCCGCGGTCACGGTGAGGCCGAGATCATCGCGCTTCAGGTGCAGCACGTCGGACAAGGTGTTGCGCACGTGCACGCGGGTCAGCGCCGGCGCGCCGTCGTTGACCTGGCCGCGCACCAGCGCGTAGTGCAGGCCGCGGCGGATCGCGTCGCGGTACGCCACCAGCCGGAACGGGCCGAACTCGGTATCCACGTCTTCCTCGTGCACGCGTTGCACGGTCTTCTCGGTTTCCAGGCGGTAGCGGATCAGCTCGGCGATGGAGCCGATCTTCAGGCCGTGCTTGCGCGCGAAGATCTCCAGCTCCGGCCGGCGCGCCATCGAGCCGTCCTCGTGCAGGATCTCGATCAGCACCGCCGACGGTTCCAGCCCGGCCAGCGCGGCCAGGTCGCAACCGGCCTCGGTGTGCCCGGCGCGGGTCAGCACGCCGCCCGGCTGCGCGGTCAGCGGGAAGATGTGGCCCGGCTGCGACAGGTCCTGCGGCTTCGCATCGGACTTCACCGCCACCTGGATGGTGCGTGCGCGGTCGTGTGCCGAGATGCCGGTGGTGACGCCCTCGGCCGCCTCGATCGAGACGGTGAAGTTGGTGTGGTAGGCCGAGGTGTTGTCGCTGACCATCGGGCGCAGGCCGAGCTGGCGCGTGCGCTGCTCGGTGAGCGTGAGGCACAGCAGGCCGCGCGCCTCGCGCACCATGAAGTTGACGTCCTCCGGCCGCACCATCTGCGCCGCCATGATCAGGTCGCCCTCGTTCTCGCGGTCCTCGTCGTCGAGGATGACGACCATGCGGCCGGCGCGGATGTCGTCGAGGATTTCGGGAATGGTGTTGAATGGCATGGCGTGTATCCGTGTGGTGGTTCCCTTCTCCCCCTTGGGAGAAGGTGCCCCGAAGGGGCGGATGAGGGTACGGGCGGAGCGAGGTATCGTGGCTTCGCGCGGACCCTCACCCCAGCCCTCTCCCGGCGGGAGATGGGCTTGCTGTCAGGCAAAGCCATGCTGCTTGAGGAACGCCTCGTCGATACGCGGCGGCTCACCCCGCGACAGCAGCCGCTCGATGTAGCGGGCCACCACATCCACCTCGATGTTCACCGCGTCGCCGACGCGGCGCGCGTGGAACGCGGTGTGCTCGACCGTGTGCGGGATCAGGTTGACGCCGAAGCGATGCCCGGCGACCTCGTTGACGGTGAGGCTGCTGCCGTCGATGCAGACCGAGCCTTTCGCCACGATGTAGCGCGAGATCGCCGCCGGCACCTCGAACGTCCAGCGCTGCGAGCGTCCGTCCGGCGCGATCGACACCACCTTGCCGAGGCCGTCGACGTGGCCGGAAACCAGGTGCCCGCCGAGCCGGTCGGCCAGGCGCAGCGCTTTCTCCAGGTTCACCGGGTCGCCCGGCTTGAGCTGGCCCAGCGAGGTCAGCGACAGCGTCTCGTTGGAAACGTCGGCACTGAAACCGCGCGGTTCCAGCGTGATCGCGGTAAGGCACACGCCGGACACGGCGATCGAGTCGCCCGGCTGCACGTCGGCGAGATCGAGGTCGGCGGTATCGACGTGCAGGCGCACGTCGCCGCCACGCGGTTCGAGCCGCGCGACGCGGCCCACGGACTGGACGATGCCGGTAAACATCAGCGCACCTCCGATCGGAAGGCGGTGGGCCGTGCAAAAAAGGCGATGGATTCCATGCGTCGTTTCCCGCGTGGCGCAGCTGCGAAAAACGCCTCAAGGCATGAGGCCCGGCGCCGGGCCGCGAGGCCGTGCGCCGAACCGTCTTCGCTTTATCCGGACTGTGAGGAAGCGGTCACCCGCTGCCAACCGTCGGCTCCGGCATTCGACCGGATCTGCTGACCTTCCGGCGTGGCCGGAAGCGCTCGCGGGCTCGCCCCAAACCGTGAAAACCGGGGCCTACCGCCGGTGGGGAATTTCGCCCCGCCCTGAAGACGTCGTGTCATGCCGGCTGACCGGCGCCGGAAGTCTAGCACCATCACCGGCCGGAGCCGGCGGCAGGACGGGAAACAGCGTTCCGCCCCGTGCACGATCGCGGCCACACCCTCACTGCACCGTCAGCGCCGTGGCCAGGTGGTCGATCAGGGCCCGCAGCGCCGGCGTGCGGTCCGCCCCGGGCAGCCACAGCAGGTGCACCGGGAACGCCGGCAGCTGCCATCGCGGCAGCAGCTCGACCATGCGGCCTTCGGCAACCAGCGCGTCGGCCATGTAGTTACCCTGCAGGCCGATGCCCACGCCGGCCAGTATCGCGTCGCGGATCGCCTGCGCATCGTTGCAGCTCAGCACCGGCTCGATGCGTACCGCGCGCCGCTGGCGCTGCCGGCTGAACGACCACAGCGTGCCGCGGCGGTAACCGGTGAAGGTGATGCAGCGGTGCGCCTTGAGGTCGGCCGGGTCGCGCAGCGGCGGCGCCGAGGCCAGGTAACCGGGCGAGGCGCAGGGATACAGGCGCATCGTGCCGGCCCGGCGCGCCACCAGTTGCACATCGGCCAGGTGCCCCAGCCGCACGGCCAGATCCACCCTGCCGGACACCATGTCGACGTAGGTATCGTCGTATACCGCGTCGATGCGCACGCCGGGGTGTTCGCGCATGAAAGCGGCCAGCAGCGGGGCCATGCGATAGCGACCGAAGCTGGCCGGCAGGTGCACGCAGAGGCGGCCGCCCAGTTCGCCATCGGGCGGGCGCAGGTCGGCGGCCAACTCGGCCATCACCGTTTCCATGCGCTGCCATTGCGTCAGCAACTGCTCGCCGCGCGCGGTCAGCGCCATGCGCCGGGTGGTGCGCAAAAACAGCCGCGCACCGACCGCCTCCTCCAGTGTCGCGATGCGCCGGCTCAGTACCGACGGCGTACAGCCCACCTCCAGCGCCGCGCGCGAGAAGTTGAGCCGTCGCGCGGCCGCCGCAAACGCGCGCAGTTCGCGCAGACGGGCGGGCGTGAGGTCGAATGATTGATTCATTCAGCGAACAGAAGATTATCCATTTGTGTGGATTATCACCGAACGGCGACGGCGGGACCATGCCCACCTTCCCACCACGGAGTCGTCCCCATGCGCGCCATCCAGCTTTCCGCCTTCGGCCTGGACCATCTCGAATCGATCGACCTACCCACCCCGCGCCCCGGCCCGAAGGAGGTGTTGGTGCGCATGGAAGCGGCCTCGCTGAACTTCCGCGACCGCATGCTGGTCGACGGTCAGCTCTATCGTGGCGTGCGGCTGCCGATCGTGCCGGTGTCCGACGGTGCCGGCACGGTGCAGGAAGTGGGCGAGGCGGTGACCCGCTTCAAGCCCGGTGACCGCGTCACCACGTTCTACAAGTCACGCTGGATCGCCGGCGCCATGCGGCCGGAATGGGAAGGCGCCGAGATCGGCGGGCCCGAGCCCGGGGTGATGCGCGAGCTGGCCTGCTTCGACGAGTACTCGCTGGCACGTGCGCCTGCCCGGTTCTCTGCCGTGCAGGCGGCCACGCTGCCGATCGCCGCGCTCACCGCCTGGCAGGCGCTGGAGATGGCCCGCGTGACCAGTGGGCAGACCGTGCTGCTGCTGGGCACCGGCGGCGTGTCGCTGTTCGCGCTGCAGTTCGCGCGGTTGCGGGGCGCACGGGCGATCGTGCTGTCGTCCAGCGACGACAAGCTCGAACGCGCTACGGCGCTGGGCGCGAACGTCGGCATCAACTACGCGAAGCACCCGCAGTGGGGTGCGCTGGTACGCGAGGCCAGCGGCGGCGCGGGAGTCGACCTGGTCGTCGAGACGATCGGCGCGGCCACGCTGGCGCAATCACTGGAGGCCGTGCGCATGCACGGCGTCGTCGCCGTGCTCGGCTGGCTCGGCGGCAGCGAGGCGACGCTGCCGCTGACCCCAATGGTGCTCAAGCGCGTGCGCCTGCAGGGCCTGTCGGTGGCATCGCTGGAAGCCCACGAGCGGATGGTGGCCGCCATCGAGGCTGGCGGGCTGGAGCCGGTGATCGACCACGTCTACGGCTTCGGCCAGCTGCGCGAGGCCTTCGAGCAGCTCGGCGCCGGCCGCCACTTCGGCAAGCTTGCGATCGACTTCACGCGCTGAGCATTCGTCCACGCGCGATTGCCCGGCGGCTTGCGCCGCCGCGTGCGCCCGCATGGCAGCGATACGGCGGATCAGCCCGGGCGCAATCGCAGGCGGATATCCGCGCCCAGCATGCGCTGGTCGATCACCTGCAAGCGCCAGCGCGCAGCCATGTCGGCCAGCGGTGGCAGCTGCAGCAGTGCCCGCGCTCGATCACCCAGCAGCAGCGGAGCCACGTAGAGCAGCAGTTCGTCGACCAGGCCGGCGGAGAACAGGGCGCCACCCAGGGTCGGGCCGGCCTCCACGTGAACCTCGTTGCAGCCGCGCCCGCCCAGCAGGGCCAGCACGGTGCGCAGGTCGAGCGCATCGCCCGGCGTGGGCAGCGCCACCCGCTCGACCCGCTCGAAGCGGTCGTCGCTGCAGGTCGCCGCCGCGCCATGCAGCAGCAACGTCGGCGCCGAACCGTCCAGCACGCGGCTGCCGGCCGGCGTGCGCAACTGGCGGTCGAGGACCACCCGCAGCGGCGGCGCGAACTCTTCGCCGTCGGGCAACCGCACGGTGAGGTGCGGGTTGTCGGCCAGCACGGTGCCGCTGCCGGTGAGGATGGCACTTGAACGCGCGCGCCAGCGTTGCACGTCGGCGCGCGCGGCTTCGCCGGTGATCCACTTCGATTCGCCGCTGGCCAGCGCGGTGCGGCCGTCCAGGCTCATCGCCAGCTTCAGCCGCACGAACGGGCGCCCGCGCTCGATCCGGCTGAAGAAACCGACGTTCAGCGCGCGCGCCGCTTCGCGCATCAGGCCCGATGCGACCGTGATGCCGGCATCGCGCAGCTTGCCGATGCCGCGGCCGTCGACTTGCGGGAACGTGTCCTCCGCCGCGACGACCACCCGCCCGACGCTGGCGGCGATCAGCGCGTCGGCGCACGGCGGCGTGCGTCCGTGGTGCGCGCACGGCTCCAGCGTCACGTAGGCGGTGGCGCCGCGCGCCCGTTCGCCCGCCTCGCGCAGCGCGAACACTTCCGCGTGCGGCTCGCCGGCGCGCCGATGAAAGCCGGTGCCGACCACCGCGTCGCCATGCGCGATCACGCAGCCCACGCGCGGGTTCGGCTGGGTGGTGTACAGGCCGCGCTCGGCGAGGCGCAAGGCATGCGCCATGTGGAGGTGATCGGTCGCCGAGAAAGTGGCGGTCACGCCGCCGTGCCTTGGCAGGAGCGCACCCCGTGCGTGAGGCTCTTCGTCACGCGACGGAAAGCATCGCGCACGGAGTGCGCTCCTGCCATCGTCATTTGCCTGCCCGCTTGCCGCCGCCGAGCAGGGGCAACTGCAGGTCGGCCAGCCCCGGCAGGTCGCGCTCCAGCTTCTCGATCTCCTCGCGGAAGGCGTGCACGTCCTCGAACTTGCGGTAGACCGAGGCGAAGCGCACGTAGGCGACCTGGTCGAGCTTCTTCAGCTCGCGCATCACCAGCTCGCCGACCTGGCGCGACGGCACCTCGCGCTCGCTGCTGCGGCGCAGGTCGTTGACGATGGCGCGCACCGCGGCGTCCACCGCATCGCTGGCCACCGGGCGCTTCTGCAGTGCGCGCTCGAAACTCACCCTGAGCTTGCGCTCGTCGAACATCTCGCGCCGCTCGCCGCTCTTCACGATCGCCGGCAGTTTCAGCTCGGCCGTCTCGAACGTGTTGAAGCGCTCGCCGCACTGCTCGCACTCGCGCCGACGACGCACGCTGCTGCCGTCCTCGGTCAGCCGCGAGTCGATCACGCGGGTGTCTTCGTGCTGGCAGAAGGGGCAATGCATGGTCAGTAAGTGTCGGCCATCACCTGCACGAAAGCACGCACCGCCGGCGGCACCCGTCCCTGCAGGGCGCCCCGTTCATGCTGGAACAGGGTGGCGACAAAAAATGGGTGGTCCTCCAGTTCGATGCCGCGAACCTCGCCGGCGGCGTCCACGGCACAGATTCGCAGCGGACCATCCGCAAGCGCCTCCCGGAAATCGGGACTCAAGCCGTAGCTGCAGTGATAGCCCTCGGCGATCGCCTTCGCACCATAGGCCAGCGCCAGCCGGGAGCCCTCGACCAGACGTACGGCATCGGTCACCTCGACCAGCGTGCACAGCAGCGGCACGATCACCTGGCGCCGGGCTTGCGATGCCGTCTCGGCATGCTCGGCGTCGGCCCAGCCAAGCACGTTGCGCGCATATTCGATCACGGCATGCTGGAAGCCGCCGCAGGTGCCCAGGAACGGGACGTGCCGCTCGCGCGCCACGCGGATCGCGGCGAGCGCGCCTTCTGCACTGCGATACGGACTGGCCGGAACGCACCAGAGTCCGTCGAACTCCGCCAGCGCGGCGCCGTCGCCGACCTGGTCGGTCGGTATCCAGATCGGCTCGACCGTCACGCCGCAGGCAGCGGCCGCCATGTCCAACGCCACGGGAATGGCACGATGGGCGACCACCTCATCGTTGTGATCGCCGATCAGCCCGACCTGCAGGGCGTGCATGCCGGTGGCTCAGCCGTAGACCGGGAACTTCTGGCACTGCGCCGTGACGTTCCCGCGCACGCGGGCGATCACCGCCTCGTCGGCTGGCGCGTCCAGCACGTCGCAGATCCAGTTCGCCAGTTCGGTCACGTCCGCTTCCCGGTAGCCGCGGGTGGTGACGGCCGGGGTGCCGACGCGCAGGCCGGAGGTGACGAACGGCTTGCGCGGGTCGTTCGGCACGGCGTTCTTGTTGACCGTGATGTGCGCCTTGCCCAGCGCTTCCTCGGCGGCCTTGCCGGTGACCTCGCGGCCGATCAGGTCGACCAGCATCAGGTGGTTCTCGGTGCCGCCGGAGACGATCTTGTAGCCGCGCGCGATGAAGGTCTTCGCCATCGCCTTGGCGTTCTTCACCACCTGGGTCTGGTAGGTGGTGAACGCGGGCTCCAGCGCTTCCTTGAACGCCACCGCCTTGGCCGCGATCACGTGCATCAGCGGGCCACCCTGGATACCGGGGAACACGATCGACTGCAGCTTCTTCTCGATCTCCTCGCCCGCCCCCTTCGCCACGATGATGCCGCCGCGCGGGCCGCGCAGCGTCTTGTGGGTGGTCGAGGTGACCACGTGCGCGTGCGGCAGCGGGCTGGGGTACACGCCGGCGGCGACCAGGCCGGCGACGTGGGCCATGTCGACGAAGAACAGCGCGCCGACCGAATCGGCGATCCGGCGCATGCGCGCCCAGTCGACCACCTGCGAGTAGGCGCTGAAGCCGCCGACCAGCATCTTCGGCCGGTGCTCGGTGGCCAGGCGTTGCACTTCGTCGTAGTCGATCAGGCCGTTCCCGTCGACGCCGTACTGCACCGCGTTGAACAGCTTGCCGCTGATGTTGACCTTGGCGCCGTGGGTGAGATGGCCGCCATGGGCGAGCGACATGCCCAGGATGGTGTCACCCGGCTGCAGTAGCGCCAGATACACCGCCTGGTTCGCCTGCGAGCCGGAGTGCGGCTGCACGTTGGCGTAGTCGCAGTCGAACAGCTGCTTCAGCCGCTCGATCGCCAGCGTCTCGGCGACGTCCACGTATTCGCAGCCGCCGTAGTAGCGCTTGCCCGGGTAGCCCTCGGCGTACTTGTTGGTCAGCTTGGAGCCCTGCGCTTCCATCACCCGCGGGCTGGCATAGTTCTCCGAGGCGATCAGCTCGACGTGATCCTCCTGGCGCCGGCCTTCATCGGCGATGGCCTTGGCCAGTTCGTCGTCGTAACCGGCAATCGTGCAGTCCTTGGGGAACATTCTGGCCTCGGCAATTGGCAAGCGGGATTAGCCGGAAAGTGTAGCGCCGCCGGGCGTTTGCGGCCACCGCCGGGCGGATCCGGGCGGTGGCATCGGCGCGATGTCACAACCCGCTATAATGCGCGGTTTGACGAATTCCCCTTTCCGTGCCGACCCTGCAGGCGGTGCGGCGCACGCCTTCGGAGGTTGCATGAGCTCGCAGTACATCTACACCATGAACGGGGTCAGCAAGATCGTCCCGCCGAAGCGCCAGATCATCAAGGACATCTCGCTCAGCTTCTTCCCCGGCGCCAAGATCGGCCTGCTCGGCGTCAACGGCGCGGGCAAGTCCACCGTGCTGAAGATCATGGCCGGCGTGGACACCGACTTCCAGGGCGAGGCGCGTGCGCAGCCGGGCACCAAGATCGGCTACCTGGCGCAGGAGCCTAACCTGGATCCGGAAAAGACCGTGCGCGAAGTGGTCGAGGAAGGCGTGGCCGAAATCCTCGACGCGCAGAAGCGGCTGGAGGAGGTCTACGCCGCCTATGCCGAGGAAGGCGCCGACTTCGACGCACTGGCCAAGGAGCAGGAGAAGCTGGAAAACCTGCTCGCCGCGAACGACGCGCATGCGCTGGAGCGTCAGCTGGAAGTCGCCGCCGACGCGCTGCGTCTGCCGCCGTGGGACGCGAAGATCGGCCCGCTGTCCGGTGGCGAGAAGCGCCGCGTGGCGCTGTGCCGCCTGCTGCTGTCCAAGCCGGACATGCTGCTGCTGGACGAGCCCACCAACCATCTGGACGCCGAGTCGGTGGACTGGCTGGAAAAATTCCTGCACGACTATCCCGGCACCGTGGTGGCGGTCACCCATGACCGCTACTTCCTCGACAACGCCGCCGAGTGGATCCTCGAACTCGACCGCGGCCGCGGCATTCCGTGGAAGGGCAACTACACCGAATGGCTGGAGCAGAAGGACGCCCGCCTGAAGCAGGAAGCGAACCAGGAGAAGTCGCGCCAGAAGGCCATCGCGAAGGAGCTGGAGTGGGTACGCTCGGCCGCCAAGGGCCGCCAGTCCAAGGGCAAGGCCCGCCTGGCCCGCTTCGAGGAGCTGAACTCGGTCGACTACCAGCGCCGCAACGAGACCAACGAGATCTTCATCCCGCCGGGCGAACGGCTGGGCCAGGAAGTGATCGAATTCAAGAACGTGACCAAGTCGTTCGGCGACCGCGTGCTGATCGAGAACCTGTCGTTCAAGGTGCCGCCGGGCGCCATCATCGGCGTGATCGGTCCGAACGGCGCCGGCAAATCCACCCTGATGAAGATGATCATGGGCAAGGAAACGCCGGACTCCGGCGAGGTGAAGCTCGGCCACACCACCAAGCTGGCGTATGTCGACCAGTCGCGCGACGCGCTCGACCCGAAGAACAACGTGTGGCAGGAAGTGTCCGGCGGTTCGGACATCCTCACCATCGGCAACTTCGAGATCCAGTCGCGCGCCTACATCGGCCGCTTCAACTTCAAGGGCACCGACCAGCAGAAGATCGTCGGCAGCCTGTCCGGCGGCGAGCGCGGCCGCCTGCACATGGCCAAGACCCTGCTGCAGGGCGGCAACGTGCTGCTGCTCGACGAGCCGTCCAACGACCTGGACGTGGAAACCCTGCGCGCGCTGGAAGACGCCCTGCTCGAATTCCCCGGCTCGGCGATCGTGATCTCGCATGACCGCTGGTTCCTCGACCGCATCGCCACCCACATCATCGCGTTCGAGGGCGACTCGCACGTGGAGTTCTTCCCCGGCAACTACAACGAGTACGAGGCCGACAAGAAGCGCCGCCTCGGCGAGGAAGGGGCGCGACCGCATCGGGTGAAATACAAGAAGCTGGCCTGAAGGCGGGAGTGAGTGAAGAGATGTGAGGAGTGAGAGAAAGCACGAGCTCACACCCACTCTCCTTTCTCACTCCTCTTCGCTCACTCCTCAATCGGGGACCACGATGCACTTCATGCAATCCCTGCAGCAGGCCTGGACCCGCAACCACTCGCTGGTCTGCGTCGGCCTCGATCCGGAACCGGCGAAATTTCCCGCGCAGCTGCGTGATGCGCCCGACGCGGTGTTCGATTTCTGCCGCGCCATCGTCGACGCCACCGCCGACCTGGTCTGCGCGTTCAAGCCGCAGATCGCGCACTTCGCCGCGCTGCGCGCCGAGGACACGCTGGAACGGCTGATCGCGCACATCCACGCGGAACATCCCGGCGTGCCGGTGATCCTCGACGCCAAGCGCGGCGACATCGGCAGCACGGCGCAGCACTACGCCCGCGAGGCGTTCGAGCGCTACCAGGCCGACGCGGTGACGCTGAACCCGTACCTCGGACGCGACTCGATCCAGCCGTTCCTCGACCGCGCGGACAAGGGCGTGATCCTGCTCTGCCGCACCTCCAATCCCGGCGGCGCGGATTTCCAGGCGCTGGATTGCGGCGGCCAGCCGCTGTACCTGCGCGTGGCCGAGACGGTCGCACGCGAGTGGAACGGCCACGGCAACTGCGCGCTGGTCACCGGCGCCACCTGGCCGCAGGAACTGGGCAAGGTGCGCGCGGTGGTCGGCGAGATGCCGCTGCTGGTGCCCGGCATCGGCGCCCAGGGCGGCGACGTAGAGGCGGTGCTGCGCCACGGTCGCAATGCCGATGGCACGGGCCTGCTGATCAGCTCGTCGCGCGCGATCCTCTATGCCGGCCACGGCGAGAGTTTCGCCGCGGCCGCGCGCGCCGCTGCCAGCGAATTGCGCGACACCATCAATCGCTGCCGGCAGGCCTGAGCGCGTCGCGCTCCGGCGCCACGGTCAACCCGTCGCCGTCTTCGCCGCCTGCAGCGCCTTCGTCTTCAGGTCCAGCGTATCGGCCGCATCCAGCAGCGCACGCGCAAAGCTGCGCACCTCGGCAGGGCGCAAGGCATACCAGTGGCCGCTCTTGCCGGCCTCATCCACCTTGCGGCCCGCACGGGACATGCAATGCGGCCGGAAGATCACCATGCCGGTCAGCGCCTCCGAGCTGATGTCCGCCGAGACGATCTGCATGTGCGTTTCATCTTCTTTCTTCACCGAACTTCTCCCGGGCGGATATCCGTCCTCACGCAGCTTACGCTACAGGGAGTTCAGCGGTTGTTGGCCGTGCGGCGCCGGCCGGTTTCCACAGACATCGCCGCAGCCAGCGCTCGCACGGCGTGGACAGCCAACGCTCCACCACCGCACCCAGCAGCCAGCACAAGCCCAGTGCCGGCAGGTACCACAACCAGCCGTGGGCCGGGTCACCGCCCCAGGCGCGGTACGCGCGCACCACCGCAAACACCGCGAACATGTGGGTCAGGTAGATCTCGTAGCTCAGGCGGCCCCAACTGCGCAGCCAACCGAAACCGGGCAAGGACAGTGCCGCGCCGCCGTCGGTGCGCCAGCGGCAGCACAGCACCAGGCACAGCGACGACAATGTGAGCACCAGCATGTAGCCGTCGCGCAGCCAGTGCCACAGCGCGCCCCCGTCCAGCAGCACCGCACCCAGCCCCGTCGCGCCGAACCAGCCCAGCATCACGACGGTACGCCGTGGCGGTCGCCAGGCATCGGCCAGCAGCGCACCCAGCACACCGATCGCAATCGCCGACATGCCGGGCAGATAGGCCTTCTCTTGCCAGATCTCGTTGCCGCGCAAGGCGGCATGCGTCCACGGCATCGATAGCGCAAGCAGGGCCAGCCACGGCACCAGCACCCTACGTCGCCGCGTGAGCAGACACACCAGCGGAAAGCCGAGGTAGAACACTTCCTCGATCGACAGCGACCACAGCACGTCCCAGTTGCCCGGCAGGTAGCCTGTCTGTCCCTCGTACCAGTTCAGGTGCAGACCGAGCGCCGCGAAGATCGCACGCGGCAGCGACTGGTTGGCGTGGATGATCGTGTAATCGCGCACGCCGGCCAGGTGCAGCACGCTCAGCACCGCCACCAGCGCCAGCAGGCACGGCACGATGCGGGCGAAACGCCGCGCATAGAATGCGCGCAGGTCGATCTTTTCCAGACTCCCCCAGCGGCGCAGCGCGTTGCCCGAGATCAGGAATCCCGAGATCACGAAGAACACGAACACGGCCTCGTAGCCGTTGTAGTTCAGCCGGCTCAGCAGCCACGCCGGCAGCACGTCGGTCAATGCGGTCTTTTTCAGCGGAATGCGCAGGCCGAGATGGTTGAACACCACCAGCACGATCGCCAAGCCGCGCAACAGATCGATGCCGGGATTGCGGGTGCCTATCGCCGGCACGGCGTTCGCGGAAGTGGCTGGTACGGTCTGCATGGATGAGGTCGCACTGGAACAATGTGTCGCATCATCGACGAGCGCCGCGCCACCAGCAACGGCCGGCTCAGGCGATCACATCGACGCCTTCCAGAAGGCGACGCGACCGGCGATCCGTGCGGCGGCGCGCCTGGGCTGCGGGTAGTACCTGGCCGCCTGTGCGTTCACCACGTCGCCGACGATCACGTCGTAGTAGCTGGCCACACCCTTTCACGGACACACGCTGTGATGTTCGCTTTCGCGAAAGTGCCCGCGCCGCAACGATGCGGCCGGGAAATGGTGGTTGCCTTCGACGAGAACGGTATCGTCGCTTTCGGCGGGCACGGTATCGTTCCAGATGGCCTTCACCAATCGTCTGCCAATTCTTGCCCCGGAAACAGCACCTCGGTATAGCCGAACTTGCTGAAGTCGGTGATGCGCGACGGGTACAGCCGGCCGATCAGGTGGTCGCACTCGTGCTGCACCACACGGGCGTGGAAGCCTTCTGCACGACGATCGATGCGTGCGCCCTGCGGGTCGATGCCTTCGTAGCGGATCAGCGTGTAGCGGTTCACCGCGCCGCGCAGGCCGGGCACGGACAGGCAGCCTTCCCAGCCTTCCTCCATGTCCTGCGAGAGCGGCGTGATCACCGGGTTGAGCAGGATCGTGCGCGGTACCTCGGGCGCATCGGGATAGCGCTCGGAATGCTCGAAGCCGAAGATCACCAGTTGCAGGTCGACACCGATCTGCGGTGCGGCCAGGCCGACCCCATCGGCGGCCTGCATGGTCTCGAACATGTCGGCGATCAGCGCATCGAGTTCCGCGCTGCCCAGCATCGCGGCGGGCACCAGCGGCGCGATGCGCAGCAGGCGTGGATCACCCATTTTCAGGATTTCACGGATCATGCAGGCCTCGTGGCGGAACGCTGTTGCCTGTCGAACTGTGGTCGATGCAGTCCCAATGCAAGCGGTGCTCCCCGGCGCCTCAACGGCAAAGCGCCGGGCGAAGCCTCGTGCGGATTGGTTGAACCCGCAAGCGGGTTCAACCGCCGAACACTTTCTTCAGCAGGTCGGTGGTGCGGGCGCCCGGGTTGTGGCGGATCGACTGCTCCTGCTCGCCGATGGTGGTGAACAGGCCGTCCAGGGTCTTCGCCGTCACGTAGTCGTCCAGGTCCAGCGGACTGCCGCCCTTGTTCGATTTGCCCGACTTGCCGCCGAGCGCGCCCAGCGCGTTGCCCAGTTCGCCGCCCATGCCGCCGGCGGTGAACGCCTTGTACTTCTGGGTGACGCCGACGCTGTCGGTGGCCTTGGCCACGATCGGATGGATGCGCGCGGTCAGCGCATCGCCGGCCACGCGGCGGAAGAAATCGGTGGCCGCGTGATCGCCGCCGGCGAGGATGCCGCGCGCGTCTTCCAGGGTCATCTTGCGGATCGCATCGCCGAAGATCTCGGCCACCTGCGGCACCGCCTTCTCCGCCGCCCGGTTCATGCTCAGCTCGAACGCGTCGACCTTGGCGCCCTGCCCCAGCTGGCGCGCCAGCTTGCCCGCCTGCTCGAGCTTGCCCGGCAGCGGAATGCGCACCTTGGCGTTGTTCCAGAAGCCGCCGTCGCGGCCGAGGCTGTTGATCGCGTTGGTGGTGCCCTTGGCCAGCGCCTCCTTGAGTCCGGCGGCGATGTCGCTGGTCGGCAAATTGCTGCCGAGCTGCGAATTGGACGCATGCGTCGACTGTTTGACCTTGTTCAGCAGATCCTTGAACTGGCCCGAGCCGGCGGCCGTCAGCGGCAGCGCGGCGACCGTGAGGGCGAGGCTCAGCAAACCGTAGCGAACCGCGATGCGCATGACGAATTCCCTGTGGCCGGCAGGCCGCCAGTGTAGCGCCGCCGCCTCTTCGCGGCGTGACGAAGCGGACTTGGTTATTCGACCAAAGGCTAATACCGGTTGGCCGGTTTTGGGATTGACCGCCGCCGCCGACGGGACGAATCTTGCGGCATCGCCCAGGAGAGCCGCCCATGCAAGCCGCCGTCATGCCCAAGCCCAGCCCGGCCAGCAAGATCCTGTGGGTCGCCATCGCCATCGTCGGCGCGTTCTGCCTGGGCGTGGTCGCCCTGCGCCGCGGCGAGCCGATCAACGCGATCTGGCTGGTCGCCGCGTCGATCGCCATCTTCGTGATCGGCTACCGCTTCTACGGCAAGTTCGTCGAACACTCGGTGCTACAGCTGGACCCCAGCCGCGCGCCGCCCTCGGTGCTGCGCAACGATGGCCTCGACTACGTGCCCACCGACAAGTGGGTGGTGTTCGGCCACCACTTCGCCGCGATCGCCGGTGCCGGCCCGCTGGTTGGCCCGGTGCTGGCCGCGCAGATGGGCTACCTGCCCGGCACACTGTGGATCCTGTTCGGCGTGGTGTTCGCCGGCGCGGTGCAGGATTTCATGATCCTCGGCCTGTCGCTGCGCCGCGATGCCCGTTCGCTCGGCCACATGCTGCGCGAGGAACTGGGGCCATTGCCCGGCATCGTGGCGATGATCGGCGTGCTGGTGTTGATGATGATCGTGCTGGCGGTGCTGGCGCTGGTGGTGGTCAAGGCGCTCACGCACAGCCCGTGGGGCACCTTCACCGTGGCCGCCACGATCCCGATCGCGTTCCTGATGGGCGCCTACATGCGCTGGTTCCGCCCGGGCCGCATCCTCGAAGTATCGATCATTGGCCTGCTGCTGCTGCTGGCCTCGATCTGGTTCGGCAAGTACGTGGCCGACTCGGCCACGCTGGCGCCGCTGTTCGACTTCGACGCCAAGGCGCTGGCCTGGCTGCTGATCGCCTACGGCTTCTGCGCCTCGGTGCTGCCGGTGTGGCTGCTGCTGGCGCCGCGCGATTACCTTTCCACCTTCCTCAAGATCGGCACCATCGCGCTGCTGGCGCTGGCGATCTTCCTGGCTGCGCCGACCTTGCAATTGCCGGCGGTGACCAAGTTCATCGACGGTACCGGGCCGGTGTTCGCCGGCAACCTGTTCCCGTTCCTGTTCATCACCATCGCCTGCGGCGCGGTCTCCGGCTGGCATTCGATCATCGCCTCGGGCACCACGCCCAAGCTGCTCGCCAACGAAGGCCAGGCGCGCATGGTCGGCTACGGCGGCATGCTGATGGAGGCGTTCGTGGCGATCATGGCGCTGGTCGCCGCCGCCTCGCTGCACCCGGGCGTCTACTTCGCGATGAATTCGCCGGGCGCGATCGTCGGCACCACCGTCGAGCAGGCCGCCACCACGATCAGCCAGTGGGGCTTCGTGGTAACCCCGGACGAACTGCTGCGGACCGCGAAGGACATCGGCGAGGGCAGCATCCTCGGCCGCGCCGGCGGCGCGCCGACGCTGGCGGTAGGCATGGCCCAACTGCTGCACAACATCCTGCCCGGCGGCGGCATGATGGCGTTCTGGTACCACTACGCGATCCTGTTCGAAGCGCTGTTCATCCTCACTACGGTCGACGCCGGCACCCGCGTGGGCCGCTTCATGATCCAGGAGATCGCTGGCCTGGTGTACAAGCCGCTGCAGGCCACCGAGTCGTGGACCGGCAACCTGCTGGCCACCGCGGTCTGCGTGGCGCTGTGGGGCTACTTCCTGTACCAGGGCGCGGTCGACCCGCTGGGCGGCATCAACACCCTGTGGCCGCTGTTCGGTATCGCCAACCAGATGCTGGCCGCGATCGCGCTGATGCTGGCCACCGTGGTGGTGGTGAAACTCAAGCGCGAGCGCTACGTGTGGGTGCCGGGCATCCCCGCGCTGTGGCTGATTGTGTGCACGCTCACCGCCGGCTACGAGAAGCTGGTCGGCCCGATCAGCTTCACCGCCGCCGCCAACAAGTACGCGGCCGCGATGCAGCAGGGCCAGTTGCTGGCGCCGGCCAAGACCCAGGCCGCGATGCAGCAGATCGTCACCAACAACTACGTGGACATGGTGATGACCGGCCTGTTCATGGCGCTGGTCGTGGTCATGGTGATCTTCTGCCTGCGCGCCGCGATCCGGGGCTGGCAGACCAATCACCCGACCGCGCACGAGGAACCGTACGTGGCGCTGGCCGGCGTGGCCGGCTGAGGACGACGCGATGAATGCGAGCTTCCGTTCCATACGCAAGTGGGCGGTGCAAACCGCCCGCCTGTGCTGCGGCCTGCCCGACTACGACGTCTACGTGCAGCACCTGCGCGAACATCATCCCGAGCGCAAGGTGCCAAGCTACGAGGCGTTCTTTAGAGAACGGCAGGAGGCCCGCTACAAAGGGGGTGGGGGGCGGTGTTGCTGAATGCTGCGGTGTTGCAGATTAGTTGGGAGTCGATCTACCGTCGCGACGAGGAGCAGCCCTGAGGGTGGTCGCGATGGAGTCAGCGCTTGGCTGCGGGCTTGGCTTGAAGCCGACGAGCCTCAGCTGCGCACAGGTTTGGTCCTGACCACGCACGCAACGTTCAAAACCGTCAGCGGCTACCGGCGGAAAGGCCGATCCGCAAAAACTGGAAGGCACCAACGGCCGCGCCGACGTCAAACGAGCTGACGTCGACACGACCGCCGGTATCAGAGCAATGTGGAACTCAGCCGCGGAACTCGTGGCGCCGACGATGCAAGGACTCCAAGCCGAGCAGACCAAGCAGGCCCATCATCAACATCGCCAGGGAGGACGGTTCTGGCACCGACGTGACGGGTGGCGTGATGGTGCCATTTCGGACCTGGAACAGGAACTGTCCCGGTACGCCGTCGTTGGTACCGGCGACCAGCGAGTCCGGCCCGCCGTCGAGCAAGGCACCGTTGGTGAGCGAACCGGCGAGCTGGGCATAGGTCCCCGCAGGATTGCCAGGCTGGCCAGCGTTATAGCCCGCTGCGGCCGAGGTACCGCCAAGCCCGTTCGAGCCGCCACTGGCGTCTCCGGTTTCCCAATGGATCTGGTCGTAGTTGAAGTAGAAGTCGAAGTCTCCAGCGGCGACATCGGACCGATCGACCATGATCAACTGGAACGTGTTCAGCTTGTCCGTGTGCGCACCGTAATATCCGACGCCCGGCCAAGTGGCGCCAAAAGCGGTACGCCCGGCATAGGTGCCGTTGCCCCAACTGGTCAGACCACTGCCGGCACCACGCGTGTCGACGTCGGCGAAGAACGGGGCAATGATCGGCTGGCCGCTATAACCGCTGCCGAGGCCGGAAGGCGTGAAGGTGCCTTGGGGGAAGTTGAACGTGATGTAGCCGTTGTTACTCACGTACAGACCCGTGTAGTTGGTGCCGAAGTAGTTGGCAGTGAACGGCAGGGTGACCAGCCCCGAAGCACCGTCGTCGTTGGCGGGAAACGTGTTTGCATTGAACCCGGACGCCACGGTACCGGCCCTCGCGGCAGGCGCAACAACGATTGCATAGGCAATCGTGGCCAGCATCAGCCAGCTGGTTTTTGAAAGAAACTTGGTGAACATGTCGGCGTTCTCCTTGGTGGATTTCTCTATCCACCAGCCAGAACCATGCCATCGATATAACAAATTAATTCCATTGAGTTTTAACTTTCACGAGCCCCGTGCACCGCGTCCATTGTGTAAAGTTCTCCGGCGCTAAAACTAGATTCCCGTGAACTTGCCCCGTGCTCCGCGCCGCGGCCAACCCTTCGGCAAAATCCCCAGGATCGATGGTTCCCGACTCCGAGACATCGCTGGTGCCAGTCAGTCCGGCCAATGCTCTCGGCAACTCACCACCCCTGCCCGAGCGTCAAAAAAGGGCGTGGCAGAGCAACAGCGGCAACGCGGTCACCAAGACGCTGGCCACCGTGGTGGTGGTGAAACCGGAACGCGAGCGCTATATGCCGATGTCGTGAATCCCGGCGATCTGGTTGATCGTGTGCACGCTCACCGACGGATAGGCAAAGCTCTGCGGCCGGACCAGCTGCTGGCGCCGGCCAAGTCGGCGGCGGAGATGCAGCGGATCGTCACCAACAACTACGTGGACATGGTGATGACCGGCCTGTTCATGCTGCTGGTCGTGACGATGGTGCTGTTCTGCCTGCGCGCGCTGATCAATGCCTGGCAGACCAACCACCCCACCGCGCACGAAGAACCGTACGTGGCGCTGAGCAGCGTGGCGGGCTGAGGACGACGCGATGAACGCAACCCTGCAGGCCGTACGCAAGTGGGCGGCGCAAACCGCCCGCCTGTGTTGCGGGGTGCCCGACTACGACGTCTACGTGAAGCACCTGCGCGAGCATCATCCGGCGCGCAAGGTGCCCAGCTACGGCGAGTTCTTCCGCGAGCGGCAGGAAGCCCGCTACAAGGGCGGCGGCGGGCGCTGCTGCTGAATGCCCGAAGGCCATTGTCCTTCAGGACCGTGGCGAGAGCGCGGGACCACACTCCACCCAAACACTGCTCAGGGCTTGCGTGCCACGATGATCTGACTGATCGGCATGAACTCGTCCAACTGCTGCTTGAGCCGGCGCCCCTGCGGCATGTCCAGCAGCGCCTGCCAGGCGGCGGTCCAGTGATCGAGCACCGGATGGGCGGGGTCATACAGTTCCACCTGGCAGCCCCAGAACAACGCCCACCAGATCGACCAGAAGAAGCCGTGCTGGGTCTGCTCCACCAGCACCAGGCCGGCCTCGCCGACCCATTGCGCAAACTCGTCGCGACCGATCACCCGCAGCGCGCCACCGGGTTGCTCGCGGTACGCCGGCGGCAGCACCTTTTCCTGCAGTCCTTCCTGCAGCGCGCCAGGCACGCTGAGCAGGTAGAGGGCGCCGGACGCACCGACCCGCACCAGCTCGGCCAGCATTTGGCGCGGGTCATCGACGTGCTGCAACACCTCGGTGCAGATCACCCGCGTAGCCATGCCCTCGTCCAGCGGCAAGGGGTTCGCGTCGCTGACCAGCGCCGTGTGCGTGCCGCTGCCTTCGACGCTCAGCCGCGCGCGCACCTCGCGGATCACCTGCGGCTCGCGGTCGATGGCGTAGACGCGGGCGCCGTGGCGCGCGCAGAACACGCTGTTGACGCCGGCGCCGCAGCCGACGTCCACCACCACGTCGTCGCCACCGATCGGCATGCCGCGGAACAGCTCGCCGCTGTCCTCGCGATACCAGCCGCCGAGCTTCGCGTCGCGCAGGCCGACGGTCGACGGGCCATGCGGCTCGGCGTCGCCCGAAGCCGCGGCGACGCTGGTGGAGTGCTCGACACGATCGGACATGGCGGGTCTCCGAAACAGGAAAGTGGTCACGTGGGGCGGCAGGCTCGCCACCGGATCCTGCCTCGGGAATCCGGCACGCCCAGCCGAGGCCTCTAGTGTGGCAGCTCGAGGCGGCATGGCGCGTGGAAGAAGCGGGTTCGCGCCGGCTGCAGGCCAGGACGCTGCATGGCCATGCCATTCCACCCGGGCCAGTCGGTGCCGGATCGGCGACAATACGGGCTGTTCCTTCGGCCGCCACCCGATGTCCATTCCCGAATCCACCGACGCTCCCGCGGCGATCACGGCTGGCCCGCCGCATGCCGGCCTGCGCGTCATCGCGGTCTACGAGATCGTCAAGACCGTCTGTCTGGTGCTGGTGGCGATGGCGGCATTCCACCTCGACCGCCAGCAGAACTTCGAGCATCTGGTGCACTGGCTGGAACACCTCTCGCTGGCCGACAGCAACAGCCTGCGCTGGAAGCTGGTCGGCCTGCTGCAGGATTTCGGGCCGAGCCGGTTCGTGGCGGTCGGCATAGTAGCGTTGGGCTACGCCGTGCTGTTCGGCATCGAGGGCACCGGCCTGTGGCTGGGCAAGTACTGGGCCGAGTGGTTCACCGTGATCGCCACCGGCTCGCTGATCCCGCTGGAACTGTACGAGACGCTGCACCACTTCGGCTGGCTGAAGCTGGTTGCGCTGGCCGGCAACGTGGCGATCGTGGTGTACCTGGTGCGCGTCGCGCTGCAAACGCGGGCGACGCGACAGGCGCTGAGGCATCACACTTCGTGATGCACCGCCTCGGCGGGTAGCGCGCCGCGCCGCGGCATCAATTCCACCAGGTACATCGCCGCCAGGATCAGCCCGCCGCCGAGCAGCATGCGCCAGCTCAGCACGTCGCTGCCCAGCAGTACCGCGAACGCGGCGGCGAACACCGGCTCGGTGGTCATCACGATCGCCGCACGGGTGGCCGGCAGGTGCGACTGCGCCCAGGTCTGCATCAGCATCGCGCCGGCGCCGGCAATCAGCGCCATGTACAGCACCGCGAACCAGGCGCTGCGGTCCGGCGGCAGCACCGGCGCGTGCGGCACGATGGCGAGCAGGCAGACCGCGGCGATCGCCACCATCTGCACCGCCGACAGGCCGAACGCCTCGCCCCGCCGCGACCACTGCCCGAGCAACACGATGTGCAGCGCGTACAGCGCGGCCGAGGCGAGCGTGAGCCACACGCCGAGGTCGACCGAGACGCCGTTGAGCGAGAGCAGCGCCAACCCGACGGTGGACAGCCCCACCGCCAGCCACACCATGCCGGCCATGCGCTGGCCGAGCAGCAGCAGCGCCAGGATCGGCGTGAACACCACGTACATGCCGGTGGCGAAACCGCTGACGCTGGGCGCGATCAGCGACAACCCCCAGGTCTGCAGCAACTGGCCGATACCGTAGATCGCACCCAGCACCAGGCCGTGCAGCACTTGCCGCCGGCCAAGCCGCCACACCGGTCGCGCGAACAGCGCCAGCATCGCCGCCGCGGCGATCACGAAGCGCACGGCCAGGAAGTCCGCCACCGGCATGCGCCCCACCACGCCCTTGATCAGCACGAAGGTGGAGCCCCATACCGCGGTCATCGCCAGCAGGCCGAGGGTGGCGAGGATGGAGGTGGTGCGTGCGTTCATGGGGCGGGAAGTGGGCGGAGAGGAATGCGAAGCGAGAGGCAGGCTGCGACGCTACGAGGCGGTTTTGCCTGCTCGATTTTCCTGCTTCCCTTCACTCGCTCCCCGCTTTCCGCCGCAGCAACTGGCCGGGGATCCGCAACAAGAAATGCCCCCAGATGCCCAGCCACACCACGCCGGCGGTCAGCGGATTGCTTGCGGCCGGGTCGTGCTTGCGGAACCAGCGCCACATGCCGCGGTGCTTGTGGCGGCTGACGAACACCGGCCGGTGCCGGCTGGAGCTGCCCTTTCCGTGCAGGACGCGCACATCGCCGGCCAGCAGCACCTGGTAGCCGAGATTGCGCACGCGGCGGCACAGGTCCAGATCCTCGCAATGCAGGAAATAATCCTCGTCGAAACCGCCGAGGCGCTGGAACATCGCGCGCGGCATCAGCATCACCGCACCCGATATCGCCTCGGCCTCGATCACCTCGGCCGGAATCTCCCGCTCGATGTTGACCTTTTCGCCGGCACGGCCGAGCAGGCTGTTGAGCGCACGCTGCAGCAGGGGATCGCGACGCCACGACGCCGGATCGGGCCGGCCGTCGGCATCGCACACCACCGCGCCGATCAGGCCCGCCCTGGGCTGCCCGGAAAGCAGGTCCAGCAAGCGCTGCAGGTCGTCCTGCGGCAGCAGGCAGTCGGGGTTGAGGATCAGCAGCGCCTGGCCGTGCGCCTGTTTCGCGGCGAGGTTCGCCGCCGGGCCGAAGCCCAGGTTGCGGTAGTTGTAGATCACCTGGAAGCGGGTGTCGTGCGCATGCGCGCGCTCGATCGCCTCGGGCACGCCGTCGTGCGAATCGTTGTCGACCAGAATCAGCTCCAGCGGCAGCGTGCTGGCCAGCACGCTGCGCACGCATTCGCGCAGGCTCGGGCCGCTGTCGGCGGATACCACGATCACGCTGAGCGCCAGCGCGAACGGTGATCGATGGGAAGCGGGCATGCTCACGGGGCAAGTATGCGCGGAGACGCGCGAAGGGAGAACCGTCCGCGACAGCGCCGCACGGGATTCGTGGCCCGCAGCTTCACGCTTCCTCCACATCGTCGTCGCCGAGCACCGCCGACAGCGCCAGCGGCATGTCGTCGTCGCGGCGGACCAGCCACGGCTGCCCGCGATACCAGCCACCCAGGCGCCAGCCGCGCAGGCGGTGCTGCCGCCCGCGCAGCCGATCCCACAGCAGCACACCGCGGCCGTTGCGCAGGTGCGCGGCAAACCAGCGGCCACCGGGACTGAAGGCCGCCGGCGCGCCGGCGCCGTCGATGCACCCGCCGCTCTCGAACAGGTAGGCGCCATCGCGGTAAGCCACGCGACCGCCCAGCGGATCGAGCAGGCCATCCGCGGCGACCTGCCAGGCCGGCGGTTGCAGCTCGATGATCTCCGCCGCCGGGCCGATCGGTGCCATCGCCAGTTCGGGCCACTCGGCGGAAGGCGCCGCCGCCGGCACGCGGTGCTGCCCGCGGTCGAGCCACGCGTCCAGGCCGGCCAGCAGCGTGTAGCCGGCCAGCGCACCCAGCAAGGCCGCGCCCCAGGCGAACGCGTCGCCGCCCAGCGCCCGTTGCAGCGCGAACAGCACGCCGGGCAGGCCCCAACGCAAGGCGCACCGGATCAACGCGATATGCTCGTCGGCCAACCGGTGCTGCAGCAGGGTCACCACGGCCGTCAGCGCCAGCAGCAGCGGCAGGCCGAGCCACCATGGCAGCAACGCCAGCAGGGCCAGCCAGGCCGAACGCGCCAGCACGCCACGCCACGCCGGCCAGCGGCGCCGGGCCATCGCTCAGCGCCTTGCGCAGCGGTGGGCGCTCAGCCGCACCACACGCGGGCGTTGCGGAACATGCGCATCCATGGTGAATCCTCGCCCCACTGTTCCGGATGCCAGCTCAGCTGCACGCTGCGGAACACGCGCTCGGGGTGCGGCATCATGATCGTCACGCGGCCGTCGGCGGCGGTGAAGCCGGCCAGGCCGCCGGGCGAGCCGTTGGTGTTGAGCGGGAAGTTCTCGGTCGGCTTGCCGCGGTTGTCGACGAAGCGCACCGCGCCATTCGACTTCGACGGGCTGCACGCGTGCGGGAAACTGACCCGGCCCTCGCCGTGCGCCACCGCCACCGGAATCCGCGAGCCGGCCATGCCCTTGAAGAACAGGCTCGGCGTGTCGAGGATCTCCAGCGTGGCCAGGCGCGCCTCGTACTGTTCGGACGCGTTGCGCAGGAACTTCGGCCAGTGCTGCGCGCCGGGGATGATCTCCTTCAGCTGCGCCAGCATCTGGCAGCCGTTGCATACGCCGAGCGCAAATTTCGTCGGGTCGGCGAAGAACGCGCTGAACTCGGCGCGCAGGTAGTCGTTGTACAGGATCGAGGTGGCCCAGCCGCGGCCGGCGCCGAGCACGTCGCCGTAGGAGAAACCGCCGCAGGCGGCGAAGCCGCGGAAATCGGCCAGCTTCACGCGGCCGCTGGCCAGATCGGACAGGTGCACGTCCACCGCCTCGAAGCCGGCGCGGCTGAACGCGGCCGCCATCTCGACCTGGCCGTTGACGCCCTGCTCGCGCAGGATCGCGACGCGCGGGCGCGGGCCCGTGCCGATGAACGGCGCGGCGACGTCCTGCACCGGGTCGAAGCTGAGCTTCGGCGTGATGCCCGGATCGGCGTCGTCGAGCCGCCACTGCGACTCCGCGTCGGCGCTGAGCGGGTTGTCGCGCAGGCGCTGCATCGCGTGGCTGGTCTCGTTCCACGCCTTGAACAGCGTGCTCCAGTGCCACTTGAACAGGGTCTCGCCGCCGAGGAACAGCTTGATCCCCAGCTTCTCCTTCGGCCGGCCGATGCGGTGGCTGATGCCGGCCAGCTCATGCCTGATCAGCAGCGCTTCGAACGCCTCGCGATTCGCCTCGGCCACCTGCACCACCGCGCCGAGTTCCTCGTTGAACAGCGCGCGCAAGGTGGCCTCGGCCCAGCCGTCCAGATGGATCTCCAGGCCGCAGTGGCCGGCGAACGCCATCTCCAGCAAGGTGGTGATGACGCCACCGTCGGAGCGGTCGTGGTAGGCCAGCAGCAGGCCGCTCGCGTTCGCCTCCTGGATCAGCTCGAACAGCGCCTTCAGCCGTTTCGCGTCGTCCAGGTTCGGCGGCACGCCGCCGCCGCGGTTGAACACCTGGGTCAGCGCCGAGCCGCCGAGGCGGTCGCGCCCTGCTCCCAGGTCGATCAGCCACAACGCGGTGGCGCCGCGATCGAGCCTGAGCTGCGGGGTGAGCGTGCGGCGCGCGTCAGTGACCCGGGCGAAACCGGTGACCACCAGCGACACCGGCGACACCGTGCGCTGCGCGGTGCCGCCGTCCTGCCACACCGTCTGCATCGACAGCGAGTCCTTGCCGACCGGGATCGAGATCGCCAACTCCGGGCACAATTCCATGCCGATCGCCTTGACCGCATCGAACAGCGCGGCGTCCTCGCCCGGGTGGTTGACCGCGGCCATCCAGTTCGCCGACAGGCGGATCTCGCCGAGACTGGCGATCGACGCGGCGGCCAGGTTGGTGATCGCCTCGCCCACCGTCAGTCGCGCCGCGTCGGCGCTGGAGAGCAGCGCCACCGGCGCGCGCTCGGCCATCGCCATCGCCTCGCCGGCATAACCGTCGAAATCGGCAAGGGTCACCGCGCAATCGGCCACCGGCACCTGCCACGGGCCGACCATCGGGTCGCGCGCGTTCAGGCCGCCGACGGTGCGGTCGCCGATGGTGATCAGGAAACTCTTGCTGCCCACGGTGGGCAGCCGCAGCACGCGCAGCAGCGCCTCGTCCATGCCGATGCCGGTGAGGTCCGGCACCAGGTCGACGCGCGGCTTGAGCCGCGTGGCATCGCGGTGCATCCGCGGCGGCTTGCCGAACAGCACGTCCATCGGCAGGTCGATCACGGTCAGTCCGCGGCGCGGGTCGGCCAGTACCAGCTGGCGCTCGGCCGTGGCGTCGCCGACTACCGCATACGGGCAGCGCTCGCGCACGCACATCGCCTCGAACTCGGCCAGGTTTTCCGGGCCGATCGCCAGCACGTAGCGTTCCTGCGATTCGTTGCTCCACACCTGCATCGGCGACAGCGACGGGTCGTCGCAAGGGATCTTCGACAGGTCGATCACGCCGCCGACGCCGGCGTCGTTGAGCAGCTCGGGGATGGCGTTGGACAGGCCGCCGGCGCCGACATCGTGCACGCTGACGATCGGGTTGTGCTCGCCGCGCGCCCAGCAGGCGTCGATCACTTCCTGGCAGCGCCGCTCCATCTCGGCGTTGTCGCGCTGCACCGAGGCGAAGTCCAGCTCGGCGCTCGACGCGCCGCCGGCCACCGACGAGGCTGCGCCGCCGCCCAGCCCGATCAGCATCGCCGGGCCGCCCAGCACGATCACCTTGTGGCCCGGCTGCACCGCATGCTTCAGCACGTGGCCGGGGCGCAGGTTGGCCAGCCCGCCGGCCAGCATGATCGGCTTGTCGTAGCCGCGGCGCAGGCCGGGTTCGGCGGTCTCGTGCTCGTAGCTGCGGAAATAGCCGCCGAGGCAGGCGCGGCCGAATTCGTTGTTGAACGCGGCGGCGCCGAGCGGGCCGTCGCGCATGATCTCGAACGCGCTGGCCATCCGCGGCGGCAGCGGGCGATCCACTTCCCACGGCCGCGGCAGGCCGGGGATGCGCAGGTCGGACACCGAGAAACCGGTGAGCCCGGCCTTCGGCTTGCCGCCGCGGCCGGTCGCGCCCTCGTCGCGGATCTCGCCGCCGGCGCCGGTGGCCGCCCCCGGCCACGGCGCGATCGCGGTGGGGTGGTTGTGCGTCTCCACCTTGATCGCGTAGTCGATGCGCTCCTCGTGGGCGCGCCACACGCCATCGGCCGGGTCGGCGAAGAAACGCCGGCCGGCGCTGCCCTCGATCACCGCCGCGTTGTCCGAATAAGCGGACAGCGTATGCGCGGGCGAACGCTGGTGGGTGTGCTTGATCATGCCGAACAGGCTCTTGTCCTGCTCGGTGCCGTCGACCGTCCAGCTGGCGTTGAACACCTTGTGCCGGCAATGCTCGGAGTTCGCCTGGGCGAACATGAACAGCTCGGCGTCGGTGGGATCGCGGCCGAGTTCGGCGTAACGCTCGACCAGGTACTCGATCTCGTCGTCGGCCAGCGCCAGGCCCAGCCGCCGGTTCGCTGCGGCCAGCGCGGCCTGCGGCTCGGCGCCCAGCGCCACGTGCACCAAGTCGCCGGGCGTGCCGCCAAGGAACAAGCCTTGCGCGTCCTCGATCCGCTGCAGCACCGACTGCGTCATCGCGTCATGCAGCACCGCCATGATCGCCGCATGGTCCGGCGCCTCCGCCGCCGGCAACCCGGCCACCTGCCAGGCCAGGCCGCGTTCCACGCGGCGCACGTCGAAACCGGCGCCATGCAGGATGTCGGTGGCCTTGCTCGACCACGGCGAGATCGTGCCCAGCCGCGGCACCACCCACAGCGTGGCGGGCTCGGGCCGCGCGTCCTTCGCCTCCAGCACGGCCAGCAGCCGCTGGCGCAACTCGCCCTCCGGCGCCGTGGCGGCGTCGACGAAATAGACGAACCACGACGCCTGCACGCGCACGCCGCGATGCAGGGCATCCAGGCGGGCATTGAGGCGTTCGAGGCGGAACGGCGAGAGGGCGCTCTGCCCGTCGAGTGCGATCATGCGGGGAACGGCGCTATGCGAGGGAAACGCCTATTCTAACCCATGCTGCAATACGGCATTAAGCCAGCTGCCCCGGCCTTGCGCGGCAGGGCACGGCGGCCTCAGCCGCCCTGCTTCAGCGCCTGCAGCAGCTGTTCCGGAGTCACATAGCCGCCCAGCACGCGGCCGTCCGGGCCGTAGATCGCCGGGGTGCCGTTGACGCCCAGCTTCACGCCCAGGTTGAACTGGTCCTTGACCGGGTTGGTGCAGGTCGCCGGCGCCGGCGCACGGCCTTCCTTCGCGGCGGTGAACGCCGCCTTGCGGTCCTTTGCGCACCACACCGAGACCATCTCGGTGTAGGTCGGCGTGGGCCGCCCGGCGGTGGTCACCACGCCTTCGCGCGGCCACGCCAGGTACTCCACCGCGATGCCTTCCTTGTTGAACGCGGCCACGTGCTCGTGCAGCGCGCGGCAGAAGCCGCAGTTGACGTCGGTGAACACGCTGATCGTGTACTTCGGATTCGGCGGCGCGAACACGATGCGCTCGGACGCCGGCACCTTGGCCAGCTCGGCCTTGCGGAAGCGCGCCCAGGCGTCGTCGCCGAGGTTGCGCTTGCTCTGCAGGTCGAGCACGTCGCCGTGCATCGCATACTTGCCGTCGGTGCTGACGTAGAGCATCTGGCCGGCGGCGATCACCTGGTAGAAGCCCGGCATCGGCGCCGGCTCGATCGAGTCGACCTCGACGTTCGCCGCCAGGCTCTTGATCGCCTGCCGCACCATCTGCTGCGCCGCCGGCGTCACCGCCGGGCCGGCGACCGGCGCCGCATCGTTTTCGGCGGCACACGCACTCAGGGAAAGCCCGCCGATGCACAGCGCCAGCAACAGTTTCTTCAACATCACCAACCTCGTTCGATCCGTGGCCGGCGCGTTCACCGGCGGCAGAGGCGCATTCTCGCACAGGCAGCTGAACGCCATTCGGTGCACGACGCCGCAGAAACCGGCGACCGGCGCCCCGGGTCGATGCTAGATTTCCGCAGCACCGCTGCCCGAAACGGACCGGCAGAACAGCCCGGCCGCGCGCGGCCTTTCCCGACAACCTGAATCGCCCGGCAGAATCCTCGTGATCATTTGCGCCCCCAACGTGCTGACCGCCGAAGAGCTCGGCACGATACGCAGCGAACTCCAGGGCGCCACGTTCGTCGACGGCGCCAGCACGGCCGGCTGGTCGGCACGCGAGGTCAAGAAAAACCTGCAGGTCGACATCGACACCGAAAGCCAGGCCCGGCTGCGGGAGATCGTGCGCAGTGCCTTCCTGCGCAACGCCATGCTGCAGGCGTCGATGCTGCCGTCCGCGATGACGCAGGTCCTGTTCAACCGCTACGACGTCGGCATGCAATACGGCCGGCACGTCGATGCCCCGGTGATGGGCGGCCTGGGCGGCGCGGTGCGCACCGACGTGGCGATCACGGTTTTCCTGTCCGACCCCACGAGCTACACCGGCGGCGACCTGGTGGTGGATACCAACGGCGTGGAATACGGCTTCAAGCTGGATGCCGGCTCCGCCATCGCCTACCCGGCCAACTCCCTGCACCACGTCACCCCGGTCACCCAGGGCACGCGCCATGCCGCCATCATCTGGGTGCAGAGCCAGGTACGCGACGCCGCCAGGCGCGAACTGCTGTGGGACCTGGACAACGCCAAGCGGCAGGTCTTCGGGCGCGAAGGCAAGAGCGCCACCTTCGACGCCATCAGCAAGTCGCACGCGAACCTGCTGCGGATGTGGGCGGAGGTGTAAGACGCTGATGGCGCCGCCACACTCCCCGGCCCAATCAGTATCAAGGGGCATGGCGTGATTCGCTGAATTCCATCACCCCCGCGGATGGTGCTGCGCATGCAGCCGCTTCAGGCCTTCCTTCGCCACCAGGGTGTAGATCTGCGTGGTGCTGAGCGAGCTGTGGCCGAGCAGCATCTGCAGCGCGCGCAGGTCGGCGCCGTGGTTCAGCAGGTGGGTGGCGAAGGAGTGGCGCAGCACGTGCGGCGAGATGCGTTTCGGGTTGATGCCGACCTTCAGCGCGTAGCGCTTCACCAGGGTCCAGAACATCTGCCGGGTCATGCCTTCGCCGCGCTGGCTGAGGAACAGCGCCGGCGGCTGGCGGCCTTTCGCCAGCGCCGGCCGCGCCTCGATCAGATAGGTGCCGATGCGCGCCAGCGCTTCCTCGCCGACCGGCACCAGCCGGTCCTTGCCGCCCTTGCCGGTGACCCGCAGCACGCCCTGGCGCGGGTTCAGCGCGGCCAGCGGCAGCTCCACCAGCTCGGACACGCGCAGGCCGGAGGCGTACATCAGCTCCAGCATCGCGCGATCGCGCAGGCCCAGCGTGGTGCCGGTGTCGGGCGCGCCGAGCAGGCCCTCGATCTCGCGTTCGGCCAGTGCCTTGGGCAGGCTGCGCGGCAGCTTCGGACGCTCGATCAACAGGGTGGGATCGGCGAAGCCCGGCTCGCTGCGGGCGAGGAACGCGTAGTAGCGGCGGAATGCCGACTGCCGCCGCGCGATCGAGCGCACCGCTGCCGGCTGCGCGCCGTGGTAGGCGGAAATGTCCTCGCGCCGCGCGCTGCGCAGGTCGCGCCCGCGTGCGGCGAGCCAGCCGGCCAGTGCGGCCAGGTCACGCCGGTAGGCCTCCAGCGTGCGGTCGGCCAGGCCGTCCTCCGACCACACCCGCTCCACGAACGCGGCGATGCTGCGCTGGTCGGCTTCGGCGATACTGGCGCGGCTCTCTTCCTTCTTCATGCGCCCGCATGCTGGCCATTGCGCGCGCTCTACGCAAGCGACCGACCCACGATGCCGCCTGACCTCATCACTACCGACACTCCCTGTCCGCTGTGGCGCCGCCTGCTGGCGCTGGTCTACGACCTGCTGATCGTGCTGGCGATCGTGATGGTGGTGGGCCTGCTGTGCCAGCTGGCCACCGGCGGCCAGCTGATCCGCACCGGCGCGACGGCGGTGGTGCCGGTGTGGTACCAGGCCCTGCAGGGCGCGGTGGTGGCGGCGTACTTCATCGGCTCGTGGCGGCGCGGCGGGCAGACGTTGGGCATGCGGCCCTGGCGCATCCGGCTCACCCGCGGGGACGGCGGCACGCCGACGCTGCAGCAGGCGCTGATCCGCGTGCTGGTGGCGGCCGCGCCGCTGGCCCTGCTGCTGCTCGAACCGGTGATCGGACTGCGCGCGACGCTGTGGACATGGCTGCTGGTGTGGGCCAGCTGGTTCGCCGTGGCCGCGTTCGACCCGCGCCGGCGCGCGTTGCACGACATTGCCGCCGGCACCGAGATCCGCCTGCTGGGCTGAGCTTCAGGCTTCGCTCAGCACCTGCGCGATTCAATCCGCCGATGCCCATGCCGCGTCCCGCCGAAAGCCGCAGCAACGCCGACCTGATCCGCGCCAACCGCGGCTTCTACGAATCGCTGTGGGCCGGAGCGCAGCTGATCGCACCGGAACGCTTCAACACCTGGCCGCTGCTGCACGAACTGGCCGACGCCGCGCCGCGCCGGCTTGAAGTGGCGCCGGGCCTGCGCCCGCGGCTGCCGCTGCGCGGTACCTGTTTCGTCGACCTCAGCCGTGCCGCGCTGCGGCGCCTGCAGGCTAGCGGTGCCAACGCGGTACACGGCATGATCGGCGCCCTGCCGTGCGCCGACGCCAGCTTCGACCTGGTCTGCGCGCTCGACATCCTCGAACACGTCGCCGACGACGACGGCGCGCTGGCCGAACTGGCCCGCGTGGCCGCGCCGGGCGCCAGCGTGCTGCTGTCGGTGCCGCTGCACCCGGCGGCCTGGACCGCGTTCGACGACTTTGTCGGCCACTGCCGCCGCTACGAACCGCAGCGGATCGTGGCGCTGCTTGCGCGGCACGGCTTCAGCATCGAACACAGTGCGGTGTACGGCATGCAGCCGACGTCCCCGCGCCTGCTCAGCCTTGGCCAGTGGTATCTCACCCACCGGCGCGAGCGCGCAATGTGGTGGTACAACCGGGTGTTCATGCCGCTTGGCCTGCGCTTCCAGAAGCCGCTGCAATGGCGCGCCCGACTCGGCGACACCGCCGGGGTCGACGAACTGCTGCTGCGCTGCCGTTACCAGCCGGTTTCGGCGCCAAGTCACTGATCGGACTGGCAAGCTGCGACTGCGGCATTGCAACACGGGCGGGACAAACGGCGTTAAGATGGCATCTTTCGCTCGCGGCCACCCCTCCGATGCTCTATCAGATCCACGAATGGCAACGCGCGTTCCTCGGCCCGCTGAGCCATTTCGCGCAAGCCGGCGCGCGCATGCTCAACGACACCAGCAACCCGTTCGCACAGATGCCCGGCGCGCAGCGGATGGCCGCCGGCTACGAGTTGGTCCATCGCCTCGGCAAGGATTACGAGAAACCCGCTTTCGGCATCCACACCGCCACCGCGCACGAGCACGAGATCGCGGTGATCGAGCGGGTCGCGCTGGACATGCCGTTCTGCCAGCTGAAGCGCTTCAAGCGCTTCAGCGACGACCCGTCCACCATCGAGAAGATGAAGAACGATCCGGTGGTGCTGGTGGTGGCGCCGCTGTCCGGCCACCACGCCACGCTGCTGCGCGACACCGTGCGCACGCTGCTGCGCGACCACAAGGTCTACGTCACCGACTGGGTCGACGCGCGCATGGTGCCGGCCGCGGCCGGCACGTTCGGACTGGACGACTACATTGCCTATGTCGAGGCGTTCATCCGCCACATCGGCGCGTCCACGCTGCACGTGATCTCGGTCTGCCAGCCGACCGTGCCGGTGCTGGCGGCGGTGTCGCTGATGGCCGCACGCGGCGAGGCCACCCCGCGCAGCATGACCATGATGGGCGGCCCGATCGACCCGCGCTGCAGCCCCACCAGCGTCAACAACCTGGCCACCCACCAGCCGCTGTCCTGGTTCAAGGGCAACGTGATCCACACCGTGCCGCCGAATTACCCCGGCCACGGCCGCGAGGTCTATCCGGGCTTCCTGCAGCACGCCGGGTTCATCGCGATGAACCCTGGGCGCCACCTCAATTCGCACTGGGATTTCTACCAGGACCTGTTGCGCGGCGACCTCGACGACGCCGAATCGCACCGCAAGTTCTACGACGAGTACAACGCCGTGCTGGACATGCCGGCCAAGTTCTACCTCGACACGATCGACAAGGTGTTCCAGCAATTCCTGCTGCCGCGCGGCCTGTGGGACGTGGCCGGCGAGCGGGTGAACCCCGCCGCGATCACGCGCAGCGCCCTGCTCACCATCGAGGGCGAACTGGACGACATCTCCGGCCTCGGCCAGACCGAAGCGGCGCACGACCTGTGCAGCAACATCCCCGCGAAACGCCGCGCACACAAGGTGATCGAAGGCGCCGGCCACTACGGCATCTTCAGCGGCCGCCGCTGGCGCGAAACGGTCTACCCGCAGGTACGCGACTTCATCCGCAAGTTCGACCAAGCCGCCAGCTAGGCGCCCGCAGGTTGCCCGCAAGCTTTGCGCCCGCGGGGGCTCGCCCGCGCCCGGTGGGTCAGCGCAGCCTTCAATCCGAAATCGCCAGCACGCACTCGTCCGCGCCATAGCTGCGGCAGCAGACAGAGAAGATCGACAAGCTGCCCGGCGCGATCGCCGGCCCGAGCAGCCCCTCCAGAAAGCCGCTGAAGAAGGCGCAGCCGGAGTGGCCTTCCGTGCATAGCGGGCTGGCGTGGATGTGCAACTGGTCGCCCTGCTGATCGACCTCGACCAGCGCACGCAGCGCGGGGGTGCCGATGTGCTCGATGGCCGCGCGCAAGTCCCGCCCGACGTCCAGCGCGTACTCGCGCTCGAACAGCCACGCGCCCGTGCGCTGCCCCGCCAGCATGAGCGAGGATTCGCGCGCGCCGTCGGCAACCGCCTGCGCCAAAGCCAGCAAGCACGGCACGATCCGCGGATATTCCGACGGCAGCTCATGCAGCGCCCGCGCGACCGCCGCCTCGTCAGCCGGCAGCGGCACCAGTTCGACGAAGGGCGTCGCGGCCACGCGCGGCGGGACCGACGTCGGCAACATGGGCAGGATGAACTCGAACGCCGACTCGTCCGCCACGATCGATGCCGGAGTGGGTGCCGGTGCGGGTACGAGCGGCGGAGCCGGTGCAGGCCTCGTTTGCGGCCGGGTGGCCGCCTCGGTCATCGCAACCGGCGCCGCGGCCATCCCCGCCATGCCGGCACGATGGGCCATGGCGGCAGCGGGAGCGGGAGCCGGTGCGGGCGCGGGAGCAGGCACCGCGGGCGCGGCGACCGGCGCGCCTTTCGACGCGGGAGCCGTCGCCGGGGGGCGGGCAACGGGCGGAACCGTGCGTGCCGGTTCCATCGGTTCGCGCGATGCCGCGAAATGTGCCCGCGTTTCGCCTTCGACGAAGGGAAACGTCTTCACGCTGATGAAGCGCTCGCAGGCGTCCAGCGCTGCCTCGAGCGCCCGCTGCTTGCGCGACGGCCCCTGCACCACCATGGTCAGCAGGATGCCGTGGTGATCCTGCACGAGGCGTTGCCGTTGCAGGCTGAAGCCGCCGGCCAGGACCAGCCGGCCAACCTCTACCAGCAGGCCCTCGCGGCGTGCCGCGAGGCCCTGGATTTCCAGCTCGATCATCATGCCCCCTGCATGCGATGCCGGTGATGTGTGTCGTGCCGCATGCTACGTCAGCCGCTGCGGCAAAACCCGGACGCACGGCCGGAAATTGCGCTTGCACGGGACGGCGCCTTGTGGTGCATGCGGACGGCCAACGAAAAGCCCCGCTGCGGCGTAATGCCAGTCAGTTAAGGTATTGACGAAGCCGGAACGACCCAAGAGGCTCATGGTTTTCCATGAGCCTCTTGCTTTGATCTCAGCCCTGCAAGCCAACTTTGATGCGGTAGGCGATCTGTCTCCCGACGCGTTTGATCGTTTCAGCCAGCTCATTCCGGCCGCCTGGATCGAGCAAGCATTGCAAGCGACTGGCACGACGTCACTGCGCCGTCGACGTCTGCCGGCCGAGCGATTGATCTGGCTGGTCATCGGCTTAGCGCTGTTTCGCAACGAACCGATCTGGCACATTGTGCGTCAGTTGGGGCTGGCGTTGGGTACCGAGGCACAGGTCGTGCCTGTGCCGAGCGCTACGGTTCAAGGGCGCCAGCGACTGGGTGAAGCGCCGTTGGCCCATCTGTTCGATCAGCTCAGCCGCGCGTGGTGCACCGCACCGCTTCCGACGGCCGGGCTCTTCCACGGGCTTCGCCTGTTGGCGGTCGATGGCGTGGTGTGGTCGACGCCTGATACCGCCGAGCATCGTGATGTCTTCGGCGCAGGACGATCGCAGCACGGTGAAGGGAGTTGGCCGCAGGTGCGTGCGGTGTGCCTGATGGATGTTCATACGCACCTGATCCGGGCCGCCGCCTTCGGTGCCTATACGACCGGCGAGCTCAGCTACGCCCACGATCTGGTAACCGCGGCGCCCGATGACTCACTGACGATCTTCGACCGCGCCTACTATTCGGCGGCTTTCCTGCTGGCGTGGCAGCATGCGGGAGAGCAGCGGCACTGGCTGATGCGAGCCAAGTCCTCGTTGCGTTATGAGGTGATCCGTCCGCTCGGTGAAGGCGATGCGTGGGTGCGCCTGCCGGTCTCGCCGCAAGCCCGTCGCCAGCATCCGCAGCTGCCAACCTTCTGGGAGGCGCGTCTGATCCTCTGTCCTTCCGGTCGGCGCTACCTGACCTCGCTGGCCGATGCCGTTCGATATCCCGCCGATCAGGTGGCAGTGTGCTATCGCGAACGCTGGGAGATCGAACTGGGTTTTCGGGACATCAAGCAAGCCATGCAAGCCAACGACACCGTCTTGCGCAGCAAGCGACCGGAGCTGGTGCGGCAGGAAATCTGGGGGCTGCTGATCGCCTACAACCTGCTGCGCTGGGAAATGCACCAAACCGCTGGTGAGCTGGGCGTGCCACCGACCCGGCTCAGCTTCCAGGGGTTCACGCGCGCCATCGTGGCCGAGTTGCGATACGCCCCGCTGGAAACACCCGGCGCCTTTCCCAAACGACTCGCCCGCCTCCGACAGCAAGCCCACATCTATCTGTTGCCCGCACGACGACAACGATCTTGTCCCCGTGAAGTCAAACGCCGACCCCACAAATACCCCACGAAAAATGCCAGTCTGTCTTAACTGACTGGCATTACGCTGCGGCGGGGCTTTTCATCCGGGCGACGCGGCTGCTTCAGCGCAGGATCGCGGCCGGATCCTGCTTCGCCTTCAGCGCGCCGCACAGCTGGATCGACTCGCCGGTCTGCGCCAGGCCGCGGCCGATGCCGGCGGCGTCCTTTTCGCGGGTCTTGAAGAACGCCTGCAGGCGATCGTACTCAGCGCTGGAGCAGCCACCGCCGGCCGCCAGCGACGGCAGGCGGCCGCCGGAGAAGCTGCCGGTGCGATCGAGGATCTGCTGGTAGTGTCCAGTGAACCACGTCCACATCGCATCGCGCTGGGCCAGCGTGTCGCGGCCGCCGCGCAGCAGCATGCCCATCTCGCCGACCTTCACTGGCTTGGTCAATGCGAAGTTGCGCACCTGCTCGGCCAGCGCAGGATCTTCCACGCTGGCCAGGCCGCCGAGGATGCCGTTGCGCAGGGCCGGATCGCTGGTCTTGGGCAGCTCGGCGATCAGCGCATCGACCACGCTCTTGCCGTGTTCCTGCACCGCCACGCCCAGCGCATCGCCGAGCAGGTCGGGATCGGCGGCAGCCAGGTTCAGACGGCCATCGGCGCCCGGCTTGAGCGCGGCCTCACCTTGCTTGAGCAGGGCCGCACGCACCTGCGGCAGCTTGAAGTCGAACGCCAGCGCGCCGGCCAGGCTGCTGCGCATCAGCGCATCGTCTTCCGGCTCGTTCGCCTTGCGCTGGTAGCCGAGCTGCTCCAGCCGCGGCAGGTAGGCCGCCTTTGCCCACTCGGCCAGACGGGCGCGCTGCGCATTGTTGGCGGCGATGCGATGGTAGAGCTGCGCCGCCTGGTCCAGCGGCACGGTGGCCACTTCGCGGATTTTCGAACCGGCCAACGGCTGCAATGCAGCCAGCATGTCGCCGGCATCGATGTCGCCATGGCGGAAGCTGGCGCCGATCGCGTCGGCGTAGGCGAGTTGCTCGGCATCGCTGAGCTTGCCGATCTGCTTGACCAGCCCGCCCAGCTCCGACTTGTCGAGGCTGAAGCGGTAATAGCCGCTGGCGTTCGCGTTCGGCATGATCCAGGTCGGCTGGCTGGCGCCGGCCAGCACCATCGAGCCGGTCGCCTTGTCGAGCATCTTGCAAGCGACCTTGCTGGATGGTGCTCCATCTTTGCCGCTGGCGGCAGTGCCGTAGCGCACGCATACCGGCACGCCCCAGATGCGCTGCGGATCGCCGCTGCTGCCGAGCGGCAGGTAGCGGCTCTGGCTCAGCTGCAGCACGGCCTGGCCGTTTTTCTGTTCCAGCTTCGTCGCCACGTACGGCACGCCGGACTGGTCGAGGAAGCTCTTGAACGCATGCTTGAATGCATCGCCCTTGTCCGCCGCGGTGGCGATCGCCGAGACCAGGTCGTCGGCGGTGGCGTTGCCGTACTTCTGGCTCTGGATGTACGCGCGCATGCCCTTCTGGTAGGTCGGCTCGCCCACGTAGTTCTCGAACATGCCGATGACGCTGGCACCCTTCTGGTAGGTGATGCCGTCGAACGCGGTCATGATGTCGCCGTTGCCGGTGATCGGCTGGCGGATGCTGCGCGCGCTGACCAGGCTGTCGTTGTTCATCGCGCCCTGGCCGCCGCGCACGCGGTCGAGGTCGGCGCGGTATTCCGGGTGCACCTGCATGGTCACCTTCTGCTGCATCCAGGTGGCGAACGCCTCGTTGAGCCAGATGTCGTTCCACCATTCGGTGGTGACCGTGTCGCCGGTCCACTGGTGCGCGAGCTCATGCGCGTTGACGTTGAACGAGCCCCGCACGTTGCGCGCGGGCGAATCCTTGTCGATCAGCAGCAGCCAGTCGCGGAAGGTGACCAGGCCGGGGTTCTCCATCGCGCCGGCCTCGAAATCCGGCGCGGCCAGCAGGTCCAGCTTGTCGAACGGGTAGCCGAAGCCGTAGTAGTTCTCCAGCGCGTGGATGATGCTCGGCGTTTCGCCCAGCACGTGCTGCATGCGCTGTCCCTCGCCCTTGGCGGCGATACCGCGCAGCTGCAGCGGCTTGACGCGATACGCGGTCGGCGAGATGTCCGGGCCGGCGACGATGTCCCACGGACCGACCGCGAACGCGACCAGGTAGGTCGGCAGCGGCAGCGTCTGCGCGAAGGTCACCGTCTTCCAGCCCCTGCCGGCCGGCTGCTCCCTCACCTGCTGGGTGTTCGCCACCACGTTTTCGTGGTCGGGCACGGTGATGCTGAGGTCGAACGGCGTCTTGAAGCCCGGCTCGTCGAAGCCGGGGAAGGCGAAGCGCGCGCTGATCGGTTCCATCTGCGTCATCGCATACGGCTGGCCCTTCGCGGTGACCTTGTACAGGCCCTGCAACTGCTGGTTGAGCGGCGCGGTGTACTCGACCTTCACCGTCAGCTGCTGCGGCTTCAGCGTGCGGCCGAAATCCACCCGCGCCACGCCGGCCTTCGGGTCCACCGCCACGTACTTGCCGGCGTGCGCCTTGCCGGCGGCGTCGGTGACGGTCACCTTCGACACCTTCAGCCCCGCACCGTCCAGCCACAGGTGGTCGGAGGCCTGGGTTAGCTTGACCTTGATCGTGGTGGTGCCGGAGAAATCCTGCTGCGCCGGATCGACCTTGAACGCGAGCTGGTACGACTGCGGCACCGCCCAGCCCGGCAGCCGGCCCTGCGGCGCCTGGTCGGCGGTGGCGGCGAACGCGGCGCCGCAGCAGGTGGCCAGCGCGGTAAGCAGGAGAGGGCGGGCGAGTCGTCGCATGAGGATTTCTCTGGCGTGGGGAAAACCTCAAGCTAGAGCCGGCATGACCTCCGACCCAGTGCCAGAAGGCATGCCCGCCACGCGGCCGGCGCCGTCTGCGACAGCACCCAAAGAAAACCGGCGATGAAGCGAACTTCATCGCCGGCCGGAAAGCCCGCGCGCCGCGGGGGAAGAGGGAGGGAACTCCGACGCGCGGGGGATCGCCGGTGCAGCGTAAGGCGCCCGCTTGCATTGCTCCAATTGATTGTTACCATCCCTGTCATAGCGTATGGCTATTGCCGAGCCGGGACGATCCATGAACCTGCGCGATCTCCAGTACCTGGTGGCCCTGGCCGAACACCGGCACTTCGGCCGCGCCGCGGATGCCTGCTTCGTCAGCCAGCCCACCCTGTCCACCCAGATCAAGAAACTGGAAGAGGAACTGGGCGTGCCGCTGGTCGAACGCACCCCGCGCAAGGTGCTGCTGACCGAGGTCGGCCGCGACATCGCCATCCGCGCACGCGACGTACTCAACGGGGTCGAGCAGATCCGCAGCGTGGCCCGCCGCACGCTGGACCCGGAATCGGGCACGGTGCGGCTGGGCATCTTCCCCACCTTGGGCCCGTACCTGCTGCCGCATGCCCTGCCGCTGGTGCGCCAAGCCTTCCCTCGGCTGGAACTGCTGCTGGTCGAGGAAAAGACCGAGGCGGTGCTGCGCCTGCTGCGCGAGGGCAAGCTGGACGCCGGCATCCTCGCCCTGCCGCTGCACGAGGACAGCCTGCACAGCGAGTTCCTGTTCGAGGAACCGTTCCTGCTGGCGGTATCGGGCGAACATCCGCTGGCGCACAGGCAGGGCCAGCTGAAACTGGCCGACCTTTCCAACCAGAACCTGCTGCTGCTGGAAGACGGCCATTGCCTGCGCGACCAGGCGCTGGAGGTATGCCATCTTGCCGGCGCCGTCGAGCGCAGCGGCTTCCGCGCCACCAGCCTGGAGACGCTGCGGCAGATGGTGGCGGCGAACGTCGGCATCACCCTGCTGCCGGTCACCGCGGTGAAGCCGCCGGTGGCACCGCTGGACAACCTGCACCTGATCGAGTTCAAGGGCCATCCGCCAAGCCGGCGTGTCGCCATGGTCTGGCGCAAGAGCTCGGCGATGGCCGACTTCCTGAAGCGGCTGGCTGCGGTATTCCGGCAGTTGCCGGCCGACCTGCTGAACCCGCACACGGCCGCCACGCCCGCGCCGCCGGCGAAGCCCGTGCGCGCCGCGCGCAAGGCCGCGCCCCGATAGCTGCGGGCTATCCGCCCGATCCAGACAATCAATTTCACCGGCAACCCACCGCGCGCTAGGCTCGGCCGGTCACGACCATGAAGGCCGCACGCGCAACCCCTCCCAGCCCAACGTCACGAGGTGATGTCATGAGCAACCTGAAAGGCTCCAAGACCGAGCAGAACCTGAAAGACGCCTTCGCCGGCGAGTCGATGGCGAACCGCCGCTACCTGTACTTCGCCGCCAAGGCCGACGTCGAGGGCTACAACGACATTTCCGCGGTGTTCCGCTCCACCGCCGAAGGCGAGACCGGCCATGCCCACGGCCACCTGGAATACCTCGAGGCGGTGGGCGACCCTGCCACCGGCCTGCCGTTCGGCGGCACCCAGCTGAACCTGAAGAGCGCGATCGCCGGCGAGACCCACGAATACACCGACATGTACCCGGGCATGGCCAAGGCTGCGCGCGAGGAAGGCTTCGAGGAGATCGCCGACTGGTTCGAGACGCTGGCCAAGGCCGAGCGTTCGCACGCGAACCGCTTTACCAAGGCGCTGGGCGACATGGCCTGAACGCGGCCGCCTGCTCCTGGCCGCCATCCCGGCGAAAGCCGGGATGGCGGATCGCAGGCGTTGACGCTGCCTGACCCGATCTGTTCCAGCCCGCGGGGAGAACACGATGGCCGACCCCATCCACGAAACGCGCGAAGGCAACCTCGACGCACCCACACGCCATCCGCTGGGCCAGCACGAGCCCGCTTTCTGGGACGCCACGGCGCTGGAAGCGGAGATGGAGCGCGTGTTCGACATCTGCCACGGCTGCCGCCGCTGCGTCAGCCTGTGCCACGCCTTCCCTACCCTGTTCGACCTGGTTGACGCGTCGGCGACGATGGAGATCGACGGCGTCGACAAGGCCGACTACCCGAAGGTCACCGAGCAGTGCTACCTGTGCGACCTGTGCTACCAGACCAAGTGCCCGTATACGCCGCCGCACCCGTGGAACGTGGATTTCCCGCACCTGATGCTGCGCGCCAAGGCGGTGGCGTTCGAGCGTGACGGCGCGCCGTTGTCGTCGAGGATCCTGTCCAGCACGCGCACCGTCGGCAAGCTCGCGTCGATCCCGGTGGTGGTGCAGGTGGTCAACGCCGCCAACCGCAACCCGGTCGCGCGCCAGCTGCTGGAAAAGACCCTGGGCGTCGACGCGGACGCGCGCGTGCCCGAGTACCACTCGCCCACCGCGCGCAAACGCCTGCGCGACCTCGACGGCAGCGGCGAAGCGGTGCCCGCCGGCCGCACGCGCGGCAAGGTCGCGCTGTTCGCCACCTGCTATTGCGACCACTCCGACCCGGCGGTGGTCGAAGACCTCGCCGCGGTGCTGCAGCACAACGCGATCCCGACCAAGCTGGTCGAACAGGAGAGCTGCTGCGGCATGCCCAAGCTGGAGCTGGGCGACCTGCAGACGGTGACGAAGTACAAGCAGCGCAACATCCCGGTGCTGGCGAAGATGGCGCGCGAAGGCTGGGATTTCACCGCGGCGATCCCGTCCTGCGTGCTGATGTTCAAGCAGGAGCTGCCGCTGATGTTCCCCGATGACGCCGAGGTGGCGCTGGTACGCGAGCGCTTCTTCGACCCGTTCGAGTACCTGGCCGAACGGCACAAGGCCGGCCTGCTCAAGACCGACTTCAAGACGTCGCTGGGCAAGGTCGCCTGGCAGGTGCCGTGCCACCAGCGCGTGCAGAAGATCGGCCCGAAGACGCGCGAGATCCTGCAACTGGTGCCGGACACCGAGATCGCCACCATCGAGCGCTGCTCCGGCCACGACGGCACCTACGGCGTCAAGCACAAGACCTACGCGCTCTCGCGCAAGCTGGCCAAACCGGTGGAGAATCGCGTCGAGCAAGCCAACCCCGACCACTTCACCAGCGACTGCCCGATGGCCGGCGGCCACATCGCCCACGGCCTCGGCGACCAGCCGGCGGCGGAGCATCCGTTGAGCCTGCTGCGCAAGGCCTACGGAATCTGAGCATGGACAAACTCACCCGCGCCGACCTGCTCAGCCTGGAAGCCTACGCGCAGCAGCGCGGCGAGTTCCGCACCCGCGTGATGGCGCACAAGAAGCAGCGCACGGTGCACCTCGGCGAGCACCTCACGCTGATCTTCGAGGACCGCCTGAGCATCCAGTACCAGGTGCAGGAGATGCTGCGCATCGAGCGCATCTTCGAGGCCTCCGGCATCCAGGACGAGCTGGACGCCTACAATCCGCTGATCCCCGACGGCAGCAATCTCAAGGCCACCATGCTCATCGAGTACCCCGACGCCGAACAGCGCAAGCGCGAACTGGTGCGCCTGCGCCACCTCGAGCACGCGATCGCGCTGACCGTGCACGGCCACGCCCCGGTCGCCGCCATCGCCGACGAGGACATGGAGCGCAGCAACGAGGAGAAGACCGCCGCGGTGCATTTCCTGCGCTTCGAACTCGACGCGGCGATGATCGCGGACTGGCGCTCCGGTGCGCCGGTCGCGCTGGCCTCGACGCTGCAGGCGCTGCCGGTCGAGGCGACGCTGGCCCCGCAGCAGCACCGCATGCTGGCGGCGGATTTCGCCTGAGCATGCGCAAACTCCTCGTCGCGGCACTCCTGCTGCTAGTGCTGCTGGGCGTGTTGCGGCACCGCCAGCATCTTCCGCTGCAGCCCGAACCCGGCGTACTCGCCGCCGAAGTACCGGTGCAGGTCGATCTCGACCACGGCGCGCAGCTGCAGCGTGGCGACGTCACCCTGACCACCCGCGCCCACTTCGACATCACCGCGCGCGTGCTGGCGCGCAAGGATTACGCGCGGAGCACCGACGGCGAACTGGTCCCGCTCGATCTCGCGCTCGGCTGGGGCCGCATGTCCGACAGTGCGGTGCTGGACAAGATCGACATCCGCCAGTCCGGCCGCTTCTACTACTGGCACGTCGAGGCCTTCCCGATCCCGCGCCGCGAGATCGAGACCTCCAGCGCGAACATGCACATGATTCCCGCCGACGCCGACGTGAAACGCCAGCTCGACCAGGTGCGCCCCGGCCAGCTGGTGCACCTCGAAGGCTTCCTGGTCGACGCCAGCCGCCCCGGCGGCTGGCACTGGAACACCTCGCTGAGCCGCGACGACACCGGCGCGGGCGCGTGCGAGCTGATCTACGTCGAACGGGTCGACGCCGCCGCGCCGTGAGCGGCCGAGCTCAGTAACGCAACAGGCTGTGCAGCGGCGCGCCCGCCGGCCAGCGACTGCGCCCCCGCAGCACGGGCAGTTCGATTACCACGCTGGCGCCGAGCAGCTCGGCGCCGAGGCCGCCGAGCAGCGCCGCAGCCGCCGCCAGTGTGCCGCCGGTGGCCAGCACGTCGTCGGCCAGCAGCACGCGCTCGCCCGGCCGGAACGCACCGCGTTGCACCTGCAGCTGGTCGCTGCCGTATTCCAGCTGGTAGTCCACGCTCGCCACCGGCGGCGGCAGCTTGCCGGGTTTGCGCAGCGGCACGAAGCCGGCGTGCAGCTTCTGCGCCAGCGCGGCGCCGAAGATGAAGCCGCGCGCCTCGATCCCGCACACCGCCTGCACGCCGCTGCCCTGCCACGGTTCAGCCAGTGCGTCGATGCAGCGGGCGAAGCTGCCGGCATCGGCAAGCAGCGGGGCGACGTCGCGGAACATCACGCCGGGGCGCGGAAAATCAGGGACGGCGCGGATCAGCGCGGCAAGGTCTTGCATGGGATTCCCTGGGCGAAGGCGCGCGGCTCAACAGGGCGCGGCCAGCGGATCGTCCGGCAGCGCGTCGCCGATCGCCTGCCGCGCCTCGACCAGCCGCGCCTCGACCTCGGCCACGATGCCGCCGGCCTCGGCCAGGCTCGATGCGGGCACCATCACCGCGATGTAATTCATCGCCGGCAACTGGCCGACCCCGCCGGTGAGGTACTCGCCCGCGATGAACGCCGGGATGCCGCCCGCTTCCAGCGCATCCTTGACCAGATGGGCATCGAACAGGTTCTCGGCGCGATAGACGGTATGCATGCCCTGCACGCTAACCCGCCCCGCTGCGCGGGGCAAGACTCCCGGCGGCGGTGGCGGCGACAAGGTAAACTTGCCTGTTTCCGCCACCGCTTGCGAGCCCGAGCCCGATGCCGACCGAGAACCCCGCCAACGCACCCGCCCCTTCGACGGCCGCCGTGCAGCAGGCGGCTCCCCATCAGGACTTCATCCGGCAGATCGTGCGCGACGACCTCGCCGCGGGCAGGCACAGCGCGATCCACACCCGCTTCCCGCCGGAACCGAACGGCTACCTGCACATCGGCCACGCCAAGGCAATCTGCCTCTCCTTCGGCATCGCCCGCGAATTCAACGGCTGGTGCAACCTGCGCCTGGACGACACCAACCCGGGCAAGGAAGACCCAGAGTTCGTGCAGGGCATCAAGGACGACGTGCGCTGGCTGGGCTACGACTGGCACGAGCTGCGCCACGCCTCGGACTATTTCGACGTGTTCTATCGCGCCGCGCTCAAGCTGATCGGGGACGGCCTGGCCTACGTGGACGACCTTTCCGCCGACGAGATGCGCGCCTACCGCGGCACGCTGACCGAGCCGGGCCGTCACTCGCCGTACCGCGAGCGCAGCGTGGAGGAAAACCTCGACCTGTTCCGCCGCATGCGCGGGGGCGAGTTCGCCGACGGCAGCAAGACGTTGCGCGCGAAGATCGACATGGCTTCCGGCAACATCAACCTGCGCGACCCGGCGCTGTACCGCATCCGCAAGGTCAGCCACCAGAACACCGGCGACGCCTGGCCGATCTACCCGATGTACGACTTCGCGCACGCGCTCAGCGACGCGATGGAAGGCATCACCCACTCGCTGTGCACGCTGGAGTTCGAGGACCACCGCCCGCTGTACGACTGGTGCGTGGACAAGGTGGACTTGCCGAACCATCCCGAGCTGTGGCAGTCGGTGGTCGCCGCAGGCCTGGAGGCGAAGCCGGCCAAGCCGCGCCAGATCGAGTTCTCGCGGTTGAACCTTTCCTACTGCATCACCAGCAAGCGCAAGCTGGCGCAACTGGTCGGCGAGCATCATGTGGACGGCTGGGACGACCCGCGCATGAACACCCTGCGCGGCCTGCGCCGGCGCGGCTTCACTCCGGCCGGGCTGCGCCTGTTGATCGAGCGCGTGGGCGTCAGCAAGCAGAACAGCGTGATCGACTACGCGGTGCTGGAAAACTGCATCCGCGAGGATCTGGACGCCACCGCGGCGCGCCGAATGGCCGTGCTCGACCCGCTGAAGCTGGTGCTCACCAACCTGCCGGCAGGCCACGAGGAAACGCTGGTCTTCCCGAACCACCCCAAGGACGAAAGCTTCGGCACGCGCGAAGTGCCGTTCGCCCGCGAGCTGTGGATCGAGCGCGACGACTTCGCCGAAGTGCCGCCGAAGGGCTTCCACCGGCTGAAGCCGGAGGGCGAAGTGCGCCTGCGCGGCGTCGGCATCGTGAAGTGCGTCGAGGTCGTCAAGGACGCCGACGGCCAGGTGGTCGAACTGCACTGCACGCTCGACCCGGAAACCCGCCACGGCCTGCCCGGCGCCGACCGCAAGGTGAAGGGCACCATCCACTGGGTCAGCGCGATGCACGCGGTGGCCGCCGAGGTGCGCCTGTACGACCGCCTGTTCAGCGTGCCCGCGCCGGACAGCGAGGAGGACGGCAAGAGCTGGCTCGACCACGTCAACCCCGAGGCCAAACGCGTGGTGCAGGCGTGGCTGGAACCGGCCGCCGCCGGCGTCGAGCCGGAGCAGCGCTTCCAGTTCGAGCGGCTCGGCTACTTCGTCGCCGACCGCGTCGACCACCGCGCCGACGCGCCGGTATTCAACCGCACGGTGACCCTGCGCGACGTCTGGGCCAGGCCCGCCGGCCAGTAAGCAGATCGGCCCACAAACGGAGCGAAGGCATGCTGCCGCTGCAAATCCATCTCACCCTGCCGCCGTGGATCGGCGACGTCGCCGACACCAACCGGCGCTACCACAGCGACGAGGAGCGCGTGGGCCTGGCGATCGAGCTGTCGCGGCACAACGTGGAGCGCGGCGGCGGCGGCCCGTTCGGCGCGGCCGTGTTCAACAGCCACAGCGGCCGGCTGGTCGCGGTCGGCGTCAACCGCGTGCTGCCGCAGAGCTGCTCGGTCGCGCACGCCGAGATGATGACGATCATGATCGCGCAGCAACGCCTGAGCCGGCACCGGATGAACGAGGACGGCGGCCATTACGTGCTGGCCAGCAGTTCGCAACCCTGCTGCCAGTGCTACGGCGCCACCGTGTGGGCCGGCGTCGACGAGCTGCTGATCGGCGCGCGCGCGCAGGACGTCGAGGAACTCACCGAGTTCGACGAGGGCCCGTTGCCGGCCGACTGGGTCGGTGAACTGCAGCGTCGCGGCATCGCGGTACGTCGCGACATCCTGCGCGAGCAGGCGCGCGAGGTACTGGCCGCCTACGGCGCCAGCGGCCAGCCGTATTGAGCCGCTGGCGCGCCGCGCTGCCGCTGGTCCTGCTGGTGCTGGCCGGCATCGTGCTGTTCGCCTCCGGCTCGCTGCATCAGCTGAGCCCGCACCAGCTGGTGGCGCACCAGGCCGAGCTGCACACACAGATCGCCAGCCACCCGTGGCTGACCCGGCTGGCCTTCATCGGGCTGCTGACGCTGACCGTGGCCACCGGCCTCCCCGGCACCATCGTGGTGATCCTGGCCGGCGGCTTCGCCTTCGGCGTGGTCGACGCCACCGTATGCTCCTCGATCGGCCTGACCCTGGGTTCGCTGGTGCTGTACCTGGCCAGCCGCTACGCCTTCGGCGCCGGCAGCCGGCAGCCGCCGGCCATGGTGGCGAAACTGCACCACGGCTTCGAACGCCACCCGGTGAGCTACACCCTGTTCCTGCGCTTCGTGCCGGTGGCGCCGTTCGGCCTGGTCACCATCTGCCTGGCCTGGCTGCGCTGCCCACTGTGGCTGTTCCTCGGCGCCAGTTGGCTGGGCGGCACCGTCTCGCTGATCTTCGAAACCTCGATCGGCGCCGGCCTCGGCGACGCCATGGCCATGAGCCAGGGCGGCAGTTTCGGCATCGGCCTGTTCCTGCACCGCGAAGTACTGCTGCCGCTGGGCGCGATCGCCCTGCTCGCCCTGCTGCCGTTGCTGGTCGAACGCCTCACCCGGCGGCGCCGGCAGGGCACCCGACGCTCCGGCTGAGCGCAGGGCGACCGGCCCCGGCCCGGGGATGCAACCCGGCGCCCGGATGCCCGCGGGCATCCGATCCCCACCGGCTTCGAACGTCCCTGCCCGGGCAAGGACGACCTGCTTTCGGGGCCCGACCGAAAGTTCATGCGCAGGACCGGCAGCGCCGTCGGACGCGCGCCCATCGGCAAATTGACTTTGATGGGGCGACATTCCCTATTGCCACTAGGCATGGCGTCAGCCCGTGACCCAGCACACGGACGGAGTTGTCGGTCAACTGAAACAATACCGGCAACCCTAGGGGGGAAATATGCCAGTTGCGATCCACACCGGCCGACGGTTCGCGTCACTGCCGCGCAGTTATCCGCGTCAAGCGCAGGGCGTGCCGCACTTGCGGGGTTTCACCCTGATCGAGCTGATGATCACGGTGGCGGTCATCGCCATCCTCGCCGCGATCGCCGTGCCCAGCTACTTCCAGTACACCCTGCGCTCCAACCGCTCGGCGGCCGAGAGCGTCATGCAGGAAATCGCCAGTGCGCAGGAACGCTACATGGTCGACGCCCGGCAGTTCGCCGGCAGCCTGACGACGCTCGGCTACAGCGTGCCCAATACTGTGGACCCCAACTACAAAATTGACATCGTGGCTAGCGCGGCTTCCGCCTCGGGTGGCACGGGGCCGGACTACACCATCACGGCCACGCCGAAAAACAGCCAAGTTCGCGACACGGGCTGCGCCACGCTCACGCTCAAAGGCGACGGCAGCAAGCTCGCCAGTACCGGCGCCACGAACTGCTGGAAATGAGCCATGCGCACATCACGTAGCCGCGGCTTCACGCTGGTCGAGATGCTGGTCACCCTGGCCATCTTCGCCGTGCTGCTGATGATCGCCATTCCCTCGATGCGGCCGTTCCTGCAATCGCAAAGCGTCAAGAACGCCTCGATGGACATCAATTCCACGGTGGCGCTGGCGCGCAGCGAGGCGATCAAGCGCAACGCCACGGTCGACGTGACGGCCAACAACGCGGCCGACTGGAGCCAGGGCTGGGTGGTCAGCCAGACGGCCGCCAACGTCATCCGCAAGCAGCCCGCCCTCGCCAATATCGTCATCACGCCATCCAGCGGAAGCTTCAGCTTCAGCGGCAACGGCCGGATAACCGGCACCGGCGCCACGTTCACGATCAAACCCGTCAACAAGGCCGGCTCGCAGCCGCTCTGCCTCACCGTCACGGTGGGTGCCACCGGCCGGGTCGAATCCACCAAGGTCACCTGCCCATGAAGAACCAGACCGGCATGATGCTGATCGAGGCGCTGGTGTCGCTGGTCATCGCGGCGATCGCCTTGCTCGGCACCGTCACCCTGATGGCGAAATCCACACGCAGCGAGATGGAGTCGTACCAGCGGGTGCAGGCACTGACCCTGGTGCAGGACATGGCCTCGCGCATCAACGCCAACCGGCAGGTCGCCGCGTGCTATTCGAACGGCGCCACCGGCCTCAGCACGACCACCACCCCGCTGCCGGTCTGCGCCACGGGTTCGGCGACCCAGATCGCCACCGCCAACGCCGATCTCGCCGCGTGGAAAAACACCCTGCTCGGCTCCAGCGAAGTTTCCGGCACCTCCAAGGTCGGCGCCATGATCGGCGCCGTGGGCTGCATCGACCAGGTCGACGCCGCCAATCAGATCTATCGCGTCAGCGTCGCCTGGCAGGGCCTGATGCCCACCGCCATACCCGTCCTGACGTGCGGGAAGGCCTCGATCGGCAACACCAACCTGCGGCGCGTGATCAGCGTCCAGATCCAGATCGCCAACCTCACGACGACATGATGACTCCTCGCGCCCACGGCCAGCCCATGTCGCATGCCCGCCAGCAGGCGGGCATGTCCCTGATCGAGTTGATGATCGCCGTCGCCATCGGCCTGGCGCTGCTGGCCGGACTCAGTTCGCTGTACGTGTCCACCAGCAAGGCCCGGACGGAGTTCAACAAGACCTCCGAACAGGTCGAGAACGGCCGCTTCGCCCTGCAATCCATCACCCGCGACATCGAAATGGCCGGCTTCTACGGGCGCGCCAGCCAGCTGATTGCCACCTCCAGCTACGCCCTGCCGGACCCCTGCGCCGCGGCGCCGGCCTCGATGGGTTTCAGCACCACGCCGACCGTCACCGTTCCGCTCCCGGTGTACGGGCCAGCGTTGGCCGCCACCGTGCTCCCATGCCTGGCGACCACCTTGCCGAACAGGGCCACGGGTGCGGAAGTCCTCACCGTCAGCTACGTCGCCGGCACCACCACCGCCGCTGCCAACGGTACCGATTACTACGTGCAACGGTCAGGCTGCGAGACGGACAGCGTGCCGCTGGTCTACAGCAAGACCGCCGCCGATTTCACCCTGCACAACAAGGCCGCCGTTGCCGGCGGCACCTGCAGCACCAGCAGCGCTGCCGAGCTGCGCAAGTACGTCATGCGCAGCTACTACGTGGCCACCTGCGACGTGTGCAGCGGCGCCGGCGCCGACACCACGCCGACGCTGAAGATGGCCGAGTTCGTGAACGGCACGATCCAGACCTCCTCGCTGGTCACCGGCATCGAGGACGTGCACTACAGCTACGGCATGGACCTCGACAACAACGGCTCGCCGGACTGCTACGCCGACAACCCGTCCGACACCAGCGCCGTGCCGGCGGCCTGCGCCACCGCGGCGACGGCTGCCTCCTACGCATGGACCGCGTCGGCCACCGCCAACTGGGCCAACGTCGCCGCCGTGCGCATCAACCTGCTTTCGCGCAACCTCGACAGCACCGCCAGCTGGACCGACACCCGCACCTACGCCTTGGGCCGCGCCGCGGCGAACGGCCCGTACGGCGACCACTACAAGCGACACATCTACGGTACCGTCGCCCGCATCTGGAACACCGGCGGCCTGAGGGAGAACCAGTGATGAAGACCTCTCCGTCCCGCGCCTCACAACGCGGCTTCACGCTGGTGATGACGCTGATCTTCCTGGTCATCTTCATGCTCTTCGCCATTTCCATGGTCAGTTCGAGCATGATCAACACCAAGGTCGCCGCCAACCAGCAGTACCGGCTGGAAGCCGGCACCGTGGCACAACAGGGCATCGAGCAGGTGATGAGCCAGCCGTTCATCCGGCTGCCGATCACCACCATCACCCCCGTGCGGGTCGACGTCAACGGCGACGGCAGCACGGATTTCACGGCGCAGGTCGCCCCTCCGGTCTGCCTGGACAGCAAGGTGATCCCGAACGCAACCCTGCCGGTGGGCGATGTGTGCAAGGTGCCCAACAATCCCAACGGCAACCTGATCCTGCCCGGTCCGTCCTCGTCGGTGTCTCCTCCGCCGGCAGCGCCCTCGATGTGCTCGGCGACGGATTGGGACATCCAGTCCAGCGTCACCGACCCGAGCAACACCGCCGTCGCGCTCACCGTGCACCAGGGCGCCTCCGTACAGGTGCCGATCGGCACGCCCTGCCCCTATTAACCTCGCATCCGTCCCCGCGGAGTAGCCGCCATGTCACACGCACGCTCCAACCTGAACCGCCGATTGCGCATCTTCGCCCTGATCGCCGCGGCGCTGACGCTGCCAGGCATGGCCAGCGGCGAGGACATCGACCTGTACACCGGCAACGCGATCAATGGCGGGCAGCCGAACGTGCTGCTGGTCATGGACAACGCGGCGAACGGCAATTCCGCCACCACGATAGCCCCCGGCAGCAACTGCCCCACCTGGATCGCCTCCAATCCCAAGGCGCATGACTTTGAGGCATGCGCGCTTTACAACATGATCGGCTCCATCGGGGCTCCGACCAGCGCGCTGAACGGCCAGGTCAACATGGGCTTGATGATGTTCAACGGGGCCAATGGCGGGTTGTTCTTCTATCCGAACCCCTCGCCGACGCCGCCCGGCCCCCTGCCCCTGCTGGACACCACCCGTGCCGCCACCTTCCAGAGCGCGATCGCCGGCACGCCCGGCGGCGGAACCGGCCCCGGTACGGCGGCCGTCAGTACCAACTCGAACAATCTCGACGAATCGATGGAGGAGGCCTGGGCTTTCTTCACCGGCACCACCGGCCTGTCGGGGACCAAGTACACCACGCCGATCAACAACGCCTGTCAGAAGAATTTCGTCATCTACCTGGCCAATGTGAGCGGCAGCAATGCCCCCAAGACCGCCAACAGCGTCACGCCGGCACAAACGACGCTGGCCACGGCCATGGGCGTCCCCGCCAGCACCAACCCCATGTCGCCGCCGATGATTCCGCTGAACCCGACGGGTGACCAGCAGAACTGGGGCGACGAATGGGCGAAGTTCATGTACCAGTCCGACCTGTCCGGTATTTCCGCCTCGGTCGAGCACAACCCGCAGAACATCATCACCTACACCATTGCCGTTTCGAATGGCTGCGAGGCCACGCAGCAAAAATGCAAAGACCACATCAACCTGATCAAGAGCATGGCTGCCAATGGCGGCGGCAAGTACTTCTACGTGAGCGCAGGTGATGTGAGCGGCCTGATCGAGGCACTGACCACGATCCTCAACGAAGTGCAGGCGACCAACAGCGTATTCGCCTCGGTGAGCCTGCCGGTCGCCGTGAACGCCCAAGGTACCTCGCTCAACCAGGTTTATGTCGGCATGTTCCGTCCGGATGCCACCGCCGCGCCGCGCTGGGCGGGCAACCTCAAGCAGTACCAGCTCGGCTACGACAGCAACAACGACGTGGTGCTGGACGACTCGCTGGGCAACCCGGCGATCAGCAACGCCGGCACCGGCTTCATTTCACCCACCGCGCTCAGCTTCTGGACCGCAGACCACCAGACCGGTACCCCGCGCGACGGCCCGTTCACCATCACCGCCAGCGGCTATAGCAGCAGCATCGTCGCCAGCTGGCCAGCCAATGGTTTCTGGGTCAACCACTCGACGGGCGCGGGCGGCGTCTTCGATGCCCCGGATGGCGAGGTCGTCGACAAGGGCGGCGTGGCCGCAATGATCCGCGCGGACTACCTCACCGACCAGTCGACGCGGGTGATCTACACCTGCACCAGCGTGGGCGGCTGCCCCACCTCCGGCACGCTGCCCACGTTCGACGCCACCACGCTGGCCGGCAACAGCCTGTTCGGCACCAGCTCGACCACGACCCCCACCACCACCGACCTGATCAACTGGATCCGCGGCACGGACAACAACACCGGTACCGGTGCCGAGAGCCCGGCCGGGCCGGGCAGCCCGGTCACCGTTCGGCCGTCCGTCCACGGCGACGTGCTGCATTCGCGGCCGGCGGTCGTCAACTACGGCGGCTCCATCGGCATCGTGGCGTTCTACGGTTCCAACGACGGCCTCTTCCACGCCGTCAACGGCAACAAGGATGCCACCGCGCCCGGCGTCATCAAGATGACCAGCGGACGACTGGTGCGCCCAGGCGGCGAACTGTGGTCGTTCATCGCCCCCAATTTCTTCAGCAGATTCCAGCGCCTGTACAACAACAGCCCGCTGCTTACGCTGGGCGCCGCCAGCGGCAGCGGCAAGCCCTACTTCTTCGACGGCACCACCACGGTCTATCAGGACCTGCGCAACGCCGCCAGCCCGAAGACCTACATCTACGTCACGGCGCGCCGCGGCGGCCGGCTGATCTACGCGTTCGACGTGAGCGACCCGCTCCAGCCACCGATTTTCTTGTGGAGCAAGACCAACGCCGACATCCCCGAACTCGGCCAGACCTGGTCGCAACCCAAGCTGGCGCTGGTCAAGGGCCACACTGACCTCAGCAGCGGCAATCCCATCCCGGTGGTCGTCATGGGCGGTGGCTACGACACCGCCGAGGATACGGATCCGGTCGCCACAGCCGACACCATGGGGCGCGCGATCGTGGTGCTGGATGCGTTCAACGGCAGCACGGTGTGGAGCGCCTGCCCATCCGGCTGCACGGCTGCGGTACCTGGCATGACCTATGCGATCCCGTCCGACATCACCCTGCTCGATCGCAACGGCGACGGCTACACCGACCGCCTCTACACCGGCGACCTCGGGGGCAACATCTGGCGCGTCGACGTGGACGACACTTCCCCCGCCAACTGGCAGGTGACCAAGCTTGCCAGCCTGCGCACCACCGGCACCGGCACCGGCAGCGCCTGCGCCACCAACCCCACCGGCGCGCGCAAGTTCTTCTACCCCCCCGATGTCACGCCGACCTCCAGCTTCGACGCGGTGGTGGCCGCCAGCGGCGACCGCGAGCATCCTCTGGCGACCAACGCATCCTCCTGCGTGGTCAACCGCTTCTACATGCTGAAGGACACCAACACCGGCACCAGCGTGGCCACCGGCTGGACCACGATCACCCAAGCCATGCTCACCAACGAGACCGGCGCCGCCGCCGGAACGACCCCGCCGTACTCCTCCACCAGCACCACCTCAGGGTTCTATGTCACCCTGACCCACTCGGGCGAGAAGGCGGTGAACGCGCCGCTGACCGTGGCCGGCTACACCTACTTCGGCACCAACACCCCGGCCGATCCGAAGCTGAACCCCAGCATGTGCTACCCGAACCTGGGTATCGCACGCGGCTACGCGATCGACTTCCGGACCGGCGCCGGCCAGAACAGCAACGGCTACATCGTCTTCGACGGTGGCGGCCTGCCGCCCTCGCCGGTGTTCGGCCTGGTCGAAGTCAATCCCGGCAGCGGCGTGTACACCCCGGTGCTCATCGGCGGCGGTAACCAGACCGGCACCGGCGGCGGCAACAACAGCTCGGCGCTGGGCGCCCAGAAGGTCACTCCGCCCAATACCGGCAAGCGCAAGCGCACCTACTGGTTCACCGAAGGCCTGAGATAGTCGCCGGACCCGGCAGGCGCGACCATCCCGTCGCGCCTGCACCACGACTCCGGGCGAGGGGGCGTTCGCGCTGGTCGTCGCCCTCGCGACCGGCACCACGATGCCACCCTATCCGACACCACCATGAACACCAACCCGATCGACCATGCGTCGCGGGGTGTCGCCGCCGGTACCGACTCGCCGGGAGCAGACATACCACCCCGTGTCCCGATACAGCTGTCAATCTGCGCATTTCGCGCTAGTGTTGCGCCAGACTCAGCTCATCCAGATGCATGGGGCAAGGGCTGAACCTGGCCCGGCGTGCTGGTGCGGGGCAATGCGCGGGAGGTATGGGGCAGATGGACATGGCGACCAAGTCCTGGCCTGCGCGCCTGTGGCAGCGCACGACGCTGACGCAGCGCCTCGCCTTCGTGGCGCTGGTGCCCGCCCTGGTCACCGCCGCGCTGCTGGTGACCCTGTTGACCCAGCGCCAGTTGGCCAACCTGCGCCAGGTCGCGCACGACAACGCCGAGGCCATCGCCACCCAGGCGGCCTCGATCAGCCTGCAGCCGCTACGCACGGAGCAACTGCGCGAACTGGCTCGAATCGCCGATTCGGTCGGCGAACTGCCACACGTGACGCGCGTGCAGATCCGCAGCGATGCCGGCCAGATCCTGGCCGACCATCACGAGCCCGATACCAGCCGCGATCCGCGGGAAACCCTGACCGTGGTGCGCAATGTGGTCGATCGCGAGCAATCGGAAAAAGACGCCTTGGGCTCGGTGCTGGTGGATGTGAGCCTGCATGATGCGATCGCCGCGCAACGCGCCAGCCTGCGCTATGCGCTGATCGCCCTGGCACTGAGCCTGCTCGTTGCCGGCATGATCGGCTGGCAGGCCGCGCGCCGGATCAGCGCGCCGCTGCGCCACCTGGCCGGTGCCGTGCGGCAACTGGGCCAGGGCAGCCGCCAGGTGATGGTGGCAGTGACCGATCGCACCGAAATCGGCGAACTGCAGCAGGGCTTCAACCAAGCGGCCGCGGCACTGCACGACATACAACTCGGCATGGAACAGCAGATCGAGCAGGCCACGCAGGAACTGGCCCGCAAGAATGCCGCGCTGGAAGCGGCCAGTCTGGCCAGGTCGCGCTTCCTGGCGGCGGCCTCGCACGACCTGCGCCAACCGCTGTACGCGCTTACCCTGCTCTCCTCCGCGCTGGCGGTCGACGAGCACGATCCGCAGCGGCTGGACCGGATCGCGCACATCCAGGAATGCGTGCAATCGCTCGACCACCTGTTCGGCGAACTGCTCGATCTGTCGCGGCTGGAAACCGGTACGGTGCAAGTCGAGGTCAGCGAGTTTCCGCTCGACCAGGTCTTCGCCGAAGTCAGCCGCAATTTCGACATGGTCGCCGAGCAGCGCGGGCTGCAGCTGGCCACCCACCCTGCCGGGCTGTGGGTACGCAGCGACCGCACCATGCTCATCCGCATCCTCAACAACCTGGTCAGCAACGCCCTGCGCTTCACGCATCACGGCGGCACGCTGGTCGGCGCCCGCCGCGCCGGCAACGGCCGGGTGCGCATCGAGGTGTGGGACACCGGCCGCGGCATCGCGCCGGAGCACCGGCCCAGCGTGTTCGACGAGTTCTACCGCATCGACGACCACCCCGACACCGGACTCGACGACGGCTCACGTTCGGGCCTGGGCTTGGGGCTGGCGACGGTGCAGCGGCTGGCGGAGCTGCTCGATACCGAAGTTCAGGTGAAATCCCGACTCGGCCGAGGCAGCGTGTTCCATTTCCTGCTGCCGGGCGCCGGCGCGCGGGCGGCTTTGTCGGAGCCCGACGACGACGAACCCGCCGATCTGGCCGGCAAGCGTGTGCTGGTCGTGGACGACGACCCGGCCATCCTGTCCGGCATCCGCTTCCTGCTGCGCAGCTGGGGTTGCAAGGTGGAAGTGGCCGAGGACCGGCTGCAGGCGCTGGAGGCCGTCGAAAACTGGCCGGGGCCGCCCGATATCGTGATCTGCGACCTGCTCCTGCGCGGCGGCGAACGCGGCCCCGACGTCTTCGCCGCGCTCGACCAGCACTACCGGCGCGATGGCAACACGCCGTTCGCGCGCCTGCTGGTCACCGGCGAAACCCGCATCGACTGCCTGCGCGAAATCATCGCCGCGAAGATCCCGCTGCTGTACAAGCCGGTTTCGCCGCAACAACTTCGCCGCGCGATGACCTCGGCCTGGACCGTTGCCCGCGACGACGGCTGAAGCCGCACACGGCCGCCGGCAGGAAAAAAAAGCGCCCATTGGGGCGCTCTGAAAACTGGTGGGTCGTCCGGGACTCGAACCCGGGACCAATAGATTAAAAGTCTACTGCTCTACCAACTGAGCTAACGACCCGTCATGGCAAAACTCAAGCGGTCAATTTTACGGGCTGGGCGACAGCGGCACAAGCAAGCGCGCCCGGCGCTCAGGCGTAGCGCGTGGGATCGGCCAGCCCCGCCTCGCGGAAGCCCTGCGCGCGCAACCTGCAGGCATCGCAATGGCCACAGGCGCGACCATCACTGTCGGCCTGGTAGCAGCTGACCGTGGCGGAGAAGTCCACGCCGAGGCGCTGGCCTTCGCGCGCAATGTCGGCCTTGCTCATGCGCATCAGCGGCGCGTGGATGCGGATGCCGGCGCCTTCCACACCGGCCTTCGTGGCGACATTGGCCAATTGCTCGAACGCCGCGATGAAAGCGGGGCGGCAATCCGGATAGCCCGAGTAGTCGACCGCGTTGACCCCGCACCAGATGTCGCTGGAGCCGAGCACCTCGGCCCAGCCCAGCGCGATCGACAGCATGATGGTGTTGCGCGCCGGCACGTAGGTCACCGGAATGGCGTCGCTGTCGGCGGTATCCAGCGGCACATCGATATCGGCGGTCAGCGCGGAGCCGCCGATACTGCGCAGGTCGATGCCGACGGTCTTGTGCTCGATCGCACCGAGCATCTTCGCCACGCGGTCGGATGCAGCCAGCTCCGAGCTGTGGCGCTGGCCGTAGGCCACGCTCAGCGCGTGCACCTGGTAACCCTGCTCTCGCGCGATGGCGATGGTAACGGCCGAATCCATGCCGCCGGAGACGAGCACGACGGCCTTGCGGGGAGGTGTTTCAGACATGGGGTTCATCCACTGGGGTACAGCCGGTCACCGGCCGGAAAGCGCATGCAGCGACACAGGCCACGGCGCGTAAAACAGGAGTGCGTGGAGAGGAGTGAGGAGTGAGCGTACACGGCGCGCTTGCCGCTCACCTCTCATTCCTCTGCACTCACTTCTCGCCTATTTCCCTCGTGCGTCGCTCCACAGCAGCTTGTGCAGTTGCAACTGGAAACGCACCGGCAGCTTGTCGGCGATGATCCACTCGGCCAGCTCACGCGGCTCGACCTTGCCCCAGACCGACGAGAACAGCACCATGCAGCGATCCGCCAACGCATGCTCGGCCAGCACCGCACGCGCCCATTCGTAGTCGGCGCGGCTGGCGAGGACAATCTTGATCTGGTCGTGCGGCAACAGGTGGTCGAGGTTCGACCACAGGTTGCGCGCGCTTTCGCCGGAGCCGGGCGCCTTGAGATCCATCACCTTGCGCACGCGCGGGTCGACCGCAGAAACGTCCAGCGCGCCGGAGGTTTCCAGCGAAACCTCGTAGCCGGCCTCGCACAGCCGGCGCAGCAGGATCAGGCAGCGCTTCTGCGCCAGCGGCTCGCCGCCGGTCACGCAGACGTGCTTCGCGCCGTGCGTGGCGACCTCGGCGAGGATATCGTCGATCGCGTGCCAGTTGCCGCCGTAGAACGAATACTCGGTATCGCACCAGACGCAGCGCAGCGGGCAGCCGGTGAGGCGCACGAACACGGTGCGCCAGCCGATCGCGTCGGCTTCGCCCTGGATCGAATGGAAGATCTCGGTGATGCGCAGCCGCTCGGCAACCGCCGCGGCAGGCGTGCCGGACGCCTTGCGCGCGTCATCGCCGCTCATCCGCTACCTACTCAGTTGCCCGACTGCAGTTGCAGGCGCTGCAGGCGTTCCTGGGCCAGGCTGGCCGCCTTGGAGCCCGGGTATTTGCTGGCAACCTGGGTCAGCGTGGCTTTCGCTGCCGCGGTCTGCTTGAGTTCCAGCTGGCTGTAGCCGACCTTGAGCAGCGCGTCGGGTGCCTTGTCGCTCTGCGGAAACTGGCTGAGCAACTGCTGGAACGATTCCAGCGCCACCGGGTAGTTGGTGGTGGCGTAGTACGACTCGCCGAGCCAGTACCAGGCGTTCGGCGCCAGCGCATGGTTCGGATACTGCTGGATGAAGCTGCGGAACTCGCGCGAGGCTTCCACATAATTGCCCGCGCGAATCGCCTTGAAGGCCACGTCGTAGGCGGTCTGGGCCGCGGCCGGATCGCCGGCGGTGGCGCTGTTGCTGCCCGCATTCGCGGCCGGTCGGCCAGCCGCCGGATTGGCGGCGGCAACGACACTCGCTGCCGCTGCCGGGTTGCCGGCCTGCGCCTGCGGGTTGCTGCCTGACGCAGCGGCGGCACCCGCACGGCCACCCTCGAGGCGCCCGAGGCGGGCGTCGAGGTCGGTGTACTGGGCCTTGTTCTTGTCGTCGAGCGTCTGCAACTGGTGCTGCAGCTCTTCGACCTGCCCCTGCAACTGCTGCACCTGGGCCTGCAGCTGCTGCATCTGGTTGACCAGGCCGGTACCGGACTGGTCCTTGTTCTGTGCCTGCTGTTCCAGCCGCGCGACGCGATCGGCGAGGCTCAACCGCGAGTCCTGCGCGAAGGCCGGGAACGCGAACAGCATGGCGGACGCGATCGCGCCCGCCATGCTGCACCTGGCTGCAAAGCTGTTAGCCAGTCGCTTCATCATTACTGCGCCGTGTAGACGATCTCGACGCGGCGGTTCTTGCTCCAGCAATCCTCGTTGTGCTCACGGCACACCGGCTTTTCCTTGCCGTAGCTGATCACTTCCAGCTGGCTGGCCGAGCCGCCGTTCGCCTGCAGCGCGTCGGAGACGGCATTGCCGCGGCGCTCGCCGAGGCCGAGGTTGTACTCGCGCGAACCGCGCTCGTCGGCGTTGCCTTCGAGACGGATGTGCGAGGTCGGGCGATCCTGCAGGTACTTGGCGTGGCACGCCATGATCTGCTGGAACTCCGGCTTGATCTCGGTCTTGTCGAAGTCGAAGTACACGACGCGCTGACGCAGGCAGGCATCGGTATCGAGGTCGGCGGGGGTGTACTTGCCGTCGGAGACGGGTGCCTGGGCCGGAGCAGCCTGCTCCGGGGCGGGCTGGGGTTTGACTTCCTGCTTCTTGGAGCAAGCGGCCGCGCCTACGCAGAGCAGGGCAACCAGGGCGACGCGAACGGTCTTATTCATGGTGACGTTCCTTACGGGTTGAGTTCCGACAAACGATGACGACTGAGGTTACGGGACAGCTGACGCCGGTTGTCCGGCTGTTATTTTGACACTTGAAAGATCGACGGTACGTGATACTGCACCATCGCCCTGACTGGCTTTTGACGCGGCAAAGCGCCACAGCCGGAAACCGAAACGCGCCTCGCGGCGCCGTTCGGGCCCACTCCCTGGGCATCAGGCTGCCGCACTCGCGTGCAGCAGCCTGGAAAATCAACGTTGCCGATACGGCCCCCAGGCGGGCTCGCGCACGTCGCCATCGGAAAGCACGAGGCGCTGGCGAACCAGACCGTCAGCCGATACGGCATACAGCACGCCGCGACGTCCTTCGGTAGCGGCGTAAAGCAGCATGCTGGCATTCGGAGCAAAACTCGGGGACTCGTCGATCGGGCCCGGCGAGAGGAAACGCACCTGGTCACCCAGGCTGCGATCCATGATGGCAATACGATACACGTTCCCGTTGCCCTGCACCATGGCGATCTGCTTGCCGTCGTAGCTCACGTCGGCATTCAGATTGCTCTGGCCCTGGAAGCTGATCCGCTGCGGCGTGCCGCCACTGGCCGGGACCTGGTAGATCTGCGGCCGGCCGGAACGGTCGGAGGTGAAATAGATGCTCTGGCCGTCCGGCGCCCAGACCGGCTCGGTGTCGATCGAAAGGCTGTTGGTCAGCCGGGTTTCGCGGCGACTGGCCACGTCCAGCACGAACAGCTCCAGGTTGCCGACGTAGGACAGCGCCACCGCCAGCTTGCTGCCGTCCGGCGACCACGCCGGCGCACCGTTGATGCCCCGCGGGTGGGATTCCACCAGTTGCCGCGAGCCGGTGGTGATGTCCTGCACGTAGATCGACGAATTGCCGCTCTCGAACGAGACGTAGGCAAGCTTGCGGCCATCCGGCGACCACGCCGGCGTCAGCAGCGATTCCTTCGAGCGCGCCACCACCTGCGGGTTGTAGCCGTCCGAATCCGCCACGATCAGCGAATAGGTGGTGTGGTTGCCCAGGCCCACCGCCGTGATGTAGGCGATGCGGGTCCAGAACGCGCCGCGCACGCCGGTGATCTTCTGGTAGATGATGTCCGCGATCTGGTGCGCCACCCCCCGCAGGTCGCCCAGCGGGGTCGGCGGCATCTGCTGGTGCAGCAGGCTCTGCTGCTTGTTGACGTCCCACAGCTCGTATTCAACCTGGACCATGCCGTTGCCGGCGTCGGTGATGTTGCCGACCACGATATAGTCCTGCTTGAGCAACCGCCAGGTCGGGAACTTGATGTCCTGGCCCCTGGAGGGGAACTCCACGATGTCGCTCTTGGCCAGCGAGCGGAACTTGCCGGAACGGTTGAAGTCGTTGCGCATCACGTCGGCGACGTCGGTCGACAGCGGTGCGCCGCCGGCCTGGGCGAACGGCACCACCACGATCGGGGTGGCGGTCTTGACGCCGCCGACGATGTCGACATTCAGCGACTGGGCGGCGGCCGGGCCGGCGAACAACGCCACCACGGCCAACAGGATGGCGGCGAAGCTTGGGCTGAATTTGCGCATGGGCTTGATCATTGCGGCCTGAAGGTGAAGGTGAGGTTGCGCTGGAACACGCTTTCGAAACCCTTGTACGGCAAGGTCTTGGTGCGCAATACCGCATTCTCGACCGAACGCCGGCCGGCATCGTCGTACGGACAGCTGGAATCGACGGTGGCACTCATCACGTCACCGCCGGGCGACTGCACGATATGAACCTGACACGGAACTGCCGGTATGTTATCCGGCCTTAACCAGTTCGGCGTGACCGCATTCTGAATGGCCGCTGCATATTCGTCGGCGAGGTTGCTGTTCGGGCTGTTGTTGCCGGTCTGGCGTTGCGCCGCGTTGGGCAGGTCCGGGGCACCATTGTCCTGGGCGTTCTTCAGATCCTCCAACTGCTGCTTGGCCTGTTTGGCCTTGTTGTCGAGCTTGCGCGTCTGCTGCGCGGCAGCGTCCATCTTGGCGAACAGGTCCTCGATCTGCTTCTGCTTTTCCTGCTTCTGCTTGACCGCCTGCGCATCCAGCTCGGCCTGCCGCTGGCGCTGCTTTTCCTCCTGCAGCTGCTTGGCCTCCTCAGCCTTCAGCGCAGCCTCCTCCACCACCCGCTCCTGATCCTTGAGGTCGGGCTGCTTGGGCGGCGGCGGCAGCGTCTTCACCTCCGGCGCCTCGATCTTGGGCGGCGTCGGCGGCGGCACGGTGGGCGGCGGCGGGGTGGAGTCGGGCACCGGCTTGGCCTTGACCGCCTTCGGCGGCGGGCTACCGGTGGGGCCGATCAGGGTGGCCTCGATGATCGGCCCCTGCAGTTCCAGCGGCTTCGAACAGGTGATCGGGTTCATCCACGCCGGCAGGTGCAGCGCGTTGAACACGTTCTCGTAGGTCGAGCACGGCAGCACCGCGAGGAACAGGAACCCCACGATGCCGATGTGCAGGATGGCGGAAAGTACGACCGCCTTCGGCGTCGCCTTACTTTCGTCCATCGGAGGGGCTCTTGCCCTGGCCGGCCGTCTCGCCCGGCTGGCCCATCAGGCCGACCTTGGCCACCCCGGCCTGCTGCAGATCGGCCAGCACCTTGAACACGCCGCCGTAGCTGCCGCGCTCGTCGCCGCCGACCAGCACGCTGACCTCGGGGTTCTCGCGCACGAACGCGCCTACCTTGAGCTTGAGCGTGTCGGCATCGACCAGTTCCTTCTTCGCCCCGCTCAGGGTCAGGTAGAGCTGGCCGTCCTGCAGCACCGAGACCAGCACCGGGTCCTTCTTCTGCTGCAGCGACTTGGCGTTGGCCTGCGGCAGCTGCACGTCGACGCTGGAGTTCATCATCGGCGTGGTGACCATGAAGATGATCAGCAGCACCAGCATCACGTCGATGTACGGCACCACGTTGATTTCGGATTTGAGCTTGTAGCGCCGCTGGCGCCCGGAGGTTCGCATGGCTGCTCTCCGCTCAGGCGACGTCGTCGGTCTGGATCTGCCGCTGCAGTACCGAGGAGAACTCTTCCTGGAACACGTCGTAGCGCGAGGCGATGCGCTCGACCTTGGTGGCGTAGCGGTTGTACGCCCACTGCGCCGGGATCGCCGCGAACAGGCCCATCGCGGTGGCGATCAGCGCCTCGGAGATGTGCGGCGCGACCACCGCGATGGTCACGTCCTTCATCTCGCCCAGGCCCTGGAACGCACCCATGATGCCCCACACGGTGCCGAACAGGCCGACGTACGGGCTGATCGAGCCGACGTTGGCGAGGAACTCCAGGTTGCGCTCGAGCAGGCCGATCTCGCGCGTGCCGGCCACCTGCATGGCGCGCTCGGAGCCCTCGATCGCGCTGCGCGTATCGTGCGTCTTGCGCTGGCGCTGGCGGGCGAATTCGCGGAAGCCCGACTCGAAGATGTTCTCGATGCCGCCGGTGCCGCCGTGGCGGTTGCTGACCTCGCGGAACAACTGGGCCAGATCGCCGCCGGACCAGAAGCGTTCCTCGAATTCCTCGGCATTCTCCATCGCCGCCTTGGTCTGCGAGTACTTGCGGATGATGATGACCCAGGACAGGAACGAGAACACCAGCAGGATCAGCAGTACCAGTTTTACCGGCACGCTCGAATCCGCGATCAGCGTGAAAACATTCAGTCCACCGTTCATTGCTTGCAGGTTCTCCGCCTATCGGCTTGGGTTGTCTTGAGGTGCGGGTTGCGGGATCAGGTCGGCCGGAATCGGCGCCGGCCGCATGCGTTGGAGGTCGACGCAGGCCACCCGCACGCTGGCGCGGATCAGGCAGCTGCCGTCCTTCTTCATGATCGTCTGGGCGAACAGGATACTGGCTGCGCGCCGTTCTTTGACTTCGACCGTTACCGACAGTTCATCATCCAGCAGGGCGGGCCTGAGGAAGTCGATGTGCATGTCGCGCACCATGAAGGCCAGCCCGGTGGCCTGCTTGAAGGCCATCTGGTCGACGCCCAGCGCCCGCATCCACTCGCTGCGGGCGCGCTCCATGAAGCGCAGGTAGCCGGCGTGGTAGACCACGCCGCCGGCGTCGGTGTCTTCCCAGTAGACCCGTACGTTCCAGCTGAAGGGCGGTTCGGGAGCGGATTCAGGCATCGTCGGTTCCGGCATCGAACAGGTCGGCGGGCGGCGCCTGCCGCGGCAGTGGGGTCAGTCCCAGGTGGCGCCACCCTCTGGCGCTGACCATGCGGCCACGGGCGGTACGGATCAGATAGCCCTGCTGGATCAGGTACGGCTCGACCACGTCCTCCAGCGTGCCCCGATCCTCGCTCAGCGCAGCGGCCAGCGACTCCACCCCGACCGGGCCGCCGTCGAAGTTCTCGATGATCAGGCCAAGCAGGCGCCGGTCCAGCTCGTCGAAGCCCTGCGGGTCGATCTTCAGCATGTCCAGCGCAGCTTGCGCCGCCGCCAGGGTGATCTCGCCGCCGGCACGCACCTCGGCGTAGTCGCGCACCCGGCGCAGCAGGCGGTTGGCAATGCGCGGCGTGCCGCGCGAGCGGCGGGCGATTTCCTGCGCCCCTTCCGGCGCGCAGGCGATGCTGAGGATCTTCGCGGCGCGGCGCACGATCGCGGTGAGCTCGTCGGCGGTATAGAACTCCAGCCGCTGCACGATGCCGAAGCGGTCGCGCAGCGGCGCGGTGAGCATGCCGGCGCGGGTGGTGGCGCCGATCAGGGTGAACGGCGGCAGGTCCAGCTTGATCGAGCGCGCGGCCGGGCCTTCGCCGATCATGATGTCGATCTGGAAGTCCTCCATCGCCGGGTACAGCACTTCCTCGACGATCGGCGACAGGCGGTGGATCTCGTCGACGAACAGCACGTCGTTCGCCTCCAGGTTGGTCAGCAGCGCGGCCAGGTCGCCGGCGCGCTCCAGCACCGGGCCGGAGGTGGAGCGCAGGTTGACCCCCAGCTCGTTCGCGATCACGTGGCTGAGCGTGGTCTTGCCCAGCCCCGGCGGGCCGAACACCAGCACGTGGTCCAGCGCGCCGCCGCGCTTCTTCGCCGCCTCGATGTAGATCGACAGCTGCTCGCGCACCGCCTGCTGGCCCAGGTACTCGGCCAGCCGCTTCGGCCGGATGGTGGCTTCCAGCGCCTCGTCATCGAGCTGGGCGGCGGCGGTGATGATGCGGTGGTCGGTCATGCCGGCATTATGGCAGGCCGGCCACGCACTTGTAGGAGCCCGCTTGCGGGCGATGCCTTTCCGCCGCGGGCTCCGAAGCAAGAGCATCGCCCGCAAGCGGGCTCCTACAAGGTCGGCTCAGATTTCGACCTGCGCGCCCAGCTCGATCAGCCGGTTGCCGGGGATCTGGAAGAACGCGGTGGCCGGCATCGCGTTGCGCGACAGGAACGCGAACAGCTTGTCGCGCCACAGCGCCATGCCGGGGCGACGTGCGTCGGCCACGATGGTCTCGCGCGACAGGAAGAAGGTGGTGTCCATCATGTCGAAGCCGAGTCCCTCGCGTGTGCACTGGGTCAGCGCCAGCGGGATGTTCGGATCCTCGGCGAAGCCGAAGCGCAGCTCCAGCCCGAAGAAGTTGCCGGCCATCGGGGTGATCGCGATGCGCTCGTCGGCCTCGGCCACCGGCGTTTCCAGCGTCTCCACCGTCAGCAGCACGTTGCGTTCGTGCAGCACCTTGTTGTGCTTGAGGTTGTGCAGCAGCGCATGCGGCACGGCATGCTGGTTCGCGGTGAGGAAGATCGCCGTGCCCGGCACGCGCAACGGCGGGTGCTCGGCGATGTTCTCGATGAACGGCGCCAGCGCCAGCCCGCCCTGCTTGATCTCGCGCACCACCAGCTCGCGGCCGCGGCGCCAGGTCGTCATCACCGTGAACAGCACCACGCCCAGCACCAGCGGGAACCAGCCGCCATGCGCGACCTTCAGCAGGTTCGCGCCGAAGAACGACAGGTCGATGATCAGGAACAGCACGCCGACCAGCACCACCGTCAGCCAGCTCCAGTGCCAGCGCTTGCGCGCCACCACCAGCGCCAGCAAGGTGGTCATGGTCATGGTGCCGGTCACCGCGATGCCATAGGCGGCGCCCAGGTTGTCCGAGCTGCGGAAGCCGAGCACCGCCAGGATCACCAGCACCATCAGCATCCGGTTGACCCACGGCACGAAGATTTGCCCGGACATCTCGCGCGAGGTGTGCACCACCGCCAGCCGCGGCGAATAGCCCAGCGACATCGCCTCGCGGGTCATCGAGAACGCGCCGGAGATCACCGCCTGCGAGGCGATCACCGCCGCCGCCGCCGACAGCACGATCATCGGATACAGCAGCGACTCGGGCACCATCAGGTAGAACGGGCTGGAGATCGCCAGCGGATCGGCCAGCAGCAGCGCACCCTGACCGAAATAGTTGAGCAGCAGCGCCGGCAGCACGAAGCCGAACCAGGCCAGCCGGATGGGCTTCTTGCCGAAGTGGCCCATGTCGGCATACAGCGCCTCGGCACCGGTCAGTGCCAGCACCACGCCGCCGAGCGCGATGAAGGAGGTATTGCCGTGGCTGAGGAAGAAGCGCACCGCATGCAGCGGATTGATCGCGTACAGCACCTGCGGGTTGGCGATGATCTGGCGCACGCCGAGCACCGCCAGCACCACGAACCACAGCGTCATCACCGGCGCGAACGCCTTGCCGACCTTGTGCGTGCCGTGCCGCTGCACCGCGAACATGCCGAGCAGGATCGCCAGCGCAATCCACACCACGTACTTGCCCAGGCCGGGCGCGGCGACTTGCAGGCCCTCGACCGCGCCGAGCACCGAGATCGCCGGGGTGATCACGCCGTCGCCGTAGAACAGCGCCGCGCCGAAGATGCCGAAGCCGGCCAGTACCCAGCGCGCGCGCGCCGAGCCGCTCATCGAACGCTGCGCCAGCGCCATCAGCGCCATGATGCCGCCCTCGCCCTTGTTGTCCGCACGCATCACGAAGGTGACGTACTTCAGCGAGACCACCATGATCAGCGACCAGAACACCAGAGAAAGCACGCCGAGCACCGCCGGCTCGGTCGGCGTCATGCCGTGCGTGCCGAGGGTTTCCTTCATGGTGTACAGCGGGCTGGTGCCGATGTCGCCGAACACCACGCCGATCGCGCCCAGCGCCAGCGTCCGCAACCGGCGCCGGGCGTCCGACGCAGTCTCGATCGGGTTGTTCTGCCGGCCCACGATCAGCCCCCGAGCGCCGCGCGCAACGCCTTGCGGATGATCGCTTCGGCGTCGTCGCCCTCGGCGGCGACCTTCTGCACCAGCCGGCTCACCTCGACCGGCTTGTAGCCCAGCTGCTGCAGCGCCACGGTCGCTTCGCCGGCGGCATCCAGCGGCGCACCGGCCGCACGCGGCGTGGCGCCGGGAATGCCCGACATGCCATCGAGCCGATCGCGCAACTCCACCACGATGCGCTCGGCGGTCTTCTTGCCGATGCCGGGGATCTTGGTCAGCGCGACCACGTCGCCGGCCTGCACCAGCCGCGCGAAGTGGTCGGTGGACACGCCGGACAACACCGCCAGCGCGATCTTCGCGCCGATCCCGCTGACCTTCAGCAGGTTGCGGAACAGCGTGCGTTCGGCTTCGTGCAGGAAGCCGTACAGCGTGATGCTGTCTTCCTTCACCGCGTGGTGGATGAGCAGCACCACTTCCTTGCCGAGGCCCGGCAGGTCGTAGATGGTCGACATCGGCGCCTCGACCTCGTAGCCGACGCCGCCGACCTCGACCAGCAGCGACGGCGGTTGCTTGCCGATCAGGGTGCCGCGCAGGCGCCCGATCACCGGCGCCGCCTCCAGGCCGTGCGCGGAATGCCGACGCGGGCCAGGCTGGCGCGGGTGTGCGCATGCGTCACCGCCACCGCCAGCGCATCGGCGGCATCGGCCTGCAGCGGTCCCTTGAGGCCGAGCAGCACGCCGATCATGTGCTGCACCTGGGTCTTGTCGCCGCGACCGCTGCCGACCACGGACTGCTTCACTTCGGTTGCTGCATATTCGTGCACCACGATCCCCTGGCTGACCACCGCGCAGATCGCGGCGCCGCGCGCCTGTCCGAGCTTCAGCGCCGAATCCGGATTGCGCGCCATGAACACGCGCTCGACCCCGCACTCGGCCGGCTGGTGGGTCGCGATGATGTCACACAGTTCGTCAAAGATGCGTTTCAGGCGCAGCGGAAAGCTGGCCTCGCCGGCCACCGCCAGCGCGCCGTGGAAGACGTGGCTGAGCCTGCCGGCATCGTCCACGTCGATGATGCCCACGCCGGTGCGCTGGCTGCCGGGGTCGATGCCGATGATCCGCACATGCCGGAATTCGGGATTTTGGACTCGGGATTCGGGGGAAGCCACAGCGGGCGCCTTCACTTCTTTGGTGGATGGAGTCGCGCCGAACCGCCCGACTCTTTGCTCGTACCGAATCCCGGCCCCCGGTCCACGAATCCCGTCACGAGGCCGCCGGCAAGGCGGCGTTGTGCGACACCTCGCTTACGTCGTCCAGCGCGTCGAGCTTCTCCAGCAGGTCGAGCAACTGCTCCAGCGCCTCCTCCGGCACCTCGACGCGGTTGTTCGGGCGCATCACCACGCCGGCGTGCTGGGCGTTCAGCCCGGCGGCGATCAAGCCCTGCTGCACCGCCTCGAAGCTCTCCGGCGTGCACAGCACGGTGCTTTCGCCGTGCTCGTTGATCACGTCGTCGGCGCCGGCTTCCAGCGCCGCCTCCAGCACCTTTTCCTCGGCCGCCGCGTCGTCGCCGGTGGCGAACACCAGCTCGCCGCAGCGGGTGAACTGGAACGCCACCGAACCGGAGGTACCAAGGTTGCCGCCATGCTTGGTCAGCGCGTAGCGTACGTCGGCCACGGTACGGGTGGGATTGTCGGTGAAGCACTCGATGATCAGCGCGATGCCGGCCGGGCCGTAGCCTTCGTAGCGCAGTTCCTGCATGTCGGCACCGCCGTCGGCGCCGGAGCCACGCTTGATCGCGCGCTCGATGGTGTCCTTGGTCATGTTCGCCGACAGGGCCTTGTCGATTGCCGCACGCAGGCGCGGGTTGCCGCCAGGGTCGGCGACGCCGGAACGGGTGGCGACGGTGATCTCGCGGATCAGCTTGGTGAACACCTTGGCGCGCCTGGCGTCTTCGGCGTTCTTGCGACCTTCGATGGACGGGCCTCTACCCATGACGATTCCTGCACGAAGCGAGTGGACAAGCGCTCAATTTTACCTGAATTCGGCCCGCGTGCCGGCCACGCCGCCCCACCGAACCGCGGCATGACGCCTCAGGCCGCGGCGGGCGGAAACCGGCCGTGGCGCAGGAATTCCGCCACCAGTCGCGCCACCTCCTGCGAGAACAGCAGGCCGGTGTGGTTCGCTTCGACCACGCGGTGCGCAGTCACCCCCGCCAGGCGGGTTTCCTCCACTGCCACCGTGCCGTCGTGCTCGCCGGCGAAGTGGCCGAGCATGGCGCCCAGGCCGAGCGGCAGGCGCCCGGCGATCACACCGACCTCGCGCGGCCCGTCCCAGCGTTCGAAGCCCTGTTCCAGCAGTTCGCGGTTGTGCCCCAGCAGCACCTCGCCGCCGCGGCCCCAGGCGGCGAAACCGCGCGCCGCGGCGCTGCCCTTCAGCGGCGAGCCCAGGCAGACGATGCGACCGGGCGGCGGGGTGCCGTCGAGACAGGCGCGCAAGGCCAGCAAGCCGCCCAGACTGTGGCCGACCAGGTGCACCGCGTCGGCCTCCCCGGCCAGCGCGGCCATGCGTGCCTGCAACCGGTCCAGGATGCGCTGCTGGGTGGCCGCCACGCTCAGGTAATCGAAGCGGTGCACACGGAAGCCTGCCTCCATCAGCCGGCGGTGCAGCATGGACAGCGCGAAACCGCGCATCCACAGACCGTGCAGCAGGATCACGTGATCGCTCATGGCGTACCGCCGCCGTGACGCGAGCGCAACTGCCGGCGGCTCAGCCGGCAGCCTCGCCGTCGGTCGCCACGCGCACGTGCAGCTCCTTCAGCTGCGCCGCGGCGATCGGCGAGGGCGCATCGGTCATCAGGTCCTGCGCGCTGGTGGTCTTGGGGAAGGCGATCACGTCGCGGATCGACTCGGTGCCGGCCATCAAGGCCGCGATGCGGTCGATGCCGAACGCCAGGCCGCCATGCGGCGGTGCACCGAATTTCAGTGCCTTCAGCAGGAAGCCGAACTTCATCTCGGCCTCCTCGGCGCCGATGCCGAGCAGCTCGAACACCGTGCTCTGCATCTCCGGCCGGTGGATGCGGATCGAGCCGCCGCCGATCTCGTTGCCGTTCAAGACCATGTCGTAGCCGCGGCTCACCGCGTTGTGCGGGTCGGCGCGCAGCTGGGCGGCATCATCCACCTTCGGCGCGGTGAACGGGTGATGCAGGGCCACGAAACGCTGCGCCTCGGCGTCGTACTCGAACATCGGGAAGTCGGTGACCCACAGCGGCTTCCAGCTGTCCGCGACCAGGCCGCGATCCTTGCCGAGCTTGAGCCGCAATGCACCCATGAAGTCGCTGACGGTCTTCCACGCGCCGGCGCCGAAGAACACGATGTCGCCGCTCTGCGCGCCGGTGGCCTTCAGCACGCCGTCCAGCGCCGCGTCGTCGAGGAACTTCGCCACCGGTGAGTTGATGCCGTCGCGGCCCTTGGCCAGGTCCTCGACCTTGAGCCAGGCCAGACCCTTCGCGCCGTAGCGCGCGGCGTACTCGGCCAGGCCGTCGATGTCCTTGCGCGACAGCGTGCTGCCGCCCGGCACGCGCAGCGCGGCGACGCGGCCGGCCGGGTCGTTGGCCGGCTCGGCGAACACCTTGAACTCGACGTGCTTCACCGCGTCGGCCACGTCGACCAGCTCCAGCGCGATGCGCAGGTCCGGCTTGTCCGAACCGAAGCGGCGCATCGCCTCCATCCAGGTCATGCGCGGGAACGCCGCGTCCAGCTCGACGCTCTGCACTTCGCGGAAAACGTGGCGGATCAGTTCCTCCACGAAGTCTTGCACGTCCTTCTCTTCCACGAAGGCGAACTCCAGGTCGAGCTGGGTGAACTCCGGCTGGCGGTCGGCGCGCAGGTCCTCGTCGCGGAAGCAGCGGGCGATCTGGTAGTAGCGGTCGAAGCCGGCCACCATCAGGATCTGCTTGAACAGCTGCGGCGACTGCGGCAGTGCGTAGAACTGGCCCGGATGCACGCGGCTGGGCACCAGGTAGTCGCGCGCGCCCTCCGGCGTGGCCTTGGTCAGGATCGGCGTCTCCACGTCCTGGAAACCGCGCGCGTCGAGGTAGCGGCGCAGCGCCTGCACCAGCTTGATGCGCTTGCGCATCATCGCCTGCATCTCGGGGCGGCGCAGGTCGAGGTAGCGGTAGGTCATCCGCAGGTCCTCGTTCGGGTTCTCGTGCAGCGCGAACGGCAGGTCCTTCGCGGCGTTGAGCACCTCCACCGTGTCGGCCAGCAACTCGACCGTACCGGTCTTCAGCTTGTCGTTGACCGACACCCGCGGGCGGATCGTGCCAGTGACGCGCACGCAGTACTCGTAGCCCAGCTCGCCGGCGATGGCGAACGCGGCGGGATTGTCGCGATCGATCACCACCTGGGCCAGCCCCTCGTGGTCGCGCAGGTCGACGAACGCCACGTGCGCCTGCAGGCGGATCTTGTTGACCCAGCCGCACAGGGTGACGGTCTGGCCGATCAGCGCCTCGTCGATGAGGCCGCAGTAATGCGTGCGCATGCGTTGGAACTCCGGCGTCGCCGCGGCGACTTCAGGCAAGGGAAAAGACCGCAAAGTCTACCACTGCCGCGCACCGCGGCGGGCCGCGCTACCAGCGCCGGTCGACCAGGAACTGGCCGCGGCAACCGTGCGCCACCCACACTCCGGCGCGGTTCCAGCCCCAGCTGTAGCCCTCCACGCAATTCGCGTCGGAAAACTGCCGGCCCAACCGCACGCGACCGTGGCGGCCCACGTCGACCTGGCACATCTGGTATTTCTTCTGGTTGCTGTCGCACTGCAGGCTGATCCGGCGATCCCAGCCGGGTCCGGGGCGCCAGTCGCCCCGGTCGTCGTCGCGGTCGTCGTAACGGCCGCGATCACGGTTGCCGTAGGCGTAGTCATCGCGCTCGGCCGGACCGAACAGGCCGCGGCAGCCGCGATCGACCCACAGCGTGCCGTAGTCCATGCCCCAGCTCTCGCCGCGCAGGCAGACGGCCGTCGACTCCTGCTTGTACAGCTCGACGTACCGCCACGGCACGGCGCAGCGCGCGTAGTGGCCGTCGTTGCTCACGCAGCGCACCGGCGCATCCGACTGCGCCTGCGCCGGCGGGGCCACTCCCAGCAGGCCGCCCCCCAGTCCGGCCACGATGATCCCGACCGCCCACCTGCCGACTGCCCGCATGCTCCGCCTCCTCGTTCATGCCGCCCCGGCACCGCGCCGGAGTCGTTCGGAATCAGCATATCCCGCGTCCGAACGCGGCAACCGGCCGGGCATCCCAGCGGTTCAGCTGGCGCTGCTTCCGGAGTCGCCGGAGGCCGGCGCCGGGGCAGCCGCTGCGGTGCCGGACTGGCCGGCATCGCCGGCCAGGTTGTGCTTCTTCTCGCCGCTCTTCTTGAAGTCGGTCTCGTACCAGCCGCTGCCGGCGAGCCGAAACGACGGTGCGCTGACCATCCGCCGCAGGTGCGGCGCATCGCAGGCGGGACAGACGGTGGGGTCGGTATCGGACAACTTCTGCAGGCGGTCGAAGCGGTGACCGCAATGGCTGCATTCGAATTCGTAGATGGGCATGGGAACTCCGGGCACGCCGGCCATCGCGGGGCCGGCAACAGGCCATTATCGGCGTGTGCGGCAGGATTTCAATGTAGCAGGCGGCGCATGGCGGGCGCCTTGCCCATGGTAGTAGCCTGCGGATCAGGGGCGAACCCGGGCCGGCCTGCCGCCTCATGTTCCCCCAGCACACACGAAGGGGTCGTTGCGACATTTGGACTGATAGACGTCTATACGTCTATTGACGGAGCAATGGCGCACCACTAGTCTGCATTTGCTGCGATGCGGCAAACCACGAACCGGAGAGCTTCCATGAGCAAACGTTCCAACCCGATCGCCCTGGCGTGGCTTCCCGCTGCGGTGCTGCTGGCCCTGGCCGGCAATGTCGCCGCACAGGATGCCAGCCAAGCCACCCCGGCCAAGGCCAAGAACCTCGATTCCGTGGTGGTCACCGGCACGCGCGTGTCCAACCGCACCGCCGGCGAGTCGCTGGCGCCGATCGACGTGTTGAGCCCCGCCGACCTGCAGGGTACCGGCACCACCGAGCTGGCCACGGCGCTGTCGCGCCTGCTGCCCTCGCTGAACTTCCCGCGCCCCTCGCTCACCGACGGCACCGACGGCTCGCGCCCGGCGCAGTTGCGCGGCCTGTCGCCGGACCAGGTGCTGGTGCTGGTGAACGGCAAGCGCCGCCACACCGGCGCGATCGTCAACCTCAACGGCACCCAGGGTCGCGGCTCCTCGCCGGTGGACCTCAACGCGATCCCGATCACCGCGGTGAAGCGCATCGAGGTGCTGCGCGACGGCGCCGCCGCGCAATACGGCTCCGACGCGATCGCCGGCGTGGTCAACATCGTGCTGAAGGACGGCGCCGACGGCGGCAGCGTGGCCGCCAGCGTGGGCCAGTACAGCGCCGGCGACGGCCTGCAGCGCGAAGGCAGCGGCGACATCGGCTTCCACCTCGGCCAGGACGGCTGGCTGCGCGTGGCCGCCGCGGTGGGCAAGGACGGCTACACCGACCGCGCCGGGCCGGACCTGCGCAACCCGGCCGACCCCAGCTACGCCCGCGTCAACCAGCGCTTCGGCGACCCCGAGGTCACCCACCAGTCGGTGTTCCTCAACAGCCAGTACGACTTGTCGCCGAACGTCAACGTCTACGCGTTCGCCAACGCCAACAACCGCAACGCGGAATCCGCCGGCTTCTACCGTCCGGGCCTGGACAGCCGCAACATCCGCGCGATCTACCCCGACGGCTTCCTGCCGCTGATCGCCACCGCCTCCAAGGACCGCGCCTTCGTCGCCGGCATCCGCGGCACCACCGCGAACTACTGGCACTGGGACCTCAGCGGCAACTACGGCAAGAACAGCCTGCAGTTCGACGTCAACCACAGCCTCAACACCCAGCTCGGCCCGACCAGCCCCACCCACTTCTACGCCGGCAGGTTGAACAACACCGAGAAACTGCTCAACGCGGATTTCTCGCGCGACTTCGACGTGGGCGGCCTGGCCGGCCCGCTGACCCTGGCGTTCGGCGGCGAGTACCGCCACGAGAACTACGCCATCGACGCCGGCGACCCCACCTCGTATTTCGGCGGCGGTTCGCAGGTGTTCCCCGGCTTCCGTCCGTCCGATGCCAACTCCAACAGCCGCCACAGCTACGCCGTGTATGGCGAGCTGGACGCGGACCTTACCCAGAAGCTGAGCGGCTCGCTGGCCGTACGCCACGAGAAATACAGCGACTTTGGCAACACCACCTCGGGCAAGCTCTCCGCGCGCTATGCGTTCACCGACAAGGTCGCGCTGCGCGCCACCGCCTCGAACGGCTTCCGCGCGCCGTCGCTGGCCCAGCAGAACTACTCCACCACCTCCACCGTGTTCATCAGCAGCGTGCCTTACGAGGTGCGCACGTTCCCGGTGAACAGCCCGGTCGGACGCGCGTTCGGCGCCGAGCCGCTGAAGGCGGAGAAATCGGTCAACTACAGCCTGGGCCTGGTGCTGCAGCCCACCGACCGCACCGCGCTGACCGTCGACGCCTACCAGATCCGCATCGGCGACCGCATCGTGCTGTCGGAGAACCTCACCGGCAGCGCGGTTACCACCTACCTCACCGCGCACGGCTTCCCCGGCGTCACCGGCGGGCGCTACTTCACCAACGCGGTGGACACGCGCACCCGCGGCGTCGACATCGTGGGCAGCTGGCGCACCGAACTGGCCGGCGGCGGGCTCAACCTGACGCTGGGCTACAACTACAACAAGACCGACATCCTCAACACCCGGCCGAACCCGGCGATCCTGGCCCAGAACGGGCTCAACCTGCAGCGTATGGGGCGCACCGAGAAAGGCCGCATCACGGTCGGCGCGCCGCGCGACAAGTTCACCCTCGGCGGCGACTGGACGCTCGGCCACTGGGGCCTGCGCTCCACGCTGTCGCGCTACGGCAAGTTCACCGTGTTGAACAACAACGCGGCCAACGACCAGACCTTCGCCGCCAAGTGGGTGCTGGACCTGGCCGGCGACTACACGCTGGACCAGTGGACCTTCACCCTCGGCGCGGACAACGTGTTCGACGAATACCCGGACAAGGTGATCGCCGCCAACAGCACCTCGGGCATCCTGCCGTACAGCTCGAGTTCGCCGTTCGGCTTCAACGGCGCCTACGTCTACGGCAAGGTGGCGTACCGCTGGTAAATCGACGCAAGCCATTGGACCCAAAGCCCCGGCCAGTCCGGGGCTTTTTCATGGCTGGCCTCCCCACCGCCTTTTGCGTCGTCCCTGCCGCCATCCGTTGACGGATTTCGCTGACGGCTTGTGCCGCCAGCGGCGAGTGTGGATCGACAACCAATGGGAAACGCAGTGCGTCATCGACTGGAGGGGAGTTCATGAAACCCGTGAACCGTACAAGCATGCCGGGCGCGGCCCTGGCCCTGACCCTGAGCGCAGGCGTCACGATGGCGCGCGAGGCGCCGACCATGACCGTCGCCGTGATCGACTTCACCAACGACACCAGCTCCGCCAACTGGTGGAACGGCGACGTCGGCCGGCAGCTTGCCGACGTGCTCAGCAACGAGCTGAGTGCCACCGGCGATTTCGAGGTGATCGAGCGGCAGAAGATCGACGCCGTGCTGGCCGAGCAGGACCTTCCCGCCTGCTCGCACATGCGCCCAGGCAGCAGCCCGCACACCGGCAACATCACCGGCCCGCAGTACCCGGTCACCGGCAGCGTCGCGGCGTACACCGAGGACACCTCCAACACCGGCGGCCTCAACATCGCCGGCTTCCGCGTGGGCGGCGGCAAGTCGAAGGCCTATGTCGCGATCGACCTGCGGGTGGTCGACGCGGAGACCTCGGAAGTAGTGTATTCGCGCACCGTCGAAGGGCGCAGCTCCAACGGCGGCGTCAACCTGCGCGGCTACGTCAGCGGCGTCGGCGGCGACTTCGCCCATGCCAAGAAGACCCCGGCCAGCAAGGCGGTGCGCGCGGCGCTGATCGAGGCCACCGATTATCTGGACTGCACCATGGTCAAGCGCGACGGCTGCGAAGCCCGCTACCAGCAGAAGCAACAGCGCCGCCGCCAGGGCAGCAAGGACACGCTCGACCTCGACTGACCATCGGCGGCGATCCGTGCGGCAGGCCGGAACCACCCCGGCCGTCGCACGGCGTCCCGGGGACGACCATCGTCCCCGGGGCCTGCGTCAGACTTTGCGGAACAGCAGCTTCCCGCCATCGGCGACCACCTGCACCGTGTCGCCCGACTGGAAGCGGCCTTCGAGGATCTGCTTGGCCAGCGGGTTCTCCAGCTGCTGCTGGATCGCCCGCTTCAGCGGCCGCGCGCCATACACCGGATCGAAGCCGACGTTGCCGAGCAGGGCCAGCGCATCGTCGCCGACGTCCAGCTTCAGCTGCCGCTCGGCCAGGCGCTTTTCCAGGTATTCCAGCTGGATCTTCGCGATCGCGCGGATCTGGCTCTTGTCCAGCGGGCGGAACACCACGATCTCGTCGAGCCGGTTGATGAACTCCGGGCGGAAGTGCGCCTGCACCACGCCAAGCACGGACGCTTTCATCTGGGTGTACTGCTCTTCGGCGTCGCCGTTGCTCTCGGCCGCATCCTGGATCATCTGCGAGCCGAGGTTCGAGGTCATCACGATCACGGTGTTGCGGAAGTCCACGGTGCGGCCCTGGCCGTCGGTGAGGCGGCCGTCGTCGAGTACCTGCAGCAGGATGTTGAACACGTCCGGATGCGCCTTCTCCACCTCGTCCAGCAGGATCACGCTGTACGGCCGGCGGCGCACCGCCTCGGTGAGGTAGCCGCCTTCCTCGTAGCCGACGTAGCCCGGCGGGGCGCCGACCAGCCGGCTCACCGCGTGCTTCTCCATGAACTCGCTCATGTCGATGCGCACCATCGCGTCGGTGGTGTCGAACATGAACTCGGCCAGCGCCTTGCACAGCTCGGTCTTGCCCACGCCGGTGGGGCCGAGGAACAGGAACGAACCGTTCGGCCGGTTCGGGTCGGACAGGCCGGCGCGCGAGCGGCGGATCGCGTCGGACACCGCGTGCACCGCCTCGTCCTGGCCGACCACGCGCTGGTGCAGCGCGTCCTCCATGTGCAGCAGCTTGTCGCGCTCGCCTTCCAGCATCTTGTTGACCGGGATGCCGGTCCAGCGGCTGACCACCTCGGCGATCTCCTCGGCGGTGACGCGGGTCTGCACCAGCCTGAAGCCCTGCGTCTCGGCGGCCTGCGCCGCGGCCAGCTGCTTTTCCAGTTCCGGCAGCTTGCCGTACTGGATCTCGCTCATCTTGGCGTAGTCCTGCCGGCGCTGGGCGGCATCGAGCTCCTGCCGCGCCTGCTCGATCTGCTCCTTCACCTTGGTCGTGCCCTGCAGCGCAGCCTTCTCGGACTTCCAGATCTCGTTCAAGTCGGAGAACTCGCGCTCGAGCTTGCCGATGTCGGTTTCCAGATCGGCCAGGCGCTGCTTCGACTCGCTGTCCTTCTCCTTCTTCAGCATCTCGCGCTGGATCTTCAGCTGGATCAGCCGGCGCTCCAGCCGATCGAGTTCCTCCGGCTTGGAGTCGATCTCCATGCGGATGCGCGAGGCCGCTTCGTCCATCAGGTCGATCGCCTTGTCCGGCAGCTGGCGGTCGGCGATGTAGCGATGCGACAGCGTGGCCGCGGCGACGATCGCCGGGTCGGTGATCTCCACGCCATGGTGCACCGCGTAGCGTTCCTTCAACCCGCGCAGGATCGCGATGGTGTCCTCCACACTCGGCTCGCCCACGAAGACCTTCTGGAAGCGCCGTTCCAGCGCGGCGTCCTTCTCGATGTACTTGCGGTATTCGTCCAGCGTGGTGGCGCCGATGCAATGCAGCTCGCCGCGCGCCAGCGCGGGCTTGAGCATGTTGCCTGCGTCCATGGCGCCCTCGGCCTTGCCGGCACCGACCATGGTGTGCAGCTCGTCGATGAACAGGATCACCCGGCCTTCCTGCTTGGACAGGTCGCTCAGCACGGCCTTCAGCCGCTCCTCGAATTCGCCGCGGAACTTGGCGCCGGCGATCAGCGCGCCCATGTCCAGCGCCAGCACGCGGCGGTCGCGCAGGCCCTCGGGCACCTCGCCCTTGATGATGCGCTGGGCCAGGCCCTCGACGATCGCGGTCTTGCCCACACCGGGCTCGCCGATCAGCACCGGGTTGTTCTTGGTGCGCCGCTGCAGCACCTGGATGGTGCGGCGGATCTCCTCGTCGCGGCCGATCACCGGATCGAGCTTGCCCGACTCGGCGCGCGCGGTGAGGTCGATGCAGTACTTCTCCAGCGCCTGGCGCTGCTCCTCGGCGTTCTCGCTCTGCACCTTCTCGCCGCCGCGCAACTGCTCGATCGCCGCCTCGAGATGCGGCTTGGTCGCACCGGCCGCCTTCAGCGCGGCGCCCAGTTCACCCTTGTCCTCCAGCGCCGCCAGCACGAACAGTTCGCTGGCGATAAACTGGTCGCCGCGCTGCTGCGCCAGCTTGTCGGTGAGGTTGAGCAGGCGGTTGAGGTCGTTGCCCAGGTTGATGTTGCCTTCCTGCCCGCTGACCTTCGGCAGCCGTTCCAGCAGGTCGTTGACGCGCTGGGTCAGCAGCGGCACGTTGACCTGGGCCTGGGTCAGCAGCGGCGCGGTCGAGCCGCCCTGCTGGGCCACTAGCGCGGCCATCACGTGCACCGGTTCGAGCATGTTGTGGTCGCGGCCCACGGCCAGCGACTGTGCGTCGGCCAGCGCCTGCTGGAAACGCGAGGTGAGCTTGTCCATCCGCATCGCAATGATCCCCGCAAGAGATGAATGGTTCTGGCGGGCCATGCCGCCACTGCCCGCTTAGATGCGGACTGTGGCAGGCGATTCAAGCAAGCGGCGTGAAAGGCCGGGCCGGTCGGGGCCGCAACGGAACATCAGGCGTGGTCCAGCCAGACCAGGCTGGCGAAGCGGCCGCTGCGGGCGCCGTCGCGGCGGTAGGAATAGAAGCGCGGATCGGCCAGCGTGTCGAAGCCGCCGCCGTGGACATGCCGGACGCCGGACGCCTGCAATCGGCGCCGCGCCAGCGCGGCGAGGTCGCAGCGCCAGTGGCCGGGACGCGTCGGCGCGAAGTGGGCGGCGGCCGCGGCGTCGGTAGCCGTGAAGGCCGCGCGCACTTCCTCGCCCACCTCGTACGAGGCTGCGCCGATGCACGGCCCCAGCCACGCCAGCAGGCGCGCCGGTGGCGTTTGCAACTGGGTCAGCGTGGCTTCCAGCACGCCGGCGGCCAGCCCGCGCCAGCCCGCGTGGGCCACGCCGATCTCGCTGCCGTCGTCGGCGCAGAACAGCACCGGCAGGCAATCGGCGGTGAGGATGGCCAGCACCGTGCCGGGAATGTGCGACACCACCGCATCCGCCTGCGGCTCGTCCGCGCTGGGCAGCGGCCCCAGTTCGGCCACGCCGGTACCGTGCACCTGACGCAGCCAGCGTGGCGCCGACGGCAGTCGCAGTGCCTGCTGCAGCGCGCTGCGGTTGGCCTGCACGGCGTCGATGTCGTCGCCGCTGCGCAGGCCGAGGTTGAAACGGTCGAACGGCGGCGCCGAAATGCCTGGCCCCTGTCGCGTGGTGATCGCCGCGTGGACCCGGGCCGGGGCCGGCCAGTCGGGGAAGATCCAGGTTTCGGTCATTTTCTCGGGATTCGGGATTCGGGATTCGGGATTCGGGATTCGGGATTCGGGATTCGGGATTCGGGAAGCATCGCACAGGCACCGGCGGCGTTCCTTGGCGCTTGCCCTCAGTAGCGATCCGAACCGTGCTCGGCCAGGTCCGCGCGCAGCGCCTCGATCAGCGCCTGCAGGTCGGCCGGCCGCTGCGCGCCGAACGACAGCGCCTCGCCGCTGGCCGGGTGGATGAACGACAGCTTCTCGGCATGCAACGCCTGCCGGCGGAAACCGCGCAGGGTGGCAGCCAGTTCCGCGCTGGCGCCCTTGGGCAGCTTCAGGCCGCCGCCGTACAGCGGGTCGCCGACCAGCGGATGGCCGATATGCGCCAGGTGCACGCGGATCTGGTGGGTGCGGCCGGTTTCCAGCTGGCATTGCAGCAGGCTGTGCGCGCGGAAGCGCTCGCGCAGGCGGTAGTGGGTCACCGCGCGCTTGCCGTCTTCCTCGTCGCGTACCGCCTGGCGCAGGCGGTCGCCCATGCTGCGCCCGATCGGCGCATCCACCGTGCCGCCGGCCACCAGCGTGCCCAGCACCACCGCTTCGTACTGGCGCTCCACTTCGTGGCGCGACAGCAGGTCGACCAGCGCGGTGTACGTCGGCAGGGTCCGCGCCACCACCATCAGGCCGGAGGTGTCCTTGTCCAGCCGGTGCACGATGCCGGCGCGCGGCAGTTCGGCCAGCTGCGGGTCGTGGTGCAGCAGCGCGTTCAGCAGGGTGCCGGCCGGGTTGCCGGCGCCGGGATGGACCACCAGCCCGGCCGGCTTGTCCAGCACCAGCAGGTGCGCGTCCTCGTGCACGATGGTCAGCGCGATGTCCTCCGCCGCGCTGGACACCTCGTTTTCCAGCTCGACCTCAAGGCACACCCGCTCGCCGCCCCGCAGCAGCTGCCGCGGCGGCGCCTGCGCGCCGTCCAGGGTCACGGCGCCGGATTTGATCCAACCGCTGAGCCGCGAACGCGAATAATCGGGGAACATCTCGGCCAGCGCCTGGTCGAACCTGCGTCCCGCCGCCCCCAGCGGCACCTCCGCCTCGTGCCGGATCGTGGTCATGCCGGCCTCCACGGGCTGTGGCCGGTTTCGGCTATCATGCCTTTTCGCTCAAACATCCGAACTCCTTCCTTATGCGCCCAACGATCGACCCACCCCGGCTGCCGATGCCCAAATTGCCTGTACTCAAAGTGCTTGTGGTGCTGATGCTCGTCGTGTCGATGAGCGCCTGTTCGATGTTCAAGTCGAAACGCGAAACCATCGACACGATGCCGCTGGTCGCGCTGTACGACAACGCGCACGCCTCGCTGCAGAACGCCGACTACGCCGCCGCCACCAAGGCCTACCAGCGCCTGATCGCGCGTTTCCCGTCGGGCGAGTACAACGAGCAGGCACAACTGGAGATGGCCTACGCGCAATACAAGGACAACCAGCCCGATGATGCCTTGTCGACCGTGAACCGCTTCATCAAGACCTACCCGGCCAACAAGCACGTCGATTATGCCTACTACCTGCGCGGCCTGATCAACTTCGACCGCACCAGCGGCGTGATCGAGCGCTTCATCAACCGCGAAGGTTCGCAGTCGCGTCGCGATCAGGGCTACAACCTGCAGTCGTTCGACGACTTCGCCGAGCTGTCGCGGCGCTTCCCGGACAGTGCGTATACCGCCGATGCGCGCCAGCGCATGATCTACCTGCGCAACATACTGGCCGAGCACGAGATCAACGTGGCCGAGTTCTACCTGCGCAACAAGGCCTACGTCGCCGCCGCCGACCGCGCGCAGTACGTGATCGAGCATTACCAGCAGGCATCGCAGACCGGCGATGCGCTGGCCATCCTCACCCGCAGCTACCTGGCGCTGGACCAGAAGACCCTGGCCGACCAGAGCCGCCAGGTGCTGGCGCTGAACTACCCGAACCACCCGTACCTGAGCGACGCCAAGTGGCCGCATGCGCCGTCCACGCTGCGCAAGATGGTGCCGTTCTCGGGGCATCATTGAGCTTTGCCGACTGCTCCGTCCACAAGAGAGCCGGCGTCCGCGCCGGCTTTTTTCATGGGGATCTCGCCAGCCCCGCACCCTCACCCCAAGCCTCTCACCCGCAAGGGGACTCCCTTCGGTCGCCGGAGGGAGAGGGAGCAACCGTGCCGTGCGGGTTCGGCTTCGTCGATATGGCGGCGACCCTTCGCTTCGAGGGTCAATGCCAGCCCGAAGTAATCGGATAGCGCCGCTCGCGGCCGAACGCGCGGGTGGTCACGCGCGGACCCGGCGCCGACTGCCGCCGCTTGAACTCGTTCAGCAGCACCAGCCGCACCACCCGGCGCACCACGTCGGCATCGAAGCCCTGCGCCACGATCTCCGCCTGCGACTGCTCGCCCTCGATGAAGCGTTCGAGGATCGCATCCAGCTCGTCGTACGGCGGCAGCGAGTCCTGGTCGGTCTGGTTGTCGCGCAGCTCGGCCGAGGGCGGGCGGTCGATGACTTCGGGGGGAATGGGCAACCGGAAATCGGAAATGGCTCGTCCCGCCGCGTTGTTTTCCCCACTCCCGGCCCCATTCCGCCAGCGCGCCAGCCGGTACACCACGGTCTTGTAGACGTCCTTCAGCGGCGCGTAGGCGCCGCACATGTCGCCGTACAGCGTGCAGTAGCCGACCGCCATCTCGCTCTTGTTGCCGGTGGCGAGCAAGAGCTTGCCATGCTTGTTGGAGAGCGCCATCAACATCACGCCGCGCGTGCGCGACTGCAGGTTCTCCTCGGTGGTGTCGGCCGCCTTGCCGGCGAACGCCGGCGCCAGTGCCGCGACGAACGACTGGCAGGTCGGCTCGATGTCGATCACGTGGTAGTCCACGCCCTGCCGTTGCGCCTGCGCGCGTGCGCCGTCCAGCGACAACTGCGAGGTGTAGCGGGTGGGCATCATCACCGCGGTGACGCGTGAGGCGCCCAGCGCGTCGACTGCCAGCGCCAGCGTCAGTGCGGAGTCGATGCCACCAGACAGGCCCAGCAGCACGCCACTGAAGGCGTTCTTGTCGATGTAGTCGCGGGTGCCGCGCACCAGGGCGGCGTACAGCGTCGCCTCCAGCGATGGGTCGGCGGCGACCGGCCAGTCGTCCGCCGACCAGCGGCGCGTGGCCGGATCGAACCCGGCCCACAGCAGCGCGTCGACGAAGGCCGGCGCGCGCGCGGCGACCATGCCGTCGCCGTCCACCAGCAGCGAGCCGCCGTCGTAGACCACCTCGTCCTGGCCGCCGACCAGGTTGAGGTAGGCGATCGCGCAACCGGTCTCTCGCGCGCGCGCGGCCAGCACCGCCTCGCGCTCGGCCTGCTTGCGCTCGTCCCACGGTGAGGCGTTGATCACCACCAGCAGCTCCGCACCGGCCGCCGCAGCCTGCGCCGCCGGCTCCGGCTGCCACACGTCCTCGCAGATCAGCAGGCCGACGCTCACCCCGTCGATCATGGTCGTGACCGAGGCGTGGCCCGGGCGGAAATAGCGCTTGTCGTCGAACACGCCGTAGTTCGGCAGCGCCTGCTTGTGTGCGGTGCAGTCCACCTTGCCGTCGCGCAGCAGGCTGGCCGCGTTGAACACCTCGCCCTCGCTGTACGGGTGGCCGACCAGGGCGGCAACGCCGTGGCTCGCCGCCGCCAGCGTGGCCAGCTCGCTGGCGCAGGCAGCCAGGAAGCTCGGTCGCAGCAGCAGATCCTCCGGCGGATAGCCGGAGAGGGTCAGCTCGGGAAACGCCACCAGCGCGGCGCCGCCGGCGCGCGCCCGGGCGATCAGCTCGCCCACCTTCGCGGCATTCGCCGCCACCGCACCGACCGCGAAATCGAACTGGGCCAGCGCCACACGCAGCTTTGCCATGGACTTCCTGCTCCGGAAAACGACGAAGGCCGCGACGTATCGCGGCCTTCGCATTTTACGGCACGGCGGCGCCGACTTACTTCATCAGCTTCGCCAGCGTCTTGCCCAGGTCGGCCGGCGACTTCACCGTGGTGACACCGGCCTTCTCCAGCGCGGCGAACTTCGCCGCGGCGGTGCCCTTGCCGCCGGAGATGATCGCACCGGCATGGCCCATGCGCTTGCCGGCCGGGGCCGAGGCGCCGGCGATGAACGACACCACCGGCTTGGTCACGTACTCGCCGATGAACTCGGCGGCGTCTTCCTCGGCGCTGCCGCCGATCTCGCCGACCATGATGATGCCTTCGGTCTGCGGGTCGTCCTGGAACAGCTTCAGGCAGTCGATGAAGTTCAGGCCGTTGATCGGGTCGCCGCCGATGCCGATGCAGGTGGACTGGCCCAGGCCCTCGTTGGTGGTCTGGAACACCGCTTCATAGGTCAGCGTGCCCGAACGCGACACGATGCCGACCTTGCCCGGCATGTGGATGTGGCCCGGCTGGATGCCGATCTTGCACTCGCCCGGGGTGATGATGCCGGGGCAGTTCGGCCCGATCAGGATGGTTTCCGGATGCTGCGCCAGCACGTTCTTCACGCGAAGCATGTCCAGCACCGGGATGCCTTCGGTGATCGCCACGATCACCTTGATGCCGGCATCGATCGCTTCCAGGATCGAGTCGGCCGCGAACGGCGGCGGCACGAAGATCACCGACGCGTCGGCGCCGGTTTCCAGCACCGCTTCGTCGACCGAGTTGAACACCGGCAGGCCGATGTGCTGGGAGCCACCCTTGCCCGGGGTGACGCCGCCGACCACCTGGGTGCCGTAGTCGAGGCACTGCTGTGCGTGGAAGGTGCCCTGCTGGCCGGTGAAGCCCTGCACCAGCACCTTGGTATTTTTGTTGACGAGTACGCTCATGTTTCGATTGCTCCTCAGGCCTTGGCCGCAGCCACGGCTTTCTGCGCCGCGTCGTTGAGATCGTCCGCCGGCGTGATCGCCAGGCCGGAGTTGGCCAGCAGTTCGCGGCCCTGATCGACATTGGTGCCCTGCAGGCGCACCACCACGGGGATCTTCAGGCCCACTTCCTTCACCGCGGCGATGATGCCCTCGGCGATCAGGTCGCAGCGCACGATGCCGCCGAAGATGTTGACCAGAATGCAGCGTACCTTGTCCGAGGACAGGATCAGCTTGAACGCCTCGGTCACGCGCTCCTTGGTGGCGCCGCCGCCGACGTCGAGGAAGTTGGCCGGCTCGCCGCCCGCCAGCTTGATCACGTCCATGGTGGCCATCGCCAGGCCGGCGCCGTTGACCATGCAGCCGATCGAGCCGTCCATCGTCACGTAGTTGAGGTTGTTCTGCACCGCGGCCGCCTCGGCGGCGTCTTCCTGGGTCAGGTCGCGCATGGCGACCAGCTCGGGGTGGCGGAAGTCGGCGTTGTCGTCGGAGTTGACCTTGCCGTCCAGCGCGGCCAGGTTGCCGTCCTCGAGGATGGCCAGCGGGTTCAGCTCGACCAGCGACAGGTCCTTCTCGTTGAACAGCTTGTACAGGCCCAGCATGATCTTGGTCAGCTGGTTGACCTGCTTGGCGGTCAGATCCATCGCGAAACCGAGCTGGCGGCACTGGTACGGCTGCAGCCCTTCGACGAAGTCGACCACGATGGTGTGGATGTCTTCGGGCGTCTCCTTGGCGACCTGCTCGATGTCCACGCCGCCGTGCTTGGAGGCGATGAAGGACACGGCCTTGGAGTCGCGGTCCACCAGCACCGACAGGTACAGCTCCTTGGCGATGTTGGTGGCGTCGGTCACCAGCACCAGGTTCACCGGCAGCGCGCGGCCGGCCGACTGGTAGGTTGCCATGCGGGTGCCGAGCATGCCCTTGGCCGCGGCATGGACGTCGTCCAGGCTCCTGCAGAACTTGACGCCGCCGGCCTTGCCGCGGCCGCCTGCGTGGATCTGCGCCTTGACCATCCACTGCGAGCCGCCGAGCGCCTTGGCGGCATCGACGGCGGCGTCGGGGGAACTGGCGATCTTGCCCGGCGGCACGGCGATGCCGTACTGCGCGAACAGTTCTTTGGCCTGGTATTCGTGGAAATTCATTCGATACCTCGAGCGAACGGAGAAACGATGGCGGCCGCACGCGGCGCACCAGCGTGGGTCAGGAAGGTCGGACGGCGGATGGACGCGCTGCCGGGATGCAGTGCGCCTGCCGGACCGAACCGGCAAACCGCGCAATACGGCCGCCTATTTTCGCGGAAGCGGGCGCCGATGGAAAGGGCCGCCGGCCCGGAACGCCCGCACAGGCCGATCCCATGCGATTTCTGCCCCGCTCACAGCGCCAAGCAGCCCGTCTATACTCACCCCCGACCCCAGGAAATGCGCTGATTCTTCCAGTACATCCCTCCCGTACAGGCCGCACGATGTCCAGCACAGCACCCCTGAACGCCCAGCGCGCGGGAACGGCGACGATCCGCCACGAGCTGACGTTCCTCAACGCGTTCCGGCTGGTGCAGGCGCTGGTCTACGCCGGCCTGGCGTTCAGTCCACCGGGCCTGGGCTGGCCCGAGCTGGCGATGCCCGACTTCGCCCGCGGCGTGACCACGCTGTACCTAGTGTTCGCCCTGCTCGCGCTGCTGTTCAACCGGCGCAGCATGCCGTACGCCCGCACGATGGTGGCGGTGACCCTGGCGGTGGACATCGCCGCCGCCGTGCTGACGATCGCCGCGATGCACGACGCGCGCATCGGCATCGCCATGATGCTGGCGGTGAACCTCAGCGCCGGCGCGCTGATCCTGCCGCTGCGGCTGTCCAGCTTCTTCGCCGCGCTGGCCACGCTGGGCATGCTCGGGCACACCCTGTTCGGCAACCCCGGCGGCAGCCCCGGCGACCGCGACCTGCTCGAGGCGGCACTGTTCGGCCTGGCCTACTTCGCCACCACCACGCTGTGCCACGTGCTGGGCCGGCAGCTGCGCGCCACCGAGGCGCTGGCCGAGCAGCGCAGCACCGACCTGGCCAACCTGGCCCAGGTCAACGAGCTGATCATCCGCCGCATGAAGACCGGCGTGCTGCTGGTCGACGACGCCAACCGCATCCACCAGATCAACGAGTCGGCGTGGATGCTGATGGGCAACCCCGGCGCCGACCAGCGCGACCTCGGCCAGCTGGCGCCGGAGCTGTCGCGCCGGCTGTATCACTGGATGACCTCCGGCAAGCTGGACGAGACCGCCACCCAGCTCGCCGACGGCGTGCCCGAGGTGGTGCCGCGCTTCACCCGGCTGGCGCCGAACGACGACTCGCACGTGCTGATCTTCCTCGACGACACCTCGCTGCTGTCGCGCCGCGCCGAGGAGCTCACGCTGACCTCGCTGGGCCGGCTGTCGGCCTCGATCGCGCACGAAATCCGCAACCCGCTGGCGGCGATCCGCTACTCGGCGCAACTGCTCGCCGAGTCGACCAGCATGGACGCCACCGACCAGCGCATGGTCGAGATCATCAACAACCACTGCATCCGGCTCAACGAGATCATCGAGAACATCCTGCAGCTGTCGCGGCGCGAGCGCTCGCGCCCGGAGACGCTGGACCTGGGCCACTGGGCGCAGGCCTTCGTCGAGGAGTACTGCCAGGGCAACGACCTCGGCGCCGACTCGCTGCGCGCGATCGCCAACGGCGGCACCCCGGTGGCGGCGGTGGCCGACCCGCAGCAGCTGCAGCAGGTGGTGTGGAACCTGGTGCAGAACGCGCTGCGCTACGGTCGCCTGCCCGGCGAGCCGGCGCGGGTGATGGTGGTGAGCCGGCAGGGCGAGCACGGCGTGCCGATCCTGGAAGTGATCGACCGCGGCCCCGGCATCGCGCCGAAGGTGGCCGCGCAGATCTTCGAGCCGTTCTATACCACCCACGAATACGGCACCGGCCTGGGCCTGTACCTGGCCCGGCAGATGAGCGACGCGAACCAGGCCGCGCTGGAATACGTGCGCGTGGCCGGCGGCGGCAGCTGCTTCCGGCTGGTGCTGACCCCGCCGGCGCGCAGTCCGGCCGACGCTGCCGAAACCACCCAGGCCGCCGCCACGCGCTGATGCAGCGGCAGCCGGCAGATGCTCAGGTCGAGCGCACAATCAGGCTGACCGGCAGGGTCTCCGAGCTGGCCGGCTCGCCCTCGATCAGCGCCAGCACCTTGCGCGCCAGCAACATGCCGCCCTCCTGCCAGTCCTGCCGCACCGAACTCAGCGGCGGCAGGAAGCTGGCGCCGAGCGGCATGTCGTCGTAGCCGACCACCGAGACATCGGCTGGCACCGAGCGCCCCAGGTCCAGCGTGGCGCGGATCGCGCCCATCGCCAGCAGGTCGTTGCAGGCGAAGATCGCGTCGAAGCCGACCTTGCGCTCATGCAGCGAGCGCACCGCGTCCATGCCCGAGTCCACGGTGAACTCGTCGCGCCGCATCAGCAGCGGCTTGATCCCGCGCAGCGCCAGCGCGTCGATGAAACCGTTCAGGCGCTCGAAGATTTCCGGATGGCTGGGATTGCCGATGAACACCGGCCGGCGCCGGCCCAGCGCAATGAAATGCCGCGCCACCACCGCGCCGCCGAGGCGGTTGTCGCTGCCCACCACCACGTGCGCATCGCTGGCCGACTGCGCGCCCCACACCACCATCGGCAGGTTCAGCTTGTCGAACCGGCGCACCGCGTCCTGGTGCGCACCCTGGCCCAGCAGGATCAGCCCGTCCGCCGCCTGCACCGCCGCCGCGCTGGCGCCCTGGCGGGTGGTCAGCAGCACGCTGTAGCCGGCCGCGGTCAGTTCCTGCGAAATACCGCCCAGCAGCACCAGCGGGTACGGATCGAACATGGTGCGGTCGGTGGACGGCTTCATCTCTACGATCACCGCCACCGTGTGGCTGCGGCGCAAGCGCAGGTTGCGCGCGCTGATGTTGAGCTTGTAGCCGTGCTCGCGCGCCAGCGCCTGGATCCGTTCGCGGGTTTCCGGATTGACCAGCGGGCTGTCGGCCAGCGCCCGCGAGACGGTGATCTTGGATACCCCGGCCAGTTGCGCCAAGTCGGCCATGGTCGGACCGCCCGACGCCTGCTTGCGCGTGCCCTTCTTGCTCAACGGTCCGATTCCCTGTTGGTCTGGCCGATCCGCTGCCGTGGCGCCGCCGGACTGCGGTGATGGCCGGCACCGGCACCTGCAGTGTGTCGACATTCGCCTTGCCGATGCAACCTCGCCCCGCGTGCCCGCCGGCAGCACCGCCGGCACAGGCGGAAAGCACGTATCCATGCCCTTCTCCTTCGCCCCGGAACGGTCCGGGCTAACCTTCCGCATCAAATGTTATCGGTATCTTGATACCGATAACATTTGATGCCAAGCTCCCTGCCAGCCGGGTGCGGGACGGCCCATGCCATGCGAATCGGGGAGATTTATCGTGGAACACCAGATGACGGCAGCAGCGAGCGTCGATGCCCGGCCGCCCGAGAGGCCGGCCGTGGAGGATCCGTGGCTGCTGGTCCGCCATGGCACCGACCCGGCCGGCTTCGCCCGGGACGAGAGCCTGTTCGCCCTCGCCAACGGCACGCTCGGCGTGCGCGGCAACCTGGAGGAAGCCGACAGTGCCAGCCAAGCCACCCTGCTGTCCGGCGTGTGGGAACGCACCCCGATCGAGTACCACGAGCGCTTTCCCGGCTTCGCCAGCCATACCGACACGCGCATCCCGGTCGCCGACGCCACGCACATCCGGCTGCGCCTGGGCGACACGCCGGTGCGGCTGGACCAGGGCGAATGGCTGCAGTTCGAGCGCACCCTCGACCTGCGCCACGGCTGCTACCGGCGGCGGCTGCGCTGGCGTTCGCCGCAAGGCGCCACGCTGGAGATCGAGGCCGAACGCCTCGTCAGCCTGGCAGAGGCCGGGTTGCTGGCGATCCGCTACCGCGTGCGTTCGATCGACTACCGCGGCCCGGTCACGCTGGAGTCGTCGATCGGCTGCGGGCGCGAGGCCGTCGGACAGGGCGATGACCCGCGCATCGGCAGCCGCCTCGCGGGCGGCCTCACCACCTGGGCTGCGCAGGCGAACGAGGCCTTGGCCTGGGTCGGCCAGCAGACCACCCACAGCGGCATCCGGCTGGCCTGCGTGCAGCGCCACGAACAGGCCGCCGGCCTCGTCTTCCGCGATGCCGGCCGGACCGCGGACGGGGTGATGCAGGCCTATGCCGGCACGCTGGCGCCGGGCCAGACGGTCGGCCTGGACAAGTACGTCGCCTACGCCTTCACCGCACCCTTCGCCACGGATGCCGCCGACGCCCTGCCGGCCCGGGCCGAGGCCACGCTGGCCGCGGCGATCACCCTCGGCTACCCGGCGCTGCTCGAACGGCAGACGCGGGTGCTGGCCGGATTCTGGGCGCAGGCCGACCTGGCCATCGCGGGCGACCCCGCGACCGAACACGCGCTGCGCCTCAACCTGTTCCACCTGTTCCAGTCCAGCGGCCGCGACGGCCGCAGCAGCACCGCCGCCAAGGGACTCACCGGCGAGGGCTACGAAGGCCACTACTTCTGGGACGCCGAGGCCTTCATGCTGCCGGCGCTGGTCACGCTGGCGCCGGAGCTGGCGCGCGCCATGCTGGCGTACCGCCACCGCACGCTGGGCCATGCGCGCCGGCACGCGCGCGAACTCGGCCACCCGCGCGGCGCGCTGTACGCCTGGCGCACGATCGGCGGCGACGAATGCTCGGCCTACTTTCCCGGCGGCTCGGCGCAGTACCACATCAACGCCGCGGTGGCGTGGGCGGTGCGCCTCTACGTCGACGCCAGCGGCGACCAGGCCTTCCTGCTCGAGTGCGGTGCCGAGATGATTTTCGAGACCGCGCGGATCTGGCTCGAGATCGGCCACTTCAATCCGCGCCGCGGCGGTGCGTTCTGCATCCACGAAGTGACCGGCCCGGACGAGTACTCCGCGCTGGTCGACAACAACCACTACACCAACCGCATGGCGCAGCGGCACCTGCGCGACGCGGCGGCCACCGCCGAATGGATGGCGCTGAGCCACCCGGCCGACTACGCCGCGCTGGCCGCGCGGATCGGCCTGCAGGCCGACGAACCGGCACGGTGGCAGGCCGCGGCCCAGGCGATGCACCTGCCGGTGGACGCCGCGCTGGGCATCTTCCCGCAGGACGACGGCTTCCTCGACAAGCCGCGGCTGCCGGCGGAACTGGCCGCCACGCCGGACCGACAGCCGCTGCTGCTGCGCCTGCACCCGCTCGGCATCTATCGCCACCAGGTATGCAAGCAGGCCGACGTGCTGCTGGCGCTGATGCTGGCCGGCGAGCAGGTCGAGGTGGCCGCCAAGCGGCGCAACTTCGACTACTACGAAGGCGTCACCGTGCACGACTCCACCCTGTCCGCCTCCACCTTCGCGGTGATCGCGGCCGAGGTGGGCCATGCCGACAAGGCATTCCGTTACTTCCGCGACACCCTGCGCGTCGACCTGGACGACCTGCACGGCAACGCGGCGCACGGCCTGCACATGGCGGCGATGGCCGGCAGCTGGCTGGCGCTGACCTGGGGCTACGGCGGCCTGCGCGTGCACGACGGCCTGCCGGCGCTGGCGCCGCGGCTGCCGGCGGCGTGGCAGGGCTACCGCTTCGGCCTGCGCTGGCGCAATGCGCACCTGCGCGTGGAGGTCGACAGCGACGGCGTGCAGTACACGCTCACCGAAGGCAGCGCGCTCACCTTCCTGCACGACGGCCTGCCGCAACGCCTGCATGCCGGGCAGGTGCTGCGCCTGTCCTGCGCGGGCTTCGCCGCAGCGCCGCCGCCGAAGGCGGTGGTGTTCGATCTCGACGGCGTGCTCGCCGACACCGCCGTGCTGCACCGCGCGGCATGGCAGCAGCTGGCCGACGAGATCGGCGTACCGCTGGACGAGGCCGCCGCCGCGCGCATGAAGGGGGTGGACCGCCGCGGCTCGCTGGAGATCCTGCTGGAGCGTGCGCCGCGCTCCTACGGCGAGGCGGAGAAGGACGCGCTGGCCGCGCGCAAGAACGCCCACTACGTCGGACTGATCGGCCGGCTCGGCCCGTCGGACCTGCTGCCCGGCGCGCGCGCCGCGGTGGAGTCCGTGCGCCGCGCCGGGCTGAAGACCGCGCTGGCCTCGGCCAGCCGCAACGCGCCGCAGCTGCTGGACCGGCTGGGCATCGCCACGCTGTTCGACTACGTGGTCGACGCTGGTCGCATCGCCCGCTCCAAGCCCGACCCGGAGATCTTCCTGGCGGCGGCGCGCGGGCTGGGCCTGAGTTCGCAGGAATGCCTCGGCGTGGAGGACGCCGCGGCGGGCATCGCCGCCCTGCACGCGGCGGGCATGACGGCGGTCGGCATCGGCCGCGCGCAGGAGCTGGACAAGGCGGATGTGCTGCTGCCGGACATTGCCGCGTTCGACATCAGCCGTTTCATCGCGTGAGCGGCCATTCCGCGCAGCCGGCACGCTGCGTTGCGCGGCCAAAACAATCCAATCCAACTGGTGGGGAGTGACGGAAATGAAGAACAAACAGCTGTCCAGACTGAGTCTTCCGGTGGCGATCGCCGCCATCCTGCTCTGCGGCGCGGCCATCGCGCAGGACGCCGCGCCGGCACAAGCCGCCCAGGCGCCGGCAAAGAAGAGCGTGGCCCAGCAGAAAGCCGAAGCCGCCAAGGCCAAGACCCTCGAACAGGTGGTGGTGACCGGCAACACCGCCACCGGCGGCCTGAAGAAGATCGACACCAGCTACTCGGTCACCACCGCCTCGGCCGAGCAGATCAAGATGGCCAACCCGAAGAGCACGGCGGACCTGCTGAAGATCTCGCCCGGCATGTGGCCCGAATCCACCGGCGGCCAGACCGGCGCCAACATCGAGATCGCCGGCTTCCCCGGCGGCGGCGACGCCCCCTACTTCTCCACCCAGCTGATGGGCTCACCGCTGTACGGCATGCCCACGCTGTCATTCTTCGAGACCACCTCGATCTTCCGCCTCGACGACACCGTCGACCGCGTGGAGATCCTGCAGGGCGGCCCGTCGGTGGTGTTCGGCGACGGCCAGATCGGCGCCACCGCGAACTTCATGCTGAAGACCGGCACCGACGTGCCCAGCGGCAGCGTCGGCGTCACCTACGGCAACGAGAACCTGCGTCGCGTCGACGGCTTCTTCGGCTTCCCGATCGCCGAGAGCTGGTACGGCAGCGTGGGCGGCTTCTGGCGCACTTCCGACGGCGTGCGCGATCCGCAGTTCGCCGCGGACAAGGGCGGCCAGCTCACCGCCACGCTGAGCCACGACAGCGACAACGGCACGATGACCCTGTACGCGCGCCAGCTCAACGACCGCAACCAGTTCATCACGCCGGTGCCGCTGATCCAGCACGGCACCGACCAGTTCAGCGCCTACCCCGGCTTCGACCCGCTGACCGACACCTACTACAGCAAGGCGATCCAGCACGTGCACCTGCCCGGCTACCCCGGCGGCGGCACCGACGCCAATCTGGCCAACGGCCGTGGCGCCAAGTTCAGCTTCTTCGGCGGCAACTTCGACTACGACCTGGGCGACGGCTGGAACCTGTCGGACAAGTTCCTGTTCGACGGCGGCGATGCCGACACCAACGCGCTGTTCTCGGGCAACAACCCCGGCAGCCTGAACGACATGCTGTACACCAACACCGCCAGCATGGGCGCCTTCAACCTGCCCGCCGGCTCGGCCACCGCCAGCTACGTCGACGGCGGCGGCGCAGTCAACCCGAACCAGAGCGTGATCCACCAGGGCTGGTGGTACATCCACAAGCACCTGAAGAACGTCAGCAACGATTTCCGCCTGAGCAAGGAACTGTTCGAGGGCAACACGCTCACCGGCGGCCTCTACCTGACCCACTACACCATGAACGACAAGTGGGCGCTGGGTAACCAGATGCTGATGACCAACACGCCGAACGCGCAGCCGATCCAGGTCAGCTACGTCGACAACGGCCAGACCAAGTACCTCACCGACGGCCAGGGCTTCCTCGACTACGGCGGCTACAACATCGCCCAGCACGGCAGCGCCACCAACAAGGCGTTCTACCTGTCCGACGTGTGGCGCATCGGCAAGTGGCTGATCGACGTGTCCGGCCGGGTCGAGAACGAGAATGCCACCAACAACGTGTGCAACCTCAGCAACGTCAACCTCGACGGCAACCCGGACACGCTGTACGACAACAGCGTGCCGGTGTGCAACGGCACCTACGCGCGGACCCGCTACGACAAGACCCATCCGTCGTGGACCGTCGGCGTGAACTACGAGCTGGCCGACAACATGAGCGTCTACGTGCGCGCCAACAAGGGCGCGCACTTCGGCGATTTCGACAACGCGCTGCGCGGCAACACCACCGGCAACACGCCGCCGCTGCAGAAGGTGCAGAACTTCGAGGGCGGCTTCAAGTACCAGTCCGACCTGTTCTACGCCGACATCAGCGTGTACCACCGCCAGTTCAACGGCCTGACCTACCAGCCCACCAACGGCCAGGGCGTGCCGGTCGGCGCGCAGGCGCTGTACGGCTCCGACTCCAAGGGCGTCAACCTCGCCGGCGCGGTCACGCCGTTCGAGAACTTCAAGCTGCAGGTGGTCGCCAACTACCTGGACGGCCACTACTCGCACAACAACTCCTGCTTCGTGTACACCGACCTGGTCAGCGGCACCAGCCAGTGCCTCGGCATCAACGGCAAGCAGTTACAGCGCCAGCCGAAGGTGCGCTACATGCTCACGCCGAGCTACCGCGTGCCGTTCGACTGGGGCGACATCACCGCCTTCGTGACCTACACCCACGTCGGCGCGCACACCCAGGACCAGTCCGCCCTGCAGCAGCTGGGCAGCTACGCCACCTGGGACTTCGGTGTGGTCGCCAACGTGCAGCAGAACTGGCAGATCCGCCTGCAGGGCACCAACATGAGCAACGAACTGGGCCTGACCGAGAGCAACTCGCGCATCTTCGGCTCCGCCTCCGGCACCGATGGCGTGATCCTGGCCCGTCCGCTGGAAGGCCGCGAGGTCAACATGACGGTGAAGTACCTGTTCTGAGCAGTGCTGTTGCAGGGTGCGCGGTCCGGATCGAAACCTCAGAGCGATCCGGGCCGCGTTTTTCGCGAAACTGCACACGCCGTAACGCCGGAGGTGCCATGAACCGAATCCGCATGATCGTCGCGCTGGCGCTGATCTACATGATCTTCGCGATCCTGCTCAACAGCGTCGGCACGGTGATCCTGCAGTCGATCGCCACGTTCGGCATCGACAAGCCCGCAGCCAGCGCGCTGGAACGCTACAAGGACCTCACCATCGCGTTCACCTCGTTCCTGGTCGCCTCGTTCCTGCCGATGTTCGGCTACCGGCGTTCGATGATGCTGGCGCTGGCGATCGTCGGCGGCGCCTGCGTGCTGATGCCGCTCTACCCGAGTTTCCCTACCACGCGGCTGCTGTTCGCCTGCGTGGGTTTTTCATTCGCGCTGGCCAAGGTCGCGGTGTATTCATCGATCGGCCTGCTCACCGCCGACCGCACCGCGCACTCGCGCCTGACCAACACCATCGAAGGCCTGTTCATGCTCGGCGTGCTGGCCGGCAACTGGATCTTCAGCGCCTATATCAACCCGGCCAACCCGGGCGACCCGGCATGGTTCAACGTGTACTGGCTGCTCGCCGGCGCCTGCGCGCTGACCATCGCGCTGCTGGCCACCAGCGCCCTGGACGAAAGCGCCGCGCATGCGCACGGGCACAACGACTCCTTCAGCGACGCGATCATGGAGATGCTGCGCCTGTTCGTGCGCCCGCTGGTCTACGTGTTCCTCGCCTCCGCCTTCCTGTACGTGCTGATCGAGCAGAGCTTCGGCACCTGGCTGCCCACCTTCAACAACGAGATCCTGAAGCTGCCGAACGCGATGAGCATCCAGTTCGCCAGCATCCTCGCCGGCATGACCGCGCTGGGCCGTATCCTGGCCGGTGTCGTGCTCAAGCGGGTGCGCTGGTACACCCTGCTCAACGCCTGCGTGCTCGGCATGGGAGTGCTGGTCGTGGTGGTGCTGCCGCTGGCGCGTGGCGTGGTGGCGCGGCCGGACGTCGGCTGGTTCGACGCACCGCGGGCGGCGTACCTGATCCCGCTGCTCGGCCTGCTGATGGCGCCGATCTACCCGGTGATCAATTCGGTGGCGCTGAGTTCGCTGCCCAAGCCGATGCACGCGGCGATGACCGGGCTGATCGTGGTGTTCTCCGCGCTCGGCGGCACGCTGGGCTCGTACATCACCGCGCGCGTGTTCGCCAGCTTCGACGGCATCCACGCGTTCTATTTCTCGCTGCTGCCGATGAGCCTGATCCTGCTCACCCTGTTCTTCTTCAAGCGCGAGACCGACCGCGCCGGCGCCGACGCCACGGCGGCGATCCGGCTTGCCGCGAAATAGCCCGCCACCCGGAGCGATCATGAAACCACGCCACGCCTCCCTCGCCGGCCTGCTGCTGCTCGTCGCCGCGCTCGCCGTGCCGGCGCATGCCGCCACCGACCCCAGCTTCCTGCTCACCGGCACGGCGGAAAATTTCGGCAGCTACTTTCCGAGCTACCTTGCCAACGGCTACTTCTCCACGATGACCTCGGTGCGCGGCACCGAGGGCAACCGTGCGTACATGGTCGCGTTCATGGACTACAAGCCCGGCGACATCGCGCGTCCCGCCGCGATCCCCGGCTGGAGCGAGATCGACTACAACCCCGGCGGCGGCTGGCTCAATTCGACCCGCATCGACAAGACGATCTTCGCCGACTATGCGCAGACGCTCGACATGCACGACGGCACGCTGTCGACCAGCTACCGCTTCGCGTACGCGAACAAGTCGAGCGACGTGAAAGTGACGACCTTCGTCAGCCAGGCTTCGCCTCACCTGGCCGCGACGCAGCTCTCCATCACCCCGCAGTTCGACGGCAGCGTGCAGCTGACCTTTCCGATCCGGCTGTGGTCCGAACACCAGCCGCGCTTCCCGATCGCCAGCATGAGCGGCGACGAGATGATCGCCGCGGTGATCGCCAGCGGCCAGACGCTGGACAACAAGCCGGTGCCGACGCCCGACCGCGCCGCCGTGTGGTATCCCGGCTACACCCGCGTGCTGGCCAGCGACGGCGACACCAAGGAACTGATGCTGTGGCTGGACGGCCGCGCCGAACACGGCCTGACGATGGCCGAGGCGGCCGCGATCGGGCTGCCGCCGGGCCTCGCGATCGAAAGCGTGAAGCTGGAAAAAGGCCCGTACAAGCTGTCGCTCAACCTCACCGCCAGGGTGCAGAAGGGCAGGACCTACGTCTTCACCAAGTACATCGCCGCGTCGCGGCAGAACTGGGGTGGCGACGCCCGCGACAATGTGGCGCTGGCCAAGGCCGTGCGCCAGAAGGGCTTCGCCGCGCTGCTCGCCGAACACCAGGCCGCCTGGCACGAGCTGTGGAAGTCCGACATCGTGGTCGACGGCGATCCGGACGTGCAGCGCGCCGTGCATTCGGACCTGTACTACCTGTTGTCCAACTCCACCGTGGGCACGGCCTGGCCGATGGGCGCCTGCGCGCTGACCCCGGGCTACGCCGGCCACGCCTTCTGGGACAGCGATTCGTGGGTGTTCCCCGCCCTGCTCCTGCTGCACCCGGAACGCGCCAAGCCGATCGTGATGTTCCGCGCGCGCACCATGCAGCCCGCGCGCGAGCGGGCCCAGCAGTACGGCGTGAAAGGCACCATGTACCCGTGGGAGGCCGACCCGGAAACCGGCGTCGACCACACGCCGCACTTCGCCTACGGGGTGTTCCGCGAGATCCACGTCAACGCCGACATCGCGATCGCGCAGTGGCAGTACTACCTCGCCACCGGCGACGACGCCTGGCTGAAGCGGCATGGCTGGCCGGTGATCCGCGAGATCGCGCAGTTCTGGGTCAGCCGGGTCACCTACGACAAGGCGCAGGACCGCTACGAGATCCACCACGTCACCTCGCCCGACGAGGCCTACGACGACGTGCCGAACGACTCGTTCACCAACGCCGCGGCGCGCAAGTCGCTGCAGATCGCGATCAAGGCGGCGAAGCTCGTCGGCGCCGCGCCCGATCCGCAGTGGGCCGCGATCGCCGCGAAGATGTACCTCCCGTTCGACCAGAAGAACCAGCGCCACCTCGACTTCGACGCCTCGGTGCCGCACGACAAGATCACCTGGATGGGTTCGTCGCTGGCCTGGCTGATGTACCCGAACCTGGACCTGCCGATGTCGCCGCAGGTGCGCCGCAACGACTTCGCATTCCAGTTGCACGAGCTGAAGGTGCACGGCGACGACCCGAACGAGATGATGATGGTGATGCTCGCCGTCGGCGCCGCCGAGCTGGGCGACGGCAAGGCCGCCGACGACTGGATCCGGCGCAACCTGGTCGGCTTCCTGAAGCCGCCGTTCAACGTGCGCACCGAGACCGTCGCCAACAACGCCGGCTACCTGCTGGCCAGCTCGGCCGGCTTCGTGCAGAGCTTCGTCTACGGCCTCAGCGGCCTGCGCATCGAGGACGACGGCCTGGTCCAGGCGTACGCGCCGGTGCTGCCGCCGACGTGGCGCTCGCTGACCCTGAAGAACGTCGCGTTCCGCGGCAGGCACTACGACATCCGCATCGACCGCGGCGTCGACGGCAAGCCGCGGCTGCTTCGCGAGCCGCGCTGAAACCGCCGTCGCGCCGTCCGGCATCGCGGACGCGGCGCCGGCCCGAGCGGATCGCGGCCGCCGCGTGCCGTCGCAACGGGTTGCGGGGACCGCCTGCGACGCTGGCGGTCTTTGCCCCGCGGGGCGGGGCCGGGTATTCTCTGTCGCATCGTTTGCCACGCGCCGTGCCATGAACCCCCAGACCGTTTTGGTCATCGATGACGAACGCGACATCCGCGAACTGCTGACCATCACGCTGGGGCGAATGGACCTGCAGGTCGACGCCGTCGGCACCGTCGCCGAGGCGCGCCGCGCACTGGCCGAACGCAGTTATGACCTTTGCTTCACCGACATGCGGCTGCCCGACGGCAGCGGCCACGAGGTCATCGAGCTGATCGCCGCGGAGCATCCCGACATGCCGGTGGCGATGATCACCGCCTACGGCAACGTCGACGCCGCGGTGAACGCGCTGAAGGCCGGCGCGTTCGACTTCGTCTCCAAGCCGGTCGACATCCAGATGCTGCGCGGGCTGGTGCGCACCGCGCTGCGCCTCGCCGAGGAACGGCGCACCGGCGCCGCCGCGGCGAAGACCGGCGACTCCAGCGACCGCCTGATCGGCGACTCCACCGCCATGCAGCAGGTGCGCGCCACCATCGGCAAGCTGGCGCGCAACCAGGCGCCGGTGTACATCGCCGGCGAATCGGGCGTGGGCAAGGAGCTGGTGGCCCGGCTGATCCACGAGCAGGGTCCGCGCGCCAGCGGCCCGTTCGTGCCGGTCAACTGCGGCGCGATCCCGTCCGAGCTGATGGAAAGCGAGTTCTTCGGCCACCGCAGGGGCAGCTTCACCGGCGCCAGCACCGACAAGGAAGGCCTGTTCCAGGCCGCCCAGGGCGGCACCCTGTTCCTCGACGAGGTGGCCGAGCTGCCGCTGCACATGCAGGTGAAGCTGCTGCGCGCGATCCAGGAAAAAGCGGTGCGCCCGATCGGCGGCCGCGACGAGATCCCGGTCGACGTGCGCATTCTTTCCGCCACCCACAAGAACCTCGGCCAGCTGGTCGAACAGGGCCAGTTCCGCCAGGACCTGTTCTATCGCATCAACGTGATCGAGCTGCGCGTGCCGCCGCTGCGCGAACGCCGCGGCGACGTGCCGCAATTGTCCGCATTCATCCTCAAGGCGCTGGCCGGCAAGAGCGGCGACAGCGTGGGCCAGTTGTCGCCGTCCGCGCGCGAGGCGCTGGAGGCGTACGACTTCCCCGGCAACGTGCGCGAGCTGGAGAACATCCTCGAACGCGCGATGGCGATGTGCGACGGCAGCACCATCGAGGCGGCCGACCTGATGCTGCCGCAGCGCAGCGCGCGGATCAGCCACGAGCCGGCCGCAGCGGGACAGCCGCCGACACCCGTCGCGGCCGCCGCCGGCGCGGACGGCGGCCTCGACGACTACATCAGCAACCTGGAGCGCACCGCCATCGTCAAGGCGCTGGAAGAATCGCGCTACAACAAGACCGCCGCCGCCCGCAAACTCGGCATCACCTTCCGCGCGCTGCGCTACAAGCTGAAGAAGCTCGGCATCGACTGAGCCGCCGGCTTTACTCCCTCCCCTGCTTGCAGGGGAGGGTTGGGGAGGGGTCGCTCTTGATCTTGATGGAAGAAGCCCCCTTCCAACCTCCCCTTACCTTGCAGGGGAGTAGCAAGAGCACTGGCTGGAACCGCATGTCCGGCGGCCAACCAGGTCACGTCATCACACCGAGCGCGTCGCCTCCACTGGCGGCACCGCGGCGGCGCGCCGCGCCGGGCCGAGCACGGCCAGCTGACCGAGCAGCCACAGCAGCAGCGCACCGACACCGAGCAGCCACGGCGGCATCCGCGGCAATTCGTAGTGCGCCATCAGCGCCAGGTTAGCGGCGATGCCGAGCGCCACGCCCAGCACCACGCCGATGCCGACGAGCAGCGCGTTCTCGGCCTGGAAGTAGCGCCGGATGTCGCCGCGCGTCGCACCCAGCGCACGGCGCACGCCGATCGACCGCCGCCGCTGGCCGACCCAGAAGCTGCTCAGGCCCACGATGCCACCGGCCGTCGCCAGCAGCAGCAAGGCGCACATCGCGCCCATCATGATCGCCACGCCGCGGTCGGTGGCATAGGCCTTCTCGCGCGCCTGCGCCAGCGTGACCACCCCGTCTTCCGGGCTGATCAGGCGCATGCGGTTCTGCGCCAGCAGCGCCGCCGGCGCCGCGCGCAGCAACGCGGCCAGTCGGCCCGGCTGCGCGCGCACCAGATAGACCACCCCGCCGGCATAGGCCGCCCCGTCGTCGGCACTGGCGTAACGTGCCGGCAGCAGCACCGTGTCTTCGTCGATCGAACGCGTGCTGCTGCCGGCGTAACTGCCTTGCAGCCGGTCGACCACGCCGATGATCGTGCTCGGGCCGTCGTCCCTGAGATAGACGCGCTGCCCCACGGCCGCGCCGTCCGGAAAAAGCTTGCGGGCCAGGTCACGCGTGATGATGATCGCCGCGGGCACCAGCTTGTCGTACGGGCCGAGGCTGCCAATCTCGTCGGCGCGGAAGTTGCGGCCGGCCACCAGTGCGATGCCGAACGTATCGATCGCGTGCTCGTCGGCAAAATAGGACAGCGCCAGCTGCAGCTTCTTCTGCTCGACCCGCTGCTTGATGCGCACCAGCCCGCCGCCACCTTCCTGCAGCGGATAGGCCTGGCTGGCAAACGCGTCGCGCACGCCCGGCAGCTTGCGCAAGGTCGCTAGGTCGGCCTGCATCTGCGCATGGATGTGCGGCACGTCCGGCTGGCCGATCCACTGGTTGCTGATCGCGAGCAGGTGTGCCTCGTCGGTGCCGCTCGGGCGCGACAGGTGCACCACTCGCGTCTTGACGATGAACAACGCGTTGCTGACCACCGCCAGGGTCAGCGCGATCTGCAGCACGATCAGCAGCGTGGCCATCTTGTGCCGGCGCAGCGCGGCGAGGATCGGGCGCAGCTGCATGGCCGTGTTCATCCGTTCACCTTCAGCTGCCAGGCCGGCTGCACCTGGGCGGCGCGCCAGGTGGGATACAGCGCGGCGATCACGCTGGTCGCCACCGCGACCAGCACGGTCAGCAGCAACAGCGACGTATCCAGCCGCGCCAGCTTGGCGATCTCCGGCTCGAACACCTTGCCGATGCCGGCCATGCCCAGCGCCGTCAGCAGCAACCCCAGTGCACCGCCGGCCAGCCCGATCGCCGTCGCCTCGACCAGGAACTGGCGGCGGATCGCCCCGCGCGACGCGCCCAGCGCGCGGCGCACGCCGATCTCCGGCGCGCGGCGCATGAAGCGGGCCAGCATCAGGCCGACCACGTTGACCAGGCAGATCAGCAGGAAGCTCACCGAAACGACCAGCGCCAGCGCCGACGACTTCGGTACCACGTTGAAGCTGTCCTGGCGCAGCCACTGCATGACGTCGGACAGGCGCACGTTCGGTGCCCAGCCGAAACGGCCGAGGCGTTGCTGCTCGGCCGCGTAGTTGCGCAGCCAGTCGCGGTAACGGCCGACATCGGCATGGGTTGGCAGTTCCACCCATGCGGCGATCCACGCGCACTCGCTGTGCAGCACGCTGTCCCAGTTCGGCAGGTCGGGATCGACGGTATTCGTGCTGCAATAGAACTGGCCGGCGGTGGCTTTCTGCAGGTCGATGGCACGGCTGAACGGCAGGTAGAGCTGCCGCGGACGGCTGAAGGGATACCACGTGCTGCTCACGTCGAAGAAGCGCGGGCGCGGCTCCCAGTCGTCCAGCACGCCGACGATGCGATAGGCATGCGCGTCCAGCTCGATCTCGCGGCCCACGCTGTCGGCGCCGCCGAACAGTTTCCGGTTGAGCGTGCTGCTGATGACGACCACCGCCGCGCGCTGCTCGTCGTCATGGACCGACCAGCCGCCGCCGTAGCGGAAGCGCGCGTCGAACATCGCGAAGAAATCGCTGCTGACCGCATCGCCTTCCTGCGGGAACGGCTGCTGCCGTGCGTCGTCCGGCAGCACCGTCCATTTGCCGCCGTAGATCAGCACCTGCCGACGCGCCTGCCGCGCGTGCAGCAAGGCCACGGCATCGGTATAGCTGAGCAGGATCGGCGGCTCGCCCTGCCAGTTGTGCGCCGGGCCGAAGCTGTCGACCTGCGGCACGAACAGTTGGTGCGATTTCCACGGGATCGGGTCGGCCGCGGCAGCGCGGAACACCGCGAAGGAGACCATGCAGGTGGCCACGCCACAGCCCATCAGCAGCACCACCAGCGCGGTCAGCGCCTTGCTGCGCCGGCAACTGCGCCAGGCCAGATCGAAGTAATACGTCAACAAGGTCGCCCCCTGAGCGGCCGCGCGAAACGACTCGGTCAACTGCCGCGGCCGTCGGCCTGCCTGGCCTTGCGCAAGGTGCGCAGCAGTACCTGGGTGGTCACCGGCTTGTCGACCACGTAGAGATGCTCCAGCGGCGGCAGCTCGTGCAGGTCCGGTGTCGCACCGGGGCGCGCCAGCAGGATCACCGCGTTGCCGTAGCCCTGTTCGGTCAGCGCCGCCAGCGTGCGCGCGCCGGTGAACAGGTTCATGTCCGCATCCAGCACCACCAGGTCGGGCAGCCCGGCGGCCTCGATCCACTGCAGCGCGGCGGTACCGCTCTGGCTGGCGTGGGCCTGGTAGCCCCAGGCGTCCAGCGTATCGGCCAGCAACGACAGCTGGCCGGCCTCTTCCACCACCACCAGCACGCGCTCGGCGGCACCTTCCAGGTAGCTGCGGTCGTCCTGGTCGCGCTCGGCGGCGCGCTGCTCCAGCGGAAAATACAGGTCGAAGCGGGTGCCGCGGCCCGGCTGGCTGTCCACCCGCATCACGCCACCGTGGCTGCCGACGATGCGCTTGCACGAGAGCAGGCCGAGCCCGGTGCCGTTTTCCTTGGTGGTGAAGAACGGCTCGAATATCTGATCGAGCACCGCCTGCTCCATGCCGGGACCGTCATCGACCACGCTGATACACAGGTAACGGCCCGACCGCGGCTGCTCGCCCGGCAGGAAGAAGTCTGCCGGCAACGCCGTCTGCGCGGCCTCGACGCGCAGGTGGCCGCCGTCCGGCATCGCCTGGATCGCGTTCAGGCACAGGTTCAGCAGGCACTGCTGCAGCTCGGTGTGGTTGCCGTCGAACGACAGTTCCGGATCGTCGATCGCCAGCTCCATCGTCATCGTGTGCGGCACGCTGCCTTGCATCAGCAGGTCGAACGCGCTGAACAGCGTGCCCAGCCGCACCTGTTCCGCGCGGCGCGCACCGCTGGCGAAGGACAGCATCGAGTGCACCATGTCCAGGCCGCGCTTGCCGCAGTCGCGTACCAGCTTGCCCAGCCGCGCCAGGCGCGGGTCATCCTGGTAATCCTGCAGGCTGTCGCCGGCCAGCAGCAGCGGCTGCAGCAGGTTGCGCAGGTCGTGGCTCAGGCCGCCGGCGAGCATCGCCAGGCTCTCGAAGCGCTGCGCGCGGATCAGCTCCGCCTCGGCGCGGCGGCTGGCCCGGCGCGCCTCGGCCTCGCTCAGTGCGCGGCGCACCGCACTGGCCAGCCGCGCGGGGTTCTGCTTCAGGATGTAATCGGTGGCGCCGTTGCGCAGTGCCTCGATCGCCGCCTCCTCGCCCAGCGTGGCAGAGACGAAGATGAACGGCAGGTCCTCGTCGCGCTGGCGCAGCAGCTCGAGCGCGTGCTGGCCGGAAAACCCCGGAATGCTGAGGTCCGACAGCACAATGTCCGGCCTGAAGTCATCCAGCGCGGCGAGGAAGCCCGGCTCGTCGTCGACCAGGCGCACCTCGCAGGCGAGGTGATCGGCCTCGAGTTCGGTCAGCACCAGCTCGGCATCGAGCCGGCTGTCCTCGACCTGCAGCACCCGGATGGTCGGCATCGCCCGTGTTTGTCCGTTTGGCATAGGGTTCCCTGCTGCGCTGTGCGTTTGCGCCGCCCGCCGCGGAGGTTCAGGGCGGCCGCCGCGTTCCATTCGTTCATTCCGGCTCGGGTGCCTGGTTCAGCACCGCCCAGAACTGCCCCAGCGTACGCACCGCGTCGAAGAACTGGTCCACGTCGACCGGCTTGATCACGTAGGCGTTGGCGCCCAGATCCCAGCTGCGCGCCAGGTCGCTCTCCTCGCGCGAGGAGGACAGGATCACCACCGGGATCCGCCGCAACTTGTCGTTGCCGCGCATCGCGGTCAGCACGTCCAGCCCGCTCATGCGCGGCATCTTGATGTCCAGCAGCACCACCGCCGGATCGCCCGGCTCACGCGAGGACCACGCGCCGCGACCGTGCAGATAATCCATGCACTCCACGCCATCCTCCACGTGCACCACCGGGTTGGCCAGGTGCGCCTCGCCGAGCGCGTCCATCGCCATCTCGGCGTCGGCCATGCTGTCCTCGACCAGCAGGATGGTGCGTAGGTCCCTCTTGTTCATGCTTCGCTCTCAGGTGCGTGTGCCGGCCGCATCGGTGGCCGGCAGCGAGAAATGGAAATGGGCGCCCCGGCCAGATTCGGCCTCGGCCCAGACGCGGCCGCCGTGGCGCGCCACGATCCGTCGCACGTTGGCCAGCCCGATGCCGTTGCCCGGGAATTCCGAGGCGCGGTGCAGGCGCTGGAACACGCCGAACAGCTTGTCCGCATACTGCATGTCGAACCCCGCGCCGTTGTCGCTTACCGTGAATTCGTAGTCGCCGTTGCGGCCCTGCCGCACGCTCACCGCGATACGCGCCACCTCGCAATGCCCGGTGTACTTCACCGCATTGCCGAGCAGGTTCTGCCACACCGTGCGCAGCATGTTCTCATCGCCGATCACCATCGGCAACGGTGCGACGTCCCACACGATACGCCGACCCGACACGCCCGATTCGGCCAGCGCGCGCGCCTCGTCGAGCAGCGACTGCATGTCCACCGCCTGCAGCCGCAGCGCGCCGCGGCCGAGCCGCGAAAACACCAGCAGGTCGTCGATCAGCACGGCCATGCGCTGCGCCGAACCGGCGATCACCTCGATGTAATGAGCGGATTTCTCGTCGATCCGGTCGCCCAGGTGCTGCTCCAGCTTGCGCGCGAAGCCGGCGATGTGGCGCAGCGGCGCGCGCAGGTCGTGCGACACCGAATAGCTGAACGCCTCCAGCTCGCGGTTGACGTCGGAGATCTGCGCCACCTTGCCTTCCAACTGGCGGTTGAGCTCGTTCACCTGCTGCTCGGCCAGCGCGCGCGTGGTGACGTCGCTGACCGTCAGCAGCAGTGCCGGCGTGCCGCCGTCCTGCTGCTGCAGCCGGCGCGCGTTGATCACCACGTGCCGGTCGATGCCGTCGACGGTGCGCTGGACCAGTTCGTGATCCCACAGCTCACGGTCGCGCAACAGCACGTCGTTCAGGCGCTGCAGCAGCACGCCGTCGCTCCATGCACCTTTGCCGATCTGCACCAGCGGTATCGAACGCTGCCGGGGATCCATGCCGTACAGCTCGCTGAAGGCGTTGTTCACCAGCAGGCTGTTCAGGTTCTCGTCGAACAGCGCGATCGGCTCGCGTACCGCCTGGAGGATCAGCTGCGAACGCAGCACCGCCCGGCCCTCGCGGGTCTCGGCCAGCTGGCGCCGGCCGATCTGCCGCTCGGAGGTGATCACGATGATGGTCAGCAGCAGGAGCTGCGCCAGCGCGGTGACCGAGAGCACGATGCGCCCGTTGCGTGACTGCTGCGCCGCCGCGGTCTGGCGTTGCAGCAGCAGGTTGTCCTCGATCTGCACGAAGCTGGCGATCTGCGCATTCATCTCGAACAGGTCGTCGGCGTCGCGCAGCGACTGCCGGGCGCCGTCCGGATTGCCCTGCCGCAGCCGCTCCAGCGCCTGCTTCATCAGGGTGACGCGGCCGTTGACGCTGCTGGCCAGCGAGCCCATCAGGGCCTGCTGGTCGGGGTTGTCGCGCGTCATCCGGCGCAACTGCCGCAGCAGCGGCAGCACTTCCTGGCCGACCCGCGCCGCGCGCACGCGCGTGGCGTCGTTCACGTCGCCCGCCAGCAGCCGGTAGGTGGCCGCCTCGCTGTCGTGCACGACGTAGGCGATCCGGTAGGCCAGCGATTTCACCTCGGTCGAGCGCACCACCCATTCGGTGGCCTGCTCGGTGTCGCGCGCCCCCTGCAGGGTGACGATGTACGGTAGGCCGACGATGATCAGCATCGCCAGCAACAGGCCGACGGTACGCCAGCGCATGATGTCCCGGGTTGTCATGTCGCTCGCCGCATCGGCAGGCCCATGATGGAGGGTTCGCGCTGCATTCTGGCATGTTTCATCCGCGCGTCGCCGGACGCGCCGTTCATTGCCCGTAGCGGCTCATCGCCGCCGGCCGGGCCGACGCCGCGCTGCCCCACTCCCGGTTCGGCTGCGCCTGCATGGTGAAATGCAGTTCGCCGCCGGCCACGATCTCGCCGTGGCGCAGGTAGCTGCGCTGCAGCGGCTGGCCGTTCAGGGTCACCGCGCCGACGTAGGGGTGCGCATCGTCCAGCGGCGACGCGCTGATCGTGAAGGTGCGGCCGTGACCAAGGTGGAGCGCGGCGCGCGCCACGAACGGCCGGCCGATCGCGTACTCGTCGCTGCCCGGCGTCACCGGGTAGACGCCGAGCGCGGTGAACACGTACCAGGCCGACATCTGGCCGAGGTCGTCGTTGCCGCTCAGGCCGTCGGGACGCGCTGCGTACTGGCTGTCCATGATCTGCTTCAGCCTGGCTTGCGTCTTCCACGGCGCGCCGGCGTAGTCGTACAGATAGGCGATGTGATGGCTGGGCTCGTTGCCGTGCGCGTACCAGCCGATCAGCCCGGTGATGTCCTCGACATGCTTGAAGTGCGACGGGTCGACCTTCGCCTCGAACAGCGCATCGAGCCTGGCCACGAACTTCGCGTCGCCGCCCATCGCGCCGATCAGCCCGGCCACGTCCTGCGGCACGTACCACGAGTACTGCCACGCGTTGCCCTCGGTGTAGTCGCTGCCGTAACCGGCGGCCTCCGGATCGAACGGCTCGCGGAACGTGCCGTCGGCCAGCCGCGCGCGCATGAAGCCGGTCTGCGGATCCCATGCATGACGCCAGTTCGCCGCCCGCTTGCCGAACGTGGCGGCGATGTCGGCCCTGCCCATCGCCTTCGCCATCTGCGCCAGCGACCAGTCGTCGTAGGCGTATTCCAGCGTCTTCGAGGCGCCTTCGGGCTCCTTGTCGATCGGCACGTAGCCGAGCTTCATGTAGTCGGCCAGGTCGCCGTACGGCGCATAGGTCGCGCTGGCCACCATCGCCTCAAGCGCCTTGTCCGCATCGAAGCCGCGCACGCCCTTGACGTAGGCGTCGGCGATCACCGGCACCGCGTGGTAGCCGATCATGCACCAGGTCTCCAGCCCCTGGTACGCCCACACCGGCAGGATGCCGAACGGGCTGGCCTCGCGCGCGGCGATCAGCGAGCGGATGAAATCCGTGCTGCGCTCGGAATGCAGCAGGACCATCAGCGGCTGCTGCGCGCGGTAGACGTCCCACAGCGACCAGGTGGAGTAGAAGTCGAAGCCTTCGGCCCGGTGCACCGCGTGGTCCGGCCCGCGGTAGTCGCCGTTGGCGTCCATGCTCAGCGTGGGCGACAGCATGGCGTGGTACAGCGCGGTGTAGAACTGGGTCTTCGCGGTCTTCGGCGCGTCCACGTCGACCACCGCCAGCGCCCGGTCCCAGGCGGCCTTCGCCTCGGCGCGACGGGCGTCGAAGTCCCAGCCGGCGCCGTCCTGGTCGAGATTGGCAATCGCGTTCGCTTCGCTCACCGGCGAGATCGCCACCTTCACCTCCAGCGGCTGCTTCAGCTTGCCGAAATCGAACACGCCGAGCAGCGCGCGGCCGCCCTGCGCGTCGCGGTCCTCGGCCTGGTTGCCCGGCCCCTTGAAACCCTTGTAGGTGATGTCGGTCTCGCGGTTGTACAGCTCGCGCGAAGTCATCGGCTGCGAGAAGCGCAGGGCGAAGCACAGCTCGCGCCCCGGTGCCCAGCCGCGGGTGCTGCGGCAGCCGCTGACGGTACCGTCCGCATGCACGCGCAGACTGGCCCACAGTACCTTGCCGGGGTAGTCGTAGATGCTCGGGCGCAGGTCCAGCAGCAGGTGGGCCGGCTTGCCGGCGGGGAAGCTGTAGCGGTGCCAGCCGATCCGGCGCCCGGCGGTGAGTTCGGCGCGCACGCCGTAATCGCTCAGCGTCACCGCGTAGTAGCCAGCCTGCACCACCTCGCTGGCGTGCGAGAAGCGCGAGCGGTAGCCGCTGCCCGGCTTGGCCGGGTCACCCGGTTCCAGCCGCACGTCGCCGGCGATCGGCATCACCAGCACGTCGCCCAGGTCCGAATGGCCGGAGCCGGAGAAATGCGTATGCGAGAAACCCAGCAGGCTGCCGTCGCCGTACTGGTAGCCGGCAGCCCAGTGGTAGGCGTGCCTGAAATCCGGCATCGCGGTGTCGGGCGACAGCTGGATCATGCCGAACGGCACGGTGGCGCCGGGAAAGGTATGGCCATCGCCGCCGGTGCCGATGCGCGGGTCGACGTCGGCCGCATGTCCGCGCGCGGCCAGCGCCGGCGCACTGGCCATGAACCCCAGCAGGGCGAGCATCATCGCGATGGTGCGGGACATGGGCTACCTCGGTCGGCGGTGGGCAAGGCGCTGAAAATAGCACCGCGCGGGCATGTTGCGGCGCGCGATCGGCATGCCGGTGAAAACGGTTACATTGACGCCGCGGCGTGTCCCGCGCCCGATTCCGCCCAACCCTCGACCACCCCCGTACCGGAATACCGCCATGGCCTTTGCCGCTGCACCGTCTTCCACGCCCGCGCCCACGCCGGAGCACGCCGGCCACGAGCCTTACACCAGCCACCCGATGGCGCTGGGCGTGCTCACCACCATCTTCTTCATGTGGGGCTTCCTGACCTGCCTCAACGACATCCTGATCCCGCACCTGAAGTCGATCTTCCAGCTCAACTACGCGCAGGTGATGCTGGTGCAGTTCACCTTCTTCGGCGCGTACTTCCTGATGGCGCTGCCGGCCGGCCGACTGGTCGCCGCGCTGGGCTACAAGAAGGGCATCGTGGCCGGGCTGGCGATTGCCGGCGTCGGCGCGCTGGGCTTCTGGCCAGCCGCCGGACTGCACCTGTACCCGGCCTTCCTCGGCGCGCTGTTCGTGCTGGCCACCGGCATCACCGTGCTGCAGGTGGCGGCCAACCCCTACGTGGCCCTGCTCGGCCCGGAGAAGACCAGCTCCAGCCGGCTGACCCTGGCGCAGGCGCTGAACTCGTTCGGCACCTTCCTGGCGCCGTGGTTCGGCGGATTGCTGATCCTGTCCAACGTGGTGAAGAGTCCGACCGAGCTAGCCGCGCTGGAACCGGCGCAGCGCCTGCTCTACGACACCCAGCAGGCGCAGGCGGTGCAGGGGCCGTACATCGGCCTGGCGGTGGTGCTGTTCCTGCTGACGGTGTTCGTGTGGCTGTTCCGCCTGCCGGCGCTGAGCGAAGCCACCGACAAGGGCGACCACGCGCGCCACGGCTTCGCCGACGTGCTGCGCCACCCGCACGTGCTGTTCGGCGTGCTCGGCATCTTCTTCTACGTCGGCGCGGAAGTGTCGATCGGCAGCTTCATGGTCAACTACCTGTCGATGCCGGAGATCGGCCACCTGAGCGAACAGCAGGCGGCGAAGTACGTATCCTGGTACTGGGGCGGCGCGATGGTCGGCCGCTTCGCCGGCTCGGCGCTGATGGCGAAGTTCTCGCCGCGCAAGCTGCTGGCCGCGTTTGCCACGATCAACGCGCTGCTGGTGCTGACCACCATGTCGAGCAGCGGCGCGCTGGCGATGTACAGCATCATCGCGATCGGCCTGTTCAACTCGATCATGTTCCCGACCATCTTCGCGCTGGGCATCGAGCGGCTGGGGCCGATGACCAGCAAGGCGTCCAGCCTGCTGATCATGGCCATCGTCGGCGGCGCGATCATGCCGCCGCTACAGGGCCTGTTCGCCGACCACATCGGCCTGCAGCACGCGTTCTTCCTGCCGCTGCTGTGCTACCTGTACATCGTGTTCTACGGCCTGCGCGGCTCGCGCATCCGCAGCCTGCCGGCAGCGGACGCCAGCGGAATCCATTGACATGCCGCCACGGCCCATTCTGTGCTTCGGCGAGGCACTGATCGACCTGCATGCCGACGGCCTCGACCCGCGCGGCTTCGCGGCGCGCTTCGTGCCGTTCGCCGGCGGCGCGCCGGCCAACGTGGCGGTCGCCGCGGCGCGGCTGGGCGGACACGCGCGCTTCGCCGGCATGCTCGCGCGCGACCGCTTCGGCGACTTCCTGCTCGACAGCCTGCAGCAGGCCGGCGTCGGCACCGCCGACGTGGTGCGCACCGAGGCGGCGAACAGCGCGCTGGCCTTCGTCACGCTGGACGCGCGCGGCGAGCGCAGCTTCGGCTTCTACCGCGACCACACCGCCGACCTGCTGTTCCGCCCGGCGCACTTCCGCGCCGACGGCTTCCGCGACGTCGCCGTGTTCCACGTCTGCTCCAACAGCATGACGGATCCGGCGCTGGCCGCGACCACCCGCGAAGGCATGCAGCGCGCGCACGGCGCCGGCGCCCTGGTCAGCTTCGATCTCAACCTGCGTCCTGCGCTGTGGCCGGCCGATGCCGATCCACACCCGCTGCTGTGGCCGGCGCTGCACCTGGCCGACGTGGTGAAGCTCTCCGCCGAGGAATTCGCCTGGCTGGCGATCGACGGCGAACAGGCCGCGCTGGACCGGCTGTGGCTGGGCCGCACCCGCCTGGTGGTGGTGACCGACGGCGCCCGGCCGCTGCGCTGGTTCCACCCCGAAGCCGAAGGCGAGCTGCCGTGCTACGCGGTCGAGACTGTCGACTCCACCGCGGCCGGCGATGCCTTCATGGGCGGCCTGCTGTGCTGCCTGGCCGAGCTGGAAGCCACCCCGGACCGGCTCGACCGCCTGGTCGTCGCGCTGCCGCGGCTGCACGCGATGCTGCGCTTCGCCGCCGCCTGCGGCGCACTCACCGTCACCCGCCAGGGCTCGTTCGTCGCGATGCCGCGCGGCGAAGAGGTATTGGCCTTCATGGAACGCCAGGCATGAACGCTACTCCCGACTTCCGCTCCGCCGCTTTCCTGCGCGGGCACATCGCGCAGACCATGGCGTTCTACCACCCGCATGCGATCGACCCGCAAGGCGGCTTCTTCCACTACTTCCGCGACGACGGCACGATCTACGACCGCACGCACCGGCATCTGGTCAGCAGCACCCGCTTCGTCTTCAACTACGCGATGGCGGCGATCGAATTCGGCGACGACACGGCGCTGCGCGACGAGTACCTCGACGCCGCGCGCCACGGCCTGCGCTACCTGCGCGAGGTGCATCGCGACCCGTACACCGGCGGCTACGCCTGGACGATCCGCGACGGCCAGCCGGAAGACCGCAGCAACCACGCCTACGGCGCAGCCTTCGTGCTGCTGGCCTGCGCCAGCGCGGTGAAGGCCGGCATCGCCGAGGCTGCCGCGTGGATGGACGAGACCTGGAGCCTGCTGGAGCTGCGCTACTGGGACGCCGACGCCGGGCTGTACCGCGACGAGGCGGACGCGCACTGGCACTTCAGCGACTACCGCGGCCAGAACGCGAACATGCACCTGTGCGAGGCGCTGCTGGCCGCCTACCAGGCCAGCCACGAGCCGCGTTATCTCGATCGCGCGTACACCCTCGCCGACCGCATGACCCGCCGTCAGGCGGCGCTGGCCGGCGGGCTGGTGTGGGAGCACTACGACCGCGACTGGGCCATCGACTGGGACTACCACCGCGACGACCCCAAGCACCTGTTCCGCCCGTGGGGCTTCCAGAGCGGCCACCAGACCGAGTGGGCGAAGCTGCTGCTGACCATGGATCCGCTGCTGCGCGCGCGCGGCGATGACGAGGACTGGCTGCTACCCACCGCGCGGCAGCTGTTCGACACCGCGCTGGCGCGCGCCTGGGACGGCGAGTACGGCGGCATCTGCTACGGCTTCGCGCCCGACGGCAGCGTCTGCGACGACGACAAGTACTTCTGGGTGCAGGCCGAATCGCTGGCCGCCGCCGCGCGGCTGCATGCGCACACCGGCGAGCCGGCCTATGACGACTGGTACGGGAAACTGTGGGCCTACGCGTGGCAGCATCTGGTCGACCACCGCCACGGCGCCTGGTACCGCATCCTCACCCGCGACAATCGCAAGTACAGCGACGAGAAAAGCCCGGCCGGCAAGACCGACTACCACACCATGGGCGCCTGCCACGACGTGCTGGCGCTGCTGCGTGCCGGCGGCCGGCCGTGATCCCCCACCTTCCCCAAGGCACCGCATGAACCAACCCGCGCTGTTCCTCGCCATCACCGCCGCCGTGCTGCTGGCGGCACCCGCATTCGCCGCCACCGACGCGGCCGCGCGCTTCGATCCGCTGCAGGCGTTCGCCCCGTACAGCTACCCGCAGCCGGCCACCGCCTACCGCTCGGCCAGCGGCAAGCCCGGCCCGCTGTTCTGGCAGAACCGCGCCGACTATCGGATCGAGGCCACGCTCGACCCGGCCACGCGGCAGCTGCGCGGCAGCGAGGTGATCAGCTACACCAACCACAGCCCCGACGCGCTCGACGTGCTGTGGCTGCAGCTGGACCAGAACCGCTACCGCCGCGACGCCCGCGGCGCGTTCACCAGCAAGTTCCCCACCGAGTTCACCGATGGCTACCAGATCGCCTCGGTGGAAGTGGAAGACGCGCACGGGGACAGGCAGCCGGTGCAGTGGCTGGTTTCCGACACGCGCATGCAGGTGCAGCTGCCCGCGGCACTGAAGGGCAACGGCGGCAGCCTGCGCCTGCACGTCGCCTGGAGCTACACCGTGCCCGGCGAATTCGGCGGGCGCACCGACGTCAACCCCAGCAAGCACGGCGAGATCTTCGAGATCGCGCAGTGGTACCCGCGCATGGCTGTCTACGACGACCTGCGCGGGTGGGACACTGCGCCCTACCTCAACAGCGAGTTCTACCTGGAATACGGCGATTTCGACTACGCCGTCACCGTGCCGTGGGACATGATCGTGGCCGGCTCCGGCGAGCTGCTGAACCCTGACGAGGTGCTGACGAAAGCCGAACGGCAGCGGCTGGAGCGGGCCCGCCACAGCGACGCCACCGTGATGATCCGCACGGCGGAGGAAGTCACCCAGCCGTCCAGCCGTCCGAAACAGAGCGGCACGCTGACCTGGCACTTCCGCATGCACAACACCCGCGACGTGGCGTTCGGCGCGTCGAAGGCATTCGTGTGGGACGCCGCGCGGATCAACCTGCCCGAAGGGAAAACCGCGCTGGCGATGTCGGTCTATCCGGCCGAGAGCGGCGGCGATGCGGCGTGGGGCCGCGCCACCGAATACCTCAAGGCGTCCACCGAATACTTCTCGAAGCAGTGGTATCCGTACCCGTGGCCGGTGGCGATCAACGAGGCCGGCACCGCCGGCGGCATGGAATACCCGGGCATCACCTTCGACCACAAGCTGGCCAAGGGCAAGAACCTGCACATGGTGATCGCGCACGAGATCGGGCACATCTGGTTCCCGATGATCGTGGGCAGCAACGAGCGCCGCGACGCGTGGATGGACGAGGGCTTCAACACCTTCATCGACGTCTACGAGGACGACGCCTTCAACCACGGCGAATACGCGCCGAAGCGCGATAGCGAGTACGCGCCCGGCGGCGGCAACCCGGCCGACGAGATCGCCGCCGTGCTGGCCGACCCCGCCGCGCCCGCCCTGCTCAACGGCGCCGACATGACGAGCGAGAAGTACCGTCACCCGATCAGCTACTTCAAGGGCGCGTTCGGCCTGGTGCTGCTGCGCGAGCAGATCATCGGGCCGGAGCGCTTCGACCCCGCGTTCCGCCGCTACATCGCCACCTGGGCGTACAAGCACCCCAGCCCGTCGGACTTCTTCCGCTTCATGGAAAGCGACACCGGCGAGGACCTCGGCTGGTTCTGGCGCGGCTGGTACGAGCACAACTGGACGTTCGACATGGCGGTGCAGAAGGTGGCGCCGATCGACGGCAACTGGAGCCACGGCGCCGAAGTCACCGTGGCCAACCTCGACCGGCTGGTGCTGCCGGCCACGCTCGAAGTGACCTACGACGACGGCAGCAAGCAGGACATCCGCGTGCCGGTGGAAACCTGGCAGCAGCACCGCAGCTACGTGGTGCGCGTGGCCGGCACGCGCAAGGTGGTTACGGCCACCCTCGACCCGACGCATGCGCTGCCGGACGCACAGCGCGCGAACAACACGCTGCGGGTGAAATAAAGCCCGGGCCTTGCGCCCTCCCCTGCCCGCAGGGGGGGGGCGGGCGGGGTTGCGCTCAGAGTTCCGGCAACACCTGCTGCAGCGTGGCGATGCCCTCCCACGGGTCGCGCTGCAACGCCGCCGCCCGCTTCAGCGCCTTGGGCAGGTCGAACGCCGTCCCGCCCTGCACCCGCCCCAGTTCCTCCCAGCGCAGCGGCATCGCCACCGGCGCGCCGGCGCGGGCGCGCAGCGACCAGTTGCACACGCTGGTGGCGCCGCGTGTGTTGCGCAGCCAGTCGATGAAGATCAGGCCCTGCCGCCGCGACTTGCTCGCGCTGGCGACGTACTGCTGCGGCCGCCGCGCCACCAGTGCGCGGGCCAACGCCGCGCAGAAACGCTTCGCCGCGGCCCAGTCCGGCCCGCGCCGGATCGGCAGCACCACGTGCAGGCCCTTGCCGCCGCTGGTGCGCACGAAACTCCGCAAGCCAAGCCCGCGCAGCCGCGCACGGATCTCACGCGCCGCGGCCACCACCGCCGCCCACGGCACGCCCGCGGCCGGATCGAGGTCGAACACCAGCCGGTCCGGCGCATCGGGCCGGTCCACCTGCGCACCCCACGGATGGAACTCCAGCGCGTTCATCTGCACCAGTTCGAGCAGGCCGGCCAGGTCGCGCACGTACAGGTAGTCGTCGACGCCGCCGTCCTTCTCGCGCAGCGCGACCACCTGCACGTGCCGGCCCAGCGCCTGCGTGTGGTGCTTCTGGAAGAAGCAGGCGCTGCCCACCCCGTCCGGGCAGCGCAGCAGCGACAGCGGCCGGTTCGCCAGCTCCGGCAGCATCCAGCGCGCCACCGCGGCGTAGTACGCGGCCACCTCGCCCTTGCTGATCCCGCAGTCCGGGTAGACCACGCGCGCGGCATGGCTGATCGCCGCCGGCGGCACGGTCACGGCACCAACGCGCCCGCGCGCCGCCGTTTCCAGGTTCGAGTCGGAATCGCTCACCTTGCCACCCTGCCACCGCGTGGCGCCAATGCTAGGCACGCCGCGTGTGCACGCGGCGCCAACGGGGCACAGGCCGGCGTTCCGCCGACACGCCGGCACGTCGACCAGCCTGCCCTGGAACGTCATCCCGCCGTCCGCGAAGCCGCTGCCGGCCGGCCCGGGGCACCCGAACGTCCGCGCCGGATCGAAAGCTCAGCGCGCCCCATCGTGCGGGCGCCCGCCATGCTCCAGCGCCGCGGCACGGCACGGATCCGCGCTCGCGGTCATCGTCGCCACGAGGTCGCCGTCGATGCTCAGGCACTGGTCGGCGACCGCTGCCACGCTGGCCCGGTGCGATACCACGACGAGTATCGTCTGCGGCAACCGGCGTTTCATGGCGGCCAGCACCTGGATCTCGGATGCGGCGTCGAGCGCGCTGGTCGCTTCGTCGAGCACGGCCAGGAAGGGCCGGCGCAGGATCACCTGGGCCAGCAGCAGCCGCTGCAGCTCACCGCCGGAGAGCCGGCTCGCCGTACTGTGCAGCGCGGTGTCCAGGCCCTGCAGCGAGCCGGCCAGTCGCCTGTCGAGGCCGACGTCCTGCAGCGCGGCCTGCATCAGCTCGGCGCCGGCTTCGGGCGCCGCCCAGCGCAGGCATTCGCGCACCGAATGCTGCCAGGGTCGCACGCCCTGGCTGACATAGGCGCCGTGCCGCACGAGTTCCCGGTATTCGCCGAAGCCGATGGCGTGTCCGTCGACCCGCGCCGCGAAAACCCCGGGCACGCCCATGCCGGCCAGCACGTCGACCAGGCTGCTCTTGCCGATGCCGGAGTCGCCGCGGATCAGGGTCAGCTCGCCGGGCCGCAGGCTCACCTGGCGCACGTCGAGACCGGCAAGCGGCGGCGCCAGTCGGATCCGCTCGATGTGCAGCGCCGGTCGATCCGTCCCCGGCCCGGCGGGCGATGGCGTCGCCGGCGAACGGATCGTGTCGAGGTCCATGTAGCGCTGCCAGAGCCCGAAAGCCGGGACGGCCGAACGCAGTTGCTGGAAGCTCTGCCGGGTCGATACCAGATAAGGCAGCAGGCGCCCGAGCAGCAGGCACACCGCGATCAGCGACGACTGATCGACGCCGTGCCAGCGATAGGCGAGCACGAGCACGGCGGCGATCGCGGCCGCCGCCAGCAGTTCGAGCACCAGCCGCCCGGCCGCCACCAGCTCCAGTTGGCGCCGGTAGCCGTGGCCCAGCGCCGCGGAAATGGCGCCGTAACTTTCCTTTTCCGCGTCCCCCCGCCCGAACGAACGGATGTGGCGCAGGCGCCGCGGAAAATCCTCGCTGAGCCAGAACAGCCGCGTCATGTCGGCGACATAGCGGCGACCGACCTGCGACTGTTCGCGGCCGAAGATGCGCGACGCGACCAGCGCGAAACCGGCAAGCAGTGGCGCCGTGAGCATCAGCGGCGGCGACACCCAGAACGCGAAGCCCAGGCTGACGATCGTGGTGATGCCGGCGACCAGCAGCTGCAACAGTGCGGCGAAGCCCTGGGTGAGGGTTTCGACGTTGTAGGTCAGGACGTTCGCGATCTCCGCCGAGGTCGCGTCGGCCAGCGAGGCGAGCGGCGCATCGACCAGCCGCGCATGCACCAGGCGCCGCCGGGTCATGCCGTAACGGCTGGTCAGGCGCGCACCCAGCCATGCCACCAGCCAGCGCAGCACGGCAAAGGCCGCGGTGGCCGCGACGAAGACGGCGGCCCGCATCTCCACGCCGCCGCCCACGTCGAACATCCCGCCGGCCAGCTGCAACGCGTGCCCGGGCTGCACCAGCGGCACCAGCAGCACCGCGGCAAGGCTGCCGACCAGCGCCGCCGCCAGCGACAACGCGACATAGGCGGCGATTTCCGCCAGGTCGCCGCCGCCGAGCGTGCGCGCGAGCGAACGCAGCAGGTCGAGCGTGTGGCCCTGCGCCGGCGATGGTTCGTCAGGCATCACTGCTGATCCGGATGGATGGCCGGCAAGATCCGCCGCGGTGGCGGCAGCGCTTCGCCGCGATCGACGCCAGCGCCTGCGCACGGCACGGATCGCGATGCCGGTGAGTGCCATCCGGCGAGCGCGGGGTTGCATCGCCCAGCCGGAACGGCGTGCGGCAGGATCGGCGGCAGCCGGAAACCGGCGCCGCCGGGGCGCCGCTCAGCTCCCGCGCGCCGCTGCCCGGATCACGGTGCCTTGCCGGCCTGCAGCCGTTGCACGATGGCCAGCGACTGTTTCACGTGCTCGTCGGGGCGCAGATGGTCGGTCTCCGAGGAAAGCGTGGCGACGATCCTGCCGTCGCCGGCGATGACGAACGTCGTGCGGGGGATGAACGCGTGGTCGATGGCCACGCCGCGCACGTCGTGCATGCCCGGTCGCGCCGCCATCGCCTCCAGGCCATAGGCAAGCGCGACCTTGACCTCGGCGTCCGAGGCGACCGGGAACTTGCCCGCGCAGTACTTCGGGTCCGCCGAGAAGGCATCGAGCCGCTCGATGCTGTCGGCCGACACGCCGATGATGGTCGCACCGGCCGCGTCGAACTTGTCCCGTTCGACCGCAAAAGTGTGCGCTTCGAGGTCGCAGCCCCCGGTGTACGCCGACGGGTAGAAGTACACCACGACCGGACCTTTCCTGAGCGCATCGGCCAGCGAGAAGGTGAACTCCTTGCCGGCCTGGCTGGCCCGGGCGGTGAACGTCGGCGCCACGGCGCCGGGCGCGAGCGCGGCGACAGCCGGCATCGCCGAAGCCAGCGCAAGCAACGCACCCAATGCCATCGATCCCGCAAAACGCTTTTTCATTGCCGTGACCCTCGTGAGGGGGCATCGCCCCGGCCGGAGTCCATCCCGACCGGTCGTACCCGTTGGACGTGAAACGTGAACCCGGGAAAACCCAAGCTTACTTCGCTGCTGCCTCCCCGGCGGTTACCCCGGGCGCGATCACCCGTCGCCCAGCAGTTCCCGCAACGCCGCCACGCCGTCCCGCGGATGCTTGCCGCGGCGCAACTCGTGGACGCCCATCGCCATCATCCGCTGTGCGAAGCAGGGCCAGCCGGGCTGGCCGGACGCGTATGGCTGATCCGCGGACAGTCGCGCGGCGACGTCGGCGGCCCTAACCGCGCTCAGCAAGGCGGTGGCGTTGGCGGCAGGCCGGGCCGAAACCAGCACGGCGCCGACCAGTTCCAATGGCGCCGCGGCGAGCCGGCCGGGTCCCCGTCTCAGGTCGGCTTCGAACTTCTCCATCCCGCTGCGGCGGCGGATCACCGGCGCCTCGCCGATCCAGCGCCGGGCACCGGCGGCGTCGACGAAGCGCAGCGCATCGGCCTGCACGTGCAGGTAGTTGGCCACGCCGGTGGCGAGCATGGCGTGCGGCTGCACGAACACCGCGTCCTCGGCGAGAAAATCCAGGCCTTGCAGCAGCGCGAGCAAGGCCAGCGTCGATTTGCCCGAACCGCTGGCGCCCAGCAGCAGGACGCCCCTGCCCCGCCGGCCCACGCAGGCGCCGTGCAGCGGAACCAGGCCCTGCCCGCGCGTCGCCAGGGTGAACACGGCGAACTCGATGAGTTCGTAGCGCAGATGGTAGGGCCGCTCCAGCATGTCGGCGGAGGCCACCACCAGGGCCCGCTGCTGCGCGGGCGCCAGCATCACGTAGTTCGACGCGTCCATGACGCCGCAGATCCAGCCGGCTCCCGCCTGCGTCTGCACCGGCGGTGGCTCGCCCCCGCCCGGCGACAGCCGCGGCGGCGACAGACGCAGCTCGACGCGGAACTCCGGCACCGCCGTCGGCAGACGGTGCGGCGGCAGGCCGCCGTAAGCGGCCTCGACCTGCTGCAGCAGCGCCTCGCTCGCGCTTTCGAAACGGAAGCGCGCGCCGAGTATCTGCCGGCTCAGGGCACGGCGGCAGCCGGATCGCTCGCGGAAAGGATCCGCGCTGGCGTCCCGGATGTCGCCGCGAGGAGTCGATGCCGTGGTCACCGATCGAGTTGCCCGGCCCAGAGGTGGTTGCACGATGCGGCGAATCCGCAGCGCGTCGCCTGGCCTTGAGTGCGCGGCCACGGCGAAAAGGTTGTCCAGGCGCCCCGCCGACGGCACCCGCGGCACCGACAACCCGCACGGCCCGCCACGCGAGGCAACCGAAGTGCCGCGCGCCGGCACTCACGTCCCGGCAGCATCGACGAGGAAGCCGGTTTCCCCTCGCCGCCGCTGCCGTCCCCGCGGCGAGATCGAGGCCCCTTCGCGATGCTGAAGATTCAGGTCGGCCACTCCTATTTCCTGAGGTACGACCCCAAGCAATGGGAACGCGGCAAGCCCTATCCCCCGCTGGCCACGATCCAGATCGCCGCGCTGCTGCGCCAGCGGGGCCACGACGTCGCCCTGTTCGACGCGATGCTTGCCGATGGCGTCGAGGATTACGCAGCAGCCGTGCGCGCCGCGCAGCCGGATGTCGTGGTTCTCTACGAGGACAATTTCAACTACCTGACCAAGATGTGCCTCGGCCGCATGCGCGAGGCGGCGTGCCGGATGATCGCGCAAGCGCATGCGCGCGGCGCCCGCGTGATCGTGGCCGGCTCCGACGCGTCGGATCAGCCGGGCGCCTTCCTCGCCGCCGGCGCGGACGCGGTGCTGCTGGGCGAAGGGATTGCGGCGCTGCTGGAACTGATCGCGCGGCTGGAGCGCGACCCGGCCATCGCCGCCTGCCACTGGCTCGACGGCATTGCCGGCATCGCCACGCAGGTGGACGGCCAGACCCAGGCGCGACGCATGGGTGCCATGCCGCCGGACCCCCGGCTGGTCGGTCCCCCCGCCTGGGACCTGGTGGACATCGCGCGCTACCGGACCCTGTGGCGCGAACGGCACGGCTACTTCAGCCTCAACATGGCGGCGTCGCGGGGCTGCCCGTTCCGCTGCAACTGGTGCGCCAAGCCGATCTGGGGCAACCACTACAAGCAGCGCAGCGCCGAGGACGTGGCGGCGGAGATGATCTACCTGAAACAGGCGTTCGGGCCCGATCACATCTGGATGGCCGACGACATCTTCGGCTTCCACGTCGACTGGGTGGCGCAGTTCGGGGCGCGCCTGCGCAGCGCCGGCGGACCGGTGCCGTTCACCATCCAGACCCGCGCCGACCTGATGAGCGAGCGCATGACCGACGCGCTCGAACAGGCCGGCTGCGCCGAGGCGTGGCTGGGCGCCGAAAGCGGCAGCCAGCGCGTGCTGGACAGCATGGCCAAGGGCACCCGGGTCGCCGACCTGATTGCGGCCCGGGTGCGGCTGGGCCGGCGCGGCATCCGCGTGGGCTTCTTCATCCAGCTCGGCTATCTCGGCGAGCAGCTGGACGACCTGCTGGCCACCCGCGAACTGGTGGCGCAGGCCGCGCCCGACGACATCGGCGTGAGCGTCGCCTATCCGCTGCCGGGAACGAAGTTCTACGACAAGGTCAAGGCCCAGCTCGGCGACAAGACCCATTGGCAGGACAGCGGCGACCTGGCCATGATGTTCCACGGCGCCTACGACTCCGACTTCTACCGCTGCGTGCGCGACCTGCTGCACGAGCAGGTCACGCTGCAGCAATCGAAGGCCGCCGACCCGCCGCAGCGCCACCGGCAGGCGGGCGCGGCACTCGATGCCAAATGGGATGCGCTGGTCGCCTCCGAACGCGCGCACCGCAGCGACGATGCGGCGGCGGCGAAGCGAATCGATATCCGGCTGCTCCCCCATGCTGCCGCCGCTCAAAGTCGTTAGGGCCGGCCTGCGCCGCACCACCGAGGCGCTCGCCGCGGAGCTGGCGCGGCCGGGCGGCGCCACGCCGCCATGGAGCGCGCTCGAATGGCAGCTGGCGGCGGTGGCCGCCGCCGTGCACGGGGTGTCGCCGCTGCTGTGCCGACGCTGTGCGTGGCAGCACCCATCCTGGCGATCGTTCCTGGCCGACCAGCGCGCACACGTCGAGCATCGCCATCGGCGCATCGCCACGCTGCTGCAGCGCATCGATGCCGGCGCCCGCGTTCGCGGCATCGCCCTCGTCGCGCTGAAGGGCTCCGCCTTGCACGCGCTCGGCCTCTACGCGCCCGGCGACCGACCGATGGCCGACATCGACCTGCTGGTCCGCGCCGAGGATGCCGCGCCGGCGATCGCGCTGCTGCAGGAACTGGGCTACGTGGAGTCGTTCGTCGCGTGGAAGCACCGGGTGTTCAGGCCGGCGGCCGGCGCGCCCTTTGCCGGCCTCGGCGAACACCGCGACACGCCGGTCAACATCGAGCTGCACACGCGTATCCAGGAGCGGCTGCCGGTCACCGCGGTGGACATCACCGCGCGCATCCGTCCGCCGCAGCCGCGGCCCGGACTGAACCCCTACCCGTCGCCCGGCGCGCTGATGAACCACCTGCTGCTGCATGCCGCCGGCAACCTGTGCAACCGCAGCCTGCGCCTGCTCCATCTGCACGACATCGCGCTGCTGTCGGCACGCCTGTCCGCGGGCGACTGGAACGTGCTGTGGGACGACCCGGCCGGCGACGCTCCCTGGTATGCGCTGCCGCCGCTGCTGCTGACCGCGCGCTACTACCCGGACTCGATCGCGACGGACGTGCTGGCACGGCTCGCCACCGGTTGCCCCGCCCTGCTGCGGATGGCGTCGCGCCGCCACACCCTGACCTGCGTTTCGTGCTCCGATCTGTGGCTGCATGCGCTGCACGGCATCGAATGGTCGCGTTCCGTCGGCGAGCTCGGACGCTGCCTCGGTCAGCGGATCAGGCCCACGCGGGAGGCCAGCCGGGAGCGCGCCGACATGCTGCGCACGCAGCTCTGGCTGCAGCAGGGGCCGGACTGGGCCGGCCTGTCGCACGGGCGGCGCATCCTTGCCTGGCTGACCCGGCCGGTGCCGCGGATGGACACCATGTTCGCGGTGCGCGCGGCGCTGGAAGGCCCGGCGCGCGCGCCGTAGCGCCGGCCCATGTCGCGGGCGCAACCAGCCTCGGACCCGTCACCGGCCAGCCATGCCGCGGACGCGGCGGCGCTGGCGGGCCTGCGGCTGCGCTGCCCTCGCTGCGGAAGCGCCATCGACACGCTGGATTGTCCGGCCTGCGGCTTCGCCATCGTGATCGACGACGGCATCGCGCACGCCCTGGCGCCGGAATCGGCCGCCCGCCACGCGCGCTTCATCGCCGACTACGAGCGGATCAGGGCCGCCGAAGGCCGCGGCAGCGCAAGCGCGGATTTCTACCTCGCCCTGCCCTACCACGACGCCAGCGGCAGGAATCGCGACCAGTGGCGGATGCGCGCGCGCAGCTACGACTGCATCGTGCGGCAGCTGCCGCAAGGGGGCCGCATCCTCGACCTCGGCGCGGGCAACGGCTGGATGAGTTTTCGCCTGGCGCTGGCCGGGTATCGGCCGACCGCGGTCGACCTGCTCGGCAACGATCGCGACGGGCTGGGCGCGGCCCGGCACTATCGGGCGCGCCTGCCGGCGCTGTTTGCGCGCTTCCAGGCCGAGATCCGTCGCCTGCCGTTCGCCGACGCGCAGTTCGACGCCGCCGTGTTCAATGCCTCCTTCCACTACGCCGAAGACGGCGAAGCGTGCCTGCGCGAAGCTTTGCGCTGCGTGCGCAAGGGCGGCATGGTGGTCATCAGCGACACGCCGTGGTACGCCCGCGACGCGAGCGGCCGGCAGATGCTGGCCGAGCGTCGCGAAGCCTTCCTGCGCCGCCACGGCACGGCGGCCGACGCCCTCGCCAGCCTGGGTTACCTCACCGACGAGCGCCTGCAGCAGATGGCCGCTGCGCTGTCGATCCGCTGGGAGGTGCACCGCCCGTGGTACGGCCTGCGCTGGGCGTTGCGCCCCTTCGCGGCGAAGCTCCGCGGCCGGCGTGAGCCTTCGAAGTTCCGACTTTACGTGGCCCGCAAACCGGCCTGACCCTGCGCGTCGGCGGGCGAGTGCCGATACAGCGCTTCGAACAACCGCGCCGTGCAGTCGGCGTCCTCCGGCAGCGCCCGGCGCTGCGCAGCCGCGGCCAGTCGCAGGCGCAGCGCTTCGTCGGCAAGCAGCTGCCCGATCGCCTCGGCCAGCGCCGCCCAGTCGCCGACGGGCACCGCACGTGCCGCCGCAGGCGCCCATTCCACCAGATGCCCGACCGCCGTGCCGACCGTCGGCACGCCGGCCACCGCCGCCTCCAGCAACACCAGCGGACCGGCCTCGTGCAGCGAGGACATCACCAGCAGGTCGGCCGCTTCCATCAACGGGCGCAATTCGCGTTGCGTCCGGAACCCGAGGAAGCGGACGCAGTGCGCCAGCCCCAGCCGGCCGGCCAGCCGCTGCACCTCGCCCTGCAAGGTGTCCACGCCGACCACATCCATGCGGAAGGCCAGCCCGCCGTCGCGAAGCACGGCCAGCGCGCGCAGCAGGGTCGGCTGATCCTTCACCCGGTTGAGGCTGGCCACGTGGATCAGCCGCGCCGGGCCGGTGCGGCGCACGCGCGGCGCGAGCGGCGGCCAGGCCTGCAGGTCGACGCCGAGCGGCACGCGCCGGGCCACCACGCCGAGTGCGCGCAGCGCCTCGATGACCGGTGCGCTGGCCGCCGTGACGACATCGGCGGCACGCAGCACGCATGCCTCGCGCAGCCGCCCCTTCCATCGCAGCCGCCCGCCGTAGCCGATCGCGCGCAGCGCGACCAGCTCGCCGCCGGCGACATGCACCAGGCTCGGCCGCCGCAGCAGCCTGGCCGCGGCCACGGCCACCAGGCCGCACGAGCCGGAGAAGATCGCCTGGATCCGATCGAACGGCGCGCGGCGATGCTCGGCGCGGATCGCCGCGATCGCGCGCAGCCGGGTCCAGCCGTCGCCGATGTTGTGGATGCTCGCGCCGGCGAGCTCCCAGCGGCCCGCCGCCGCTTCCTGCTGCAGCGCGAAGACATGCACCTCGTGGCTGCGCGCCAGTCGTTCGATCAGCGCCAGCAAGGCCGGGATCACCCGGTACTCGCCACTGCGATCCACCCCGCCCGGCACCACCAGCGCGAGTTTCACGACGCCCTCCGGCACCGCTCGTCGCACACCTGCACGTAGGCATCGGCCCATTGCCGGCCCACCGCGGCGAACGACAGCGCGGCGTCGAAATGGGCGCGCACCTGTGCCGCCGGCGGCCGGCCGGCAGCGGCAGCGACCAGCGCCTCGGCCAGCTGCGTCGCCTCGCCGCAAGCCCACAGGCGACCGATGCCGCGGTCGCCGATCAGCGCGCGGAAGGAGGGAATATCCGTGAGCACCGGAGTGACGCCGCAAGCCAGCGCCTCGAGCGCGGCGTAGCCGCAGCTTTCGGCGCGGCTGCCCGAGACGAACAGGTCGGCCGCGCGCATCAGCAGCTCGACCCGCGCGTGCGCCACCGTGCCCAGCAAGTGCACGCGCCCGGCAAGCTGCGGGTCGCACGCGATGCGCGCCCGCACCGCGCCGAGCAGCGGCGCGCTGCCGAAGGCGCACCACAACTGCAGGCCAGGCAGCCGCCGCGCCGCCAGGCTGACGCCGTCGAGCACGCTCAACGGGTCCTTGCCGGCATTCAGATGCCCCACCCACAGCACGCAGGGATCGCCATGCAGGCCGGTTCCGGCGCGGGCGTCGGCACGATGGCCGACACTGAAGCGGCTGCTGGATTCGGGAATCGCAAACCGCCGCGTGTGCGGCGCGAACAGTCCGGCCCGGGTGAACGGCCGCGCCAGTTCGGGTGCGGTGAAGGCGACGCCGGCCAGTGCCGCATACCAGCGCCGCCACGGCGGCCGCCGCCACCGGCGCGGCGGCCGATCGGCGTGGTCCTGCAGGATGATCGGCAGCCGCGGCAGGCACTGCGCGATGGCGAAAGCGTCCTCGGCAAAACCGAGACTGTGCCCGTGCAGCACGTCGGCGCGGATCTCGGCGAGCACGCCGGCAAAACGGCGGCTCCGGTCGGCCGCCGTCGCCAGCCCGCGGATGTCGACGAAGCGATAGTCGATGCCGCCACGCGTGATCCGCTCCTCGCGTGCCGCCGCCTGGATCACCGACACGCGGGTGCCGGCGCTGGCGGCCGCCTCGGCGATGTCCACCAGCGAGTGCCAGCGTTCCAGCACCTCGGCTGGCGCCAGTCCCGCCGGCGCGGGCAGGAAATTGAGCTGCGCGACGTGCACGGCGCGCACCCGGCTAGAGGCCCGAGACCTGCGGCATGCGCAGGCGCACCAGCCGGTTGGCCAGCTCCAGTTCCCACGGCCGGTCGTACCTGCCGTAGCGGTAGCGCCAGAGCGCCATCGCGCTCAGGCTGCGCTTGGCCCACGGCGGCGAGCGCAGGTCCTGCACGGTGGGAAAGCGGCAGCGCAGCACGGTGACGAAATCCCGGATGCGCCGGCGCAGCCGGTCGTCGAGCCAGGGCGCGTCGGCATGGCAGGTGTAGTCGACCCAGCGCGGCTGCGCCCACTCCTCCGGCGTGGTCGGAAACGCCACCGGTTCGCCGTCGAGACCGAACAGCGGTTTCGCCGGACGCCGCGCGCGGTCCTGCTCGTGCCGGCTGTTTTCCGGCAGCGGCGTGTAGACGTAGATGACGACCTCCGACTGCGGATTGACCCGCTTCAGCGCGCGGATGAACTCGAAGGTGTGCTCGGTCTCCTCGGCCGTGTTCTCCGGCGGCGCGACCATGAAGGACAGCTCGGGGATCACGCCGTGGCGGCGGCACAACTCCACCACCGCCATGGTCTGGTCCGGCCGCGTGCCCTTGCGGATCTCCTTGAGCATCTGCCCGTTGGGCGACTCCGCGCCGATGTACGCCATCCGCAGCCGGCTCTTGCGCACCAGCTTCCACGCCTGTTCCGACAGGTTGAGCAGGGCGTCGGCGCGGGCAAAGCACCACCACGGCATCTCGAACCGGGCCATCACTTCGAGCAGCGGCAGCATGTCCCGCTCGCGATCGAAGAAATTGTTGTCGAAGTACTGCACCGAGTCCGCGCCCAGCGTGTGCTTGAGGTAGCCCAGATCGCGTTCGAGCTGCTGCGCCGCCGGCAGCACGGTGGTGCCGCCGAACATCGCGGCCACGCCGCAGAAGGTGCAGCGGAAGCGGCAGCCGACCGACGCCTGGTGCGCCACGGTGCGGCGGCCGAGATAGGTGCGCGCCAGGTAGCGCCGCGGGTCGCCGAGCTTGTCGTAGGGCAGCACCCGGCCGTGGTCGGCCAGGGTGAAACGGCGGTTCGGGTTGTGCACGACCGCGCCGCCCTGCTTCCACGACAGCCCGCCGATGGCCGCCAGCTTCGCCTCGGCCCTGCCGCCCAGCGCGGCGATCAGCTCCGGCAGGGTCTCCCCGGCCTGCCCGCGCACCGCGTAGTCGACGTAGGGCGCGGCCAGCGCCGCGTCCGGGTTGAGCGTGGGGAAATAGCCGCCCCAGACGATCGGCACCGCTGGAAAGCGTGCGCGGATCACGCTGGAGACGGCGATCGCCGGCGCCAGCTGCGGACCGCCCATGACGCTGACGCCGACCGCATCGAAGGCGCCCTCCTCCAGCGCGCGCAGGGCGTCGTTGACGAAATCGCGGTCGACGTTGCCGTCGATGATCCGGCTGTCGTTGCCGCTGCGCTCCAGCGCGGCCGCCAGGTGCAGCAGGGACAACGGGAAGCGCGCGCTGCGCCGCGAGGTGATGGTCGGGTTGATCAACAGCGTGCGTGCCGCATCGGTCATGGCAAGGGCCTGCAGGACGAGGGGATCACGGCTCGCGCCGCAGCCGGAACACCAGCGCCACGGGAACCGCCAGCGCGGCGCGGTCGAAACGCGCACCGGCGGGAATGTCGGCCGGGTCGAGCATCGGCTCCAGCACCTGCTCGATGCGCAGTCCGAGCGCGGCGCAGGCCGCGTGCCAGTGGCCGTACAGGTGCCGCGTGTGCCGCACGGCGTAGTGCCGGCCGTCCGACTTGAAGTCGCGCAGCCAGCCCAGCGCATCTCCGATCGGATGCACGTCGCTGCACAGCAGCGTGCCGCCGGGCCGGGTCACCCGGCACAGCTCGGCCAGCGCGTGCTGCAGGTCGTCGAGATGGCCGACGACCAGGCCGCACACGGTCAGGCTCGCCCGCGCATCCGGCACCGGCAGCGCTTCGAGGCTGCCCTGCACCAGGTCGATGTCCGCGGCGGCCTGCCAGGCGGCCAGCTCGACGCCGGCGCGCGCGAGCATCGGCGACGACAGATCCACGCCGATCACGCGCGCCGCACCACGGCGCAGCGCATGCAGCATGTAGCGTCCGCTGCCGCAACCGACATCGAGCACGGCCTGCCCATGCAGCGTGGCCGGCATCAGCCCGAGCATGGCGCGCTCCTCCGCCTGCATCACCGGGTTGTGCGCATGCGCGGGGTAACTGGCTGCCCACAAGGCATACGCCTCGGCCGGCAGCAGCATCGGCGGACGCGTCGTCACGACTGGCCGGCCTCCATGGCGAGGTCGTGCGCGCGGTGCGCGGCGGCCAGTTCGAGCCCCGGTTCGAGCGCCACCAGCGCGGGGTCGGCCAGCGGCCTGGCCAGCAGTTTCGGTCTGCCGTCCAGCGTCACCGGCACCGCGTCCATGCCGGCGACGTCGAACCATTCGGCGAAATCCGGATCGGCGATGCGCGGCACGCCGTGGCGCACCACCGCCCGGATCCGGCTGCGCTCGATGCCGACCAGGCCGCAGCGCTCGTCGCCGCCGCGGTCCTCGACGATCACCAGGTCCGCCAGCGCGCCCGGCGCCAGGCTGCCGCCGGAGGGCAGCCGCAGAATGCGCGCGGCCTGGCTGGTGACCAGGTCCAGCAACGGCCCGGCGCCCAGCTCGCCGCGGGCGACGATGCCGCGCATTTCGTCGAGCAGGTCGCGCGCACCGCTGAGCCGCGAGTCGCTGCCCAGCGCGAGCCGGCCGGCCGCGCACAGGCGCCGCGGGTCCAGCGAGCGCCCGAGCAGGTTGCGGTTGCTGGTCGGACACCAGACCACCGCCGCGCCGCGCTCGATCACCCGGTCGACGTCGTGCTCGCGCAGGCCGACACCGTGGATCAGCACGCTGTTCGCCGCCAGGCAACCCATCTCGTCGAGCCGGGCCAGTTCCGCCTGCGCGATCGCGTCGGTGCCTTCGGCCAGATGGATCAGCCAGGGCCGGTCGACAGGCGTGGCGGCGAAGCTCGACTGCGCCGGCGGGCCGTAATCGGGCCAGCCCAGCGCATAGCTCCAGCCGTAGTCGCGCAGCACGGCGACCGGGAAATCCGGCTCGTCGAGCGCCGGGTGCCAGGGGTCGTGATGCGCCACGCAGGTGGTGCCGGCAAGCAGGTTCTTCAGTGCCCCGTGGCGCAGCCGCAGCGCCTTCGGCACCCGCAGCGCGGCGATCACCGCCGGCTCCTCGAAGTGCGCCCGGAACGCGGCGATCCAGGCGTAGCTGTTCGGGAATGGCGCGCGGGCTGGCAGCGGCGGCACCGTGTTGACGTGCAGATGCTCGTGCGCGTTGATCAGGCCGGGGAAGAGCAGATGGTCGTGCAGGTCGAGCCGGTATGCCCGCGCCGCCAGCGACGCGCCGATCCGCCCGCCCCGGATCGGCAGCGGCATGCGCGAGCGGCCCGCGGGCGTGACCGAGACGGCCCGGCACAAGCTGACATCCATCGCGGCCTGCAGGACGTCCATCGACTCAGCGCCGTCGCAGCACGATCAGGAAATGGTCGCCCATGTCGCGCAGCAGCGGCAGCGCGCCCAGGCGATCGTCGAGCCGGCCGAGGCGCTCGCACCAGCGGCGCCGGCGGCGGTAGTAGTCCACCAGGTAGGGCGGCGGCAGGAACAGGCCCAGCGCGCGATAGCCCTGCAGCGAGAACTGCCCGCTGAAGGCACGGTAGAACTCGCGCGGCAGGTAGTAGCAGGTCCAGATCGTGTGGCGGTTCATGCCCACCGCCGTCGCGCCACGCGCGGCGCGCACGCCGGCGCGCTTGAAGCGGCCGCGCAGGGCGTAGTGCCCCAGCTCCCACGGACAGATCCGGCCCATCACCGAGAACACCAGGCTGCCGCCGGGGCGCAGCAGGCGCGCGCATTCGGTGGCGACGGCGCCGAGGTCCGGCACGCAGTTCAGCGGACCGAAGTTCGAATAGATGCCGTCAAACTCGTCGTCGAGCCGGGCCAGTTGCTGGATGCCGAGGTGCGCGACCGTCACGCGCGACTGCATGGCCGCGGCCGCCGCCCGCGCCCGCGTGCGTTCGACCATCAGCGGCGACCAGTCGGTGGCGACGACATGGAAGCCGCGCCGCGCAAACTCCAGCGCGTCGATGCCGGTGCCGCAGCCCAGGTCCAGCAGGCGCGCGCCAGGCGGCACGACGCTGTGCACGGTATCCCACAGGATCAGTCGCATGCGCTGGATCAGCTCGTTGTTGCCGCGGGGTCCGTCGTAGTCGGCGGCGACGCTGTCGAACGCGCGCTGCGTGTCGAGCAGCTGTGCCTCGTCCGGCGGCGAGTGCCGCGGGTGCTGGCGGGCGCTTCCGGCGGGCACGGCGCGGTGCCCGGGGCGCAGCTTGTGCAGTCCACGCATATCGAACGAACTCCGTCCCACCGTGAGGCAGACTTCCCTTCACCGCGATAGCGCCGACCCCGTCACGGGTCGGCCCCGGCACTTCATGGATTCGCTCCGTGAGTGCGCGCCGGCGCCGGTTTGGTTGAACGGCGCCGGCCGCGCATGCATCGCCGGGTTCAGGCCCCCTGCCGTCGACCGGCCCTCGCCACGGCCGCGCATGCGCCCAGCAGCAAGCCCAGCAGCAGGCCGATGCCCCAGGTCAGTTCGGGATTCGGGAAGGCCTGCTTGTCGGGCACGTAGACCGGCCACATCATCGACGTCGCATAGGTGTAGCTCGGGCCGAGACGTTCCATGAGATCCATCCGCGCCTGCCGCAAGCCGCGGATCTCCTCGTTCTTGTTCGCCAGCAGCAGGCTGGCCAGCAGCGCACCCTGCGCATCCCTGCTGCCCGGTGCGGCCGCCCGTTGATAGCGGGCCAGGTCGCCCTCGGCGACCTGCAGGTCGGCCTCGATGCGGGCGAGTCGCGCGCGCGCCGCCTGCAGCGGCGCTTCTTCCTGGCGCCGGTGGACCGCGGCCAACCGGGCCACCGTCGCCGTGGCCAGTTCGGCCGCCTGCTCGCGGGAATAGGCCCGCACTGTCAGGCGGACCAGCGGGCCGGCATAGGGCATCGGCTCCAGCTTCAGGCTCTTGCGATAAAGCCTTGCCACGGACGAATCGCGCGCATGGCCGGCGCCTTCCAGGATCTCGTTCTCGAACGGCACCAGCTCCAGCCGCTCGATCACGCGCAACAGCGGCTCGACCTTCGGATCCTGGCCCGGCGGCACCTGCCCGACCTGGGCGATCTGGATCCACGCGGTCGCCTGCCACTGGCGCTTCACCAGGTGCGCGAAGGCATAGGTGCCGGCCAGGGTCAGGATCAGCACGCCCGCGAACCAGATCCAGCCGCGGGTGAAGATCCGCCAGAGGTCGATCAGGTAGATTTCGTCTTGTTCCATGGTCGGGCACTCACTGGGGAGAGGAAGGAGACACGATCGGCGCGCGGGTCCGCCGGTTCGGCAGCCCGGCCGCGACAACCTGCATGACCAGGCACAGGCCGATGAAGCCGGCGTTCGTCCACGTGTAGGCCTGCGGCGCGAACGGCGCCATCACGCAGACGTAGGAAACCCGCAGGAAGATCAGCAGGGAAAACAGCGACACCGTGGCGCGCAGCCGCGACACGCTCCAGCGCAACATCACGTACAGCACGACGGCGGCGGCCACCGCGCCGACCGGGCCGAACGCCATCAGGAACGGGAAGAACTCCGTGCCCACGTTGATGGTCGGCGCATCCAGCGGAATGTCCGTGCCCGCGGTGGCCACGGAGCCGCTCAGCGGCACGACCTGGTGGATGAGGAAGCTGGCGTTGCCGTAGTGCTTGGCCAGGATCGCGCTGAAGTTGTACGGCCCGGCGGTGGCGTAGAGGAGCAGCCACTTGATGCCTTCCGGCGCCGCGCGGTACATCGCGCTGAACGGCAAGGTGAGGTAGTCCAGCGGCCCGGAGCGCAGCATGCCGAGCAGCGAGAACACGCTGACGCCGGCGAAGCCGAGCAAACCGACGGCCTTCCACGGCACCGGCCTGGCCTCGTCCCGGCGCAGCAGGACCACCAGCGCGAACGCGAACACCGTGGCGAACACCCGGTTGCGGTCGATCACCAGGATCGGAAACAGGAAGCCGATGCCGATGAGCGTGTTGCGCAGCCACCGCTTCCTGGCGCACAACAGCCCGATCGGCGGCAGCACCCAGCAGATGTCCGACACGTGCCGGACGTGCTCGTGCCCATCCTTCATCACGGCGTAGGACGACGGGTTGCCGAACAGCGGAATCGGGAACAGCGCCAGGTCGAGCACGCAGAAAGCCGCGACCAGCTCCGCGAAGGCCAGCGCCACGAACGCATCGCGGGTGCCGGCGTAGCTGCGCGCGCGAAAGCGCGAGGCCGGCGGAATCCTGATCCGCGCCTGCACGTCGAACCAGCCGATCGCCGCGGCAACCACCGCCAGCAGCAGCAGGCCCTGCAGGTAGTCGACCGGGAGATCGTAGGTGAGCAGGGTCAGCGCGCAGGCCAACAGGAGCGGCAGCGCGAGATAGGCCGACGGCAGGCGCAGCAACCGTTTCATGCCGCCTCCACGCCATGACGTCCGGATGAAGGCCGCAGCTTCGACAGCAGTCGCAGCCACGACCAGGCGAGCAGATGCCGCGCCAGCGACCATGGCTGTCCCTGCAGGAACGCGATCTTGGCGCCGATGTGGTGCGCCTGCGCCCGCAGCAGGGTCCGGTACGGCTCGTCGAACAGGCACGCCCGGCGCAGCGCCACCTGGCGCGACTCGGCGAGGTTGCCGATCCGCGTGGCGGTGTGCCGCGTCCGGCTCAGGTTGGCGCCGTGGATGCGGTAGGCGCAGACGCTGACGTCGATGAAGCCGAGCGCGTCGCGGGCCGCCAGGCGCAGGAACAGATCCCAGTCCTCGATGCGCAGGCCTTCGCTCCAGCGGTCGACGGTGTCCAGCGCGCTCCGCCGCATCAAGGCCACCGGCCCGCCGATGGCCCAGTGGCTGATGATCGCGCGGCGGATGCCGTCGTCGGAGCTGTACAGGCTCTTGCTGCCGCCGCGAAGCAGGCCCATGCCGCTGTCGTGCAGCCGGTTGCCGTCCTGGTCGACGACGACCGAATCGCCGATCACCGCGCCCTTGTCCGGATGCGCCAGCAGGTAGCGCACCTGGGCATCGAGACCGCCCGGCAGCAGGTAGTCGTCGCTGGCGCCGGGGCGCAGAAACTCGCCGTTCGCGCGCGCCGCCAGTTCGTTCAGCGTCGCCGCGATGCCGCGGTTGTCCCGATGCACGTACTCGATCGGGATATCCATGCAATGCGTCGCGACCCAGTCGGCGATCCGTTCGGCGGTGCGATCGGTCGAGCCGTCGTCGATGACGATGAGCTCCTTGGCCGGGTACGGATCCTGCAGCACGCTGTCCAGGCAGCGCCGCACGAAACGCTCGTGGTTGAACGCGGGAATCAGCACGGACACCAGCGGCAGCGCCGCCGTGTTCGCCGGTACGTCGCCGCTCATCGTCGCAGCCCTCCCAGGTAACGCCGGGCAACCAGCAGGTTGAAGGCGAGATACAGCAGGTAGTTGAGCGCGAAGGCGTACATCGCGCCGACCAGGCCGTAGCGCGCGGCAAACACCCAGACCAGCGCGAGGTAGCTGGCCGCGAACACGCATTCGGAGACGACGAACAGCGCCGTCATCGCCTTGGCCAGCATCAGGTAGGAAAGGACGAAGGAGGCGACCTTGATGACGTCGCCGACCAGTTGCGGGCCGTACAGCGCGTTGGCGGCGGCGAACTCCGGCGTGAACAGCAGCCAGGTCACCCATCCGCGCAGCGCATACACCATGGCCGCCAGCACGATGACCGCCGGCAGGACGTGGCGGCCGGCGCTGCGCAGCTCGGCCAGCAGCGCCTCGCGGCCGTGCGTCGAGGCCAGCTTGGGCAGGTAGTAGATGTTGATGGCCGCGGTGAAGAACAGCAGATAGGCGTCCGACACCTTGCTGACCGCCTGCCAGTAGCCGACCCGTTCCCAGCCGAACTGCAGCGCGAGATGGTCGCGCACGGCGATGTTGACCAGCGGCGGCAGCAGGGCGGAGGCGAGGGTCATCACCGAGAACGTCGCCAGCCGCAAGGTCATCTCGCGGTCGTAGTGCAGCCGCAGCATGCGGCGGCGGAAGTACGAGCTGCGCCACCACGCCGGCAAGGCGATCGCCAGCCACAGCAGCTGGCCCAGCACCAGCGCCAGCAGCGCGCCATACAGATGCAGCCAGCGCGCCAGCCAGATCATCATCACGATGCCGACCAGCGCCCCGCCCGCCTGGATGAAGGCCAGCCGGCGCACGTCCATGAAGCCGTTGACCACCGCGAGGATGTAGTTGAGCAGCGCGATGCCGAGCTGCGCGACGGCGAGCACGCGGATCAGGCCGGCATAGCCCGGGTCGCCCAGCAGCCACGCGGCGAGCTGCCGGCTGAGCAGCAGCGCCGCGCCGCCCATCAGGCAGGAGGCGCAGAACGCGTAGCACAGCGCGGCGGACAGCAGGCGCGACAGCCGGGGCGGATCGTCGCGGTACTCGGCGACATACTTGACGATGGCCGCGCTGATGCCGCCGCCGGCGAGCACCGCCAGCAGCGACATCAGGCTCATGAACTGGCCGAGCCGGCCGACGCCCTCGGGGCCAGCGAACCACGCCACCAGCTTGATCGCCACCAGCCCGGCGAGCAGCCGCGCGGCGGTCGCGAGGCTGGTGTAGAAACCGGCGCGCACGATGTTCATGCCCCGCCTCCGAACGCGTTGCAGGCATCGATCACCCGCGCCACGCCGTCATCGCCCAGGGTCGGCCCCAGCGGCAGGCTCAACACCTCGTCGCACAGTCGCTCGGTCAGCGGCAGGCGGGCACTGCGCAATGCGGGATACGCGGGCTGCCGATGCGCCGGCACCGGGTAATGTACCTGGGCCTGGATGCCGTGTGCGCGCAGGTGCCGCTGCAGCGCATCGCGCTCGGCGCAGCGCACCACGAACAGGTGCCAGGCGTGCTGTTCCTCGCGCACCGCGCCGGGCAACTTGATCCGCGGGTGGCGGATGCCGTCACGATAGCGATGCGCCACCCGGCGGCGCCAGGCCACGTCCGCATCGAGATACTTCAGCTTCACCCGCAGCATCGCCGCCTGCATCTCGTCGAGCCGCGAATTCAGCCCCTGGCAGAGGTGGCGGTACTTCACCTCGGAACCGTAGTTGCGCAGCGCCGCGACCCGCCGCGCCAGCGCCACGTCGCCGGTCACCACCGCGCCGCCGTCGCCCAGCGCGCCGAGGTTCTTGGCCGGGAAGAAACTGAAGGCCGCCGCGTCGCCGAACGTGCCGGCCCTGCGCCCGTCGCGCAGCGCGCCGTGCGCCTGCGCCGCGTCTTCGATCAGCAGCAAGCCGCGCCGCCGGGCCAGCGCCGCCAGCGCCGGCATGTCGGCCAGCTGGCCATACAGATGCACCGCCATGATCGCGCGCGTGCGCGATCCGATCGCCGCCTCCACGCAGGCCGGATCGAGGTTGAACGTCGCCGCATCGGGCTCCACCGGCAGCGGCACCAACCGGTTCTCGCTGATCGCCAGGAAGCTGGCGATGAACGTGTTGCCGGGCACCACGACCTCGTCGCCCTCGCCGAGAACGCCGAGTTCCTTGTAGCCGCGCAGGATCAGCGACAGCGCATCCAGGCCGTTGCCCACGCCCACGGCATGGCGCACGCCGCACCAGCCGGCGAACTCCCGCTCGAAGGCGACGAGCTCGTCGCCGAGCACATACCAGCCCGAATCGATGACGCGTGCCGCGGCAGCCTTCAGCTCGTCGGCGTAACGCGCATTGACTTCCCGGAGGCTCAGGAACGGGACGTCACCCGGGGCGGCTTCCACCGGTGCGTTCTTCATCACGTCGGGACCCATCACAGCGGCCACTCGTAGCAATCGTGCACGATGCCGCGCGCGCCGAAGTATTCCTTCTGCGTCACCAGCCCGCTGTTGAGCACCGCCCCGGCCTGTTCGGTGGAAATGCCGAAGGAGAAGTAGCGCCGGTCCGCATACGTGCTGCCGATCAGCCCGGCGAGCAGGAAGCTCAGCGCATCCAGCCGGCGCCCCTCCTCCGCAGCGGCCAGGTACTGGGTATGCACCACCCGGCCGAGATCGTAGATGAGGGCGCCCGCCAGCAGGACACCCTCCCGGCGCGCCTCGTGCAGCACGATCTGCCGCGGGAAGCGTGCCTGCAGCAGGCGCAGCTCCTGCAGGCTGTGGGTAGGCGCGACGTGATGCTGGCGCAGCACCTCCGACAGCAGCGCGTGGAACGACGCCGGATCGGTGCCGACGTGCAGGCTGATGCCTGCCCGCCCCGCCTTCCTGACCGCGCGCCGGCGCGGTTCGGTGAACTGGAACGGTTCCTGCAGCGCAATCACCGAGGACAGGTCGCGACGCGTCAGCCGGGCACCCATGCGCTGCAGCGCGTAAAGATCCTCCTCGGCCGGGTACGCATGGAACACGTGCGGCACCGCCTTGTAGACGATGCGCTGCGCGCCCAGCGCACGGTAGGCATCGGCCATCTGTCCGAACACGGCGAGCGTCGCGTCGGCACGCAGGGCCTGGCCGCTGATCAGTCCGGCGTAGGTGAGCCCGCCATGACTGGTCACCAGCTTGTCGCGGATATCCGCCGGGAACACCGCCACGATCCGGCCATGCTGCTCGACGACCAGCGAGCAGTCGACGAAGCGATCGGCGTGGTAATCCATGTAGCCGCGCCGGTGCAGCAGGTTGCCGTTCCTGGAGCGCTCGACCAGGGCGTCCCAGGCGTCGGCATCGGCGGGAACGTAGCGCCTAACCGCGGGCATCGGCGCCACCGTCGAGGTGCGACGCGAGGGCTTCGGCCACACCGAAGCCATCCACGCCCATGTCGTTGCCGTTGTAGAACATCAGCAGCTTGTCGCGCTGGCGGATCAGCGCGGGGTAGCAGATGGTCCGCGAGTCCCAGCCGCTGGCGGAGAGCGCCAGGCCCAGCGCATCGTCGCGGCGTTCCCAGCGGATGCCGTCGTCGCTGCAGGCCATGCCGGGAAAGTATTCGCCGCTGAGGTTGCCCCGCGTGAAGTACATGACGTAGCCGCCGCCGAGCCGGTACACCCGCGGCCGCCCGATCCGGTACTCGCTGCCGCGCGGCAGCAGGCAGACCTGGTCTTCGTGCGGCATGGCGCGCAGATCATCGGTCTCCGCGTAGCGGATGTGGTAACGCGGAAACGGCTTGCCGCCGATGATTTCCCAGTCGTCGCCCACGGCGTACCACAGCCGCCAGCGGCCACCTTCATGGATGGCCGAATGCACCGCGCCGATCGTGCTGCGGCCGGGCGCGCGATCCAGGATCGGCGTCTCCTGCACGCGCCGGAAGTGCTCGCCGCCATCGGTCGAAATCGCCAGGCCGGTAAAGGCCAGGAACTTGGCCCTGGCCACGTGCTGGAAGCCGACATAGAACAGGTGCAGGCCGCCCGGCGCGTCGACCACGTCGCCCAGGATCATGCCGTTGTCGTCGAAACACCCGCCCCGACCGACGTCGAGCGCCGGTTCGGCGCTGACGCGCACGATCGTGGCCGGGTCGTCCGCGCGCACGTCGACATAACCGATGCGGCTGACGCCATCGCCATCGCGAAAGCCCGCGTAGACGCGGATGCGCTCGCCGTCGATGCGATACGGGGTCGGCGTGAGCGCCGAGTGGCGCATCCAGCCGCCCACGCCATGCCGCGCGGTGTCGAATACCAGCCCTTTCTTCCTCCACGCGGCCATGGGCATTCAAAGCTTCACGTCGAAGCTGGACTTGTCCGGCACGGCGCGCGCCGGCGAGCCGACGTAGATCCGGCCCGGTTCGGTATCGCGCGTCACCAGCGCGCCGGAGCCGATCACGTTGTCGGGCGCCACCTTCACATGGTCGTTGAAGGTGGTGTTCACGCCGACGAAGCTGCCGGCGCCGATCTCGCAGTAGCCCGAAACGACCGCGTGCGAGGCGATGAACACGTTGTCGTGCACGACCGTGCGGTGCCCCACGTGGTTGCCGCTCCACAGGATGCAGTTGTTGCCGATGCGCACGAAAGGCTGGATCACGTTGCCTTCGAAGATGAAGCTGTTCTCGCCCACTTCGGCATTGCGCCACACGAACGCGCGCGTGCTGACATAGGTGGCGAAGCGGTAGCCCCGGCGTTTCAGCTCCTGGTAAAGGCGCGTGCGCAGCCGGTTGAGCTGGCTGGCGGGGATCGCGACAAACACCTCCACCTCGCCCGGCGGGTAGTCCGTCTCCAGCGTTTCGCAGGCCACCACGGGATGGCCCGCCAGCCGCGGCTGCGTCAGATAGGCGCGTTCGACGCCGAAGGCCGCCACGTCGTAGTCGCTGTCGTGCTCGAAGTACTCGCAGGCGATCTGCGCGAACTCGCCGGCGCCGATCAGGACTAGCGGCCTTGACATGCCGTCGCACCCTCCAGTTGCATGGCGCCGTTCACCTCGCGCAGGAACTGGTCGTAGTCGGTGATGTAGTCGTCCGGATCAAACGGGTGGTCGGCCAGCACCATCAGCACGCAGTCGTCGCTGAAGTCGTAGAGCTCCCGCCACACCATGCTGCCGAGCAGCAGGCCCTGGGCCGGATCGTCGAGCACGATCTCCGTCGCGCCACTGCCGTCATCCAGCAGGAAAGTGACCGCTCCGCGCACCGCCACCGCCAGCTGGCTGAGATGGCGGTGCGCGTGCCGGCCGCGATGCACGCCGTTCTTCGTGGCGAAGATGTAGTACACGCGCCGGATCGCGAAGGGCACGTCGCCGTCCTGTTCCAGCGCGACGAGCATGCCGCGGCTGTCGCCATGTTTGTGCAACTGGATGCGTTGGATTTCCATGGGTCGGACCCGGCTGCAAATCATGGGATGGCGACTTACAGGCTTGAGTGCCGCCCGACTGGACAAAGGTTGCGCCGGGCAGCGGGCGGCGGATCGCCGGCGCCGCACGGCCTGCCGCCGGGTCGGGTGCCGTCACCGGCGCGGCCAGGCGCCGTGCGCAACCTTTGGCGGCCCGGCCGGCACTTACCCGCATCTTGCAGCGGTCTGCCGGTACGGCCGGGGCAGCATCGCTGACGGGCGCGTGGCCCGTGCATCGCCGCATCCGATCAGGCCCCAAGGAGAGCCCATGTTGCCTTTTCCGACCCGACCCGAAACCGGCCGCCGCGGGAACCTTCTGTGGCACGGCCTCGCGATCCTGCTGCTGTTCGCCAGCAACGCCGTCCAGGCGGTTCCCTCGTTTGCCCGGCAGACCGGCTACGTCTGCGCGGTCTGCCACTCCAGCGCCTATGGCGGCGGCGACAACGGGCCGGGGCTGACGCCGGTCGGCATGCGTTTCAAGCTCAACGGATACACCGACGCGAACATCGGCGACGCGCTGCCGGTGGCCGCGCAACTCGTGGCGGCCCGCACCAACCCGGCGCGCGGCGACAGCAAGAGCCGACTGACCGAAGCCGACATCTACCTGGCCGGGCGACTGACCGATCACGTGGGCGGCTTCGTCAAGATCGAGACCGACAATGTCGGCAACGGCAAGTACAACACCAGGCTGAGCAACCTCGACCTGCGCTTCGTCGCCAAGGCGCTCAAGCTGGGCGGCAAGGATCTGACGCTCGGCGTGAGCGTCAACAACAATCCGGGGTTCAACGACCCCCTCGCCGTGCTGCCGGCCGCTTCGACCCTGGGTCCACCCGGCGTCACCGGGACCCTGCTGAACCTGTCCAGCCCCGGCGCACCGGCCAACCGCGTCATCGGCGCCACGGTCTACGCCCTGTACGACTCGGATTGGTACGGCGAAGTCGGCACCTACAACGCGTTGCAGACGTCCGTGCAGGATCGGCTGGGTTATTCGGTCGGCGGCGATCCGGGCAAGTTCAGCGACACGGGATACTTCCGCTTCGCCTACATGAAGGAGTTCAAGGCCCAGTTCGTCTCGGCCGGCGTGGTGGGCCTGACCACCCGGCGCCAGCGGCCCCGTCTGGGCCCCGCCGACGACATCACCGACCTGGGTTACGACCTCACCTACCAGTATCTGGGCAACCGGCAGAACATCCTGCAGCTCAGCTACGTGAACATCCTCGAGAAGCGCGATTACGGCAGCACGCCTGCCAGTCCCGTCGTTCCGGGCCTGCTCGCGCTGCCGCAGGGCTCGGCCCGCGACCAGATCGCCACCGCCATCTACACCTTCAGGCAAAGCTACGGCATCGCGCTGTCCCGCATGGTGAGCACGGGTTCGCGCGACCCCGCCCGCTACGTCCCGTACGGCAGTCCCGATACCACCAGCAACCTCGTCAGCGTGTTCTGGGTACCTTTCGGCAAGGAATCCTTCAGCTCCCTGGCCAATCTGAGGATCTACGCCACCTGGTTCCGTTTCAGCCGCTTCAACGGCGCCCGCAACAACATCTTCGGCGCGCCGCCCGGGGCGCCGGTGACCAATGCGAGGGATCTGAACGCCTTCACGATCTCCGTGAGCGCGGCGTTCTGAAGGCGCGCAAGAGCATTGCCGCGTGGCCGGCCCCGTTCGCCAGGCACCCACGGGGCCGTCCGCCTTGCCCGTGCGGAGGCCGGCGCCGTCCCCGCAACCGGCCGACGATACCCGTGCCACCTCCGGGCATCGTCCATGGAGAGAGGGCACCCCTTCCCGCGCAGATTCGGTTATAAGGCGTGCATGCCTTTCGTGGTGCGGCCATGCCATGGGGCGCCGCCGTACTCGACCAATCGAACAATGACGCGATGTGGCTCACCTGTCCCGCGCTCAAGGCCTCTGGCGCACGTCGCCGCGACGGTGCGCGCCCGCCTGCGTTCGAGCCGCAGGTAGATTCCACGGCGGCATGTGGCCCACGCTGCGCAGGAATCGTGCCGCACCGGGTCCGGCCCGCCCGCCTCGACGTCGGCACCCGCGGCCGCTGCCTTGCCCGCATGGGGCTGGGCCTGCTTGCCGTGGCGGCGGCCGCAGCCCATCCCGCCCTGCTGCACGCCCAGTCGGCCAGGGTGGCCGGTACGGTCGCACTCGGTTCGCAGCTGGTCGACCGCGGCCTGGCGATCACGCCGGCCACGCCCACCGTTCAGGCGGCTGCCTCGTGGATCTCGTCGACGGGCTGGTCGGTGGGCCTGTCCGCAAGTGCCGAAGTCCGTTCGCCGGGGCGCATCGTCCAAACCCTGCTCCAGGGTTCCCGCCACTGGCCGCTTTCCGGCGACTGGCAGATGCAGGCCAGCGTGCTCTACTACCGCTATTCCGGCGACGCCCGCTCGACCGCCTACGACCGCGGCGAAGCCGGGGTCAACTGGCTGTACCGGGACATCCTGACGTTCGGCCTGTCGGCCAGCCGCAGCATCGGCTCCGCGGATCGGCGCACGCGTGCCGCCGCCGATCTCGATTTCTACTGGCCGTTGACGGAGCATGCCTTCGTTTCCGCCGGAGCGGGCGTTGCCCACGTCCCGCCCGCGCGGTACAGCCACTACCGCCAATATGGGCATTACCGGCCCGGCGATGGCGAAGGCTTCTACCGCTACGGCCACGTCGGGCTGATGTGGGTCGATGGCGCATGGCGGCTGGAACTCGATCGCGTCATGACCGACCTGGGATCGCGATGGTCGACGCGAGACATGGGCGCGCAGCCCTGGATCGCCACGCTCTCGCGGTCCTTCTGATCCGCCGGCAACCTTTACCGGCCGAAACGGTACTCACGCATGCACCGACCGCGTTCCGACCACCCCGCGAAGCCACATGAACGACGCTGATACCGACACTGACGCCACCGACCGCATGCTGCTCCAGCGCATGTCGATGGGCGACCGTGCCGCGTTGGCGGTGCTCTACCGCGGCTACCACGGCAGGCTGTGCCGCTTCCTGTCCCGACTGACGCGGCGTCCCGACGTCATCGAGGAGGTCATCAACGACTGTTTCTGGATCGCCTGGCAGAAGGCGGACAATTTCCACGGCGACTCGCGCGTTTCCACCTGGATCATGGGCATTGCCTACCGCTGCGGGCTCAAGGCACTGCGCCAGCATGGCGACGAACCCGTCGCCGAAGACACGCTGGGGCAAGATCGCGTCCCCGCCCACGACCCGGGCGAAGACCGCGAACTGCGCGACTGGCTGGGCAAGGGCCTCGGCTGCCTGTCGGTGGACCAGCGGGTCGTGGTCGAGCTGGTCTACGGCGTGGGGCATTCCCTGGATGAAGTGGCCGCCATCATGCAATGCCCCGTGGGCACGGTGAAGGCGCGGCTGTTCCACGCGCGCGTGAAACTGCGTAACGTGCTTCCCTCCCTGGCTGGAGAATCGCCGATACGCAAGGAGGGCGCGCCATGATGTTCCAGACGAGTTCCGATCGCGACTGCGCCCGCGCCTGGGAAGCCATGCCCTGGGTGCTGCAGGGCAGCGCCCCGCGGGAGCAGGGCGAAGCGCTGATGAGCCACCTCGTGCACTGCGAAGCGTGCCGCGCCGAGTTTGCGCAGCAGAGCCGCGTGCAACTGGCGATGTCGCTGCCCTCCGATATCCCCCTCGACGCCAACGTCGGGCTGAAACACTTGCTGGGCCGCCTCGACGCGCCGGCTCCGCTGGAGGCGCCGTTTCGTTCACGCACGGCAAGCCGGCTGACCCGCGCCCTGGCCGCCGTGGTGCTGATCCAGGCCATCGGCATCGGTGCGCTGGGCACGAAGCTGTGGTCGGAAGGCGGCCGCCCGCACTACCGCACCCTCAGCGAGGCGCCCCGGCCGGCCACCCCGGGTTCGATCCGCGTGGTGCCTGATGCGGCCATGAAGCTGTCCGACTGGGACGCGCTGCTGCACACCCTCGGCTTGCAGGTGGTGGATGGCCCCAACGACATCGGCGCCTATACCGTCGTACCGCGAAGCACCACCACGACGGAGCAGCATGTGCTGCAGCAGTTGCGCGCCACCCACGGCATCCGCCTGGCGGAGCCCGTCGCCACCACGCCATGAAGCATGGGGCCATCGTATTCGCCGCGGCGATGGCCCTGAGTGCCTGTGCGCACCTGCGGCCCGCGGCGCCGGCCGATGACCCCGCCGATCCGCACCGTTCATCCGTGGCCAGCGCATCCGCCATGGACAGCCGGCGCGACATCGTGCTGGCCGTCGCCAACCCGCTGGCCCCTCCCGCCACGCATGCCGGTTCCAGCGTGCTGGGCTATGTCCCGTCCGCAAACTATGGGGTCGGCCAGCGGGCGGCATCGACGCTCGCGGCGCTGAAGAGAACCTACGGCTGGCAGGAGGTCACCGGCTGGCCGGTCAAGGCGCTCGACCTGTACTGCATCGTGCTGACGCCGGCCCCCGGCATGCCCCGCGCCGCCCTGCTCAAGGCACTTGCGGCAGACGCCCGGGTGCGGCTTGCCCAGCCACTGCAGGATTATTCCGTTTACGCCGATCCGCCACGGCAGGACGCCCACCACTACAACGATCCCTATGCCGACTTGCAGCGCGGCTTCGTCGAAACCGATGCGGCACTCGCGCACAACCTCAGCCAGGGCGCCGAGGTCGATGTCGCGATCGTCGATACGGGCGTCGACTTGACCCACCCCGACCTGCGCGGACGCATTCGCGACACCCGCAACCTGGTCGACGCGGATCGCGCGGCGTTCGACCGCGACAATCATGGCACCGAGGTCGCCGGCGTCATCGCCGCCGACGCCGACAACCACCAGGGCATCGTGGGGATGGCGCCCAAGGCCCGGCTCAGCATCTACAAGGCATGCTGGTATCCGCCCTCGCCCGGCGCCGGTGCCCGCTGCAACACCTTCACCCTGGCCAAGGCCCTGGCGGCGGTCATCGACACCGATACCCGCATCATCAACCTGAGCCTGGGCGGCCCGGCTGATCCGCTGCTCGACCAGTTGCTTGCCCGGCTGCTGGAGCAGGGCCGCATCGTGATCACGGCCATGCCGCCGGACGGCAACGCCGCCGGCTTTCCCGACCGTGCACCGGGAGTCATCGTCGTGCGCAGCAGCAACGCATCGAGAGCGCCGCCGGGGGTACTGAGCGCACCCGGCAACGACATCCTGACCACCCAGCCGGACGGCGGCTACGACTTCACTTCCGGGTCGTCCATGGCCGCCGCGCACGTGAGCGGCATCGCTGCCCTGCTGCTCGCCATGGCGCCCGGACTGGATGCGCGTTCGATGCACGACCTGCTGCTGCAAAGCAGCCGGCTTTCCGACGGCACGCTGCAGGTGAATGCCGCGTCGGCCGTGGCGCGCCTGCGCAACGAAGAGAAGGCCGCCCCCTGACGGAAACGGCCCGCCAGAGGCGGGCCGTCAGGGAAAGGCGACAAGCCTCGCAGGGTGTTCGCTAGAACGGGATCTCGTCATCCGCGAAACCGTTGTCGGCCGGGGCCGATGGCGAGGGGCGCGACGGACCGCGGTCGTCGTTGCCGCGCGACTGGCCGCCGCCCTGGCGCTGGCCGCCCTGCGGGCGCTCGCGCTGGTAACCGCCGCCAGCGCCGCCGCCCTCGTTGCTGCCGAGCATCTGCATCTCGCTGGCGATGATGTCGGTGAAATACTTCTCCACGCCATCCTTGCCGGTGAACTTGTCAGTGCGGATGGAACCCTCGATGTAGACCTGGCGGCCCTTCTTCAGGTACTCGCCGGCGATCTCGCCGAGGCGACCGAAGATCTTGATCCGGTGCCACTCGGTGCGTTCCTGCTTTTCGCCGCTCTGCTTGTCGGTCCACGACTCGGAAGTGGCCAGGCTGAAGCTGCACACCGTGGTGCCGCTGCCGGTGCTGCGCACCTCGGGGTCCGAGCCCAGGTTGCCGATCAGGATGACTTTGTTGACGCCACGTGCCATGGATATGTCCTCGGTTGAGCCGGCCGCAAATTCTGCGAGGGGTTGCGGCCGGAGTGGTGGATCAGGCTGGCTATCATAACCGCGGGACGGACCCAGTCCAGCAGCCGGAAGCTGACGCCGGCGTGGGTGCCTGCCCGGGCCGTCGTGCGTACCGGGCGACGCTTCAGGCCAGCGTCGCACCCGCCGCCGGCGAGTCGCCCGAATCGCCGGCGGTCGGCAGATGGTCGACCCCATAACCGGCCGCATCCCACGCCTCCAGCCCGCCCAGCAACGGGCGCACCCGGCGGTAACCTTGCGCCATCAGGATCTTGGCCACCCTGGCCGCGGACACTTCGTTCGGGCAGTTGCAGTAGAGCACCAGCTCGCGGTCGAACGGGATGTCGTGCACGGTGCGGTCGATGCCTTGCGCATCGACCAGCAGTGCGCCGGGAACGACGCGCGTGTCAAGCTGGCGCGAGGCTTGCGGGCGCACGTCGACCACCACCGGGGCACGTTCGGCGGCCATCGCCCGGTGCAGTTCCTCGACCGTGATGCGCGCCATCCGCAGCGTGCGCAGCAGGCGGTGCCGCTGCCACCAGCGCGCCAGCACGTACAGCGCCAGCAGCACCAGCAGCAGCTGGATCGCCAGCGTGCCGGCGCTGGCCACGGCGGACAGCAGCTTGTCGACCTGCGCGGCGAAGGCATAACCCGACCCGGTCCACAGCGCGGCCCACAGCAGCGAGCCCAACCCGTCGAACAGCACGAACAGCGGCCAGCGCAGCCCCATGGCGCCGACCAGCGAGGAGCCCACGGTCGACAACCCCGGCACGAACTTGGCGACCAGCAGCACCTGCCCACGCCAGCGCTGGAAACGCAGCTCGGAGCGTTGCACGCACGAGTCGGGCGACAGCGAGACGCGGCACAACAGGCGCATCACGCCGGCGCCGTAGCGCCGGCCGGCGGCGTACCAGGCCGAATCCCCGAGCAGGCAACCGGCCACCACCACCGCCATCGTGCCGGCCAGCACCCACGGCCCGCCGACCGCCGCCCATGAACCGGCCACCACCAGCGTCGGTACCGCCGGCACCGGCGCGCCCAGCTGGGTCACCAGCACGTTGAGGAACACCAGCAGCACGCCGTAGTGCGCGATCAGCGCGAGCATTTCATGAGCCATCAAAGCGGTACCCGATGCAGGCCGCGGCCACGCCGCCGAGGCTCATGATTGGGTCGCCCGGCGGCCTTTGCAAACCGCCGCCGTACCGGCTTACGCGGCGACGCCCGCCACCGCGGCGGCGCGATCGATCCGGCGCGCCCCGGCCACCACCAGCGGCAGCCACAGCAAGGTCAGCGCCGCGGCGCAGGCGAACACGCCGTCCGGCCCGAGCCGGCCCAGCGCGATGCCGCCAAGCGCGCCGCCGACGAACGCGCCGATGAACTGGCTGGTCGAATAGGCACCCATCGCCGCGCCGCGCAGATGCTCCGGCGCCAGCCGCGAGACCAGGCTGGGCAGCGCCGCTTCCAGCAGGTTGAAGGCGGAAAAGAACACCGCCGCGGCCACGCCGAACGCCACCAGGTGGCTGCCGGACAGCGCGAAGCCGAGCAGCGCCAGCCCGATCGCCACCACGCACACCATCACGATGCGCAGGCTCTGCGCGACCTCGCGCATGTGGTGCAGGCTCGCGCCCATCACGAACGCGGCCACCGTCATCACCGGCAGGTACAGCTCCCAGTGCCGGTTCACCGGCAGCTGCAAGGTGTTCGCCAGCAGCAGCGGCAGACCGACGAAGCTGGCGGTGAGCAGCGCATGCAGGAAGAACACGGAGCCGTTCAGCACCAGCATGCGACCGTCGCGCAGCATCGCCAGCACGGCAGCGACACCCGCCGCGGCCGGCGCGCGTGCACGCGTCGGCGTGGGCACGATCAGCCACAGCAACGCCAGCGAGGCCAGCGCCAGGATCGAGGTGGCGGCGAACAGCCCGGGCAGCCCGGCGACGGCCTCCAGCGGCGGCCCCAGGATCAGTGCCAGCAGGAACGCCAGCCCGATCGACACGCCGATGATGCCCATCGCCTTGCCGCGGTTTTCCTCCGCGGTCAGGTCCGCCGCCAGCGCGATGCCGGCGCCGGCCACCGCGCCCATGCCCTGCACCGCCCGGCCGACCGCGATGCCGGCCAGCGTGTGCGACATCGCCGCGATCAACCCGCCGATGGCGAACAGGATCAACCCCAGCGTGATCGCCGGCTTGCGCCCGATCCGGTCCGACAATAGCCCCAGCGGAATCTGCAGCAGCACCTGGCCGATGCCGTAGACACCCAGCGCCAGTCCGATCATGAATCCGGTGGCGTCGGGCATCGCCTTCGCGTACAGCGAAAACACCGGCATGATCAGGAACAGCCCGAACAGGCGCAGGCTGATCACACAGGCCAGCGTCAACGCGCTGCGCCGTTCGAGGCTGGAGAGTTTGCTCACTGGGGGATGCACATCGCCAAAGACATGCCCGGCATTATAGAGGGCGCCACCTGCAACGACTGTGGTGACATGTCGCGGCGCAAATTCCTGCAGCCCCTATAATCACGCCCTACGCCGCTGCGATGCACCCATGAACTCGATGCCTGCCGACGCCACCCGCCCCGCCGACTTCGCCCAGGTACGCGAACTTGCCGCCGCCGACATGCAGCGCGTCGACGCGCTGATCCGCCGGCGGCTGTCCTCCGACGTGGTACTGATCAACCAGATCGCCGACCACATTATCGCCGGCGGCGGCAAGCGATTGCGCCCGATGCTGCACGTGCTGGCCGCCGGTGCCGCCGGCTACCGCGGCGAACATCACGTCAAGCTGGCCGCGATCATCGAGTTCATCCACACCTCGACGTTGCTGCACGACGACGTGGTCGACGAATCCGACCTGCGCCGCGGCCGCAAGACCGCCAACGCGCTGTGGGGCAACGCCGCCAGCGTGCTGGTCGGCGACTTCCTCTACTCGCGCTCGTTCCAGCTGATGGTGGAACTGGACGACATGCGCATCATGCGCATCCTGGCCGACACCACCAACACCATCGCCGAGGGCGAGGTGCTGCAGCTGCTCAACATCGGCAACGCCGACGTCGGCGAGGCGGCGTATCTGGCGGTGATCGAACGCAAGACCGCGGTGCTGTTCGCCGCCGCCACCGAACTGGGCGGCCTGCTCGGCGGCCTGCCCGCCAGCCGGGTGGCCGCGCTGCGCGAGTACGGCATGCAGCTGGGCTACGCGTTCCAGATCGCCGACGACCTGCTCGACTACACCAGCGACGCCGGCACGCTCGGCAAGAACATCGGCGACGACCTCGCCGAAGGCAAGCCCACCCTGCCGCTGATCTACGCGCTGGAGAAGGCCAGCCCGGAACAGGCGCAGTCGCTGCGCCACGCGATCGAACACGGCGGGCTGGACTCGCTGGACCGCATCGTCGCCGCGATCCGCGACTCCGGCGCGCTGGAACGCACCCGCGACCGCGCCCTGCGGCACGCCCGCGCCGCCAGCGAAGCGCTCACCGCCCTGCCACCCTCGGCCCACCGCGATGCCCTGGCGACCCTGGCCGAGTATTCGGTGCAGCGCACGTTCTGACAGTTGCCGGAACTTGGCCGCGGGGCTCTTCTGAAGCGGGGAGTTTCCACCTTCAATACGCTTGCAGGAGCGCACCCTGTCGCAGGGTTCCTTCGGTTGTGGTGCGCAGGAGCAAGAGCTTTCGTCCTCCGAAGGAGGGCGAAAGCTCTTGCCTCCGATGCCATTCGCTTCGAATGCGCCAAGAGCAACAGCATCGCGCACAAGGTGCGCCCCTGCGGAGGTACCCGGCGAGCTGAAGCCCCCTGCTCAAAAGGAAAGCAGAGGCCGAGGCGTGCATCCACCGACCGTTCCCCATTGGATCCCCCACGGCAACCCATTGTTCAGCCGCCAGCGCTGGCAGCCACGCCGCCGATCGGCCAGACTTCACCGCATGTTGCGACTGTGCCCAATTCGCTGGCTGTGGTGTCTTGCGGCGATCCTGCTGCCGCTGGCGGCGCATGCCGGCGAAACCGGCTGGCGCTACGACACGGTGCACAGCCAGGTCGTCTTCAGCATTAGCCACAACGGCTACTCGCGGCCGTTCGGACGGCTGCACATCGCGCGCGGCTGGCTGCGTTTCGACCCGGACGACTGGAGCACGGCGGCCACCGAGCTGGACGTCGACCTGGCCAGCCTGGACATGGGCGACGCCGACTGGAACCAGGCCGTGTGCAAACCGGTCCTGCTCGACTGCGCGAGCCATCGTTACGCGCACTTCCGCAGCACCGGCGTGGAGCGCAGGGACGACCGGCACGGCGTGCTGCACGGGCAACTGACCCTGCACGGCGTCAGCCGTCCGCTGGACCTGGCGTTCACCTTCAACCGCGCCGCCAAGACCATCTACGAGCTGCACGAAGTAGCCGGCTTCTCGGCCACTGCCAGCCTGGACCGCAACGACTTCGGCATCACCGCCAACCCCAACTCGATCGGCGCCAGCGTCAGCGTGTGGCTGGAGCTGGAAGCGATCCGCGACGACCACGCCGTTCCACCACGCAAGGAAACGCCATGAGCCTGCGCAGCAACGACCGCCAGTGGGGTTCGGTCGCCAAGTTCTTCCACTGGATCATCGCGCTGGGCATCCTCGGCAACGGCCTGTTCGGCCTGCTGATGGACCTGGCTCGCTCGCCGATGCAGAAGATCAACTGGCTGGCCCTGCACAAGTCGATCGGCCTGACCGTGCTGGCGCTGGCACTGCTGCGCATCGCGTGGCGCTGGGCCGACCGCCGCCCGCCCGAGGCGCCCATGCCGCGCTGGCAGCAACTCGCGGCGCGTGCCGCGCACGGCGTGCTGTACGTGCTGATCGTGCTGCTGCCGCTCAGCGGCTGGTGGTTCAACTCGGTCACCGGCAAGCCGCTGCAGTGGTTCAAGCTGTTCAACCTGCCCGCGCTGGTCGGGAAGAACGACGAGCTGCGCCATCTCACGCACGGCGTGCACGAGTACCTGTTCTGGTTCCTCATCCTGGTGCTGGTGGCGCACGTCGGCGGTGCGCTGAGGCACCATGTGTTCGACCACGACAACGTGCTGCGCCGGATGCTGCCGTTCGGCCGCCTGCGCGAACGCGGCCCTTCCGAAGGAGATCCCTCATGAAACGTCTCGCCATCCTGCTGGCGCTCGCCCTGCCCGGCCTCGCCGCGGCCACCGATTACACCGTGCAGCCGGCATCCAGCACGCTCGGCTTCAGCAACACCTTCCAGGGCGAATCGTTCGACGGCCGCTTCGACCGCTGGACCGCCGCGATCAGCTACGACGCGGCCAATCTCGCCACCTCGAAGTTCGACGTGGAAGTGGACTTGGCCAGCGTGAAGACCGGCGACCGCGACCGCGACGGCGCGCTGCCCGGCGCGGATTTCTTCGACGTGGCGAAATTCCCCAAGGCGCACTTCGTCACCACCGGCTTCCGCCGCAGCGGCGGCAAGGTGATCGCCGACGGCACGCTCACCTTGCGCGGCGTGACCAAGCCGGTGAGCCTCGAGGTGACGTTCAAGCCGCAGGCCGCCGGCGCCACGCTGGACGTGGCCGGCACGGTGAAACGGCTGGACTTCGGCGTGGGCACCGGCGACTACGCCGACACCTCGGTGATCGGCGGCGACGTGAAGGTCACCGCGCACCTGCAGCTGGCACCGAAGTAACGCCGCCGCGATGGCGCGCGAAACGCTGTGGCAACGCCTGCGCGGCTGGGTCGTTCCCGACCGCCGCATGGCCACGCCGCCGCGAGATGAGCCCAGCGGCTCGACCCGGGTGGCCGACAGCCTGCGCGCGCTACTGGACGACCCGACCATCCCGGCCGCGGTGCGCAGCGAGCTGGCCGGCGAGTTCGCGCGCATCGAGGCCATGCTGGACCGGCTCGAGCGCGGCGAGCTGCACGTGGCCGTGTTCGGCCGCGTCTCCACCGGCAAGTCGGCGCTGGGCAATGCCCTGCTCGGCCGCGACGCATTCACGGTGGGCGTCCTGCACGGCACCACCACCGACGCCGACCACGCGGTGCTCGACGAGGCGCAGCACGACGGCCTGGTGCTGATCGACACGCCCGGCATCAACGAGCTCGACGGCGAGGCACGCGAGAAGCTGGCGTTCGACGTCGCCGAGGTCAGTGACCTGGTGGTGTTCGTCGGCGACGGCGACCTCACCCGCGAGGAACTCGACGCATTGAAGACGCTCGCCGCCACCCAGCGCCCGCTACTGCTGGCGCTGAACAAGGCCGACCGCTACGGCGCCGACGAGCTGGCCGACCTGCTGGCGCACCTGCGCCAGCGCGTGGCCGGGCTGGTGCGCGCGGAAGACGTGCTGGCGGTGGCCGCGCGGCCCGCGCCGCAACGGCTGGTCGAGGTCGATGCGCACGGCCACGAACACGTGCGCGAACAAGCGCGCGCGCCCGACGTCGCCGCCCTGCGCGAACGCCTGCTGGCGATCGCGCAACGCGAAGGCAAGACGCTGTCGGCGATCAATGCCGGCCTCCATGCCGGCCGGCTCACCGACCAGGTCAGCGCGCGCATCGCCGAAACCCGCAAGAGCGTGGCGGCGAAGCTGATCCACAACTACTGCATCGCCAAGGGCGTGGCGGTGGCGCTGAACCCGATCCCGGTCGCCGACCTGCTCGCCGCCGCGGGGCTGGACGCAGCGATGGTGGTGCAGCTGTCGCGCGTCTACGGCCTGCCGCTGACCCGCGCCGAATCCGGTCGGCTGGTCGCGGTGATCTCGGCGCAGCTGGCCGCGCTGATGGGCGCGATCTGGGGCATGCAACTGGTCGCCTCGGCACTGAAAGGCGTCAGCGCCGGCCTCTCGGTCGTGCTCACCGCCGCGGCGCAGGGTGCGCTCGGCTGGTACGCCACCGTGCTGATCGGCCGCGCCGCCGAACGCTATCTGGTCGCCGGCAAATCCTGGGGCGAGGCCGGCGCCAAGCGCGCCGTCGCCGACGTCGTGGCCAGCCTCGACCGCGACTCGATCCTGCGCGAAGCGCGCGAGGAAATCCTCAGGCGGTTGAAGTCGCGCCGCGCATAGCTCCATGTCCCTCCCCCTGCTCGCAGGGGGAGGCTAGGAGGGGGTAAGGCTTTTGACCTTCAATCAAGATCAAGAGCGAACCCCACCCCGGCCCTCCCCTGCTGCGCAGGGGAGGGAGCTCACCTCGCGAGGAACGCACGCACCGCCGCCGCGTCGAACGGCCAGTCCAGCTCGCGGCCGTCGCGCGCATCGCGCAGCACCGGCACGCGCGTGCCGTAACGCTGCTCCAGCTCGGGCGAATCATCGACCCATGCGCTGTCGAAATCCGGCGCGCGTGCCTCGGCCATCACGGCCAGGGCGAGGTCGCACAGATGGCAGTAGTCGCGCTGGTACAGGATCAGGTCGGACATGCGGTGGCGAACGGACTGCCAAATGAAGGGGGCCCGCGTAGAATAGCGGCTTCCCTTCCCCATTCGCAGCACATCATGGCCGTCAGCGTATTCGACCTGTTCAAGATCGGCATCGGGCCGTCCTCCTCGCACACGGTGGGGCCGATGCGCGCCGCCGCGCGCTTCGCCGAACACTGGCTGGAGGAGAAGGGCGTGCTCGACCGCGTCGTGCGCGTGCACGCCGAACTGTACGGCTCGCTGGCGATGACCGGCCGCGGCCACGGCACCGACAAGGCGGTGCTGCTCGGCTTCGAGGGCCAGCACCCGGACACGGTCGATCCTGACGCGATCCCCGCCACGCTCGAGCGCATCCGCGGCACGGGCCGCATCCGCCTGCTCGGCAAGCGCGAGATCGCGTTCGACGAGAAGGCCGACCTGGTCTTCAACAAGCGCCAGAAGCTGCCGTTCCACACCAACGGCATGCGTTTTTCCGCGTACGACGCCGACGGTAGCGAGCTGGCCAGCCGCGACTACTACTCGGTCGGCGGCGGCTTCGTGGTCAACACCGACGAGGCGGCGGAAGACCGCATCGTCGCCGACACCACCGCGCAGCCCTACCCGTTCAGCAGCGGCGACGAGATGCTGGCGCTGTGCAAGCAGCACGGCCTGACCATCGCCCAGCTGATGATGGCGAACGAGAGCGTGTGGCGCTCCGAGGCGGAAACCCGCGCCGGCCTGCTGACCATCTGGCAGGCCATGCAGGATTGCGTCACCCGCGGCCTGCGCTCGCCCGGCACCCTGCCTGGCGGCCTGCACGTGGCGCGGCGCGCGCCGGCGATGGCCGAGGAACTGCGCAACCAGCCCGAGGCCGCGCTGAAGGACCCGCTGACCATCCTGGACTGGGTCAACCTGTACGCGCTGGCCGTCAACGAGGAGAACGCCGCCGCCGGCCGCGTGGTCACCGCACCGACCAACGGCGCCGCCGGCATCGTGCCCGCGGTCGGCCACTACTACCTGCGCTTCTGCCCGAAGGCGGACGAGAACGGCATCATCGACTACCTGCTCACCGCCGCCGCGATCGGCATCCTGTACAAGGAAAACGCCTCGATCTCCGGTGCCGAAGTGGGCTGCCAGGGCGAAGTCGGGGTGGCCTGCTCGATGGCCGCCGGCGGCCTCACCGCCGCGCTCGGCGGCAACGTGATGCAGGTCGAGAACGCCGCCGAGATCGGCATGGAACACAACCTCGGCCTCACCTGCGACCCGATCGGCGGGCTGGTGCAGATCCCCTGCATCGAACGCAACGCGATGGGCTCGGTGAAAGCCATCAACGCCAGCCGCATGGCATTGAAGAGCGACGGCAAGCACCGCGTCAGCCTCGACAAGGTGATCAAGACCATGCGCGACACCGGCCGCGACATGAAGGACAAGTACAAGGAAACCAGCCGCGGCGGGCTGGCGGTCAACGTGATCGAGTGCTGAAGCCCTGCCGGTGAGCGACGCTTCGTAGGACGGGCACGGCCCGCCGGCTCTTGCTTTGTGAATCCAGAGCGGCGGACAGTGTCCGCCCTACACGACTTGAGGCCACTCGGCTATCGGCGGCTATCCGCTTACGCGCCAGCGCGGCGCTTGATTGAGGTCGACCGTCTCGAAGGCGGTGCCGCCAAGGCAAGGATCACGTCGCACACGACCTTCTGCTGCGCAGCCGGCAGTGCCCGGTAGATATCGAAGACCTTCTGGTCGTCGTAGGTCGGCGCCTCTTCCTTCACCTGTCTGGCGCCACGCTTTCCGTGCACGGCCCGATCGCCGAACCGCAGGAAATCCGGGCTTTCCTTCAGCCAGTCGGCCAGCACGACCAGCTTGTCCTGCTCGGGAATCCCCTTGCCGTTCAACCAGCGCGAAGCCGTCTGGAACACCACCGAGGTGCCCGGAAAGCGCAAGTTGAACTGCGTGACCAGCACCCCCGGGCGCGGCTCATGGCCCTGCGCGAGCATCGCGGCAGCCAGGCGTTTCGAGAATTCGGCGCGTTCATTGCTCATCCCTTGGCAACTTAGCGGCCGTCCGATCTATCGGTTCACGTATAGAGTTCACTATGATTAACGTTTGTAGTTAATGCATGGGGAACGGCCGCGTGACCAATTCACTGCTGGAACAGCTGCCGGAGATCATCAGGGAAGGCCGCAAGCAGGCCGAGAAGATCCTGGAGAGCCTGGAAGGACGCCACCGGGTCAGCCTGCAGACGCGCGAGTGGGTGCTGCCGTCGAAGGACACGCGCGACAGCGACTGGATCACCGCGGCGAACCGGCAGGCGCACCTGGGCGACGAAGGCACGGCCGACTGGACCAACCGGCTGATCTACGGCGACAACCTGCTGGCAATGGCCGCCCTGCTGGCCGGCGACGAACACACGCCCAGCCTGCGCGGCAAGGTCGACCTGATCTACATCGACCCGCCGTTCGACTCCAAGGCCGACTACCGCACCAAGGTGTCGCTGCCTGGCGTCGAGCTGGAGCAGAAGCCGACGGTGATCGAGCAGTTCGCGTATTCCGATACCTGGTCGGACGGCACGGCGTCGTATCTGGCGATGATCACACCGCGGCTGATCCTGATGCGGGAGCTACTCGCCGACACCGGCTCGATCTATGTACATCTGGATTGGCATGTGGGCCATTACGTCAAGATCGTACTGGACGAAATTTTTGGCAAAGACAACTTTCGGCGTGAAGTGATTTGGGATCGAGGAAATCCATCGGGGGGAAAGGCTGCTGCCAACAACTGGATTCATTCCCACGACACCATCCTGTACTACTACAAGGGACCGGACCCTTACTTCAACAAGATCTACGAACCCTACACGGATGATTACATCGCCGAACGCTTCACGAACAATGATGGTGACGGAAAGGGGCCCTACAGACTTCAAGGCGTAGGAGCCGACATCCGAAAACAGTACCTGGCAGACTCGAAGGGAAAAGCTTGTACATCTGTCTGGCAATTGCCGGACATCAATGTAATGGCGAAGGAGCGGCTCGATTACGCAACGCAAAAGCCTGAGAGACTGCTCGAACGCATCATAGATGCATCCTCCCCTGAAGGCGGTTTGGTAGCCGACTTCAACGGCGGCTCCGGCACCACCGCCGCCGTTGCCGAAAAACTCGGCCGCCGCTGGATCACCACCGACCTCGGCAAGCCGGCCTGCATGATCATGCGCAAGCGGTTGATCGACCAGGGCGCCAAGCCGTTCCTGTACCAGGCCATCGGCGACTACCAGGTCGAGGCGGCGAAGAGTTCGCTGGGACGCAGCTTCCGCGTGGGCGACCTGTCGGGGATCGTGCTGTCGCTGTACGGCGCGCTGCCGCTGCAGCCGGAGGACAACCCGCTGCGCAATCTCGGCGCGGTGGTCTACGGCGGCAAGAAGACCCTGGTGCTGGTGGATTCGCCGAACAAGCTCACCGGCGACGCCACCTTGCGCAAGGCGATCGCCCAGCGCGAGCACCTGCTCGGCGGCTGGGACCGGGTGGTGGTGCTGGGCTGGAATTTCGAGCCGTCGATCGGGCAGAGCATCACCGCGCTGAACGACCCGCGGCTGGAAGTGCTGGTGATCCCGCCCGACCTGCTCGACCGCCTGCGCAAGAAGGGCGGCATCGAGAAGCTGCGCGGCCAGGTGCGTTTCTCCAGCCTGCAGTACCTCACCATCAAACCGGTGCGCCGCCAGCGCAGTGGCGACGAGGAGCAGTTGCAGGTCACGCTGGACAACTACGTGCTGCTCTCGCCCGAGGCGATCAACCTGGACGAGGACAACCGGAAGAAGCTGCTCAAGGTGGCCAACGCCGAACCGTTGGCGCTGATCGAGTACTGGGCGGTGGACCCGGACTACGACGGCGCGGTGTTCCGTTCGGTGTGGCAGGACTATCGCGGCAACACCGCCAACGACGACGACCCGCTGCGTGTGGTGACCGCCGCGAGCTTCAGCGTGCCGCACAAGAAGGGAGAACGGCGCGTCTGCGTGCGCGTGGTCGACGTGTTCGGCTTCGAGGCCGAAGTGGTGCAGGTGGTGACGGAGGGTGGGAAGTGATTACCCGCGGGACGCCCCAATCCTCGTCATTCCCGCGAAGGCGGGAATCCAGCGTCTTGGGCCGCTGGGTGTCACTGGATTCCCGCTTGACCAGCCATTCGGCTGTTGAGAGCCGCGGGAATGACGGCAAAAAGCACTCAGGCCGCCAATGGCAGAACTTTCCGCAAACTCGCCTTCAGTTCACGCTCGGCGATCTTGAGGTCGTAGTCGGTCTGCATGTTCATCCAGAACTGCGGGCTCTGGCCGAAGGCGCGGCCAAAGCGCAGGGCAAGTTCGGCCGTGACGGGGCGCTCCTCGCGGATGACATGCGAAATACGCATCGGCGAAACGCCGATCGCCCGGGCAAATGCCGCCTGGCTCATGCCGTGGTCGGACAGGATTTCTTCCAGGAGCTCCCCCGGATGAATGGGCGGCAGGCCGTTCGTGGTGGCGGGGATGGACATGGTTCTGATTCCTCAATGGTAGTCGACGATCTCGACGTCGAAGGCATCGCCGCCCTCGAAACGGAAGCACAGCCGCCACTGATCGTTGATGCGGATACTCCATTGACCTGCGCGATTGCCGCTCAACATTTCCAGGCGATTGGAAAACGGCTCGCGCAGATCTTCGGGGCAGGTGGCGAGATGCAAATATTTCAGACGACTCAGCGCCCACCGCACGATGTCCGGCGGAAACCGCCGGCTTGTTCCGGTCGCGGACAGTCGCGCGGTTTCCTTGTCAGCGAAGCTCCTTATCACCCGGTGACTCCTGTCGGCACGGTCGATATTTGCTCACCAACCATAAACAAAATGTTTATGGCTCGCAAGCACAAGGAGTCAGATCATGGCTGACCCGATTCAACCGCTGGCGCTGGCGGCCGCGCTCACCCGCCGCACCGAGCAACTGTGCATCGGCCTGGAACAGGGCATCGCCGACCTCTACGAGCTGGTGACGCCGGTGACCGCCGCGCTGCTGCGCTGGTGGTTCGGGGAGGACGCGTGCCAGTCGCGCACGTTCAATTTCCACCCCGGCCAGAAGCAGGCGATCCTCAACGTGATCGTGGCGCACGAAGTGCTGGCCAGTCCGAACCTGAAGGACCTGTACCAGCAGGTGTGCGCCGACGCGCTGCTCGAAGGCACGCGGCTCGCCGACGTGGCGCAAGACAAGCACGGCCACCCGAAGTACTGCCTGAAGATGGCCACCGGTACCGGCAAGACCTGGGTGCTGCAGGCGCTGCTGGTGTGGCAACTGCTGAACAAGACCGCGGCGCTGGACGAAGGGCGCGACGACCCGCGCTTCACCCGCCGCTTCCTGATCGTGGCGCCGGGGCTGATCGTGTACGAGCGCCTGCTCGATGCGTTCCTCGGCAAGGAGAACGAGGACAAGAGCCGCGACTTCGCCAGCTCCGACATCGCCAGTTACGCCGAGCTGTTCACCCCACCGGCGCGGCGCGAGCGCATTGCGCAGTTCGTGCGCGGCAACGTGTGCCAGAAGCAGGAGATCGGCCTGAAGGCCACCGGCAACGGCATGATCGCGATCACCAACTGGCACCTGCTCAGCGAGGCCGAGGAGGAAGCGGAGCAGGAGGAAGCCGCATGGGTCGACACGCCCGGCATGGTCGCCGATGCCGCCCGCGTGGCCTACGACGTGCTGCCGCTGACCCCGGGCCGCGCCACCGGCAACAGCCTCGATGTGCTGGACCGGCGCTGGGCGCGTGGCAACGTGCTGAGCTATCTCGCCGACCTGCCCGACCTGATGGTGTTCAACGACGAGGCGCACCACATCCATGAATTGAAATCGGGCGGCGAGACCAGCGAGGTCGAATGGCAGAAGAGCCTGTCGGTCATCGCCGCGGGCAAGGGCCGCCGCTTCGTGCAGATGGATTTCTCGGCCACGCCGTACAACGACGTCGGCAGCGGCAGGAAGAAGGCTAAGCTGTACTTCCCGCACATCGTGGTGGACTTCGACCTGAAGGCGGCGATGCGGCTGGGCCTGGTGAAGTCGCTGGTGCTGGACAAGCGCAAGGAACTCGGCGCGCTGCCGCTGGAGTTCAAGGCCGAGCGCGACGGCGACGGCAACGTGGCGCTTGCCGAGGGTCAGCGCGTGATGCTGCGCGCCGGCCTGCAGAAGCTGCGCAAGCTGGAGGCGGATTTCGCCCGGCTCGATCCCGGCCGCCACCCGAAGATGCTGGTGGTGTGCGAGGACACCACGGTGTCGCCGCTGGTGGCACGGTTCCTGTGCGAAGAAGGGCTGCATGACGACGACGTGCTCACCGTCGATTCCGGCAGGAAGGCCGAACTGGGCGAGAAGGACTGGGCGCCGCTGCGCCAGCGCCTGTTCAACGTGGACCGGCACGCGCAGCCGCGGGTGATCGTCAGCGTGCTGATGCTGCGCGAGGGTTTCGACGTCAACAACATCTGCGTGATCGTGCCGCTGCGTTCCAGCCAGGCGCAGATCCTGCTGGAGCAGACCATCGGCCGCGGCCTGCGCCTGATGTGGCGCGACCCGGAGTACGCCGACATCAAGCGCGAGAACCGCGAGCGGATCAACCGCGGCGAGGAGCCGGGCTCGCTGATCGACATCCTCTCCATCGTCGAGCACCCGGCGTTCCAGAGCTTCTACGACGAGCTGATGCGCGAAGGCCTGGTCGGCAGCACCGGCGACGACGACGAGGGCAGCAGCATCGGCGACCTGGTCGCCGCCGAGCTGCGCGAAGGCTACGAGCAGTATGACTTCGCCATCCCGTTCATCCTGCGCGAGGCGGACGACAGCGTCGAACACCTGCCGATCGACGTCGCCGCACTGCCGAGCTTCAGCGCGATGAGCCGCGCGAAGCTGGCCGAGCTGCTGGGCAAGGGCGACACCTTCACCTCGCAGGACCTGCAGAGCAGCACGCTGTTCGGCGACTACCGCGTCGACGGCGTGGCGATGGACGTCAGCGGCTACAACGAGCTGCTCTCCAGGCTGACCCGGCGGGTGAGCCAGGCGCTGAGCCACCCGCTGCCGAAGGGCAACAAGGTTTCCCCGCACCTGGACCGCCCCTATCTGCAAATGAACACCGCGGCGCTGGCCACGGCGCTGGACGACTACATCCGCGAGCGACTGTTCGGCGAAGTCTTCGAGCCGTTCGAGGGCGAGGGCTGGCGGCTATTGCTGCTGCAGCCGGTGCTCGACCACATCGTGAAGATCTTCGCCCTGGCGCTGGTGCGCGCCGAGGAGCACACCGTGCGCGGCAGCACCGAGGTGCACCATCGCCGTCTTTCGGAAGTGACGAAGCTGATGGTGCGCGAAAGCGCTTCGCTGGAGGTGTCCAAGTGCATCTACACGCGCCTGCCGTACCCGACCCGCAGCGGCGGGTTGGAGCGCGCCTTCATCGAGTGGGCGCAGGCGGACGCCGGCATCGAGGCGTTCTGCAAGATCAGCGAGAACCGCCACGACTTCGCGCGGCTGCGCTACATCAAGGACGACGGCCTGCCCGCGTTCTACATCCCGGATTTCCTGGTGCGCACGAATGACGCCATCTATCTGGTGGAGACCAAGGCGCAGCAGCAGGTCGGGCACCCGAACGTGCAGCGCAAGCTGAAGGCAGCCACCACCTGGTGCGAGCGGATCAACGCGCTGGACGCGGAGCAGCGCGGCGGCCGCGTGTGGCACTACGCGCTGGTCGGCGAATCGCTATTTTACGACTGGCGGGAAAAGGGCGCCCGGCTGGGCGAGCTGCTGGCGTTCTCGCGTGCACGGGCCGCGCCGACGGCGCAGTCGCAAGGTGGCCTGGCCCTCTGACGGCGCACTCCCGGGGAAGTTGCTCCCTCCCCTGCTTGCAGGGGAGGGTTGGGGAGGGGTCGCTCTTGATCTTGAAGCAGCAGGGCGAAAAGCCCACCCCCTCCCAGCCTCCCCCTGCAAGCAGGGGGAGGAGCAAAGGCTTCCTGCGTCGCCTGCAGCAGAGGGAAAACCCGGAGCCCTCGATAGCCCGCATGACCTTTGCGGGGTGACATAGAGCAGCGAATTCTGCAACCATCACCCTCTTTTCGCGCCTCCGACGCCTCCGCAGGAGATTCCATGTCCCAAGCCAGCCAGATCCGCCGCGACGTCGGCCCGTTCGCCCTGATGCTCACCGGCCTGGGCTCGATCATCGGTTCCGGCTGGTTGTTCGGCGCGTGGCGCGCCGCGCAGATCGCCGGCCCGGGGGCGATCTGGGCGTGGGTGATCGGCGCGGCGATCATCATGACGGTGGCGCTGACCTATGCCGAACTGGGGGCGATGTTTCCCGAGTCCGGCGGCATGGTGCGCTACGGTCACTACTCGCACGGCTCGCTGGTCGGCTTCATCGCGGCATGGGCGAACTGGATCGCGATCGTCTCGGTGATCTCGGTGGAAGCCGAGGCCTCGGCGCAGTACATGTCGTCGTGGAAGTGGCAGTGGGCGAAGGACCTGTATCGCCAGATGCCCGGCGGGCACGGCGAGCTGAGCACCAACGGCCTGCTGATCGCCGCGGTGCTGGTGGTGATGTATTTCCTGTTCAACTTCTGGAGCGTCAAGCTGTTCGCGCGCTCGAACACCGCGATCACCCTGTTCAAGCTGATCATCCCCGCGCTCACCGCGGTGCTGCTGATCGCCAGCGGTTTCCATGCCGAGAATTTCAGCGTCGGCATCCACGGTGAACTGCACAAGACCGACTTCCCCTCGATCCTCACGGCCGTGGCGATCGCCGGGATCGTGTTCAGCTTCAACGGATTCCAGAGCCCGGTGAACCTGGCCGGCGAAGCGCGCAACCCGGGCAAGAGCATCCCGTTCGCGATCGTCTGCTCGATCTTGCTGGCCACGGTGGTCTACGTGTTGCTGCAGGTGGCGTTCATTGGCGCGGTGCCGCGGGAAATGCTGGCCAACGTCGGCTGGCACGGGATCAACTTCAGCTCGCCGTTCGCCGACCTGGCGATCATCCTGGGCCTGCAGTGGCTGGCCACGCTGCTGTTCATCGATGCGGTGATCAGCCCCAGCGGCACCGGCATGACCTATACCGCCACCACCGCGCGGATGCTTTACGGCATGGAGCGCAACGGCACGCTGCCGAAGATCCTCGGCCGCGTGCACCCGAAGTGGGGCATTCCGCGCCCGGCGATGTGGGTGAACCTGGCGGTGTCGTTCCTGTTCCTGTTCTTCTTCCGCGGCTGGGGTTCGCTGGCGGCGGTGATCTCGGTCGCCACGATCATTTCCTACCTTACCGGCCCGGTCAGCGTGATGACGCTGCGGCGCACCGCGCCGGGGCTGCACCGTCCGCTGCGGCTGGGCGGCCTGTCGGTGCTGGCCGGGATCGCCTTCATCATGTCCACCGAGTTGCTGTACTGGGCCAAGTGGCCGCTGACCGGCGAAATCATCCTGCTGATGGTGGTCGCGCTGCCGGTGTATTTTTATTTTCAGACAATGGCCGATGACTTCTTCAAGCCATTGGAAAGAATGATTCTGCTGGTGAGCAGCATCGCGCCTGCTGTTTTGCTGAGCATGCTTGCAGGTGCTTTCTATCTCTATTCATCCGATTCACCCATTGCCACTCCCCTGTTCCTCGCCGGGCTGGCTTATTCGTGGGTAATGTTCGCTGTTGTGATACCGGTCTTTCGCATGCGCAGCGATGCCTCGGCGATGGATAGTTTCAAGCATCACCTTCGTGGCGCGTGGTGGCTGGTGTGTTACTTGCCGGTACTTGCCTTCGTCTCCTGGGCCGGCAGCACCACCTTCGGCGGCCAGGGCTACCTGTCCTACGGCTGGGATCTGGCCGTGGTCGCGGCGATCGGCCTGGTGTTCTACCTGTGGGGCGTGAAGTCCGGCTGGCGCACGCCGTCGGTGGAAGCGGCGGAACTGGAGGCGAAGGTGGACCCAAACGCGCCGCTGGTACCGCCGGATGAAGCGACCGCGGAGCGCATCACCGGGCGCTGAGCCCGGCCATCCGCTCGACCCGAACGCGCGGCGACCAGCCGCGCGTTTTTGTTTTCAGCGAACGGCCGCCCGCCCGCGGCCGCCCAGTGACAGCAACACCAGCACGATCGCCAGCACCGCGTAGGCTCCGGCGAACTGCCACACGATGCTGCGCGAGGCCGCATCGAGCAGCCACGGCAGGTAGATGCCACCGGACAGTTCCACCGAGTGGATCACCCCGAACAGGCTCAGCGCCCCGCCGAGCAGCAGGATCAGCGCGGCGCGCAACGGGCGCCGGTCGATCAGCGCCACCACGAAGCTGGCCCAGACCATCGCGGTGATGATGAAGCCGTTGCCCAGCACGGTGATCACCGCCAGCTCGGAGATGCCGTGCGTGCCGTCGTTGAACAGCTGCGCGAAGTGTTCGGGCGAGACGTAGGCCGGGTCGCTCAGCTTGATCGTGAGCATCCGCGCGATCGCCGGAAAAAAGCTGAACACCACCGCCGCCGCGTAGCGCATCGGCGTCGCCTCGAACGCCTGCACGGTGATACCGATCGCCACGAACACCAGGATCGGCGCCAGCACCGGCAGCGGCACCAACTCGACCAGGTTCGACAGATAGCCGAACACGCCGCCCAACCCGATCACGATGCCGGTGAGCAGGGTGTAGCCGCTGCGCGCGCCCATCGCCTTGTACGACGGCTGGCCGATGTACGGCGTGGTCTGCGCCACGCCGCCGCAGAAGCCGGCCGCCAGCGTGGCCAGCGCCTCGACCAGCAGGATGTCGCGGGTGGAGTAGTCGTCGCCGGCGGCGCGTGCGCTCTCGGTGACGTTGATGCCGCCGACCACCATCAGCAGGCCGAACGGCAGGATCAGCGGCAGGTACGGCACGATGTACGCAAGCCCCTGCACCCACTGCAGGGTCGGCCACGGCAACGCGAAACGCCATTGCCACGCCGCCGGCGCGTGGTAGCCCGCGCCCAGCCAGCCCAGCGGGCCCAGCCCGTAGTACAGCAGTGCGCCGAGCACGAACGCCACCAGCACGCCCGGCAGTCCGAACGGCATCCGCCCGTGCGCCACCAGTGCGTACAGCACCACGCCGAGACCGGCAAAGCCGACCACCGGCAGCTTCAGGATTTCCACCAGCGGCAGGAAGCCCATCAGCACCAGCGCGATGCCGGCGATCGAACCGAGCAGGCCGGCGCGCGGCACGTGTCGCTGCACCATCGCGCCGAAGAACGACAGCACGAACTTCAGCACGCCCATCACCACCAGCGAGGCCATGCCCAGCTGCCAGGTGGCGATCGCCGCGGCGTGTGCGTCCATGCCGCCCTGCCCGAAGCCGAGGAAGGCCGGGCCGAGCACCAGCAGCGCCATGCCGATGCTGGTCGGCGCATCCAGCCCCAGCGGCATGGCGGTAACCGTGTTGCTGCCACGGCGCCGGGCCAGCCGGCGCGCCATCGCGGTATAGGCCAGGTTGCCCAGCAGCACGCCCAGCGCAGTGCCGGGGAACATGCGCAGGAACACGATGTCCGCGGGAAAGCCGAACAGGCCGATCAGCGCCGCGGCGAGGAAGCCCATGATGGACAGGTTGTCCACCACCAGGCCGAGGAAGCCGTTGAGGTCGCCGGGGGCGAACCAGCGATTGGCCGGGATGTTCATGCGCGAGGCTCGCGGGGGTGGACCGCGCGGCCGCCGGGCAGGCATGCCGGCGCGGCCGGTGAACGAAAATTCATCGTGTCGTGTTCCTCTGCGTCCGGGAATCCGGATGCGCCGCAGTATTGGCGGCAACCGCCCGGCGGCGCAACGCGGAACCATTGCCACCGCCCGAGGTAGCCTTGTCGAAATCGCGGCGCCTGGTTCGTCGCTCCCGCACAACCTCCCTCACGCCACCCAAGGAAACCGCCCATGCCGTCCACGTTCCGCACCGCCATCCACGCCTTCGGCCTGCTCGCCCTGTTGTCGCTGGCCGCCGCCAACGCCGCCGAGGTGAAGTACCAGCTGGACCCGGACCACACCTACCCCAGCTTCGAGGCCGACCATTTCGGCGGGCTGTCGGTGTGGCGCGGCAAGTTCAACCACAGCCGCGGCACGGCAACGCTGGACAAGACGGCCGGCAGCGGTACGGTCGAGGTCGTGGTGGACATGAAGAGCGCTGACTTCGGCCAGGACCAGCTCAATGAAAAGGCACAGGGTGCAGAGCTGTTCGACACCGCGAAGTACCCGCAGGCCGTCTACAAGGGCCGGCTCGCCAATTTCGTCGGCGGCAAGCCGACCCGTGTGATCGGCACGCTCACCCTGCACGGCGTGACCCGTCCGCTGACGCTGAAGATCGACAGCTTCAAGTGCGTGCCGCACCCGATGCTGAAACGCGAAGTGTGCGGCGCCGATGCGCTGGCTACGTTCCAGCGCGACGCGTTCGGCATGGACGCCGGCAAGCCCTACGGCTTCAGCATGGCGGTGACGCTGCGCATCCAGGTCGAGGCGATCGCCGAACCCTCCGCTTGAGCGGACACGCGTAGGTTGGGGTGAGCGCAGCGAACCCCAACGCTTAACGTCGCCGCGATGTGTTGGGGTTCGCTGCGCTCACCCCAACCTACGGGAATCGAGCAGCGCTCAGGCCAGCGCCAGCACGTCCCCCAGCAGCGCCTGCGCGGTCACCTCCGGTCCCGCGCCCGGCCCCTGGATCACCAGCGGCTGGGCGTGGTAACGGGTGGTGGTGAGCGCGAACTGGTTGTCGGTGCCGTACAGCCGCGCAGCGGGATGGGTGAGCGGCACTTCGGCCAGCCCGACGCGGGCATGCCCGCGCTGGTTGAGGCGCGCCAGGAAACGCAGCACGCAGCCGCGCGAGCTGGCGGCGGCATGGCGCGCGGCCAGCGGCGCGTCGAGCTCCTCCAGCCGCGCCAGGAACGCTTCGGTGCCCAGCCCGCGCAGCGCCTCGGGCACCAGGCCATCCACCTGCACCTCGTCGGTGCCCAGCGCGAAACCGGCGTTGCGCGCGATGATCAGCAGCTTGCGCGCCACGTCCTCGCCGGACAGGTCCGAGCGCGGATCGGGCTCGGTGTAACCGAGCTGGCGTGCCTCGCGCAGCAGTTCGGAGAACGGCCGGCTGCCGTCGTACTGGTTGAACAGCCACGACAGCGAACCGGAGAATACGCCTTCGAGCGTGAGCAGGCCGTCGCCGCAGCGGCGCAGCCGGCGCAAGGTGGACAGCACCGGCAGGCCGGCGCCGACCGTGGCCGAGTCGCCGTAGCAGCCGCCATTCGCCAGCGCCGCCTGCAGCGCACGCCAGCCGGACAACTCGCCGCCGGCCAGCGCCTTGTTCGCGGTGACCACGTGGTAGCCGCGCGCCAGCCACTCCGCATGACGCGCCGCCAGCACCGTGCTGGCGGTGGCGTCGATGATCACCTTCGCCGCCGCGGCGCTGCCGTCCAGCGCCGCGAGCAGGCTGGCGTTGTCGCGCGGCGCACCGTGCTGGTTCAGCTGTTCGCGCAGGTTGCGCTGGGCCAGGCTGAGCGGATCGGTCTGCTGGCGGCGCGAGTTCGCCGCGCCGACCAGTCGCAGCGAACCCGCGGCGGAGGTGTTGAGCAGCTTCAGCAGCGCGCCGCCGACCACCCCGGTGCCGAGCAGCACGATCGCGATGGCGGAGGACGCTTCGCTCCTGGCGCTCGCCGCGCGTTCGGCCAGTACCGCACTCATGCGAGCACCCGGCGTTTGGACGTCTGTACAGCTACTGCTCGGACCAGCGCCGCGTCGAGGTCGCGCAGCAGGTCGTCGCCATCCTCGATGCCCACCGACAGGCGCAGCAGGCTGTCGGCGATGCCGGCGGTGCGGCGCGCCTCCGGCGCCATCGACGCGTGGGTCATGCTGGCCGGGTGTGCGATCAGGCTTTCCACCCCGCCCAGCGATTCGGCCAGCGAGAAGTATTCGAGGCCGTCGACGAACGCCTCGATCTGCGCCACGTCGCCGTCCAGTTCGAAGCTCAGCATGGCGCCGAAACCCTGTTGCTGGCGCGCCGCCAGCGCATGCCCGGGGTGGGCGGCCAGGCCGGGGTAATACACCTTGCGCACGGCCGCGTGCGCGTCCAGCTGTTCGGCGATGCGCGCAGCGTTCTCCTGGTGCTGGCGCAAGCGCACGCCAAGCGTGCGCAGGCCGCGCAGGGTGAGGTAGCTGTCGAACGGCGCGCCGGTGAGGCCGTTGCAGTTGGCCCACCACTTCAGCTGCTCGGCTACCGCCGCGTCGCGCGCCACCGCCGCGCCGCCGACCACGTCGCTGTGGCCGTTGATGTACTTGGTGGTGGAGTGCACCACCACGTCGGCGCCGAGCAGCAACGGCTGCTGCAGCGCCGGCGACAGGAAGGTGTTGTCGACCACCATCAAGGCGCCCACCGCGTGCGCGGCCTGCGCCACATGGCGGATGTCGGTGATCCGCAGCAGCGGGTTCGACGGCGTCTCCACCCACACCAGCGCCGGCTTGCGCGCCAGGCCGGCAGCCAGCGCCACGCTGTCGGTGAGGTCGGCGAACTCGACCTGGAAGCGGCCCTTCTTCGCCCACGCATCGAGCAGCCGCCAGGTGCCGCCGTAGCAGTCGTGCGCGGCCAGCACGGTGGCCCCGGCCGGCACCAGTTCCAGCGCCAGCGCTACCGCCGACATGCCGCTGGAGGTCACCACCGCGCCGGCGCCCTGCTCCAGTTCCGCCAGTGCGTCGCCGAGCAGGTCGCGGGTCGGGTTGCCGCTGCGCGAGTAGTCGTACGCGCGCTTGCGGCCGAAGCCGGCGAAGCTGTAGTTGGTCGACAGGTGCAGCGCGGGCACCACGGCGCCGTGCTGGGTGTCGCTCTCGATCCCGGCGCGCACGGCGCGGGTACAGGGGGCGGGCTCGGTCATCGGGAGATCTCCGGTGCTTGTTGTGCGGGGACGGGGAATCAGGCCAGCGCTTCGCGCAGCAGCGGCGCGAGCTGTTCGGGTTCTTTCAGGAAGGCGTCGTGGCCGTACGGCGACTCGACCACTTCCAGCGTGGCTGGCCCATGCAGGCGGCGCTGCAGCTCGCACAGGTCGGCCAGCGGCACCAGCCGGTCGGAGGGGAAACCGATCAGCGTGGCCGGGGTGGGAATCTGCTCGGGCTTGATGTCGTGCAGGTCGATCGACTCGGACAGGGCGAGGAAGCGGTCCGCGTCGAAGCGTTCGACGAAGCGGCGGCCCTGGTGTGCCAGATAGTCCTCGACCGGGAAATGGAAACGCTCCTCGCGCCACTCCGGGCCGCCGGCGAAACGCCGGCCGAACTCGGCGCTGCCGCGATAGGTGGTGATCGCCAGCTGGCGCGCCAATGCCAACGCCTCGTCGGCCTGGCCGCTGGCCTGGCCCAGCCGCACGATGCCGCGCTGCACGCTGCGCTGCGCGGTGCTGAGCGGGTGCGGCCGGTGCGCGCCGGCCAGCAGCAGCAGGCGCTCGACGCTGCGCGGATGCCGCGCCGCGAACGCCAGCGCCACCATCGCGCCATAGGACGAACCGATGAAAGCGTGTGCCTGCGCGATGCCCAGCTCGCGCAGCAGCGCGGCCAGCGCGTCGGCCTGGTCCTCGCTGGAGACCGAGCCGGCGCCGAGCTGGTCGGGGGTCAGCCAGTCGATCGCCAGCACGCGCCAGCGCTCCAGGTCGACCGCCGCGCCGCTGCCGACCAGCGCCTGCCACCAGCCCGGCGCGGCATCGCCGTCCAGCGCGGTGACGTCGCGGTCGGCCGAGATGCCGCCCTGCACGATCACGGTGGGCGCACCCGCCGCGCCGCACCACAGGTAGCTCACCTCGACCTCGCGCGGACCGCTGCCGTACTTCGGGCTGAGCCGCAGCCGGCGCGTGCTGCGCTGGGCGGTCAGCCGCACGCGCGGCTCGGGAAGAACGGGAAAGGCGGCCTGGCTGGCTTCGGTACGGCGGGTTTCGGGCAGGAACGTCATGGAACTCTCTCCGGTCGGCATCGCCCTGCGAAGTACCGGAGAGGTCGCCAACCGCGGATTCGGCGGCAGACCGCCGCGAGCCGGATGACGCCCATCTTCCGGTGGATGCCGAAGCACCTCCGCAGGAGTTGGCACCGTGGCGGAAACGCTCCGCAGGTTGCCCCGGCTTCAAAGGGCCTGTCCCTCAGCCGGTCTCGATGAGTGGGACGGATAGTGATGGCTTCACGTGGCCGTGTCAATAGACGTCTAAACGTCTAGGCGTATATATGTTTATTCGATCGTGTCATCCGCCGCGGCGACCCTGAGACCCAAGGAAATCCCTTTGGGATGCGGCAGGAAGGGAGCAGAATCGGCACTCCTCCGCCAAACCTTCATCCATGAGCATCCAGCCCGACCTCTCCGCCGCCATCGGCCACACCCCGCTGCTGCGCCTGCGCCACGCTTCCGCCCTGACCGGCTGCGAGATCCTGGGCAAGGCCGAGTTCCTCAACCCCGGCGGCTCGATCAAGGACCGCACCGCGCTGGGCCTGCTGCTGGATGCCGAGCGGCGCGGCCGGATCCGCCCCGGCGGCAGCATCGTCGAGGGCACCGCCGGCAATACCGGGATCGGGCTGGCCCTGCTCGGCGCCAGCCGCGGCTATCGCACGGTGATCTTCATGCCGGAGACGCAAAGCCGCGAGAAGATCGACGCGCTGCGCATCGCCGGCGCCGAGGTGCGGCTGGTGCCCGCGGTGCCGTACAAGGACCCGAACCACTACGCGCACCAGGCCCGCGCCCATGCCGAGGCGGCGAATGCGGCCGACCCGGGCAGCGCGTGGTTCGCCAACCAGTTCGACAACACCGCCAACCGCGACTGGCACGAGGCCACCACCGGGGTGGAGATCTGGCAGGGCGCTGGCGGCCGCGTCGACGGCTTCGTCTGCGCCGCCGGCACCGGCGGCACCCTGGCCGGCGTGGGCCGCGCGCTGAAGGCGCGTAACCCACGCGTGCGCATCGCGCTGGCCGACCCGGCCGGCTCGGCACTGGCCAGCTACGTCAACACCGGCGAGCTCATCGCCAGCGGCAACTCGATCAGCGAGGGCATCGGCTCCAGCCGGGTCACCGCGAACTTCGACAGCGCGCCGATCGACCTGGCCTGGTCGATCCCGGACGACGAATCGGTGCCGCTGCTGCACCGCCTGCTGGCCGAGGAAGGCTGGTGCACCGGCGGCTCCAGCGGCGTCAACCTGGCCGGCGCGATCCGCCTGGCGCGCGAACTCGGCCCCGGCCACACCATCGTCACCGTGCTCGCCGACGCCGGCACGCGCTACCAGGCGAAGCTGTTCAACCCGGCCTTCCTGCGCGGGAAAGGCATCCCCGTGCCGGACTGGCTGGCGCGGGCGTTTCCAGCGCCGTAGGTTGGGGTGAGCGCAGCGAACCCCAACGCGTACCTTCACGGGTGGGTCGTTGGGGTTCGCTGCGCTCACCCCAACCTACGCGTGCTGTTGTTGCACCCGAACGCCTCCCACACAAGCGAATCCTGCAAGCACGCAGCCATCGCCGCTTCATGCGCGTCCTGCTAACGTGATCAGATGACTCCCCACCCCGACACGTCCGCGCTGCACACCCGGCTGCAGCGCGACGGCTTTGCCTTCGTCACCGCCGACATCATGCGCGACCTGCTGCAAGCGCAGGCCCTGACCGACTGGCCTGCGTTCGCCGCCAGCTGGAACGAGCTGGCGCCGGACACCTATCTCGCCGCCAGCGGCCGCCACCGGCGGCGCCGGCATGCCACGTTCTCCGCCGATGCCGACGGCGGCATCCGGCGCGAAGCGCATCAGCCGCACTACCAGAGCCTCAAGTACAACCCGCTGCAGGGCGACATCCAGCGCTGGTTCGAACCGGTGCTGCCGGCGTTCGCCGACGGCGCCAGCCTGCGCCGCATCCTCGGCTTCTGCCGCGACTGCTTCGGCGCGCTGGCGCCGGCCGTGCTCCGCTGGCACGTCGAGGTGCACCAGTTCCGCATCGAGGCGCGTGCCGGCGAGGCCGGCGAGCCCACCCCCGAAGGCGTGCACCGCGACGGCGTCGACTACGTGCTGGTGCTGCTGATCGAGCGCGAGAACATCGAGCGCGGCACCACCACCATCCACGCGTCGGACGGCCGCGAGCTGGGCAGCTTCACCCTCGCCCACGCCTTCGACGCGGCGCTGGTGGACGACCGCCGCGTATTCCACGGGGTCACCCCGGTCACGCCGCTCGACCCCACCCGGCCGGCCCACCGCGACGTGCTGGTGGTGACGTTCAAGGCTGCTTGAGCCCTCCCTGTCTCCGCGTGACCCGTGGAGATAGGGAACCGGCTCCGAGCTGCGCTACGCTGGCGCGTGCCTCGACCACACTGGAGACCGCATGTCCGTCGCCGCCAACCTCGTGATCGGCCTGATCGCGCTGCTGCACGTCTGGTTCCTGATCCTGGAGATGTTCCTGTGGACGCGGCCCTCCGGCCGCCGCGCGTTCGGCACCACGGCGGAGTTCGCCGAACAGTCGAAGGCGCTGGCCGCGAACCAGGGCCTGTACAACGGCTTCCTCGCCGCCGGCCTGGTGTGGGGACTGCTGCTCGGCAACGGCGGCGCCGGCTTCAGCGTCAAGCTGTTCTTCCTCGGCTGCGTGCTGCTCGCCGGCATCTACGGCGGACTGACCGCGGCACGGAAGATCCTGCTGTTCCAGGCCCTGCCCGCGGCGATCGCCCTGGTGCTGATCCACCTCGCCTGACGGCTCGCCGGCCGATGACTTCCCTTCCGCGCGAAATCGTCGGCGCACGCTTCGACCCCGCCCTGATGCAGCGCGCCCGCGAGAAGAGCTGGGCCGCGCTGCACGGCATCCGCGCGCGCATGCATCCGGGCATCAGCGAGATCGAGGCGAAAGCTGCCGCGCGCGAGGTGCTCGGCGCGCTGGGCTGCGAGCGGCTGTGGCATCCGGTGATCATCCGCATCGGCGCCAACACCGTGAAAACCTACCGGCAGGCGTCCGACCCCGGTGTGCGGCTGGGCGAGAACGACAGCTACTTCATCGACCTCGGCCTGGTCTTCGACGGCCACGAGGGCGACGTGGGCGACACCTTCATAGTCGGCCACGCTCCCGGGCGGCAGGCCTGCGCGGAGGCGGCGCGTGCGCTGTTCGGCGAAGTGGCCACGGCATGGCGCTCGCAAGAGCTGAGCGGCCACGCGCTGTATGCGTTTGCCGGCGAACGCGCCGAGGCGATGGGCTGGCGGCTCAACCACGCGATCAAGGGCCACCGCGTCGGTGACTTCCCGCACGCGATCCACCAGGGCGGCGATCTCGGCGACCTGGAAGCATCGCCATCGGGCGGTTTGTGGATACTGGAAATCCAGATCGCACACCCGACGGAACCGTTCGGCGCGTTCCACGAGGATCTGCTGACGGCGTAACGCGCCCGCTCCCTACCGGAAACCGGCGGCCGGAACCCTCCGTTTCCTCATTGAAAAAGCCCGCGCCGGGCAACATGTGAACGATCCCCTCGCTGCCTTCGCGCAGCCCCTCTCCGGAGTCCAGCCCGTGGCCCGCAAGAAACCCCTGAGCCTGTACCGCAACATCGGCATCATCGCCCACATCGACGCGGGCAAGACCACGACCACCGAGCGCATCCTCTACTACACCGGGCGCAAGCACCAGATCGTCGACGTGCACGACACCAAGGACGGCAAGGGTTCCACCACCACCGACTACATGGAGCAGGAGCGCAAGCGCGGCATCACGATCCAGTCGGCGGCGGTGACCGCCGAGTGGAAGGGCCACCAGATCAACGTGATCGACACGCCCGGACACGTCGACTTCACCATCGAGGTGAACCGCTCGCTGCGCGTGCTCGACGGCGCGGTGGTGGTGTTCGACGGCGTCGCCGGAGTGGAGCCGCAGACCGAGACCAACTGGCGCCTGGCCGACCAGTACAAGGTGCCGCGCATCTGCTACGTCAACAAGATGGACCGCATCGGCGCGAATTTCGCGCATTGCGTGAAGGGCATCCGCGAGCGCCTGGGCGCCAACGCGCTGCTGTGCCAAATCCCCCTGGGCAGCAGCGACGAATTCGTCGGCATGGCCGACCTGGTCGCCGGCGTGGGCTATCTGTGGGCCTCCGACGACAAGGACAGCGTGTGGGAAAGCGTGCCGCTGGAGCAGCTCAAGGCCCGGCTGACGTTCGGCGCCAGCGCCGACACCGCATGGATCGCCGACCTGCCGAAGCTGCGCCAGGACCTGCTGGAAACCGCGCTGGCGCTGGACGACGACGCCTTCGAGCGGCTGCTGAACACCGGCGAGTTCGACCCGGCGGTGCTCAAGCGCTGCATCCGCCAGGGCACCGTCACCGGCGCGCTGGTGCCGGTGCTGTGCGGCTCGTCGTACAAGAACAAGGGCGTGCAGCAGCTGCTGGACGCGGTGGTCGACTACCTGCCCTACCCGGGCGAGAACGGCGGCATCGCGATGGTCGACGAGGACGGCCACGTCGTCGGCGAGCAGGCCGTCACCGACGACGCGCCGGCGCGCGCGCTGGCGTTCAAGGTGATCAACGACCAGTTCGGCACGCTCACCTTCTGCCGCATCTATTCCGGCGTGATCAGGAAGGGCGACACCCTGCTCAACGTCACCCGCGGCAGGAAGGAGCGCATGGGCCGCATCGTCGAGGTGCAGGCCGACGACACCCGGGAGATCGACGAGGTGCGCGCCGGCGACATCTGCGCCTTCGTCTCGATGAAGGACACCGAGACCGGCGACTCGCTGGCCGACCCGGCGCACCCGGCGCTGCTGGAGCGCATGCGCTTCCCCGAGCCGGTGATCAGCGTGTCGGTGGAACCGAAGAACCGCAACGACGTCGACAAGCTGTCCAGCGCGCTCTACAAGATGGTCAAGGCCGACCCGTCGCTGAAGCTCGAAGTGGACCAGGAAACCGGCGAGACCGTGCTCAAGGGCATGGGCGAACTGCACCTGGAGGTGACCATCGATCGCATGCGCACCGAGCTGGGCGTGGAAGCGAACATGGGCAAGCCCCGGGTCAGCTTCCGCGAGGCGTTCGGCAAGACCGTCGAACACACCTACACGCACAAGAAGCAGACCGGCGGCTCCGGCCAGTTCGCCGAAGTGACGATGATCTTCGAGCCGGGCGAGCCGGGCTCGGGCGTGGTGTTCTCCGACGAGGTGGTCGGCGGCCGCGTACCGCGCGAGTACATCCCGGCGGTCGAGCACTCGGTCAAGGCCGAAGCGCAGGAGGGCCAGGTCGCCGGCTACGAGGTGGTCGACTTCAAGGCGCGCCTGATCGACGGCAAGTACCACGACGTCGACTCCTCCGCGCTGGCGTTCGAGATCGCCGCGAGGCAGTGCTTCCGCGAGGCGCAGAAGCTCAGCAAGCCGAAGCTGCTGGAACCGATCATGCACCTGGAAGTGGTGATGGAGGCGGACTACCTCGGCGACGTCATCGGCGACATCAACCGCCGCCGCGGCAGCGTCAGCGACCAGGGCCACAAGGGCAGCTCCGCCTTCGTGCAGGGTTTCGTGCCGCTGGCCGAGATGTTCGGCTACATCAACTTCCTGCGTTCGGCCACCCGCGGCCGCGGCACCTTCAGCATGGAGTTCGACCACTACCAGGAGGTACCGGCCGGCATGGTGGAGAAACTGATGGAGAAGGAGGCGAAATAGCGCTTCACGCCTTGGCACGTTCCGCACCGCGGAATGCTGCATCGCAGCGCCCGCCGCCTACTCCCTCGAACATGTATGCAGGAAAAACAGGCACGCACACCCGGGCACGATCGAGCGGTAGCATAAGCCTGCCCGTAGATCCGCCTCCGCGGGCACCCGAGTGCCGGGTGGGGCACTCGCCATCTCGATCGAGGGACTCCATGAATTCTTGCCGCATGTCGCAGGCGCCGCGTGCGCCGTTCGTCCGTTTCCGTCAGCGGCCGTTGGCCGCCTCCTGCGCCGCCGTGCTGCTCGGCCTGGCACTGAGCGCTCCGGCCTCGGCCCAGCAGGTGCCGCCGCAGCCGGCGCCGCAGCCGACCGACAGCCAGGCCGCACCGGCCAGTCCCAACGCCAAGGTCGCCGACAAGAAGAACAAGAAATCCGAGAACACGGTCAGCAACCTCGACGCGGTCATCGTTACCGGCATCCGCGCCAGCATCGAGAACTCGCTGAAGGCCAAGCGGAACTCGGACAACATCATCGAGGCGATCTCCGCCGAGGACATCGGCAAGCTGCCGGACGCCAGCATCGCCGAAAGCCTGTCGCGCGTGCCGGGCCTGGCCACGCAGCGCCTGAACGGCCGCGCCAACATGATCTCGATCCGCGGCCTGGACCCCGGTTTTGCCGGCACCACGCTGAACGGGCGCGAGCAGGCGACCATCGGCGAAAACCGCGGCGTCGAGTACGACCAGTACCCGTCCGAGCTGATCAGCGGCGTGGCGATCTACAAGACGCCCGATGCCAGCCTGATCGGCCAGGGCCTGTCCGGCACCGTCGACCTGCACACGATCAAGCCGCTGGACCTGCCCGGTCCCGCCTTCGCGGTCAACCTGCGCGGCGAGCACACCACCAACGGCAAGCTCAACCCGGGCAGCGGCGTCGGCGACATGGGCCACCGCGCCAGCATCTCCTACATCAACCAGTTCTTCGACCACACCCTGGGCCTGGCGGTGGGCTTCGCCCACCTCGACTCGCCGATCCAGGAAAAGCAGTACCAGGCCTGGTGGTGGAGCATGAACAACGGCCCAGGCAGCGCCGAGGACAACTGGGGCGCGCCGCACACGCCCGGCATGCCCGACGGCGTGATCTCGCAGGAAGGCATGCAGCTGCGCGCGCAGTCGCTGAACCAGAAACGCAGCGGCCTGATGGCCGTGCTGGAGTGGGCGCCGGGCGACCACTACCACTCCACCCTGGACCTGTACCACTCCATCTTCGGCGAGAAGAAGTTCACCAACGGCGCGCAGTGGTCGAGCAACCCGTGGGACAACGTCAGCTACTCTAACGTCGGCGTCACGCCGGCGCAGCCCTACCCGATCGTCACCTCCGGCACCATCAGCGGCATCGCGCCGATCCTGCAGAACCAGTACACCAAGGAACACGACAAGCTGTTCTCCGCCGGCTGGAACAACCAGTACGACTTCGACAACGGCTGGACCGCCACCGCCGACCTGTCGTACTCCAGCGCGAAGAAGAAGCTGCACGACGCCTACCTGTTCACCGGCCTGGCCGGCGGCGCGTTCACCAGCGTCGACTTCCGCACCCCGGCCGGCAACGGCTACCCGTACTTCTCGCCGGCGGTGAACCTGGCCGACCCGTCCAAGGTGGTGTTCACCGACCCGGATGGCTACGGCTACAACGGCCGCCAGGAGTTCGATACCCAGAAGGACACCATCAAGGCGGTGCGGCTGGAAGTGAGCCACCCGCTGGGCTGGATCTTCAGCAGCATGAACCTGGGCGTGAACTACTCCGACCGCACCAAGACCAAGCAGGCCGACGTGCAGTTCGCCTGGTTGAACGGCAACGGCTCCACCAGGGACACCTACGACAACCACTTCAGCGCGCCGGTGAACCCGGCCTTCCTGTGGGCGCCGACCTCGCTCGGCTACGGCGGCATTCCCGGCATACTCAGCTACGACGTGCTGGGCGCGCTGGCGAACCAGTTCTACCTGACCGAGCGCAACGGCCAGGGCGACTGGAGCCGCAACTACACGGTGGAAGAGAAGGTCCCGGTGGCCTACGCCAAGTTCAACATCGAGACCACGCTGGGCAGCGTGCCGCTGACCGGCAACGTGGGCGTGCAGTTCGTGCGCACCGACCAGTCCTCCACCGCGCTGCAGACCAATGGCGACACGCTGGTCGGCAGCATCAACGACGGCACGAAGTACAACAACGTGCTGCCCAGCCTGAACCTGGTGGCGCACCTTACCGACCGCCAGTACCTGCGCTTCGGCTTCGCCAAGACCATGGCGCGCGGGCGCATCGACGACGAGAAGGTCGCCACCTCGGCCGGCCTGTCGAAGGTGCAGAACGGCCCGGCCGCCGGCCAGGTGCTGTGGTCCGGCAGCGGCGGCAACCCGAAGCTGAAGCCGTACGTGGCGGTGGGCACCGACCTCTCCTACGAGTTCTACTTTGGCAAGTCCAGCTACTTCGCCGCGGCGGTGTTCAACAAGAACCTGCTGAACTACATCTACAACCAGACGGTACTGGACCACGATTTCAAGAACTACATCAACAACGACCCCACGCTGACGGCGACCAGCGACAAGGGCTCGTTCACCATGCCGCTGAACGGCACCGGCGGCAAGATGCAGGGCCTGGAGTTGTCCGGTGCGCTGGAAGGCGGCCTGCTGGCGCAGGCGCTGGACGGCTTCGGCGTGCAGGCCAACTTCTCGCTGACCAACAGCAACATTCCGAAGAATTCGATCTCGTCGATCCCCGGCGGTCCCTCGACCTTGCCCGGCCTGTCGCGCAAGGTCGCCAACCTGGCGCTGTACTATGAGAAGTACGGCTGGTCGGTGCGCGTGGCCGAACGCTACCGCTCGTCCTTCACCGGCGAGGCGGTGGCGCTGTTCGACCAGCTCGGCTACACCAAGATCCTGGCCAACCGGCAGACCGACCTGCAGCTCGGCTATGCGTTCTCCGAGGGCAGCCTGAACGGCCTGTCGCTGCTGCTTCAGGTCAGCAACCTCAGCAACACGGCGGACAAGAGCGTGCAGATCTCCGGCCTGCCCAATGGCGTGCAGGTAACACGCCCGCTGGAGTACGACACCTGGGGCCGCACGGTGATGCTCGGAGTGAACTACAAGCTGTAGGCCGTCCGGCAACACGGCAGGACCATGGAACCCGGGGAGCGATCCCCGGGTTTTTCATGGGCGTCCGTCAGGCGGAAAGATGCTCGTACAGGATCACCGCGCCTACCCCGACCAGGATGACGCCGCCGATGATCTCCGCGCGCCGGCCGACCATCGCGCTCAGCACGTGGCCGAGCATGATGCCCAGCGTGACCATGCCGAACGTGCACAGGCCGATCACCAGCGCCACCACCGCGATCGGCGTGTTGACGAAGGCCAGCCCCACGCCCACCGCCAGCGCGTCGATGCTGGTGGACAGGCCGGTGATGGCGAGGCCGACGATGCCGTGCTGCTTCGCCTCGTCGACCGGCTCGCCAGAATCCGGCTTCAGTCCGGCCCAGACCATGTGCAGGCCCAGCACCAGCAGCAGGCCGAACGCGATCCAGTGGTCCCAGGCCTCGATGTAGCGCGCGGCGCCCTTGCCCAGCAGCCAGCCGAGCACCGGCGTGATTGCCTCGATCACGCCGAAGATCGCTCCGGCGCGCATGGCCTGGCTGAGCCGTGGCTTGGTCATGGCGGCGCCCTTGCCGATCGCCGCGGCGAACGCGTCGGTGGACATGGCAAAGCCGAGCAGCAGGATGGAAATGGGATTCATGGGTTGCCATTCGGTCGGGCCAGGCGCAACGGCACGACGGCGCGCCCCACCGCCGTGGCGCCGTCAGCCGTTGGTCTCGCCAACCAGGATCGGTGTCTTCGCCACGGCCGCACGGGCCGAGCATGTTGACGAAGACGCCCCGCCGCAGCGAGGCAGGCTACTCCCCAAGGGGTGTCGCGCTGGCGGCAGCACCGCCAGCGCGGCGGCAAGGTTAGCACAGCAGCGCAGGCGGTACCCGCGCGGCAGATGCAGGCGTGCGAGACGTCGCGCATACTCGGTGCTTCGTTCATGACGTCGACAGGGGATCTTGTATGAAAGCACCACGAGCACTCGGGCCCGCCGCCGCGGCCGCGCTGGTCTTCTGCGCCGGCATCGGCATGGCCCACGCCGGCAGCGCCGCCGAGGCACGGCCGGAAACCATGGCCATGCTGAAACACGCCATCGGCATCCACACCGTTCAGGGCGAGCACCAGGTGCCGGTGCTGGCCGCCTATCTGGCGGACAAGCTCAAGGCCGCCGGCTTCCCTGCCGGCGACGTGGAGATCATCCCGGTGGGCGAAACCGCCGCGCTGGTCGCGCGCTACCGCGGCACCGGCGAAGGCAGGCCGATCCTGCTGTCCGGGCACATGGACGTGGTGGCGGCCAAGCGCGCGGACTGGACCCGCGACCCGTTCACCCTGATCGAGGAGAACGGCTACCTCTACGGCCGCGGCACCGCCGACATGAAAACCGCGGTGGTGGTGCTGGTCGAAACGCTGATCCGGCTCAAGCGCGAGGGTTTCAAGCCGCGCCACGACCTGATCCTGCTGCTGTCCGGCGACGAAGAGACCACCATGGCCTCGACCCGCGAGCTGGCGAAGCGCTATCACGACGCCGAATTCCTGCTCAACGCCGACGCCGGCGGCGGCACCCTGAATCCCGATACCGGCAAGCCCGCGCTGTACCAGATCCAGGCCGCCGAGAAGACCTATGCGGACTTCCGGATCGGCCTGACCTCGGCCGGTGGGCACTCCAGCGAACCGAACAACGACAACGCGATCTACCGGCTGGCGCGCATCATCGACCGCGTCGCCGGCTACCAGTTTCCGCCGCTCAGCAACGAGATCACGCTCGCCTCGCTGCGTGCGCTCGGCGCCCACACGCCCGGCCCGCTGGGCGCGGCGATGACCCGCTTCGCCGCCCGCCCCGACGATGCCGCCGCGGCGGCCACCATCTCCGCCGATCCCGCCTACGTCGGCCAGATCCGCACCACCTGCGTGGCGACCATGCTCAACGGCGGCCACGCGCTCAACGCACTGCCGCAGAGCGCCAGCGTCAACATCAACTGCCGCATCTTCCCGGGCACGCCGGTCGACAGCGTGCGCGACACGCTGGTCAAGGTGATCAACGACCAGTCCGCCACCGTCACCGTGCTGCCGCCCCCGCCGGTGGAAAGCCCCGCCTCGCCACTGCGCCAGGACGTGATCGCCGCCGTCACCGCCGCCGTGCACGCCCGCTTCCCCGGCGTCGAAGTGGTACCCGGCATGTCCGCCGGCGCCTCCGACAGCATGTACTTCCGCAACGCCGGCGTGCCCAGCTACGGCATCGATGCCGCCTTCACCAAGCCCGACGACACGTTTGCCCACGGGCTCAACGAGAAGCTGCCCGCTTCGGAGGTCGAAGCCGGGCTGGAGTTCTGGCATCGGGTGTTGGTGCAGTTGGCGAAGTGACGTAACTGGCAGAGCCGGCGTCATGCCGGCTCCCGATCTCGGACAAATGTCGGAACGGCCGAACCTGACTCCGTGCTCATGGAGCGGCATGCGACCAGCCGCCACGAACCTCGGCGGAATTCATTCAAGTTATCATCGGATGATATATAGTCATGTCAAAGGAAGACGTGGGACTGGAAACGCTGCTGTTGCTCAACGGCGAGATCTACGATCAGGGAAACGGTTACTGGATCAAGATCGAGGCATGGCGTATCGAGGCGAACGAGCATGTGCCACACGGCATACGCTACGCGCTGACATTGCATGATCGCTACGGCACGCGGTTGCTCGGTTTCGACAATGCGCATGTCGTCAAGCCACCGAAGCGCAAGCGCCATGCAGGCCGGCGTCTGGCCTACGACCATCGACATCGTCACGTCAGCGACAAGGGCATACCGTACGAATTCACCAGCCCGCAGCAATTGCTGGAGGACTTCTTCAACGAAGTCGATCGCGTACTTGAGGAAACGAAATCATGAAAAAGCTGGTCATCGGCATCGCATCCCAACAAGCCATCCGCGCCCGCGCACTGGCCATAGCGCGCGGCGATCATCAGCCACGCCCCAACGAGCCGAAGATCTGGTTCACCTCCATGCGCTCGCTGGCCGAAGTGCTGTCCGACGACAACCGCGCATTGCTGCGTGTGATCAGGGAGCAGAAGCCCGAATCACTGAGCCAGCTCGCCGAGTTCACCGGGCGCGCGCCCAGCAATCTTTCACGGACGCTCAAGACGATGGAACGCTATGGTCTGGTCGAAATGCGCCGCACGCTGCGTAACGTGCAGCCCATCGCCACGGCCAGCGAATTTGTGATTCAGGCGGCGTGAAGTCGACGATTTAAATGAACTTGGCCCCTTTATTCTTTGCCGCTTGACTCCAGAGTCGGGCATCACAAGCTCTCGTACAGGAGTGTTCGTGAAGACGATTGGCCTTATCGGCGGTATGAGTTGGGAATCGACCGTTACCTATTACCGTCAGATCAACGATACGATCAAAGAGCGCTTGGGCGGTCTGCATTCGGCAAAGGTCGTCCTCTACAGTGTTGACTTCCACGAGATTGAGCGACTTCAGCGCGCCGGTGACTGGGAAGCTGCCGGAGTCATTTTGGCCGCTGCTGCTCGCTCACTTGAGGCAGCTGGTGCAGCCTTCTTGATACTGTGCACAAATACGATGCACAAGGTGGCCTCCACCATTGAGGCGGCCGTCTCCATCCCACTGCTTCACATTGCCGATCCAACGGCCGCCGAAATCAGACGGGCGGGCCATTCAACCGTTGGCCTAATCGGTACGCGGTTCACCATGGAACAGGCCTTCTACCGTGACCGCTTGAGTATGCGTCACGGCCTTCGGGTCATCGTTCCCGATGCGGAGGACCGTGAGACTATTCACCGCATCATTTACGAAGAGCTGTGTTTGGGAAACATCAAGTCGGAGTCTCGCGGCGAATATCGAAGAATCATGGGAATACTCGCGTCCCAGGGCGCACAAGCCATCATTCTTGGGTGTACGGAAATATCGCTTCTGGTCAACCAGCAAGACTCCGAGGTCCCTCTGTTCGACACTACCGCCATTCACGCACGCACAGCCGCCGACGAGGCTCTATCCCGGGAGTGAACGGGGCCAGGTTGGAGTTACCAACGACCATTCTTGGCCGAATCGAGATATCCGTACACTTGGGAATGGCGTTCAAGGGAGAGGCTCTGGCGATCGGCTCTTCCGCCACCGCGCAGCGGTGGCGTACCAAGTTGCGCGCCAGGATGGCGCGCTGCTCTACCCGAGGCCCCTGTGCGGGAGTGAGGTGGGGACGACAGGCCCCGCAGGGGGAATCGGCAGGATGCCGATTCCTTTTCACCAGCACAGGAATGTTCTGTCGAAAAGCCCGGCCCGCCTCACGGACTTGCCGCCCATGGATGGGCGGCAAGCGCCAAGCGGGGTGTCGTTTTCTCTTGGGTACTTCTCTTTTGGGCAAGCATAAAGAGAAGTACCTCGGGCGCCGCAGGCGCACGAAAGCTCTTCGCTTTGAATCACCCATCAAAAGGCGACAGCATCGCCCGCGAGCGGGCTCCTACAACGAGGTCGCGAGGTGGTTGCCGCGGGAGAGGGAGCAAGAGGCCCCACCCCGATCCACGCTACAATTGCCGGTTCGCGCTCCAGCCGACCCGCCTCCATGCCCTCGCATCTCCAAGAAACCCGCCGCCGCCGCACCTTCGCCATCGTCAGCCACCCCGACGCGGGCAAGACCACGCTGACCGAAAAGCTGCTGCTGTTCGGCGGCGCGATCCAGATGGCCGGCTCGGTGAAGAGTCGCAAGACGTCGCGCAGCGCCACCTCGGACTGGATGGCGCTGGAGAAGGAGCGCGGCATCTCGGTGACCTCGTCGGTGATGCAGTTCCCGTACGAGGGCAAGATCGTCAACCTGCTCGACACCCCCGGCCACGCGGACTTCTCCGAGGACACCTACCGCGTGCTGACCGCGGTGGACTCGGCGCTGATGGTGATCGACTGCGCCAAGGGCGTGGAGGAGCGCACGATCAAGCTGATGGAAGTCTGCCGGCTGCGCGACACGCCGATCATGACCTTCATCAACAAGCTCGACCGCGAGGGTCGCTCGCCGATCGAACTGCTGGACGAGGTGGAGTCGGTGCTGGGCATCGCCTGCGCGCCGGTGACCTGGCCGATCGGCATGGGCAAGCGGCTGAAGGGCGTGTACCACCTGGCGCTGGACGAGGTGCACATCTTCGAGCAGGGCAAGAATTTCACCCGGCAGGACTCGACCATCTTCAAGGGCCTCGATGCGCCCGGCCTGCTGGAGAAGATCGGTGCCGAGGCGATGCGCGAGCTGCGCGAGGAACTGGAGCTGGTGCAGGGCGCCGCGCCCTCGTTCGACCTCGACGAATACCTGGCCGGCCGGCAGACGCCGGTGTTCTTCGGCTCGGCGGTGAACAACTTCGGCGTGCAGCTGCTGCTGGACTTCTTCGTCGAGTACGCGCCCAGCCCGCGCCCGCGCGCCACCACCACGCGCGAGATCCAGCCGGAGGAGGAGAAGCTCTCCGGCTTCGTGTTCAAGATCCAGGCCAACATGGACCCGGCGCACCGCGACCGCGTGGCGTTCATGCGCGTGTGCTCGGGCACCTACAACGCCGGCATGAAGATGATCCAGACCCGCACTGGCAAGGAGGTGCGCATCGCCAACGCGCTGACCTTCATGGCGTCCGACCGCGAGATCGTGGAGACGGCGTACCCGGGCGACGTGATCGGCCTGCACAACCACGGCACCATCACCATCGGCGACACCTTCACCGAGGGCGAGCTGGTCACCTTCACCGGCATCCCGAACTTCGCGCCGGAACTGTTCCGCCGCGCGCGGCTGCGCGACCCGCTGAAGATGAAGGCGCTGCAGAAGGGCCTGGCGCAATTGAGCGAGGAAGGCGCGACCCAGTTCTTCCGCCCGCTGATGTCGAACGACCTGATCCTGGGCGCGGTCGGCGTGCTGCAGTTCGAGGTGGTCGCCTACCGGCTGAAGGACGAGTACAACGTCGACGCCAGCTTCGAGCCGGTGACGGTGACCACCGCACGCTGGGTGCACTGCGACGACCCGAAGAAGCTGGAGGAGTTCCGCGAGAAGAACGCGATGAACCTGGCACTGGACGCGGCCGGCGAGCTGGTCTACATCGCGCCGACGCGGGTCAACCTGCAGCTGGCGCAGGAGCGCTGGCCGCAGGTGCGCTTCGCCGCCACGCGCGAGCACGCGGCGGCGGTGGAGCTGTAGCCGCCGCGCCACCGCGCTGCTAACGTGCACGGCTTTGCCGGGGGAGCCCAAACATGCACGAGCAGGCCATCGCCTTCACCACGCCGTCCGCGGCGCCGCGCTGGCAGCGCTGGCTGCTGTTCTCGCCGCTGGCGCGGATCGTGATTTTCGCGGCCTGGTTCGTCGGCCTCATGATGCTGGCACAGTTCGGTTTTCATCTGCTGGGTTGGGGCAAGGGCACGCCGGCGCCACAACTGGCCATCGCACAATTCGTCGCCCGTGCGCTGGTGCCGCTGGCCGCCTACCTGCTGCTGGTGAAAGGCGTCGAACGCCGCCCGCTCGCCGAGCTGGCGCCACGCCGGCTGCTGCCGCAGGGCCTGTCCGGCGTGCTGTTCGGGTTGCTGCTGTTCAGCGCCGTGGTGGCCACGCTGTGGCTGCTGGGCAGCTACCGCGTGACGGGCAGCAACCCGGACGCCGCATGGGTGAATGCCCTGCTGGTGGTCGGCCTGGGCGCCGGCATCGGCGAGGAGATCATTGCCCGCGGCGTGATCTTCCGCATCGTCGAGGAAGGCCTGGGCAGCTGGTGGGCGCTGCTGATCTCGGCGCTGTTCTTCGGCGCGGCGCACATCGCCAACCCCGGCGCCACGCTGTGGAGCTCGGCGGCCATCGCGATCGAGGCCGGCCTGCTGTTCGGCATGCTCTACCACGTCACCCGCTCGCTGGCGGCCTGCATGGGCCTGCACGCGGCGTGGAACTTCGCCCAGGGCACGGTCTACGGCATCCCGGTTTCCGGCAGCGACGCCGACGGCTGGCTGATCTCCACCCGCAGCGGCCCGGACTGGCTGAGCGGCGGCGCGTTCGGCGCCGAGGCCTCGGTGGTCGCGCTGGTGCTGTGCTCGCTGTGCACGCTCGGCCTGCTGGTGGTGGCGCGGCGGCGCGGCTCGATCGTGCCGCCGGTCTGGCGCCGCTGAGTCGGCGAGCGCCACCCGACCTGCGGCAGGCGCGGCGGCAAACTGCGATGATGATCCGCATGCCCCTGACCCAAACGTCCAACTCCTGGCTGGCCGACCGGCCGCTGCAGCACAAGATCGTGCTGGCCATCGGCCTGCTGCTGGGGCTGTTCCTGCTGGCCAGCGCGATCAGCCTGTACTCGCTGCGTCAGCAGGACGAGGACCGCCGCTGGGCCACGCATACCTATCAGGTGCTGCTGCAGCTGGACCACGTGCTGCAGACGATGCAGGCCAGCCAGGTTGGCGCCCGCGGCTACCTGCTGACCCAGGACGCCGCGCAGCGCGATGCCTTCGAGAGCGCCAACCAGGATCTGCGCACCCATATCGCCCGGCTGCGCGAGCTGATGTCGGACAACCCGCTGCAGCTGTCGCGCATCGACAAGGTGGAGGAAATGGCGGCGCTGTGGCAGCGCGAGTTCCGCAGGGGGGTGATCGACACCCTCGCCGGCCTGGACGCGAACGATCCGGCGCAGGCCGCGCTGCAGCGGCTGCGCATCCAGTCCGACTACCTGAAGCACCGCAGCGTCAGCGTGCAGGAGATCAGCGACGTCATCGGGCAGATGACGCTCGACGAGGAGCGGCTCCTGGCCACGCGCAACCAGCGTCTGGACCGGACCCTCGCCATCACCCGCGCAGTCAATTTCGTGGCGGCGCTGCTCGCCATCCTGCTCGGCGTGACGGTGATCCGGCTGACCCTGCGCCTGGTCACCCGCCCGCTGCGCAGCCTGACGGATCAGCTGACCCGGCTGGCGAACCACGACCATGATTTCGAGATCCGCCGGATCGACCGCCGCGACGAAATCGGCGAGATCGCCCGCGCACTGCAGGTGTTCCGGCAGATGTCGGTGGACACCCAGGCACAGAGCTGGATCAAGGAACAGGTGTCGTCCATCTCCCACCTGCTGCTGCAGGCCACCACGCACAAGGAGTTCGCGCAATGGCTGACCAGCGCGCTGGTGCCGCTGTGCAAGGCCGGCGTAGGCCTGTTCTACTCGTACGACGATGCGCGCCAGCGGCTCGACCTGATCGGCAGCTACGGCCTGCGCCTGAGCCACCGCTCGGCCGACCAGTACCTGCCGGGCGAAGGCCTGGTCGGGCAGTGTGCGATCGAGCGCAAGGCAATCATCCTGGACGACGTGCCGGCCGACTACCTGCACATCGACTCCGGCAGCGGCGAGGCCCTGCCCAGCCACCTCGCGATCCTGCCGGTGCTGTATCGCGACACCCTGATCGGCGTGCTGGAACTGGCCGGCTTCACCCCGTCGACCCCGCTGATACGGCAGCTGCTGGACGAACTGCTGCCCGTGGTGGCGCTGAGCCTGGAGAACCTCAACCGCACGGCCAGCGTGCAGGGGCTGCTGCTGCGCACGCAGGAACAGGCCGACGAGTTGCGCGTGTCCGAACTGGTGATGCGCCAGCAGAAGGAAGTGCTGCGCGACAACAACGACGCGCTGCAGGCGAAGACGGAAGAGCTGGAGGAACAATCGCGGCGGCTGATCGCCTCCGAGGAGGAGCTGCGCATCCAGGCCGGCGAGCTGCAGGCGTCGAACGAGGAATTGCGCGAGATGACCGAAAGCCTGAACCGGCAAAAATATGTGCTGGAAGACCTGCAGCAGGAAACCGCCGACAAGGCCGCCGAGCTGGCGCAGGCCAGCCAGTACAAGTCCGAGTTCCTCGCCAACATGTCGCACGAGCTGCGCACGCCGCTGAACAGCCTGCTGATCCTGTCGCGCGACCTGGCCAGCAACGCCCGCGGCAACCTGGACGCGGAACAGGTCGAATCGGTGCAGATCATCCACGACGCCGGCAACAGCCTGCTGCGCCTGATCAACGACATCCTCGACCTGTCCAAGATCGAGGCCGGCAAGATGGAGCTGGTGATCGACGAGCTGCCGCTGGCCGGGCTGGTGCAGCGCCTGCGCCGCGCGTTCGCCCACGTCGCCGCGCAGAAATCGCTGGGATTCACGCTGGACATCGAAGCCGGGCTGCCGACGAGCCTGCGCACGGATTGTGCCCGGCTCGAACAGATCGCCAACAACCTGCTCGGCAACGCCTTCAAGTTCACCGCCGAGGGTGCGGTGAGCCTGCACATCGGCCGCCCAGGCCAGATCGACGTGCCCGACCCGCTGCGTGGCCGGCCACTGCTCGCGCTGACCGTCAGCGACACCGGCATCGGCATCCCCGCCGACAAGCTCGAACACATCTTCAACGCGTTCGAGCAGGTGGACGCCGGCACCAGCCGGCAGTTCGGCGGCACCGGCCTGGGCCTGGCCATTTCGCGGCGGATGGCGAGGATGCTCGGCGGCGACCTGGTCGTGCGCAGCGAACCTGGCCGCGGCAGCCGCTTCACCGTGCTGTTGCCGGAGGAACCACCGGCGACCGCGCCGACGAAGCCTGCCGCCGCCGTCGAGCGGCAGGCCGCCGCACCGCACGCGGCGACCGCCCCATCGGCGGCAGCCGGCGACGCACTGGCCGGCCGCCGCGTGCTGCTGGTAGACGACGACATGCGCAACCTGTTCGCGCTGTCCAAGGTGCTGCGCGGCTGGGGCATGCAGGTGAGCCTGGCGCAGGACGGCGCCAAGGCGCTGCGCATGCTGGCCGAGGAAGCCATGCCGGAGCTGCTGCTGATCGACATCATGATGCCGGGCATGGACGGCTACGAGATGATCCGCACGATCCGTGCGCAGGCGCGCTACGGCGACCTGCCGATCATTGCGCTGACCGCCAAGGCCATGCAGGGCGATCGCGAGAAGTGCCTGACGATGGGCGCCAGCGACTACCTGTCCAAGCCGATCGACCTCGACCGCCTGGCGGCCACCCTGCTGGCCTGGCTGCGGCGCTGAGCATGGCGGCCCTTACCCGCGGCCGGCCGCAGAGGTTAAGGTAGGCTCGAGTCCGTCTGTTTGGTGTACACGATGCTGCCGAAGATCCTGATCGTCGACGACACCGCCGCCAACCTGGTCGCCATGCGCCGGCTGCTCGCCCGCAGCGGCGCCGAGCTGTTCGAGGCACGCAGCGGCAACGAGGCGCTGGCGCTGTGCCTGGACCACGAGTTCGCGCTGATCCTGCTCGACGTCAACATGCCGGACATGGACGGCTTCGAGGTGGCCGCCCTGCTGGGCGAGGCCGAGCACCTGCGCGACACCCCGATCATCTTCGTCACCGCCGCCTACGTCGACGACATGAACCGGCTCAAGGGCTACCGCTCCGGCGCGGTGGACTACATCGCCAAGCCGATCAACGACGTGATCCTGCAGTCGAAGGTGCGCGTATTCCTGGAGCTGTACGCGGCGCGCATGAAGCTGCAGCAGGCCAGGGACGAACTGGCCGAACGCAACCAGCAGCTCAGTCGCGAGATCGCCGAGCGCCAGCTGATCGAGGCGATGGTGCGCCACCAGGCCAGCCACGACCCGCTGACCGGGCTGCCGAACCGCATCCTGTTCCACGACCGCCTGCACGGCGCGATCCAGCGCGCGAACCGTCACCAAAGCCAGTTCGCGCTGGCCAGCATCGACATCGACGGCTTCAAGCACGTCAACGACAGCCACGGCCACGCCGCCGGCGACGCCCTGCTGCAGGAGATCGCCGCGCGGCTGTCGGCGCACCTGCGCAGCAACGACACGGTGGCGCGGCTCGGCGGCGACGAGTTCGCGCTGGTGCTGGAGGAGATCGACGATCCGCGGACGGCGCTGCGCCTGTGCGAAAAAATCTGCGCCGCGCTGGGCGAGCCCTACGCCCTGTGGGTCAACGGCACGCCGGCCGAGGTGCGCGTCGGCGCCAGCATCGGCATCGCACCGTACGCGCCGAACGAGCAGGCCGATGCCGACGAACGACTGATGCAGGCGGCCGACCGCGCCATGTACGCGGCCAAGCGCAGCGGCAAGAACCGCTGCATGCTGGCGGACTGAGCCGGCACGGGCCGCCTTTCAGCCGTGCTTGCGCAACGACACCCACATCAGCACGCGTGCGCGGAGCACCGTCTCACCCGTGTCGTCCGTCACCTCCACCCCGACCGGCCACTCGCGGCCGCCGCCGGCACCGGGCACGCCCGCCTCCGGCGTGGCGACGCCGCGCATCGTACCCACCGCCTTCTTCAGGTACTCGACGCTCATGCCCTTCGGGATCCAGCGCATGTCCGCCGGAATCGTCGCATCAGTCATCACCCCGGCAGCCAGCTCGGCCAGGTTGCACAGCGCGATCGCATGCATGGTGCCGAGGTGGTTGTGCACACGGCGCCGGTCGCAGATGCGCACCTCGCAGCGGCCCGGCTCCAGCGCCACGAAGCGCGGCGCGATGGTGGCGAAGTACGGCGCCTTCAGGCAGATCAGCCGCGAGAAGAACCGGTGACCCGCCGGCCAGCGCGTGATACGGCGGTAGATGGTCAACACCGGGGCATTCATCTTTTTGGCCCTCGCAAAGGAACCGGCCCGCAAGGCGGGCCGGTCGGTCAGTGGGATTCAGGAGGCGTCCGCCCGCGTCTTGAACGCGCGCAGCTCGTCGCTGTCGAAATCGTCCACCGAGATGAACTCGAACACACCTTCGCGCACGTGCCTGAGCAGGTTGGCCTCGGCTTCGGAAATCACCCCGGCCTGCTGCGCCTCGGCCAGCTGGTCGAGGTAATCGTGCGCGGTGAACTGGCCGGATTTCTGCGCCTTGCCGAACTTGCGCTCGACCGGCTCGGCGGCGATCACGTCCGGCAGCAGCGCCTTCATGCGGCCGATCGTGTTGTTCGGCGTGGGCGTGGTGTAGACCCAGTCGGTGAGGCGGTCGAGCGCCTCGTTCGGCGCGGTGAGCAGCGCGGCGACGCGGCGGCCGAGGCGGTCGGACGGCGGCACCTCACGGCGACCCAGCGGGAATACCAGCGCGCGCAGCAGCCACGCCACCGGGCGCACCGGGAAGTTGCGGATCGCGCCGTCCAGCGCGTTCTGGATCAGCCACATGCACTGATGGAAGCCCCAGGCCAGGAACGGGCGATCGGCTTCCGGCCGGCCGTTGTCCTCGTACTGCTTGAGCATGCTGCTGGCGATGTACAGGTAGCTCAGCACGTCGCCCAGGCGCGCCGACAGCTTCTCCTTGAACTTCAGCTTGCCGCCGAGCACGCCCATGAACACGTCGGCGGTGAGCGCCAGCGCGGCCGAGTAGCGGTCGAGCTTGCGGTAGTAGCGGCGGGTGTAGGCGTCACCGGCGGTTTCGCCGAGGCGTGCGCCGCTCACGCCCATCGCGAAGCTGCGCACCGCGTTGGAGATACCGAAACCGATATGGCCGAACAGCAGGCGGTCGAACGTCTTCAGCTGCTCGCCGCGGTCGGCGATCGACAGCGCCTGCATTTCCTTCAGCACGTACGGATGGCAGCGGATCGCGCCCTGGCCGAAGATCATCAGGCTGCGCGTCATGATGTTGGCGCCTTCCACCGTGATCGCGATCGGCACCGCCGACCAGCCGCGGCCGGCGTAGTTCTTCGGACCGAGCTGCACCGCCTTGCCGCCGTGCACGTCCATGGTGTCGGCGGCGATCTGCCGTGCCCATTCGGTGGCGTGGTACTTGGCGATCGCCGACGGCACCGCCGGCTTCTCGCCGCGGTCGACCGCCGCCGCAGTGGCGCGCGACAGCGCGGCGGTGGCGTAGGTGAGGCCGCCGATGCGCGCCAGCGCTTCCTCGACGCCCTCGAAGCGGGCCACCGCCAGGCCGAACTGCTTGCGCATGCGCGCATACGCGCCGGTCGCCAGCGCCGAGGCGCGCATGCCGCCGGTGGCGTTGGACGGCAGCGAGATCGCACGGCCCACCGACAGGCACTCGACCAGCATGCGCCAGCCGTGGCCGGCCATCTGCGGCCCGCCGATCAGCACCGACAGCGGCGCAAACACCTCCTTGCCGCGCACCGGGCCGTTCTGGAACGGGATGTTCAGCGGGAAGTGGCGGCGGCCGATCTCCAGCCCCGGCGTGGAGCGCGGCAGCAAGGCCAGGGTGATGCCGAGGTCTTCCTTGTCGCCGAGCAGGTGCTCGGGGTCGTACATGCGGAAGGCCAGGCCGACCACCGTGGCGATCGGCGCCAGCGTGATGTAGCGCTTGTCGAAGGTGAGCTTGATGCCCAGCGTCTCGACGCCGTCGACCACCTGCTTGCAGACGATGCCCACGTCGGGGATCGAGGTGGCGTCGGAACCGGCGTACGGGCCGGTCAGCGCGAAGCAGGGAATCTCCTCGCCCACCGCCAGGCGCGGCAGGTAGTGGTTCTTCTGCTCCTCCGAACCGTAGTGCAGCAGCAGCTCGGCCGGCCCCAGCGAGTTCGGCACGGCCACCGTGGAGGACACCGTGGCCGACGCGGTGGACAGCTTCTGCAGCACCGCCGAATGCGCCAGCGCGGAGAACTGCAGGCCGCCGTACTGCTTCGGGATGATCATGCCGAAGAAGCGGTTCTTCTTGATGAACTCCCACACCTTCGGCGGCAGGTCGGCCAGCTCGTGGGTGATCTGCCAGTCGTCGATCATCGCGCACAGCTCTTCCACCGGGCCGGCCATGAAGGCCTGCTCCTCCACGGAGAGCTCGGGCTTGGGCTGCTTCAGCAGTTCGTGCCAGTCCGGCTTGCCGGAGAACAGCTCGCCCTCGAAGCCGACCGTGCCCGCTTCCAGCGCGGTCTGCTCGGTCTCCGACAGCTTCGGCGTCACCTTGGCGAAGATCTTCAGGATCGGCAGCGTGATCTGCTTGCGGCGGAAATCCACCAGCAGCAGCGGCAGCGCGATCGCCAGCTCGACGATCAGCAGGATCGTGGTGGTCCACGGCGCATGCGCGATCAGGCCGACCACCAGCGTGGCGACGGCGGTGGCGATCGCCCAGCTGCGCAGGCTGCTGCGGTGGTAGGCGCAGGCGCCGGAGGCAATCAACGCCGCCAGCAGGGTCAGTAGCACGGACATCTCAACACCTCATTGCGATTGGGCGGCACCGGCAACGCGCCGGTCGACGGGTAGCGGATCAAGACTCTGCACAAAGCGGGCAACTTCGTGCGTGAAGGCGTCATTCGCATCGCCCGCCACCATGTGCGTGGCGTGCGGCAACTCGACATGCTGCGCGTGCGGCACCAGATGCATGAACTCGTCGACGGTGGCGCGCGACACCACGTCGCTGCGCGCGCCCGAGAGCAGCAGCACCGGCACCTCGATCGTCGTCGCGGCGGCCTGCAGGCGCGGCTGGTAGCGCTCGCTTTCCTGCACCAGGTCGCCCGCCAGCAGGGCCGGATCCCAGTGCCAGCGCAGCCGGCCGTCGCTGCCTTCGCGCAGCAACGGGCGCAGCTGCTGCTCGCTCTTGCGTTCGCGCCGCTGCGGGAGGTAGGCGGCGATCTGCTCGGCCGCCTCGGCGTAGTTCGCGAAGCCGTGCGGATGCGCCTGCATGAAGGCGAGGATGCGTTCCACCCCGGCGGTTTCCCAGCGCGGCGTGATGTCCACCAGCACCAGCGCACGGAACGGCGACGGCCGGATTTCGCCGGCCAGCACGATGCCGAGCAGGCCGCCCATCGACGCGCCGACCAGGATCGGCGGCTGCGGCTGCGCTGCGGCCAGGCGCTGCAGGTCGTCGGCAAACTGGTCCATGTGGTAGCCATGGCCGGACTCCGCGCCTTCCGCCATCCGGTCGCTCTCGCCGTGGCCGCGCGCATCGAACGTGACGCAGCGGCAACCCGCCTGCGCCAGCGCCGCCGCCGCGCCGTTCCAGGCGCCGCGGGTCTGGCCGAACCCGTGCGCGAACAGCAGGCTCGGTCGACCCGCCGGGCAGCGCGTCTCCACCGCCAGAGTCAGGTCGGCAGCGCGAAAGCGGCTGAGCAGCGGGGACGTGGGGGCGTGGATCACCATACGGAAGAGTATGGATTGCCCCGGCGAGCGGCGTCAACCCTGCGCCTGGCGCCCCCGGCGACGGCCGTGGTGCCAGGCCGGATCGACGTGGCGCATTACAAATGCGTAGGCTGCCGCTACCATACGCACATGAATGTCAGTAGCAAGCCAGAACGCACCCGGCTGTCGGCCGAGGATTGGGAACTTGCCGCCCTGCAGCTGATTGCCGAACACGGCGTCGGCGCACTGGCCGTGGAAGCGCTGGCGCGCCAGCTGGGCGTGACCAAGGGCAGTTTCTACTGGCATTTCCGCACCCGCGAGGCTTTGCTGCATGCCACGCTGGAACGCTGGGAGCAGTACGGCGAGCGCGAAGTGCTGGGCCAGATCGAGCAGATCGCCGACCCGCGCCAGCGCCTGCCCGAGCTGTTTCGCCGCGTCGCGCACGAACTGCAGCCGCACCGGGTATATGCGGCGCTGCTGAAGGCGCTGGATCACCCGCAGGTGGTGCCGGTGATGGCGCGCGTATCGCAGCGGCGCATGGAGTTCCTCACCACCGCCTACCGTGAGGCCGGCCTGGCCCCGGCGCAGGCGCTGAACCGCGCGCGGCTGACCTATGCCGCCTACGTCGGCTTCCTGCAGCTGAACTTCACCCTGGGCCTGCCGCGGCTCAATCATGAAGAGTTCGACGCCTACGTCGAACACATGATCACCACCCTCATCCCGGCCTGACCCTACCCTGCCGAAGGCCCCGGACGGCGCCATGCGGCGCCGTTTTCTGTTGCATCGAACCTTGCAATACCAGTGCACGCAAACTAGCGTTTCCGGTCACTTTTTCCGAAAACCTCAAGGGGACACGATGGCCAGCAAGCTGGAAGCGCTCGAACAGTGGGTCAACCAGGCGGCGGCGCTGACCCGCCCCGCACGGATCCACTGGTGCGACGGCTCGGACGCCGAATACCAGGCCCTGGTGCAGCAGATGCTGGCCGACGGCACGCTGATCGAACTGAACCAGCAAACCCATCCGGGCTGCTACCTGCACCGCTCCCATCCCACCGACGTGGCCCGCGTCGAGCACCTCACCCTGGTCTGCCATCCGAACCGGGAAGACGCCGGCCCGAACAACCACTGGATGGACCCGGCCGAGGCGCACGCCAAGATCGACGCGCTGTTCGACGGCTGCATGGAAGGCCGCACCATGTACGTGATCCCGTACTGCATGGGCCCGATCGACTCGCCGCTGGCACGCTGCGGGGTGGAGATCACCGACAGCCCGTACGTGGTCGCCAACATGCGGATCATGACCCGCATGGGCGCCGCCGCGCAGGCGCGCATCGAGCGCGAAGGCACGTTCGTCAAGGGCCTGCACTCCATCGGCGAGCTCGACCCCGAGCGCCGCTGGATCATGCACTTCCCGGCCGAGTTCAGCATCAAGTCCTACGGCTCCGGCTACGGCGGCAACGCGCTCTTGGGCAAGAAGTGCCACGCGCTGCGCATCGCCAGCAACCAGGCGCGCACCGAAGGCTGGCTGGCCGAACACATGCTGATCGTCGGCATCGAGAACCCGCGCGGCGAGACGCACTACGTCGCCGCCGCGTTCCCCTCCGCCTGCGGCAAGACCAACTTGTCGATGCTGATTCCGCCGGAAGGCTACCGGCGTGACGGCTGGAAGGTGTGGACGATCGGCGACGACATCTGCTGGATGCACCCCGGCGCGGACGGACGGCTGTACGCGATCAACCCGGAGGCCGGCTTCTTCGGCGTGGCGCCGGGCACCAGCGACGCCACCAACCACAATGCGATGCGCAGCATCTCGCACGACACCATCTTCACCAACGTCGCCGTCACCGCCGACAACCAGCCGTGGTGGGAAGGCCTGCCCGGCGCGCCCGTCACCGACTGGCAGGGGCGTCCGTACGACCCGGCCAACGGCCCCGCCGCGCACCCCAATTCCCGCTTCACGGTCAGCGCGAAGCAGTGCCCGACCTGGTCGGAGACGGCCGAAGCCGCGCAGGGCGTGCCGATCAGCGCGATCGTGTTCGGCGGCCGCCGGCCCTCGCTGCTGCCGCTGGTGATGGAAGCGCGCGACTGGAGCCACGGCGTACTGATGGGCGCCGCGATGGGCTCGGAGACCACCGCCGCCGCCACCGGCGCAGTCGGCGTGCTGCGTCGCGACTCGATGGCGATGAAGCCGTTCTGCGGCTACCACTATGGCGACTACTTCGCGCACTGGCTGTCGTTCGACCGGCCCGGCGCGAAGCTGCCGAAGGTGTTCCACGTCAACTGGTTCCGCAAGGGCGCCGACGGCAAGTTCCTGTGGCCGGGCTTCGGCGACAACCTGCGCGTGCTGGAGTGGATGATCGACCGCGCCGAAGGCCGCGCGAGCGGCGCGGAGACGCCGATCGGCATCCTGCCGGACGAAGGCGAACTCAAGCTCGACGGGCTCAGGCTCGAGCGTGCCCGGCTCGAGGAACTGCTCGAGGTGGACAACGCCAGCTGGCAGGCCGAGTTGTCGGCCATCGGCGACTACCTCGCCAGCTTTGCCCCGCGCCTGCCCGAACGCCTGCGCCGGGAACAGCAGCGCGTGGTGCAGGCACTGGAAGACGACGCCGGCCCGTCGCGCCGCGAGGCCGCTGCTTCCTGAGATATCCAGGCGGCGGGCAGGTCGCCACGACCTGCCCGCGGCACTTGCAGGCCCAGCGTGGCGCGCGCCGTGCAAACCCTTTCGCGCAACGCCGCATCCAAGCTGGCAAGATGACCGCCGCCTGTCCTGCCCTTGGAAGCGCCATGTCGCCCGCCTCAACGCGAGCCAACGACAGCGATGACGTGCGCGCGGCGGCCGCCGGCGACCGCCACGCGTTCCAGCGGCTGTACCGGCTGCACGTAGGTCGCGTGCACGGCGCGGTGTATCGGCTCGCCGGCTACGACCATGCGCGCGCCGAAGACCTCACCCAGGATGCCTTTGTCCGCGCCTGGCAGAAATTGCCTGGCTTCCGCCACGAAAGCGCGTTCGGCACCTGGCTGTACCGGCTGGCGGTGAACGTGGCGCTGATGGACATCCGCGCCCGCGGCGCCGACCCGGTCAGCATGCTCGACGACGAGCACCTGCCGGACACCGGCGAGACCCCGTTCTGCGCCGCCGAGCGCGAAGAGCTGGAACGCGCGATCGGCAGCCTGCCGCCGCGTGCCCGCGCCGTGCTGGTGCTGCACGACATCGAGGGCTGGCGGCATGAAGAGATCGGCAGCGAACTGGGCATGGCGATCGGCACCTCGAAAGCACAGCTGCACCGCGCCCGCGGCCTGCTGCGCAAGCTATTGGGAGAATGCTCGTGAACGAATTCGAATGGCGCCGCCAGCTGCGCGAGTTGCGCCAGCCGCTGGTACCGCGGCGCGACCTGTGGTCCGCGATCGACGCCGTGCTGGAAGATGCCCAGCGCACGGCACCGGCGCCCCTGCCCTTGCGCGAGCCTCGACCGACGCCGCGCCGGCAAGGGCTGATCGCCGCCGGCCTCGCCGCCTCGCTGCTGCTGGCCGGCGGCATCGGCTGGCGCGTGCTGCGGGCGCCGGCGGCCGCACCGCTGGCCGGCAGCCTGAAGTCCTCCACCGACTGGAAGCCCTCCGACCCGCGCCTCACCGGCGCCGCGATCGAGCTGGACGCCGCACGGATGGAATTGCAACTGGCCCTCCGGCAGGCCCCGGATTCACCGGCACTGCAGCGCCTGCTCGGGCGCACCGAACAGCAACAGGCACAACTGCGCCAGCTGGCCCACCAGGCCGGCTGACACTCACAGGAACGACCATGAAAACCGCCCGCTACCTTCCCTTGCTGCTGTGCTTGTGCATCAGCCAGGCCCTCGCCGACACGCCGATCCAGCTGCGCCACGACGCCACGTCGACCGCCCGCATCAGCATCGGCAACGTCGCCGGCACGGTGAACGTGACCGCCTGGGACCGCAACGAGGTGCAAGTCAGCGGCCGGCTCGGCGACGGCGCCAAGCCGCTGGCGGTCACCGGCACCGACGACAACCTGCAGATCAAGGTCGAACCGCAAGGTGGCCCCGGCTGGTTCAACTGGGGCGGCGACAGCAAGATGGCGCCCACCACGCTGGAGCTGCACGTGCCCAGGGCAGCCTCGCTCGACGTCGACGTGGTCAGCGCACCGCTGGTCATCGACGGCATGGACGGCGGCAGCATCCAGGTCAACACGGTCAGCGGCAAGGCGCGCATCAACGCACGCACGCCCTCGCTGAAGGTGGACAGCGTCAGCGGCGGCATCGAGCAGGCCGGGCAGGCCGGGCAGGCCGAGCTGAAGACCGTCAGCGGCGAGATCCTCGCGCCTGCGCTGGGCCACGAGGTCGAACTGCAGACCATCTCCGGCCGCATCCAGGCCAGCGGCGGGCCATGGCGGAAGCTCACCCTCAGCACGGTGTCCGGCGACGTGCAGCTCAGCGGCGCGCTGGCTCCCGCCGGCAGCATCGGCATCGACAGCATGAGCGGCGACGTGCAGCTGCAACTGCCGGCGGCCACCTCGGCCAGCCTGCACGCCAGCAGCTTCAGCGGTGACCTGCGCAGCGATTTCGGCACGCCGAAGGAACCCGAGCACGGCCCCGGCAGCTCGCTGGACGTCCGCCTCGGCGACGGCACCGGCAAGATCAACATCGAGACCTTCAGCGGCGACCTGCGCGTGCGCAAGCGGGACTGAACGCACGCGCCAACGAAAAACGCCGTCGCATGGCGACGGCGTTTTCTCATGGGACCAGCGGAAGAAAACCGCTCAGAGATCCTGGTGATACTGCACGTACGGCGTGCGCGACTGGTCCGGTTCCGGGCCCGCCGGCGTACTGGCCGGTGTGCCGGACGACCACAGGTTCTGCGCGCCGACACTCAGCGAACCGCGCCACGGCAGACGCCAGGTCACGCCCAAATCGATGCTGTTCCAGCGCCGGTCGGCGTTCAGGCCACCCGGAATGCCGGCCTGCGGCTGCATCGTGCGGCCAATCAGCACGCCGCTCAGCGGGCCATGATCGACGCCGAAGCTCAGCGCTTTCTGGTCCAGCGTATCGACGCCGAGCAGGTTGCCCGGCAGCAGATGGATCCGGCCCACGCTGGCGCCCAGGTCGATGCCGCTCTTGCTGCCCAGCGCCAGTCGGCCATGCGCATTGAGCTGGGCGCTGCTGTCGAAGCTGGACAGGCCGTCCACGCCCGGCGCAGCGCCCGGCAACACGCGCGGCAACACGTTCCTGTTCGGCGTGGTGCTGCTGCCGACGCTGACACCCACGCTGTAACGGCCGGCGTCATAGGTGGCGCCCACCTCGCTGCCGAGCACGCGCAGGCCCGGGTTGGTCCAGGCCTGCTCGCTGACCTGCGCGTGCGCCTGCAGTCGCGGCCCCAGCCCGTATTCCACGCCGGTCGTCATCAGCGTGGAGGCATCCACCACCCGCAGCGCCAGCGGCGCATTCTTGCGCAGCGCCTCGGCGCCGGTGCTGCGATCCGCCTTGAGCGCCAGCAGGCGACCGTCGGCGCCGCGCCACAGCGGCACCACGACGCCGGGTTCAACCTCGGCCGTCTGGTCCGGCGGCTGCGCCAGCAGGCGCTCTGCCATGGCGCTGTCGCCGCCCGCAGACTGCCCGGCCGCAGCAAGCGGCAGCAACAGGGTCAACAGCAGGACGGACAGGCGGCGCATGACGATGGACCGATGACTCGCTCGATAGAGGATACTTGGTTCGAAGTATACCCCGCTTTACGTTTTACTAACACCCCGAAAATCCGTCCCAACGCACAAAACGGCTGCAGCCGATGCCCCTTCGACCTCCCGGCCAGCCGCGGGTTCCCGCCCCGGGGAAAGTGGCGGGGGTGCAGACTTACACGATATAAAGACAAGCCACGCCGATCCCGCCAGGTCGCACCGGAACCAGTCGCAGCCCCATGAGTGCCTCACCGACGATCCGCTCATCCCAACCACCGCCGGTGGCACGGGATCTTGCGGCCCTGCACGCGGCGGTCGAACGGCTGTTCGAGGCACCCGACGCCGCCGGCGTGATGGACGTGTGCGAACTCATGCTGGACAACTTCGGCATCCATGGCCGGCTGCGCTGGCGGCGCATGGACGAGCAACCCGGCCATCTGGCCGGGCAGATGGATCTGGCCGAGGACCCGCAAGGCCCGCGCACCCTGGTGCTCGAATGGGCCGACCTGCCGCTGCCCGAAGCCCTGCGCGACCGGCTGGACTGGCTGGGCCGGCTGGCCGACATCCGGCTGCACCAACTGGCCGAGACCAGCCACCTGTACGAGGCGATCTCGCGGCTGGCGCTGGCCGAGAGACTGCAGCGCGCGCTCTACGCGATCGCCGAGCAGGCCGGCGCCGACCACGACATGCCCGAGATGATGCGCTCGCTGCACGCCATCGTCAGCAGCCTGATGTACGCGGAGAATTTCTACATCGTGCTGTACGACGCGGCCACCGACACCGTCCGTTTTCCCTATTACGTCGACATCGCCGATACCGACCCGCCGCCGCCGGACCAGCACCTGCCGCTGCACGGCATGCTGCACAGCCTGACCTGGAACCTGCTGCAGGAAGGCCGCCCGCTGATGGGTTCATTTGAAGAGCTGAAGCAGCAGTTCGGCGACCGCTTCGTGCCGATCGGCCCCAGTTGCGAACACTGGCTGGGTGCGCCGCTGCTGCGCACCGGCCGCGTCGTCGGCGGCATCGTGATGCAGAGCTACCGTGCCGACACTCATTACTCGCGGCACGACCTGGAATTGCTGAACTACGTGGCGCAGCACGTGCAGACCGCGCTGGAGCGGCGCGAGGCGCACCTCGAGCTGGGCCGCCGGGTCACCGACCGCACCGCCGCGCTGCGCGAGGCCAACCGCGTGCTGCGCCAGCAGGTGCTGCAGCGCCAGCGCGGCGAACGCCTGCAGGCGGCGCTGTTCCGCATCGCCGAGCTGGCCAACACCTCGGACAGCCTGGACAAGTTCTACGCGGCCATGCATCAGGTGATCAGCGGCCTGCTGTACGCGCGCAACTTCTACATCGCGCTGATTGACGAGGAGAACGGCCACCTCACCTTCCCCTATTCGGTGGACGACATGGACAGCGTGCGGCCGCCGCGTGCGCACGGCCGGGGTGCCACCGAGTACGTGCTGCGCCACGCCAAGCCGCTGCTGGCCACGCCGGCGGAAATCGACCGGCTCAGCGCGCTCGGCGAAATCAGCCTCTTCGGCGCACGCTCGGTGTGCTGGCTCGGCGTGCCGCTGATCTGGGGCGGCAAGGCAATGGGCGTGCTGGCGCTGCAAAGCTACTCGCCCGAGCACACCTACAACGAGCGCGATCAGGAGCTGCTGACCTTCGTCAGCTACCACATCGCCAACGCGCTGCAGCGCAAACAGGCCGCGACGGCGCTGAAGCAGGCCTATGCCGGGCTGGAGCGCCGCGTCACCGAGCGCACCCGCGCGCTGGCGCTGGCCAACCGCGACCTGCGCGAGCAGATCGCGGAGCGCGAGCGCGTCGAGCGCCGGCTGAAGTACGAAACGCTGCACGACTCGCTGACCGGCCTGCCGAACCGCACCCTGCTGCTGCAACGGCTGGAACAGGCGATGCAGCGCTACGCCGCCAACCCGGGCGAGCAGTTCGCCGTGCTGTTCATCGACCTGGACCGCTTCAAGGTGATCAACGACTCGGTCGGCCACCTGGTCGGCGACGACCTGCTGTTCCAGGTCGGCGGCCGCATCCGCGCCTGCCTGAAGACGCGCGACGTGGTCGCGCGCCTGGGTGGCGACGAGTTCGCGGTCCTGCTGGAGGGCATCGTCGAGACCGGCAAGGCCACCCTGATCGCCGAGCGCATCATCAGCGAGCTGCAGACGCCGTTCCGGCTCGGCACCAAGGAGATCTTCACCTCCGCTTCGATCGGCATCGCGCTGGCCCGCCCGCATTACCGCCAGCCGGAGGAACTGCTGCGCGACGCCGACGCGGCGATGTACAACGCGAAGGACGGCGGCCGCCATCGCGCGGCGATGTTCGACGACCGCCTGCGCCGCGAGGCGCTGTCGCTGCTGGACATGGAGAGCGACCTGCGCCACGCGCTGAGCCGCAACGAGTTCGAGCCGTTCTACCAGCCGATCGTCGAACTCGCGGACGGCCGCATCACCGGCTACGAGGCGCTGCTGCGCTGGCACCATCCCGAGCGCGGCCTGCTGCCGCCGCACGATTTCCTGCTGATCGCCGAGGAATGCGGCTGCGCCGAGGCGATCGACTGGCAGATCTTCGAGCAGGTGTGCACCCAGGCAGTGCGGCTGATCGGCACCGACGGTTTCATCAGCATCAACGTGTCCGGCCGGCACTTCCGCTCGGCCGACCTCGACCTGCGGCTGCTGGCGCTGTTCGACCAGTACGCCGTGCCCACGCGCTGCATCCGCATCGAGGTCACCGAGCACGCGCTGCTGGAGAACCCGACCCAGGTCAAGCAGATGCTGCAGAACCTGCGCAGCCACGGCGTCGGCATCGCGCTGGACGACTTCGGCACCGGCTATTCCTCGCTCAGCTACCTGCACCAGTACCCGTTCGAGACGCTGAAGATCGACCGCTCCTTCATCACCGAGCTGCCACCGGACGACGCCGAGACGCAAGGCCTGGCATTGGTGCGCGCGATCCAGGTGCTGGCCGATTCGCTGCGGATGAAGGTGATCGCCGAGGGCATCGAGGAAGAATCGCAGCGGCAGGCGCTGCTGCGCGTCGGCTGCCGCTACGGCCAGGGCTTCCTGTTCGCCGAGGCACAGCCGGCCAGCACCTGGCTCGGCGCGGACAAGCCGCTGCTGCTGGCCTGATCGCGGAACCGAGTGTCTACTGTGCCGTGCCCGGCGCGCCGGGTGCCGCAGCTTCGCTCAACAGGTGTTCGGCGTCGATCCGGTCGAAGTGATAGCGCTGCGCACAGAACTCGCAGACCACCTCGATCTCGTCACCGCGGGCGGCCAGTGCTGCCTCCACCTCGTCGCGGCCGAGCGAGCGCAGCATCGCCGTGACCCGCTCGCGGCTGCAGCTGCAGCCGAACGCCAGCGGACGCGGCTCGAACAGGCGCACCGACTCCTCGTGGTAGAGGCGGTACAGCAGTTGCTCCGGCGCGCTGGCCAGCAGTTCCTGCGTGCCCAGGGTGGCGGTCAGGTGCACCACGCGATTCCACGCATCGTCGTCCTGCACCACGGCGTGGCCGCCCTCGCCCGGCATTTTCTGCAGCATCAGGCCGACCGCCTGCTCGCCGTCGGCGGCCAGCAGGATCCGCGCCGGCAACTGCTCGGACTTCGTGAAGTAGTCTTCCAGCGAAGCGGCCAGGTCGGCGTGGCGCAGGTCCACCAGGCCCTGGTAGCGCTGACCGCGATCGACGTTGCCGATGGTGATGGCCATGATCGCGCCGGCCAGCGCATCCAGCGCCAGCGGCGCGGGCAGCGGTTCGTTCCAGCGCGCCAGCCCGCGCAGGCGGCCCTGGTCGCTGCACTCGGCGAACAGCAGGCGCAACGCGCCCGCGCTCTTCAGCTCGATCGACAGCGCGCCGTCGAGCTTGATCCCGCCGGTCAGCAGCGCACTGGCGGCCAGCGCCTCGCCCAGCAGGGCGTGCAGTGCCGGCGGGTAGTCGGCGCGACCGGCCACTTCGCGCCAGGCCGGCCCCAGCCGCAGCAGGGTACCGCGCACCCCGGCGCGTTCCAGCAGAAAGCGATGCAGCACGTCTTCGGCAGGCAGGTTTTCCACGGCAGCAGGTCTCCTGGAGGTCAAGCGCCACAGATGGGGGCGCCGCGGCGGCCGGACAACGTCCCTTGAACAGGCCCTTATACTGCCCGCGTCCTCCCACGCGTACCGCCATGCCTTTTCCATTCCGCCGCGCCCCGCTGCTACGTCTGCTGCGCACGCTGGCGATCCTGCTGCTGGCATGGCTGGCGCTGAGCTGGCTGGTGGTGCTGGTGCTGCGCTTCGTGCCGCCGTGGACGTCGGCGGTGATGCTGGAGCGCCAGCTCGGCGCATGGCTCCACGGCGAGAAGGATTTCCGCCTGCGCCAGCACTGGGTGCCGTGGACGCAGGTATCCAGCTGGGTGCCGCTGGCGATGGTGGCCGGCGAGGACCAGAAATTCCCCTACCACCACGGCTTCGACCTCGATTCGATCCAGGACGCGCTCGACGCCGCCGACGACGGCCGGCGCCTGCGCGGCGCCAGCACGATCAGCCAGCAGACCGCCAAGAACCTGTTCCTGTGGAACGGCCGCAGCTTCGTGCGCAAGGGGCTGGAGGCGTACTTCACCGTGCTGATCGAACTGACCTGGCCGAAGCAGCGCATCCTCGAGGTGTACATGAACATCGCCGAGCTGGGCAACGGCATCTACGGCGTGGGCGCGGCCAGCGAGGCGTACTTCCACGCCACGCCGGCGCAGCTCGGCCCGGCCCAGGCCGCCCGCCTCGCCGCGGTGCTGCCGAGCCCGCGGCGCCTGCATGCGGACCGCCCCAGCGCCTACGTGCAGCGCCGCGCGGCGTGGATCCAGCGGCAGATGTACCAGCTCGGCGGACCCGGCTACATCGAAGGCCGCACGCCGCCACGCGCCATGCACTGAGCGCGGCGCGACGGGTTCACAACTTCACTACACGCCGGCGTGGTGGCGGCGCTAGACTCGCCCCAGACGGCCCGCCCGGGCCGCTGGGAGACCCAAGCATGAGCCAGGTCAAACATCTGCTGCAGGGCAAGGGCAACGCGATCTACAGCATCGCGCCGGAGGCGCCGGTACTTGATGCGATCAAGCACATGGCCGAGCATCGGATCGGCGCGCTGCTGGTGATGCGCGGCGAGCAGTTGGTCGGCGTCATGTCCGAACGCGACTACGCGCGCAAGGTGATCCTGCAGGGCCGTTCCTCGTCGCAGACCGCCGTGTCCGACATCATGAGCGGCCCCCCGCTGACCGTGAGCCCGGACACCGACGTGTTCGACTGCATGCGCCTGTGCACCGACAGCCGCATCCGTCACCTGCCGGTGGTGCACGACGGCAAGGTAGTCGGCGTGATCTCGATCGGCGACCTGGTCAAGGCGGTGATCGACGCACAGGCCGAGCAGATCGAGCACCTGCAGCGTTACATCACGAGCTGAGACGCGGGCTTCGGGAAAGCATCGGCTCACGCCGATGCTTTCGCCGCCTTGTCCACGGGCGCCTGCTCGTCCGGCGCCAGGTCCGGCGACCAGCCGGCACGCCGGGACACCATTACGGCCAGTGCAGCGACGCCGGCACCGGCCAAGGCCAGGCCGGCCACGCCCCAGCCCAGCAGGCGCAGGCCGCTCACCGCGCTGGTCACCACCACGTCGCCGAAGCGCCACACCGCGGTTTCCACGAAGTTCTTGCCCTTGTAGCGCGTCTCGCGCGGCACCCGCGTATACAGCGCATCCACCGCGGGCTTGGTCATGCCGTAGGCGAAGCCGCGCGTGATCACCTGCATCACGGCCAGCAGCGGCACGCTGTAGCTGAAGAACGCAAAGCTCCCGCCACCGATCAACGCCACCCCGGCCAGCAAGGCCAGATTCACCAGCGACGGGACGACCAGTCCCCAGCCCGCGCCGCGACGCACCAGCAGCCACGGCGTCACGCTCAACTGCAACACTGCACCGAGCAGATTGGTGGCCAGGTCGAGATTGCTGTAGAACAACGTGCGCGCGACCGTGCTGGTGAAATGCGCCTTGGCATAGTCCGCCACCAGCGCATAGGCCAGCGTGCCGATGCCATCGCCGAACAACATCAGCAAAGCCATGTAGCGCAGGAAAGGACGCGACCAGAGCTGCCTGATGCCGGCCCACAGCGAGCCGCCGATCGCCGCCTCGCCAGCGCTGCCCGGCTGCTGATCGTGTCGCGCGGAAAGCCGCAGCAAAAGCGTCAGCGAGAGAGTCAGCGCGCACGCAGAAACCACCAACAACGGCGCCACCCCGATCAGCTGCGTCAGCAGCTTGGTCACCAGCGGACCGAAGACCGCGCCGGCCATGCCGCCCAATGCGATCAGCGAAAACACCCGCCGTGCCTCAGCGCTGGAGAAAATGTCGGCCATGAAGCTCCAGAACAGCGACACCACGAACAGGTTGAACACGCTGGCCCAGACGAAGAACAGCACGCCCAGCTCGCGCGCGCCGATGCGCTCCTGCGCCATGAACGCGGGCACGAAGGCGAGCAGGCACAAAATGAAGAAACTGTAGCTCCAGCCGAGCAATTGTCTGCGCGGGAAGCGCGCCACCAGCATGCCGAACAGCGGCGTCAGCAGCAGCATCACCACGAACACCGCGCTGTAGAACAGCGGCAGCGACTGCGAGCCGACCGCACCGCTCAGCTGGCCCATGACTGGCCGGATGATGTAGTACGAAGTCATCACGAAGAAGAACGCCAGCGCGGACAGCATCGGCGCGGCGGCTTGTTCCACTGGCAGCGGGCGGGGCAAACTCACGGGTACATCCGGCGTGGGGCGCGGCAAGCCTAGCACGCGGTCACGCTCATTCCGTCACGCACGGGGGACGCCTTGAACCACTACGACTACATCATCGTCGGCGCCGGCTCGGCCGGCTGCGTGCTGGCCCACCGGCTCAGCGCCGATCCGGCCACGCGCGTGCTGCTGCTGGAAGCCGGCCCCGCAGACTGGAACCCGCTGATCCACATGCCCGCCGGCATCGCGCGGCTGGCCAACAACCGCGCGCTCAACTGGAACTACCGCACCGAGCCGGAACCGGCGCTCGGCCAGCGCCGGCTGTGGTGGCCACGCGGCAAGACCCTCGGCGGTTCCAGTTCGATCAACGCGATGTGCTACATCCGCGGCGTGGCGGCCGACTACGACGGCTGGGCCGAAGCCAGCGGCGACCCGCGCTGGTCGTGGCGCGAGGTGCTGCCGTGGTTCCTGCGCAGCGAGGACAACAGCCGCGGCGCCGGCGCACTGCACGGCGCCGGCGGCCCGCTCGGTGTCGCCGACCTGCGCCACCGCAACGTGCTGTCCGAAGCGCTGCTCGACGCGGCCGCGAGCGCCGGCTTCGCACGCAACGACGACTTCAACGGCGAGCGACAGGCCGGCTTCGGGCTGTACCAGGTGACCCAGCGCGACGGCGCACGCTGCTCGTCGGCCACGGCGTTCCTGAAGCCGGTGCGCCGGCGCGCGAACCTCGACGTGCGCACGCATGCGCTGGTCGAGCGCGTGCTGATCGAGCACCGCCGCGCGGTCGGCGTGCAGTTGCGCCGCGGCCGGCACGACGCCGAGCGGATCGCGGCGGGCGAGGTGATCCTCGCCGGCGGTGCGATCAATTCGCCGCAGCTGCTGATGCTGTCCGGACTCGGCCCGGCCGACCACCTGCGCGAGCACGGCATCGCGGTGCTCGCCGACCTGCCCGACGTCGGCGCCCACCTGCAGGACCACCTGGACATCTGCACGCTCGACGGCAACCCGAGCCGCGTCAGCTACGACCACCTCAACGAACTGGCCGCCGGCTGGCGCTGGCTGCGCCACCGCGACGGGCCGGGCAGCTCCAACGTGGCCGAGGCCGGCGGCTTCGTGCGCAGCCGCCACGCCGCCGATGCACGCTGCGACCTGCAGTTCCACTTCGTGCCCGCGCTGCTCGACGACCACGGCCGCCATCGCCTGCCTGGCTACGGCTACACCCTGCACGCCTGCCATCTGCACCCGCGCAGCCGCGGCCGGCTGCGCCTGCACTCGGCCGATCCGGCGCAGCCGATCGCGATCCACGCCAATTACCTGGGCGACCCGGAAGGCCACGACCTGAAGATGATGATCGAGGCGGCGCGACTGTCGCGCGAGATCCTCGACCAGGCCGCGTTCGCGCCCTACCGCGGCGCGCCGGTGTTCCCCGAACGGCGCATCGCCAGCGACGCCGAGTACGTCGACTTCATCCGGCGCAAGGCCGAAACCATCTACCACCCGGTCGGCACCTGCCGCATGGGCAAGGACGATCGCGCCGTGGTCGACAGCGAGCTGCGCGTGCGCGGCGTGGATGGGCTGCGCGTGGTGGACGCCTCGGTGATGCCCACCCTGCCGACCGGCAACACCAACGCACCCACCATCATGATCGCCGAGCGGGCGAGTGCGTTGATTGCGGGAGGGAACGGCGGGAGTCAAGTGGCGACTTGACCCCCTCCGTCCTCTCCCAGCGGCAGCGGGCAATGCAGGCTGGCGCAGATCACCCGCAACAATTCGGCCTCCTCCACGCTGACCTGGCCGTCGGCGTGGACCGCGCGCAGCAAGGCCTGGATCACCAGCTCCTTGGCCATTGGGCTCAGGCCGTCCAGATCGTCCAGCGCGCGCTCGAACGGCGCCTGCCAGGCCGCCGGCGGCGGCGTCCAGTCGATCGCCTCGCCGGGGAACGCCTGCTGCATCGCCAGCAGCCAGGCGCGCCTTGCGCTGGCCTCGTCCGAACAGCCGGCCGCGGCGACGATGGCACAGACCAGGATCACGCTGTCGCGCGCCGCCGGAAGCTTCTTCACGCCGTCGACCGGTGCACGGCGCGGCGAACTTGCCTCGCTCAGGTGAATGCGCAGCAGCCGTGCCAGGCAGTACTCGTTGATGTCGACCCGGCCATCCACCTTGACCAGCTCGTCCAGCGCGCGCAACAAAGTCTGCTGGCGCCCGTCGGGCAATTGCTTGAGCGCGGGAAACGCCAGCGCGACCAGCGGCAGGCGCGCGATCGGCGCCAAGGCGGCCAGGGCGGAAGCCTGCGCCTGCACGGCGCGCTGCAAGTCGTCGCCAAAGGCATCGGCGACGATCCGGCGCTGCGCCGGCTGCAGCTCCGCCTTCAAGGACAGCGCCAGCGCCAGCATCACGGTCAGCGCGGACTCGGGCTGCCGCACGGCTTCGCTCAGGCTCGCCGGCATCGCCTGCTGCACGGTCGCGACACGCCGGAACGCCGGCGCGGCCGCGGCCACGCCGCCGGCCAGCACGCCCGTCAGGATCGGTGGCAACGGCAACCCCGGCATGCCCGACACGCCTGAGGCGGCGGCCGGGGGGCCGTTCGCCTGCGCAGGCGGTGCCGCTTCGCGCTGCATCCCCGCTGCCATGCGTGCCAGGTCAGCCTCCTTGAAGCCAGGCTGCAGCGTTCGAATGCGCTCGAGCAAGGGCGGATGGGTAGCGAACAGCGCATTGAAACTGCCTGCCTCGCCGAACAGCATGTGCGCCACTTCCTGCCTGTTCGCCACCTGCAAGGCGGAGCCTTCGGCGCTGATCGCGATCTTCTTCAACGCACCGGCGAGGCCATCGGTCTGACGGGTGAACTGCACCGCCGAGGCGTCCGCCAGCGCTTCGCGCGAGCGCGCCACCGCGGCCTGGATCAGGCGTGCGAAGAAGTAGCCGATGTAGCCGACCACCATCAGCGCCGCACCGATCAGCAGCACCTGGCCGCCGCTGCCCCGGCGACTGCCGCGGCCGCCACCGAACTGGAGCACCTTGCGCCCCACGACCGCCAGCACCAGGATGCCGAACAGCAGGCCCATCAGGCGGATGTTGAGCCGCATGTCGCCGTTCAGCACATGGCTGAACTCGTGCGCGATCACGCCTTGCAGTTCGTCACGCGTGAGGTTGTCCAGGCAGCCCTGGGTCACGCACACCGCCGCGTCGGAGGCGGAGTAACCGGCGGCGAAGGCGTTGATGCCCGCCTCGTCGGCCATCAGGTAGACGTCCGGCACCGGCACACCGGAGGCGATCGCGACCTCCTCGATCACGTTGCGCAGCCGGCGCAGCTGCGGGTCGCGGGTATCCGCCGGCACCGCCACCGCGCCGACGCTTTCAGCGACGGCCTTGCCGCCGCCGGACAGGCTCATGATGCGGAACAGCGAGCCGAGTCCGATCCCGGCGATCACCGCGCCGCTGCTGGCGAGGAGCAGCGGCAGGTTCGACGCGGCCGGCTCGCCGGCGGCCGGATGGTGGCCGAAGGCAAGCCACGCCGCCGCGTCGATCGCCGCCACGATCGCCACCACCGCCAGTACGAACAGCGCCACCAGCCGCCGGCTGCTGCCGCGCACGCGCGCCTGTTGCGCAAAGAAATCCATGCAAGCTCCCGGAGTGCGCCGCGGCATGCACCGCGACGCGGCGGCGATCAGCCGAAGGAGACCTTCGGCACGTCGCGCACGGCCGGATTGTCGATCGCGAGCGGCTCGGCGGCGGCGAAGCCGAAGCCGTTCGCCACGAACGACGCGGGAAAGACCTCGCGCCGGTTGTTGTAGGTCAGCACTGCATCGTTATAGGCCTGCCGCGCGAACGCCACCCGATTCTCGGTGGAGGTCAGCTCTTCGGAGAGCTGCATCATGGTCTGGTTCGCCTTCAGGTCGGGGTACGCCTCCTGCAGCGCAAACAAATGGCCCAGCGTCTGGGTCAAGGCGTTTTCGCTGCTGGCCAGCTGCTGCATCGCGGCCGGGTCGCCCGGGTTGGCCTTCGCGCCGGCCAGTTCGTTGACCGCCGCGTTGCGCGCCTGCACCACGGCTTCGAGGGTGCCGCGCTCGTGCGCCAGGTAGCCCTTGGCCGTCTCGACCAGGTTCGGAATCAGGTCGTGGCGACGGGTGAGCTGCACGTCGATCTGCGCGAACGCGTTCTTGTAGCCGTTGCGCGAAGTGACCAGTCCGTTGTAGATCGCCACGAAGTACAAGACAATCAGAACGACGACTATCAGGAAGATGATCAGACCCATCGTCAAGCTCTCCACCCCAAGGCGCATCCCCACGCCGGAACCACGCCAGAATACCATGCAGTTTCAGAAGATCTTCCTGCTGATCGCCGGCACCCTGGGGCTGGCTTGCACGCCGCTCCGCGCCGCCGCATCACCCGCCTCCCCGGCACCCGCCATGCTGTCGATCAGTGTCGACACCGCGCCGCAGCAACTGCCGCCGGCACGCGTCAAGCAGACCCTCGCGGACTATCAGCGCTGGTTGAACCGTCTCGCCCAGCGCGACGCGGTGGCCGGCCTGGCCACCGCGGTGGTGATCGACGGCAAGGTGGTGTTCGAGGGCACCGTCGGCTATGCCGACACCGCCACCAAGCAGCCGATCAAGCCGGACACCGTGTTCCGCCTCGCCTCGCTGTCCAAGGCATTCGCCACCGCCATCGCCGGCCTGCTGGTCGACGACGGCAAGCTGGACTGGAACACCAAGCTGGTCGACGTGTTGCCGTACTTCAAGCTGAAGGACATGCAGGCCGCCGCGCAGGCCACCGTCGGCGACATCCTGGGGCAGCGGCTGGGCCTGCCGCGCAACACCTACGACAACATGCTCGAAGGCGACACTTCGTACGAAGAGCTGGTGCGCAAGCTGGACGAGGTCGACATGATCTGCGGCGTGGGCCAGTGCTACGGCTACCAGAACGTCGCCTTCAGCATGATCGGCGACGTGGTGCTCGCCCGCACCGGCGACTTCTTCTATCGCCAGGTCGACAAGCGCATCTTCTATCCGCTGGGCATGACCACCGCCAGCTACGGCCGGGCCGCGCTGGAATCCAGCAAGAGCTGGGCGCGCCCGCACCGTGCCACCAGCCGGGGCTGGGTGCCGTTCGATCCGAGCGAGACCTACTACCGGGTCGCGCCGGCGGCCGGCGTCAACGCGAGCCTGCGCGACATGGAGAAGTGGCTGATCGCGCAGATGGGCGGTCGCCAGGACGTGCTGCCCACCTCACTGCTGGACACGTTGCACACGCCCGGCGTCGCCACCCCCAGCGAACTGTACGCCACCGCCTGGCGTCGCGGTCGGCTGAGCGGCGCGTACTACGGACTCGGCTGGCGGGTCTACGAATACGGCGGCGAAACGCTGATCTATCACGCCGGCGCCGTGGCGGGCTATCGCACCATGATCGGCTTCTTCCCGAAATACCGCGCCGGCGTGGTCACCCTGTGGAACTCCACCGGCCCCACACCCAGCGGATTGATGCCGATGGTGTTCGACGACCTGCTGGGCCTGCCGCACGTCGACTGGGCCAACCTCGAGAGCCCCGCCAAGCCGGTGGCGCAACCCCGGGCGAAGGCCAAGGCGAAACCACGCGTGCATCGCCGCACGCCGCGGCACCGCTGAGCCGCCGCCGCCCAAAAGAAGGGCGGCGCATGCGAAACATGCGCCGCCCGGGTTGCCACGCTCACGCTCCGATCAGAGCTTGAACTCGATCCGCTGCTGCTTGACGCTGGAAACGGCCACGCCATCCTTCATCGCCGGGTTGAAGCGGTAACGCTCCACCGCATCGACCGCGGCGCGGTCGAAGACATGCCGCGGCTGCGATTCGACCACCTTCACGTCGCTGGTCCTGCCGTCCGGATCGACCGTGAACGACACCACCACCCAGCCTTCCTGGCGGGCGCGCATCGCGGCCGTGGGATAGCGGGCGGCCGCGCCCTTCACCAGCACCGCCGCCGTGGTCCCGCCTGCCGCCGTGCCGCTGCCGTCCGCCGCAGCGGAGGCGCCGCCATCCGCCGCCGACTGCTGACGCGGCTGCTGCGCGACGCGCGACTGCTCCGTCTTCTGCTGCGCGGCCAGCTGTGCCTTCTGCTGCTCGGCCAGCTGATCCGCCGCCAGCTTGTCCGCCGCGGCTTTCTGGGCGGCCAGCTGTGCGGCCTTTTCCTGATCGACGGCCTGCTGTTGCTGCTTGTCCAGCGTCTTGCGCTGGGCATCCAGTTTGGAGCGGAGGATGGTCAGCGTGAAGTTGGCCGGATCGGCCTTCGCCAGCAGCTCGATCTGGCGCTGTGCCTCGCCGAGGTCACGCGAGTTGATCGCCTGCTCGGCCGAACTGGCCGCGAACGGGAACGTCTCGCGCAACGCGTCGGAGGCCACCTTGTTGCCGGGCTCCTTTTCCAGCACGCGCAGATAGAACTCGAACGCGTTGTTGCCGGCCGGCGCCAGGTAGCGCTGCTCGTTCATCGCGGTGCGCGCCTCGGCGAGCAACTGGTTGAGATCCATCGCGGCCACATTGGCCGGCGGCGGCGGCGCCGCCCGCGTCGCGGTGGAAACCGGTGTGGACGGATGACCGCCCGAGTCGGCCATGATCAGGTCCTGGTGCGGCTTGATGATCAGGAACCACGCACCCACGGCGAGCAAGGCGAAGATGGCGATGATGGCAATGACCAGGGGCCGGACGGCCCCACGCGCATGCCGACGCGTATCAAGTATGTATCGGGTATCCATGGTCTCTCACTGAGTGTCGACAGATACCCGCGCTTTTTCCCCCTGTCGATCCAGGAGCGGCGAATCCCCCGGATTCACCGCGGCGCGGATGTGCAGAAGGTAGCTCCAATGGCGAAGCACGGCAAATCATGCGCAAGGTCACGCTACCGGCCGGAAATCTGTTCCAGGCAGGCATCGTCGCGACCTTCGGAAAACGGCACGTTCGGGGGTGGGCGGCGAAAGGCAACGCGGGCATGCCGCCGGTTGCGCGCACGGATATTCCACCCCCTGAAACGAAGCGTCCCGGCCAGGCCGGGACGAAGGCTTCTCGAAGTGCTCTCCCCGCGCTGGGCACCGCGGGGAGAGAAGTCGATGGCTTGTCTTATTGTGGGGTGTCGCGTGTCGCCTTACTTCTTCGCTTTGGCCTTCGCGGTCTTGGTGGCCTTCACCACCTTGGCCGGTGCAGCTTTCTTGGCGGCGGCCTTCTTCGGCGCAGCCTTCTTCGCGACCTTCTTCACGGCAGCTTTCTTGGCGGCCGCCGGCTTCTTGGCGGCAGCTTTCTTGGCGGCCGGCTTCCTGGCGGCAGCCTTCTTGGCGGCCGGCTTCTTGGCAACCGGCTTCTTGGCGGCGGCCTTCTTCACGGCGGGTTTCTTGGCGGCGGCCTTCTTGGCGGCCGGTTTCTTTGCAGCGGATTTCTTGGCAGTGGCCATGGTTCGTCTCAGCTCCTCATCAGTTGGCAGTGGTTGCCCAGTAAAAGCGTGCAGGAACGCTTCGACCAACACATCACTGTTGGTAGCGTGCCGAAGATTGTTCACTTGACGGTGGGTGCGCAAATCAGAAAGCCGCCGCAGCACATGCAGCGGAATCGAGACGGTGATCTTGCGTACTGCATTGGCCTTTTCACCGTGCTCGACATACGGCTTGATGAATTTCGTTGTCGCCATAAAACGCATTCCCCGTGATCTGTTGCGAAAGCTATCCCCGAAGATTTCGCCTGTCAATTGATTTCAGTCATCAATTCCACCCGCTTGCAGCCGCCCCAAACCGCCCCGAGGCCTGCCGCAACAAGGCTTCCGGGGCATTTGCACGATTCATCGAATAGACGTCTGGACGTCCATACGATATTTTCATGGAAATCTTTGTGCCCCTTGAAACCGTTGGTACACAACGATTTCAAGACATGCAGCCATGGCGTACCGGAAAATGAGCATCGCACGGCGCCATTCGCGCGAGGCGCGTTCCGAGCCGCCGGCAGGCGGCCTGCAGATGAACGGAACACGACTGAAACCACCCGGACCCGCGTTCCGGCGCAGGCAAAAAAATCCCTCGCCCACCCTGCCCTCGCCCCGGCGACGGCGCGAACGAGACGCGCGGCGGCGTCGGGCACTCGTCGCCGAGGCGCTCGCTCGACGTCATGCCGGACACGTCGCGTCGACGAAGGCGCGCCTGCGCGACGTCGGCCGCGCGCACGCCGCGGACAGCAGGTCGCCGTCGCAAAAACGCCGCCGGCCGCACTGGGCGGCCGGCAAGGTCGAACCTGATCGCGTGCGAGGTCAGTGGTCTTCGTTCTCGACCAGTTCCTCGTAGTCGTTCGCGTCGAGCAGCTCGTCGAGCTCGCCGCGATCGCTGGGACGCACCAGGAAGATCCAGCCTTCGCCGAACGCGTCCTCGTTGATGGTCTCAGGCTTGTCGTTGAGCAGCTCGTTGACCGCGACGACTTCGCCGGACACCGGCGAGTAGATGTCCGAGGCGGCCTTCACCGACTCCACCACGGCCGCACCGGCACCCGCCTTCACCGCGGAGCCGACTTCGGGCAGCTCGACGTAGACCAGGTCGCCGAGCTGGTCTTGCGCGTGGTCGGAGATGCCCACCCGGACCAGGCCGTCGTCTTCGGCGCGGGCCCACTCGTGGGACTTGAGGAATTTCAGATCGCCGGGAATCTCGCTCATGATCGGGGTCCAGTCGTTGGGTTGGGTCGGGTTACAGGCGGTGATTCTAGCCACATCCGCCGTTGGAAAAACGTGTCATGCCGGGCGTCGCTCAGATCCCCTCGCAGGGCCTGCCGTCGCGCACGAACGGATATTTCACCAGGCGCACCGGCACTTCGCGGCCGCGGATATCCACGCGGATCGCGCCCGGCTCGCCGACGGGTATGCGTGCGAACGCCACCGCCTTGTCGAGCGTCGGCGCGAAGCTGCCGGAGAGGATCTCGCCCTCGCCGTTCGCGGTGAGCACCTTCTGGCCGTGGCGCAGCACGCCCTTCTCGTCCAGCACCAGGCCCACCATCACGCGCTTCACGCCGGCGGCCTTCTGCGCCTCCAGCACCTCGCGGCCGATGAAGTCGCGGCCCTCGTCCAGCGCGATGGTCCAGCCGAGGTTGGCTTCCCACGGCGACACGCTCTCGTCCATGTCCTGGCCGTAGAGGTTCATGCCGGCTTCCAGCCGCAACGTGTCGCGCGCGCCGAGGCCGGCCGGCGTCACGCCGGCGGCGGCCAGCGCTTCCCACAGCGCCACGGCGTGTTCGGCCGGCACGATGATCTCGAAACCGTCCTCGCCGGTGTAGCCGGTGCGCGCCACGAACAGCGGCATGCCGTGCGGCCCCTGCGCGGCGGCGGCACTGAACTTGCCGAGCTTCTCGATGCGCGGACGGTCCACCTCGTGCAGCAGGCCCAGCACCTTCGCGCGGGCGTTGGGGCCCTGCACCGCGATCATGGCGAACTCGGGGCGCTCCTTCACCTCCACCTCGAACGCCTTTGCCTGGCGCTCGATCCAGGCCAGGTCCTTGGTGCGGGTGGCGGCGTTGACGACCAGCCGGAAGAACTCCTCGCCGAGGTAGTACACGATCAGGTCGTCGATCACCCCGCCGCGCTCGTCCAGCATGCACGAGTACAGCGCCTTGCCGTGCAGCTTGAGCTTGTCGACGCTGTTGGCCAGCAGGTGGCGCAGGAAATCCCTGGTGCGCGCGCCGTGCAGGTCGATCACGGTCATGTGCGAGACGTCGAACATGCCGGCGTCGCGGCGCACCGCATGATGCTCCTCGATCTGCGAGCCGTAGTTGATCGGCATGTCCCAGCCGCCGAAGTCGACCATGCGCGCGCCGAGCGCACGGTGGGTGGCGTTGAGTACGGTCTTCTCGGTCATCGCGGCGGCGCCTTGCGGGGGAAAGTCCCGCATTATCGCCGCCGGCAGCGGGCAATCCAAGCCGGGCGCGGCCGTTGGCCGCGGTGGCTCAACCGCCCGCGGCGCCATCCAGCGCGGCCAGCAGCCGCGCCACCACCTGCTCGGCCAGCTGCTCGGGGCGCTGCCCGCCGCTCAGCAGGTGGATGTCCGGCGCTTCGGGCCGCTCGTACGGCGCGTCGATGCCGGTGAAATTGCGGATCGTGCCGGCGCGCGCCTTGCGGTACAGGCCCTTCGGGTCGCGCCGCTCGCACTCCTCCAGTGGCGCGTCCACGAACACCTCCATGAACTCCGCCGCGGCGAACAGTTCGCGCGCCGAGCGCCGCTCGCTGCGGTACGGCGAGATCGCGCTGACCAGCACGATCAGCCCGGCGTCCACCATCAGGTGCGCCACCTCGGCGATGCGGCGGATGTTCTCCACGCGATCCTGCGGGGTGAAGCCCAGGTCCTTGTTGATGCCGTGGCGCACGTTGTCGCCGTCGAGCAGATAGGTGTGGCAGCCCAGCGCGTGCAGGCGGCGTTCCACCAGGTTCGCAACGGTGGACTTGCCGGCGCCGGACAGGCCGGTGAACCACAGGCACAGCGGCTGCTGGCCCTTGCTGGAAGCGCGCACGCCCTTGTCGATGTCGACGTGCTGCCAGTGCACGTTGGCCGAGCGGCCCAGCGCGAAGTCCAGCATGCCGCAGGCCACCGTGGCGTTGCTCTGGCGGTCGATCAGGATGAAGCCGCCGAGCGTGCGGTTGTCCGCATACGCCTCGAACGCGACCTCGTCGTCCAGGCCCAGCGTGCAGTAGCCCACCTCGTTCAGCAGCAGCTGCCGCGCGGCGAGCTTGGCCTGGCTGTTGACGTCCACCTTGTGCTTGATCGACATCACCCGCGCGTTCACCGTGCGCGTGCCGAGCTTCAGCCAGTAGGTGCGGTTCGGCAGCAGCGCGTTGTCGCCCAGCCACAGCAGGTGGCAGGCGAACTGGTCGGCGACCGGTGCCGGGTGCAGCGCGTCGGCGATCACGTCGCCGCGGCTTACGTCGATCTCGCGGTCCAGGCACAGCGTCACCGCCTGGCCGTCGCCGGCGCTGTCCAGCTCGCCGTCGGCGGTGACGATGCGCGCGATGCGCGCACGCTGCACGCCGGGCTGCACGATTACCTCGTCGCCCTTCGCCACGCGGCCGCCGCAGATGGTGCCGGCGTAGCCGCGGAACGACTGGTCGGGCCGGTTCACCCATTGCACCGGCATGCGGAAATCGCCGGCGCGCAGTGGCGTGACGTCGGCCGATTCCAGCAGTTCGAGCAGGCTGGCGCCGGTGTACCAGGGCATCCGCGACGAACGCGAGCCCACGTTGTCGCCGTCCGGCGCGATCACCGGCAGGCACGCCACTTCGGCGATGCCCAGCGACTGCGCCAGCGCCCGGTAGGCGTCGGTGATGCCGCGGTAGACCGCCTCGTCGCAGCCGACCAGGTCCATCTTGTTCACCGCCAGCACCACCCGGCGGATGCCCAGCAGCGCGCATATATAAGTGTGCCGGCGGGTCTGCGGCAACAGACCCTTGCGCGCGTCCACCAGCACCACCGCCAGCTCGGCGTTGGAGGCGCCGGTGGCCATGTTGCGGGTGTACTGCTCGTGGCCGGGGCAGTCGGCCACGATGAAGCTGCGTCGCGCGGTGTGGAAGTAGCGGTAGGCCACGTCGATGGTGATGCCCTGCTCGCGCTCGGCGTCCAGGCCGTCGGTGAGCAAGGCGAAGTCCAGCGCGTCGCCGTCGTCGGCATGCAGCCGGCGGCTGTCGCGCGCCAGCGCGGCGAGCTGGTCTTCCGGCACCGTGCCGGCGTCGTACAGCAGGCGGCCGAGCAGGGTGCTCTTGCCGTCGTCCACGCTGCCGCAGGTGATGAAGCGCAGCAGGCCCTGGCCGGCGGCGGCAGCCGTGATGGCGGAAGCGGTCGGGACGGCCATCAGAAGTAGCCCTCCAGCTTCTTGCGCTCCATCGAGGCGGAGGGGTCGTGGTCGATCACCCGGCCCTGCCGCTCGGAACTGCGCGAGTCGGCCATCTCGGCGATGATCTTGTCCAGCGTGTCGGCGGACGATGCCACCGCGCCGGTGAGCGGGTAGCAGCCCAGCGTGCGGAAGCGCACTTCGCGCATTTCCACCGCCTCGCCCTCGCGCAGCGTGAAGCGCTCGTCGTCCACCATGATCAGCGCGCCGTCGCGCGCCACCACCGGGCGCGGCGCGGCGAAGTACAGCGGCACCACCGGGATGGCCTCGCGGCGGATGTACAGCCACACGTCCATCTCGGTCCAGTTGGACAGCGGGAACACGCGCACGCTCTCACCCTGGCGGATCTGCGTGTTGTAGGTGTGCCAGAACTCCGGGCGCTGGCGCTTCGGGTCCCAGCGGTGCTGCCCGTTGCGGAACGAGAACACGCGCTCCTTCGCGCGCGACTTCTCCTCGTCGCGCCGCGCACCGCCGATCGCCGCATCGAAGCCGTACTGGTCCAGCGCCTGCTTCAGTGCCTGGGTCTTCATCACGTCGGTATGCACGGTGGCGCCGTGGGTCAGCGGCGAGATGCCCTGGCGCACGCCGTCCTGGTTGATGTGCACCAGCACCTGCACGTCGCCGCTCGCCGCCACCCGCTCGCGGAACGCGATCATCTCGCGGAACTTCCAGGTGGTATCCACGTGCAGCAGCGGCAACGGCGGCTTCGCCGGATGGAACGCCTTGCGCAGCAGGTGCAGCAGCACCGAGGAATCCTTGCCGATCGAATACAGCATCACCGGATGGCGGAAGCTGGCCGCCACCTCGCGGAAGATGTGGATGCTCTCCGCTTCCAGATCGTCCAGGTGCGAGCGCGCCGGTACGTTGTCGATGTTCATGCGTGGAACCCAGGCTGGCCTTGCGCGGCGCGCCACCGCGCGCCGGTCATCCGGCCATGTTACGCGAACGCCGGCGGGGTTCCGAAATAATCTCGATCGGCAGTCGCCTGCGCGTGCGGCATATGCGGGCGCCCTCGCGCCACGGTATGGATGCGCTCAGGCGATCGCCGGGTACGTCGGCTCGGCATCCAGCGTGGCCGCGCACACCGAGGCCAGTTCCAGCAGGCGCAGGTCCGAGCCGCGCGCGCCGACCAGTTGCAGGCCCACCGGCATGCCGTTCGGCAGCATGCCCATCGGCAGGCTCACCGCCGGGCAACCGGCCAGGCTGGCGAAGCTGGTCAGGTCGGCCTGCGAATCGGGTACCGGGCCGTCCAGCGGGAACGCGCCCTGCGGCGTGGTCGGCAGCACCAGCACGTCGACCTGGGCGAACAGCCGGCGCATCTTCAGGGTGGCCGCGTCGAGCACACGATCGGCCACTGCGTAATCGGCCGCACTCTTGCCGGCGGCGTAGCCGAGCAGACGGCGGAAACGTTCCGACACCGGGCGCCTGCTATCGGCCAGGTCCGCGGCGAAGGTGCCGAGCATCTCCGCCTCCATCAGGAGCAGGCCGGCGCGGCGGGTGCGCGCGAAATCCCAGTCGGCGAAGTCGACCGTGCGGCGGTCGCCCAGCGCATGCGGCAATTTCGCCATGGCCGCCTCGAACACCTCGATCACTTCCGGCTGCACGCCGACCGCGGCCAGGTCCGGCAGCAGCCCCGCGCGCAGGTTGCCCGGCTCCCAGTCCGGCAGCGCGAACGCGACCCGGCGCCGGCGCGAACGCGCATCGTCGGCGTCGTAGCCGGCCAGTACCTGCAGCAGCACGGTGAGGTCGTCGGCGCTGCGCGCCAGCAAACCGACCGCGTCGAGCCGGCGCGCCGCCGGCACCAGGCCGCGCGCGGAGATCTCGCCGTGGGTGGGTTTCAGCGCGTACACGCCGCAATAGCTGGCCGGGATGCGGATCGAGCCGAGGCTGTCCGAACCGACCGCCGCCACCGCCAGACCCGCGGCCACCGCGGCCGCCGCACCGCCGGAGGAACCGCCGGCGGTATAGCCGTGCCGGTGCGGGTTGTGGGTGGCGCCGGAGTGCGGGTTGTCGGTGACCGCGCCCAGCGCGCCCTCGTCCATGTTGGTCTTGCCCAGCAGCACCGCGCCGGACGCGCGCAGCCGCGCCACCACGTGGGCATCCTCGCGTACCGGCTTGCCGCGGCCGGGCAGGCCGACCCGGGTGGGCCAGCCGGCGATGTCGAAGTTGTCCTTCAGCGCGATCGGAATACCGTCGAGCCGGCCGATCACGCCGTCGCGGCGGCGCCGTTCGGCCAGTGCCGCCTGATCCTGCACCAGGCCCGAACGCTGGTCCACGTAAGCATGGAGTTGCGGATCGATACGCTCGATTGCCTGCTGGTAGACGTCGGCCAGCGCCTGCGGCTGCACGCGGCCCGCCGCCAGCCAGTGCAGCAACTGGCACAGCGAGGCGCGACGCAGGTCGAGATCGGCGATCGGCGGCATCGAATTCATGAACGCTCCCTTGGCTTGGCCCGATTATCGCCGCCTCCGGTGAAACGATTGCAAGCGGTAGCGCAGCACGCGTTGCCGCACGGCGCGCGAAAACGGACAATGGCGACCTGACCCATACCCGCGCGCACGGCAAGCGCCTGCGCCGCCACCCAGCTCCAGGGAGTCCGCCATGAGCGAACGCGAAACCATGGAATACGACGTCGTCGTGGTCGGTGCCGGCCCGGCCGGCCTGTCGTTCGCGATCCGCCTGAAGCAGCTGAAGCCGGACACGAGCGTGTGCGTGATCGAGAAGTCCTCGACCATCGGCGCGCAGATCCTGTCCGGCGCGGTGATCGAGCCGCAGCCGCTGGACGCGCTGCTGCCGGGCTGGCGCGCCAACCCGCCGCCGGTCTGCGTGCCGGCCGGCGAGGACGAGTTCTGGCTGCTCAGCAAAACCGGCGGGCGCAAGATGATGGTGCCGCCGGGCATGAAGAACCATGGCAACTTCATCGTCTCGCTGGGCGCGATGTGCGCCTGGCTGGCGCCGCAGGCCGAGGCGCTGGGCGTGGACGTGTTCCCCGGCTTCGCCGCCGCCGACAACATCTACAACGAGGACGGTTCGGTCGCCGGCGTGCGCATCGGCGACATGGGCGTGGCGAAGGACGGTTCGCACAAGGCCGGCTACACCCAGGGCATCGACATCAAGGCCAAGGTCACCGTGCTGGCCGAAGGCGCGCGCGGCAGCCTCACCAAGCGGCTGATCAAGCGCTACGCGCTGGACAAGGACAGCGACCCGCAGGGCTACTCGATCGGCATCAAGGAGCTGTGGCAGCTGCCGCCCGGCCGCGTCACCCCGGGCAAGATCGTGCACAGCTTCGGCTGGCCGGCCGACACGCACACCTACGGCGGCAGCTTCATGTACCACCTGGACCAGGACCGCATCGCGCTCGGCTACGTCAGCGGGCTCGACTACAGCGACCCGAAGTACCAGCCGTGGGAAGCGTTCCAGCAGTGGAAGAACCACCCGATGAACCTGCCGCTGCTGGAAGGCGGCAGCATCCTCTCCGCCGGCGCGCGCGCGATCGTCACCGGCGGCTGGCAGTCGCTGCCGAAGTGCGAGATGCCCGGCGCGCTCTTGATCGGCGACACCGCCGGCCTGCTCAACGTGCCGAAGGTGAAAGGCACCCACCAGGCGATCAGGAGCGGCATGCTCGCCGCCGAGCACCTCGCCGCCAACGGCCTCGACGCCACCGGTTTCGATGCGAAGCTGCGCGGCTCGGCAGCGATGGCCGAGCTGCGGAAGGTGCGCAACGTCAAGCCCGCGTTCAAGAAGGGCCTGTGGTTCGGCATGCTCAACGCCGCCTGGGAGACCGCCACCGGCGGCCTGTCGCCGTGGACGCTGAAGAACAAGCCCGACTGGTCCAGCCTGCACAAGCTCGGCGAGTACGAAGAGCCGAAGCGCGACTACGTGCAGCGCGCGCTGCCGCCGCGCGACCGCCTGGCCGGCGTCTACTTCGCCGCCACCGAGCACGACGAGGACCAGCCGGTGCACCTGCACGTGGCCGACACCGACATCTGCGCCACCAGGTGCGTCGAGGAATACGACAACCCCTGCACCCGCTTCTGCCCGGCCAACGTCTACGAGATGGTGGCCGACGAAAGCGCGCTGCACGGCAAGCGCCTGCAGATCAATTCCGCCAACTGCGTGCACTGCAAGACCTGCGACATCAAGGACCCGTACGAGATCATCACCTGGGTCACGCCGGAGGGTGGTTCGGGGCCGAATTACCAGAACCTGTAAGCAGTCGCAGTCTCGCGCTCAGCCGTATCCGGAAAGCTCGTCCGGGCACGCCCCACGCCGGCCCTGCAGGCCGTCGTGCAGGCCGCGCAGCATGCAACGCAGGTTGCGCCGGCGCGGGCCGACCAGCACGCCGAACAGGAACAACTTGGCCAACACCCTCGGCAGATCCTGCGCAACCCATGTCCGCGGCGTGTGCGGCAACCGGTAAAGCAACAGGCGATTGCGCATCATGTAGTACAACCGCAGCGAACCATGCACCACGATCCGCCCGCGGCCGAACGGCAGCGCACGGCGGCCGTCGCCGAGACGGTGATACATGGTCGCCGCACATACGCCATGCAGCGCATAGCCCTGCGCCCGCGCGCGAAAACCCCATTCCAGATCCACGTTGTCGATGAACAAGCCTGCGTCCATCGGACCCACCCGATCCAACACGGCCAACGGAATCAACATCCCCGAGCTGATCAGGAAATCGCATGCGACGGATGGCGTATCGGCAGCACACCACTGCTTGCGGTTCAGCGGGAAACCGATGCGCACGAAGGGTGCGTCGCGGTGCTCGCGCGGGTCATGGAAGCGTGGCCCCACCGCGGCCACCTTGCCGGCTGCGGACAGCACCTGCAGCGCCCGCCACAGGGCAGCCACCATGTCGGCGCCCGGCTCGCTGTCCTGATCCAGCAGCAGCACATGGCGAAAGCCGCGTGCGCGCGCCCAGTCGATGCCGACGTTCTGCGCCGCGGCCAGCCCGATGTTGCGCGGCTGGCCCAGCAACGCCCCGCCATGGGCGGCCAGCAGTTCACCGATCGCCGCCTGCCAGTCGCCGCCGCTGGCGTTGTCGACCAGCGCCACGGCGCCGACCTGCGGCATCACCCTGCCGAGCAGATCGGCGATCGCCGCCGGATCGGGCTGATAGCTCACGATCACCGCGCAGATGCCGCTGACGGAAATCTCAGTCATGCCGCAGCAGATCCCGCAACATCGAGCGGCCGCCGGTGCCGTAGCGGCGATAGCAGCCGCTGCGCGCCTCCCGCATGATCGCCGGCAGGCGCCGCAGCCGTGGCAGGCGGCCGATCGCCACGCGCCGATCGAAATGGCTGGACTTGTGGTGCACCTGCGCGACACGTTCGGCGCTGCCACGGAATTCGCCCCGCGCCAGGAACGCCTCCAGTCGCCGCAGGCGCAGCGCCTCGTCGGACAGCAGGCGACCACGCGGAAGCAGCAGATCCCGCCACTTCATCGCCAGCGTGCGCCTGCGCATGCCGATCTGGTTGGCGCCATGCTGGCGGTAGTCGATCAGCGGCTCGTCGATGAAGTCGACCCGACCGGTCGCCGCTGCCACCGCGGTCAACCATTCGTCGTGGATCCAGCCCGTTTCCACCGGCAGCGCCAACTCGACCAGGCTACGCCGCAACGCCGCGGTGGCGCCGGTCGCGAAACTGCGCCGCAGAACCACCTCGAACGCGTGGCCGTCGTGAATGGCCTGCTTCTCCTGCGGCGTCATCTGCAGCGCCTCGAACAGCGAACACTGCAGCGAGCCGCCCTGCGCATCCACCAGCCGCGCGTCACTGTGCAGCAGCGACAGCGAGGGATCCTGCTCGAACCGGTCGGCCATCCGTGCCAGCTTGTCGGCGCGCCATACATCGTCCTGGTCGCAGAGGAACAACACCTCGCCCTCGGCAGCCCGCAAGCCCGCGGAGAAGTTGCCGACATAACCGAGAGTGTCCCGATTACGCCGCAGCTCTACTGCGATGCCGGCCTTGCGCGCACGCTGCGCGAACACATGCAGCATATCCATGCTGGCATCGGTCGAACCGTCGTCGCCGATCACGATCTCGTCGGGCAGACGCGTCTGCGCCAGCAGGCTGTCCAGCTGCGGCTGCAGGTAAGCAGCTCCGTTGTAAGTGCAAAGCACGATGGAAAAGCGAGGCCGCGTCATGTTCACTCGTTGTCGCGGGCGACCCTGCTCAAGTCGGGTGACCACGGGGACGCCATCGATACCGCCACATGCCGGCCGACCCGGCATCGCGGCATCATACCGGAACGCACAGCCGCGCCCGCGGCTTCACCGCAGCCAGCGCGGCCAGCCCGCTCGGCCTCGCCGCAGCGGCGCCGGCGACATCCACCGTACGCGCGACGCAGCGGCTGACCGCTGCACTGCGTCGCAACGCCGCAGAACCGTCCAATTCGTACGATTGTTCGATGCCGGTTAGAATGGCGATTTCGAGCCCCTGCCGGGGCGGCCAACAAGACAGGAATCACCGATGAAAATTCTGGTCGGCTACAAGCGCGTCGTGGACTACAACGTGCGCATCCAGGTCAAGCCCGACGGCAGCGGCGTGGTCACCGACGGCGTAAAGCTGTCCGCCAACCCGTTCGATGACATCGCGCTGGAAGAGGCGCTGCGCCTGCGCGAGAAAGGCGTGGCCGAGGAAGTGATCGTGGTCGGCATCGGCCCGGCCGATCTCACCGCGCACCTGCGCAATGGCCTGGCGATGGGTGCGAACCGCGCCATCCACGTGGTCGCCACCGACGCCGTGCAGCCGCTGACCGCCGCCCGCGTGTTCCTCAAGCTGATCGAGAAGGAGCAGCCGGGGCTGGTGATCCTGGGCAAGCAAGCGATCGACGACGACGCCAACCAGACCGGCCAGATGCTCGCCGCGCTGTGGGATCGCCCGCAGGCCACGTTCGCCAGCAAGGTCGAGATTGCCGATGGCAAGACCACGGTAACCCGCGAGGTCGACGCCGGCCTGGAAGTGATCGAAGCGGAACTGCCGGCGGTGATCACCACCGACCTGCGCCTGAACGAGCCGCGCTTCATCAAGCTGCCCGACATCATGAAGGCGAAATCCAAGCCGATCGACACGATCGAGTTCGCCTCGCTAGGCGTCGACGCGCACGACCACCTGAAGACCACGCACTACGCCGCGCCGGCCAAGCGCAGCAAGGGTGTCATGGTGAAGGACGCGGCCGAGCTGGTCGCCGCGCTGAAGCAGAAAGGCCTGCTGTAATCCCATTCCCGTGTAGGAGCCCACCCTGTGGGCGACGCTTTTCAACACGCACCCAAGAGCATCGCCCACAGGATGGGCTCCTACAAAAAGCTTCGGAGACACACATGAGCAAGATCCTGGTCATCGCCGAACACCTCGGCGGCAAACTCAACTCCTCCACCGCGCGCGCCGTGAGCGCCGCCACTGCGGTGAAAGGCGAAGCCATCGACGTACTGGTGCTGGCCGACAGCGTCGACGCGATTGCCTCCGAAGCGGCGAAGATCGATGGCGTGAGCCGCGTGCTCATCGTCGCCCGCCCCGAGAACGCCCACCCCCTGGCCGCCATCCTGGCACCGCAGATCGCCAAGGCCGCTGCCGGCTACAGCCATGTATTCGTGCCTTCCACCACGTTCGGCAAGGACGTCGCCCCCCGCGTCGCCGCCCTGCTCGGCGTTGCCCAGGTCAGCGACGTGATGAGCGTCGAGGCCGCACACACGTTCAAGCGCCCGATCTACGCCGGCAACGCGATCATCACCGTCGAGGCCGACACCGCCCATACCGTGGTCGCCACGATCCGCTCGGCCTCGTGGCCGGCCGCCGCCACTGGCGCCAGCAGCGCACCGGTCGAGGCGCTGGCCGTCGACGCCGCGCTGCCCACGCATACCCGCTTCGTCGAGCTGAAGCAGGGCAGCAGCGATCGCCCGGACCTGCAGAGCGCCAGCAAGGTCGTTTCCGGCGGCCGAGGCGTCGGCTCGAAGGAGAATTTCGACATCATCTTCAAATTCGCCGACAGGATCGGCGCCGCCGTCGGCGCCTCGCGCGCCGCGGTCGACGCCGGCTATGTGCCTAGCGACCTGCAGGTCGGCCAGACCGGCAAAATCATCGCCCCCGAGCTGTACATGGCCATCGGCATTTCCGGTGCCATCCAGCACCTCACTGGCATCAAAGACGCTGGTACCATCGTGGCGATCAACAAGGATGGCGAGGCGCCGATCTTCGAGATTGCGGATTTCGGGCTGGTGGGGGATCTGTTCAAGATCATTCCGGAACTGGAACAGGCACTCTGACGCATCGCCAAGGAGGCGGCATGAAACTGAATTGCTTCAAAGCCTATGACATCCGCGGTCGGGTGCCTGATGAATTGAACGAGGACCTTGCCCGTCGCATTGGCAACGCTACGGCTCAACTGCTCGGACCAGGTCCGGTGGTACTCGGGCGTGACGTACGCTTGAGCAGTCCGGCGTTGCAGGACGCATTGACCGCCGGCATCAACGCTGCCGGGCGTGACGTCATCGACATAGGACTGTGCGGCACCGAGGAAGTCTACTTTCAGACCCACCATCTGGGAGTCGCAGGCGGCATCATGGTTACCGCCAGTCACAATCCCATGGATTACAACGGCCTCAAGCTCGTGCGCGAAGGCTCACGTCCGATCAGTGGCGATACCGGGCTGTTCACCATCCGTGACAGTGTGACTGAGGGCATCTATTCCCAAGCCCTATCACCCGGAGGGGTGACTAAAGCCTACGCAAAGACCGCCTATATCCAACACCTGCTCAGTTACGTCGATCGTACCGCGCTCAAACCACTCAAGATCGTGACCAACGCTGGCAATGGCGGAGCCGGCATGGTGATCGACGAGCTTGCACCACATCTACCCTTCGATTTCGTCCGCGTGCAGCATGAACCCGATGGGCGCTTCCCGAACGGCATTCCCAATCCCCTCTTGCCGGAGAATCGCAGCGCGACCGCGGAAACCGTGCGCACACACGGTGCCGACTTCGGCATCGCCTGGGACGGTGACTTCGATCGCTGCTTCTTCTTCGATGCGGACGGCCGCTTCATCGAAGGCTACTATCTGGTAGGGCTGCTGGCCAAGGCACTCCTGGCCAAACACCCGGGTGGCAAGGTGATCCACGATCCACGGTTAACCTGGAACACCATCGAAATGGTGAAGCAGGCCGGTGGCATACCGGTGCAGAGCAAGACCGGCCACGCCTTCATCAAGGAGCGCATGCGTGCGGAGGATGCGATCTACGGTGGCGAGATGAGTGCGCACCACTACTTCCGCGACTTCAACTACTGTGATTCCGGAATGATCCCGTGGTTGCTGATCGCCGGCCTCGTTTCCAACACGGGAATGTCGTTGGCGGAGATGGTCGAGGACCGCATGCAAGCCTACCCCTGCAGCGGAGAAATAAACTTCCAGGTCAACGACGCGCGCGCCGCGGTCGAACACGTCATGGGTCGCTGCGCCAGGTTCGATCCGACCCTCGATCACACCGACGGTATCAGCGCCGATTTCGGCGACTGGCGATTCAATTTACGCAGTTCCAACACCGAACCACTGCTACGTTTGAATATAGAATCACGCGGAAATCGCGAGCTGGTCGACAGCAAGCTCGCCGAGATTACATCACAACTATCCAGTTAGGCATACCCGGTCTGAGCCCCCAAAAAATGCCCGCAGTTCGCCAACCATGACAGGAGAAATTAACGATGAAGCTCAATGTAAGTGTCCTGACTGCCACCTTTGCGCTCGGCTTGGCCGCCTGCTCCGCTCCAAGCAATCAAGCGCCGGCCGTGTCCCATCCAGCCGGTGACACAACGCCCTCAAGCGATATCTTGTCTGCACAAGCCTTCGCCGGAAAATTCGCCGGTACCATCGCCTGCGGCGATTGCCAGGGCATCCAAACAAAGTTGCAGCTCAACGCCGATGGCAGCTATATGCTCGACGAGACGTTTGCTGGTCGTGCGACTAACAATTTCCTGTCCAGCCAGGGACACTGGCAGATTCAGGATAGCCACCACTTCGTGCTCATTCCCAACGCTCAAGACTGGGAGCACCGCCCGTTTGAGACGCTCAACAGCAATGATATCCGGCAGTTGGGCAAGGATGGCAAACCCTATACCAACGATGCTGCCTATCACTTGAAGCGTGTGCTAGGCACGTCTGCGCACTGACTCTTCAGTGCCTGAGCTTGAGACAAGTGCCGCGCGACGTCATGCCTACGAAAACGGGCATCCATATCCACCTCATGAATCGAAAAATGTGGATTCCCGTTTTCGCTGGGATGACGCCATCACCCAGCGTTCGATATTACCCACCTCGCTGCCGCTCCGATTCGAACGTCGGCGCCCAAGAGAAACAACGCCAGCCCCATTGGCTCTGAACGCCAATCCAAAAGGCTAATCTATGAATTCTTCGAGTTTGCATGCTGTGGCAAACACGGATGCAACTCGAACACGAGGGCTGTGAACTAAAAGGTGATTGCACCACGTATTCGCCGGCAGTGAAGTTAAATAACAGGTGGCACCGTCTCCGGCACACCCTCACTGACACAAGCCAAATCTAGCCACCCCTTTAAAGCCCGTAGACCAACCATCATGCAAGCCTTCCCAGCCGACCCACTCAACTTGGTCAGAACCATTGCAAGGCACCGCCAACTGATCCAGACGCTTGCCGTACGCGACATTGCCACACGCTATCGCGGCTCCTTCCTCGGCTTTGCATGGTCAGTACTGCAGCCAATATTCATGCTTTCGGTATACACCTTCGTATTTAGCGAAGTTCTCAAGGGACGCTGGCCAGGAGGCACGGGGACAAAGAGTGAGTTTGCCTTGGTGCTCTTCTCGGGTCTATTGGTGTTCAACATGTTTGCTGAGGTATTCAACCGCTCTCCGGAACTTATCCTGGCAAACTCAAATTACGTCAAGCGCGTCATTTTCCCTTTGGAAATCATGCCTGTCATCAACGTCATCTCCGCATCCTTCAATCTCGTCATCAACCTTGTGGTATGGATCGTCTTTTATTGCGTCGCCATTGGCCTACCTCACCCTACCGTACTACTGCTGCCTGTCGCCTTGCTTCCGCTTTTCATACTACTCGCGGGGTTATCGTGGTTCCTCGCCGCTCTGGGCGTTTACGCGAGGGACATCACTCAGATAACGACCATCATCACCACAGCCTTCATGTTCCTTACTCCCATATTCTTCCCTGTCGAGGCAATTCCTGAACGGTACCGTGGACTGCTTGCCTTGAACCCATTGGCATCCATTGTCAAACAGGTTCGCGACGTGTTGATCTGGGGACATGGCATCGACGCAATCCAATTCAGCATCAGCATCACGGAGGCGCTGACAATACTGTTCCTCGGCTACGCCTTCTTTCAAAAGGTTCGACGGGGATTCGCCGATGTCCTCTGATATAGCTATTCGAGTCGAGCATCTCAGCAAGTGTTACCATATCTTTGATAAGCCAGTTCACCGCCTTTATCGCATGCTTCAGCGCGGCAATAAGCGCCACGGGCGCGAATTCTGGGCGGTCGAAGACGTCTCATTCGAAATCCACCGCGGTGAAACCGTGGGCATCATCGGACGCAATGGCGCCGGAAAGTCCACCCTGCTCCAAATGGTGTGCGGCACCCTCAACCAGACAACCGGCACGGTGATTGTAAACGGCAAGATCGCAGCACTGCTCGAGTTAGGCGCTGGCTTCAATCCCGAATTCACCGGTCGAGAGAACGTATATCTTGCCGCATCTCTTTACGGCTTGAGCACAGCAGAGGTAACCAAGCGGTTTGATGCCATCGCCGCATTCGCCGACATAGGCGATTTCATTGAACAGCCCGTCAAGACGTATTCCAGTGGCATGTTCGTGCGCCTCGCCTTCGCCGTGATTGCCCACGTCGACGCCGACATCCTGGTGGTCGACGAAGCGCTTAGTGTCGGAGACGCCTACTTCCAACAGAAATGTATGCGCTTCCTCAACGAGTTCCAGCGACGAGGCGGCACCTTGCTCTTTGTCAGCCATGACATGGGCACCGTGAATGCGTTGTGCGCCTCGGCCATCTTGCTTCGCCGCGGCAGCGACGGCCGCTATCTTTGCGATGCGGGAACAGCAAAAGACATTTCGACCATCTACCTGCGAGAAATGTACGCAGATCGAATCGAACTTTCGTCCATCGACGCTGTGCCAGTAGTCGACGAACCATCTCCGAAAAGCACACCAGACGCGGACAATATCGTGGATGGGCCTATGGCATTCCTGGCGAAGTCCCCTCCCACCCGCTTCCATGCCTCGTCTTTCCGCAGTGACACTGAAGGCTTTGGTGCCCTCGGCGGGATCATTACCGGCGCATGGTTTCGCGGCATCAATGGCGAAACCTTGACCGAATTTACCTCGGCGGACCAAGTGACTCTGGTCGTTCGCGCCCACACCTATAAAGCCATGACCTATCCCGCCATCGGGTTCATGGTGAAGGATCGCAAAGGCCAATACGTACTGACCGAAAGTACGGACAGCTACCTGCGCGCGCAATCCATTACTGCTCCGGCCGATACCGACATCGAGGCCGAGTTTTCCATGCGCATGCCCAATCTCGTACGCGGCGAGTACACACTAGACGTGGCATTTGCAGAGGGACCCGGCTTGGATCACGTCCAGCACCACTGGCTGCACGACGTGATGATCATCAATGTAATCAACAACCATGTGGTCCATGGTATTGCTGGCGCACCAAGCTTGTCGGTGCGCCTCGTAGTCGGTAACGCCGGGACAGGATAGAAATCGGTCCTCGTTGGCTCGCTGGCTAAGAGGCCGTCGCTGGCGACACTGCTGCAGCTGGCCCTTGACTCCTCGGCTTGTGACTGAGGGCGACCTTCTCGACAAAATGCCATGACAACCAGGCCAACACCAACGTCACTGGAATTGCTATCGCAAAATGTTGATAGATGCCTAGTCTTGGAGTCAGCCAGATAGTTGTCTGTTGCACTGGGAATGCATATATATAAACTCCGTACGAAAGATCCCCAAAGCGTCCAAAGCGCCTCAACACTGGAGATGATTCGGTGCCGCACGCAATAACAAGAAAAGGCGTCATTAGGAAGGCTGCAATCAATTCGTGCCCCGCGACGTAAGCAACTACCCCCAGCCCGAGTACAATAGCAGCGCCTGTAATCTTGCGCACACCAATTAGACAATACTCACGAAAAAGATACAGACAGCTTCCTGAGAAAAAGAATGTCGCGTACTCGACCTCGAACAGATGCGTATGCGTAAGACTGAATACTTTTTCAGCATCATGAACTCCGTAATACCAGGCTGATACACCTAGCAAAAGAGCCAACATGAGCCAACGCGCCCGGACGATCCCAAGAAGCCCGAGAATTGCCAAGTAGCCATAACAACGCAATTCGATTGGGATCGTCCAAAGCACACCATTCGGAATGTATGCAAGTGGACTATTCGGGAATACACCTGGCAGAAATGGACTGACCTTGAACAAACCCGTCCCGAAAAAATGAAGTGTCGTTCGATCCGTAAAGTACGCGTGCAGTGGAACTTGTGTCACGATCGGCCCTAGCACCAAGCCACACAGCGCCACAGTACATAGCAAACCCGGCCAGATCCTCAGCAAGCGTCGCGCTGCGAAGCGCCTCAGATTAGGATCAGCCTGCCAGCTAGCGGTAATCAAGTATCCGCTGATTGCAAAAAAGACCATCACGGCGTAGCCGCCAAGCGTTTGGTACTCAAAAACAAGCGGCTCTGCCATTGCATGGAGAGCGAACTGATGACTAATCAATACCGATAACGCAGCGAGCAGCCGAACGAAGTCGAAGTTGTTGCTGCGATGTGCTTGCCAATCAGCCATGCTTACGCTCATTCCATCAAATTACCAAACCGCTAGACACCGATAGCACGGCACCGACGTTGAAACCATAGTTCCGTACCGCAATGCTTATCCGTTATATCAGCGACGGATAGTTACGCCTCGACCAATTCGCCTTGCCCGGGAAAGCCTCATCGATCTGCTGCGATCGCGCCCCGCGGTCAAACACATTAATCGTTGTCGGATCGCGATCGAAATAGGCTCTGACACTGCCGCCAGCGTCCGCCGGATCGAAGGGAATATCCAGCCTGAACCCACGGAAAGACACCTGGGCGCTACTGCTGAAGCCATCCGGCGACAGGCATACCCTGACGTCGTTTTCGCTCCCATCTTCCTTGGCAACCCAACCCACCTCGAGAGAGTATCCGAACTGCTGTGCGGCACCCAAGACGATACGTGACAATGCATCTTCGTGCGCTCGCGTCAGGATACCTGAATAGATGAACGCCTCGACCTGCTGACGAAACTGCGGATAACGCAGGTCGATAATGGCCTCGTTGGCTGGCACTGTGGTCGCACCGGCAGATACCAGCCCCGCATCGAGGTTGGAGCCACGCCCATGGTGAAAAACGAACGAGCCAGGTGCCAGGCAGATGCGGTAGCCGGCAGCCAAGCTTCGCAAACTCCAGTCCGTCTCTTCACAATATCCGCGGCCGAAGCAGGGATCCATGATGCCGACGTCCTTCACGACGTCCATCGGTATCATGATGCAGAACGATATACCGGCAGGAATATCCATTGCCGCGTCGCCGAAATGGCCATTCAGCGTCGTGTGCAGCCAGTCCACGACCGCCTGATCCTTAAGATGCTTGTTCGGATCCTGATTCGGCAACGAATAGATCGACACGTTGTTCGACCAAGCTGTAACCGATCCCACGCCCTTTTGGCACGCGACCGACAGCATCGATGACATTAGCGTACGCGGATAAAGCACGTCGGAATTGCTGATGACGACGTAGTCGTAACCACGCTTCAACGCCGTCAGCATGCCCAAACTGACGTTGCGCGGGATGCCGAGATTACGGGGGGTCCGGTAGTAAAGGACATCGTGTCTATGACAAAACGCCGAAAGCTCCTCGCTCCAACCAGGTTCCGGGCTCGCATCGTCGAGTACGAGCACATCTACATCTGCGTCGGCTTGATCGAATCGCAGTGCGCTTTTAATTGCCGCAGGAACGAAGGCCCGGCCATTGTAGACGGTGATGCAATGCAGGATGCGTGGTTTTGACATCATCCAAGCACCTTACGCAGTTTGCTGCTGAAGAGCAGCGCAACACGCACGACGCGGGACGCTCGCAGCTGGCGTACCACCTCACGCAAATGCGCAAGCTCGCCCATGTCGCCGACGTTGATTGCCCGATAGGCAGCGCTGTCGACAGGAACCGACCCTCGCAGCTTTATCGTGGCAAGCTCGGTCTTCGCCTGAAGCAACTCCTTGCTGAGCGCCGTGAGGCGTGCGGTCAAATCAATGACCCTCGTGTTTGCGACCTCGAAGTCGATCAGCGCCTGTTCGAGCGAAATATCGTCCAGATTGGTTGTGTTCATGACAGTACCCTGTTCATTCATAATCGGGCGAATCCCTAGTTACGGGGCGGGCACGCCAAGGCGCGCCGGTAGGTATCAACGAGACCGCTTGCTGTCTCGTCCCAAGTCAGCGGCGCACCGCCACGCAAAATGCGGTCAATGTTCTCCCTTGCCGCACCGGGGTCGATAAGTAACGCTTCCGTATAGTCGGCAAGGTTATCGACCACCCAATTGCGGGGCGCCGCGGGATCATCTATGAGCTCGCGCAAGGGTCCGAAATTGACGTGAGCAGTGGGGGTCCCCATGGCTGCCGCCTCGAATGGGATAAGCCCAAATCCTTCCGCCGATGTGGGATACAACACGACCGAAGCATGCCTGAGCAGCCAAGTTCGAACCCCGCTACTGACATCAGGAAGACACATCAACATGTCGTCGCCAGCGCGCCGCGCCACAGCCTCCTCGGCCCGTGATGAGCCCTTTGGAACATTGGCGCCCGCCATGACTAAGGCGAGAGGGTGCCCTCGCTCGCGCAACCGCTGCCAAACCCGAATTGCCAGGTCACGATTCTTGTGCGCGTAGGTCGCCCCCAGCACCAAAATAAACTTGCAGGCGATCATTCCCTTTTCGATCAGCAGCAACGGCGACTCTTCATCGGCTGTCTCGTCCAGATGATTGCAACCGTTTTTGACCGTAGTCACCTGCTCCCGCGAGATATCCATGCGCTCCTCGATGATCGATTGACGCGTATCCTCCGAGATCACCACCACATGGTCAGCATGCGCGCATGCTTCGGCTATGTTGTGCCGGTAATTCAACCAGTCTTGGCCCGTTGGATGATAGGTGCCGATACGATACGCAATCAGATCCTGCAGCGTAACTACTACTCGCTTGGCAAGCGAACGCCAACGTGCCCAGGGAATGGGGCGATCAGGCTGGAACGGGCGATGCAGAATATCGACCATCGTTGCATCATCAAAATTCAGGCTCTCCGAATTCAGCAGGCGAACCTTCATATCGGCGGCGAGATCAGCCGCATAATCCGGCATCTTACCGTTCGGCACAGCAACATCAATCGAACGGACGTCGTCGCGACGCACAAGCGCGCGCAGCAACTCGACGGTCTGCACTTGGGTGCCCATCTCCATCGGCCCAAGGCAGGAGCCATCGATAAGAATGCGCAATCCAGACGCCTTGCTGCGTGCGACATTCATGGCGATGGCCGCCGGAGTCGTGTCGACCCGCTTCTGATAGTCGTACAACGCGGGAAACGACGAGTCGATCACATGCAATCGGTGTCGACAACTATCGTCCTCTGTTGCATCAACGGCTGGAAAGCCGCTGAACCATTGCGCAAACACGTAAGTGCCAGCATCCAGTCGATGCTGGAATCCACGCTTGGCGGATCGCAATGCCATCTCTGCAATCGATTCGCGCGCACCCGGATCAAGCGCGGGGTCGAACCCACCGACCGACGCAAGCATGGTGCGACTGACCAGAATTGCGGGGCCTGCCGGCATCGGCACAGGGACACTTTCCGTGTCAGGCGCCGTTCTTCGCAAAACCTTAGTCAGGCTGTTCTCGTCATGCCCAGGCAAGCAATGCCCTGTTGCCGTGTTCCGATACGGGAAGCTGAATGGTCCTGCAGCATTTGACAGGAACGAAACCGTCGCGATGCGCGAGTCGCCTTCAAGCCAACCAACAGCACGATCCAACGCATCTTCGGGCAAGGATACTGGCGAGGTCACAAGAAGGATGGATCCCATGTTCGGCAAAGCCTCGAACATTTCCTCCACGGCCTTCGAAAGGCTCCATTGCTTGGCGAGGGTTGCTCCCGATCCACTCAGCAGTCCGCTCGTCGTTGGTCCATCGAGCGCGGCAACCCAGAAGGGGATTCCAGCTCGTCTGGCCTCGGCATCAAGAGTACGAAGACTATCGATCCAATCTCGCGGCAACCCGTCGATGATCGCCAAGATGCCGGTACCAGATCGTCCATGAGGTAGTTCAACAACCATTATGCGTGCCCTTTCTCGACCAACCATTCTGCCACGCGACGCACCCCTTCTTCAAAGGGAACCTTGGCCCGCACTCCAAGCTGGTCGGCAAGTGGCTCCGGATCCGCTACGGCCCAGCGTACATCGCCATCGCGGAACTTCCCGGTCACTTTGGGCAAGGGGGCAGCATGATGGCTGGCGATGACAGTGGCGGCCTCGCGTATCGTCGTAGACACACCGTGACCGACATCCAGTAGACGTCGATCCATCGGCGGCTTCGCAATACCCGCCGCAATAGCTTCTACGACGTCGTCAATAAATACGAAATCACGACCAATCTCGCCATCTTCGTAAATCTCCAGTTGAAGTCCTTTACGGGCCTGACGAATAAATAACGTAATGATTCCAGTGTATGCGTTATACGGAGACTGTCCAGGTCCATAGACATTTTGAAGACGAAAAATCGACAGAGGAACCTGCATAGCGCCACACCAAGCCCCCAAAATGTGCTCTTGGGCAAGCTTGGTTGCGCCATATACGCTCGTTGGCGCCGGAAACACATCGCGACCGGAATGCATCTTAGGAGTGACCTTGCCGTTGCCATCCGGCGGCAACGGATCCCACTGACCCGAAGCCAGCACCGCGTGCGAACGTGGAGGCGGGTAGAACACCGCTCCGCTTTCACTACACCACGCCCCCTCGCCATAAACGGCACGGCTGGAAGCCAGCACGACGTGCCTCGGCTTGACGCCATGACGCGTTAACGCATCAAGCATGGCGGTAGTGCCGACCACATTAACGTTCGCATGGCGACTAGCCTCGGTCAGGGACTGCCCAGTGCCGGTTTCGGCAGCAAGATGAACAAGAATTTCCGGCCGCCAATGTGCCAACACCTCATTCCATGTTTTCGCCTCAGTCACGTCGCCTTTCACAAGGACAGCGAATTCAGGCAACGAATCAGGCCTTTTCCGATCCGGGTGTATCTGCGGGTGAAGATTATCAACGGCAATGATTGGCAATCCACCCACTCCGAGCCGATGCGCCAACGCGCTACCAATAAAGCCAGCTCCGCCGGTAACCACAATAGCCTTGTCCATTCAGCTCTCCAAGTAATCTTAGCTTCTACTTCAAATAGTACGACTAAGAAGTAAATTCGCCTGACCCATCACACCCGCCGATTGGCAGTACCTCAGAATTTCGGCATCACTCGCCGCAAACAACGCATCCGGGCACACCAAACTGAGATTAAAACCTCCCGAGCGAAGCTCCGACAACACCGCCATCGCGTCTACACCATTCTTCTGCAAAAGCCCCGGCGAAAACTCCATCACTATACGCACCCCAGGGGATCGGTCAATTACGCCTCGCATGCCTGACAAAACGGCAAGCTCAGCACCCTGCACGTCAATTTTCACCAAGTCCACGCTCATATCGCCGATGAGATCATCGAGCCGCATGGAAGGGGCAACAGTCGAGGCACGCATACCACTACTGCCCGGCACCCCTTTTGTGTCACCAAGGTTGTGAAGTGTCGTGCTCAACGCAACCGTACCATTGGCATCTGATAAAGCCACCGGCCAAGCACATACGCGATCACCAAGCAGCCAGGTATTCATTCGCAGAACCTGGAACGTGAGTGGATGCGGCTCGAACGCTTGCACAATCGCCAGCGGGAAAGCATTGGCCACAAGCAGGGAAAAGTAACCCACATTGGCACCAACATCGACGAACACCGCCCCCGCACGCGACGGCATCGCCTCGAGCAGTGCCCGCCCAACGGAAGGCTCCCAAGTTCCCGAGTTGCGTATAAAATCACGCATCACCTCATCGCACATCGGAAACCACATCTCCCCCGCATCAGTCGCGACCAGCTCAAGATCAATGGAATGCATTCCAGGAGGAATTGTCAGAGGTGACCATTTATATGGCATACGAGATTCTTTTTACTTATTGAGTTTCTGTCAAACAGCCATTCTCCAAGTCAGCCAAGTACATGTCCCAACTCATTGCGCAAATCGCTGACATCTTCTACCCCCACTGACAGCCGCACCAGCCCATCGCTGATCCCCAGCCGCTTGCGGTTGGCCGCGGGCACCGAGGCGTGGGTCATGATCGCCGGATGCTCGATCAGGCTCTCGACACCGCCGAGCGATTCGGCCAACGCGAATAGCTCGCAGCGTTCCAGCATGCGCTTGGCCTTCTTCAGGCCGCCCTTCACCTCGATGGTGACAATGCCTCCGAAGCCGTGCATCTGACGCTTGGCCAGTGCGTGCTGCGGGTGGCTCTTCAGGCCGGGGTAGATCACCCGCTCGACCGCCGGGTGCTTCTGCAGCCACGTGGCCAGCTCCAGCGCGCTGGCGCAGTGCTGGCGCATGCGCAGGTGCAGGGTCTTCAGGCCGCGCATGGCGAGGAAGGCATCGAACGGGCCGGCCACCGCGCCGACCGAGTTCTGCAGGAAAGCCATCTGTCCGGCCAGTTCCTGATCGTTGGCGACCACGATGCCGCCGACCATGTCGGAATGGCCGTTGATGTACTTGGTGGCCGAATGCAGCACCAGGTCCGCGCCGTATTCCAGCGGTCGCTGCACCATCGGCGAGCAGAAGGTGTTGTCGACCACCAGGATCAGGCCGTGCTTCTTCGCGAACGCGGCGACCTTGGCCAGGTCGACCAGCTTCAGCATCGGGTTGGTCGGCGTCTCCGCCCAGATCATCCGCGTGTTCGGCTTCAGTGCCGCCTTCAGCGCCGCCATGTCGTTCAGGTCGATAAAGCTGAAGTCGAGCCCGGCCGAGCGCCGGCGCACCCTCTCGAACAGGCGGTAGGTGCCGCCGTACAGGTCATCCATCGCGATCATGTGGCTGCCCGAGTCGAGCAGGTCCAGCACGGTCGCCGCGGCAGCCAGGCCGGAGGCGAACGCGAAACCGGCCACGCCGCCTTCCAGGTCCGCCACGCAGCGTTCGTAGGCCATGCGCGTAGGATTTTGCGTGCGCGAATACTCGTAGCCCTTGTGCTTGCCAGGGCTCTCCTGCACGTAGGTCGAGGTGGCGTAGATCGGCGTCATGATGGCGCCGGTGGACGGATCGGGATGCTGGCCGGCGTGGATCGCGCGCGTTCCGAGTCCGTGGTGGGCGGCAGGCATCTTCTTGGGCATGGCATGGCATCACAGGCATGGTGACGCCGGCAGATGTCGGACGCCACGTGGAGGATCAGGCATTGTACCCGGGCCGCCATACTTTGCCCTAACGTTGGCCGTTGCCCGGAAGGCTCGCCACCGCGCCACGTGTCGGCTTGTGCGGCCGCCATGCCATAATAAGAGCTTCGATATCTGAAGGGATGCATGTTCTCCATGAAGACCCTGCTCATCACCGGGGGGGCCGGCTTCATCGGCGCCAATTTCGTGCTGCAGGCGGTGGCTGACGGCCTTTGCGTGATCAACCTGGACAAGCTCACCTACGCCGGCAACCCTGACACGCTGGCGTCGCTGCAAGGCGATGCGCGTCACGTTTTCGTGCAGGGCGACATCGGCGACCGCGCACTGGTGGCGAAGCTGCTGGCCGAACACAAGCCCGATGCCATCGTGAACTTCGCCGCCGAATCGCACGTGGACCGCTCGATCGACGGCCCGGCCGAGTTCGTGCAGACCAACGTGGTCGGCACACTGGGGCTGCTCGAATGTGCGCGCGACTATTGGCGCTCGCTCGAAGGCGCGGCGCGCGACGCGTTCCGTTTCCTGCACGTATCCACCGACGAGGTCTACGGCTCGCTCGGCGCCGACGGCAAGTTCACCGAGACCACGCCGTACGCGCCGAACTCGCCGTACTCGGCGTCGAAGGCCGCCTCCGATCACTTGGTGCGTGCGTTCCACCACACCTACGGCCTGCCGGTGCTCACCACCAACTGCTCGAACAACTATGGCCCGTACCAGTTCCCGGAAAAACTCATCCCGCTGGTGACCGCCAAGGCGCTGGCCGGCGAAGCGCTGCCGGTCTACGGCGATGGGAAAAACATCCGCGACTGGTTGTTCGTGGGCGACCACTGCTCGGCGATCCGCTGCGTGCTGGAAGCCGGCAGGATAGGCGAGACCTACAACGTGGGCGGCAATGCCGAGCGCGAGAACATCGCGGTGGTGAAGACGATCTGCGCCCTGCTCGACGCGCGCCGCCCGCTGGCCGACGGTCGCGCGCGTGAATCGCTGATCACCTACGTGAAGGACCGTCCCGGCCACGATCGCCGCTACGCGATCGACTCGGCCAAGTTGCAGCGCGAACTGGGCTGGAAACCGTCGCAGACCTTCGAGAGCGGCATCGCGGCGACGGTGGACTGGTACCTCGACCACCAGCCGTGGGTGCAGCGCGTACTCGACGGCAGCTACCGCATGGAGCGACTCGGCGCATGAACAATACGGAGAAAGGCATCATCCTCGCCGGTGGTTCCGGCACCAGGCTGCACCCGATCACCCGCGCCATCAGCAAGCAGCTGCTGCCGGTGTACGACAAGCCGATGATCTACTACCCGCTGGCCACGCTGATGCTGGCCGGCATCCGCGAGGTGCTGGTGATCAACACCCCGCACGAACAGTCGATGTTCCAGCGCCTGCTCGGCGATGGCTCGCAATGGGGCATCGACATCCATTACGCGGCGCAGCCCTCGCCCGACGGGCTGGCGCAGGCGTTCACCATCGGCCGCGACTTCGTCGACGGCAAGCCCAGTTGCCTGGTGCTGGGCGACAACATCTTCTACGGCCACGGCTTCACCGAGCGCCTCAAGCGCGCCGCCGCGCGCGAGCATGGCGCCACGGTGTTCGGCTACTGGGTCAAGGACCCGGAGCGCTACGGCGTGGCCGAGTTCGACGCCGCCGGCAAGGTGGTTGGACTGGAGGAAAAGCCGGCCCAACCGAAGTCGCATTACGCCGTCACGGGCCTCTACTTCTACGATGGCCGTGTGTGCGACTACGCCGCCTCGCTGAAACCCTCGCCACGCGGCGAGCTGGAGATCACCGACCTCAACCGCTGCTACCTCGACGACGACTCGCTGCACCTGGAGCAGCTCGGCCGCGGCTTCGCCTGGCTCGACACCGGCACCCACGAGTCGCTGATGGAAGCGGGCAACTACATCGAGACGATCGAGAACCGGCAGGGCCTGAAGGTGTGTTGCCCGGAGGAGATCGCCTATCTCAACGGCTGGATCAATGCCGAGCAGTTGCTGGCGCTGGCCGCGCCGCTGGCCAAGACCGGTTACGGGCAGTACCTGAAGGATCTGATCAAGCAAGGACACGCACGATGAAAGTGATCGAAACAACCCTGTCTGGCGCCCTGATCCTCGAACCGCAGGTGTTCGGCGACGCCCGCGGCTTCTTCTACGAAAGCTACAACAAGGCCAAATACCGCGAGGCCGGCATCACTTCCGATTTCGTGCAGTCCAACGTCTCGCGCTCCGCCCGCGGCGTGCTGCGCGGTCTGCATTACCAATGGCCCAACCCGCAAGGCAAGCTGGTCAGCGTGCTGGAAGGCGAGGTGTATGACGTGGCGGTGGATATCCGCCGCGATTCGCCCACCTTTGGGCAATCGGCCGGCGTGATGCTGACCGCCGACAACCATCGCCATTTCTGGATCCCGGAAGGTTTCGCGCACGGCTTCTGCGTACTGTCCGAGTTCGCCACCTTCACCTACCAGTGCACCGCGCTGTACGACGCCAAGGCGGATGCCAGCATCCGCTGGAACGATGCTGCGCTCGGCATCGACTGGCCGATCAGCGAGCCGTTGTTGTCGGACAAGGACGGCAAGGCACCGCTGCTGCAGGACGTTGCCGCCGAGCGCCTGCCGGTTTTCATGCCGTGAAGATCCTGCTGCTCGGTGCCAACGGCCAGCTTGGCCGCACGTTCCTCGATCACCGCGGCCTCGCAGCACGCGGCGAACTCGTCGCCACCAGTCGCGATGGCGTATTGGCGGCGGGCGGACACGGCGAGGCCGCCGACCTCTCGATTCCCGAATCATTGCCAGCCCTGCTTGATCGCATCCGACCGGACGTGATCGTCAACACCGCCGCCTACACCGCCGTCGATCGCGCCGAGCAGGAAGAGGATCTGGCCACCCGCGTCAACGGCGAAGCGGTCGGCGTGCTCGGCCACTGGGCAGCCGCACACGACGCGCTGGTGATCCATTACTCGACCGACTACGTCTTCGACGGCAGCCAGTCGCAGCCGTACACCGTCAACGCCGCCACCGGCCCGCTGGGCGCCTACGGCCGCAGCAAACTGGCCGGCGAACAGGCGTTGCGCGACAGCGGCGCCGATCACCTGATCTTCCGCACCGCATGGGTGTACGCCGCGCACGGTCACAACTTCCTGCGCACCATGCTGCGGCTGGGTGCCGAGCGCGACGAACTGCGCGTGGTCGCCGACCAGCACGGGGCGCCGACCGATACCAACCTGATCGTCAACGCCAGCCTGGCCACGCTCGACCGCTGGCAACGATCCGATACCGCGCAGCGCCACGAACTGAATGGCACTCATCACCTGGTCGCCAGCGGTGCCACGACCTGGTACGGCTTTGCCTGCGCGATCTTCGAGCAGGCTTTCGCATTGGGCGCGATTACGCACGTGCCACGGGTGGTTCCGATCGGCAGCACCGACTTCCCGACACCCGCGGTGCGCCCGGCGTACTCCCTGCTGGACAATGCAGGCTTCCAGCGGCACTTCGATTTCGCGCTACCCGATTGGCGGCAAGGCCTGCACGAAGTCGTGACTCAACTCGATCAGAAAGGACATTGAGCCCATGCTGATTCCCCTCATCCTCAGCGGTGGCAGCGGCACGCGCCTGTGGCCGGTGTCGCGCAAGAACCTGCCCAAGCAGTTCCTGGCATTGGCCGGCAAGGGCACGCTGTTCCAGCAGACCATCGCGCGAACCCGCCAGTTGCCGCATGTCGCCGCGCCGATCGTGGTGGCCAGCGAGGACCATCGCTTCCTCGCCGCCGACCAGTTGCTGGAAGCGGGCATCGATGACGCCACCATCGTGCTGGAGCCGCTGGCACGCAATACCGCGCCGGCGATCGCGCTGGGCGCGCTCAGCGCACTGCAGCGCGATGCCGACGCCACCTTGCTGGTGCTGCCGGCCGACCACCTGATCGGCGACACCGCTGCCTTCGTCGAGGCGGTGAAACAGGCGTTGCCGCTGGCCGCGCAGGGCTGGCTGGTGACGTTCGGCATCCGCCCGGATCGCCCGGAGACTGGCTTCGGCTACATCCGTCGCGCCGCCGCGATCGACGACCACGGTTTCAGTGTCGGGCAATTCGTCGAGAAGCCCGACCTGGCCACGGCCGAGTCCTACCTCGCCGACGGCGGCTACGACTGGAATTCCGGCATGTTCCTGTTCAAGGCCGCGCGCTACCTGGAGGAACTGGCCGCGCACGCGCCGGCGATGCTGGCCGCGGTGCGCGAGGCGCACGCCAAAGCCACTGCCGACCTCGACTTCGTGCGCATCGACCATGACGCCTTCGCGCGGGTGCCGGACAAGTCGATCGACTACGCGGTGATGGAAAAGACCCGGCGTGCCGCGGTGATCCCGGTCAGCTGCGCGTGGAGCGACATCGGCTCGTGGTCGGCGCTGTGGCTCACCGGCGACAAGGACGCCGACGGCAACCTGCGCGAAGGCGACACGCTGGCGGTGGACACACGCAATTCGCTGCTGCGTTCGCACGAGCGCCACCTGCTCGCCACCGTCGGCGTCGACGACCTGATCGTGGTGACCACGCCGGACGCCACCCTGGTGGCGCACCGCAACGCCGCGCAGGACGTGAAGAAGATCGTCGAGCAGCTGAAGGCCGCCGGCCGCAGCGAGCACTCGCTGCACCGCGTGGTGTACCGGCCGTGGGGCAGCTATGACTCGCTGGAGGAAGGCCCGCGCTTCCAGGTCAAGCGCATCGTGGTCAAGCCCGGCGCCAGCCTGAGCCTGCAGAAACACCACCACCGCGCCGAGCACTGGGTGGTGGTCTCCGGCACCGCCGAGGTCACCTGCGACGACAAGGTGTTCCTGCTCGGCGAGAACCAGAGCACCTACATCCCGCTGGGCAGCAGGCACCGCCTGCGCAACCCGGGCAAGGTCGCGCTGGAACTGATCGAGGTGCAATCCGGCAGCTATCTCGGCGAAGACGACATCGTGCGTTACGACGACGTCTACGGGCGCGCCTGAGCGACGGCGCACGCTGCGCAATGACCGCCTGGCGCAGGCGGGGCGTTCCAGTCCGCCCCGGGAACGCCCGGACCAGTTGACCGACGTCAACGCGGCGCCACCGCACAACCTGCAATGTCGCCAGCATCATGAACGACATCGGCGCACCTTCCTCTCCGGCGCGGAACCCGGTGGACACCTCGCTGGCCGGGCTGTTCCGCGCCATGGAAAGCCGTGCGGACGGCCTGTCCGGGCCGGAGGCCGCGCGCCGGCTGCTGCGCGATGGCCCGAACGAGGCCCGCGCGGCCGGCCGCCGCGGCGCGATCGCCGTGCTGCCCGGCCTGTTCGCCAACCCGCTGGTGGTCATCCTGCTGCTGGCGGCAGGCGTCTCCGGGTTCCTCGGCGACTGGGCCGGCGCCGCCATCATCGTCGCCATCGTGCTGCTGAGCGTGACGCTCAACTTCACGCTCAGCTATCGCTCGCAGCAGGCGGCCAACCGCCTGCGCGAGGAAATCGCGCCGATGGCGACGGTTCGCCGCGACGACCGCTGGCAGGAACTGCCGCGCCGCGAGCTGGTGGCCGGCGACGTGATCCGGCTGTCCGCCGGCAACCGGGTGCCGGCCGATGCGCGCCTGATCGACGCGCGCGACCTGCACGTGCAGCAGGCCGCGCTGACCGGCGAATCGGCACCGGTGGAGAAGCAGCCGGCGGACGACGCGGCCGACGGCGCGGACGCAAGACAGCTGGTTTTCCTCGGCACCTCGGTGGTAGCCGGCACGGCGACGGCACTGGTCTACGCGACCGGGCGCCGCACGGCCTTCGGCGATGTCGCCGAAACGCTGTCCGAGCGTCCGCCGCAAACCGAGTTCGAGCGCGGCCTGGGGGATTTTTCCCGGCTGATCATGCACACCGTGGTGTTCCTGCTGCTCGGCGTGCTGCTCGTCGGCGCCGTGCTGCACCGCCCGCCCCTGCAGACCCTGCTGTTCGCGCTGGCGCTGGCCGTGGGGCTCACGCCCGAGTTCATGCCGATGATCACCGCCGTCACGCTGGCCCGCGGCGCGGTGCGCATGGCGCGCCGGCGGGTCATCGTCAAGCACCTTGCCGCCATCGAGGACTTCGGCAGCATGACGGTGCTGCTGAGCGACAAGACCGGCACCCTGACCAGCAGCGAGACCGCGGTCGCCGCCACGGTCGATCCGTTCGGCGAGGCGTCCGCACGCACGCTGCGGCTGGCCCAACTCAACGCCGCGTTCGAGACCGGCATCCGCAGCCCGCTCGATGCGGCCATCCTGCTGCACGCCACGCTGGACACCGGCGGGTACCGCAAGCTCGACGAGATCCCGTTCGACTTCGAGCGGCGCCGGCTGTGCGTCGTGCTCGAGCACGGCGGCGAGCGGCTGCTGGTCGTCAAGGGCGCGCCGGAATCCGTGCTCGCCGCATGCACGCAGTATGAGGTGGGCGGCGCGGTGCGGCCGCTCGACGCCGCCGCCACGGCCCGCTGCACGCAAAGCTACGAGGCGTTCGGCGAACAGGGCTTGCGCGTGCTGGCGGTGGCCTGGCGCAACGTGCCGGCACAGGATCGCTACACGGTGGCCGACGAGGCCGCGCTGGTGCTGGCCGGCTTCGTCACGTTCGCCGACCCGCTGATCCCCGGCGTGGCCGAGTCCCTGCGCGCACTGGCGCAGGACGGCATCGCGGTGAAGATCCTCACCGGCGACAACGAGAAGGTGGCGCGGCACGTATGCGCGCAGGTCGGCATCGACGTCGGCCAACTCGTCAGCGGGACGGAAATCGACGCGCTCGGCGAGGCCGCGCTCGGTGTCCTGGCCGAGCGCAGCAGCGTGTTCGCGCGGGTGTCGCCCGCGCAGAAGCACCGCATCGTGCTGGCGCTCAAGGCGCGCAACTGCGTGGTCGGTTTCCTCGGCGACGGCATCAACGACGCACCGTCGCTGCACGCCGCCGACGTGGGCATCTCGGTGGCCGATGCGGTGGACGTGGCCCGCGACGCGGCCGACATCGTGCTGCGCGAGCGCGACCTGGGGATCTTGCATGCCGGCGTCATCGAGGGGCGCCGGGCGTTCGCCAACGTGATGAAATACCTGCTGATGGGTACCAGTTCCAACTTCGGCAACATGTTCAGCATGGCCGCCGGCACGCTATTCCTGCCGTTCCTGCCCATGTTGCCGACCCAGATCCTGCTCAACAACTTCCTCTACGACCTGGCGCAGACCGCCATCCCGACCGACCACGTGGACGAGGCGCAGCTGCGGCGGCCGCGGCGATGGAGCGTGGCCGTGATCCGGCGCTTCATGCTCGGCGTGGGGCCGATCAGTTCGCTGTACGACTTCGCCACGTTCTACGTGTTGCTGCACTGGCTGCACGCGTCGGAGGCAGCGTTCCACACGGGCTGGTTCATCGAATCGCTCGCCACCCAGACCCTGGTGCTGTTCGTCATCCGCACCGCCGGCAATCCGCTGCGCAGCCGCCCAAGTTTGCCGCTGGCGATCGGCGTGCTGGCGGCGCTCGCCATCGGCATAGTGCTGCCGTGGACGCCGCTCGCGCCCCGGCTGGGCATGACGCCGCTGCCGGCCGCCTTCTTCGGGTTTCTGCTGGCGGCGACGGCCACCTACCTGCTGCTGGTCGAACTGGCCAAGCGGCGATTCATGGATGTCGGCGAGCGGAGCCTGCAGGCATGAACCGGCAGGTAGCAGCCGTGCCCGGGACGGACGGCTCCAGGCGGCGGGCCCCGCCTACCTGAGCCATTCCCGCGGCAGTCGCGCATGGATCTCGTCGGCCGTCAGCCCGGCGATGTCGAGCTTGAGTTCACCGACGATGCTGGCACGCAGGGACTTGCTGAAGTGCGTGTGCAACACACCGAGCAGATGCGGCGCCGCGACCAGCACCAGGCGCTCGAAGCGCCCGGTGCGGTGGTCGTGTTCCAGCGTCTCGCCGATGGTACGCGCAAACGCATCGAGGCTTTTCCCGGGCAGGCTCGTGTGCGGTTCGATGGCATGGCGCGACGGCCCCGCGCTCTCGTTGGTGCGCGGCAGGCGGTCGGTCGGCGCATCGCGGCCGAGCGCGCGGCCATCGGGGTTGACCAGGCAGGCGACCTCGGTCCACGCCGCGGGCTTCGCAGCCGCCTCGAAGCATCGCGCCCTCACGCTGTCGGTGACGACTACCATCGTGTTCGGCATATCGAACCTCCTGCGGGTGTGTGCAAGGCGGCTACACGGACGTCAATGCCGCATCACCACCGGAATGTCGGCATGACTCAGGACATGGCGGGTGGCGCCGCCGAAGAACCATTCGCTGAAACGGGTGCGGCCATAGGCACCCATCACCAGCAGGCCGGCGTCAACCTCCGCCGCCGCCGCGAGCAGGGCCTGGCCGGCCTCTTCGTCGCTGGCGAGCAGCCGGCGTTCCTCGGCACGGACGCCGTGCCGCCGGAGATAGACGTCCAGGTCGAACTGCGGCTTCCAGTCGATCTCGGTGAGGGCCTTTCGTGGTGTTCCACTCAGCACGACCACGCGGCCGGCGCGCGCCAGCAGCGGTCGCGCCGCATGGATCGCCCGGATCGCCTCGGGCGAGCCGTTCCAAGCCACGGCAATGCATTCCGGCGTGGGCGACGGCGTCCCCTCCGGCGGCACGATCAAACACGGAATCTCCACGGAAAGCGCAATACGGCCCAGTTCGGCGGCGCTCTCCTCCGGCACCGGCGTGCGTTCCAGCACCAGCAGATCGTGCCAGTTGCCGATGTGCCCAAGCACGCTCGGCAGATCGCCTTCGGCGACCTGCCAGGCTGCCTTTTTCGCCCCGTGTTCGCCGGCCCAGCGGACGAACGCAGGGGCGGCGGCGGAAGCGCTCTCCACCAGTTCGTGGATGCCTTCCAGCACGTAGGTCATCAGCTCCGGCGTCTCGTAGGTCGGCGCCAGCGCCAACGGCGACGGACTGACGTAGAGGCCGGTCAACGAGGCATCCAGCGCACCGGCCAGGCGCGCCGCGTACGCCGGACCCCGCGACCACGTGGCGAAACTGCTGGCATAGGCCAGGATGTCCTGCATGCCGCGGCCCTCCTTCACGCAGGCCAATCTAGCGGCGCCGCGCGCAGGGAGCTTGACCTCGATCAACTACCGTGTGCAAAGGCCTGCGCGGGCCGCATGGCCATTCACCGCCTCATTCCACGGTGACCGACTTGGCCAGGTTGCGCGGCTGGTCGACGTCGGTGCCGCGCAGCACGGCGACGTGGTAGGCCAGCAGTTGCAGCGGCACGGTGAACACGGCCGGGGCGATGAAGCTGCCGCCGGATTCCACCCGCAGCATGGTGCCGCTGCCGGCCATGTCGTCCATGCCGGCAGCACCGTCGGCGAACACGATCAGGCGCCCGCCGCGGGCGCGTACTTCCTGCAGGTTGGATTTCAGCTTGTCCAGCAGCGGGCCGTTCGGCGCCACCGCCACCACCGGCATGTTCTCGTCGACCAGCGCCAGCGGGCCGTGCTTGAGTTCGCCGGCCGCATACGCTTCGGCGTGGATGTAGGAGATTTCCTTGAGCTTCAGCGCACCCTCCAGCGCCACCGGATACTGCACGCCGCGGCCGAGGAACAGCGCATGCTGGCGCTGGATGAAGTCGGCTGCCAGTTCGATGATCGCCGGTTCCATCTGCAGCGCCTCCCCGATCGCACGCGGCAGGCGCTGCAGCTCGGCGCACAGCGCCGCGTAACGGTCGTCGTCGAGGCCGTGGCGGCGGGCCAGCTCCAGCGTCAGCAGGGCGAGCCCGGCCAGCTGGGTGGTGAAGGCCTTGGTCGAAGCCACGCCGATCTCGGGGCCGGCGCGGGTCATCAGCTTCAGGTCGGCCTCGCGCACCACCGAGGATTCGGGCACGTTGCAGATCGCCAGCGTGCCGAGGTAGCCGCGGCGGCGCGATTCGCGCATCGCCGCCAGGGTGTCGGCGGTTTCGCCGGATTGCGAGATCGCCACGAACAGCGTGCCCTCGGGCACCACCGTCTCGCGGTAGCGGTACTCGCTGGCCACTTCCACCGCGACCGGCAGTCGCGCGTACTCCTCGATCCAGTACTTGGCGACCAGGCCGGCGTGGTAGCTGGTGCCGCAGGCGACGATGTGCAGGCCGCGGGTGGCCTGCAGCAAGGCGCCGCTGTCGATGCCGAAGATGTTCGGCAGCACGCCGTGCGGGCCGATGCGCGCCTCCAGCGTGTCGGCCACCGCGCGCGGCTGCTCGAAGATCTCCTTCTGCATGTAGTGGCGGTACTCGCCGCGCTCGACCGCGTCGGTGGACAGCTCGCTCTCGTGCACCGCGCGCTCGACCGGCATGCCGTCGAGGCCGTACACCTGCACGCTGTCGCGGGTGATCTCGACCACGTCGTCCTCGTCGAGGTAGATCATCCGGTTGGTGACCTGGATCAGCGCCTGCGCGTCGGAGCCGAGGAAGTTCTCGCCGATGCCCACGCCGACCAGCAGCGGCGCGCCGCGCCGCGCACCGACCACGCGGTCGGGCTCGTCGCTGCTGATCACCGCGATGGCGTAGGCGCCTTCCAGCTCGCGTACGGTGGCCAGCACCGCCTCGCGCAGCTTCATGCCCTGGCCGATGTGGCGGTCGATCAGCGCGGCCATCACTTCGGTGTCGGTTTCGGAAGTGAACACGTGGCCGCCGGCCTGCAGCTCGGCGCGCAGGCTGACGTAGTTCTCGATGATGCCGTTGTGCACGATCGCCACCCGGCCGGCAATGTGCGGGTGCGCGTTCGCCTCGTTCGGCACGCCGTGGGTGGCCCAGCGCGTATGCGCGATGCCGGTGCCGCCGGGCAGCGGATCGGCCAGGTACAGCGCCTCCATCTCGCGCACCTTGCCCTTGGCGCGCACGCGGCGGATCGTGCCGCGGTCGAGCACGGCCACGCCGGAGGAGTCGTAGCCGCGATATTCGAGGGCTTTCAGGCCGGCGATCAGCAGCGGCGCGACGTCACGCTGGGCTACGGCAGCAACAATTCCGCACATCGGGGCAGCTCCCTGGGTTGGGTGGCGGAGCCTCGGACCCCGCCATGGGCAAGCGATTGTGGCTGCACTGCATTGACGCAACCTTTCGCGCACCGGCGGCTACGCACCGGCGCGGCGCCGAATCGTTCAATCCACCTTGCGGCGCAGCCAGTTCAGCAGGTCGATCCGGGTGATCAGGCCGAGGAAGTCCTCGCCGTCGACCACGATCGCCACGTGGCCGCGCTCGAACACCGGCAGCAGCGACTCGACCGGCGAACGCACGTCGAGCTTCTGCAGGCTGGTGATCATCGCGGTGGACACCGGGTCGCGGAAGCGCGTCTCGTCGGCGTGCACGTGCATCAGCACGTCAGACTCGTCGATGATGCCCATCAGCTTGCGCCCGTCCATCACCGGCAGCTGCGACACGTCGTACAGCTTCATGCGGTTGTAGGCGGTGATCAGCAGCTCGTTCGGGCCGACCACCACGGTGTCGCGCTGGGCGAACGGGCGCAGCAGCAGGTCGCGCAGGTCGCCGTGCTGCTCGCGTTCGATGAAGCCGTTGTCGAGCATCCAGTAGTCGTTGTAGAGCTTGGACAGGTACTTGTTGCCGGTGTCGCAGACCAGGGTGACCACGCGCTTCGGGTTGGTCTGCTCGCGGCAGTAGCGCAGCGCCGCGGCGACCAGGGTGCCGGTGGACGAGCCGCCCAGGATGCCTTCCTTCGCCAGCAGTTCGCGCGCGGTGAGGAAGCTTTCCTTGTCGGGAATCGCATAGGCCTTCTTGACCCGGGTGAAGTCGCTGATCGAGGGCAGGAAATCCTCGCCGATGCCCTCGACCATCCAGCTGGCGGACTTGGTCGAGAGCGTGCCCTCGTTGATGTACTGCGCCAGGATCGAACCGACCGGGTCGGCCAGGATGAGTTCGGTCTGCGGCGAGTGCCCGGCGAAGAATTTCGACAGGCCGCTCAGCGTGCCCGACGAGCCGCAGCCGACCACGATCGCGTCGACCTGACCGTCCATCTGTTCGAGGATCTCCGGCCCGGTGGTGGCGATGTGCGCGGCCGGATTGTCGGGGTTGCCGAACTGGTTGATGAAGTAGGCGCCGGGCGTTTCGCGCGCGATCCGCTCGGCCATGTCCTGGTAGTACTCGGGGTGGCCCTTGGCCACGTCGGAGCGGGTCAGCACCACTTCCGCGCCCATCGCCTTGAGGTTGAAGATCTTCTCGCGGCTCATCTTGTCCGGCACCACCAGGATCAGGCGGTAGCCTTTCTGCTGCGCGACCAGCGCCAGCCCCAGGCCGGTGTTGCCGGCGGTACCTTCGACCAGGATGTCGCCCGGGCGGATGCGGCCGTCCTTCTCGGCGCCCTCGATCATCGACAGGCCGATGCGGTCCTTGATCGAGCCGCCGGGGTTGGTGCTCTCCAGCTTGAGGAACAGTTCGCACGGCCCGGTGTCCAGGCGCTGCGCGCGCACCATCGGGGTACGTCCGATCAGTTCGAGGACACTCTGGTGGACCGTCATGGGGACTCCGTCGCTGGGGCGGCCGCGGGCGATGCCGCGGCTGCAGGATCGCCATGATAACCGCTCGACCCGGGCGTACGCCGCAAACGCGGCGGCCCCGGCACCTCGCCCGCTGCGCGGGAAAGGCCGGGGCCGCGTTCGCGTGAAGCAGCAGACTCAGTGGATGAGGTGCGCCCGACTTGCCCACATGCGCTCGAGCCGCGCCTTGGCCAGCAGTTTCTCCTTCTTCATGCTGGCAAGGGTGACGTCGTCGATGGGCAGCACGCCGATGTCGGCGTCGTGCACCTTGCTGTCGAGCTCCCGATGATGCTGATAGAGCCGCCGGAATTCAGCGTCGGCCTTCATCAATGCCTCGACATCGTCACGCTGCTGGTTTTCAAACATGATCCGACCTCCTCGCGAGTTGACGTGCGGATGCGACAGGAAGCATCCGCAGACGGTGAACGCACGCACACACCCCATCGCCCGCGCCGGATGACCGGGACGCAGGGGAAGCATGGAAACAGGGGATGAGCGCATGGTTCGGGTCAGTAGCCCACACGGCCTGGATGCCTTGTGGGACTCTGACCCTACTCCGCCGCCACGGGGGTCGCAAGAGCCTTCGCAGGCGCCTCGCGAAACCCGGAAGTCCACGTGAAAAAGCTGTCAAAACAGTCTTTTACATTTGACCGACGGCAGCCTCGGCGAAGCGCCCCGCCGCGCTGGCGGGACGCCCGGCACACCCTGCCGGCAGGCCGCTCAACGATGCTGTTTCGAGGCGTCCGGGGCCGCGTCGGCAGGCTTGTCGGCGTCCTGCATCTGCGAACGCATTGCCTTGGCGGCCTGGGCCGCCAGCTCGGCCTGGCGCTTGGCGGCCCGGGCCACCTTGCTCTGCGCCGCCGCCAGCTTTTTGGCCCGCTCGGCTTCGGCACGCGCCTGCTCGGCCGCTTGCGAGTATTCCAGCCCCTGCGCCTGCAACCGGGCAGCCTCTTCCTGCGCCAGCTGGTACTGCAGGCGCTGGCGTTCCAGTTCGCGCCGCGCCAGTTCCGCATCGCGCCGACTGTTGTCGAGCAGGATCTGGTCGTGTTCGCGGTCGAGCTGGGTCAGCTTGATCTGGGCGTCCTGCAGCTGCGCGGCGGTCTTGGCCAGATCGACCCGGCGTTCGGCCAGGTACAGCACGTGCGGTCGCTCGCGCGAGCTGGCCTGGGCCAGCCGGTTGATCGCGTCGCGCGCGCGCGCCTGTTCGGCTTGCGCGTAGCTGCCCATGCCCGGATCGTTGGCGAGCTGGTTGAGGCTGCCGGTCAGGCGGTTGATGTCGATGTCGTCCTGGCGGGCATGTGCCGGGCCGAGCATGGCCAGTGCCAGCGCGACCGCGGCCAGGGTGGCGGTGGAACGCTTCATGGCTGGCCTCCCTGGGTGTTCGCGGCCGGTTGCTGGACGGTGTCGGGCACGGTCTGGAAACCGTCGGCCGGCGGGGCGGACAGCACCGACGACGCCGGCGCCGGCATCTCCCCGGCCGGCGCTGCGCTGGACGGCGGTGCCGGCGGCGGCGCCTGGGCGGCGGCCGCCGCCTGCTCGCCCTGCTGGCGCAGGCGGGTGTTCTCCTGCACCTTGCTCTGGATCTGCGCCCGCGCCGCACCCAGCCGGGCCTTGGCCTGGGCCAGTTCGGCGTCGGCCCGCGACTCCTCGGCCAGGTTCGCCGCGTCGGCGTACTTGCGCTCGGCCATCGCCGCCTGCGCCAGCTGGAACTTGTCCTGCGCAAAGCCCAGGTCCACCGGCGCATAGTCCGCCGCTCCCGCATCGCGGGCCATCTGCAGCTGGTTTTGCGCCTGATTCATCGAGTCATTCGGCGGCGGCGCCGAGGCGCAGCCGGTCAGCGCCAGGATCAGGACCAGGGCGGCCAGCGCCGTGCGGGTACGGCGCGTCGAGCCGGCCGGCGGGGAAAAGATGTACATCACATTCCTCATGGTGTGTCGCAGCGTATTGTGGGCGGGCATAATCCATCATTGCAACGCGCATCTCGCCAACCCAGGGGTCATTCGTGGATATCGGCTACTTCCTCAAGCTTATGGTAGACAAGGGCGCGTCGGACATGTTCCTGTCCACCGGCGCCCCGGTGAATATCAAGGTCGAGGGCAAGCTGTATCCACTGGGCAACACCGGCCTGCCCAGCGGCATGGTCAAGAAGATCGCCTATTCGCTGATGGACGAGGGCCAGGTGCCGCAGTTCGAACGCGACCTGGAACTGAACATGGCGCTGGCGGTGAAGGAAGCCGGCCGTTTCCGCATCAACGTGTTCAAGCAGCGCGGCGAAGTGGGCATGGTGATCCGCGCGATCAAGAGCGAGATCCCCAGCATCGACCAGCTGCAGTTGCCCGGCATCTTCCGCGACCTGATCATGGAGCCGCGCGGCCTGATCCTGGTGGTCGGCGCCACCGGTTCGGGCAAGTCGACCACGCTGGCGGCGATGCTCGACCAGCGCAACACCAATTCGCCCGGGCACATCCTCACCATCGAGGACCCGATCGAATACCTGCACCGGCACAAGAAGTCGATCGTCAACCAGCGCGAGGTGGGGCTGGACACGCACAGCTACCACGAAGCGCTGAAGAACGCGATGCGCGAGGCGCCGGACGTGATCATGATCGGCGAGATCCGCGACACCGACACGATGGAGGCGGCGATCGCGTTCTCCGAGACCGGCCACCTGTGCCTGGCCACGCTGCACTCCAACAACGCCGACCAGACGCTGGAGCGCATCCTCAACTTCTTCCCCGAGTCGGCGCACAAGAACGTGCTGATGAACCTGGCGCTGAATCTGCGCGCGGTGATCAGCCAGCGCCTGGTACTCGGCAAGGACGGCCGCCGCATCCCGGCCGCCGAGGTGCTGCTGAACACCCCGCTGATCCGCGACATGATCCGCCGCGGCCAGATCCACGAGATCAAGGAAGCGATGGACCGCAGCCTGCAGGAAGGCATGCAGACCTTCGACCAGTCGCTGTACAAGCTGTACAAGGAAGGCCGCGTGGAGCTGGAGGAAGCGCTCAACAAGTCCGATTCGCGCGACGGCCTGGCGCTGAAGATCCGCCTGGCCGAAGGCGGCTCCAGCGACGAGGCGCTGGCCGGCAACGACCCGTACGGCATGGGGTTCTGAGAGCCAGGGCATGAGTGAGGAGGAGTGAGAGACGGCACAAGCCGCCTCACCCTGCGCTCGCTCGTTTCTAGCTCTGCGGCGCGTCCGGCTGCGCCTCCGGCGCCGCGCGGCGGAACGCTTCCAGTTCGTTGCACGACTGGTAGATGCGCATGATGGTCGGGTAGTCCTCCAGCGGCAGCTTCCAGCGCAGCGCGTTGTAGACCTGCGGGACCAGGCAGACGTCCGCCATGCTCGGCGCCTCGCCATGGCAATAGCGGCCGGTGGCCACGCTGTCGCCCAGCATCGTCTCGATCGCCTGGAAACCCGCGCCGATCCAATGCCGCGACCACGCCGCGCGTTGCTCCTCGCTGGCACCGAATTCGGCCTCCAGCTGCTGCAGCACGCGCAGATTGCCCAGTGGATGGATGTCGCATGCCACCACCTGCGCCAGCGCGCGCACCCGTGCCCGTCCGCGCGCATCGACCGGCAGCAGGGCCGTTTCCAGCTCCGGATGCATCTCGTCGAGGTATTCCATGATCGCCAGCGACTGGGTGATCGCGCGATCGCCGTCGAGCAGGCAGGGCACCATTTCCTGCGGGTTGAGCACGCGGTAGTCCGCCGCATGCTGCTCGCCGCCGTCGCGCACCAGGTGCACCGGACGCGTCTCGTAGTCGAGCCCCTTCAGATTCAGCGCGATGCGCACGCGATATGCGGCACTGGAACGCCAGTAGCCGTAGAGCACCAGACCGCTAGCCATGAGCCACCCCCGATGGATAACCGCAGTTTGCCACAGTGTGGGCCGGGCACATGGCGCGCCGCAATGCGGGTCGCCGGCCCGCCGCGTTTGCATCGGCACCCGACCGGCCTGAAAATAGGCGGTTACCGCCGCCCATGCCGGGCCATCCCCTGACCATTATCCGGAGTGCCGCCGTGTCCGTCATCCGCATGAGTGACCTCGATTTGCGCGACCAGCGCGTGCTGATCCGCGAAGACCTGAACGTGCCGATCGACGACCACGGCCGGATCACCTCCACCCAGCGCCTCGACGCCGCGCTGCCCACGATCCGGGCCGCCCGTGACGCTGGCGCGAAGGTGATGGTGATGTCGCACCTGGGCCGGCCGAAGGAAGGCCAGTTCGATGCCGCCTCCTCGCTGGCGCCGGTGGCACTGTGGCTGAGCAGCAAGCTGGACCAGCCGGTGCGGCTGGTCGCCGATTATCTGGTCGGCGGCGTCGAGGTGGCGGCCGGCGAAGTGGTGCTGCTGGAAAACTGCCGCATGAACGTCGGCGAGGGCAAGGACGACGAAGCGCTGGCGAAGAAGTACGCCGCGCTGTGCGACATCTTCGTGATGGACGCGTTCGGCACCGCGCATCGCGCGCAAGCCTCCACCCACGGCGTGATCCGGTACGCGCCGGTGGCCGCCGCCGGTCCGCTGCTGTGCGCCGAGCTGGATGCGCTGGGCAAGGCGATGGAACACCCGGCGCACCCGCTGCTGGCGATCGTGGCCGGCTCCAAGGTCTCCACCAAGCTGACCCTGCTGGAGAACCTGATCGGCAAGGTCGACCAGCTGATCGTGGGCGGCGGCATCGCCAATACCTTCATTGCCGCGCTGGGCCACTCGGTCGGCAACTCGCTGGTCGAACCGGACCTGATCGACGCGGCGAAGAAGGTGCTCGCCGACGCGAAGCGCCGCGGCGCCGAGGTGCCGATGCCGGTTGACGTGGTGGTGGCGCCGACGTTCTCGGCGCAAGCCCCCGCCACGGTGAAGCCGGTCGACCAGGTAGGTGCAGACGAGATGATCCTGGACATCGGCCCGCAGACCGCCGAGATCTACGCCGAGCTGATCGCCAGGGCCGGCACGGTGGTGTGGAACGGCCCGGTCGGCGTGTTCGAGTTCGACGCGTTCGGCAAGGGCACCGAGACGCTGGCACGCGCGATCGCCGCGTCGAACGCGTTCTCCATTGCCGGCGGCGGCGATACGCTGGCCGCGGTCGACAAGTACGGCATCGCCGACCAGGTCTCCTACATCTCCACCGGCGGCGGCGCGTTCCTGGAGTTCCTCGAAGGCAAGGAGCTGCCCGCGGTGGCGGCGCTGAAGGCACGAGCCGCGAAGTAATGCTCTGCCTGTTCGATCTCGACGGCACCCTGATCGATTCCGAGCACGGCATCCTCGCCTGCGTGAAACACGCACTGGCACGGCTGGACGTGCCGGCGCCGGCGCATGAGGAGCTGCGCGGCTGGATCGGCCCGCCGTTGCGGCACAGTTTTGCACCGCTGCTGGATCACGACGCCGAACGCATCGAGGCCGCGGTGGCGTACTACCACGAGCGCTTCGATACGCACGGCTGGCGCGAGCACGCGGTCTATCCGGGCATCGAGGCACTGATCGGGAACCTGCGCCGCTCGGGCCACCGGCTCGCCGTGGTCACCAGCAAGCCGCATCGCCATGCCGCGCCGATCGTCGAACACCTTCCGTTCGGCGCGGCCTTCGAGCGTCTGTACGGTCCGCACCCGGGCAGCGCCCACAGCGAGAAGGCCGCGATGATCGGCCAGGCGCTGGCCGACTTCGGCAGCGACCCGACCGATGCGGTAATGATCGGCGACCGCCACTTCGACATCGACGGCGCGGTGGCCAACCGGGTGCGCGGTTTCGGCGTGCTGTGGGGCTTCGGCGGCCGCGCGGAACTGGAGCAGGCCGGCGCCCATGCCGTGGCGGCGACGCCCGACGAACTCGCCGCCCTGCTGTTCGCACCGACGCCTGCTGCGTAGGGCGGACACGGTCCGCCGGCTTTTGTTTCGGTCGCTGGATGAGGCAGAGCGGCGGGCAGTGCCCGCCCTACCGAATGAGGCGCTCGCATAGGCAGTCCCGCGATCACCGGGAGGTGACCGCGAGGAGCCTTAGTTGACGACGCGCTTCACCGCATCGACCACGTGCGCCACGGTAAAGCCGAAGTGCTCGAAAAGCTGCGGCGCCGGCGCCGAGGCGCCGAACGTGGTCATGCCGACCACGTCGCCATCCAGGCCCACGTACTTGCGCCAGAAGTCGGCGCTGGCCGCCTCCACCGCCACGCGCGCGCGGCACCAGGAAGGCAGCACGCCTTCGCGGTATTCCAGCGGCTGCGCGTCGAACACTTCGGTGCACGGCATCGACACCACGCGCACCGCCACGCCCTGCTGCGCCAGCGCCCGGGAGGCTTCCATCGCCAGCTCCACCTCCGAGCCGGTGGCGATCAGGATCGCCTGGAACTTGGTGTCCAGCGGATCGGACAGCACGTAACCGCCGCGCGCGATGTCGGCCACCTGCTGCGCACTGCGCTGCTGGTGCTTGAGGTTCTGCCGCGAGAACACCAGGCAGGCCGGGTGGCCCTTGCGCTCGATCGCCGCCTTCCACGACACCGCCGACTCCACCGCATCGCACGGGCGCCACAGCTGGTTGTTCGGGATGTAGCGCAGGCTGGCCATGTGCTCCACCGGCTGGTGGGTCGGGCCGTCCTCGCCCAGACCGATCGAGTCGTGGGTGTAGACGTGGATCGCGTGCGCCGGGATCAGCGCGCTCATGCGCACGGCGTTGCGCGCGTAGTCGGAGAACACCAGGAAGGTGGCGTCATACGGGATGAAGCCACCGTGCAGGGCCAGGCCGTTGGCGATCGCGGTCATGCCGAATTCGCGCACGCCGTAGTAGACGTAGTTGCCCTTGCCGCCGGCGCTGTCGCCGGTGGCGGCGTCGAGACTGCCCTTCCACTTGGTGAGGTTGGAGCCGGCCAGGTCGGCCGAGCCGCCGATCAGCTCCGGCAGCAGCGGCGCGAACGCCTCGATGCTCATCTGCGAGGCCTTGCGCGAAGCCACTTCGGGACCGTCGGCCTGCAGCTTGTCGATGAACGCCTGCGACTTCGCCGCCCAGTCGGCCGGCAGCTCGCCGCGCATGCGGCGCTCGAACTCGGCGGCCAGTTGCGGATGGGCGGCGGCGTACTTCGCGAAGGCGTCGTTCCAGGCCTGTTCGGCGGCAACGCCCCTGGCCTTGTGATCCCAGCCGGCATAGATCTCGGCCGGGATCTCGAACGGCGCATAGTGCCAGCCGAGCTGCGCGCGGGCGGCGGCGATCTCGTCCTTGCCCAACGCGGCGCCGTGGCTTTCCTCCTTGCCCTGCTTGTTCGGCGCGCCGAAGCCGATGATGGTCTTGGCGCAGATCAGGGTGGGCTTGTCGTGCTGCGCGGCGGCCCTGGCGATCGCCTGCCTGATCGCCTCGGCGTCATGCCCGTCGACGCCGCGGATCACGTTCCAGCCGTAGGCCTCGAAGCGTGCCGGGGTGTCGTCGGTGAACCAGCCGTGCACCTCGCCGTCGATCGAGATGCCGTTGTCGTCGTAGATCGCCACCAGCTTGCCCAGGCCCCAGGTGCCGGCCAGCGAGGCCACTTCGTGCGAGATGCCTTCCATCAGGCAGCCGTCGCCGAGGAACACGTAGGTGTGGTGGTCGACCACGGCGTGGCCCGGGCGGTTGAAGTGCGCTGCCAGCACCTTCTCGGCCAGCGCGAAGCCGACCGCGTTGGCGAGGCCCTGGCCGAGCGGGCCGGTGGTGGTTTCCACTCCCGGCGTCTCGCTGGCTTCGGGATGGCCGGCGGTCTTCGAATGCAGCTGGCGGAAGCGCTTCAGCTGTTCCATCGGCAGGTCGAAGCCGGTCAGGTGCAGCAGTGCGTACTGCAGCATCGAGCCATGGCCGTTGGAGAGCACGAAGCGGTCGCGGTTGGGCCACTTCGGATTGGCCGGGTTGAACTTGAGGAAGTCGTTCCACAACACCTCGGCGAGGTCGGCCATGCCCATCGGCATGCCTGGATGACCGGACTTGGCCGCCTCCACGGCGTCCATGGCAAGGGCGCGCACGGCATTGGCAAGTTCGCGGCGGGTGGTCATCGGGCGGTCTCCGGACGGTGCAAAAGCGCCATTGTCGCCGATCCGGCCGTCGGCTGTCGCCCGTGGCCGCGGAATTAATCGGCGCTTAATCCGCCACCATACGGTTCGACGAGCTTCAGCCGCGGCCCACTATCACTACGCCCCGCAGCGCCATCCCCAGCGCCGCCCGGCCGCGCCTCGTCCATGGCGCCGGCCCGGTCCAAAAAAGAGGAGTACCCCATGAAGAAGACTCTGTTCGCCGTCGCCCTCGCCTCTGCCACGCTGTGCGCCCTGCCGGCGTTTGCCCAGGACAGCCAGACCGCGCCACCCGCCGGCGGCAACTTCCAGCCGTCGCAGCCGATCGGCAGCGGCAACTGGTTCATCAACGGCAGCGTCGGCCAGGCCCATATGCGCGTGGGCCCGTATGACGACCACCCGACCACCTACGCACTCAATGGCGGCTACCGCTGGAAGGTGGGCCCGGATCTGGGCCTCGGCGTGGAGGTCGGCTACAACGACCTGGGCAATTTCAGGCTGAAGAACGCGTTCAACAGCAACGACGTCAACCTGACCTCGCAGCGCCAGGCCCTGCGCGGCTGGACTGCCGGCGTCAACGGCAAGATCAACGTGTGGCGTGGCCTCTACCTCAGCGGCCGCACCGGCGTTTACGGCTGGCGCGGGCACGGCTACGCCAACCAGGACATCAACCGGCACCATCTGGACAAGGTCGACTGGTACGCCGGTGTGGGTACCGGCTACGACTTCAGCGAGCACTTCGGCCTGGGTCTGTCGTACGACTACTACCGGGCGGCCAAGGACCACATCAAGTTGAGCTCCGATACGGCGTCGCTGACTGCGGAATACCGCTTCTGAGTCCGGTGCCGAATTAACACAGGCTTAATACTGAACTAATCGGTATTGAATCTTCCGGACGGCAACCCATCTAAGAAACTAGGCACGCCGCCCGAATGGACGGCATGCCACCAGCAGCGGCCACTCCCCCTCAGGGCCGACTGCCACGACAACAATTGGAGAAGCTCCATGAAAACGAACAAGACCCTGCTTGCCCTCGCCTTCGCTTCCGCCGGCCTGCTGGCCGTTCCCGCCGTGTTCGCGCAAAGCGCGTCCACCGACAAGGGTGGCTGGTTCATCAACGGCAACGTCGGCCAAGCCTCGCTGAACCATGGCCCGTACGACGACAGCACCACCGGCTACGGCCTCAATGGCGGCTACCGCTGGGCGGTGAACCCGTCGATCGCGCTGGGCGCCGAGGTGGGCTACAACGACCTGGGCAACATCCACCTGAAGAACATCTTCAACAGCCAGCCGGTCGTCGACCGCGGCAAGTCGCAGCTGCACGGCTGGACTGCCGGCGTCAACGGCCACTTCAACGTCAGCCCGAACTGGTACGTCAGCGCGCGCACCGGTCTCTACGGCTGGAAGGGCCACGGCCTCAGCAATGACGTCAACCCGGTCCGCAAGGGTCTGGACGACACCAGCTGGTACGCCGGTGCCGGCGTGGGTTACGACTTCAGCAACAACGTCAGCGTCGGCCTGAACTACGACTACTACGACGCGAAGAAGGACCACGTGAACCTGAGCACCGACATGGTCTCGGTCAGCGCGGAATACCGCTTCTGAGTCAACGGTGAATTCCGACGCCACGTCGGGATGTTCGCTTACAGAAAGGAGACGCCCTCAGGGCGTCTCCTTTTGTGTGCGCCATAGGCGCCGCCCAACCACGGGCGGCTGATGTCACGCCATCGCGGCGCACAGGACATCGGCAGACAAGATCAAAAGCCAAAACAGGGGATTTCGATGAAGAAGACTTTACTGACGCTGGCCGTGCTGGCCGGTTCGACGCTGGGTGCTGTCAGCGTGCAGGCCAAAGATCTCACCGGCGGTTTCGTGAACCTCGGTGCCGGACGCGCGAACTATCACGCCACGTTCGACAACTACGACCTCGGCAGCGACCACGGCACGGCGGTCGTCCTCAACGCCGGCTATCGCACCCAGTTCATCGGTTTCGAGGCGGGTTACACCGACCTCGGCAGCGTCAGCTACCGCGACAACACCACCTATGCAAAGCTCTCCGGCGATGGCTGGACCGCAGGCATCAATGGGCATTTCAACCCGACCGACGCCTGGTACGTCTCCGCTCGCGGCGGCGCCTTCGTCTGGAAGCTGCACGCCAAGCTGCAGTCCAGCGACCCGGCCTATCCGTTCGACGAGCGGGCCAGCAGGCAGTCACTGGGCTGGTATGCGGGCGTAGGCACCGGCTACGACATCAACAAGAGCTGGAGCATCGGTGCGAATTTCGACTACTACAGCATCTCCAAGGAAGGACTGGACATCGGCAACCGCATCTACACGGTGAGTGCCGAGTACCGCTTCTGATACGGGCCAGGAACCGGTTGCGCGAAACAAGGAGGGCGCCCATCGGGCGCCCTCTTTCACTTGCGGACAGCGTAGCCGGACGGCGATCAACCGTTCCACTGCCCCAGCGCGGCCAGGCCGTTGTCGCGGGCGCGGGCATGCACGGTCTTCTGCGCTTCGGCGTAATTCGCCTTCATGTCCTTCGACCACAGCTTCAGCGCCGCCTGCTGCATCGCGCGGCCGTAGGAGAACGACAGCGGCCACGGGTGCGGACCGATCTGGTTCATTGCGTTCAAGTGCGCGGTGGACTGCTGGTCGGTCTGCCCGCCGGAGAGGAACACGATGCCCGGCAGCGAGGCCGGCACGGTGGACTTCAGCACGCGCACGGTGGCCTCGGCCACTTCCTCGACATCGGCCTGCTCGCTGCAGTCCTTGCCCGGAATGACCATGCTGACCTTCAGGATGGTGCCTTCCAGCATCACGTTCTGCTCGTACAGCGCGTTGAACAGGCTGCGCAGCACGGCTTCATGCACTTCGTAGCTGACCTCGATGGTGTGGTCGCCGTCCATGATCACCTCTGGCTCGACCATCGGCACCAGGCCGGCTTCCTGGCACAGGGCGGCGTAGCGGGCCAGCACGTGGCAGTTCGCCTCGATCGCGGTGGAGCTGGGATTTTCCTCGGAGATGTTGATGACCGCGCGCCACTTGGCGAACTGGGCGCCCAGCTTCACGTATTCCTGCAGGCGCTCGCGCAGGCCGTCGAGGCCCTCGGTGACCACGTCGCCGGGGAAGCCGGCCAGCGGCTGCGGGCCCTTGTCGACCTTGATGCCGGGGATGATGCCGTTCTTCTTCATCACCTCGGTGAACGGCACGCCGTCCTTCGTCTTCTGGCGGATCGTCTCGTCGTACAGGATCGCGCCGGAGATGTGCTCGTTCAGGCCCGGCGTGGTCAGCAGCAGCTCGCGGTAGGCGCGGCGGTTTTCCTCGGTGTTCTCGATGCCGACGGCCTCGAAGCGCTTCCTGATGGTGTTGGTCGACTCGTCGATGGCGATGATGCCCTTGCCGGGCGCGACCATCGCCAGGGCGATGCTTTCGAGATCTTCAATACTCATGACGACTCCGTGGTGCGGGGGCGTGCCCGCCCGCACATGGTTGAAGCCGCCTCGGGGCCGAAGCGGCGCGGTTCAAAACGGCGATTATAGGCCAGATCGGCGGCCGCCAGCGCCAGAGCGCGGCGGGGCCGGACTGTACCGGCTCAGGGGGTGTAGCCGGGCAGCTTGCACTGGTCCATCAAGTGCTGGCGCTGGGCCGGATCCTTCGGCGTATTGAACGGCACGATGTAGTAGGTGGCGACCGGCTCGCCGATGCGGTTGCTCAGCGACGGGCCGTAGCGGAAATTGGAGACCGCGCTGTGCGCCGCCGGGCCGAGGTCGCTCTTGGGCACCAGCTTGGCCACCTGCACGTTCATCGGCACACCGTCGGAACCGATCGTGTAGGTCACTGCCGCGCAGCCGGGCTGGTCCAGGTTGAGGCCGCTGTTGGGCACGTCCATCTTCACCTGCGTATTGAGCAGGATCCAGTAGCGGTACAGGTCCGGCTGGTCGATCCGGCGCGTCTGCGCCAGCACCGGCGCGACGAAGCCCAGCGCCAACGCCAGCAGCAGACCCTGACGAAACAGACGGGACACGGATTTCATGGCGTTCTCCTGGACTGGAAGGGACGGAATGAAGTGTAGCGGCATGGCCGCCCGGCACCAGTCGGTACCCGGCGGCCGGACAGCCGCGCGTCAGGCGTCACAGCTCGCGCTGGCTCTCGACCGTGCCATCGGGGCCGACCGAGAGCAGCTTCAGCGTGTTGGTGCCGCCGACGTGGCCGACGCGGTCGCCGTAGGTGATCACCACGCTATCGCCCTCGACCAGCTTGCCCTGCTCGAACAAGAGCCGCACCGCGGCGCGGGTGGAGGCAGCCATGCTCTGCTTCTCGCCGTGGCTGAACGCCACCGGCTGCACGTCGCGCAGCACCAGCATGCGCCGGCGCGCGGCGGCGGATGGCGACATGCCGTAGATCGGCACCGCGCTGCGGTAGCGCGACAGCCACTGGGCGGTGGCGCCGGATTCGGTCAGCGCCACGATCGCCCGCACGTCGAGCTGGCCGGCCAGCACCATCGCGGCCAGCGCGATCGCCTGGTCGGTGCGCTTCATCTGCTGGCTGACGCTGGCCAGGTCCTCCTTCGGCTCGAACTGGCGTTCGGCGCCGAGGCAGATCCGCGTCAGCGCCGCCACCGCCTTGTCCGGGTGCGCGCCGGCCGCGCTCTCCTCCGACAGCATCACCGCGTCGGTGCCGTCGATCACCGCGTTGGCCACGTCGAGCACTTCGGCGCGGGTCGGGATCGGCGAGCGCACCATCGACTGCAGCATCTGCGTGGCGGTGATCACCGCGCGGTTGCGCTGCACCGTCTCGCGGATGATCTTCTTCTGCAGGCCGGGCAGCTCGGCGTCGCCGATCTCCACGCCGAGGTCGCCGCGCGCCACCATCACCACGTCGGAGGCGTCGATGATCTCGCCCAGCACCGGGATCGCGTCCGCGCGCTCGATCTTCGCCACCAGCGCCGCGCTGCCGCCGGCCTCGTGCAGCAGGCGGCGCGCCTGGTGCATGTCTTCGGCCGAACGCACGAACGACACCGCGAGGAAATCCGCGCCGATCTCGGCGGCCAGCTTGATGTCGGCCTTGTCCTTGTCCGACAGCGCGGTCACCGACAGCCCGCCGCCCTGCCGGTTGAGCCCCTTGCGGTTGGACAGCTTGCCGCCGATCAGCACCGTGCAGCGCACCTCGGCGCCGGCCACTTCGTGCACGCTCAGCGCGATCAGCCCGTCGTCCAGCAACAGCACGTCGCCGGCGTGCACATCGTGCGGCAGGCCGTAGTAGCTCACGCCGACGCGGCTCGCGTCGCCGGGCGGCGCGTCGGGGCGGCAATCCAGCACGAACGAGGCGCCTTCGGCGAGTTCCACCGGCCCGTTGGCGAAGGTCTCGATGCGGATCTTCGGCCCCTGCAGGTCGGCCAGGATGCCGACTTCGCGCCCGACGGCGAGCGACGCCGCACGCACCGCGCTGGCGCGGGCGCGGTGGTCGTCCGGCTGACCGTGCGAGAGGTTCAGGCGGGCCACGTTGACGCCTTCGGCGATGATCTTCTCGAGCATGCCCGGCGCATCGGTGGCGGGGCCGAGGGTGGCGACGATCTTGGTGCGGCGCAGGGGATTGGCGTTCATGTGTCGAGGCTAGCAGATGCCGTGCGGCGCGCCATCACCTTGCATTCGTATGCAATGCGCCGCGCCGACACCCGCTCACCGCGGCGCCAACGCCAGGTTGAGCACGGCAGCGAGCCGGCGCCCGGCGATGCGCAGCCGGTTTTCGGCCACCGGCAGCTCGGCGTCGACATAGGTCCGGCCGATCTTGTGGCCGTCCGGATAGAAGCCGGCCACGGCGGTGGCCCGGCAGGATTCCTCCGCCCACTGCGCGTAAGGGTCGCCCAGCGGCGCGATCGGCGCCGGCAGCGGCGCCGGACCCTTGGCGTCCAGTTTCGCCGCGTAGGCCTGCCAGTCCAGCCCGCGCGTCCCCAGCATGCCCGAGTCCCAGACCCGGTGCAGGTTGCTGCCCTTGCCCTCGAACTGCACCTGGTACCGGTTGCCGCCGAGGTCGTCACGGTAGCCGGCATGCAGCGGCTGGTGCACATCGCCCGCGAAGTGCACCACGAATTTCAGGGCCTCCAGGCGCGCGGCGTCGCCTTGCGCCTTGTCGCCGAGGATCGCCACGTAGCGCGCCAGCCCCGCGACGACGCATGCGCCGTCGCGGCAGTCGCGCGGCGGCAGGTAGTCGCAACCCGGGCCGCCACGGAAATTGACGTAGTGCAGCTTGCGCGTCTGCTGCCACAACGTGGCCTGCGCGGGGTCGTCCTGGATCTGGTCGGGCCAGTTGGCGACATCGGCCAGTCGCGTGACGTGGTCCGCCGCCAGCAGGCGTTCCACCTCGGCCCTGGCGGCGGGGCCGAGGTGCCGCTGCGCCAGCTCGGCGACCACGCGGTGACCGAGCGGCCCCCAGGCGCGGGCTGCCGGTGCGACCGCGAACAGGATGGCCGCGAAGGCCAGCGAACAACGACGCAGAGACATGGCGACCACCGGCACAAAAGGCCGCAGTCTGCCACAGCGACAATCCGGCGCGGGCGATCCGGGCGCTTTCATTGTAAGATTTCGCGGCTGAAACAGCGGCGCCGCGACCCGCGGCTGCCCACCCTCATCGCCACATCCCATCGCCCTCAGGAGGACGTTCCCTCATGACCATCAAGGTCGGCATCAACGGCTTTGGCCGCATCGGTCGCAACGTGCTGCGCGCAGCCGTGCAGAACTTCAGCAACGACATCGAGATCGTCGCGATCAACGACCTGCTGGAGCCGGACTACCTCGCCTACATGCTGAAGCACGACTCCGTGCACGGCCGCTTCGAGGGCGACGTCAAGGTCGACGGCGGCCACCTGGTGGTCAACGGCAAGCGCATCCGCCTGACCCAGGAACGCGACCCGGCCAACCTGAAGTGGAACGAGGTGAACGCCGACGTGGTGATCGAGTCCACCGGCCTGTTCCTGACCAAGGAAGCGGCGCAGAAGCACCTCGACGCCGGCGCGAAGAAGGTGATCCTGTCGGCGCCGTCCAAGGACGCCACGCCGATGTTCGTCTACGGCGTGAACCACCAGAAGTACGCCGGCGAGGCGATCGTCTCCAACGCCAGCTGCACCACCAACTGCCTGGCGCCGGTGGCCAAGGTGCTGAACGACAAGTGGGGCATCAAGCGCGGCCTGATGACCACCGTGCACGCCGCCACCGCCACGCAGAAGACCGTCGACGGCCCGAGCAACAAGGACTGGCGCGGCGGCCGCGGCATCCTGGAGAACATCATTCCCTCCTCCACCGGCGCGGCCAAGGCCGTCGGCGTGGTGATCCCCGAGCTCAACAAGAAGCTCACCGGCATGAGCTTCCGCGTGCCCACCTCGGACGTCTCGGTGGTCGACCTCACCGTCGAGCTGGAGAAGCCGGCGACCTACGAGGAGATCAAGGCGGAGATGAAGGCGCAGAGCGAAGGCGCGCTCAAGGGCATCCTGGGCTACACCGAGGACAAGGTGGTGGCCACCGACTTCCGCGGCGACGCACGCACCTCGATCTTCGACGCCGACGCCGGCATCGCGCTGGACGACAGCTTCGTCAAGCTGGTCAGCTGGTACGACAACGAGTGGGGCTACTCGAACAAGTGCCTGGAGATGGTGCGGGTGGTGGCGAAGTAAGCCTGACCCCGCGCGACACGAAAAAGCCGGGCACCACCCGGCTTTTTTTACGCCCCGTAGGAGCCCGCTCGCGGGCGATACTCTTGGGGTCGGGAATTGGGAATCGCAAGATCAACAGCATCGCCCGCGAGCGGGCTCCTACGGGGGGCAGGCAATTCAGCGCTGCAGCAGCGGCAGCTTGTTCGGCACACCGTCCCACTTGTCGGCGTCTTCCATCGACGGGATCTTGCTGGTCAGCACCGGCCACTCCTTGGCCAGCTCGGCGTTGATCGACATGAAGATCTCCTGCCCCGCCGGCACGTCGAGCTCGGGGAAGATCGCGCCGACCGGGCACTCCTCCACGCACAACGTGCAGTCGATGCATTCGTCCGGGTCGATCACCAGGAAGTTCGGCCCCGCGTGGAAGCAGTCCACCGGACACACCTCGACGCAATCGGTGTGCTTGCAGTTGATGCAGTTTTCGGTAACGACGTGCGTCATCGTGCCTCCTTCCGGCATCCGCCGGTGATGGCTAGAGTGTCGAATGACGGCAGGTGCCGTGGCAATGACGCAGATCAGTGCCCGCCGCGCGCCGCCGCTGCAGAATCCATCCGCATTTCACCACTTCCCCAGGAGCGACACCCCATGCGCAAACTGATTGCCCTTGCCCTGCTCGGCCTGCTCTCCACCCCGCTGATGGCCGCCGAGTGCGCCACCACGGTCGAGGCCAGCGACGCCATGCAGTTCAACACCAAGACCATCACCGTGCCGAAGACCTGCAAGACCTTCAAGGTGACCCTGAAGCACACCGGCAAGCTGCCGGTCACCGCGATGGGCCACAACTGGGTGCTCGCGCACAGCGCCGATGAATCCGGCGTGATCGCCGACGGCATGAAGGCCGGCGCCGCCAACAGCTACGAGAAGCCCGGCGACGCCCGCATCATCGCGCATACCAAACTGATCGGCGGCGGCGAATCGGACACCGCCACGATCAACGTGACCAAGCTGAAGGCCGGCGAGCAGTACGCCTACTTCTGCACCTTCCCCGGCCACGCCGCGCTGATGAAGGGCACGTTGAGCCTGGGTCAGTAAGCTTGGCGGACCAGCGACGCATCCGGCCGTGATGGCCGGATGCGTTTTTGTTGGTACGGGCATCACACACCGTTCCGCGCACGGATCCATCATGTCCCGCATGAACCCATCCTCGCCACTGGATGAACCGGCCCTCGCCCGGCTGGTCGACCGTTTCTACGAGAAAGTGCGGCGCGACGCGCAGCTCGGCCCGATCTTCAATGCGGCGGTGCACGACTGGGACGAACACAAGCGCCTGCTGACCTCGTTCTGGGCCTCGGTGGCGTTGCGCGCGGGCAGCTACCGCGGCAACCCGATGGGCGCGCACCGGCCGCACCCGATCCGCGCCGAACACTTCGACCGCTGGCTCGCGCTGTGGCGCGAGACCACCGCCGAGGAACTGGACGAGGCCGGCGCCGCACAGATGCTGGAATACGCCGAGCGCATCGGCCGCAGCCTCAAGCTGGGCCTCGGCCTGTACCCGCAGGCGCAGCCGTTCGGCGTGCCGATCGTGGGCATCGGCAAGCCGTAGGCGATCGTTCTCAGCCCAGCGCCTTCAGCGCCGCGTCGTAGTTCGGCTCGTGGCCGATCTCGCTGACCAGCTCGGCGTGCAGCACCTTGTCATGGCCGTCCAGCACCAGCACCGCGCGCGCGGCCAATCCGGCCAGCGGGCCGCTGGCAATCGCCACGCCGTAGTCGTTGAGGAACTGGCGCCCGCGCATCAGCGACAGGTTGGTCACCCGCTCCAGCCCCTCGGCGCCGCAGAAGCGTGCCTGCGCGAACGGCAGGTCGGCCGAGATGCACAGCACCACGGTGTGGTCGAGCTTGCCGGCCAGTTCGTTGAAACGGCGCACCGAGGCGGCGCACACCCCGGTGTCGATGCTGGGGAAGATGTTCAGCACCTTGCGCTTGCCAGCGAAGCCGGAAAGCGCCACGTCGGACAGGTCGCCGCCGACCAGGCTGAATGCCGGCGCGGTCGAACCGACCGCGGGAAACTGGCCGTCGACGCTGATCGGCTGGCCCTTGAACGTGACCTGGGACATCGTGCACCTCGTGTGTAGATGGATGGCTACAAGTAGAACATGGTCTTGGCCAGGAAGACGATGCCCACCATCAGGCCCAGCACCACGCGATGGGTGTGCCGGAAGCGGCAGACGTCCATCTTGCCGCTGCGCATCGCCCACATCGCGTTGATGAACACGCCGAGCACGCCGAACGCCAGCAGCACCTTCAGCAGCAGCCAGTTGCCGAAGCGGCTGCCCACGCAGGACAGGCCGTCGCAACGGATGTCGAACAGCATGAAGCCGCTGGCGAACAGCAGCACCACGATCACCGGCATGAACCGGCGCACGCGCGCCATGATCGACTGTTCGATGCGCTGCATGGTGGCCGTGTCGAACTGCCGATGCAGCGCCTCGACCACCAGCACCTCGAATGCTACCGCGCCGGCGAACACGATGGCGCACGCCAGGTGCACCAGCACGATCCACGGATACCAGGCAACCATGCAGCGTCTCCCGAAGTTTTCCAGGAAGTCTGCTCGCCGGCGGCCACTGCCGCGCTGACATGGATCAGCCGGCGGCGGAGCGGGTCCCTCAGTCGTGCGGCTGCGCAACCACCTTGCGGATCGCCTCCACGAAGCCGGGATCGAGCTTGCCGATCTGCGCGGTGCGGGCGGCGATGCGGCCTTCGGCATCGAGCAGGATCAGTTCGCTCGAGTGGTTGAACTCGCCATCGGGCAGTTGCCGGTACTGCAGGCCGAGCACGCCGGACAACTGGCGCACCTGCGCCGGCTCGGCGCGCGCCAGGGTCCAGATGCGCGGATCGAGCTTGCGCTTCTGCGCGTAGCTCTTCAGCGTGGCCACGCCGTCGCGCGCCGGGTCGAAGCTCACTGCGAGCAGGTCGATCCGTGCGCGCGTGGCCGGGTCCAGCGCATTGCGGGTCAGCCGCAGGCTGTCGATGATCAGCGGGCAGACCATCTGGCACGAGGTGTAGAACATCGTCACCAGCTGCGGGCGGCCGCGTCGATCGGCCAGCGTCTGTCGATGGCCGTCCTGGTCGGTCAGCTGCAGCGGCAGGTTGTACACGGAGTCGCCGGGCAGCGGCGTGGCGGCCCGCGTGCTGCCGAACAGCAGGAGCATCGCGAGCAGGGGCAACAGGCGTTTCATGCATTACCTCACTGGGGCTTCGCGCAACGGAAGCCCATGTTGTTGGTGGTGTCGGCGGCCTTCAGCGCGGACAGCATCGCGATGCGCATCAGCACCGCGTAGTTCTCCTTTTCCTGCAGGCTGATCGCGCCGGCACCGCAGAACTTCAATACGTCGGGGTCGTTCTGGTCGCGGCTGTCGCTGGCCACCAGCAGCGCGTTGAAGTCGTCCACCCACTCCCACACCGGCTGCGTGATGTCGCGCACGCCGTAGGTGTTGGGTGCGCCGCCGATGGCCGGCAGCGGCGCATTGGACGGGCGCGAGTACCAGGCCAGCAGGGTCTCGCGCCAGGCCGGGTCGCTGCGCGCGTCGCGGCGGGTGGCGTCGGCCGCCGCCGCGTACTCCCACTCGTACCAGTTGGGCAGGCGGGCGCCTTCGCTCTCGCAGTAAGCCTGGGCGGCGAACCAGCTGACCCGGGTCACCGGCTGCCTGGGCAGCACCTCGCTGCCCAACGCATCGGCACCGGCCCAGTGGCTGAGATAACGTCGATCGGCCAGGATGCTGGCGACGCGATCGCGCCGCCACTGCGGATGGGCCTTCACGAAGGCCAGGAACTCGGCATTGGTGACCGGCTCGGTGCGCAGGCGGAACGGCGCGACCTGCGCCGCTGCCGCCTTGCCGTCGGCCGGCAGCACGCTGGCGAAGCGGCCCCCCGGCAGGGCGGCATAGTCCGCCGCCGCCGCCGGCAGCGCCAGCATCAGGCCAAGCCAAGCCAGGACCCATCGTGCGCGCATCGTCAGTGCTCCGCTGCGGCCGCGGCGACGACGAGAAACGGTGGACGTGACATGGGCGGTCTCCGTGAGTCCTTGCGCGTCCTAGCCTAGGCGATCGCCCGGCTGCGCCGCTGACTTGGGTCAACCCGAACTCTGTCGGGGCCGCGCTGCGTCACCCTGCCGCGGCCCGCGCTCCGTTCAACCCGGCTTGCCGTCCGCCCGCGGCGTCAGGTAGATCCATGCCGAGCGCAGTACCCACGGCAGGAATGCCAGCAGCCAGCCGTAGGCGGCGATCACCAGCCACAGGTAGACATCCCCACCCAGCTCGGCACGGATGCGCAGCAGCGCCACCAGCTGCAGCAGGCCGAAGCACAGCCAGGCCACCGCGCCCATCTGCAGCGGGCGGCCGGAATGGCCCATGGTGACCCGCGTCACCATGGCCACCAGCATCGAGCCGAAGAAACCGATCGCCAGCGCATGCAGCGGCGCGCGGCCGAGGATCAGATGCCCGCTGGTCGCGTACACCACGTCCTGCACCGCGTACAGCACGAACGCCACCGGCAGCCACGCGAACGCCAGGTGCAGCACGGCCAGGATGCCCGGGCGCATCGCCCGCCACGGTCGCCAGGTCAGCGAATGCCATGCGAACACCAGTGCCAGCGGCACGTCGACCAGCCACAGCCAGCCCAGCGCGACTCGCCATTCCAGCAGCAGGTGCGCCAGCAGCAATGCCCATACCACCGGCATGCTCCAGTCCGGCCGGACCACCTCGTAGCCCTTCACCATGTTGCCGGTGAAGAACGGCAGCATGCGGTGCATCACCGAGAAGTAGATCGGCAGCAGCAGGCCGTAGGTGCCCAGCTTGATCGCCAGCAGCGCGCAATCGGCCGGCGCACCGAACAGGTAGGCCAGGAACACCGCCAGCCCCAGGCAGCCCAGGCTCAACGCCATCAGGCAGGAACGCGCATGGCCCTTGCGCTCGGCCACCGAGGCACGCAGCACCCCGCCCAGTGTCCACACGCCAACCAGGTAGCCGACCAGCATCACGGCGATGCCCAGCTTCAGCAGCCACGGCAGGTCGAGCAGGCCGACGTTCGCCAGCACGTAGCCGCCGAACACGCAGCCGGCCACCGGCAGGTAGCGCGTCTTGGGCAGGTCCGGCCGCCCCAGCCAGCGCGGGAACGTGGTCATCAGGAAGCCGAACATGAACAGCGGGAACAGGCCGTACTGGATCAGCATCGCGTGCGCCCAGCCAGGCGGTATCGACGGCTGCGGCCAGCCGGCCAGACCGAAGCGCATCCAGGTCAGCTCCACCGCCCACCAGGTCATGCTGAGCAACACCGCGACGGTACCGGCCAGGAACAGCGGCCGATGCGGCGCGGAAGCCAGCAGCGCCGTCAGCTGCGCCGGTGCGACCGCTTCCGCCGCGGGAGATCGTGATTCAGCCATGCCGATGCCAACCCGAACGAGAATGATTCACCATGGTGGCAGGTTAGCACCCGCACGGACACTGATCTGTGTCAGCCCCCCGGAGCGCCTCGCGGCGCTCACTCCGGCAGCAGCGCCTGCCCGATCTCGCGCAGCTTCTTCGGATTCAGCAGCTCCAGCTCGCGCCCTTCGATCTCGATCAGCTGCTGGCTACGGAAGCGGCTGAGCACACGGCTGACGGTTTCCGCGGCCAGACGCAGGTAGTTGGCGATGTCGCCGCGCGACATGCTGAGGTGGAAGCGGGTGGCGGAGAAGCCGCGCACGGCGTAGCGGCCGGCCAGGTCCATCAGGAACGCGGCGACGCGCTCGTCGGCGCTGTGGTCGCCGGCGAGCAGGCTGGCGGTGCCCAGCTCCTTGCTCAGCATGCGGAACAGATGCTGCTGCACGGCAGGGATGCGCGAGGCCAGCGCGCTCATCGCGGGGAACGAGAAGCGGCAGAAGTAGGCGGTGTCCAGCGCCACCGCGTCGCACGGGAAATGCTCGGGGTAGATCGCGTTGAGGCCGATCACCTCGCCGGGCAGGTAGAAGCCCAGCACCTGCTCGCGGCCTTCCTTGTCGACCATGCGCGTCTTCACGGTGCCTGCCCGCACGGCGAAGATCGCGCGGAACGGGTCGCCGGTGCGGAAGATGTGCTCGCCGGCGCGGAACGGGCCGACGTGCTCGACCAGGCACTGCAACTCGGCCAGCTCCGGCTTGTCGTAGCCGGCCGCGATGCACGCGCTGGAGAACGCGCAGGTGCCGCAGAAGCGCGTTTCGTCGCCGTCGTCGGCAATCGGGCTGGGCGGCTCGGGCAGACGACCTGCCATGGGCTTGGATTGCATGATGATGATGGGCTGCCGGGTTGGGGCTGCGTGGATCAGATCACGCGCGAATAGCGTGGGGCCTGTGCCGCGTCGTCCAGATAGGCGTCGAAGCACATGGCGATGATACGCAACAGCAGCCGCCCCCGCGAGGTGACCCGGATCTCGCGCGGGTTTTCCGTGACCAGCCCATCCTCGATCAGCGGCAGCAGGCGCTGCCGCTCGCGCGCGAAGTACTCGTCGAACAGCAGCCGGTGGCGCGCACCGAACGCCTGCTTCTCCACGCTGCCGTGGCACATCAATTCGTTGATCAGTTCGCGCCGGATCAAGTCGTCCTCGTCCAGCTGCAGGCCGCGCATCAGCGGCAGACGGCCGGCGTCCAGCGCCGCGTAGTAGCCGATCAGGTCGCGTGCGTTCTGGCTGTAGCTGTCGCCGATGCGGCCGATCGCGCTGACGCCCAGGCCGACGATGTCGCAATCGCCGTGCGTCGAGTAGCCCTGGAAGTTGCGTTGCAGCGTGCCGGCACGCTGCGCCAGCACCAGCTCGTCGCTGGCCTTGGCGAAGTGGTCCATGCCGATGTAGACGTAGCCGGCCGCCGACAGGTGTTCCAGCGCGCGGCCGAACAGCGCCAGCCGGGTGGCCGCGTCGGGCAGGTCGGCGGCCTCGATCTGCCGCTGCGCCTTGAACATTTCCGGCAGGTGCGCGTAGCCGTACACCGCCACCCGGTCCGGGTTCAGCGCCACCACCTGGTCCAGCGTGCGGCTGAAGCCGTCCACGCTCTGGAACGGCAGGCCGTAGATCAGGTCGACGCTGGCCGAGCGGAAACCCGAGGTCCGCGCCGCCTCGATCACCTCGCGGGTCTGCTCGAAGCTCTGGATCCGGTTCACCGCCTTCTGCACCACCGGGTCGAAATCCTGGATGCCCACCGAGAGCCGGTTGAAGCCCAGCTCACCCATGGCGCGGATGTAGGCGGCGTCGGCGAAGCGCGGGTCGATCTCGATGCCGTATTCGCGATCCGCGGCATGGCTGAAGCTGAAATGCCGCGCCAGCGACTCCAGCAGCTCGCCCATGTGCGTGGTGTCGAGGAAGTTCGGCGTGCCGCCGCCGAAGTGCAGCTGGCGCACCGGCCGGTCGCGGTCGAACAGCGGCGCGATCAGCTCGATCTCGCGGTACAGCCGTTCCAGGTAGCGGTCGGCCTGGGTCACGTCGCGGGTGATCACCCGGTTGCAGCCGCAGTAGAAGCACGGGCTCATGCAGAACGGCACGTGCACGTACACCGACAGCGGACGCGGGATCGGCTCCTCGTTGGAAGCGCGGATCACCGCGCGCAACGCCGCCTCGTCGAACTCGGCCTTGAAATGCGGCGCAGTCGGGTAGCTGGTGTAGCGCGGCCCGGCCACGTCGTAGCGGGCGATCAGCGCCGGGTCGAATTCGGGAGGAGTGATGGGAATGGCCATGTTGCCGAGTCTGTCGGGACACCCGCCAGCATGCCTTGATCCGGGTCAATTCGCACGCCGGTCGCGGCGACCTGCCGCAGCGCCGGCGTGGCGGCTCGCGTCATCTCCGGTACGGCTCGACCTGCTGCTCGATGGCGCCGAAAATCGAGGCGCCGGTGGCGTCGGTGACGTCGATCTTCAGGCGGTCGCCGAACTTCAGGAACGGCGTGCTCGGTTGGCCGTCGCGCAGGGTTTCCACCGTGCGCTGCTCGGCCAGGCAGGAGGCACCCTTGCCGGTGTCCTGGTTGGCGATGGTGCCGGAGCCGACGATGGTGCCGGCGGTGAGCGGCCGCGTCTTCGCCACGTGCGCCACCAGTTCGGCAAAGCTGAACTGCATATCGACGCCGCACTCGGCCTCGCCGAACCATTTGTCGTTGAGCCAGGTGCGCATCGGCAGGTGCAGCTTGTCGCCGGCCCACGCTCTGCCCAGCTCGTCCGGCGTCGCCAGCACCGGCGACAGCGCCGAGCGCGGCTTGCTCTGCAGGAAGCCGAAGCCCTTGGCCAGCTCGCCGGGAATCAGCCCGCGCAGGCTCACGTCGTTGACCAGGCCGACCAGCTGGATGTGCGCGGCGGCCTCGCCCGGCGTGACCGCCATCGGCACATCGTCGGTGACCACCACCACCTCGGCTTCCAGGTCGATGCCGTAGTCCTCGCTCGGCACCACCACCGGGTCGCGCGGGCCGAGGAAGCCGGCGCTGGTGGCCTGGTACATCAGCGGGTCGGTGTAGAAGCTGGCCGGTACCTCGGCGCCGCGCGCGCGGCGCACGCGCTCGACATGCGGCAGGTAAGCGCTGCCGTCGACGAACTCGTAGGCACGTGGCAACGGCGAGGCGAGCATGGCCATGTCCAGCGCGAACGCGCCGGTGGCGCGGCCCCCGTTCAGTTCATCCGACAGCGCATTCAGCCGCGGCGCCGCGTTCGACCAGTCGTCCAGCGCCGCCTGCAGCGTCGGCGCGATGCCGTCCGCCGTTACCGCGCGGGAGAGATCGCGGCTGACCACCACCAGCGTGCCGTCGCGGCCGCCTTCCTTGAGAGATCCGAGTTTCATCGTGCCGCCTTGTGCCTGCTGCGTGGAGGGATCGCCGTCACGGCGCGAAGTGCTTGCGGATATCCTGCCAGCATCGGTAGTAGTCGCGCTGCAGTTGCGGCGCCCCCAGCGCCTGCCGGGTGGGGCGGATCACCTTGCGCGTCTCGAACATGAAGGCCATGGTGCCGCCGATCACGTCCGCTTTCGACAGATCCGCGTTCGTGGCCTTCTCGAAGGTGGCCGCGTCCGGGCCGTGGGCACTCATGCAGTTGTGCAGGCTCGCGCCGCCGGGCACGAAGCCCTCGGCCTTTGCGTCGTAGACACCGGTGATCAGGCCCATGAACTCGCTGGCCACGTTGCGGTGGAACCACGGCGGACGGAAGGTGTGCTGCGCCACCAGCCAGCGCGGCGGGAAGATCGCGAAATCCACGTTCGCCGTGCCGGGCGTGTCGCTGGCCGAGGTCAGCACGGTGAAGATGCACGGATCGGGGTGGTCGACGCTGATCGAGCCGATCGTGTTGAAGCGGCGCAGGTCGTACTTGTACGGCGCGTAGTTGCCGTGCCAGGCGACCACGTCCAGCGGCGAGTGGCCGATCGCGGCCGTCCACAGCGTGCCCTGGAACTTCGTCACCAGCTCGAACGCACCCTCGACGTCCTCCCAGGTGGCGTGCGGGGTGAGGAAGTCGCGCGCGTTGGCCAGCCCGTTCGAGCCGATCGGGCCGAGCTCCGGCAGGCGCAGCAGTGCGCCGAAGTTCTCGCAGACGTAGCCGCGCGCGGTTCCGTCGGGCAGCTCGACGCGGAAGCGCACGCCGCGCGGGATCACCGCGATCTCCTGCGGCTCGAGCTCGATCACGCCCAGCTCGGTGGCCAGCTGCAGCCGGCCCTGCTGCGGCACGATCAGCAGCTCGCCGTCGGCGTCGTAGAAGAAGCGGCCCTGCATCGAGCGGTTCGCCGCGTAGAGATGGATGCCGATGCCGCCCTGCTCGGCCGCGCCGCCGTTGCCGGCGATCGTCACCAGGCCGTCGACGAAATCGGTCGGCTGCTCCGGCAGCGGCAGCGGATCCCAGCGCAGCTGGTTCGGCGTGGCCGGTGCCTCGTCGAAGCGGTTGTGGAAGCGCTCGTGCGCCAGCGGCGCGAACGGCTCGTGCACCGCCGCCGGGCGGATCCGGTACAGCCAGCTGCGCCGGTTCAGATGGCGCGGCGCGGTGAACGCGGTGCCGGACAGCTGCTCGGCGTACAGCCCGTGCGTCACGCGCTGCGGCGAGTTCTGGCCGACCGGCAGCACGCCGGGGATCGCCTCGCTGGCGAATTCGTTGCCGAAGCCGGATTGGTAGCCCTTGCCCACGATCGTTGCCATGCACCGCTCCTTCAGAGGAAACCGCGCTTCATCTGGTCGCGTTCGATCGACTCGAACAGCGCCTGGAAATTGCCTTCGCCGAAACCCTCGTTGCCCTTGCGCTGGATGATCTCGAAGAAGATCGGGCCGATCGCGTTCTGGGTGAAGATCTGCAGCAGCTTGCGCTGCTTGGTCTCCGGGTCGGCGTCGATCAGAATCTTGTTTCTGGCCAGCCGCGGCACGTCTTCGCCGTGGTTGGGCACGCGCACGTCGATCACCTCGAAATACGCGTCCGGGGTGTCGAGGAATTCCACCCCGGCGTCGCGCATCGCCTCCACCGTGGCGTAGATGTCGTCGGTGAAGCAGGCGATGTGCTGGATGCCTTCGCCGTGGTAGGCGTCGAGGTACTCGTTGATCTGGCTCTTCGGGTCGCTGGACTCGTTCAGCGGGATGCGCACGATGCCGTCCGGCGCGGTCATCGCCTTGGACACCAGGCCGGTCTTGGCGCCCTTGATGTCGAAGTAGCGGATCTCGCGGAAGTTGAACAGCTTCTCGTAGTAGTCCGACCACTTCTGCATGTTGCCGAAATGCAGGTTGTGGGTGAGGTGGTCGATGAAGGTCAGGCCGAAACCCTTCGGGTTCTGCTCGGCGCCCGGGATCGGCGCGTAGTCGGCGGCGTAGGCGTCGCCCTCGCGCGGCACCAGGTACAGCATGCAGTCGCCGATGCCCTTGACCACCGGCACCCCGATCGCGCGGCTGGCTGGCTTGTGCGTGACCGCCTCGCCGCCGTTGCCGAGCACCCTCGCCTCCACCTCGGCCACCGGCTTGCGGAAACGGATCGCGAAGCCGCAGGCGCTGGGGCCGTGCTGCGCGGCGAAATCGGCGGCGAACGAATCCGGATCCTCGTTGACCAGCAGGTTCACCCCGTTCTGCCGGTAGACGGTGATCGGGCGGGACTTGTGCCGCAGCACGGCGCTGAAGCCCATCCGCCGGAACAGCGCGTGCAGCTCGTGGGCGCGACCGGCCGGGGCGGCAAACTCGACGAACTCGAAGCCGTCGATGCCCATCGGATTCTCGAACGTGGTGACCTGCATGCCAGGGTTGGGTTGGGCGTTCATGGCGCTCTCCTCTGAGTCGGTGCACGATGGCCTCACGCAAGCGTGCCACCGGCAGATTGGTCTTGCGTTATAGTTTCATTTGAAACCATTTGCAAGGATCACCGCCGCAATGCCTGCCAAGCGCTCCCCTGTCCCCGCCACGGCCGAACACGCGCCGCTGCAGCTGGAACACTTCCTGCCGTACCGGCTGTCGATCCTGTCCAACACGATCAGCCAGGCGATCGCCGACGACTACCAGCGCCGCTACGACATCTCGGTGACGGAATGGCGGGTGATGGCCGTGCTGGCGCGCTACGCCGGCCTGTCCGCGCGCGAGGTGGCCGAGCGCACCGCGATGGACAAGGTGGCGGTGAGCCGCGCGCTGGCCCGGCTGGTCGAGGCCGGCCGGGTCGACCGCGCGGTGCACGACAACGACAAGCGCCGCTCGGTGCTCAACCTCAGCAGCGCCGGCTGGGCAATCCACGACGTGGTCGCGCCGATGGCCCGCGCGCGCGAGCGCGAAGTGCTGGCGAAGCTCGATGCGCAGGAGCGGCAGTGGCTGGCGCGCATCCTGGACAAATTGCTTTCCTGAGGGAATCCGGAATCGGGAACGGGAAAGGCGGGCGATGTCCGGCGCGCTGGTTTCGCTTCAACTATTCCCTAGTGCCGGTTCCCTGCCTCACCGCACCCCATGCATCAGCCGGTTGATCAGCGGCGCCAGCAGCAACAGCAACGCGCCCGCGCCAAGCAGCACCCAGAAGCTGAAGGTGAAGCCGGACAGCGCCGAGGCCACCGTCATGCCGCGCTCGCCACTGATCGAACGCGCCACCAGGCCGGAGAAGTCGCCGCCGGCGGCCAGTGACAGGAACCAGCCGCCCATCGCCAAGCCGACCAGGCGCGGCGGCGCCAGCTTGGTCACCATCGACAGCCCGATCGGCGACAGGCACAGCTCGCCCAGTGTCTGCATCACGTAGCACAGCACCAGCGGCCAGAACGGGATCAGCCCGGTCGGGCCAAGCAGTTCCTTCAGCGCATACACCAGCACCACGAAACCCAAGCCGTTGAAGATCAGCCCGAAGCCGAACTTGCGCGGGATCGAGGGCTCGGCGTTGCGGCGCGAAAGCACGGCCCACACCAGCGTCAGCAGCGGCGCAAACAGCAAGATCGCCAGCGGCGTCACCGACTGGAACCAGCCGACCGGGAACGTCCAGCCACCGAACATCTGCCGATCCACCCAGTTTTCCGCCAGGAAGTTGAGCGAGGTGCCGAACTGGAAATAGAAGGTCCAGAACAGCACGCTGAAGCCGAACACGATCAGCATGGCGATCACGCGGTGCAGCTGCACGCGGTCGTGGCGCCGCGCCTCGACGATCAGCGCCGCCGCCACGCCGATGAACAGCGCGCCGAGCAGCCACTGCAGGCCGTCGGCGCCGACATAGGCCAGCAGCGCGTAGATCAGCGGCACCGCCAGTGCCGCGCCGAGCAGCACCCACAGCACGCGCAGGCGGTTCTCCATGCCCGGCAGCGGGCGGCCCACGCCCTTCAAACCACGCCGGCCGAACCAGAACCACAGGAAGCTCAGCAGCATGCCCACGCCGGCGGCGCCGAACACTACGCGGTAGTTCTGCTGCATCGGCGTGTCGGTGAAGTGGGCCGCCATCCAGCCGGTCAGCAGCGGCGCCGCGAAGGCGCCGGCGTTGATGCCCATGTAGAACAGGGTGAAGCCGCGGTCGCGGCGTGGATCGTCGCGGCCGTAGAGCTGGCCCACCATGGTGGAGATGTTCGGCTTGAACAGGCCGTCGCCGGCGATCACCAGCGCCAGTCCCAGCAGCATCGCCGGCTGCTGCGGCAACAGCAGGGTGAACAAGCCGGCGGCCATCACCGCCGCGCCGAGCAGGATCGAGCGCTGGTAGCCGATCACCCGGTCGGCCACGTAGCCGCCGAAGATCGAGGCGGCGTAGATCAGCGCAGTGTAGGCGCCGTAGATGCCGGCGGCCCAGCCCTGACCCGACGCGTCGCCATGGAAGAACTGCGCCACGATGTACAGCACCAGCGCCCAGCTCACGCTGTAGTAGGCGAAGCGCTCCCAGAACTCGGTCATGAACAGCATCCACAACGGACGCGGATGGCCGAGCAGTTGCGGGTAGTCGGGCGTCGTCACGCTATCGCCGGCGCTGCTGGTCTGGCTCATGCAATCCCCTCGTCGGCATGCGTCAGGCCGCCGCAAGCGCCCAGATGTAACCGGGCGCCGGGCATGGCGTCAATGTTTGTGGAGCAGGGAGTGGGGAATAGGGGATAGGGAATCGGAAAAGCGGGCGAGCTTCGCTTTACCCATTCCCGATTCCCTATTCCCGGCTTTCAACGCACCCCGTGCATCAGCCGGTTGATCAGCGGCGCGACCAGGAACAGCACGATGCCGCCGCCGAGCAGGATCCAGAAGCCCATGGTGTAGCCGGACAGCGCCGAGCCCACGGTCATGCCGCTCGCGCCGCTGACGTGGCCGGCGAACAGGCCGGCGAGGTTGTTGCCGATCGCGGTGGACAGGAACCAGCCGCCCATGCCCAGCCCGACCAGCCGCGCCGGCGCCAGCTTGGTCACCATCGACAGGCCGATCGGCGACAGGCACAGCTCGCCGGCGGTCTGCAGCACGTAGCACAGCACCAGCGTCCACAGCGGAATCGTGCCGTCGCTGCCGACCAGCGCGGACAGCGCGTACATCAGTACCGCGAAGCCCAGCGCATTGCCGATCAGGCCCAGGCCGAACTTGCGCGGGATCGACGGCTCGACGCGGCGCTGGTCCAGCCAGCCCCAGGCCAGCGAGATCAGCGGCGCCAGCAGCACGATCGCCACCGGGTTGACCGACTGGAACCAGCCGATCGGGAACTCCCAGCCGCCCAGGTTGCGGTCGACGATGTGCTGCGCCAGGAAGTTGAACGAACTGCCGGCCTGCTCGAAGAACATCCAGAACAGCACGTTGAAGGTGAAGATGATCAGCATCGCGATCACCCGCTGGATCTGCACGCGGCCGGTGCGGATCGCCTCGATCACCAGCATCACGCCCACGCCCAGGAACAGCACGCTCAGCAGCCACTGGATCGCCACCGCGCCGGCCTTGTCCATCAGCAGGTAGACCAGCGGAATCGTCGCCAGCACGCCCAGCACCACGTACAGCATGCGCATGCGACTGGCCTGTTCCGGCGCCGGGCGGCCGACCGGGCCGAGCTGGCGCCGGCCGAACCAGAACCACACCAGGCTGATCAGCATACCCACGCCGGAGGCGGCGAACACCACGTGGTAGTTGTGGTGGCCGGGCGTGCCGAACACCTTGTTGGCGAGGATGCTGGTGAGGATCGGCGCGATCAGCGCACCGGCGTTGATGCCCATGTAGAACAGGGTGAAGCCGCGGTCGCGGCGCGAGTCGCCCTGCACGTAGAGCTGGCCCACCATCGAGGAGATGTTCGGCTTGAACAGGCCGTTGCCGACGATGATGGTGGCCAGGCCGAGCATGAACACCGCATGGTTCGGCACCATCACCATGAACAGGCCGGCCGCCATCACCACCGCGCCGAGCAGGATCGAGCGCTGGTAGCCGAGGATCTTGTCGGCCACGTAGCCGCCGAACACCGCGGTGGCGTAGACCAGCGCCAGGTAGGCGCCGTAGGTGCGGCTGGCGTCCGCCTGGCCGGCGTCGTTGCCGTCGTAGAACTGCGCCACGATGTACAGCGTGAGCGCCCAGCGCATGCCGTAGAACGCGAAGCGCTCCCAGAACTCCGACATGAACAGCATCCACAGCGGGCGCGGGTGGCCCATCAGCTGCGGGTAGTCGGGTATCGGCCTGGCGTCGCCGGCGAGTGTGGTGTGGCCCATGCGTGTCCCCTGCTCCGTCGGTCGATCGAAAAATCTTGCGATGGCCAGATGTAACCGCCGGTCGCGCGATCGTCAAATGCGCCGCAGCACGCGCCACGTCATGTCGCTAGCTGCCCAGCACGGTGCGCACGTCCAGCAGCTCGGGGAAGAATTCCAGGTCGAGCGCCTTCTTCAGGAAGCTCACCCCGGACGAACCGCCGGTGCCGCGGCGGTGGCCGATGATCCGCTCCACCGTCTTCATGTGCCGGAAGCGCCACAGCTGGAAGCTCTCCTCCACGTCCACCAGCTGTTCGCACAGGTGGTACTCCGGCCAGAACTGCGCGCGCTGCTCGTAGATGCGCTTGAGCGCCGGCAGCAGCGCCTCGTTGCGCCGGTAGGCTTCGGTCCAGTCGCGCTGCAGCAGCTCGGCCGGCACCGCGTGGCCGCGGCGCGCCAGGTAGCGCAGGAACTCGTCGTACAGGCTGGGCGCCTCGAGCACCGCGCGCAGCTCGGCCTGCGCGACCGGGTCGTGCGCGAACACCTTCAGCATGCCGGCGTTCTTGTTGCCCAGCATGAACTCGATGGTGCGGTACTGCAGCGACTGGAAACCCGACGACGGCCCCAGCACGCCGCGGAACTCCAGGTACTCCGACGGGGTGAGCGTCTCCAGTACCGCCCACTGCTCGAACAGCTGGCGCTGCACCTGCTTCACCCGCGCCAGTATCTTCAGGCAGGCGTCGACGTCGTCCTGCTTGAGGTGCGCCAGCGCCGCCTTCAGCTCGTGGATCAGCAGCTTCATCCACAGCTCGGACACGTGGTGCTGCACGATGAACAGCATCTCGTCGTGATGCGGCGGCTGGCTCAATGGCTGCTGGGCCGACAGCAAGGTGTCCAGGTGCAGATAGCCGCCATAGGTGATCTGGCCGTTGAGGTCGGTCTGGATGCCCGCCTCGATGTCGCGCTGGTTGTCGCTCATGGTGTTCCGTCACGTGGTCGAAAACGCTCATGGTAACGGCAGCGCGTCGAGCGGCCCCTGATCCGCGGCAAGCGCGCCCGTTCGCCGGCCCGGTCCCGCGCCCCCGTTCGCGCGCAACGCCTGATCCAGGACAGGGTCCGGGCGCCCGCCCGCCGCTACCGTGACCCGGCGCGAAAAGGCCGGCGTGGCGCGGAGCGGCGGCCCGGCGGCGACCGGCGACGGTCGACCCGTACGCCTGCGCATGCTGCGCTGTACCTTGCAGCGCAACATCCCCGCCTGTTATCAAGCGCGGTCTTGTGCGGTCGTTTCGTGCCTCCTGCATCGGAGCCCGGCCACCGCCAGCCCCCTGTCTCTCACCCCCGGAGCGCGTCGTGACCATCGCCGCCAAGTTTGAAATCGAATACCTGCAATACCTCGACGCCGAGGGCAAGCAGGTACGTGATGATCTGCCCGAGTTCGCCAAAGACCTCGACCACATGGTCGAGCTGTACAAGCTGATGCTGTCCACCCGCGTGTTCGACGCCAAGTCGATCGCGCTGCAGCGCACCGGCAAGCTCGGCACCTACGCCAGCTGCCTCGGCCATGAGGCCGCGCACGTCGGCATCGGCAGCGCCATGAAGCCCGAAGACGTGTACGCGCCGAGCTACCGCGAATACGGCGCGCAGCTGTACCGCGGCGTGCAGCCGCGCGAGGTGTACATGTACTGGGGCGGCGACGAGCGCGGCAACGACTACCAGAAAGAACCGGCGCGGCACGACTTCGCCTGGTCGGTGCCGATCGCCACCCAGTGCCTGCATGCGGCCGGCTCCGCGCTGGCGTTCAAGATCCGCGGCGAGAAGCGCGTGGCGGTGGCCACCATCGGCGACGGCGGCTCCTCCAAGGGCGACTTCTACGGCGCCATCAACATGGCCGGCGCGCGCGAGCTGCCGCTGGTGATCGCCATCGTCAACAACCAGTGGGCGATCTCGGTGCCGCGCAAGATCCAGTCCGGCGCGCAGACGCTGGCGCAGAAGGGCATCGCCGCGGGCCTCTACTCGATCCAGGTGGACGGCAACGACATCATCGCCGTGCGCAAGGCGATGGAAGACGCGCTGGAGCGTGCGCGCAACGGCCAGGGCGGCAGCGTGCTGGAACTGGTCACCTACCGCCTCGGCGACCACACCACCGCCGACGACGCACGCCGCTACCGCGGCAAGGACGAGGTCGACGAAGCCTGGGCCAAGGAACCGATGAAGCGCCTGAAGCACTGGCTGGTGGCCAAGGGCGTGTGGGACGACGCCAAGGAAGAAGCCTGGAAGACCGAGTGCGACGAGTGGATGGACAACGAGGTGAACGCCTACCTCGAGACCAAGACCCAGCCGGTCTCGGCGATGTTCGACTACATCTTCGCCGAAGTCCCCGCCGACCTCGCGAAACAGCGCGACTACGTCCTCTCGCTTGAAAACAAGGGTCACTGAGCCATGGCACAAATCACACTCATCGAGGCCGTCACCCAGGCGCTCGCCTACGAAATGGCGCACGACGCATCGGTCGTGGTGCTGGGCGAGGACGTCGGCGTCAATGGCGGCGTGTTCCGCGCCACCCAGGGCCTGCAGGAGAAGTTCGGCGAATGGCGCGTGATCGACACGCCGCTGGACGAAATGACCATCGCCGGCGTCACCGTGGGCATGGCCGTGCAAGGCATGAAGCCGGTGGCCGAGGCACAGTTCGAGGGCTTCATCTATCCGATGATGGAGCACATCGCCTGCCACGCCGCGCGCATGCGCAACCGTACCCGCGGCCGCCTCACCGTGCCGGCCGTGTGGCGCGCGCCGTGGGGCGGCGGCATTCGCGCACCGGAGCATCACTCCGAGGCGAACGAGCACCTGTTCACCAACATCCCCGGCCTGCGCGTGGTGATGCCGTCCTCGCCGGCGCGCGCCTACGGCCTGCTGCTGGCCGCGATCCGCGATCCCGATCCGGTGATCTTCTTCGAGCCCAAGCGGATCTACCGCCAGTACAAGGAAGAGGTGCCGGACGACGGCGAGGCGCTGCCGCTGGACGTGTGCTTCGTGCTGCGCGACGGCACCGACGTGACCCTGGTGACCTGGGGCGCGCAGGTGAAGGAAGCGCTGGAAGCAGCCGACGAGCTGGCCGCCGAAGGCATCAGCGCCGAGGTGATCGACGTGGCCACGCTGACCCCGCTGGACTTCGACACCATCGCCGAGTCGGTGCAGAAGACCGGCCGCTGCGTGATCGTGCACGAGGCGCCGAAGACCGCCGGCTTCGGCGCCGAGATCGCTGCGCGCGTGGCCGAGGAATGCCTGTACGACCTGCTCGCGCCGGTCGAGCGCGTCACCGGCTTCGACACGCACATCCCGCTGTTCCGCCTGGAAATGAAATACCTGCCGAGCGTGGAGCGCGTCGTCGACGCGGCCAAGCGCACGCTGGCGGCGAGCTGACGCCCTTGCTCCTCCCCCTGCTTGCAGGGGGAGGCTGGGAGGGGGTAAAGCTCTTGATCTGAAGTCCGGAACAAAGAGCACCCCACCCCAACCCTCCCCTGCATGCAGGGGAGGGAGCCAAACCAACACATATTCTGGAAATCCGCCCATGGCTGACATCAAGACGTTCTACCTCCCCGACCTCGGCGAAGGCCTGCCCGACGCGACCGTCGTCGAGTGGCACGTGAAGGCGGGCGACAGCATCAAGCTCGACGCGCCGCTGTGCTCGATGGAAACCGCCAAGGCGGTGGTCGACGTGCCCTCGCCGTACACCGGCAAGGTCGTCAAGCTGCACGGCGCGCCCGGCGACATCATCGAGACCGGCGCCGCGCTGGCCGATTTCGAGCCCGACCCGAACGCCAAGCAACGCGCCGAGGCCGAAGCCACCGGCCACCACCACGGCCCGAAGAAGGGCGCGGAAAGGAGCGTCGGCAGCCCCGCGCCGGACGACGCAGGCAACGTGATCGCCTCCGACGAAGGCGGCGAAGTGCAGACCGGCGGCACGGACCGCGAGGACGAAGGCACCGTGGTCGGCGCGATGGTCAGCGGCAACACCGTGCACGTCGAGCAGGCCGCCAGCATCGGCGGCGTGAAGGCGGTGCCGGCGGTGCGCGCGCTGGCGAAGAAGCTCAAGGTCGACCTCACCCGCGTGCGTCCCAGCGGTGCCGACGGCGTGGTGACCATGCAGGACGTGAAGAACGCCGCCGCCAACGGCAGCGCCGCGCTGGGCGCCGCCCCGGCGCGCGCCGTGCCCGCCTCGGCCGGTCGTCATCTGGCACCGGAACTGCCGCAGCCCGGCCATGCTCCACAAGGTCAGCAGCGCGGCCCGGTCTCGCTGGCCGGCAAGCCGGTGCGCACCGCGCCGCCGTCGGTGCAGGCCAGCGGCCAGCCGGAGCAGCTCAAGGGCGTGCGCCGCAACATGGCCCGCGTGATGGCCGATGCGCACGCGCAAGTGGTACCGACCACCCTGGTCGACGACGCCGACCTGCACGGCTGGATCGGCAAGCAGGACATCACCGCGCGCCTGATCCGCGCCATCGTGGCCGCCTGCAAGACGGTGCCGGCGCTGAACGCGTGGTTCGACGGCAAGAACCTCAGCCGCACGCTGCACCCGCAGGTCGACATCGGCATCGCGGTGGACACCGACGACGGCCTGTTCGTGCCGGCACTGCGCAACGCCGACGTGCTCGACGCCGCCGGCGTGCGTGCCGCGATCAAGCGCCTGCGCACGCAGGTCGAGGACCGCAGCATCCCGGCCTCGGAACTGTCCGGCTACACCATCAGTCTCAGCAACTTCGGCATGTTCGCCGGCCGCTACGCCACGCCGGTGGTGGTGCCGCCGACCGTCGCCATCGTCGGCGCCGGCAAGCTCAGCCACGACGTGGTGGCGGTGATCGGCGGCATCGAAGTGCACCGGCGCATGCCGATCAGCCTCACCTTCGACCACCGCGCCGCCACCGGCGGCGAAGCCGCGCGCTTCCTCAAGGCGCTGCTGGACGATCTGGCGCTGCCGAACTGATCGTATCCGCGATCATGCGTTGAACGAACGGGCGCCCAGGCGCCCGTTCGCTTGTCTACGGGACGTCAATCAATAATCACGCACGTCCAGCAGCATGAAGCAACGTGCGACGTAGTCGCCGCCATGCGGCCACGGCACGGCGGTCAGCGCCAGCGTCCCAGCCGTCCACGGTTCATTGTCGAGCAGTGCCTCGCAGCGCGAGTCACCATTCTCGACATGGCTGTGCACCAGTCGCAGCCAGTGCAATTCAGGTGTCAACGCCTCGCGCTTCAGCGCGGCCTCGATCGACGCCAGCGCCTCGGCCGGCATGCTCGCGGCATCCGCACCGCGCACACTGAACGGACCGATGAACACGTCCCACGTGCGCAGCCCGATGTCCCACGCGGCGATCCGCATGCGGCGCTCGTCGGTGACGTACCAGCACGCCGCCAGCAGCACATGGAACACGTTCTGCTCGAACGTGCGCAGCGCGTCGCGGCAGCCGGCGTCGCCGCCGCCCACGCCGGCGAAGCTCTCTTCGATGTAGCGCTCTTCGCTGAGCACCACGTCGACGTCGAGCCGGCCCGGTTCGTCGCTGGCGCCCTCGTGCCAGGCGGCACGGATCGCGGGAAAGTCGCCGTCGGTGACCAGCCAGCCGTCCTCGTCCACCTCCAGCTCCACATCGTGCCGTTCGAACAGCCGCAGCAGGTATTTCTGTAGCGCCGCACTGTCCATCGTCATTCCCGTTGGTTCACGTCGATCGTCGACGGCAATTCGCGCCAGGTCAGGTAGACACGCAGGTCGAATTCCCGCTGGTGGTAGTCCGGCAGCATATACGTGCACAGCTGGTAGAACGCCTTGTTGTGATCGATTTCCTTCAGGTGCGCCAGTTCGTGCACCACGATCATCTGCAGGAATTCCGGCGCGGCGGCCTTGAACAGGCTGGCCACGCGGATTTCCTTCTTCGCCTTGAGCCTGCCGCCCTGCACGCGCGAGATCGCGGTGTGCAGGCCCAGCGCGTTGCGCAACACGTCGAGCTTGCTGTCGTACAGCACCTTGTCGATGGCCGGCGCGTTCTTCAGGTGCTGCTGTTTCAGCGATGCCACGTAGGCATACAGCGCCTTGTCGCTCTGCACCTCATGGCGCCCCGGGTAGCACTTGGCCAGGTGCTCGCCCAGGCGCTCCTGCGCGATCAACTCGCGCACCTTGTCCTGCAAGGTGGCGGGGTAGGCCTGGAGGTATTTGAGCGGAATCACGCGGGGTATTCTCGCACTGCACCGCTGCCATGCGTTTCGACAAGCCGATGGAGGCATCCCATGCACCACAGCCGACTCTGCGCCATCGTCATCGACTGCCACGTCGACGAACTCGCACCCGTCGTCGATTTCTGGAGCCGGGCGCTGGGCAAGCCGATCGCCAGCATCGACCAGGACGGCGACGGCAAATACGCGGAGCTGCAGACCGCCGCGGACGAACCGATCATCCTGCTGCAGAAGGTCGACCATGCCAGCCGCGTGCACCTGGACATCGAGACCGACGACCTCGACGCCGAGGTGGCGCGGCTGGAGCAGCTGGGCGCGCGCCGCATCGCGTTCGTGCGCGGGCGCTGGTGGGTGCTGGAGGCGCCCAGTGGACATCGTTTCTGCGTGGTGCAGCGGCAGCGCGAGGTGTTCGGGCCGCACCTCAACCACTGGGATTGACGTGTCGTCGCCGGCGCGCCGACGCGACGGCACGCGCCGGGCGCGTCAGCCGAGCCACCAGCCCAGCCAGGTGGCCGCCAGCACCACGGCCAGGCCCAGCAGCACCGGCCGCGCATAGTCGCGACCGCCGCTCGTCCGGGCAATCACCGCCTTGGACAGGCTGTTGCTGGTCAGCGCGATCAGGATCGGCACCGCGGTGGCCGCGGGCTCGATCCTGCCTGCGGCGGCCAGCGAAGCCACCGATACCGCCGCGGCATGCGTGTCGGCGAAGCCGGCCACGCCGGTGGCGATAGCCAGCCCGCGGTCGCCCAGCCAGACGCGCATCGCGGCCGACGCCAGCAGCACCACGGCGATCATCAGCCCGAGCAGCAGCGACGCCCTGACGCTGAACACCACGCTGCCTTGCACCGGGTCCGCCGCGCTCAGGTGCAGGCCCTTCCACGTCCACAACACGCCGTACACCGCCGCGGTCACGCCACCGCAAGCCAGCGGCACGGCGAGCACGCGCAGCGTCGCCAGGTCGGTGACCGCCAGTACCGCCGCCATCTGCACAAAGGTGGCCACGGTCGACAGCACCGCCGCCGCGACCGCCGACCGCCGCAGCGCCGGCAAGCTGCGCGCCTGCGAGCCCATCACGCCGATGGTGGCCACGCTGGACACGAAGCCGGAGAGCAACCCGGCCAGCGGCAGGCCGACGCGGCTGCCCACCAGCCGCAGCAGTGTGTGGGCGGCTGCACCGATCGACATGATCAGTATCACGATCAGCCACAGCGCGCGCGGGTTGATCGCGTCGAACGGGCCGAGTGGGCGATCAGGCACCAGCGGCAACACCAGCAGCGTGGCGGCGGCCAGCACCAGCAGGTTGTTCAGCTCCTCCGCGGTCAGCACGCCGCGCACGAAGTGATGCATCGGCTCGCGCGCCGCCAGCAGGATGGTCACCGCCACCGCCAGCCCGGCGGCCAGTGGCGCCTGGTGGATGGCTACCGCGCCGAGTATCAGGCACAGCAGCAGGCTGACCTCGGTGGTCAGGCCGCGATCGCTGCCGGTATCGCGCGCATAGGCAATTGCCAGCAGCGCCGCCACCGCAGCCAGTGCCAGCAGCAGCATCGTGATGCCGAAGCTCGCGCCGACCGCCCCCAGCAGCGCCACCACGGCGAACGTGCGGATGCCGGCAACCGCGTCGCCGTCGCCGCCCTTGCGCCGCTCGCGCTCGGCGCCGATCAGCAAGCCGATGCCCAGCGCGACCGCGAAGCCGGTCCAGGAAAGAACGACATCCATCAAGCCACACTCATGACGCGCCACGGCCGCATTCCGGCCACGGCGCGATCATGCCGGAGCCCTCGCGGAAAGTCGCGCGCGCGGGTGCGGCCACCGTCGCCGCCCCGGCCCGCCCAGCCGTCGGCCGAGCGGGCCGGGGCGCCGCCGGAATCGCCTGCCGTCAGATGTCGAAGCGGTAGCTCAGCTTGACCAGCAGCTGTTCGTCGTCGCGCAGCGCGAAACTGCGGTCGAAGACGTCGCTGGTGCGGCGCGCATAGCCATCCATCGCGTAGCCGCCGCGACCGTAGACCACGTACAGGTACGACAGCGGCGCCAGCTCGTAGCGGTAGCGGATCTGCAGGCCGAGGTTGCGCACGCCGAAACCGTCGACCGGCTCGTTGCTGGCCACGGCGCGACCGTTGGCCTGCACGCGGTAGCCGCCGCGCACACCTGCGTCCAGCCCGATCGCCTGCAGCTTCACCCGCAGCTCCTGGCGGCTGTCGATGCTCCAGTCGAAACCGGCGTCCAGCTGCAGCGTGTGCTCGTCATACCGGCCGATGAGGTTGTCGTGCTGCCACACCAGCCAGTCCGGCAGGTGCTCGTAGTACGGGCCGGCGTAGACGCTGAACGCGTCGCTGACGAAGTAGGTCGGGATGAACTTGACGTCGTAACCCAACTGCCGGTTGCCGCCGAGCCCGCCGCTGACGACCTCCGCGTCCAGCTTGAACGCCCAGTCGCCGTGGCGCGGGCTGATCCGTTCGTAGACCAGGTCCAGCGACGGCGGCAGGAACAACGCGCCGTTGCCGCGGGTGAGCAGGTCGTCCCAGCCGGCGCTGTTGACGTTGAGCTGCACCATTTCGGTGGCGCCGTTGCGCAGGTCGCTGTTGCGGCGCAGGCGCAACTGGCGACGCAGGCGCAGGCCGTGGTCGTTGTCCAGGACGTCGATGCGGAAGCGCCACTCGTGCGAGCTGTAGGCGGAGCCGGCCGGCAGCGCGGTGTTGCGCTTGCGCACTTCCCAATGGCCGTAGTTGAAGTTGTTGCGCTCCAGGTAGCCGAAGTCGTTGACCTGAAGCCGGTCGCCGAAATGCATGCCCAGCCACTGCTGGCGCCAGCCGTCGCCCATCTCGTAATCCGCGATGACGGTGCCGCCGCTGTCGCGCGTGTGCGTGCCCGACTGCAGGATGTCGCTGCCGACCACGTTGGTGGCGATGGTCAGCTGCGGCGTCGGCCGCCAGTGATGGTCCACGCCGAGCACGCTGGCCTCGCGGTCCAGCCACGGGCGGTCGACCCGGGTCAGCAGCATGCCCAGGCTCTGGTCACCGAAATCGTGGATGACCCGCGCGGCACCGAAGAAGCGCCCCGCCGCGCCATCCTCGTCGGCGGCCAGCACGCCGTAGCTGGTGGTGCCGAAGCTGCCGTTGAGCTTCACCGCGGCGTTGATGTCGGCCGCACCGAGACCGTCATCGGACGGTCCGCCGACACGTCGCGTATAGACCAGCTGGCTGTAGTCGTCGAGCAGGCTGAAGTCGAAGATGCCCTGGTTCTCGGTGAAGAACGGCCGCTTGTCCCTGACGTAGGTTTCGGTGGCGCTGAAGTTCACCACCAGGTCGTCGCTCTCGACCTGGCCGAAGTCCGGGTGCAGCGCGGCGGTGAGCTGGAACTGGCCGCTCGGCTTCCACAACAGGTCGGCGCCTTCCTGGAAGTGGCTGCGGCCGCGCACGTTGTCGTACAGGCCGGACACGTACGGCGTCACCGCCAGCAGCGACTGGCTGTACTGCGGCACCTCGACCTTGCCGAACTCGGACAGGAAACGCGGCAGCGTGAAACTGGCCGCCGGCCACGAGTCGCGCTCGCCGGTCGAGCCGGTCACCCGGTCGAGGTAGACGCCCAGCATGCGCCTGCCGTCGCGCGCCGTGTGCATCGGCGCGATGTACCACGGGATCAGGATCTCCACCGTCCAGCCTTCGGCATCCTCGCTCACCGCATGCCGCCAGTTGCCGTCCCAGTCCTTGTTGAACTTGTTCTCGTTGATGACCACGGCATCGTTGATGCCGCCGGTCGAGCTCACCACGAAGTCGTAGCCGGTGCGTCCGTCGCCGTTGAAGTCGACCATCACGTTGACCCGGTCGACCTGGTCCTCGAAGTCACGCTGCACGCGCTGGTGCGTACGCGGCACGCCGGGCGGCTGCACGCAGCGGAACGCCACCGCCAGCCCCTTCGGCGTGGCCAGAATCCAGGCCTCGGTCGGCAGCGAGCCCGGCTTGCCGGTGAGCGGCTGGGTCTGGCGGAAGTCGGTGATGTGTCGTGCGCCCTTCCACTCGTCCGCGCCGAGGTGGCCGTCGATGTCGACGGCCAGTGCCGGTGTCGACAGTGCGGCCAGGGTAACGAACAGCAGGCATGCCAGGCGCATGTTGAAAAATTTCCACGGGGAGGCGGCGCGGAGGCGCCGTGGAGGCGATGGAATCGCCACGTCGGGTGGCGCACAGCTTGCCGCCTGCGCGCCGCCGCCTCGACCGCCACAAGTCACGCCATGACTTGTGGCAGGCGCCCCATCGTGCGCTGGCGCCGCCCGCTCAGCGGCGCCGGCGGCGCCCCCACCATGCATGGCGCAGCAGCATCGCCAGCACGATGACGGCGGCGAACGCGCCGTAGCCGTACAGCGCCGGCAACACCTGCTGCCAGATCGCGCCACTGGCGCGGCCGAAGCCATCGACCGTGGGCAACTCGACCGTGTCGAAACCGAGCATCGCGCACTGCACCGCGGTGATCAGCGCCAGCAGCAGGGCAGCAACATCGAAGATGCACCGGCCGGACGTGCGCGGCAGGCTCTTCGGGTACGCCCAGTAGCCCCAGCACAGGATCAGCAGCAGCGGCGCAAGCAGCAGGATGGCGAGGTAGCGCATCGGTCGATCACCCGCAAAGTGTGGCGCCGCGCATCAGGCCTGCGCGGCGAGTTGGTCCAGCGCCGCGCGCAACTGCGCCAGCGCTTCATCGCGCGCCTGCTCGTCGCGGTAATCGGGCGTGCTGGCGACCGTCTCGCCGTCCAGCTCCAGGCTCATGCCCTGCGCCCGAAGCTGCAACACGGCTGCCACGGCGCCCAATGCCCCGAGCCGCTTCTGCAGCGCACCGGCCGCCTTCGGGTCGGCGAACGGCCTGGACAGCAGCAACTCCTCGCCATCGGCGGAGAACAGTCGGAAGCGGAAGCTGCCGTCGGCGTCGCGGAAGCTGGCGAAGCGCGGCGCCTTGTCGGGTTTCGCCGCCGCGGCCGCCTGCCCGGCGCGCACCGGCGCGGTGGTCATCGCGCGCAGGCCCAGCACTTCGCGCAGCGCGGCCAGCTTCGGCGTGGCGATCGCCCGTGCCTTCTGCGCGCCCTGGCGCAGAATCGCCTCGATCGCGGCCGGGTCGGCCATCAGCGCCTCGTAGCGTTCGCGCATCGGCGCCACGTCGGCCTCGATGCGCTCGTACAGCGCCTGCTTCGCCTCGCCCCAGCCGATGCCGCCGAGCAACGCCTGGCGGAACGCCGCGGTCTCGGCCTCGCCAGCGAACGCGCGGAACAGGGTGAACAGCGCGGAGGCGTCCGGATCCTTCGGCTCGCCGGGCGCGCGCGAGTCGGTGACGATGCGCATGATCGTCTCGCGCAATTGCTTCTTGCCGCCGGCGAACAGCGGGATGGTGTTGTCGTAGCTCTTCGACATCTTGCGACCGTCCAGCCCCGGCAGGGTCGCCACCTGCTCCTCGATCAGCGCCTCCGGCAGCACGAAGAACTCGTGCCCATGCAGGTGGTTGAAACGCTGGCCGAGGTCGCGCGCCATCTCGATGTGCTGGATCTGGTCGCGCCCCACCGGCACCTGGCTGGCGTCGAACGCCAGGATATCGGCCGCCATCAGCACCGGGTACATGTACAGCCCGGCGGTGATGCCGGCATCCGGGTCCTCGCCCGCCGCGGTGTTCTTGTCCACCGCGGCCTTGTACGCGTGCGCGCGGTTGAGCATGCCCTTCGACGCGATGCAGGTGAGGAACCAGGTCAGCTCCGGAATTTCGGGGATGTCCGACTGGCGGTAGAAGGTGACCCGCTGCGGGTCGAGCCCGGCGGCCAGCCAACTGGCGGCGATCTCCAGCCGCGAGCGCTCGATCCGCGCGGCGTCGTCGCTCTTGATCAGCGCGTGGTAGTCGGCGAGGAAGAAGAACGCATCCACGTCGTCGCGCCGGCTGGCTTCGACCGCCGGGCGAATCGCGCCCACGTAATTGCCCAGATGCGGGGTGCCGGTGGTGGTGATGCCGGTGAGGACTCGGGTGTTCATGCTGCGCCGCGCAGGTAAAAGCGCAGTCTACGACATACGGCGAAACCGCTCGACCGGCCGGGCCGCCGCCCTTGCCAAAAAATCCCGTGATCCGGTACGGCTTCCGTCGACCCACGACCGCGGCAGGGAGACCGAAGCTCATGAGACGCCAGGTTCAGCGAGGGGTGAACTGCGCTTCGACGCGACCCGACAGGTTGCGTCGAACGGCCTCGATCCGCCTCAGCGGATCAGCGTGGATTTGCCGAACAGCGATTCGACCAGGTCCACCGCCAGCTTCGCGGTCTGGTTGCGCTTGTCGAAGGCCGGGTTCAGTTCGACGATGTCCAGCGACCCCACCCGGCCGGTATCGGCGAGCATTTCCATGCACAGTTGCGCCTCGCGGTAATCCGGCCCGCCGCGCACGGTGGTGCCCACGCCCGGCGCGATGCTGGGGTCGAGGAAGTCGACGTCGAAGCTCACGTGCAGGTGGGTGTTCTCGTCGATTCCGGCCAGCGCCTCTTCCATCACGCGCTTCATGCCGATCTCGTCGATGTGGCGCATGTCGTGCACCTGCATGTGCGCCTCGCGCACCAGCCGCTTCTCGCCCTCGTCGACCGAACGGATGCCGACGTAGCGGAACACGTCCGGCGTGGTCGCCGGCACGCTGCCGCCCAGGTCGATCAGCCCGGCCGGGCCGATGCCGCACAGGCAGGCCACCGGCATGCCATGGATGTTGCCGGTGGGCGTGGCCTGCGCCGTGTTGAAGTCGGTGTGCGCATCCAGCCACAGCACGCGCAACTGCTTGCCTTCGTCGTGGCAATGACGCGCCACCGCCGAGATCGAGCCGATCGCCAGGCAGTGGTCGCCGCCGAGCATGATCGGCAGGCGGCCTGCCTGAAGCTCCTGGTGAACAGCCGTATGGACGGCCGTATTCCAGGCCACCACCTCGTCCAGATGCCGGTAGCCGTGCTCAGGCGGCAGCCACGGATTGAGCGGCCCCTGCAGGTTGCCGCGGTCGATCACCTTCAGTCCGCGGCGCTCCAGCTTCGCCGCCAGGTTGGCTACCCGCAGCGCTTCCGGCCCCATCGCGGCACCCCGATGGCCGGCGCCGATGTCGGTCGGCACGCCGATCAATGAAACAGTCTGATTGCCCATGATCCGTGTCTACCTGCCATGCATCGCGGCGGCCGCGCGGCCTGGGCCATCGCACGCCTCCGACGTCGGAACGACAGCCGGCGAAGGGGCGTTCCGCCACCATCCCGAACGAGTCACCGCCGTCCCAGTGAGAAGGGTACTCGCGACACGAACCGTCGCGAACGAGCCGAAAGTCTACCGGAACAGGCCCGCCGACGCCCGGACCGGCACGGCCGCACCGGCAAGATGCCTGTCGATGGTCGCCCCCATGGCGTTCCACTCAACGCCGCTGCCGGCTCGCGCCGTAATCGCAGCTGCCGGTGCGCCGGCCGGCGTAGGCCATGTCCATCACCACGCTTTGGCCGCCCATGTTGCTGTTCGCGTGGACGCTGCCCCGGATGTCGTCGTTGGGCAGCAGCTCGAAGCGCGCATAGCCGGTCATCGTCGGCGGATTTCCGCCGCAAACCAGGTGGTAGCTGATGACGCTGCCGAGCTGCCGGTAGTCGCTGACCACGCACTTCTGCTGATGCTGCAGCATGGCGCGCATGTCATGGTCCGTGGAGGCGCACACCTCCTGCGTGGTCGTGCGCGCCGGCAAGTCGCCCGCGCCCGATACCTGCATCTTCATGGTGACCGTCATCGTCATCATGTTGCCGGAACCCGACTGCGCCAGCGCCATGGTGGTCCATAAGGCGAACGCGCCCAGGCCGAAGCGGCGCAAGATGGACGAAACGTGCATGGGCATCCTCCGGCTCGATCTGGAAAGGCGCCGCCGCCGGGCCGATGCACGACCGCGGCGATCGCATCCGTTGCATCCACGCTGGCTGCCCGAACCGGCACGCTCGTCGGTCAGCGGCATCCCGTATGGCGACTTCGTGCCAACTCGTCCTCGCGGCGCGATCGCGCGCCCGGATTCCACGACACCAGATCCCCGGCATTCCGGGGCGGTGAGGCGGCGGGCTTGGCATCCCGAATGATTTTCCCCAGCAGCATCCCTGCAAACAGCGACACTCCACGCCAGAAGGCGGAATGCGCAAGAAGCGTTTGCATGTCGATCACCCCGAGCTGCCCCTGCGCAGCCGTCGAGTGGATCGTAGCAAGCTTTCATGTGGCGTGCATGCCCAACGCCGGCCATGGGGCCGTTGGCAAACCGACCGTCGACGGCCGGCGTAGTGCACACGATCGAGACCCCGCAAGCACGCCACGACATGGCACGCCGATCATGCCTCGCAGCGAAGTGCGCGGCCGCTGGCGCGACAGCACGCCCGGGAGTGCGGCAGGCCGGTGGCGTCAGGCCGCGACGCGCTGCGGGCTGGCGACCCCCGCATAGTGCGCCAGGGTGATGGTGAACTCCGCACAGGCCATCTCGACACTGACCGTGCGGCCAGAATTGGCGTGCTCTTCCCGCGCCAGTCCGCGCGCCAGCCGGATCGCATGCGTGAAGCGCAGCTTGTCGTACAGCACGGCCTCCCCGCTGCAGATGCGCCACAAGCCATGGCGGCTTTCCTTGATCGACAGAACCATGCGCATCGCTGCACTCCCGGACAGAGGAATCGCCCGGAGCCCCACCCGAGCCCCCTTGCCGACGGGTGATGCTGTGCCTCCGGTCTTTGCCCAGTCTGCATCGCGCAGCCCGCTGCGTATGTCGGCGCGCACCTAGGGCTGGCGTACGCAAACGGCCCGGAGAGAGCCCCGGCCCCGGCCGGCTCCGTGCTTTCGCCGCTCCGCTCAGCCAGCCTGGCAAAGACTCTGTTGTTCCGGATGCGGTACCCGGCCGTACCGGGCGAGGATGATCGGTTCCGAGTACTCGCCGCGGTCGATGTCGGCCGCCTGTGCGTAAACCAGCACGCCCTCACGTTGTCTGGCCAGCATTTCACCGCGCGTGCGCGCCAGCTGCTCCATGCCGTGAAGAATCGGTTTGTCCGCGACGACGTCGCCGTCCACCTCGTGAAAGCCCTGCACCACGTAAAGCGTACCCATGATGTGCCCTCGCGCATGCCCCCGGCCATGCGACGGTGAACAGGCGGAAGTAGAGAGATCGCGATGGTTTCGTTAAGACCGGGTTGAAGCGTTCAGCCTGGGGCGGGCGCTCGTCGCGGTGCCACCGACCGCGGAGAAAAATACGGGCGAGTGGCCAGGCGGATGGCTGGAAGCTGGTGCCGGCAGCAGGAGTCGAACCCGCGACCTACTGATTACAAATCAGTTGCTCTACCAACTGAGCTATGCCGGCGAAGGCGATGGATTCTAGCAGGGCACATCACGGCGCGTGTTCAGAAGCAGCCGGTGTCGTGTGCGTCGATGCCGGCGGTGCGGACACGGCTGCGCCAGTCGAAATTGCCGCCGTCGGCGACCACCAGATCCAGCCAGTATTCGGGCACGCTCTCGCTGCGCTCGCTCATGCGGGCGGGAAAGCCGGCCGCAGTGACTTCGTCGCGGCGTTTGCGCGCATTCGCCGGGTCCTTGAACAGGCCCAGCGAGATCGTGTTGGGCTGGTCGCCGGAGCTGACCACGAAGTAGTCGTCGATATTGCGCGCCGCCAGCTGGCGCGCCACCGCCAGCGCCTGCACGCGGCTGCCGGCGGCCGGCAGGTAGACCCACCAGCCGCTGGTCTGGCTGGCCTGTTCCTGGCGCGAACGCATTCGCGTGGCCTGCGCGGACAGCGCCTGGCGCGCATTGCGCAGGTCCTGCGGGGTGGCGAACGGACCCAGCGCCAGGCAGCTGTAAACGAGATTGCGCGGTGGCGTCACCGTCGGAGGCACGGCTGCCGACGCCGTCGCTGCCGGGCCGGACTCGGGCAGTTCCGACAGCAGGCGCAGTTCCGCCACGCCGGGGTCGCTGGGCATGCCGCCGCGGGCATACGGCTGCCCCAGCAGCAGCCAGGCGCCCACCGCGATGTTCAGCGCGGTCAACAACACGAACAGCAGACGCAGGAACATCGAACCCCCATCAACCGGCAGCGGGCACCATTCTAGACGGACGGCCCGGGCGTCATGACGCATTGGCCCACACGGCAAGGCCGCGCAGCACGCTGTCCGGACTCAGCCGGGCCGGCAGTGACAGCAGCGGCAGCAGCGATGCGGCATCGCCGCCGCCGAGGATCAGCTGCGGCGTCGCGCCCAGCCGCGCCGTGGCCCGGGTCGCGAAGCGTTCGACCAGCGCGGCCGCCGCGTGCCAGCAACCCGAAGCCACCGCGTCCGCGGTGTTGTCGGCCAGCTCCACGACCACACCCGGCCGCTCCGGCCGCACCTGCGCGGTGGCACCCAGCAGCGACTGCTGCATCAGCGCCGGGCCTGGCGCGATCAGGCCGCCCAGGTGCCGGCCATCGGCCGCCAGCGCATCCAGCGTGAGCGCGGTACCGACGCCGGCCAGCACGCACGGCGCGTGGCCGTCGGCATGCGCCGCCACCATCGCCAGGAACCGGTCCACGCCGAGCCGCTGCGGCTCGGCGTACGCGTTGTGCACACCGCAGGCATGCGCCGGCGTGCGCAGCCAGGTCGGCGCGCAATCGAACAGGCGCTGCGCCACGGCTTCCACCTGCGCTTCGCGCGCGGCATCGACGACCGACGCCGCAAGCACCCGCGCCGGCCGCGGCAAGCCGGCCCAGGCCGATGCCAGCGCGGCCGCCGGATGATCCTGCCAGTCCACCGCACCGCGTGCCAGCCAGCCTTCCGGCTGCGCCTGCAGCGCCCACTTCAGCCGCGTGTTGCCGAGGTCGAGCAGCAGCCTCATGCGCGGCGCACCGTGACGTCCGCGCTGTCGATCCGGCGCATGCTGCCATCGGCCATGCGCACCTGCAGCGCGCCGCGCCCGTCCACGCCAGCGCCCACGCCGTCGAACACGCCCGGTGCCCCACTCAGCTGCAGCGGCTGGTCGCGCAGCAGGTCGTGGCGCGCGTAGTCATCGACGAACGCGGCGAAGCCCTCGCGCTCGAACTGCCGCAGTCCCTCGACCAGCACCTGGACCAGCGCCGCCGCGGCGCGGTTGCGGTCCGGCGGCGTGCCGCCGGCCAGGGTGGCCAGGTCGCAGGCCGGCTGCCCGGCCTGTTCGCGCAGTGCCGGCGTCAGTCGCAGGTTGAGACCAATGCCGATGATCGCCGCGCACGGCCCCTGGTATTCGCCGCTCAGCTCGACCAGGATGCCGCCCAGTTTGCCGCCGGCCCGGTCGCCGCCGACGGCGAGCACGTCGTTCGGCCACTTCAGCCCGGCTCCGGCGATGCCCAGCTGCTCCAGCGCGCGCAGCACCATCACGCCGACCGCCAGCGACAATCCGCTCAACGCGGCACACCCGGACTCGAAACGCTTGAGGCAGGACAGGTACAGGTTCAGCCCGGGCGGCGACAGCCACGTGCGTCCACGCCGGCCGCGCCCGGCTCGCTGGGTCTCGGCCAGCACGATGCTGAAGTCCTTCGCCGCGTTGCCACGACGCTGCAGTTCGCTGGAGGTGGAATCGAGTTCCCAGTGCACCTCCAGCGCCCCCAGCGAGCGCGCCAGCGGCGTCGGCAGGGCGGCGCGGATCCGCTTCGCATCCAGCATCTGCAACGGCCAGGGCAGGCGATAACCCGTGGTGCCGCGCGCCTCGATCGGCACGCCACGGGCGCGCAGGGCCTCGACCTGCTTCCAGATTGCCGCGCGGGTCACCCCGGTCCGCGCGGCAAGGCCGGCACCGGACAGTGATTCACCTTCGGCGAGCAGGGCCAGCAATTCGGCCGGCTGCATCAGCAGGCCCCGGAAAGGGCTGCGGCGGCGCGGCGGCGGCAAAAGGAGGGATGGCGGGGCAGCTCAGGCATCGGCGGATTCTAGCCCGGCCGGCCGCCCCTGCGGCATCCCGCCGGCGGGTCGGCAGCACTGGTACGGCGTCGGTGTTTCTGAGACGATCAGGGCCCTCGCTTGAGGGTCAGGGAGTTCGATCGCCATGCGTGCCACCCATTGGCTTATCGGTTGCGCCTTGTGCATCGCCGGGCTCGGCGGCGCGGCGGCCACGAGTCTGGACGCCACCCAGGACCTGGACAGCTCCTCGCACGCCACGCTCGACAACGCCAGTTCCCATGACGGCAACAGCAGCGGTGGCGACGTGCTGGGGCTGGGCCGCGACTGCCCGCCGGCCAGCAGCAACGACAATACCGGTGGCAATGCCGGCAACGGCAGCACCCGCTCCGGCGGTGCTTCCTCTGCGCCGGCGCCGGCCCGCCGGCCGCATCTGGGCTGGCAATCGCTGCTGCCTGGCTCGATCCAGTAACGCTCGGCGTCATGCCGGGGCCATGGTGGCAATCGCTGCGGGCGCGTTTTGAACCGGCGCCGATTGCCGACCGACTGTGGCGACGCGCGCTGGCCGGCTGCCCGCTGGCACGCCGGCTCGACCCCGAACGGCAACTCCAACTGCGCCGGCTGTCCGCCCTGTTCCTCGCGCGCAAGCGCTTCCATGCCCTGGCCGGCGCCGTGCTGGACGACTACTGGCGCCTGCTGATCGCCATGCAGGCCTGCCTGCCGGCGTTGCAGCAAGGGGGCGCCAGCCTGCGCGGCTGGCATGAGGTGCTGATCTACCCGGGCGAATTCAAGGTGCGCCGCAGCCACCACGACGACCGCACCGGCGTGGTCACCGAAGGCGACGAGGTCCGCATCGGCGAGGCGTGGGAACGCGGCCCGCTGGTGCTGTCGCTGGCCGATGTGCAGCTGGACCTGGAGCAGCCGTGGGACGGCTACAACGTGGTCGTGCACGAGATGGCGCACAAGCTGGACATGCTCGACGGGCCGCCCGATGGCGTGCCGCCGCTGGTGGACATTCCGCGGCGGCGCTGGATCCAGCAATTCCAGCAGGCCTACGACCGCCTGGTCGCCACGCCGCCAGACCGCTGCAACAGCCCGATCGACCACTACGCCACCGAAAGCGCCGCCGAGTACTTTGCCGTGGTCAGCGAATTGCACTACTCGCAACCGGTGCTGCTGCGCGAGGCCGAGCCGGCGGTCGCCGAATTGCTGGAAGCCTACTACGGCCGCTCGCCCGCCGAAGGCCGCGAACCGGTGGGCTTCTGCCGCGCGCGCTGAGCGCTCCGCGGAGCCGGCTCAGCTTGCTGCCAGCCTCACGCTGAAGCGCGCGCCGCCTAATTCCGGCGAACGGTCGACCACCAGTTCGCCCTGATAGGCATGCACGATGTCCTGCACGATCGACAGGCCGATGCCGTGGCCCTGCACCCGCTCGTCGCCGCGCACGCCCCGCTGCAATACCTTCTCGATCTGGTCCTCGGCAATGCCCGGGCCGTCGTCTTCCACGCTCAGCCACAGGCCGGGGCGCTTGCGGCCGGATTGCGGCTGCATCTTCACCACCAGCAGCACGCGGTGGCCGGCCCACTTGAACGCGTTCTCCAGCAGGTTGCCCATCAGCTCCAGCAGGTCGCCCTGCTCGCCGTAGAACACCGCACCGTCCTCGATGTCGAATTCGCAGAGAACATTTTTGGCCGCGTAGACCTTCTCCAGGCCCTGCACCAGGTCCTCGGCATGGCCGGCGATCGGCACCGCGCTGGCGAAGGTCTGCCGGCCGGAGGTGGCGGCGCGCGACAGCTGGTAGGCGACCAGCTCGTTCATCCGCCGCACCTGGTCGAGCACGCTGGCGCGCCGCGCCGCCTCGTCGCCGGTGGTCGGCGACTCCAGCTGCGAGCGGATCACCGCCAGCGGCGTCTTCAGGCTGTGCGCCAGGTCGGCCAGGGTATGCCGGTAGCGCGTGCGCTGCTCGCGCTCGTTGGTGATGAACGCGTTGATGCGCTCGGTCAGGCCGGTCAGCTCCAGCGGGTACTGGCTGTCCAGCTGCTCGCTGTCGCCGCGTTCGACCCGGCTCATGTCGCTGGCCACCTTGCGCAGCGGAGTGAGGCTCCAGCGCAGCAGCAGCAGCTGCAGCACGATCAGCATCACGCCGAGGATCGACAGCCACACCACCAAGGTATGGCGGAACACCGCGTTCTCGCCCTCGAGCTGGTCCTCGGTTTGCGCCACCAGCACGGTGAGCCGCACCGATTTCCTGTCCACGGTGTCCAGCGCCACGCCGTAGCTGTAGTAGTACAGCCGGCCCATGTGGGTGTCGATCGGCCCCACGAACTGGCTCTGGCCCGGCTCCAGCGGCCTGAGGAAGGCGAAATCGCGGCCGATCGCCGACGACGATTCCCAGTGATAGCCGTGGTCGCCCAGCGCCACCGCATACAGGCCGGAACCCGGTCGCGAGAAGTTCGGGTTCGGCGAGGTTTCTGGCGGCAACAGCCTGCCGTACCGGTTGACGTCGGTACTGGTGATGTACGCGATGGCGAAATTCTCGAGCCGATCGTGCAGCGTGCGCAGCGCGCGCGCCTTGTTGGTCTGGGTCAGGGTCAGCCCGACCAGGCCGAGGAAGCCGGCCAGCACGAGCGTGGTGGCGATCGCCGCGCGTGCCGCCAGCGACAGCGGGCGGCGCGGCGACCCACGCTCATTCGTCGTCGCCGTCGGTGCGCGGGATGGCAAAGCGGTATCCGCGTCCACGTACCGTCTCGATGGGTTTGAGGGTGCCTTCCGGGTCGAGCTTGCGCCGCAGGCGGCCGATGAACACTTCCAGCACGTTGGAGTCGCGGTCGAAATCCTGCTGGTAGATGTGCTCGGTGAGGTCGGCCTTGGACACCAGCTCGCCGGCGTGCAGCATCAGGTACTCCAGCACCTTGTATTCGTAGCTGGTCAGGTCGACCGGCTTGCCTTCCACCATCACCGTCTGCGCGGTGGTGTCCAGCTTGATCATGCCGCAGGCCAGGATCGGCTTGGACCAGCCGCTGGCGCGGCGCACCAGCGCGTTGATGCGCGCCAGCAGTTCCTCGACGTGGAATGGCTTGACCAGGTAGTCGTCGGCACCGTACTTCAGCCCCTCGACCTTGTCCTGCCAGCTGCCGCGCGCGGTCAGGATCAGGATCGGATAGCGCTGGCCGTGCTCGCGCAGCGCCTTGACCAGCTCCATGCCCGACATCTTGGGCAGGCCCAGGTCGATGATCGCCAGGTCGAACGGCACCTCGCGGCCGAGGTAGATGCCCTCCTCGCCGTCCTGCGCGGCATCGACGGCGAAGCCGTCCCGTTTCAGGCGTGCCGCCAGCGTCTCGCGCAACGGCGCCTCGTCCTCCACCAGCAGGATGCGCATATCAGCGTTTCTCCTTGCGGCCCGCATTCTTGGCGGGCGAGTTCTTGGTTGATTGGGCAGATGACGGATTCTTGCCCGATTCTGAAGAGACCACCATCACCTTGACGTGACCGTCCGGGGTGAGCACCTTGATGCGGTATTCCTGCCGGCGCCCGACCCCCCGCTGCTCGGCCGACAATACCTTGCCGCCGGTCTCCTGCTGCACCTGGAGTACCGCCTGGTCCAGCGTCACCGTCGCCTCGGCCGACTGCGCCAGGGCCGACCCGAACACGCCGACGAACAGCGATATGAGCAGAGCCGGGATGAAGTTTTTGTGCGTCGTCATGCGTGAAGTTTCCAACCGGCCCTTGCCCAGGCGCCCAGCCTAGGCAGTCGGGCCTGAATACTGACCGGACGGGCGGCGGCTGTCACGCCGCCGCCGCGCAGGGCGCCATCGCCTGCTCCAGCAGCGCCCAGCCGGCGCCCGGCAGGTGTGCGCCTTCGCTGAGCGTGCGGCGGAACGCGCGCGCTCCCGGCTCACCCTGGTACAGGCCGAGCAGGTGCCGACTGATGTGTTTCAGCGCGGTGCCGCGCGCCAACTCGGCCTCCACGTAGGGACGCAGGCGCTGCAGCACATCTTCGCGGCGGGGCAGCGGCTCGTCGTGCAGCGCGTGTTCGAGCTGCGCCAGCAGGTACGGGTCGTGGTAGGCGGCGCGGCCCAGCATCACGCCGTCCAGCTGTGCCAGGTGCGAACGCACCTGGTCCACCGTGCTGATACCGCCGTTGATCACCACTACCAGCGGCGGAAACTCGCGCTTGAGCCGGTACACGCGCGCATAGTCCAGCGGCGGGACCTCGCGGTTCTCCTTCGGGCTGAGGCCTTTCAGCCAGGCCTTGCGCGCGTGCACCACCAGCACCTCGACGCCAGCCTCCAGCATCAGTTCGGTGAACTGCTGCAGGCCGGCGTAGTCGTCCTGGTCGTCCACGCCGATGCGGCACTTCACCGTCACCGGCACGCTTACCGCGTCGCGCATCGCCTTCACGCAGTCGGCGACCAGCGCCGGCTCGTACATCAGGCAGGCACCGAAGCGACCCGACTGCACGCGGTCGGACGGGCAGCCCACATTGAGGTTGATCTCGTCGTAACCCGCCTCCGCACCCAGGCGCGCCGCCTGCGCCAGTTCGTACGGCTCGCTGCCACCCAACTGCAGCGCCAGCGGATGCTCCTGCTGGCTGTGCTCGAGCAGGCGCAGCTGTTTGCCGCGCACCAGCGCCGCGCTGGTCACCATCTCGGTATACAGCCGCGCGCGCGGCGACAGCAGCCGGTGGAAGTAGCGGCAGTGCCGGTCGGTCCAGTCCATCATCGGCGCCACCGAAAGCTGCCAGGGCGGGGCGCGGTGGTGGTTTTCGGCCATATTCGGAACATCTCGGGGAGTTTCCGGGTGAATGCTACGTCACCCCGGCGTTTGCTCCTATGCCCGCGTGCTGCGCCGTGCCTACCCGTTCACCTTCGCGGCCTTCTTCACCGGTCTGGCCCGCGCCTTCTTCACCGCACTCGGCGCCGCCACGGCGGCGCCTGGCACCAGCACCGCCCCGGCCCCGGTCTGCAGGCCAAGCCTGGCCTGCAGCAACTGGCACAGCGAGTCGAACCGGCAGCAGCATTCGACATAGCTGCCGTTGTCACCGGTGACACCGAGCACCGCGTAGTGATGCCCTCCGCGCGGCGGCAGGGTGGCGGGTGCGCCGTTCGCCAACGGCCAGTCGAGCTGGCCGTTGCCGGCCACGCGCGCGGGAATCAACCAGTACTCGCCGGTGGCGTACACGCCACCCGGCTCGAAGGTGATCTGGACGCCGTCTTCCAGTGCCATCGGCGTGCCCTCGGCCACGGCCAGCACGCCTTGCGCATTCACCGCATCGCGCTGGTCCCAACGGCGCAGCAACGGATGCTGGCGCGGATCGCTGTCCAACGGCCATGGCACGATGTTCTTCGGCACGTTCAGGGTGACGCTGCCATTCGCCGGATCGATCGCGAGCACCTGCAGCAGCGGATACGCGCGCTGGCCCAGCGTGTAGCGGTCGTCGACCAGCTCCACCCAGTCGTTCGCCGCCAGCCCGAGCCGGGCATCGCGGCCGAGCCGGGCCAGCGTCACCGTCAGTGGTGCGCTGCCGTCGTCCGCCGTGGCGCCGAGATTGCTGCGGGTGACCGGGAACACCACCGAGCCGTTCTCGCGCGACCACTTGAAGCTGGCGGTGCCGGCCGGCCCACCCTGGTGGATTTCGACCCGGTACAGCTGGTTCTCCATGCCGCGGTAGCGCGCGTCGGCGGCGATCACGCAAGGATCGTCATCGGTCTCGTGGGGGCCCAGCTCGGCGCGCAGCCGCGGCGACGCATAGGTCGCGCGCGCATCGAGCAACTGGCGCACCAGCGCGCAGGGCGAGGCGTTGGCCTGGTCGCCGCCGTCGAGGCTCTTGCGCAGCGAGGCCACCTCGGCCAACTGCTGCTTGATCGCGGCGGCACTGGTCGGATTGTCCGCGGCTTGCTGACGCGTCTTCAACGCCGTGGTGACGTCGTCGAGCTGTTGCTGCGCCCGCGGTTGGTCGAGCATGCGCAACTGCCACACCACTTGCGCACGCGAGGCGGTGTCGACGCCGTCCAGCGCCGCATCGGCGATGCCCGGCGCTTCCACCGCGCACAGGTGCCGCTCCCACACGTCCAGCCACAACGCGTAGCCCTGCGGCGGGTTCTCGAAGCCGCTCTTGCCGTCGGCCACGCCGTAGTCAGGCGTGGGCGCGTACGGCTGTTGCGCCAGCGTGCAGGCAGCCTCGTTCACGCACAGGATGCCGTCGACGTAGAAGTGCCCCGGCGCCAGTTGCCAGTCGGCCAGCGGCAGCGGCTTGCTGCTGCCGTCCGCGTTGGTGACGCTGGCGGTGATGGCGAAGCCGCTGCCCGCGGCCCAGCACGGGCCGACCAGGTCGCGCACCAGGCTGCGCAGCAGCTGCAGCTGGATCTGCGCCTGTTCGTTCCAGTCCGCCTCCAGCAACACGCGGCCCTGCTGCTGGAACACCTGGCTGTAATGCCGGGTCGGATCGAAGCTGACGCGTGCGAAGTCGCCTTTCATGGTCGATCTCCTAAGTCGCAAAGAGGATGCCGGCGTCCGTGCCCGCCGGAACGTATTCGGTCAGCCGCGCCGCGAGGTTCGCCTCGCGTTGCGGCTCGTACAGGTCGTGCCAGACGCCCATCGCCGAACGGTCGGACGCACCGCGGCGGATCTCCGCGCAGCAGCCATCGGCCAGGCGCAGGTAGTGCGGCGTGCCGTAACGCCGGCTGCGGACCTGCGGCACCACGCGCAGCCGTTCATGCGCGCGCTGCTCCGGCACCACAGCGGCCAGCGCCAGGTCGGGCTGGCAGTGGAAGCGTCGCGGCGTGCGCGAACCGTCGGCCACGTAGCAGAAACGCACGCAGCCCTGCTGCCGGCGCAGCACGCGCAGCGGGCTGGCGAAGATCGAGTCCTCGGCCAGCACGATGCCGTGCGCCTGCACCGCGCCGATCACCGTGCAGCGGCGGAAGCTGGCCTTGACATACGCCACTGCCTCGTCCGGCGCGCCCAGCGCCACGCGCTCCATGCCGGTGGCGTCGAGGATGCTGTCGCACAGTTCCAGCGGCGGCGGCTCGCCGCGCTGCTCGGGGCTGATCACCATGATCGCGCCGAGGATGCTGTGGCTGACGCGCAGCGCAGCGCGCGTGCGATCGAACGTGACGCTGGGTTCACCCGGGCGCTTCGGATCGCAATCGCACTGCAGCGCCCAGCCCGGCACCAGGGTGCAGTGCCGGATCACCAGTTCGCACAGGTCGCCGGTCGGCGCGTCATCTTCTTCCGCCGGTCCATGCACCTCGACGCCGCGGCCCACGATCAGCAGGCCGTCGAGCAAGACGCGGCTGCCGGCATGGCCACTGACGCTGAGCGCGTCCGGCTGGCTGGCGCGCACGTCGAGCAGGCGCAGCACCGGTCGCGTGCGTTCGGCGGCGCGCAGCTGGATCGCCTCGCCGGCATCGAGCTGCAGATCGAGGCTGCCTTCGTACACGCCGCTCTCGGCCAGCTCGATGATCAGCGCGTGCAACGCCGGCGTGGCCGCCTTGGCGGCGGCCCACGCCGCCAGCGCCTCGGCGACGCTGCCGAAGTGGCCGGCCGGCCAGCTGGCGTTTGCCGCACGATCCGGCCGCGTCGCATGCACCACGTAGCGCGTGGCGCCTTCCAGTTCCGGCGTGACCCGTGCGTACTCGCCGCCGCCGAGATCGGCGGCAAAACCGTACTGGTAGCTCACCCACACGCCGCGCTTCGGCCGCTGGTTGGCCGGAAACAGCAGGCGGCCGCGCTCGGGATCGACTGCCACGCGCCCGCGCTTCACCTGGCCACCCCAGCCGGACAGATCCGCCGGGATCAGCGCCTCGCGCGGCACCGGCACGCCCTGCCCTTTCGCCGGCCAGTCCGGCGCCCACAGCTGCACGCTGCGGCCGTCGCCGTAGAGTTCGGCCGCCACGCTGGCGTAGTCGGCCAGCACGCCGCGCTCGGCGAAACGCCAGCGGCGCTGCGGCAGCGGCAGGTTGCGCTCGTCGGCGATGTGGGTGGGTTCGGTTTCCGCGACCGGGCGCTGGAACAGTGGCGTGTCGTTGCCGAGCACGCTGAAGCTGAAGCAGTGCGGGCCGCGCTCCTCGATGCAGTACGCCGGGGTGCAGCTCACCGGGTAGCTGCGCAGGCGGCAGGCGAACACGCCCACCGCGGGGATGTTGTGGCGGCCGCGCCGATGCGCGCTGCCCAGGCGCCGCAGGTCGACGCTGTGCGCGAACGGATCGAACGCGCCGTTGGCCCAGCCGAGCCGCTGCAGCCGCCCGGGATCGCGCAGGTCGGCCGTGCCGCCGCGCCGCGGATGCAGGTGGTCGAGATGCTGCATCCAGCCGAGCCGGCGGTAGAACTCCACCGCGCGCGCCGGCCAGCCCGCCGCGTCGCGGGACAGGTCCTCCAGCAGCGACAGCGTGCCCTTGCGCCGGCGCGCGTCGATCGTGTTGGCCACGTCGGCGCGCGGTGCCAGCACGCGGCCGAGGCCGCCATCGCGACCGCCGTCCGCGCCCAGCGTGGCCGCTTCCGGCAGCAGCGTGTAGCCGAGCAGGTCGCCGATATACGGCACCACCCAGTCGTCGCAGGTCTCGATGAAGGCGTTGCCGTACAGCCGCGCGATGTCCTGCTCGATCACCTCGACTTGGCTCGACAGCACGCGCAGGAAATCGCGCAGCGCATAGCCCTGCTCCGCATCGCGCATGCGGTAGACCACCGGCAGCAGGTCGAACAGCCGATCCGCTCGCGCGCTCATGGCGCGCCCTCCTTCCGCTTGCGCGCTCATGGCGTGGCCTCCTGCAGCAGCAGTGTGTCGGGGATGTTCGGCGGCAGGTAGGCGAGCTGCGCCGGGCGCAGCGTGCCTTGATCGTCGTAGCGGGCGGGCAGCACGCGCACGCGCGGCGGCACCGTCGCAACGGTCGTGGCGGTGGCGTGGCTCATCAAGCCAACGCCATCACCCTGCTTGTCGCCGCTCACGCCGAAACCGGCCAGCAGGGTCGCCTCGTCGAGGCTGCCGAACGCGTCCACGTCGACCCAGGCCACGCCGCGCACGGCCTGCACGCAGGCGACCAATTCGCTGAGGTAGACGCTCTGCGCCAGAGCGCGCCGCTCGAAGCCGAACGCATCCAGCAGCGCCGCGCGCACGGCCGGCTCGACCGACTCCCACGCGAAGTCCGGCAGCAGCCCCACCTTCGCGCTCACGGTCAGCGCCAGCAGCTCGCGCACGCCCAGTTGCACCGACAGCGACGGATCGCCGTAGCGCTGCAGTGCCTGCAGCAGGTTGCGGTACAGATCGGAAGACGAGTCGATCGGCGCATCGGCGGCACCGGCGATGGTCACCTGCACCCGGTGGCCCAGCTTGATCGCCGCCGCCTTGCCGACGCCGCCGAACGTGCGCGCAAAGTCGGCGTAGTCCGGCACCGAGACCAGCCGGTCCAGCGCCAGCACCGCCAGCGGCACGTTGCGACGCGCCTGATCGCGCGTCTCCGCGTCGGCGCCGCCGGAGGCGCGCAGCGGGTTGATCACCTCCTTGACGCCGAGCGGCCGGGTCGCCAGCAGGCTGACCTGTCGTGCGCGCACGTTACCCGGCGTGCCGATGCCGTTGCGGTAGGTGGCGACGATGTTTTCGATGCCGGTCGGCGGACGCGCGCCATGCGTGCCGTCGCCGAACTGCACCGTGGTCTTGCCGCCGTCGTCGATGGCGGTGACGAAGCTGCGCTCGGCTGCGCCGACGAAGGCGAGGTTGCGCGTCTCGTGCCACCGCATGTCGTTGACGCGCAGCGTGAGCGTGCTCTGCACGCCGTCGACGGTGGCGGCGGAAACGTACGTCAGCGGCGACTGCTTCAGCACGAACGCCTGCATCGTCGCGGCACCGTTGCCGCTGCCGAGCACCTCGTTGCGCGTCTCGCCATGGCTGGCGCGCACCACGTTGGCATGCACCGCCACGCTGTCGCGCACGTAGCTGTATGCCAGGCCCTGGCTGGCGAACACCAGGGTGCTGTGCACGGTGTCGCCCGGCAGGTTCGCATCCGCGCCCTGCTCCACCGCGGCCAGCATCACCAGCTCGGCGGCCGTCACCGCGTCGGTGCCCGGCACGTCGCTGCGCCGGCCCTCGACGATCACCCAGCGGCCGACCTTGAGGCCGTCGACGGCGGTATCGAGGGTGAGCCGGGTGGCGTTGTCCCCGGTCGTACGCGGCGTGCCGTCATCGGCGACCCGGCCGATCGTGTCGGCGATCGCCAGTTCGGCCAGCGGCAACGGTTCGCTCTGCGCATGCGCCTGCGTGCCGCGCAGCATCGCCATGTCCGGCGCCCGCCAGACGGGCGAGCCACCACCCGTCGACGGATCGTCCAGCACGATGTCGGTGGTCTTGCCGCTGATGCCGTAGTCGCTGCGCGGATGGATCCGCACGCTCTTCACCTTCGCCACCGCCGGCACGTCATCACTGCTCGGCTGGATCAGCAGATAGCTGCCGGCAAGCACGCCGTCGTAGGCGTTGTCCAGTTGCACGCGGTCGTCATCCTCGGCCGCCGTCCAGTCGCCGTCGGGCCTGGACACATACGGCACCGTCGCCTTGGTGCCGGCGTCCGTGTTCAAGCCCAGCCCCATGATGTGCGGTGCGTTGTAGCCGAACAGCGGCGCGGACACGCGCAACGCATGGACGCCGCTCAGTGCCGGCGAAGGTTCGCCCTGCGGCACGCTGGTCCAGGCGCGGTAGAAGTTGTCGGCCAGCCGCGCCTCGAAATTCAGCAGCAGCTGCGGTCGCACGTCGCTGGCCTTGCCCAGTGCGCTGGCGACGTTGCGCTGCAGGCGGAAACGGCTGGCCGGCTGCAAGGTCGGCGTGAGCGTCAGCGCGCCGAACAGCGCGCCGAAGCCGGCCGGCGGACCGGCGGGCGCCGGAACGGTGCCGAACGCCGCGTCCACCGCGCTCTTGAAATCGTCGACGGCCGGCGGCCCGGCGGGAATGCCATCCAGCCGGCGACTCATCAGCACGTCGAAGCTGCCGCCGTTGTCGCCGCCCAGCAGCAGATCCCTGCGCGCGGACTCGATGCCTTCCAGCCATCTTTCGCGATGGGGCCCGGCGGCCGACGCGTTCAACGCGGCGATCGCCTTGCTTGCCGCCGCCACGATCGCCACCGTCGCCGCATCGACCGGCTGCAACAGCACCTTGCTGCGCCCGCTCTGCTGCTGCACCTCGACCGACTGCACCAGGCGGATCGCCTGCACGCCGCTGGCGAGGTCGCCGAACAGGAACAGCAGGCGATCGTTCGGCTTGAGGTTGCTGGCGGTGCCGGCGATCCACAGCTCGCCGAGCCCGGCGACGTTGTCGAGTGTGATGTTCTGCGGCCGGGTCAGCCGCGGCTGCAGTGCATTCCATTCGAAGCGCGCATCCAGTGGCTCGGCCGTCTCGAAGGTCTGCATCTGCTCGCCGGGGGCCGGCACCGATTGCGCCCGCGCACGGGCGGGGATGGTCACCGGCGGCGAATCCTTCTCGACGGTGTAGGCGAGGTAGACGCTGGCGGCGACGCCGGGGCGCAGGCGGTAGTCGACCAGCCGCGCCAGCTCCAGAACCGAGCGGCGTTCGGTGGCGGTGCGCAGGTAGGCCTCGTTGGCGATGCGTTCGGTATAGAAGCTCAACACGTCGGCGCCGACCGCCCAGGCGTCGAGCAGCGCCATCGCCGGATCGTCGGCCTCGCGCGTGCGCAGTCCGGCCAGCGCCGGCAGCGCGGCGTCGCTCAAGCCGGCTTGCATGGTCGCGCGGAAGTCGGCGTAGGTGCCGACGCGATACGCGAGACTGTCCAGCCCCGGCCGGTTGGTCAGCGGCAGCGGCGTGCCGGCAGTCGCGCCGCAACCGCAGGCGCAGGCATGCGTGCCGCAAGCGCTACAGCAGCTCATCGGCCACCTCCCAGCGTGAACGCGATGCTTCCGTGGTCGGGATGGTCCGGGTCGTTGTCGACCTGAGCGATTTCGCGTGCGGCCAGGTGCAGCACGCCGTCGTCGGGCACGCTGCCATCCACGCCGTCGGCGCGAGCCAGCGTGGTGACCTCGACGTGGGCCACGCCGGCGATCGCCTGCGCCTCGGCCAGCAGGGCGCTGGCGAACACCGGCGCGCCCAGTTTCAGCCGGTCCGGATGGAAGAAGCCGGGCGTGCCGTCGCGGCGCAGGCCGGCGCCGAAGCGGTCGCGCAGCCCGGCCTCGACGTGGGCGACGAGGAAGTCCGGCAGCACGCAGACGAACAGCGCGATGCGCAGCGGCACGTAGCGGGCGGCATGCACCTCGACGTCGTGGCCGATGCGGCGGTAGCGCTCCAGTTGCGCCCTGATCCGCCGCGCCAGTCCCGCCGGCAGGCTCTCGCGGCCCAGCGGGTCGACCACCACGTCGGCGGCGTACCAGCTGCCGCTCCACTCCAGCGCGGCGGCGGCGCCCTGCAGCTGCGGCGCGCGCGCGGCGAAGCTCGCGTAGTCGTCGGCGACGACCGCGCGCAGCGGCTTCGCGCGGAATGCGCCCGGCGCGTACAGCTTCACCTCGGCCAGGCTCTCCGGCGCGGTGCCGCCGCTGGCCGGCAGCGGGTTGCGCGGCTGCAGCTCGGCGGACAGCACGCCGGACTTCAACGCCAGCCACACGATGCTGTCGCGGCCCGCGTTGCCGGCCGGGCCGTTGCCGACGCGCGAGGCGGCGCGGAAGAAGTCGCCGGCCTGTGGCTGCGCGCCCAGCACGCCGTCGCCGAAGCGCAGGTGCGCGGCGCCGTCGTCGTCGATCTCGACCACGAAGTGGCGGTCGTCCGGACCGCTCGCCAGCAGGTCCTGGCGGGGCAGCCACTGCCAGCGCGGATCCGGCGTGCCGGCCACCAGCACCTCGTCGAGCGCGCCGCCGTAGACGGTGAGCTGCGGCAGCGCCTGGCGTGGATCGCGCGCCAGCAGCCGACACACCGGCGCGTGCGGCGGCAGCGGCTCGGCCCAGGTCAGCGGCGTATCCGGCAGCACGTGGCCGGTGTCGGACGGCGGACGGCGCACGTCGGGCACGGCGCCGTCGCAACGGCAGCAGCCGTATTGCGTGCCGCCGGGCACCAGCCAGCAGTCCTCGGCCAGCGTGCCGCAGCGCGTGCAGGCATCCGGCATCGCGGCGAGCGCGGCGGCGAGGCCGGGGTAGTCGCCATCGCCACCGGTCGGCATGCAGATCGCCGACGAAACGCACTGCCCGCGCACGTGTTCGCCATGATCGACCAGCAGCACGTTGCCGCGCGCCAGGCTGACGTCGTGCAGCCACGCGCAGTCCGGCGAGGGCGTGCGCACCGACAGGCACAGGTCGAACGGCAGTGCGTCGCAAGGATCCCACGCCACTTCCAGCAGCAGCGTGCCGTCGAGCGGATCAACGGACGTCCGGACGTCCGTCAGGCGCACCGCGTGCCGGTGCGTGGGATCGGCATCGGCCGGGTTGCCGGTCTGCGGGCCCCGCACTTCCTCGAAGATCAGCAGGTCGCCAGCCACGAGTTTCAGTGCGCGTTGCGGCGCCGTGGCGGCGGCAACATCCGTCGTCGCCGGCGGCGCCGATGGCGGCGTGTCGACCAGGGTCGCCCGTGTGCTGCCACGCGGCAGGCAGCACAGCTCGTCGCCCCAGTTGTGCAGCCGGATCGCGCTGTGCGCGGCGACCACGTCGAACGTGGTCATGCCGTCCAGCGGCAGCGGCTCGTAGATCAGCGCGCCCTCCGCACGCGCCGCGTCGAGTTGGGCCGCGTCGATCACGCCGGGTTGCGGATGGCCCTGCCCCGGCGGCGGCACCAGCAGCAGCAGGTTGGCCAGCTCGAGACTCAGGTCGTCGCTCGATGCCAGCGTGACGAAGGCGCGCGCATTGCAGCCCTCGTGCATGCGGTAGTCGACCAGCCGCGCATGCCGGCGCACCGAGATGCGCTTGCGCGCGGTACCCAGGTAGGCCTCGGTGGCGACCGCGTCCTGGTAGTAGCTGAGGTAGTCGGCGGTGTACGCCAGCGTCTCCACCAGCGCGATGCCGAGGTCCGGTACGTGACGCTCCTGCCATGCCGGCAGGTCCAGCGCGAGGCGGTCGAGGAACAGCTGGCGGAAGCTGGCGTAGTCCTTCGCCAGGTAATTGATCTCCGGCGCGGGCGACGGCGGCGACACGCACGGCGCCTCGTCGGCGCAGTCCAGCGTCTTCGCGCAGTCCAGGCGGAAGTGCAGCGTGACGCAGGCGCAGCGCGGGTCGAAGCCGGGATAGGCCTGCCAGCTCGCCGGGTCGTTGCCGGAGGCCGCATCCACCAGGCACAGGCAGTACGCGGTGTGGTCGCCTTCGCGGTCGAGCACCACGCGCAGGCAGGCGTCGTCGTGCAGCTCCGGTTCCAGCTCGGGGTTCACGCTGAGCACGCGCAGGCCGGTGATGCGGTCGCCACCGCTGATCCGCACGTTGGCCACGCCGAGACCTTGCGGAATCTCGCCGAACAGGTGCACGCACAGGCTCACGCCGTCGTCGCTCACCTCGACGTAGTCGATACCGTTGAGCGTGCCGGCCTGACGCAGCTTCTCGCGCCGCGCCGGCACGCTGCAGGCCGGCAGCGGCGCGCAACCGATTGTGCCGAGACTCGCATGGGCGTTCGCGCGGTTCATGGCAGGCTCCGCACGAAGCTGTCGCTGCGCGTGTCGCCGCTGGCGCGCACGGTGTAGCTGAGGTCGACGCGCAGGGTGGCGTCCTCGCTGCTGACTTCGAGCTTGCCCACGTCGATCACGTCGCCCAGCCAGCGCTGCAATGCCGCCTGCAAGGTGAACTGCAGCGCGGCGGCCAGCTCCGGGCTGTTCGGCGCGAACACCAGCTGCAGCAGGCCGCTGCCGAAATCGGGCCGGTTCACCCGCTCACCCGGACTGGTGAACAGCAGTTGCTCGATCATGTCGCGCACGTGCTCGTCGTCGCCGGTGTCGGCGACACGGCCGCGGGGGTCGAAATGAAACGGGTAATCCATGTTCATGATGGGACCCTCACATCGCGGTGACGCGCGTCTGGCTGGCGACGATCAGCAGCGGCGTGCCGGTCGGCGCGCAGATCGCCTGGCTGTCGATGAGCAGCAGCGGTTGTCCATTCGAAGTCACCCGGGTCGCGGCGGTGACGAACTGCGCGCTGACGCACGGCCCGTTCGCCGCCGGTGGTGGCGGCAGCGCGCAGCCGGCAACCAGCCACGGCGCGGCCACCGTCACCGTGGGCTGGCCGCTCACGGCGACGCGCGGATTCGGTGTAGTGGCCTGCGCCTGCCCGCCGTGCGAGCAGAGCACGCTGGCGCCGACATGGATGAGGAAACCCGGCATCATGCATCTCCCTAGGTCACGACCAACGCGCCGTTGTTGATCGTCACCGTCGGCCCCGCGAGCACGATGGTGGCGCCCTGGCCGTTGGAGATCGTGATGCCGACCTCGTTGACCATGATCATCGCGCCGGTGACGCTCTTCAGCAGGATGCCGCCGGCCGGCCCCGGCACGTCGCTGATCGCGATGGTGTGCTGCAGGCCCGACTGCAGCACCACGCTCGGACTGGCCGGATTGCCGGCCAGTGCCAGCGCCGGCACTTCCGCCGCCACGCCCCAGAAGCCGCCGACCCAGACCGGATAACCCGGATCGCCCTGCTCGAACTCGATCCACACGCCCGCGCCGATCTGCGGCACCACGTAGACACCGCTCTGCTTACCGGCGATCGGCACGCACGGCATCGCCCAGCTCGACGGGATCAGCCCGGACACGTCCGGCACCATCACCTGGAGGCGTCCGCGCTGCTCCGGGTCCACGTTCTGGATCACCGTACCGCGGTACTTGCCGTAGAACCGGTTCATGGCGGCATCCTCATGACGGCACCAGCGGCACGGTGGAAACCAGGCCCTTGCGCGACAGCTGGAAGCTCTGCCGGTACTCGCCGCGGCGGATCGTGTGGCGCACCTGGGTGACGTAGTGCAGGCCGTCGAACGCGGGGCCGACGCCGCGCACGCCGACCAGCTGGCGCGACTTCAGCACGCGGCCGTAGCGCACCACGTCGAGGCTGCCGCGGCCGGTGACGGTGTCGGCGGATTTCGCCGCCTCGGCCATGCCCAGCAGCAGCGCGCGCTGCGGCGAATACTTCGCGGTCTCCGGCAGCGGGCGGAACTGCTGCGGCGGCGGATCGATCAGGCCCAGCGGCGGATTGAGCGGCCCGATGTCCGGAATCGGCAACGGCAGCGGCACCTTGGTCTGCTCGTTCTGGATGTAGACCACCGGCAGCTGCCGCGCGTTGCCGTCGTAGCTGAAGCTGAGCTCGTCGACGTTGCTCGCCGCGTCCATGTCCGCGTTCAGCGCCGGCTGCGGCACGCCCACCTTGATCTTCGGCCCCCAGTACGCGGTGCTCATGCCGGGCAGCGGGCCGGGCTCGAGGTAGAACACGTAGCCGACGCGCTCGGCCAGCAGGCGGATGTATTCCAGGTCGCTGCCCTGCTGGGTCGGGATGCGGTTGGTCGGGATCGGCACGTCGATCGCGATGCTGGGGATCACCAGCGGCACGATGCCGAGGAACGCGTACTTCGCCAGCAGCAGCGCCACGATCGCCTCGGCCGGCATCGCCGGATACGGCAGGCCGGGCAGGCCGGAGAACTCCAGCTTGGTCATCACCGCGGTGAGGTCGTCGCCGGTGACCTGCAAGGTGGTATGGCGCTGGTCCGCGCCGGGCACCACTTCGGTGCGGGTCACCACGCCGTCGATCAGCACCTGCGGCATGCCGTTCACGGTGACCACCACGATCACCCGCAGCAGCGGCACCACGCCGCCGCCCGAGAGCAGGAACAGCGTGTGCAGCGGCGACTGCACGCTCAGCGTGAACTGCAGGGTGAACGCACCGGCCGCTTCGTCCGGCGCGTTCACCTCGATCCGGGTCAGCGCATCCAGCACGAGCTGCGGCACCGGCACCGGCACCACCGGGCCGACCAGCAAGGTCAGGTGGATTCCCTCAAGCATGCGGCACCCCCGGAATGCCTTCGGGCAAGGTGATGCGCAACGGCTTTCCTGTCGTCTCGGTCAACTCCCCGGGACGCAGCGCGCGGTTCGCGTCGCACAGTCGCCAGAACTGTTCCGGATCGCCCAGGTACTTCGCCGCGATGTTGTCCAGCCGCTCGCCCTGCACCACGCGATGCCACTGCAGCAGGGCGAGGTTTTCCGGCGGCGGCACGAAGCGGCGCTTCAGGTACGTCACGATGGTGCCGTCGGCGCGCACGAAGCTCGTGGTAGGCGTCAGCGCGTAACGGCTGGTGGGAAGAAAGTTCGCGTTCATCACGGCACTCCGCTCAAGCCCAGCGCGGACAGCTGGCCGCCGGCGCCGCCGGCCAGGCGCTCCTTCTGCTGCAGGTAGCTCATGAACAGGCTGGCGGCCTTGTGCCCGGACGGCACGTCGTTCACCGACAGCACGCGGAGCCCCAAGCTGACCTTGGCGCGGATCGGGTTCAGCGCCGTGTCGAACGCCTCTTCGGTGATGCCGAACTCGGTGACGCGCACCGGCAGGATGCGCGACTTGCTCCACACGAACAGCGCCAGCGGCGTTTCCATCGGCACGATCTCCAGCGTGCCGATCTGCGCCAGCAGGTCGTTCGCGCGCAGCTGCCCGCTGCTCGGATAGACCATCGTCTCCAGCGCGGCCAGCTGGGCGAAGATGCCGGACTGGGCGACGCCGCCGTTCTGTTCCGGAAACTCCAGCTGGTCGGTGGCGTCGATCTCCGCCTCCAGCTTCAGCGTCTCCACCGGCGGCCCCTTCAGGCGCAGCACCTCGGAGCGGTCGCCGCCGTCCGCACTGACGGCCTGCACCTGCAGCGAGCGCGTGAGCGAATCCGGGTTGTACTGCAGCGCGATCACCCGCAGCACCGCCGAGCTGGCCGCGTCGATCAGCACGATGCCGCCCTTCAGGATGCGCGGGGAGCCGGGGAATGCGCTCATGGCACGTGGCCGTAGCCGAGCAGCTTGTCCATCCGGCTCAGCACATAGGAGAAGCCCTGCACGCGCGGACTGCGGTTGCCCTCGATGGTGTACAGCATGCCGTCCTGCACCGAGTGCACCAGGCCGGTGTGGCCCAACCAGCCGGCCAGGCTGACCCGCCACCACACCACCACGTCGCCCGGCTGCGGCAGGTAGCCGCTGCCCGGCGCCGACGCCCAGCCCTGCTGCTTGAACTCGCCCAGCAAGCTGCGCGCACTGGCGATATAGGTGAACGGCATCGCCGCCTTGTCGCCACCGCTTGCCTGCATGAAGCACCAGCTGACGAAACCGGCGCACCACGAACTGCCTTCGTCGAGGCCGGCCGGCGCGAGGTATTTGCGCACAAACGGACCGCGGTTGTTGCCGCCGATCTCGCGCGCGTTCGCCTTCAGCTCGCCGATCGCCGCGGCGAGTGCGGCGCGGCCAAGTTTGCTGCCGCCGCTGGCCGGCAGCGTGGCGTAGTCGACCGCCGTAGGCGTGCGGATGAACGGCTTCGGGTTGCGCAGGCTCCACCACGTCAGCGGCCCGACCACGCCGTCGACCACCAGCGGCTGGCCGTGCTGGTCGAGGTTCTGCGTCTGGAACGCGCGCGTCGCCTGCCAGGTCTTCGTGTCGAACGTGCCATTGGCATCGACCGCGTAGCCACGCTGCGCCAGCAGCTTCTGCAACTGCCGCACCGGCGGTCCCCGGTCGTTCCTGCGCAAGGTATCCATCGCCGTCGCCTCGTCGCTCATGGGTGGCCGTCCGTCCTGGCCGCACGCAGCACGGCGGCGTTGATCTTCACGTTCGGGTCGATCCGGCGGGCCGCCTCGACGTTCGCCTGCGCCTTCTGCGGCTGGCCCAGTACCACGTAGGCCTTGGCCAGCGCGGCATGCGAGGCCGCCGGCAACGGCGTGCCGGTGCCTTGCAGCTGGCTGGCGATATCGGCGATCTCGCGCTGCTGGGTGGCGGTTGCGGCGGGCGCCGCCGGCGGCGTGGTCGTCGACGCCATGGCCGAACTGGCAGCGGCGGCCGGCATGGCCGGTTCGGCGATCGGCGCGCCCGCCTGCACCTGGTTCAACTTCGCGGTGAGCACCGGCACCAGGGTGGCCTGCACCTGCGCCGAGGGTTTCTCATGCAGCACCGATTGCGCCAGCCGATAGGCCTGGTCCAGCTCGCCGATCGCGCGGTAGCCGTCCGACACCTGCGCCTGCAACTGCGGGTTGTCGGCCGCACGCTGCTCCAGACTGGCCAGCGTCCGCTCGGCCTGCTGCTTCTGCGCCGGATCGGCGGGGGCCTGCGGCTGCGCGCGGATGCGGTCCAGCTCGACCGTGTCCTGGCTGAACTTCACCGCCTGGATGCCGGGAAAGCCCATCAGCACGATCGCGAACACGATCAGCCCCATCGCCATCTTGAAGTCGCGCCGCTGCACGATCATCACGGTGATCGCCGCCAGCGCGAACACGAACAGGATGAAGCCGCAAAGCAGCATCAGTTTTTCGTAGCCGTACAGGCCGTCGAAGATGTTCATGGCGAGCTTTCCATCAGGGTTTCCCGGGCGTGCCGAAGTTGAACGGGCCCGGCGGGTTGATGCCGAACGATTTCTGCGCCGCCTCCAGCACCTCCGGGCTGCATTCGACAGCGCTGGGTTCGTCCCGTGCCGGAACGCCGGGCTGACGTTCGCGCACGACCTGCGTGCGCTGTAGCACGATGGCCGCCCGGCGCATCAGTTCGTACGCCTGTTCGCGCTGCCGGCCGAACGGCATGCGCTCGAATTTCGCGCGTTCCGCCGGGTCGGCAGGCGCCAGCGGGTCGGGCGTGCCCTGCTTGCCGAGGAACTCGTCCACGGCGCCATGCTCCATGCCCGGGCCTTTCGGTTCGGGCTCCTGCTGGCCCTGTTCCGGCGGCAGTTCGCTCTCGCCGCTTTGTCTGGCGCCGGACAGGTCGCAGCCGGCGCACACCTTCGGGTCCGCCAGCCAGTCACGGGCCGCCTGCGCGCGCTCCTTGGCCAGCTCCACATTGCCCTCGAACTGCGGCGCGTGTTCGGAACCACGCGGTCCCTCGGGCGAGGTAAAGCCCTTGATCGAGGTGACCCGGTAGCCCTGTTCGTTCAATGCCTGGATGTCGGTCGGCAGCCGGAAATCCTTGCGTACTTCGTGCCTGGCGTGCCGGAAGAACACGTAGCGCGTCTGGGTGTCCGTCCGCGTCTGCGCTGGCACCTCCGGGACCGGCGGCACATGGGTGATCTTCTCGCACGCGAAGACGAGCTTCTGCTTGCCTTTCTTGTGGCAATCGACATCCTTGGTGGCCGCGCCACCGCCGATGTCGATGGTGAACATGCACGACTTCGCCCGCGGGTCGCAGTTGACTCCACCGGTCACGGTGACATCCGGGGTCTGCACCTTCACCGACCCGCCGGCACCGGCGACGCCCTTGTCGTCCAGCCTGACCGACGGCGAGAGCGTCACCGTGAAGTTCGAGCCCTGGATGAAGGTGACCTTCAGCGCCGGATTGATGGCGACGCCCTTCAGCGCGTCGGAGCCCGTGACCAGGTTGGCGACGACCGAGCCGAGCGCCGGTGGCAGGTCCACGCTCGGGCGGACGTTCACCTGGGTGCCGCCCTTGCACAGTTCGATGTCCAGCCAGATTTCCTTGAGGCTGGCACCGGGCGTGACCGAGCCATGGAAGCCGGGCACCGGCGGTCCGTCCATGGCGGTCATCGTCACCCGGTAGTCGGAGCCGTCCGGGCAATGCACCTTGCGCACGTCCGGGCTGTCGCCCGCGCTGGCGGCGCACCCGCGCATCTGCCGACGCACCAGCCCGCCGCCGCTCGGCGCAACGGAAACCCGCTCGCCCCGCGTCACCGCGTCGGCCGCCCGGTCGGCGGCGACTTCGGAGGCGTCGCCGGGCTGCCCGATCGCCAGCGACGCGTGCAGGCCGCCAGCGCCGGGGTCCTGCAGCGTATGCGCCAGCTCGTGCGCGAGCAGGTGGCGGCCCGCGGGCGTGCCCGGTGCGTACTGATGGGTGTCGAACACGACATGGCTGCCGACCGCATAGGCCAGCGCACCCACGGCGCGCGCGGATGCGGCGGCGTGGCCGTCGTCGTGCACGCGCACGCGGCTGAAGTCGCTGCCGAAACGCGGCTCCATCCAATTGCGGGTCGCGGGTTCGAGCGGCCGGCCCGCCGTGGCGAGCACGTCGTGCACGAGCGACGGCACGAGCATGGGCGAGCTTCTCCCGGCGCTGCTGCGCCGCAGTCGCTTGCTCGCGCAATCCCGGCATTCGCCGCCGTCCGGCGTGTGCGTGCCGCAAGCGCACTTGCGGCGCAGGCTCGCCGCGAAGGGGGCTGCATCCGGGGGCCGCGCACAGGCGAAGGAGCTATCCGCGCTCATGCTGCCTCTCCCACGTCCACCTGCTCGAAGAAAAGCACCCGCCGGTCGGCATCCTGACGTTCGATGGTGAACACCATCGTCGGCTCAGGACCAAGCAGACCGACCAGCCCCTGCAGCGCGCTGCAGCTTTCAGGTATCGACACCGTGGCCGTGTACAGCGCCGCGGCGGGATCGCCTTTCAACAGTGGCGGCAGCAGATCGGCCATCTCCGGTGCCGTGCCGCGCAGGAACTCGACATAGGCCTTCGCCGTCTGCAGGCGCGGCCCCCGAAACGCCCCACCCGACAGCGGCGCACGCCAGATGTCCTGACGCGGATGGAGCACGTACCGGTCTCCTATCGCGGTCCACGCGTATTCGGGCACGACGGCGACAATGGAATCCAGGAGCGCTCCGGGCGTCCCGTGCGATGCCGCCTGCCAGTCGTGGGACGCGGCACCGTTCTGGATGAAGCACAGCGCCATGTGGTGTTGCCCGCGCAGATATGCAGCGGCTTGCCTCGGGGTGAAGACGGACGAACCATCGGTTCGGCGGGCGGGAGTATTCATGGCATTCCCTCAGGTACGCGTGACTGTGCCCGAGCAACTGCTGCCCGACTTGGTGATGACGAAGCGGATCGTCCGCGTCTCGGCCAGCGTGCCGCCGACGGACAGCTTCTGCGTGTAGGTTTCGCTGCATCCGGCCGTGCCGAAGGCGGCGTTCGGACCGCACAGCGCATAGGTATCGTGGCAGTTGCGGATGATGCCGTGGCCAGGCAGCAGCGGTGGATGTTCCTCGATCGGACAACCCGCGCCGGTGGTCACACCGCCGGGGCCGCAGCCGTTGTCGGTGGTTACCGATTCGGTGACACGCAGGCCGTTGAGCGTAGCCGGACAACCGCTGCCGGTCGCGGTCACGCCGGTGACGTCGTACTCGATCTGCGCGCCGCAGTTCGCTCCACAACCGGTATTCCGGACGTTCTCGTAGTGGATCGCGAAGCTGCAGCCACCCGCGCCGGAACCGGGGCCCACCGGCCCCATGATGCCGGGCGGCGGCGTGACCTGCGCCGTGCGCATGATGCCGCCTGCGCCAGCACCTTCGTTTTCCTTCGGCTGCTCGCCAGCCTGCTGCAGGGCGCCCAGGCGGGCAGCCGCGTTGTGGCGCACCGTGCGCACGTCGATATCCATCTTCCTGCCGCCGTCGTCTGCTCTCGCCATCGGCACGTTGGCGCCGTTCACGCGGATACGCGAGAAATCCCCACCGAAGCGCGAACGCATCAGTGAAGCGGTCAGTGGACCGGTAGTCCGCAGCGCGGCGGGCGGCTCCGACCTTTGCGCCGAACGCTGCAGGCCCGCGTGCTTTTTTTTGCAGGATTCGCATTCACCGCCACCAGGCACGTGCGCACCGCACGCGCACTTGCGGCGCAGCAGGCCGGCCGCGGCCGCGTGACGGGCGAGCGGCTTGCTCACGGCAGTGGCGCTGCGCTCAGCCATGTCGGGCTCCCGCGCGCGGCGCCCGTTTCTTCGCGGTCGCCTTCGCCTTGCGCAACCCGGCAAGGAAGGCGTCGAGCTTGCCCGCATCCAGCCCGCGCTTCTTCTTCGCGGTGTCGATCGCATCGATGATCGCGTAGGCCTCGTCGCAGTACTTGACGAGGAAGGCCCAGCTCATCTGCTGCTTGCGGCCCCAGGTGACGCAGACCGGGCCGCTCCTGGTGTAGCCGGGCACGTAGACGTAGTGGCCGTTGCGCGGGTTCGGCTGGCCGGCCTTGCCGCCCACCACCGCCCACGGCTTGCCGGCGTAGAACTGGGTCAGCGCCGCGTCGGGCAGGGTGAAGCCGAGGCCGACGCCGATGTCCATGAACACCGCGCGCTTGACCTCGCTGCGCTTGCCCTGGTCGATCTGCGCGAAGGCCTTGATCTTGTAGCGCCGCTTCGCGGCGAGCCAGCCCCGCTTGCGCCATTCCTTCAGCGAATCGAGCACGACCAGGCCGCTGTCCGTCCCACCGGTTTCGCCGAAGTACTCGTGCAGCACGTCGTTGTCGCCGATCGCGATCAACTTGTTCTGCTCGGCCTTCTCGAAGCGCAGGGTCTGGTGCGCGCGGCCGGCGATCACGCAGTCGCCGTACTGGTCGTTGCCGAACATCGGCGTGGGGATGCCGTGGTGCACCACGTCGAAGTCGTACTCGGCCGGCAGCGCCGGCGGCACTTTCAGCAGCGTGGCGAACAGCAGGTTGCGGTCGTCGCGCTTGGCCTTCCGTTTGCCGAAACGCACGATGCCGTCGGGGCGGGGTTTGGGGATCGCTTTCATGTCAATGCTCCTTGCCCGCGACGCGCGCGGCGGGAGGGATGCCGAGGCCGTGCTGCACCGCCGTCGCGATGCGCACGCCGAGGCGCTCGTGCGGGTGGCCGGCAGTCGGCAGCGTCGCCGGCGGCAGCGTGGCCACGGCGCCGAGACCGCGCAGCGCGTCGACGGCGCCGGGTTGCGCCAGCCGCCGGGCCAGTTCGCGCTCGATCGCGGCACGCACGCCGGCAGCGCGCTCGCCGCCGAGCGCGGCTTCGTCGATCACCAGCCGTTCGATGTGCAGCTCGATGCTCACGGTTTGCCTCCGGCGCTTTCCAGCCAGCGGAAGTCCGCCTCGTTGATCGGCTTGTCCAGCTTGCGGTATTCGGTGCGCACGGCATCCAGCAGCAGCGGCATGCCGATCGACACACCAGCCTTGGCCGCCATGAACGCGGCGTTGAGGGCGATGCCCTGGATGCTGCCGCCGGTGAGAGCGAGCCGTGCCAGCCGGTCGAAGTCCAGCGCGCCCACCGCCGCCTGCGCCGGGAACACCGAGGCCCAGATCGCGCGGCGTTCGGCCGTGCCGGGGAACGGGAAGTTGATGACGAAGCGCAGCCGGCGCAGGAACGCGCTGTCCAGCGCGCCCTTCATGTTGGTGGCCAGGATCGCCAGCCCGCCGAACGACTCCAGCCGCTGCAGCAGGTAGTTCACCTCGATGTTGGCGTAGCGGTCGTGGCTGTCCTTCACTTCGCTGCGCTTGCCGAACAGCGCGTCGGCCTCGTCGAAGAACAGGATCGCGCCGCCGCCCTCGGCTGCGTCGAACAGCTTGCGCAGGTTCTTCTCGGTCTCGCCGATGTACTTGCTGACCACCGCCGACAGGTCGATGCGGTACAGCGACAGGCCCAGCTCGCGCGCCAGCACTTCCGCCGCCATGGTCTTGCCGGTGCCGCTTTCGCCGGTGAACAGCGCGCTGATCGACAGCCCGCGATTCATCCGCTGGCGGAAACCCCAGTCGTCGTAGACGGTCGTGCGCTGGGCCACCTGGTCGGCGATCTGGCGCAGCAGGGCCTTCTCGCTGTCGGGCAGTTTCAGGTCGTCCCAGCCGGCCTTCGGCTCGATCCGCTGGGCGAGCTGGTCCAGCGCCGGCCGCGTGTGCGCCAGCGCGCCCTGCCACAGCGTCTGCGCCAGCGCGGCGGGCTTGCCCTCGGCCGCCGCCAGCGCACCGTGCGCGATCTGCTCGATCCGGCCCAGATTGAAATCGAAATGGCCGGCCAGCCGTTGCGGCTGCGCGCCGGCGGCGTCGCCGAGCAGGCGCTGCCACAGCGAACGTTGCTCGACCGCGGTGGGCTTGGCCACGTCGACGCTGAGCGCCTGCGTGGCCGCACCCGCCCACGGCTCGCGCGCGTCGACGAAGGCGAGCCCGCCGGTGCGCGCGAGGAAACGCCTGACCCACGCGGCCGCGGCATCGCCGTGTTCGACCTCGGCCGCGTCGAGGTACAGCGCCAGCGGCAGCAGCTGGCTTTCGCGCTGCCACAGCCGCAACAGGGTTTCCTGCTCGGCGACCGCGGCCGGCAGCAGCTCGGCCGACAGGCGATAGGCCTGCGCGCCGAACGCGGCGGCAATGGCCTGCGCGAGCGCCTGTTTGCTGACGCTGTCGCTGCCGAGCAGTTGCACCAGCGGCAGCGGCTCGCCCGGCGGCACGTGGTGCAGACTGTCCAGCAGCTGGTCGGCGATCGCCTGCTGCGACGGCGGCAGCGTGGCCGGCGGCAATGCGGTGAGCAGCGGCGTCAGCCGGTCATCCAGGTAGTTCATGCCCTTGACGAAGTTGACCACGCGCTCGTCGGCGCTGAGCGCCGCGCCGATCAGCGGCTGCGCGCCGGGCTGGTGGATCTCGAGCAGGCGCCAGTAGCGCAGCGGCCGCTGCGGCGACAGCGCATTCCAGCTCGGCGCATCGAGCACGGCAAAGGCCAGCGCGAAGGTGGGGTACGGCCGCGCCGGATCGTGCTGGGCCTGCGCGCACAGCGCGGGGAAGCGCGTGTCCAGTTCCATGCCGATGCACAGCAGGAGCACGTCGCGCTCGAACGCGGACAGGCCGAGGCGGTTCGCAAGCACGGCCAGCGCGGGGGGGTGGCCGCTCTCGCCCTCGCCCGGTGCGGCAACGGTCGTGCCGTCATCCGGCACGGCGGCGACGAGCGGTCGGGCAACGGGCGGTTCGTCGGCCGCCGCCGCAAGCGGCGGCGGCGCGTGCTGGCCGCCGAACAGCCGCGCGACCCAGGAATGCTTCGGCCCGGCCGGCGCGCTCACCGCCGGCGCGGATTCCATCAGCGCGGTGGCCGCCGCCGGTGCCGCCGGCGGCGTGTCGTGCCGCTGCGCGGCGCGTTCCAGCCGCGCGCGCAGCTCGGCCAGCGCACCGGCGAGGTAGCGGTCGTTCGCTTCCAGCCACGGCGCGTAGTCGTTCATGACACGACCACCTGCTGGTCTGCGGCGAACGCGGGCGCGCTGCCGCTGAAGTCGACCGGGATGCTGTCGGCGCCATCCACGCGCAGGCGCACGGTGTACCTGCCCGCGGCCACGCCGGTGAGCTTGAAGACCAGCGCGGTCGGCTGCTGCATGTCGGCCGGGTTGCCGAGGCTGGCCGGCGCCAGCAGGCGGTCGCCGAACAGCAGGAACACGCGCTGGCCGTCGCGGATGCGCGGCGTGCAGGTCAGGTTCAAGGCGAAGTCGCCGGCCGCGGCGGCGAGCGAGCCGAGCACGATGCGCGGCGCCAGCACCAGCGGCAGCTCGTTGCTGAGCAACGGCGGCAGTCCCGGCGGCTGCACCAGCAGGGCCACGGTGTAGATGCCCGGCGCCCAGCGCGCGACGGCGTCGGCATCGTCGGCGGTGTCGGCGAGATGCACGCGCAACGTGCCGGCCGCGTCGCCGGGCAGCGGCGCGAGATCGATCGGCGCGTCCAGGCGCAGGCTGCTGAAGCGGGCCAGCGCATGATCCGTCGCGAGCTGGCGACCGTTCAGCACGATGTCCTCGCCGAGGCGCACGGCAGCCTGATGGCGCGGGTAGTCGAGCGCGTCCAGCACCGCGGCGGCGGACGCGGTGGTGATCACGCCGCGATCCTGCGGGCCGCGCCGCAGCACCGGCAGCGGCGCACGCATCGCCGCCTGGCTGTCGATCAGCACCACCGCCGCCTCGTAGACGGCCGAGGCGCGGTAGTTGGTCTGGAACGCGGTCCACAGCCGGGACAGCTCGTCCACACTCTGCGGCAGCGGGGTGACCCGCACGCGCTCGACCTGGCCGGCCAGATCGTTGTCTGGCAGCGCGTTGCGGATGTCGTTGCCGTCGAGCACGCCGCGGTCGTGCAGGGTGCTCATCGCGGCGGCCAGCACGCGATGGCTGATCGCGTCGTTGTCGTTTTCGCCGCGGCCCCAGGCGGTGATCACGTAATGCAGGTTCAGCGCCAGCGGCGGCGGCGCGGTCTCGCCGGGACGCACTTGCCCCGGCAGGTCGAGGTTGCGCCAGGCGGCATTGGCGACCACCTGGTACAGGAACAGGTTGAGCTGCGCCTTGCTGATCCCCTTGCGCGCCACGTCGGGCGGCTGCAGGGTCACTTCCAGGTCGCTCAGTTCCGCATCCAGCACCGGCACCTGCGCCAGCAGCAGGTTGCGCAGCGTGCGCGTGGTCGCGGCGATCGCCAGCACGTTGCTCATGGCGAGGCCTTGCCGCCGCGTTGGCGCAGGTAGTCGTCGAGGCTGCCGGGCTGCGGGCCGTCGCGACGACGCGGCGGCGCGGCGGCCACCGGCGCGGCGCGCACTTCGAGCCGGCCGATGCTGACGTGTACCACCGGCTCGCCCGCTGCATCAGCCTTGCCTTCGGTTCGCGCCGCCGCGGCCCGCGCGGCGACGGTGCGCCCGGATCGTGCGGGCGCCGCAAGCGTTACGGCAAACACCGGCGCAGGCGCGGGCAACAAGACGCCGTTCGATGCTGGCGTCCGCACCGTTTCCGGCCGATCCGGCGCGACGCGCGCCTGCCGCGGCTGGACCGGTAGCGGCGCTGCGGGCATGGCCGGACGCGCCGACACAGGTGGCGCTGCCGGACGGTCGACGGCGGGAGCGGAGGCCCGCGCGCCGACGGTCGACGGTGTCAATACGTGCTGCGCTGCGCTCACGGCAGCGCTTGCCGACACCGCTCCCACCACGTGCTTGATGGGCGCGACGGGCGCTGCAGCCGGCCGCGCCGACGTGCTCGCGGGCGTGGCACTTGTCGGCGCCACGCCCGGCACCGCGTGAACTGCGGGCACCGCCTCGCGCCGGTCTGGCAGCACCTCACCCGCATCGGCCAGCGGCATGATCGGCGCACGCTGCAGCGGTTCGAACAGCGACGGCAACCGCGGCATCAGCGAGGTTTCGCTGCCGATCGCGCGTGCCGCCAGCCGGTCGAGGAAATCGCTCATGGCGTGCACAGCTCCAGGTAAGCCTGGCGGCGGCGCTGGCTCAGCGCGAGGATGTCGGCCTCGGCCCAGTGGTAGGCCTGCGCCAGGGTGTCCACCTCGCGCAGCATGTGCAGCGCCCAGGCATGCAGCTCCTGCCACAGGAAGCGCGCGATATCGAACAGCGGCTGCCATGCGTGGCCGCAGTCCGGGCAGCGGAACGCCAGTTGCAGGTCGGCTTGCGGATCGGCCTGCGCCATCGCCTGCGCGATCTCCGCCTGCAGCTCGTGCGGCAGGCCGCGCGGCTCGCGCGATTCGCTGCCACGCTGCGCGGCGAGCACGCAACGTTCGAGCAGCAGCGCGCGCGCCGCCCCGGCATCGCCGCAGTTTTCCAGTGCCAGCAGGTCGCGGCTGTCGGGCAGGCGGAACTGCACGCGGATGCCGTGTGCGGCGTGTTCCAGCGTGGTGGCGGCGGCTTCCGCATCCGGCAGCCGCAGGTCATCGCAGCGGAACGTGGCCTCGACCGTGGCCGCGCATTGCGGGCATGTCGCCACCGCGTCGATCGCGGCGCCGAACAGGCGCTCGCGCAACTCCAGCAGCAGCGCATCGCGCCGGCCCAGCGGCAAGGCCGCCTGCGTTTCGGCGGAGTATTCGTCGCAGCTGCAGCCGAGCAGCAACAGCCCGCGTGCCGCGGCGGACGGGTCGCCCCCGCGTTCCCAGACCTGCAGCAGCTGCGCGGGCGTGGGCGTGTGCATGGCGCTCAGCCGGCGGGTACGGTGAAGCTCGGCTCGGCCGGCTCCGGCACGCCGACGTCGCGCTCCCAACCCTCGTTCTCGAGCTTCAGGTGCTGGATCGCCACCGCGTTCGCGTTCGCGTCCAGGTCCGGCATCGCCTGGTACTCCGAGACCCAGCAGCGGTACAGCTTGTAGGCGAGCGCGAGCTGGCCGGCCTCGTTGTAGACCTCCAGGATCAGGTCCTTGCGGAAGTCCTTCAGCGAGACTTCCGCGCCGAGCCCGGCGCCGAAGTTCCACACCTTGTTCGCCCACTTCTCGAACTCGGTGTCGTGGGTGACGCCGCGCTCGATGGTGATCGCCTCGTACTCGGTGCGCCCGGGCGACTTGCGCGTGCTGCTGGGGTCGCCGCCCTCGCGGTGCTTGACCACCTCGGTGGTGCGCTTCAGGCCCGACACCTTGCTGATGCCGGCGACGTAGCGGCCGTCCCATTTCACCCGGAACTTGAAGTTCTTGTACGGATCGAAGCGCTGCGCATTGACGCTGAACTGAGCCATGGATGTGTCCTCAGGTCTGGATCTGGCCGGCCATCTGCTGCAGCTGGATGACCACGAACTCGGCGGGCTTGAGCGGCGCGAAGCCGACCACGATGTTGACGATGCCGAGGTTGATGTCGTTCTGCGTGGTGGTTTCCTTGTCGCACTTCACGAAGTACGCGTCGGCCGGCGTCTTGCCCTGGAACGCGCCCTGGCGGAACAGGTTCTGCATGAAGGCGCCCACGTTGAGGCGGATCTGCGACCACAGCGGCTCGTCGTTCGGCTCGAACACCACCCACTGGGTGCCGCGGAACAGGCTTTCCTCGATGTACAGCGCAAGCCGCCGCACCGGCACGTACTTGTATTCGTCGGCGAGCAGGTCGGCGCCGCGCAGCGTGCGCGCCCCCCACAGCACCGGGCCGACCAGCGGGAAGCTGCGCAGGCAGTTCACGCCGAGCGGATTGAGCATGCCGTTCTCGGCGTCGTTGAGCGTGGCGGCGAGCCCCTGCACGCCGTTCAGTGCCGCGTCGATGCCGGCCGGCGCCTTCCACACGCCGCGCTGCGTATCGGTGCGCGCCATCACCCCGGCGACGATGCCGCAGGACACGAAAGTGTCGAGCTGGCCCTGGCGTTTCGGGTCCGATTCGATCACCCGCGGGAAGTACAGCGCGGCGTTGCGCGCGGCCGTGCCGGCGAGGCCCAGCGCCGCCAGCACCGCCGGGGTGATCGCGCCGGCGCTGCCCCACTCGGCCGGCGCATCGACGATCAGCAGCGCACGACGTTCCACGCACAGCGCCATTGCGTTCTGGTAGACCGACTTGCTGGTGTTGCCCCCCCGCACGTCCGGCGGAATGCACAGCAGGTTGAACAGGTCGGTCTTCTTCAACGCGTAGATGCCGGTCTTGGCGCCCGCACTGCCCAGGTACGCGTTGTCGTCCAGCGCCGCGCTGTCGACGGCCTGGCCGGCCGCGGCGACACCGGTGGAGGACTTGTCCTGCTCCCACACGGTCTTGCCGGCGTCCGCGTCGAGGTGGGCGGCGGGCATGGCGGTGGCGGGCAGGACCAGCGAAGACGCCACGCGCAGCAGCGAGGAGCCCGCCTTCAGCACACGGTCGATCCGCCGCGGGCTCTCCTTCACGCTGAGGTTGAGGAAGCTCTCCTGGGTACCGCTGGCCAGGTCGCGCACGGTGAGGTTGAACAGGTCGCCCACCGCCAGGCCGAAGCCGGTGGCGATGTCGGCGGACACGTTGCCGTCGATGCGCACGCGCAGCTGGTTGCCCCAGCTGCCGGCCGAGGCTGCCTCCAGCGGCAGGTTGGCGATCGCGATGGCCGCCTTTGCCGGCTTGCCGTCGGTCCCCTTGTACAAGCGCACGATCGCCGCCTGCGCGCCGCCGTTGAGGTAGAAGTCGCGCACGGCATAGCCCATCGGACAGGCCGGGTCGAGGGAGCCGAAGTTGCGCTCGAAGTCGCCGTAGCTGTTGATGATGACCGGGCTTTCCGCATCGGCATCGATCGGGCCGCGCGCGGCACGGCCGACGAAGGCGGTGATCGAGGTGGCCACCCCGGTGATGGTGCGGACGCCGCTGGGAATTTCCTCGATGTAGACGCCCGGATAGGTGAGCGCAGATGGCATGGGATCGGTCCTCCGTCGTGAAAACCCGTGTCGCGGTCAGTTCGGCTGCAGCTGCCTGGTGTGCCTGTTCAACGCGTACAGCACCTCGCCGTCCGGCAGCTCGTCGCGGTGCAGCAGTCCCTCGGCGACCAGCCGCTCCAGCACGTGCTCGATGCGCAGGCAGTTGCTCTCGTAGCGCTGCCGCGGCAGCCACCAGTTGACGATGCCGCGCAGGGTGTCCGCTGCCTGCGGATGGGAATGCAGATACGCGAGTACCGAACGCTCGATCTCCATCCCGCTGTCGCCTGCCGTGCTGTGGCCCTGATGCCTAGTCATGACACCCTTCTGCACATGTGCATGGGGACCTAGGCAACAGGCGTGCCAGCGGAGCAGACCGGCCGGATGGGCTGTGCCAAGGGCCTGGGCGTGCCAGCCTGCAGCAACCGGGTCAGCGGTGACCCGTTTTGCCGGCGCACCGGGGAAGATTGCACCCGGGCCGGACGCCCCGTTCAGTGCGAGCGGAACTGCTTGGTCTCGATGCCGTGCTTCAGCAGCAGCTTGCCAAGCTGGCGGCGCTCGGTGCCGGACAGGCGGGCGGCGGCGCTGATGTTGCCGCAGGCCTGCTGCATCAGCCGGGTGAGATAGTCGTGCTCGAACTGGCGGATGGCATGCAGCTTGGCCGCGCTGAAGCCGAGGTCCGGCTCGTCGGCGCGGCGCCGCGGCACCGATGCGGTGCCGGCGAACGCCGGTTCCGCCGTCACCAGCTCGGCAAAGCCGATGACGTCGCCCTCGGTGGCCATGTAGGCGCGCAACACGACGTTCTCCAGTTCGCGCACATTGCCCGGCCACGCATGGGCCCGCAGCGCCTGCAGGGCGGCTTCGCTCCACTGACGGACCGGCCCGCGCAGGCGCAGGGCGACGGTATCGACGAAACGCCGGGCGAGCAGGGCCACGTCGTCGCTGCGCTCGCGCAGCGGCGGCAGCCGCAGGTACAAGGCGTTGAGTCGGTAGTGCAGGTCGCGGCGGAAGCGCCCGGCCGCCACCTGGCGCTCCAGGCTGGCATTGGTGGCGGCGATGATGCGCGCGTCCGACACCCGCGCCGCGCCACCGCCGACCGGGCGGTATTCGTTGTCCTGCAGAAAGCGCAGCAGGGTCACCTGGCCCTTGTCCGAGAGTGCGTCGACCTCGTCGAGGAACAGCGTGCCGCCGCGCGCATGGTCGACCAGGCCGGGTTGGGCGGCGCCGGCGTCGGTGAAGGCGCCGCGGCCGTGGCCGAACAGCTCGTTCTCGATCAGGCTGTCGGGGATCGCGCCGCAGTTGACCGGCACGAACGGGTGGTCGCGGCGCGTACTGGCGTAGTGGATCTCGCGCGCGGCCAGCTCCTTGCCGGTGCCGGTCTCGCCCTCGATCAGCACCTGCACGTCGCAGCCGGCATAGCGCTGCAATTGCGCCCGCACCGCCTGGATTGCCATGGATTGGCCGAGCATGACCGGCATCGTCCGTCCCCGAAGTCACCAGCAAGAACCCCGGCACGCCAACTCCCGGCGTGCAGCGAAATCCCCCTGGCATCCATCGCGATCCGGTACTGGCGTCACCGGATCATCGGCGACGATGGAGTATGCGCAGTTTCGGCGCTGCAGTCCAAGTCATGTTCCTGCTGTCGTCCCCGGCTGCTGCCGGCGTAGTACCCGGCGGCTCACCGGCCTAGGCCATCGCCTCGTCCCGCCCCGGAAATGGCGGCCGGTCACCCGACCGCCCCTTCGCCCCGACTCCCGGCCGGGGCCGGCGGCGTGGCACGATGCCGCAAGCCCCGGCACCACCGCGCCCAGGCATGGGCGCGCTCCCGCCCACTCGCGTATCCTAGGCGCCTGTCGCCGCGCCCATCCCGGCGCTCGCAAGGCACCGCGGCCGTGGCCGCCCTCCCCGCGAGTCCCCCTCTCCGGCCTGCCGGATGGCCCGGCGTGCGACTTCCCCGACGGCGCAACAAGGCGAGACGACCGACCATGGTGGCAATGGCAACCGAGCACGTGATCGACGTGCGGCACTGGAACGACAACCTGTTCTCCTTCCGCACCACGCGCGACCCCGGCTTCCGCTTCGACAGCGGCCAGTTCGTGATGATCGGGCTGGAGACGGACGGCCGTCCGCTGCTGCGCGCCTACTCGATCGCCAGCGCCAGCTGGGAGGAACACCTGGAGTTCTTCTCGATCAAGGTGCCGAACGGCCCGCTCACCTCGCGCCTGCTGCACCTGCAACCCGGCGACCCGCTGATCGTCACGCGCAAGCCCACCGGCACCCTGGTGCTGACCGACCTCAAGCCCGGCAAGCACCTGTACCTGCTCGGCACCGGCACCGGGCTGGCGCCGTTCATGAGCGTCATCCGCGACCCGGACACCTACCAGCGCTTCGACAGGATCGTGCTGGCCCACGGCGTGCGCCGGGTCGAGGACCTCGCCTACGCCGACTACCTGGAACACCAGCTGCCACGGCACGACTACCTGGGCGAGCTGGTGCGCGAGAAGCTGATCTACTACCCGACCGTGACGCGTGAGCCGTTCCGCCACCAGGGCCGCATCACCGATGCGATCGTCAACGGCAGGCTGAGCGCAGCCACCGGCCTGCCGCCGCTGAACCCGGCCACCGACCGCGTGATGCTGTGCGGCAGCCCGGCCATGCTGGACGACCTCAGCGCCTTGCTCGACGGCCGCGGCTTCCAGGCCTCGCCGCGCACGCGCGAACCGGGCGACTACGTGATCGAGCGGGCCTTCGTGGAGAAATAGCCGCCGGCTTAGACCGCGCATGAACGCGCGGCATGCGGTCCATGCGTGCAACCGCTTGCCGATGGCACGCCACGGCCGCGAACGGCGCGCGGTTGCATGCCATAGTGTCCCGACCCGCCATGGTCGCGGCGGTGACGCCCGCCGCGTGATCGCGCCAACGGAACCCACCTGATGGACATCGCCTTGTACGTACTCGCCGCGCTGCTGATCGGCGGCGGCCTGGCCGGCGCCGTGCTGCCGGCGCTGCCCGGCATCCCGATGCTGTTCGGCGGCATCTGGCTGGCCGCGGCGGTGGACGGCTACCGCCACCTGGGCCTGTGGTGGCTGCTGCTCATCGGTGCGCTGGGCACGCTCGGGGTGATCGTCGACTTCGTCGCCGGCACGCTCGGCGCCAAGCGCGTCGGTGCCAGCAAGCGGGCGCTGTGGGGCGCCGGGCTGGGCACCCTGGTCGGCATGTTCTTCGGCATCCCGGGGCTGCTGTTCGGGCCGTTCCTCGGCGCGCTCGCCGGCGAGCTGGCCTCCGGCACCAGCGTGCTGCGCTCGGCCCACGTCGGCGTCGGCACCTGGCTCGGCCTGCTGCTCGGCACCCTGGTGAAGGTGGTGCTCTCGTTCGTGATGGTCGGCCTGTTCGGGCTGGCCATGCTGTTCGGCTGACACGCCCGACCTTCGGCACATGGCGTCGACGCCGCGTGCCTGCAGACTTGGAGCCTCCCAGGAGAACCTCCATGTCCCGACGCATTGTCCTCGCCCTCGCCGCCGTGCTGGCCGCGACCGCTTCGCTGCACGCCCAGACCGCACCGCCGGCCTGGATCGCCCGCAGCAACGCCGACTCGCAGATCCTGCTCGACCAGATCGCCCGTTTCAGCCCGGAGTTCGCCTCGCAGGTCGGTGTATCCGGCTACGACGACAAGGTTGCCGACCTGCGCCCCGGCGTGGACCAGCGCTCGCGCGCCGCGCTGGTGGCGGCCAAGGCGAAGCTGCAGACCCTGCTGGCGGCGGAGCGGGACGCCAACGTGCGGCAGGACCTGCAGATCCTGATCAAGGCCACCACCGGGCAGATCGAGGGCATCGACCTCAACCGCAAATACCTGCTGCCGTACACCGATGTCGGCGAGCTGGTGTTCGGCGGCGAATTCAGCCTGCTGAAGGATGACGTGGCCGCCGCGCGCCGCCCGTCGGCACTGAAGCGGTTGCAGTGCTACGTGGGCAAGACGCCCGGCTGCACGCCGATCGCCGAGCTGGCGAAGGCGCAGACCGTCGCCCGGCTCGGCGATAAGGCGCTGCTCGGCCCGTACAAGGGCGAGGTCGAGCAGAAGCTCGCCAACACGTCGCGCTATGTCGAAGGCATCCGCCAGCTGTTCGCCAAATACAAGCTGGACGATGCCCAGGGCAAGGCTGCGCTGGACGCGCTGGACGCCCAGCTGCAGGCGTACGACGGCTGGGTGCGCCGCACCGTGCTGCCGCGCGCCCGCGCCGACTTCCGCCTGCCCGAGCCGCTGTACGCCTACAACCTGCGCCAGGTCGGCATCGACATCCCGCCGCAGCAGTTGATGGAACAGGCGCAGCTGGAGTTCGTCGAGCTGCAGGGCATGATGCAGGTGCTGGCGCCGGTGGTGGCGAAGGCCGAGGGCATCGATGCCACCGACTACCGCGACGTGCTCAAGGCACTGAAGAAGCAGCAGTTGGGTCGGGACCAGGTGGAGCCGTGGTACCACGAGGTGCTCGGAAGGATCGAGGACACCATCCGCCGCGAGCGCATCGTCACCCTGCCGCAGCGCAAGATGCAGATGCGCCTGGCCTCCGACGCGGAAGCCGCGCAGGTGCCGGCGCCGCACATGGACCCGCCACCGTTCATCAACAACCACGGCGAGCAAGGCACCTTCGTGCTGACCATGGGCAACCCGGGCAAGAACGGCGACCCGACCCAGGCCTACGACGATTTCACCTACAAGGCCGCGGCGTGGACGCTGACCGCACACGAGGGCCGCCCCGGCCACGAGCTGCAGTTCGCCGCGATGGTCGAGCGCGGCGTCTCGCTGGCGCGCAGCCTGTTCGCGTTCAACAGCGTCAACGTGGAAGGCTGGGCGCTGTACGCCGAGTCCGAGATGCTGCCGTACGAGCCGCCAGCTGGGCAGTTCGCCGCGCTGCAGGCGCGCCTGCAGCGCGCCGCGCGCGCGTATCTCGACCCGATGCTCAATCTCGGCCTGATCACCCCCGCGCGTGCCAAGCAGATCCTGATGCATGAGGTGGGCTTGTCCGACGCGCTCGCCACGCAGGAGATCAACCGCTATACCTACGATTCGCCCGGCCAGGCCACCGCGTACTTCTACGGCTACCTGCGCCTGCAGCAGCTGCGCCTGCAGACCGAGCTGGCGCTGGGCCCGAAGTTCGACCGCCTGGCCTTCAACGATTTCGTGATCGGCCAGGGCCTGCTGCCGCCGGAGCAGCTGGCCGAGGCGGTGCGCACGCAGTTCATTCCGGCCCGGCAGAAACCGTGACCGTCACCGCCGCACACTCTTCGCCAGCCAGCCGGCAAGCCGCGCGGTGTCGCGGCTGAGCGCGGCGGGCAGCACGATGTAGTGCCGGCTCGGCGCGGCGCCTGGCTTGGCGACCAGTCGCGCGGTGCCTTCGATCCGCAACAGCGCCGGCTGATCCGCCGGCGCCAGTTTCAAGGCCAGCCCGCCGGGGGTCAGCCACGCGCACGGCTTTTCACCGAGGTACGCCATCAGCCCGCCGAACATCGGCTGGAAGCGCAACTCGTGCGGCCGGCCCAGGTGGGTGGCCGCGTCCTCCAGTTCGCGGCGCCGCGCCGCTAGGTCCGGCGGCAGGCTCACGCCGGGTCGGGAATCACGTACAGCAGCACGGCCAGGAAGTGCAGCACGCTGCCGGCCAGCACGAACACGTGCCACAGCGCATGGTGGTACGGCAGCCGCCGCCACAGGTAGAACGGCACGCCCAGCGTATAGGCCAGCCCGCCGGCGAGCAGCAGTGCGGTGCCGCCGGTCTGCAGATGCTCGCTGAGCGGCTTGAACGCGACCATGCCGATCCAGCCCATGCCCACGTACAGCAGCACCGCCAGCTTGTGGTAACGCTTGAGCAGACCCAGCTCCAGCGCGCTGCCGGCCAGCGCCAGTGCCCACACCGCCACGAACAGGCTCCAGCCCCATGCTCCGGGCAGGGCGACCAGGGTGAACGGGGTATAGGTGCCGGCGATCAGCACATAGATCGCGATGTGGTCGAGCATGCGCAACGCCGGTTTGGCTGCCGCCACGGAAATCGAGTGGTACAGCGTGGACGCGGTGTACAGCAGCACCAGCGAAGTGCCGAACACCGCGCAGGCGACCACGGTCAATGCATTGCCGTGCAGCGCGGCGAACGCCACCAGCGTCGCCAGGCCGGCAATGCTGAGCACGATGCCGAGGCCGTGGATGATGATGCTGGCAAGCTCGTCGCCGAAGCTGTAGCGCGGGATCACCGTGCCGGATGTGGCGGACATGGGGGACTCCTGGGCAATGCGAGGCGCGTGGGCATACCTTAACCGGGTGTGCCCGCGCCTGCCTATCGTGGCGCATGGCCGCGCCGGTACGCCGTCACGTTATTCGATGATGAACGCACCGAACGCCACGCCCAGGTTCCGGCCCGCGCCCCTGCCGCCGAGCGCAGCGAGACCTTGCCCCTGGTCAGCACCGGCGCCGCGGCCGAAGGCTGCAGGAGCATGGCACCCGCGGCGAGGACCGGCATGAAGACCGTCTTCACGAGGATTCCACGGCGGACCGTTGCAGCCGCAGCGCACGATTTTGCCGGTGGCTGTGCACTCCCCGCCATCCGCCTTCCGTCCCGCCTCCCCGCGGGGCTTTTTTTGCCGGTCACGGCCGCGCCGCCACGATCCCGCATTTGGCCATCCAGCCGTCCGCTTGCGCAAGCGCATTCCGCAGGCATACGCTGCCATCGCGGCGACCCGATCCCCCTGCCCGCGCAGCGTGGCCGCCGCAACATCCCACCGAAGTCAGGAGGTCGCCATGTCGTCCGCAAGCCTGGCCGTAGCTCATCGTACCCACCCCGACCGCGCACGCATCGCCGCCATCAGTGCCGCGATCGCACTCAACCTTGCCGTGATCGTGATCGCCTCGCGGCCGACCGGCCCGGCGTTTTTCCATGCGATCGAACAGATCAACCCGATACCCACGATCCGTTTCGTCGAGCCGACACCACCCCTGCCTCCACCGCCGCCGGTCGAGATGACGCCCTTGCCGCATCCGCCCGCCGTGCCGGTCGCGCACACGCCGCCGTTGCCGGCCAACCCGCCGGCGGTCGTGCCGAGCACCGAAGGCGCCGTCGCCGTGCCACCGGTCGCCACACCGCCCCTGCTGCCAAGCGCTACGACGCCAGGGCCGGCACTGACGGCACCGGTCGAGGCCAGCCTGGCCTACCGCTCCGCCCCGCTGCGCTTCCCCACCCGCGCCCTGCAGCAACGCATGCAGGGCACGGTGCTGTTGCGCGTGCTGGTGGACGAGACCGGCAAGCCGGTGCAGGTGTCGGTGGAGCACGGCAGCGGCTACCTGCTGCTCGACCATAGCGCCGTCGAGCAGGTGCTGGCCGGCTGGCAGTTCCAGCCGGCGATGGTGAACGGGCGGGCGGTGCGCGCCTGGGCACGGGTGCCGGTGACGTTCGACCTGCGCGAGTAGCGCTTTCGCCGCGGTCATCCGCCCGGCGGCCGCGACGGGCGGATGACCGTGGCGCGAGTGCCTGCGGCGATGCCGCCGGCTTACGTGGCTTTAACGATATGCATGCTCCACTGGCGCCCATTCACCCTGCCGGGCTCCACGCATGGGCAAGCACCAGCCTCTCCTGAAAACCCTGCGCGCGATCGCGCTCGAGCACGCCGGCGTCGAACGCCCCGACCTCGCCACGATGGCGCGCGAACTGGGCCGCGTGGTGCATCAGGATGCCGCGGCGCTGGCCCACCGGCTGGGCCGGCTGAGCCAGCGCCGGCACGGTTTCGAACGCTGGCTGCTGGCCGAGCGCGGCAAGCCGCCGGTCAGCGTGCTGGTACTGGCCTGGCCGCCGAACCACGCCGCGCCGGTGCATGACCCCGCCGGCCTGTGGGGCCTGGACATGGCGCTGGTGGGCGCGCTGGAAGTGCAGTCCTACCGCTGCGACGACGCGTCCGGCGAGCTGAGCCTGCACGGCCGCAACTGGCTCGGCCCGGGCGACGGCATCTGGTTCGAGGGCGAACACGGACTGGCGCGGCGCTGCCGCAACCTGTCGCGGCACGACACGGCGCTCTCGCTGCACGTCTGCAGCGGCGAGCCGGCGCAGCACTTTGCCGGCGGGCAGCTCGACCCCGCCGGGCGCTGGAGCGCGCAGCCACGGCACAGCGCCATCGCCGGCCGCCTGCCCGGCTGATCCGCCCGCCACCACACGCACGGGGAGTTCCATGTTTCGACGGGTCGCCATCATCGGCGGCGGTGCCGCGGCTGCCACGCTGCTCAGCGAGCTGCTGGAGCGCGAATCGCCGCAGCCGCTGCAGCTGGACTGGTTCACCGGCGGCGGCCCACCGGCGCGCGGAGTGGCCTACGGCACCGCTTCGGAACGCCACCTGCTGAACGTGCGGGCGGCCTCGATGAGCATGTTCGCCGGCAAGCCGCGCGGCTTCCTGGATTTCCTGCAACGCGACGATCCCGCCATCGCCGGCACCGACTTCCTGCCGCGCCGCCGCTACGGCGACTACCTCGAGGCGGAAGTGGCGCGCGCGCTGCAGCAGGGCAAGGCGCGCGGGCACCACGTCAACATCCTGCCATTCGCGGTCGACGCACTGGTGCCCGAGTCGGGCGGCATCACCGTGATCCATGGCGAGGAAAGCCACCCGGCCGACGCTGCCGTGCTGGCGCTGGGCGCGCTGCCGCCGCAGCCGCTGGCCGGCGTCAGCGCCGCCGCCCTCGCCAGCGGCCGCTACGTGGTCGACCCCTGGCGCCTGCTGGCCCAGCTCGCCGAGCGGCAGCCGCCGCCGCGCAAGGTGGTGCTGATCGGGCTGGGGCTGACCGCGGTCGACGTGCTGCTGGAACTGTCCGCGCGATGGCCGCAGGCCGAATTCGTCGCGATCTCCCGCCACGGCCGCTTCCCCGAAGCGCATCTGCACGCCGCCGCCGCGCCCGCCGACGACGGCGCCGCGCTGGTCGAGGCGATGCGCGACGCGCCGGAGATCCGCCGCTGGATGCGCCTGCTGCGCGAGGCGATCGCCCAGCAAGGCACCGAATGGCGCGCCGTGGTCGACAGCCTGCGCCCGCACCTGCCCGCGCTGTGGGCCGAGCTGTCGCCGGAACAGCGCGCGCGCTTCATGCGCCATGCGCGCTGGGCGTGGGAGCGCGTGCGGCACCGCATGCCGCCGCAGGTGCGCGAGACGATCGCCGCGCTGGAACGTGACGGCCGGCTGCAGCGCCAGTGCGGACGCGTGCACGCGGTGGACGTCGCCGGCGACGTGCTGCAACTGACCGTGGGCCACGCCGGCGCAACCCATGTACTGGACGCCGACCTGGTGATCCAGACCGTAGGCCTGGAGACCGACCTGCGCCGCTGCAACCACCGGCTGGTCAGCCAGCTGCTCACCAACGCGCACATCGCCGCCGACCCGCTCGGCCTCGGCGTGCAGGCCGACGGCGACGGCCACCTGCGCCACGGCGAGCAGTACTGGCCGAACCTGTTCGCCATCGGCAGCCTGCTGCGCGGCACGCTGTGGGAATCCACCGCGATGCCGGAGATCCGCCAGCAGGCGCGCCACCTGGCCGACCAGTTGCTGGGCGACTGAGCGGCCGCGGCGCCCGCGATGACTGCCAGCGTGCTCACCGCCTGCATCGCCGTGGCGCACCTGCTCGGCCTGCTGGCAGCGATGCACGCGGTGATGCACGCGCGCACCCCGCAGGGCGCGATCGGCTGGACGCTCGGCCTGCTGTTGCTGCCGTACGTGACCTTGCTGCCCTACCTGTACCTGGGTTCCAGCCGCTTCCTCGGCTATCGCGCCGGGCACCATGCACCAGCGGCATCCACGCAGGCCGGGGCCGCCGGTGCCGCGCCGCCGCTCGACCCGGGCTGCGAGCGCTACGCCGCCATCAGCGCGCTGCAGCGACGGCCGTTCCGCGGCGGCCACCGGTTGCGCCTGCTGATCGACGGTGAAGCCGCCTTCGACGCCATGCTCGGCGCGATGGCTGCGGCCAAGCATTGTCTGCTGGTGCAGTTCTTCATCATCCACGACGACACGCTGGGCCGGCGCCTGCAGCGGGTGCTGCTGGAGCGCGCCGCGGCCGGCGTGCGCGTGTACGTGCTGTTCGATGGCATCGGCAGCCATGCGCTGCCGCAACGCTACGTCGACGAGCTGCGCGCCGGCGGCGTGGCGATCCACCGCTTCGCCACCCACCGCTGGCGCAACCGCTTCCAGCTGAATTTCCGCAACCACCGCAAGATTCTGGTGGTGGACGGCGCGCGCGGCTTCGTCGGCGGGCTCAACGTGGGTGACGAATACCTCGGCCTGAAACCGCCGCTGGCGCCGTGGCGCGACACCCAGCTGGAACTCGCCGGGCCGGCGGTGGCCGACCTGCAGCAGCTGTTCGCCGCGGACTGGCAATGGATCACCGGCGCACCGCCGCCACTGCTGGCGTCGCCGCCCACCGACGGCGAGGCCAGTGCGCTGGTGGTGGCCAGCGGCCCGGCCGATCCGCAGGAAACCGGCTCGCTGTTCTTCGCCGCCGCGATCAACGCGGCGCGCCAGCGCGTGTGGCTCAGCACGCCGTACTTCGTGCCCGACCACGCGGTGCGCGCGGCGCTGCAGCTGGCGGTGCTGCGCGGGGTGGACGTGCGCGTGCTGATCCCCGCGCGGCCGGACCACCGCACCGTGTTCCTCGCCTCCACCCTGCACGCCTACGCTGCCGTACGCGCCGGCATCCGCGTGTTCCGCTACCAGCCCGGTTTTTTGCACCAGAAGGCGCTGCTGATCGACCGCGACACCGCCGCGATCGGCAGCCTGAACCTGGACAGCCGCTCGTTCCGGCTCAACTTCGAGGTCGCCGCCCTCGCCGTCGATCACGCCTTCGCCGCCGAGGTGGCGGCGATGCTCAACGCGGACTTCGCCCGCGCCAGGGCCATCGACGAACGCGAATACCGCGAGGCGCCCTACCTGCACCGGGTGGCGATGCATGTGGCACGCTTGTTCGACCCGTTGCTGTAGGAGCACCCGCCATGCGCCCGTTCGCCCTGCTGCTTTGCCTGATGGCCGTGAGCCTGGCCGCACACGCCGGCGAACCGACGCGCTTCGTCGAGCGCGCGCTGGAACTGCACGGCGCCACCTACCGCTACCGGGTCTTCCTGCCGGACGGCTGGACGGCCAAACGCGCATGGCCGGTGGTGCTGTTCCTGCACGGCAGCGGCGAGCGCGGCAGGAACAACCGGGCCCAGCTCGGCCAGGGCCTGCCGCCGTGGCTGGCTGAACACGGCACGGGTTTCCCGGCGGTGGTGGTGATCCCGCAGGCACCGAGCGGCAGCCGCTGGAACGGCGCGATCGAGCAGATGGCGCTCAAGGCGCTGGACGACAGCATCGGCGAATGGCACGGCGACCGCCAGCGGCTCTACCTCACCGGATTGTCGATGGGCGGCTACGGCGCCTGGCAGATCGCGCTGGACCACCCCGGCATGTTTGCCGCCGCCGCGATCGTCTGCGGCGGCATCCGCCATCCGAACGACCACGCCGACCTGCGCGTGCAGGGCATCCCCGCCACGGCCGGCGACCCGTATGCGTGGCTCGCCGCCCACCTCGGCACGCTGCCGGTGTGGATCTTCCACGGCGCGCTCGACGACGTGGTGCCGCCGGAGGAATCGCGCCGCATGCACGCCGCGCTGCAGGCGCGTGGCGCCGAGGTGCGCTATACCGAATTCGCCGGCGTCAGGCACGCTTCCTGGCAGGCCGCGTATGCCACGCAGGCACTGTGGCCGTGGATGTTCGCGCACCAGCTGCCGGCGCGCTGAGGAATCACCTGCGCCCGCCGAAGCGCCGGCGCCAGTCGCCGCTGGCCAGCGCCCAGCCGACGTAGATGCCCAGCACCACGCCAAGCAGCTCGCACAGCGCGCGCAGGCCGATGCTGTCCGGGTCGTGCACTTCGGCCAGCTTCACCTTCAGCAGCTGCAGCGACTGCAGCCGGCCGTAGTTGAAATAGAACAGGTTCCACAGGTCGCCGCTGGCGGTCAGCGCGCTCGCCAGCAGGAAGCTCCAGCCGATCGGCGGGCCCCAGCCCCAGCCGTGGCGCCGGCCCAGTCCGTGGAACACGAAAAACAGCGCCAGCCCCGCCGCGGCCGAGATCAGGCCGGCCTGGAGTCCGCCGACGATCCCGTAACCCATCCACGACTGGTCGTACTGCATCGCCTGCCCCTGAACCGCGTTGCCGCTGCAGCGCGCATTATGGGCCATGCCGACGGCTCGCATCCGCGCGCTAGACTTGACCGCTCCTTCCTGCGCCCCACGCCATGAGCCAAGCTTTCTCGCCCCATGCCGCACTGATCGTGGTCGACGTGCAGCCGGACTTCATGCCCGGCGGCGCGCTGGCCTGCCACGAGGGCGACGCGATCGTGCCGGGCCTCGACGCGCTGCTGCGCGCACACCGCTTCCGCCACGTGGTGGCCACCCAGGACTGGCACCCGCGCGGGCACGTCTCGTTCGCCGGTTCGCATCCCGGCCGCGCGCCGTTCGAGCAGATTGCGCTGTACGGCCAGCCGCAGACGCTGTGGCCGGAGCATTGCGTGCAAGGCACGCCCGGCGCCGCGCTGCATCCGGACGTCGACTGGTCGGCGCTGGATGCGGTGATCCGCAAGGGCAGCGACAGCACCGTGGATTCCTACAGCGGCTTCCGCGAGAACCACGGCCCGCACGGCACGCGGCCCAGCACCGGGCTGGCCGGCTGGCTGCGCGAGCGCGGCGTGCAGGAGGTGTTCGTGTGCGGGCTGGCGCGCGACGTATGCGTGCTGTGGACCGCGCAGGACGCGCAGGCACTGGGCCTGCGCGCCAGCGTGCTGTGGGACTTGAGCCGCCCGGTCACGCCGGCCGGCGACGCGGCCACCCGCGCCACGCTGCTGGCGCAGGGCATCGGCATCGCCGCGTCGGCGGAGTGGGCACTTGCCTGAACTTCAGGCGTCGTTCTCGCCGGAGGCGCGCACCTGCGGCTCGCCGTCCACGTCGGTCTCCACGTCGAGCGTGATCGGCCGGCAGCACACCTGGCAGTCCTCGATGTAGCGCTGGCGGGGAATCGAGGCGTCGATCAGTACTTCGATCGGCTCGCCGCAGTACGGGCAGTCGATGGCGTGTGGCGTGAGCATGGTGCGTCCCGGCAGACGGGGGAGCCCAAGTACACCACGACGCCGTAGCGGCGGCGCTGCGACGCTCACCCCTTGCGCAACGACCATGCCTGCGGCAGGCCGATCCAGAACAGCGCGTCGCGGGCGCAGCGCGGCGCCAGCTTCAGCAGTTCGTTGTCCTTGCTGACCAGCCAGCGCGCACCCGAGGCCTGCGCCAGCTCCAGGAACTTCTGGTCGTCCGGATCGGCACAGTGCGGCAACGGCGGCGCGGCCGGTGCCATGGCCAGGTCATCGGGCAGGCAGCGCACCAGCGCATCGAACGCGGCCTCGATCGCCGGCCGGGTGGCGCCGGTAACCGGCAGCTGCGGGTAGTGCAGCACGCGCCGCCATTCGTCGCGACAGTCGGCGCGCGTCACCGCCTCGATCGTGCCCTGCTGCATCGCCACGTGCAGCGCCGCGGAGTGCGCGTCGCGGAACAGGAAGAGGTCCAGGCACACGTTGGTGTCCAGCACGATGCGCGGCACGGGCGGTTCGGCAAGGGTCATTGCGCCATGATGAGGCAAGCGGGCCGCACGGTGCACTGCACGCTTTCCGAGCGGAACCGACCATCGGGGTCGAGGGCGGGCGCGCCACCCCGCACGCCCGCAACGATCGCACCGGAGCGATTGCATCACGCGACCGGTCGGCGCTGACCTGACCGCCGACCGACGGGACCAGCCGACGGCCGGCGTCGACCGGCAGAAGCCGCCCATTCCAGCCAACCGCGATGGTCAGCTTTCTGGACGTCCGTTTGCCGGTGCCCTGATCAGTGGCGCATGTCCGTCGGCGGGTTCGAGTCGCCAGCCTCCGCTGCCTGATGCTGCGTACGGCCACCCGCAGGCGCTGACATCACGCCTTCGATCCACGGGACGTAGCCTGAGATGCGAACGGCGTACCCGATCTCGCCGTAAAGACCTTCCACGAACGGGCGGCCCGGTGCCCATTTTCTCCAGAATGGATGGTCCGGCGGATATCTGCTCCAGGAGGCCAGGCCGACGAGTTGCCTTGAATGGCCATCCCCGATGAGCAGGGGACCGCCACTGTCACCGCTTCCCGTGATGCCTTCAAGCGGCAGGGCGGACGGCGGCGCATCGAATCGATACCAGACGTAACGCGCGTCGGCACCGGCAATCACGTTGAAGGCGTGGCGCAAGACGCTGCGATGCGAGCCGTGGGGATCCTGGCCTCCGGCGCCATTGCCCGTGACGCCCTTGCCCACGAGCTGCACGGTCATCCCCACTTCTTTTTTCCCGCGATAGAGGGGAACGGGAGTCACCTCCGTCACCGGCGATGCAAGTTCGATCAGCGCGATGTCGTTGGACGATGCGAGAAAGGCAGACACCCTGGACAAGTCGCCGGAGGCCAATGCCTCCGTGACCAGCCGGTTGGGCAGTTTCCTGTAGCCGGGATACGTGACGACACGTTTGATCCTGCGCGCCACGCCGCCGACAGATACCTCGTTCTCCATGCCCTGCATCGGCATGGGCGCGGCGTGAGCCGCGGTCACGACCCACCGCGGCGCGATCAGGACGCCATGTCCCTCGCCGGGCATGTCGACCAGCGCGGGGAATGCCGAAGCCGGAACCCGATATCTGGCATCATCAAGGTCTGCCCGGATGACAACGGCTCCGGCAGCGGTCGATACGGCCAGGAAACAAAAGGCAAGACCCCACTTCATCGATTCATCCTTGTCGTTTTCCAGGGTCACGGAGCATGGCGACCTGCGCTGTCATGCGGTGGACGGATACGGGTCACCTCGGCTGCAGCCAGGGGATCCTAGCTGATCGGGACCGACGGGTTCGATGGATCCACCTCGCCGGCTGCGCGAGACACGCTGTCCACTCGATACAATGCAGGCTTTCCGGGCGGAACCGACGACCATGGCCGAGCGCGAGTTCGACGATTACCTTTGCCGCTCCGGCGCCACGCTGGAAGGCTCGCGCTATGCGGCCTGGCTGGCGGTCACCCCGCGCCGCCACGGCTACCCGGTGTACTACGCGATCTGCGAGAACCGCAGCTTCCGCGACAAGGGCCTCGCCGAAGCCGCCGCCGCCAGGGCGCTGGCCGACATGACCGGCCTGGAAGCGGACGGCACGCCGATCTTCCCCGAGGGCTACACCGGCTTCGACGACTAGGCGAGCGGCGGGCGATGCCTGCCTTACGCCGCGGCACCGGCCAATGCGCGCAGCCGTTCCAGCGCCGCCGGGATCGCCGCCGGCGCGTCCACCGTGAGCATGCGCGGCTCGTCGGCGGCCAGGCCGTTCTCCAGCTCGTGCGCCCAGGTCACGTGGTACGGCAGGTGCACGCCCCAGCCGCCCAGGCGCAGCACCGGCTCGATGTCCGAGCGCAGCGAGTTGCCGACCATGGCGAACTGCGCCGGCTGCAGGTCGAACTCGCCCAGCACGCGGCGGTAGGTGGCGGCGTCCTTCTCCGAGACGATCTCGATGCGGCGGAACAGGTCGGCCAGGCCGGACTCGGCCACCTTCTTTTCCTGGTGGAACAGGTCGCCCTTGGTGATCAGCACCACGTCGTAGCTTCGCGCCACCGCCTCGACCGCCTCGCGGATGCCGGGCAGCAGTTCCACCGGATGCTGCAGCACGGTCTTGCCCAGCTCGACCAGCGCGTGGATGTCGGCGGCGCTGATGCGGCCGCCCGAGACCGCGATCGCGGTTTCCACCATCGACAGCGCCATGCCCTTGGCGCCGTAGCCGAACAGCTTGAGGTTGCGCTGCTCGGTGGCCAGCATGCTGTCGTGCACGTGCCGGTCGCCGAGGTCCACGTAGCGCGCCATGATCGCGGCGAACGCGTCGCCGGCCTGGCGGTAATAGCCTTCGCTGTGCCACAGCGTGTCGTCGCCGTCGAAACCGATCAATTGCAGCATGGTCGTGCCGTTCCCTTTCTGTTCCGCGGCTCAGCCGAAGTCGCTGCCCAGGCGCAGGTTGATGTGCAGCGCCGTGGCCAGTTCGCGCATCGGCTCGTTGTCGCGGCTCAGGGTGATCCAGCCGGCGCAGGCACCGTCGGCGGTTTCCCACGACCACATCGTGTAGCCGGATTCGGCCAGACGGTCGTAGGCGAGGCCGAGCAGGCTGCCCGCGTCGGTGTCGTCGAAGAAGTCGTCGTCGTCCGGGTCGCCGTTCCAGTCGATCGACAGGTTCCAGCGCGCGCTCAGCTCGTCCAGCGCCTGCACCAGCGCGCGCAGGTCGTGCTCGTCGACCATGAAGCCGGAGCGCCAGTCGATCACCCGGCCGATCAGCTCGACCGGCTCCGCGTCTGCGGCCTCCGCCGCGGCCTCGCGGTAGTCCGCGAACTGCTGCAGCGCGGTTTCCTCGTCGCCGGGATTGATCAGCAGCAGCAACTGCCAGACCTTCGCCTCGACCGAGTCGTCCTCCTCGTCGAAGTCCGGGCCGGTATCGAAATCGTCGTCGTCGCGCATGCTCACGCGCCCACCCGCCGCCTGACCGCATCCATGTCGCGCACCGGGCGGATCTCGATCGCGCCGGTGCGCGACCACGGGAAGGCCTGCGCAATGCGCACCGCCTCGTCCATGTCGGCGGCCTCGATCAGGTTGAAGCCGCCCAGGTATTCCTTGGTTTCGGCAAACGGGCCGTCGACCACGCTGGTGCGGCCCTCGCGCACGCGCACGGTGCGCGCGGTCGAGGGCGCCTCCAGCTGCTGCGAATCATGCAGCCGTCCGTTCGCGCGCAGGGCATCGGCCTTGGTGAAACAGCCGTGCATCAGGGTGTCGAACTCGCCTTCCGGCAGCGCGTCCAGCAGGGCGTCGTCGCAGTAGATCATCACGAGATATTTCATGGCGTCCTCGGCGGGGGAAGCGGGGCGAAGGAGCGATAATGCCGCAATGAGCACCGCGCCCGATAGCTTGCACGTCCTGTCCTGCCATCCGATCGCCTTCGTGCGCTCGCCGTACGCGCAGCGCATCGACGCGCCGCACCAGCCCACCGTGGTCGCCGGCACCGAGACGCTGGCGGCGGCCGAGGCGGTGGTCGAGTTCGTGGCGGGCTTTCCCGCGGCGGCGTTCCGCGACCTGGCCGGCTTCGAGCGGATCTGGCTGCTGTTCGCCTTCCACCGCAGCGAGGGCTGGAAGGCCGAGGTGCGCCCGCCGCGCGGCGGCGGCAAGCGCAGCGTGCTGGCCACGCGCTCGCCGCACCGGCCGAACGCGATCGGACTGTCGGCGGTGGAGCTGGTGGCGGTGGAGGAAGGCGCGCTGCGCGTGCGCGGGGTGGACCTGCTGGACGGCACGCCGATCCTCGACATCAAGCCGTACGTGCCCTACGCGGACGCGTTCCCCGCCGCGCGCGCCGGCTGGATCGACGCGATCGACGCGGCGCAGGGCCGGCATTCCGCGCCGGGGCCGCGCAAGCCGCGCACGCGGCCGCGCGGCGAGGACGTCAGCGGCTCATGAGCAGCTGCCGCAGCAGGTGCTGCCGCCGCTGACGTGGATCTGCCGCGGCTCGGACACGCGCACGGCCTCGTAGCCTGCCTCGTGCAGGGCGGTGACGACCTGGCCGGAGGTCAGCTGTGCCGACACGTCGATCTGCCCGGCGACGGCATCGCCCGTGACTTTCGCGGTGGCGTCATGGGCACGCAGGATGGCGGCGATGGCGCCGGTGTCACCGGCAAAATCCTTCACTTGGAACAGCATCGGTACGATCTCCAGGGTTGAGGGCGGCACATCCGCCGGGCGCGATGGTGACCGGCGCCCCGCCCGGGCGCCCTGACCGGGATCAGGGCAATCCCGAACGGTGAGACCTACGCTCGGCACACTGCCCGGGCCGGCGCGGACCGCTCCGCGACCGGCGCCCGATGCACTGGCAGTGGATCGGTCCCAAGCTTGGCCGCGTCCGGCACTCCCGCCGACGCGGCTTTTTTTTGCCTCAGGGCTGCGCCGGCACGGGAGCCGTGGCGGCCGCCGGCAGCCACGGCGACACCCGCGGGCGCGCCAGCGCGGCGAGCAGCGGCGGGTCGCGCCGGTACACGTCCGGACGAAAGCCGACGCGGCCGTCCTCGCGCAGGTCCACCGTCCAGTACGCCAGCAGCAGCGGCACCGGCTTGGGCAGCATCACGGTCTGCGTCTGCAGCGTGTCGATCGCGCGGTCGATCCCCGCGCGGTTCCAGTGCAGCGGATCGTCCAGCAGCAGCTCGGCCAGTTCGCGCGGGCGTTCCACCCGGATGCAGCCGGAACTGTAGGTGCGCCGCTCGCTGGCGAACAGTTCCTGGTGCGGGGTGTCGTGCATGTACACCGCGTAGTCGTTGGGGAAGCGGATCACCAGCCGCCCCAGCGAATTGCCCGGGCCGGCGTCCTGGCGCAGCACGATGCCGCGCGGGTTGGCCCAGTCCACGCTGGCGGGCGCCAGCTCGCGGCCCTGGCCGTCCAGCACGCGGATGCGGTTGGCGGCGAGGTAGCCCCGGTTCTTGCGCAGCTTGGGCAGGATGTCGTTCTTCAGGATGGTCGGCGGTACCGTCCAGGTCGGGTTGAGCGTGAGGTAGGTGATCGCCGACTTGAACACCGGCGTGCTGCGGTACGGCTTGCCCACCTGCACGCGCGAGCGCCACACCGGCTTGCCGTCCCTGTAGTAGGCGACCTGGTAGCCGGCGATGTCGACCACCACGAAATCACCCTGCAGCTGGTGCAGCAGCCAGCGCGCACGCTCCAGATTCGCGCGCAGCTGCTCGATGCGCGCGGCGACCGGCACGTTCAGCGCGGCCAGGGTGGCCTTGCCCAGGTGGCCGTCCGCGGCCAGGTACTGTTCGCGCTGGAACTGTTTCAGCGCGGCCTCCAGCGCCGGGTCGTAGCGGTCGTCCGCGGCGTCGCCCAGCGCATGGCCGGCCAGTTGCAGGCGCCGGCGCAGCGCCGGCACGCGCGCATCGCGGCTGCCCGGCTTCAGCGTGGGGCCGTCGGCGATCGCGGGCCAGCCGCCCTGCGCCGCCACCTCGCGCAGCTTCGCCAGCGCGGTGCGCAGCTGGGCGTAGTACGGGTGCTGCGGCCGCGCCCGCGCGAACAGCGCGCCGATGGTGCCCTGTGCCAGCGCCTCGCGCACCGCCTGCAGGCCCCGCGCCTGGTCGAGCTGGCGCGGGTCGAAGTTCCAGTGCGTGTCCAGCGTGGCCGGATCGACCTTGCCGCGATACAGGTGCAGCAGCGCGGCGAAGCAGGCATCGGTGGCCAGCAGGTCGAACTGTGCGCGCTGCTGCGCCGTGGCCTGCGGGTCGATGAGCACGGCGCGCCGACGCTGCAGTTCGGTCAGCGCATAGTCTTCCGGGCCGAGGCCGTCGCCGGCCATGTCGCGCAGCGCGGCCAGCAACTGGTCGAGATTGCCCGCTTGCGTCCATGCCGGCGCGAACCGGTTCTGTTCGTAGAACGCTGCCACCGCGTTGCCGGGCGCCTGGGCCGCGGCGGCATCGGCATGCGCAGCGCGCCACTGCTCGATGCGTTCGCGGATCTGCTCGGCCACCGGTCCCGGCGGCGGCTCGGGCGCAGGCTGTTGCGCGTGCAATGCCGTTCCCAGCAGCAAGCCCAGCATGGCGACGCCCCGAACGACACGGAAAAATCTGGATGGCACGGCACGGCCCTGCGCAAGGAAGACCGGCCTGTCATAGCACAGCCGCCTGCGCGCGCAAGCGGCCGCCGCCCGACGGGTTCTTAACGGGGGGCTGCTAGCATCGACGACCGCATGCCCGACCCGTCCCCCACCCAGCCGTTCCGATGAGCCGACTCCTGCGCCCCGTCGCCATCCTGATGTTGCTTTGCGCCGGCTGTTTCGCCGCGGTGCACGCCGCCACGCCGTCGCTGCAGGACGCGCTCAGCCAGCTCGCGCCGCAGGCGAACCCCAAGGTGATCGGGCTGGCGCTGGCCGCCACCGAATGTGCCGCCGCGCAGGGCCAGCCGCCGTCCGACCGGCTGGCGGTGATCGACTATTCGAAGCCTTCGACCGAACCGCGGCTGTGGGTGTTCGACCTGACCCGGCGCAAGCTGCTGTACCACGAGCTGGTGGCGCACGGGCGCAACACCGGCGAGAACCTGGCCACGAAATTCTCGAACACGCCGGAGAGTCTGCAATCGAGCCTGGGCCTGTTCCGCACGCTGGGCACCTACGCCGGCCGCAACGGCTACTCGCTGCGCATGGAAGGCCTCGAGCCGGGCACCAACGACCACGCGCTGGAGCGCGCGCTGGTGATCCACGGCGCGGCCTACGTCAACCCGGCACTCGCCCGCCAGCAGGGCCGCATCGGCCGCAGCTACGGCTGCCCGGCGGTGCGCAACGCGATCGCGCGGCCGCTGATCGACGCGCTCAAGGGCGGCCAGTACGTGTTCTCCTACTATCCCGATGCGCGCTGGCTGGGCGGCTCGCCCTACCTCAAGTGCAGCGTCGGGCGCGCCATGACCGCCAGCCTCGCCGCTCCCTGAATCCGCGCCGGCGGCAGGCACGCCGGCCGGCGCGTCGCCTTCAGCGCGTCGCCCCCAGCAGCCCCACGTGATAGCCGGCTGCACGCAGCCTGGCGGTGGCCTTCGCGTTCAGCACCAGCAGCACGACCAGGCTGACCAGCGGCACGAACATCAGCACGATCAGGATCACCCGCACCGGCATCGAATAGCCCAGCCCCGCGCACAGGCGGAACGTGCCGACCAGCCCCGCGAGCACCGCGCCCAGCACCACCAGCACGCCGACCGGGCCAAGGAAAGTCTGCACCGCGGCACCGGCGAAATAGCCGAGGATCGAAAAGATGATCAGCTTCTGCGCACCGGCCACCTGCTCGATGTCGGCATCGCTCGCCGGCGGCGCGGCGATGTCGGCTTTCGGCGCCTCGTACGGATTGTAGGTATTCATTCCCTTTCCCCTGTGGATGGACGACGCAAGGCGGTTGCCCGCCGCTGTTGGCACGAGGGCACGAGGGCACGAGGGCACGGGCGACGCGTGCACGGCCGCGGCCCGACGGTCGGGCCGGCGGACGGCCGGTGCCGCGATGCGTATCCCCTGGTCCCCTGCAACGGCGATTATGCCCGAGACCGATGTGTCGACGGCGCAGCTTACCGATCGCCCGGGCGCTCGCGCAGCAGCGCCTGCAGCTTCAGGTACACGCCGTTGCTCCAGCCGAAGCCGATCACGTTGGCGGTGTAGCCGGCGCTGATCTTCACCTCGGCGTTGCCGCTGGCCATGTTGTATTTCTCGCGGATGGTGCCGTCGGCGGCGAGGCTGCGCTCGATGGTGGCGGTGAACTCGCGCGCGATGCGGCGGGCGTCGTCGTGGAAGCCATAGGCGTCCAACCCGGCCACCGCCAGCCAGTTGGTCGGCGCCCAGCCGAACGGCGCGTCCCACTGCGCGCCGCTGGCGTGGTCGCTGGTCTGCAGGCCGCCCTTGCGCTCGAACAGGGCGAGCTTGCCGCGCAGCGACGCGGCCTGCGCCGGCGACGCCGCGCCGGCCCACAGCGGGTAGTAGGTGGAAACGAAGTGGTAGTCGGACGGCTTGCCGCGCACGAAGTCGTAGTCCATGTACATGCCCTGGTCGGCGCGCCACAGGTAGGTGTCGATCGCCGCGCGTCGCGCCGCGGCGACCTCGGCCCAGCGTGCAGCATCCGCCGTATGCCCCAGCTGCGCGGCGAAGTCATGTAGGTCGCGCTCGTAGCGGTATAGCAGGCTGTTCAGATCGACCGGCGCGTAGTGGTGGGTGGAGCCGCCGAACGGGCCCATGCGGAAGGTGGTGTCGAAACCCGACTCGCGCATCGCGCGGTCGCCGAGGTAGTAGTCCGCGCTCAGCCGGTAGCCCTGCGACCAGGCGCCGGCGCAGACCTTCGAAGCCTCGACGTCGCAGCTGGCGGTCTTGAGCCGCGCGGCTTCCGCCGCGTCCGGATGCTCGGCGGCCTTGACCAGATAACCGGGATCCTGCGACGGGTGCGCGAGCAGCCAGTCGATCACGCCGCGCAGGTAGCGGCTGTCGCGCATCTCCAGCACCGGCGCGGCGCCGCCGTAGTCGTAGTAGCGCGCCAGGCCGGTGGTGCCGGCGCGGTGCTCCTTGCGCGTCCAGGTGGCGTGGTCGCGCACGGCGAGCGGATACGCGCGTTCCAGCCAAGCATGCGCTGCGGCCTTGCTCCCGAAGCTGTCCGGGTCGTCCAGCACGGCGCGGACCATCGAACTCAGCAACGGCGGCTGCGAACGGCTGAGGTAATAGCTTCGGTTCGCGTTGAGCACCGCCCCGTAGTACTGCACCTCGAACAGCGCGTTCTCGACCATGTCGCGCGCCAGCGCCTCGCGGTGGTCGGCGACCAGGCCGAGCACGATGAAATAGCTGTCCCAGCCGTACATCTCGTTGAAGAAGCCGCCCGGCACCACGTACGGATGCGGCAGGTAGAGCAGGCCCTGCCGCGCCAGCGCGCTCGGCGCGATGTCGCCGAGCTGGCCGATCGCCCGCGGCAGCACCTGCACGTCGACCTTGCAGCGCCGCTTCACCGCGGCCAGCTCCGGCGGTGGTGGCAGGTTCGCCGGCAGGTACAGCACCGGCGGCGCGCCCAGCTTGGGATCGCCCAGCGCCGAGCAGTCGTCCATCGAGCGTGTCAGCGTGGCCCACGCGCGGTGGATGTAGGCCTGCGTCTGCTGCGCATCGGGCGCCTGCCTTGCCGGCAGCGCGGCGGCGAAGGCGCACGCCACCAGCAGCAGGATGATTCGGAACCGTGGTTTCATCGGCATGATCCTGCGCCCTGGGATGCGGCGTGGCCTTCATCATCACCCCGGTGGCACCGCTATGCTAGGGCGACCCTCCCGTGCCGATGCGTTCGAAGGAACCGCCATGCGCCTCATCCACTTGCTGCTTGCCGCAGCCATGCTGTCCATACCGGCCTGGCCGGTCGCGGCGCAGACGCTGCGCGTGATGAGCTTCAACGTGCGCCTGCCCAGCCCCGACGACGGTGCGAACCGCTGGGAGCTGCGCCGCGACCTGATGGTGCGCACCATCCGCGAACAGCAGCCCGACCTGATCGGCACGCAGGAGCTGTACAAGCTGCAGGGCGACTATCTGGTCGGCAAGCTCACGCATTACACCTGGTTCGGGCGCGGCCGCCGCGGCGACGACGGCGACGAGCACATGGGCGTGTTCTACCGCACCGACCGGCTCAAGCTGGTGGAGTCCGGCGACTACTGGCTGTCCGACACGCCAGACGTGCCCGGCAGCATCAGCTGGGGGCATCCGTTCCCGCGCATGGTGACCTGGGCGATGTTCGAACTGAAGTCCAGCGGCCAGCGCTTCTACTACGCCAACACGCACTTCCCCTACCGCGACCAGGACGAACCGGCGCGCACCCGCGCGGCGCAGGAAATCCTCGGCCGCCTCCAGGCCCTGCCCGCGGCGCTGCCGATCGTGCTGACCGGCGACTTCAACACCGCGCCGGCCAGTCCCGCGCATGCGCTGCTCACCGGACTGCTGCACGACGCCTGGCTGGACGCCACCACCCACAGCGGCCCGGAAGCCACCTTCCACAATTTCACCGGCACGCCGGACCGGCGCATCGACTGGATTCTCTACCGCGGCCTGCACGCCGACACGGTGCGTACCGTCACCACGCAACAGGACGGCCGCTACCCGTCCGACCACTTCCCGGTAGTGGCCGACCTGCGCTGGCCGCGGCACGATCGGGCGCACTGAGGCGGCGGCTCAGTCAGTAGCTGCCACCGCAGACTGCGCCGGCAATCCCTCATCACGCGCCGTCACGCGTTTCCCGCAGGCGCAGGATGAACACGAGCACCGGCGCGGCCACACCCGCCAGCGCCCACGGCAACCACGCGTGCTCGCGCAGCAGCCAGATCGACGTGCCCATCGACAGCACGATCAGCACGACCGCGCTGAACTTGGCCCGCCGCGGAATCGTGCGCTCGCGCTCCCAGCGCTTAATCGCCGGCCCCAACCGCGGCCGCGCCAGCAGCCAGCGATGCCAGCGCGGCGACGCCCGCGACCAGCAGGCAGTGGTCAGCAGCAGGAACGGCACCGTCGGCAGCACCGGCAACACCGTGCCGAGCACGGCAAGCGCCAGTGACAGCGCACCGGCCGCGAACAGCAGCCCGCGCACGATACGGGCTCGGCGCGGTTCCGGGGAGACTGGACGCGGCGTGGACAAGAAGCGGACTCGTGAAGAGAGGCCGACTCACTCTAGCGCATGCCGATGAAATGGATCAGCAGGGTCAAGAGATCTTGATCGGCACGCCGCCATGCGGGTTATTCGAGTTCAGTGGTTGCTACCGATCCAGAGTCCGCGTTGGACTAAGTGAACCCGACCCCGTTTTCCGCCCCGCTACTCAAAGCGGAGGGACGTCGCTGGCACCGGCAGTGGCGCCAATTTTGGCGATGATCCACTTGCGCGCAATACCCGTGATTAGGCTTTGGGCTTCGTGGGTATCCATGGGGCTTCCAGGCGCCTTGTACTTGCGCGCGCCATGCCTGGCGGTGACGCCTGCGACTAACGGGTTGTTGGCGGTCGCATGAAAGCGTTTGAGCGAACGCGCGTCGATCCAGCCCGTCGCAATTAGCTTGTCAATGCCACCGGCGTCGTGCTCAATGGCCTCGATGATGCGGCCCAGATTGCTCCAGTCGTCGAGGGGGCCCCGGAGGTACTGCTGCACGTCTGCGACGACCTGCTCCTCCTGCACCAGAGCCCGCCATGCGCGGAGCCCCGGACCGAGATCCGGCTCCTGGAAGACGCCCTCGTCATCACCTAGCCTGATGCCGACGAGTCGTGCGGAGACCACCAGTCCGTCCGTAATCGTCGCATAGTGCACCTTCGGCTTGTCTGGCTCTTCTCGGCTGATGTTGCCGACCGCGATCTTCCAGTGCGTAGCCAGGAACAGTCTCGCGTATCCGTTCAGATAGCCGACTTCCCGTTGCGCGATGGTCTCGGCTGACTCGTAGTCATCGACCTGCGCGAAGAGCGCCGAATCGAGCCGATAATGTCCACTGACGAGCACTATGGGGCCTTCGCCGCGACAGCTCGCTTCCAGCTCGCACAGGCTGTGCTGGTCACCATTGAGCTCCACTATCCACGTCATGTCACCACCCCCGATATCCGATCGACCTACGACGCGAAGGTCATCGGCGGCCGGGATCCAACCCGGCCACCGATCAGCTCGCGCGATCACAGCTGTTTGCGCAGTTCCTTCAGGCGCTCAAGATAGGCTCCCGCGTTCTTCCTGCTTCCCCATGGCGGGCACCCATCGTTGAAGAGGAATGGTTGCGAAGCCGTCGGGTGGGCGAAGAGCTGCCAGCTATCGACCTTCAGTGGCAGCCATAGCTGAGGAAATTCCTCGTACTCGACATAGCTTTCCGACGTCGATCCCTGAGGCTTGTAGCCGCGGTTGACGAGGATGTGCGTCGTGCCGTTCACCCCGATCGCTCCGTAGGGCAACCAGTGGCGCATCTCCCAGTAGGCGACCGACTTCGTGCTCAGCTGGAAACGCGGCTGGCCGAGGATTCCTTCGACGTATGCAATGGCGAAGTCGACGGCGTTCGCTGCGCTGGCGAATTTTGCGTCCAAAGCCTGCACGCTATCGCGCGCGATCTGCGACTGCGTTCGGCGCTCTGCCCTAGAGTGTGGGTCGGGCACTACACGCATGGATTGAGCGATTTCTTCCGGACTACGTCGGAAGAACCAAGGCTGTGGTCTATCGGAAGGGAGGCAGCCGTTCTTCTGCAGCAGCGACCAATTCCGGTACCCGTACTCCGCGGCAATCTGGTCGAACGCCTTGGCCAGGGCCATACCGCTCATGCGCGCGCGCTTCCTGGCGTCGCGACGCATGGCCTCCACCTCATGGGCGGTAAATAGCTTCAACATGTTTGTCGTTTCCAAATGCAGTGCCGCAACCGACTGTGCGTCCACACACAAGCTACGCGGCAAGGATCCGGAAATCGCGTAGTGAAGCCACGATGTCGATACGACTTCGCCAGTGTGGACGGGCGGGCCGACGCGACGGCCTACGTCTAAAGTTAGGTAGCCGTCATACGTCTGTCAACGATTAGGTGGATGCGCTCGCGCATGGCCTGGCCCAGGCATTCGGCATTCTCGCCGCAGGCACCGCGCCCCGGAGCATTCGACCTGCACCTGTTTCACCGCACCGGCGCTGCCCCACGCATCGCACAAAAAAACCGCCCGGATCGCTCCGGGCGGCTTCGTATCCAACGGATGGTCCCGGATCAGTCGACCGCGGCGTCCAGCCCGCGCCGCTTCAGCAGCGGCTCGATCTTCGGCTCCTGCCCGGTGAAGTCGCGGAACAGCTGCAGCGCGTCCTTGCTGCCGCCGCGCGACAGCAAGGTGGCACGGAAGCGGTCGCCGTTGGCGCGGGTCAGGCCGCCGTTCGCCTTGATCCACTCCACCGTGTTCGCGTCCAGCACCTCCGACCAGATATAGGCGTAGTAGCCTGCCGCGTAGCCGCCCATGATGTGGCTGAAGTACGGCGTGCGGTAGCGCGGCGGCACCGGCGCGTAGTCGGTGCCGTTGGCCTTCAGCGCGACGGCCTCGAACGCCACCACGCCGCCGGCCGCGGGGATCCTGTCGACACCGATCTGGTGCCAGCTCTGGTCGAGCATCGCCGAACCGAGGTACTCGGTGGTGGCGAAGCCCTGGTTGAACTTCGCGGTGGCCAGCACCTTGTCCAGCAGCGCCTTCGGCATCGGCGTGCCGGTCTGGTAGTGCCTGGCGTAGTTCGCCAGCACGCTCGGCCAGTCGGCCCACATCTCGTTCACCTGCGAGGGGAACTCCACGAAGTCACGCGGCACGCTGGTGCCGGCGAAGTACGGGTACTGCACGTTCGAGAACATGCCGTGCAGCGCATGTCCGAACTCGTGGAACATGGTGGTCACCTCGTCCCAGGTCAGCAGGGTCGGGCCGCTGGCCGGCCTGGTGAGGTTGAGGTGGTTGGCCACCACCGGCAGGTGGCCGGTCAGCGCGGACTGCTCGACGTAGGCGTTCATCCACGCGCCGCCGCGCTTGGACGGCCGCGCATACATGTCGGCCAGGAAGATCGCCAGCTGGCTGCCGTCGGCGTTGTACACGTCGTAGACCAGCACGTCGGGGTGGTACACCGGCAGGTCGGTGCGCTGCTTGAAGCTGAGCCCGTAGAGCTGGCCGGCGGCGTGGAACACGCCGTTCTCCAGCACGTTCTTCATCTCGAAGTACGGCTTGAGCTGGCTCTCGTCGAAGTCGTACTTCTCCGCGCGCAGCTTCTCGGTGTAGTACGCCCAGTCCCAGGGTTCGAGCGCGAACGTCGGCTCGCCCTTCGCCGCCTGCTCCTTGTCGATCATCGCCTGCAGCGCCGCACCCTCGCGCTTCGCGTTCGCCACCGCCGGCGGCGCGAGGCGGGTCAGCATGGCATTGACCGCTTCGGGCGTCTGCGCCGTCTCGTCGGCCAGCACGTAGGCGGCGTAGCTGGGATAGCCGAGCATGGTCGCCTTCTCCGCACGCAGCTTCAGCACCTGCGCCACGATCGCGGTGTTGTCGTACGGGTTGCCGCGGCTGCCGCGCGCGATCGACGCCTGGTGCAGGCGCTGGCGCAGCGCGCGGTTCTGCAGCTGCGCTTCCGGCGGCTGCCCGGTGGTGTTGAGCAGGGCGATCACGTACTTGCCGTCCAGGCCCTTCGCCTTGGCCGCGGCCCCGGCGGCGCCGATCTGTTCGTCGGTGAGGCCGGCCAGTTCTTCCTTCGTGTCGACCACCACGGCCGAGTCGTTCACCTCGGCCAGCACGTTCTGGCTGAACTGGGTGCCCAGCTTCGCCAGCTCGCCGTTGATCGCCTTCAGCTGCGCCTTGTCGGCGTCGGACAGCTTGGCGCCGGCGCGCACGAAGTTGGTGTGGTAGCGCTCGATCAGGCGCACGCCCTCGGCGTCCAGACCCAGGCTGTCGCGCGTGTCGAACAGCTGCTGGATGCGCGCGAACAGCCGCGGGTCCAGCGAGATCGCGTCGCGGTGCGCGGCCAGCTTCGGCGCGTACTCGGCCTGCAGCGCCTTGCGCGCGTCGTTGGTGTCGGCGCCGACCAGGTTGAAGAACACAGTCGAGGTGCGGGTGAGGATCTGCCCGGATTTCTCCAGCGCGACGATGGTGTTGTCGAAACTGGGCGCCTCGGCGTTGCCGCCGATTGCCTGCACTTCCTTCAACTGCTCGGCCATGCCGCGGTCGAAGGCGGGCGCGAAATCGCGGTCCTTGATCCGGTCGAACTGCGGGTAGTGCAGCGGCAGCGGGCTTTCGGCGAAGAATGGATTGCCGGCGTCGGTGGCCACCGCATCGCGGTGCGCCTGCGCCGGGGTGGAGCTGTTCTTGTCGCTGCCGGCATCGGTGCAGGCGGCCATGGAGCCGGACAGGGCAATGGCCAGGGCCAGCGCGATCGGATGCTTCATCGGTACGGATCTCGTGGTGGGGTAAACCCCGATCCTACCCAATGCGCCGCGCTTCCATGCATGACGAAAGCCATGCTTCGCGGCGACGCGTCGCGACCACCCGCTGACGCGGCATGGCCGCGGTTTCAGCTCGCCGACGCGACCGGAACCACCTGCGCCGCCGGGTTCGCATGGGCCAGCTGCACCGAGCCGGGGGTGGCGGTCAGCATGGCGCCCATGACCAGCGCGCACAGCGCGAAGCAGACGACGAACAGGCTGACCAGGATCTGCGATTCGAATTTCATGACGTGTCTCCGCGGGTGGGTGAATGTTCCCTGTGATGCAGGGAGAGCAATCCCCGTGCCAACCCGCCACGAAGCGCGCCAGGCCTTGTCCTGCCTGCATCGGGCCGATGCGCACGCGACGCCGGCAGGCTGTCCGCGGACAGCCGCCGCGCCACAGCGGACAGCCGGACAGCTCGCGCGCGTCTATGCCGCCAGCCACTCGCGCAGCGCGCGGGTAACCGCCGCGGGTTGCTCCATCGGGCTCATGTGGCCGCTGTCCTCGACCACCACCAGGCGCGCCTGCGGCATCAGCGCCGCCATCGACTGGTGCAACGCGGGCGGCGTGAGCACGTCCTGCCGACCGCACAGCACCAGCGCCGGACAGGTCAGCGCGCGCAACGCCGCCGCGCCGTCTTCGCGCCGCATCGCGTTCTGCCGGATGAACACCTCGCGGCCCTGGCGCAGCGTCATCGCGTTGATCCGCTGCGCCAGCGCGGTGTCGTGCAGGCGTTCGGCCGCGATGAAGCTCGGCAGCAGCCGTTCGGTCATGCCGCGGAACTCGCCGGGCAGGCTGACCGAGCGGTTCGCCGCGCGCCGCTGCGCGATGCGCTCGGGCGTATCGGCGTGGAACGAGGTGTCGAGCAGCGCCAGCCACGCGATCCGCTGCGGCGCCTGCCGCGCGATTTCCTGGGCGACGTAGCCGCCGAAGGAGAAGCCGGCCAGCGCAAAGCGCGGCGGCGCCGCGTCCAGCACCTGCTGCGCCAGCGCGGCGATGCTGTCGCCGTGACCGAGGTCAGCCACCGTGCATGCGGCGATGTCGGCCAGGCCGGTCAGCTGGTCGCGCCACAGGTCGTCGTCGCACAGGAATCCGGGGAGCAGCCACAACGGCTGCCGAGGGTCGCTCACGCTCATGTCCACCGATCAAAAGGAGGACATTATCGAGCACATCGCGCCGCGCCCTGCAGCCCCGCGTGCGACGCAGCTGCGGCAGCGGAGCGCGACCGCGCACAGGCGAGCCTTGGCTCGCATCGCCTCTCAGCTGGCATCGCCCCAGGTCGCCTCGATATCGGCCTTGACCAAGTCGTCGAGCGCCGACGGCGGAACGTCCTGCATGCCGTAGAGGCAGCCATGCCGCATGCCGGCGTAGTCGCCGTCGCGGCGAAACGTCGCCGTCCAGATGACGCGCCCGGCACTCGCCGGCGCGTGATCGCCCTGGTAGGTAAACCCGTTCTTCGTCTTGCCGGAGACCGTGCCCATGGCGGGAACCTGCTGGCGTGATGATCCGCCCCTGTCACCGCGACAGGGCGGATGACCCGATCGCGCCGCCGCGCCCGGGAACGCATCGGCATGCCGACCGTTGCCCGGGCCGCGCGGCGGCGCCGTGCAACGGCCTGGCCGGTTCAGCTGACCTTGATCTTGTGCGCACTGCCGTTCGACTTCTTCGGCAGGCTCAAGGTGAGCACGCCGTTGTCGTAACGGGCGTCCGCCTTGCTGTCGTCGATGTCGTTGGGCAACGTGAAGGCGCGATAGACGCTGCCGTAGTAGCGCTCGGTGTACAGATCCTTCCGGTCATCGCCCTTCTTGGTGGTTTCGCGTTTCACTTCGGCGCTGATCGCGACCTGGTTGCCATCGATCGAGACCTGGATGTCGTCCTTGCTGACGCCGGGCACCTCGGCCTTGACCAGGAACGACTTGTCGTCCTCGGAGACGTCCAGGCGCATGTCCGGCGCCGTCGTCTCCAGTTCGCGCCAAGGCGCGCGCTGGCGCAGACCGCGAAACATGTCCTCGAAGGTGAGCAGCGGATCGAAACTGGTCACGGCCTTGACGGGATTCCATCGTGCAATGTTTGACATGGGCTGATCCTCGACACACAAGACGCCCCGCTTCAGCCACCCCCTCGCGGAAGCCGGGCCAACCCGCTGCACGCGCACGCACCGCATGCGCACGAAGCGGCACCATGTTTGAGCGTACTCGCCGGCCACCGGGTGGTATTGACCGAGGTCAACTCGCATCGTGCCAGGGTGCGACGTCGTCGCCGCCGCGAAAACGCGGCCGGGCGCAAAAGCGTCCGGCCGCGGCTGACGCGTTGGCGGCCGACTCGTGCCCCGCGCGGCGAGCACGGCCCAGGCGTTCAGTCGGCCTCGTCGCGAGCGTACTTCTCGTGCAGCGCCACCGGCGCCAGCGCTCGGTTCGCGCGCCGGCGGATCGCCAGGTTGACCAGCTCGACGAATACCGAGAAGGCCATCGCGGCGTAGATGTAGCCCTTCGGAATGTGCTGGCCGAAGCCGTCCGCCATCAGCACCAGGCCGATCATGATCAGGAAGCTCAGCGCGAGCACCTTGACCGTGGGGTGGCGCTCGACGAACTCGCCGATCGGTCGCGCGAACGCCAGCATGAAGCCGATCGAGGCGAGGATCGCGGTGACCATGATCCAGCGCTCGTCGACCATGCCGACCGCGGTGATGATGGAGTCGAGCGAGAACACGATGTCCAGCAGCATGATCTGCGCGACCACGCCGCCGAACGTCGCCGCCGCCGTGCCGATCGTCACCTGCTCGGTGGTCCCCTCCAGCTTCTGGTGAATCTCGTGCGTGGCCTTGCCGATCAGGAACAGCCCGCCGCCGAGCAGGATCAGGTCGCGCCACGAGAACGCATGGCCGAACAGCGAGAACAGCGGCGCGGTCAGCCCGACGATCCACGCGATCGCCAGCAGCAGGCCCAGCCGCGTGACCGCCGCCAGCACGATGCCCGCACGGCGCGCCTTGTCGCGCTGCGCGGGCGGCAATTTGCCCGCCAGGATCGAGATGAAAATGATGTTGTCGATGCCGAGCACCAGCTCCAGCGCGGTCAGCGTGGCAAGGGCGATCCAGGTTTCGGGGTTGGCCAGCAGTTCCATGGGAAGTCTCTTCGGTGGATGGGGTTCGGCACCGGCGGAAGGAGCCGGCCGGCGCACAGGATGGAGCCGGCGCGTGTCACGGTGGCGGGTGGACGTCCATGGGCATGCGAAGGCTCCGGCAAGTCTCGAAAGGCCACGGCCAGGGGCATCGGTGATGGACGCGCCTTCGCCGTGGAACGGCGAAGGTCTTGCTCGCAAACCAGCGGGTGGCTTGCTGCTGCACCGGAGCGGAAGCTCGTCATGACGGCGACAGCGATTGGGAGCTACTCCCCTTCTGCGGCGATGCTAGCACACGCGCATGTCGCGCAATGCGGTCCGCGCCGGCCACCCCGGCATGTCCGCAAGTACCCGTTCGACGACAGTCGCCGCACCATTCGGCGGCAGCGGGAAATCAGCCGGCGTCGACGGCCGCCAGCGGCGTGTCACCCGCGACGACATCGAGCGCCTGCAGCGAGACGGTCTTCTTGCCGCCGTGCAGCGACTGCCCGCCGACTTCGCCAAAGCCCAGCCGCGCGTGGAAACGCGCGGACGCCGGGTTGGGCGGTTCGAGGTCGAACTCGCAGGTGATCCACGGCACCGCATCGCGACGCGCCTGCACATGCAGCTCGCGGTACAGCACGGTGCCCGCGCCGCGCGCCTGCGCGTCGCCCGCCACCACCACGCGATCCACGTACAGGAAGCGCGGATAGCGCTGCGCGAACCAGCGGTAGTTGGGGCTGTCGTAGTCGGCGCCTTCGCGGAAGGCGAGCAGGAACGCCGTCACCCTCCCCTCGACCTCGGCCACCCGATGCCACGCCGCCTGCGCATGCAGCCGCGCCAGCCGCGCGGCATCGAGCGGACTCAGCACCGCCACGAACGCCTCGTTGAGGGCGAGGATCGCGGGGAAGTCGGCGGGGGTGGCGTCGCGCGACATGGTCAGCGATGCCGCCGATTCATGCCGGAATTTCCACTATCAACGCGGACAGGTCGGTCACGCCAACGTCGATGCCGAGCTGGCTGAACAAGGCGGTGACCTGGCCGCGGTGGTGGGTCTGGTGGTTGAAGACGTGACGCAGCACCAGCCCGAACGGCTTGCTGTGCGGCTCGCCGGCGCTGTTCACGTAGCGCAGCGGAAGGGCATACAGGTCGTCGCTGGCCTCGCCGGTGAAATCCACGATCGCCGCGTCCATCGCGTCGCGCTCGCCGCGCAGCTGCGCGAGGCCAGGAAACGTGATGCCGCGGACCGGCTCGGGCAGTGGCAGCGCACGCACGTAGTCGAGCGAGGTCAGGCCGGGCATGGCCGCCGCGAAGCGCTTCAGCCAGTGCGTGTCGGCGACGAGGATGTGTTCCAGCGTGGCGGCGATCGAACCGAAGAACGCGCCGCGGTCCGCATGCCACTGCGCCTCGTCCAGCTGCGCGGCCGCCGCAAGGAGCCGCGCATTCATCCACTGATTGTAGCGGGCCATCAGCTCGAAGTCGGCTTTGAGCGACATGCCCGTCTCCGCCTCAGCCGGCCCCGTGCGCCAGCGCGTAGTCGATCGCCGCGCACACCGCCACCGCCTGCGCGGCGTTGCACTGTGCGGGCGTGGCGCGCGGGCTGTCGGGGTAGACCTCGGTGGTGGTGCGGTACGGCGCGTCGGTGATGCCGGCGCACAGGCCCAGCTTGCGGCAGTCGTACTCGATCACGCCATGCGCCACCACCGGCGAGCCGATGATGGTGCCGTCGGGGTCGGCCGGTGCGATATGGGTGACCTTCGCCACCGCGGCGATCACCGCCTGCTGGAACGCCGGCTGCGGATTGGCGCTGTCCGCGCACAGATAGAAACCATCGGGAATAGTGCCCGGCTCGTACGGCTTGCCGTCGCGCGCGGCCAGCGCCGGGCGGAACTCGCTCTCGTCGCTGTCGGTGGTTTCGTGCAGGTCGATATGCATCCGCACGCGCTCGCGCCACGGCGCGACCAGCCGCATCAGCGCCGCCGATTCCTGCGCCGGGCTGTCGGCGCGGAACGAGCGGTTCGGGTCGAGCGCATCCGGATTCCAGCGATGGATGCGCTCGTAGCCCCACGGGCTCACGCAGGGCGCCACCAGCAGGTTGATCCGCCCCGCGTAGTGCGCCGCGTGCCGCTCGACGAACTGCAACGCGCCGTGCACGCCGCTGGTCTCGTAGCCGTGCACGCCGCCGGTCACCAGCGCGATGGGGAGTTCGTCGCGCCAGTCACGGCTTTTGATCGCGAACAGCGGATAGCTGCCGGAGGGATAGTCGAGCCGGCCGTAGTCGGATACGTCGAAGCGCGCGCGCAGGGTCTCGATCAGGCTCGCCACCTCCGCCGCGTAGCTGCGCCTGACGGCCTGCCTTGAGCGCCACACCGCCACGTCCGCCCCGCCCCAAGGCTGTCCGGGAGTGCCGATGGGGTAGAAGGCCGGGCTGGTCATCGCGGTGCTCGCTTCGTGTGGCAAGGGGGAGCGGAGCACTGTAGCACCGGGCTCAACCGGCGCCGCCGCCGGGCGGCGTCCCGGCCGGCGCGGTACTGGCCGGCGACGCAGGCGCCGCATTCGCGGACCGCTCCGGCCGGCGCGGCTTCCACTCGAACGTCGCCACGCTCTGCGCCGGCAAGGTGTAGTGGAAACGGGTCTGCTCCTGCACCACGGTGACGCGGCGCGGCTGCGCCTCGCTGTTGACCATCACCAGCACCACCGATCCGCCGGCGGCGTTCTGGAACGCCACGTTGGCGAGGCCCTTGTCGGTATCGCTGGAGCGTACCCGCACCGCGCCGGGCAGCACGAAGCGGCTGAAGTGCGCAAACGCGTAGTACTCATCGTTGCGGCTCACCTCGCCGGTGCGCGAGTCGATCGTGACCACGCCCTTGCACAGGTCGCAGCCGCCCAGATGCGGGCCATGCTGCTCGTCCAGCGCCAGGTTCCAGTACACGATGCCGCGCGCCCACTGCCGCAGCCCGACCAGCAGCAGGTCGCGCGTGAACCACAGCAGCTCGCCGTTCCTGGCCGACTCCCAGTCGCCGCCGGAACACTCGGTGATGTAGGTGTCCTTGGCCGGAAACGCGCGATGCACCTGGCCCTGCGCATACGGGCTGCCGCTGTAGCAGTGCCAGGCGATGCCGTCGACGTAGCGCTCGGCGTCGAGGTCGCCCAGCACGCCCAGCGGCTGGTCCGGCTGGTCCCAGTTGTGGTCCCAGCCGAGGATGAGCGTCTTCGGGCTGCGTTGCGCCAGCGCCGGACCGAGATACTGCGCAATGATGCGCGCGCGCGTGGCCGGGGGCAGTTCCATGCCCGGGTAGGTCAGCGGCACGAAGGCCGGCTCGTTCTGCAGGGTCAGCGCGAAGATGGGGATGCCGTAGCTGCGGTAGGTGTCGACGTACTTGACCAGGTAGTCCGCGTAGGTGCTTTCGAACTGCTCCAGCAGGCCGCCGCCGATCAGGTTCGCGCTGGTCTTCATCCACGCCGGCGCGCTCCACGGCGAGGCGATGATGCGCAGCTGCGGGTTGACGGACAGCGTCTCGCGCACGCTCGGTATCACGTCCTGCAGGTTCGCCGCGACATTGAAATGCAGCAGCTGCGGATCGGTGTCGCCGGCGGGCAGGTCGTCCAGGGTGTAGGGCTGCAGCGAGAAATCCGAGGCGCCGATGGTCAGCCGCGTCATGTTGAAGTTGAGCCCGGGCGGCGGGCCGAACAACTCGCGCAGCAACGCGGCGCGCTGCGGCGCGTTCAGCCGGTTCTGCAGCAGCCACGCCGAGGAGTCGGTCAGCGCCGCGCCGAAGCCGACGATGGACTGGTACTTGCGGTCGATGTCGACCACCACGTCGGCGGACGACGGCTCGCCGGCGCTTGGCTCGATATCGGGTTGCCGCGCCAGGCGCAGCCGGCGATCCGCCGTGCTCAGCCACAGCCTGACCGCGGCCTCCGGCGGGGGCGGTACCAGGATGACACCGCCTTCCACCGCGAAGTGCACGCGCGGGGGCACCAGCGCCAGCCATGCCAGCAGGGTGATCAGGGCGAAGGACGCAAGAGCCAGCCAGCCGGGAACACCCGTACGCTCATCCCTCATGCGCGCAAATCCCATCAACCACCTTGCAGTTCACTGGCGACAACCTCACGATCACGAAGCCCCCCTGGCTCGCGCAGGACATATCTGCGAAGAGTGCAGCGAAACCGGGGGTCGCGTCGACTCGCACAAACGCGCCTCCGTCTACCCGGTGCGTCTCCCGCGGGCGCAAGCCGACGTGTCCGGCAAGGCCGGAACGGAAAGCATCCTGACACCGTTTCGGCCTGGCTGCCGCCGAGCGCAGGGCCGCACTGCCGGAAAAAGGAACCCGATCGCACTTTCGCGCGGCGGAACCGCCGCTGGCATGGCGTCGCCCCGGACGCGCGGAGCGCGCCGGACCGCCTATCGCTTCGCCAGCCGGTACGCCACCGTCTCCAGCGCGCTCACCCCTTCGGCGGCGAAGCCCGGCTGCTGTGCGAGGATGTCGCATCGCTCCAGCGTCGCCACCGTCCAGTCGCGGCCATACAGCTCGCGCACCTCGGCTTCCGGCACCGGAAACGGCGGACCCTGCTTCTCGTGCGGCGGATACTCCAGCGTGACCAGCAGGCCGCGACAGCCGGTCGGCAGCCGTGCGTGCAGCTCGCGCACGTAGCGACGGCGCAGGTCCGGCGGCAAGGCGATCAGCGCGGCGCGGTCGTACACCGCCGCACAATCGGCAAGCGCCGCGGCATCCAGCTCGAACACGTCGCCGCAGATCAGCTCGATCTCGCCGGCCACGTGGTGGGTGCCGTAGCGCGAGGCATGCACCTGCGGCGTCAGGCCGTGCTCGTCGAAGAACTGCGCCACCGCCAGCGGCGACAGCTCCACCCCCAGCACGCGATGCCCCTGCCCGGCCAGCCACAGCAGATCCAGCGACTTGCCGGCCAGCGGCACGAACACCTGGCTGCCCGGCGCCAGTGCCAGCGCCGGCCAGTGCCGGAGCAGCTGCGGCGTCGGTGTCGCCTGGTGGAAACCGGTGCGGCCTTCGCGCCAGCGCTGCAACCAGAACTCGGGATCCATGGGGTCTCCTGTCGACAGGTGGACCACCAGGCAGGCATCGTGCGGGCCTGCCGGCGGCGTAACGGAAATTCGGGCCTTGCCGGCCCGCGCCGCGCGGCCGTCTAGAGATTGTCCACGCCCCGGCGCAGCCACAGATCGATCAGCGATTTCTCGTAGCGCAACGAGTCCTGGTCGATCGGCGAGCTGCTGCTGAGGAAGGCCGCGTTGCGCAGCTTGCGCTGGCCCTGGCGCAGCACCTTGCCATCGGCGCCGTACAGGGTGAAGTCGAGGTCGATGCGCGGCGGATAGATGTCCTTGACGATGCGCACGTCGTTGAAGTCGGGGCCGCGCCAGGGTTCGTAGGCGCCGGCGCGGACCACGTCGGTCACCTCGATCTCCAGCCGCTGGCCCGGCGCCAGGATGCGCGCGGCGCGCTGCACGATATGCGCCTTGAGCGGCACCAGGTAGGCGTCGGGATTGACCAGGTGCACCCCGCGGCTGCGCGTCGCCTCGGTGAAGTGCTGCGGGTCCTTGTAGCGCACACTGACGGCCTCCGGCGTGGTCGCGGCCTGCGCGACGGCGGCGGCGAGGGCAAGGCAGGCCAGGCACAACAGGCGCAGCAGCGGAGAAGATTTCATGACGGCTCTCCCGCAACGGGTCGGGCGGCCGGGACGGACGGGTGTCGCGGCCATGACGCAGCGGACAATCAGTATACGTCCGCGCCAGCGCGGGGCGGACAACGCCGCGGCGGCGATGTTCCGGTTTTCCTGCGGCGGCCGCGGGCCGGCGTCGCCCGGAAAAGCGAACCCGGCCAGCCGGCCCTGTCTGCGGATTACTTGCCGCTGTTCGCCGGTGCCGGCTCGAGGTTGAAGCTGAGCGTGCTGATCTTGCCGTCCAGGCCGTGCACCACGTCGCTGGTGAGGTCGTTGCTGGTGTTGCCGCCGAGCACCGCGTCGCGGTTCAGCAGCAGGCTGCAGTGATGGCTGGCGTAGGAACTGGCGATGATCGGCTGCGCCTGCGCGCCGATCTGCGCCATGACCTTGGCGCGGGTGAGCTGGATGCGCTCGCCGATCTGGTTCACCTGCGCCTGGTAGCCCTGCATGCGCTGCTGCAGGGCCTGGCCCTGCTGCTGGCGCTGCGCCTCGGTGAGCGACGCAGCCTTCTGCTGGAAGGCCTGGACCTCGGCATCCAGCGGCTTGCGCTGGTTCTCCAGCAGCGTCTGCTGCTGCGTCGCCAGCTGCTTCAGCCGCTCGCTGGCCGCCTGCCCCACCTTGGACTGCGCGAACACCGCCTCGCGCGAAAGCATGCACACGCCCGGCACCGGATTGCCGCCCAGCGCATTGTTGGCGGGCGCGGCGGTCTGCGCCGGCGCCACGGGGGCAATGGAAAGGCCGGCGGCAGCAGCCAGTACGGCGGCAAACAGCGAACGATGCAGGTTCATGGGAAGGTATCCGATGGTCAGGCCTGGAAGTTCCGCGGCCCGGTGGCCCACGGCGACATACCAGCATACTCGCCGCCGGCAGTCGCCGAGAAAGAGCGCGTGGCCAATCACGTCGAGCCGCGGCCTGCGAGCAGCGCATTCAACCAGCCGCACCCTGTTGTCCCTTGGCTTGCGACCTCGCCGTGCGGACGCCGGGCATCCCCGTCAAAGGTTGCCGCAACGACCCGTGCGGTACCGGCGTGGCCCGGTTCGCTGTCGGGAGGTTGAATCAGCGGCTGGGCGGGAAGCCGGTGTTCGGTGCGGGAGCGGCGGCGCTGGCGCAACAGGGCGCCAGCGCCGGCCGCCGTTCGTCAGCCCTGGCGATAGCGCTGCATCTTCTCGGCGGTGCCGCAGGTTTCCATGGCGCACCAGCGGCGGCGCTGGTTCTTGCTGGTGTCGAGGAACAGCCAGCCGCAGGAGCGGGTGTTGGCGCAGCGGCGCAGCCGCGAGGCGTGCGGATCGCCAAGCAGGTCCAGCGCATCCAGCGCGATGCGCTTCAGCGGCAACCGCGCGTCGCGGGCATCGGCACGCCAGTGCAGTTGCCCGTCCGCGCCCAGCGATTGGCCTTCCCAGGCCCGATGCAGCCAGCGATCCAGGCCGCGCAAGGCGTCCGCAGGCAGCGGCAGATCGTCGACCCGCGCGGCGAACAGCGCATGCAGGTGTCGGCGCAGGGTTTCCACCTCGCGCATCAGCGCCGCGCGCTCGCGTGCGGTGCGCGGCACGCGAACGCCATCGTCCGGGCGCAGCGCCCCGGCACGCGCGCACCACTCCACCAAGCGGCGCGGCTGCTGCAGGTAATCCTCGACCTCCACCGCGCCACGGTCGTGGATGGTGTTGACGAAATCCAGGCACAGGCGCCCCCCGTCCAGCCGGATGGCGGCAATCGGCCGTGGCGGCAGATGACGGTTTTCGGATGGCATGCGGTTCTGCTCGATCCTCCGGGCCGTGACCTTCGGACTACCTTCTAAATTGTTTTAGATGGTAGCTTGCTTGTCAACATCAAGACCCTGGCGGCGAGGTCGCTGCATGATGCCCGAATCGACGCCCCCGGCGGCGCCATTAATCGATGCAACGCAGCGCAAGCTGATCGTCGGCATCGTCATCGTGACGCTGCTGATCGCGGCCCTCATGATCGCGGGCCTGGCCATCGGCGGCCGCCCCGATCCGGCGCCGCTGCGCGCCGCGTCCACCCTGCTCGACGGCCCCTGGCGATTCCATACCGGCGACGATCCGCGCTGGGCGGCCGCCAACCTGGACGCCAGCGGCTGGGAGACGATCGACCTGACCGCCCCGCCCGGCAGTCACGACGGCGACGTGGGCCTGCCCGACTACGTGGGCGGATGGAGTGCGCATGGCCATCGCGGCTATCACGGCTACGCCTGGTACCGGCGCGCGGTGACGGTGCCGGCCGGCAGCGCGTCGTGGGACATCCTCGGGCCGACCCTGGTCGAGGACGGCTACGAGCTGTACTGGAACGGCCAGCGGCTGGGCGGCTCGGGCCGGCTCGGCCCCGAGCCGCGCCTGGTCGGCACGCGGCCGCTGCGCTTCGCCCTGCCCGCCGGCGCGGCCGGCACCAGCGGCGTGCTCGCCGTGCGCACCTATATGCTGCCCCGCCCCGGCCCCAGCGCGGACGGCGGCGGCATGCATGCCGCGCCGATCCTGGCACCACGGCCGGTCGGCGAGGCGCTGCACCGCGCGCAATGGCAGCGGACCATCGCCGGCTACGTCGTCGATGCGGTCGAGCCGGCCGCCATGCTGGCGCTCGCCGGCCTGGCGCTCGCGGTCGGTTCGCGCAGCCGCCGCAAGGGTTTCCTGCTGTTTGCCGGCATCGCGCTCGCGCTTACGGCCGCCAGGCGGCTCGACAATGCGATCGTGTCCTGGACCGACCTGCAGGACCTGCGCACCTATGCGTGGCTGGCCAAGGTGATGTGGGCGCCGACGATGACCGCCTGGCTGCTGGCCTGGAACCGCTGGCGGCTGCCCGCATGGCGGAGCATCGACGCGCTGGCCATCGCGCTGGGCGCCGCCGGCATCGTCGGCGCCCTGGCCCACCTGCCGACCTGGGCGAGCATCAGCCGGCTGGGTTCGCTCGCGCTGTTCGCCGTGATCGTCGTGCGCATCGTCCGCGGCGGCCCGCTGCGCACCCTGGCGCTGGTCACGCCGGCCTCGGTCCTGGCCGCCCTGTTCGGCGGCGAGCTGCTCGATCCGCTCGGCGTGCCGGGCATCTGGTTTCCGTTCAACATCGGCGTGTCGCGGACGCAGTACATCTACGCGATCGGCATCCCGCTGCTGGCCGTCCTGATCGCGCGGACCCTGCTGCCGAAGGACGCAACGGCATCGAAAGCAGGATGGTGGCAGTCAAGCACAAGACCGGAGCACGACGAATCCAGGAACCAGACGATTTGATCTGCTCCGCCCCGGGTTCGCGCTTGCGTCGGGCTTGCCGTCCCGTGCAGGCTAGGCCTCGGCCCCTGGACGAGCGACGGGGACGAGACACTCCATCGTGGGAAGCACACCATGTTCAGTCACGTGATGGTCGGCTCGAACGACATCGTGCGCGCGAAACGGTTCTACGACGCGGTACTGGGCGCGCTCGGCGCGGGCGAGCCGTACCATGACCTCGCCGCCACGGGTCATCGCCGCTTGTTCTATCGGCACGACGGCAACACGTTCTGCGTGACCGAGCCGATCGACGGCGGCGCGGCGACGTTCGCGAACGGCGGCACGATCGGCTTCAAGTGCAACTCGCCCGCGCAGGTGCAGGCGTTCCATGACACGGCCGTGGCCCATGGCGGCACCTCGATCGAGCAGCCACCCGGGCTGCGCGAAAGCGACCTCGGCGCGCTGTACCTGGCGTACGTGCGCGACCCGGACGGCAACAAGCTATGCGCGGTCCACCGCGTCAAGCGCGAGGCGTGAGGCGTGAGCACGCGCCGCGACGGCGATGCGTTTCCCGGCATGGCCACGACCCCGGAATCAAAGGGGACGGAGGTAGTTATTCCGATTTAATTACCTCCGTCCCCTTTATTCGTCCCCTTTATTGGCGCACTCGGGAACCGCCCCTAGTTCCTGTTCCCTGCGCTGCGGCGACTGAGCGCGGCGGCACGGTCTGTGGCTCGCCGTGCGCGGCGCTCCTCGCCCAGCTGCCGATAGGCGTGGGCCAGCCCGACGTAGAAACGCGAGTCGCCGTCAAACAGACGGATGGCCTGCTGGTAGTGCTGCACGGCGCCGGCGTAATCGCCCTGCCGCGCATCATCCTCGGCCTGCAGGAACTGGAAATACGGGTCCTTGACCTGGATCTTCTGCAGATGCAGCGCATAGATCGCGCGGCGCGCCTCGTCGCCGTTGCCCTTGTACAGCGCCATCAGGTTCACCAGCGCACCCGCGTTTGCCGGGTCGAGCGACAGCGCCTTCAGGTAGGCGCGCTCGGCCGCTTGCGGGTCGCCCTGGCGCAGGCGCAACACACCGGCATTGGCCCAGGTGCTGGCATGGCGCGGATCGAGTTGCAGCGCCATGGCCATGTACGGGGCGGCGGCCGCGGGCGAGGCCTCGGTAAACAGCTCGACGGCGCGGTTGTTGTAATAGAGCGCCAGCAGGCGCTGGTCGGAAATCCGCTCGGGCGGCTTGCGCGCCCCCACCACATCCTGCGCCACATCGACCGTGAGGCGCGCACGACCCAGGTTGATTCCCGCGTTGACGTGGTTGAACCGGTACACGATGTCGCCACCCACGCGCCAGGCCACGATGTCGTCAAGCTCCTGCCCGTAGGCCTGCAAGCCGGACTCGCGTGCCAGCTCCACGGTCAGCAGGGTGAAGGTCAGGCAGTTGGCCTTGCGTGTGCGGTAGGCCTGTTCGATGGTCAACGTGGCGTCGGTCGAATACGCCATGCCCAGGCCCGGCTTCTGGAACAGGAAGCCCACCAACCGCTCCAGCCGCGGCCTGCCGGAACCGCTGGCGTCGATGACCTGCTGCTGCAGCTGCGTACGCAACTCCGGCGGCACCGCCATGACCTGCTCCGGGCGCGGCATCGGCGACACCGCCGGCACGACGGGCACCACTGGCACCATCGAGGGGGCTGGCGCCACCGACGTGACCGCTGCAGGCACGGCAACCGACCATGTCAGGATTGCCGTGTACGCCCAGATCACCATGCCGAAACCCTCCACGCCGGAGGCGGGAACGTCTGCCAAGGCCAGTCTAGTCCCCTTCGCAGGCGCCGGATCAGCTCGGCCATGGACACACCGGCACCGACCGGACGGCGGGGTATTCAAGCCATGCGCCAGCTAAACCACCCCGCGGCGGCGTTGCCCGCGGGGCGTTCTTGGAGAAATGGTCGCCAGCACTTTTACTCCGAGGGAAATTACCTCGGTACCGGGGTCGCGCGGGTCGGCGTCGAGGCAAATGACCGCGCCCCTCAGGATCGGATGCTGGAAAGGCGGGTCAGCGCGTCACAGGCCGCTCGGTGAAGCCCCGCAGCCCCGCCAGCTCGCATGCCGCAGAAATTGCCCCTGAAGACTCATCGCCCGCGTGGCGGGTGTTCTTCCCTGTTGCGCTATTTCTTCGGCGCATCAAAAGCATCAAATTCCATGAAACGTTTCAGGATCGCCCTACACAGTTTCCTTGCTCCTGCTGAGCAGTTGTTCGTAGCGCTGTCCCTGATGCTCTTGCCTTGATCCAAGCTCATGCTTTCGTCGACGTGTTTCAGGACGAAACGGCCAAAATCCGGATTGGCATTTGCTAGTGTCACCAACTTGCTGGTATCGGCCCAGTGGTTCGCAAGCAAGTCGGCAACAGAAGCGCTATATCCCTCGGCGATAGCTCCGTCATCGCACTGCCCGTAGCGCTTGTACGACTCGAAGACGGCACTCCATGTCCCGAGATTTGAAGCCTCATCCATAGCCTTCATGGCCATCTCCTGCGAGCATTTTGCCGTCGAGGCGACGGAAACGCCGGCCACACCGATCAGAGGCAACGCAATCATGCCTAATCGAATTGCGATAAAGCAGATGCTTTGGCGCCAAGGGTTATTCTTGCAACGGATTACCATCGGGTGAAACCGGGACGGAGGAAGTTAAGCAGAAGGCCAGCACACGATGAACTCAGGAACCAAACGATTTAACCTCCTCCGTCCCGGTTTCCGTCTCCCGGTTTCCGGAACATGCGGTTCCGCTTTGATCCTTTGTCATCCCTGACATCAGCGCCCCCCAGCCCTGATTTCGATGTGTCGTCACAGGCCGAGTGGCGGGTGACGAAGGTACGCATCATCGTGTTGCCCGCGCGCCAGCGTCAATGAGCAAGAAATTTCGATGGCACTACCAATCAGGAACTCGCTCGTAGTTCCCACTGAAGTGCAGTTCATTCAGTCCTGCCTGCCCTTGGTTTTCGGTTTGCAAGATATTACGTTGCGCCGCAATAACCTTCGTGCTAAAAGCAGGCCGGGAGGTCCGCCCGAATGGACTCCAAGAGCACACTCGTGTACGGACAGGTCAGGCGTGCCCTGCAGGCGGGACGCTACACGCCCGGGCAGCGGATCGATCCGGCCAAGCTCGCCTCCGAATTCAAGACCAGTCCTACGCCGGTTCGATTCGCGCTGTACCGCCTGGTTGGTGAAGGCATGGTCACCGACCATGCCCGAAACGGACTGCACGTGCCGCTGCTCAACGAAGTCGCATTGCGCAACCTCTACGACTGGATGGAACGGCTGTTGCTGATGGCATGCGATATCGGCGAGCCGCCGGCAATCCAGAAGACAGGGAAACTGGAACTCGTGGCTGCCGATGGCGATCTGGTCAAGCTGACGTGGCAGCTGTTCGATGCGATCGCCCGCGCGACGGCACACGGGTCGCTGCACCTTGCAGTGAAGCAGGCCAACGACCGACTGGCGCCGATACGCCGGGCCAAGCAAGGATTGCTCAAGAACCGCTTCGAAGAGCTTTCGGAGCTGAACCGGCATTGGGAGACGCGCGACATCCAGGCCCTGAGGTCTGCCCTAAGCGACTATCACGAGCGACGGAAACAGCTCGTCCCGTGCATCGTGGCCTTGCTGAGCGACGGCAGCGATTACCTTCACTAGACCTCGCCGATGTCCCCTGCCAGCGGATCCGCTTTTGCGCGACCACAACGGTTGCCCGTTTCGGCGTGGCCCTGCCGGCAAGTGGGTCTCAAACAGCCGCTTTTCGGGGGGCTGGAAAGATGCCCGAATTCCGGGCGCAGGTTTTCACCTGCGCCGCGGAACGTATCTCGCCGGTCCCTCAGGCCGCTTTCTTGGCAGCGGTCTTTGCAACTTTCCTGGCTACGCCCTTCTTGACGGCCTTCGCCGGAGCCGCCTTGGGTGCGCCCTCGATCAGGAGGCTCTCGGCGGTGGTACCGCGCTTCTTCAAGGCCTGCACGAACCACAGCGGCCGCTTGCCACGACCCGACCATGTCTGGGCGGCGTTCGCAGGGTTGCGATACTTGGGGGCCACTACCGATTTCGGCCCCTTGGCGCCTTTGCCGCTACGTGCCGGATACACGTCGGCCAGGGTGAGGCCGCTGCTTTTCAGCAAACGCTCGATTTTTTCCCGTACCTCGTTGACGTGATTGGTGTGGGCAGCCTGCATCTGCGACTGGGCATTGGCGATGAGCGCCTTGAGTTCGGCAGGGGACAGCGTGTCGAGATTAATGGCCATGATTGTGCTCTTCGGCAGTGGGTCAAAGACGAGAGTCTACCCGAGTGAATAGGAATTCACCTACAAAAGGAAAGGGCATTCCCTTACACGGCTCCCGCTTACTTCACTGCATGGGTGGCGATGCGTGGGTGAATGCCTCGGAACTAACGTCGAGGAACCTCACGTACAGCGCAGCCCGAGGCTGATCAGCGCCAGCGAGTTGATTACGAGCGGCAGGTTCGGGCGATCGAGTTCAGCGGCGTGCGCAACGTGCGGCTATGCCGCCAGCCGAAGAGGCGTCGAAGCAGGGCCCGGCATTACAGGGCGGCGGTCACGCTTCCGGAATAATCATCGGATGACAGCGCAAAAATCATTTGAAAATCAAAAATTCCGACTCCTACGCTGATCGCGTCATGGGACTGCCATGACGTGACCGCAGGAGACTGAGATGAACACGAACGAGAACATCCGTACCAACGCGCCGGAAGACGTCATCGAGCTCGGCATCGCCAGCGTTGAAACCAAGGGCGAGTTTGGCGTAACCGAGGGGGGCGGGCAAGGCAAGCCGATGATTCCCGGCATTTCCGAGGAATAAGGGCTCCGGGCGCGCACCAAGGTGCGCGCCCTACTCTTGGGAGGCAGACGATGAGCTACCAACTTAGAGAAGATCTCTCGTGCTGTGACGTGGACGGCCATATGATTTTTCTCGACATAGCGCGAGACCGGTACTTCAGACTGACCGGTCATCGCGAGAAAACCATGCGACGCTTCCAGGCCAATGAAGATATCGCTCCCATGCTTCTGGAGGACCTCACAACTGCGGGAATACTGGTTGAAGCACCAGACGGAGTGTATGTCGCGACAGCGAGTATCCAACGCCCATCCCGTAGCGCAATCGAACGACCCCCTACAATCGGTGATCGCCGGCTCAACATGACTGCTATCGTCGAAGTCATGGCGATCGTCTGGTCTACGTGTCGTCAGCTGAAGGTTCGCCCACTAAAAACGAATCTCGACGAAGCCAGCGCATATCGCGACAGAAAATGCGTTCTACGCAAAGTCGCTGAGCCCGCCGCTCTTGAGGACAACCTGATCCATGCAAACTGGCAGTTCGCTTATGCGCGACGCTACGCGCCGATCGAGCCGATCTGCCTTCTAGACTCCTTGTCCCTGCTCCGGTTCCTTGCGCGGCGGGGAATGCCGACAAACATTGTCTTCGGCGTGACTTCGGAGCCATTTGCGGCGCACTGCTGGGTGCAGGCTGGAGACATTGTCTTGAATGAAACGCTCTCCGACGCCAATGCGCATACTCCCATCAGGAGCGTCTGATGATATGCCGCTATATCATTCTGCTCGGCGGGAGGTTGAATCGAAACGCCGATTACACGCCGCAGCTGGACACGCTCCTGCGCGCTGCGGGAATGATCTGCAGGCTTGAATCAGCCTCGGCCAAGGTCTTCGTTTCCGCTGATGCCCCTATCCTTGAAATGCCCGGGCACGGCCTGCTTATCGGCCAGGCTTTCACCAATGCCGGCCAGCCAATCTCGCAACGTCTGGATATCGACGGTTCGACGTGCGAACTCAGCAATCACCTGCTGCATAACATTTGGGGCGACTATCTCGCCATTCTTGTCGACCGCAACGATCGCTCGGCGATCACCTTGCTGCGCGACCCCTCGGGCGCCGTGCCATGCGTCTATTCGCTGGCCGATGGTGAAGGCTTCATCACTTCGGATATCGGCCTTGCAGTCGATCTGGGACTCTATCGCAGGGAGGTGAACTGGCAGATCATCGCACACTGCCTCAATTTCCCCTGCCTGAAGACGTCTCATACGGCATTGAAGCACGTCAAGGAATTACTTCCAGGCAACATGCTGACTTGCCGAGGGAGGGATGCTTCAATCCGTTCCGCATGGTCGCCTTGGCACTTCGTGGAGAAAGGCGTCCGGCACAAATATCCTCGTGAAGCAGCCGAAGATGTCCGATCCACCGTATCCAACGTGGTCAGGGCTCTATCTGCGAGGGACAACAAATTCGTGGTCGAATTATCGGGCGGACTGGATTCCTCCGTCGTCGCCACCTGCCTGCGTGATGCTTCGCTGCGCGCCACTTTTTGCACGCTGGTCATGCCCGTGGCCGGAACCGACGAGCGTCCATATGCCCGACTGGTGACGGACACGTTGGGCCAAGGGCTCTTCCCCGTGGAAGTTGGATTCGACGATGTACAAGTTGAATTTGCCGTGCCTCGCTCATCCGTCGTTCCTGCGATAGGGATTCCGCAGAATGCCTTGAACGAAGCCTGGGAGGCAGCAGGTACCCTACATGGCGCGGATGGCTTCTTTTCGGGTGTCGGCGGCGATACCATTTTCTGCTATCTGAAGACCGCCGCGCCCGCCGCCGACGCGTTCCGGGAACGTGGCGTCATGGCAGGCATTACAGCCATCGAGGATCTCGCAACCCTTCACCGATGCACGGTTTTCAAGGCCGGCCGATTGACTCTCAAGAAAATGCTGCGTCGGCCACGCACGGCCTGGAAGGCGGATCGCACTCTGCTCAACCCATCCTGGGTGACAACTGTGCCTGAGCACCACCCCTGGATGGACGCGCCCTCGGACGCGCTGTCGGGTGATCGCGAGAAAATTCATAACTTGATCGGAACCCAGTTGTTCAGGGATGCTGCATCACGCGGTCTGGGACGCTCCATGTATTTTCCGCTGCTGTCTCAACCCGTCATGGAGGCGTGCCTGAAAGTCCCGACCTGGATGTGGATCGCCGACGGGCGAAACCGCGCGATCGCCCGCGAGGCTTTTGCCGATCAACTACCGAGCGAAATTCTCGATCGACGCAGCAAGGGCTCGTACACCGGCCACATGGCTGCTATCTACACGCGCAACAAGCCGAAGATGCGCGAGTCCCTGGAGGATGGGCAGCTACGCGCGCATGACCTGCTAGACCGTTCCGCATTGGCGAATTTCTTCACCAATGAACTTGCGCCCCGGGATCTGTCATTTCTTCGCATCTTCGACCTGTGCGCGGCCGAGAACTGGGCGCGTCAACAAGGTCACGATCCATGGTAGGCGCCCGTACCAGAACGTGATCGCGAGGTCCTGCCCTTCATTCCACGCCAAATGCGGTATTGCCCAGCTTTTTCCGGGCTTGGGTCTTGATATCCCTCTAGCCAGAAGCGAAACCAGTCGACGTTACGCTCATACACCGCCAGCTTGTGCCTGGGCTGAAACTTGATATGGGGCTCGTCCGGGAACGCATAGATATCCGCTTGGTGCCTGCGCTCCAGCGGTAGCACGTAGTCCAGCGTCATCCGATATTCCTGCTCAGGCAACTGGAACAGGATCGGCGCCTTGATCCTGTCGAGCTGATACGCGGGCGAGATTTCCTTCCACCGTTTAGGTGTTTCATCTGGTGCGCCAAGCTGCCACATTTCGCGAAGACTGGAACGGAAGGCATTCCGCAGGCTGTTGAACAGGTAATAAGTTGGCGTCACCGAGATGCCGCTTACGGAAGCGGCACTCACTACATCCGAATGCGCCATCGTCCACAGTGTCACCTCACTGCCGTAGCTGAGTCCGCCCATGCCGACACGGGTTCGATCGATGCGCCCTTCAGCAGCCAGGAGCTTCACGACGCTCTCGACGGCCGAGCGCCCCTGGTCGTAATGCGCCACGACGTCAAGGCGAAACTCCGGAACCGCGTTGATGCACAGCGCCGAGATGCCACCTTCGGCAAGGGAGGCAAGCGGCCACTCGTCACCCACCCCGCCGCGCAGAAAGCCATAGCAGTTATAGAAGTTCACAAACAACGGTGGTGGATGTTCAGTGCTCGCTCCGCGCGCCTCGAATAGCTGACCGGTGAATTCCCTCCCCTGCGCGTCCTTCCAGTGGATCAGCTTTGCCGGAACCGTAGCCGCGATATCCGCCTCCAGCTTCTTGTTCGGCTCGAACAGTATCCGTCGATAGCCGCTCTTCAGATCGATCGCCTCAAGACGGGGCGGGCGATCGGCCTCAGCCGCGACACACACCAGTGTGTTGGACGACAATGCGCAGGGAATGTCCCAGTAACGCTGGCTTCCGCTGACCAGTCCATTGGAAAGCACGATCGGCCGCACCATGCCCGTTATGACGTTCCATCCATAGATCGATTGGGTTCGGTCATAGTCGGTAACCGTGAACAGGATCTCATCGGTCCCGGGTCGCCACTGGATACCCGTGATGTCTTTGTGGCGGCACAGCTCGGCCATACACCGGATAGGGTGCGAAGCGCGCCTGTCCGGCAGCATGGCCAGCTCCACATATCGACTCGTCAGCACCCCCCTCTCTTTCTTTCCGGGCATCAGCAGCGCGATGCGCTCATCGCCCGGACTTCGGGCGATCCTGGTCGGCGCCGCCGGCAGACCGGGTGCAAGGTCAGCCGGTGTCAGTGGAGGCACCAGCAGCTCCGATGCGGATAGGCCCCGGGTTGTCATCGTCGACAGGTCAACGGCCTTCCAATGGTCCGGCACCTTTGCCAGCAATGGCCCCATCGAGAACCAATCTCCGAGGAACCGCTGCGTCGCCGGTCGTCCATCGAACTTGCTCGACCGGAACAGCCCGGCAGCGATATTCACCGTGTCGTCGATCCGAATGCCGCCGTAGTACTCGGCCTCTTCCGCAGCGACGACATCTTCCCGGTTCGCGCCAACACTGTATGTGAGCGTTTGCCCGTCAGCATTCAGCGCGAAATCCCGCACGTCCGCCGGATCCGACGTCACCGCCTGAGCCCCGGAGCCATCTGCTGCCGCACGCCAGACGGAAATCCGGCCATCAAGGCGGGCGCGATAGTAGATCCACTTTTCATCCGGAGACCAAACTGCTGGTGATGGCAACCCGACCCCGTTGACGTACTCGCGCAGCGGTACACCTCCGTCCGCTACACGGAGCGGCGGAGATTTCCCATCCAAGCCCTGTACGTACCACGTGGTGTCGTACGTGTTGCGCTCGACCGAGGCCTGTTCGGCGCGGAACGCCACGTATCGCCCATCGGGTGAGACCACCGGGTTACCCAGGTCGGTCACCTCCAGCAGGCGCCGCGGCGAAATCGCCTCCGCGGGCGACAGGCCGACGACAGCCATGCCCAACACCAGCGCAAGTGCCGGAAACCAACGCGTGCGGCGCTTTCTGAACGATGGATCCAGACGCATGCGTGCCGTCACGGCCGCCCACGCGGCCGATTGATGGAAAAGTTCCATGTCCCCTCCCCTACCAGTGCTTGGAAACCGAAACGCTGACGAAGCGTCCGATTGCCGAGTAGTTGGTAGCGTCGTACGGCACGTATGTCGCATACAGCGCGGTATAAAGCGGAGGCATGCGATTCAGCAGGTTCTGCACCGACAACCCGAGCGTTAGCCCCGATAAGGCGCCGGCGCGCTTACCGATGTCGTAATTGAGCGTGGTGTCCACCGTGGTGAACGACGAGGTCTTCTGCGTCACCGTCGGGAGGCGGTTGGTTACCCCACCGGTGTAGTTGACGAAGCCCGACGCGCTGAAGCCCCCCGAGACCCAAACCGCACCGACGCGGCCCTTGAGCCTGGCCGGATTGAACACGGTACCGGCGAGTGTTTGCTCGGGCTGGCCGGCGCTGGTTGTCTGCGCACTATCGAGCCAACTGGCCGACCCGCGTACTGTCAGCTGACCGCTGCCAAGACCGAAGCGGTACGAACCTGACAAATCGAGGCCCTTGATCCGCTGCCGTGCCGCGTTCACGTACTCGTCGTGGATAATCGCCACCACCTTGCTCGGGTCATAGGCCACGCCCGACAGGTTGTAAAAAGCGCTGTCGTAGACTGCAAGGAGGTCCTGAATCTGCTCGGGCGTCGGCGATCGAACCACAAAGTCCGAATAGGCCGGGTCGCTCAGTGCCTGCTGGTAGTTGACCGGTTCGACCACCCGGTCGGTGTAGTCGATGTCAAACCAGGTCAGCTCGGCGTCAAACCCCGGCAAGGCTTCCGGATGCAGGGCCAGCGAGGCCGTCCAGGTGCGTGCTCGTTCGGCACGCAGGTCGGCGTTACCGCCATAGGACATCAATACGGTGGCATCCGCAGGACTGCCGATTGCGCCCACCGCAGGGGCGCTCCACAAATAGGCGTCCCCGCCCTCATAGCGCTGCAACATTGTCGGCGCCTTGAACGATTTTCCCCAGGAGGTCTTGAACGTCAAGTCGGCGGTGGGATCATAGATCAGCCCGAATTTCGGCGTGGTCACCCGTCCAAAACTGTCGTAGTTCTCGCCACGCACCGCAGCGCTGAATTCCAGGCGATGGATGCCCGGAATATTCGAGGCAGGCGAAACGAACGGAACAGCCAGCTCGGCGTAGGCGAAACGAACATTTTCGTCGCCACCGAAAGGGCTGCCGGAAACCTTCGGCACATAGTGGAATCCATAGTTCCGCGCCCCGGCACCGATGGCCAAGTGCGCGTCCCCTCCCCCCACGGGGAACAGCGGGCCTTCGGCGCCGATCTCATCGGAACGGCTTATGTTGCGGTAGTAGTTCCGGCTGACCAAGACGCTACCCGCCGCCGAGACGAGATCGCGCGCATAGACGGTGTCGTCCTCGCCATAGGTCCCGCTCAAGGTGAGGGACCAATAATTGCGAAGGTTGAATGCGATGCTGGGCGAGACCAGCGTGATCGAGTTCTCCGGGCTGTAGTGATAGTAAGAGTTCGCCCGAGTGGCAACATAGCTCGTCATGTCGCGCTCGGTCCTAAGCGCGTCAAGCCTCAATTCGGCCACATCGCCCATCGACTGGTGCACGCTGACAAGGCCGCTGCGTGAATCGCTGCCACCGTAAATCGTATACGGCTCGAACAGATGACTGGTGTAACTGCGCTGGCGCGCATAGATGGGATCGACATCGACATCCTTGAGGGTCACGATCAGTCCGCCGCCGGCCCAAGTGGTGCCGGCGGTCGCGGCGTATTCGCGCGTCGCCAGCCCGCCATCGGTCGCGCCACCGTATCGCGCCCCCAAGGTCACCCCATCGAAGTCGGACTTCAGGATCACGTTGGCCACGCCGCCCACCGCATCCGAACCGTAGATTGCCGACGCACCGTCCGGAATGATCTCCAGGCGCTCGACCGCCTCCACCGGGATGGCGCTGATGTCCACGGCTTGGGAAAACCCGTCGTAGGCTAGGCGTCGCCCGTTGAGCAGCGTCAACGATGCGTCGGCACCCAACCCGCGCAGGTTCAATGCGGAGCCGCCAGTGAGATTCTGGTTACCGACGCCGCTGGCAACGCCGATCACGCCCGGGTTCTGCCCCCCGGAGAAATTCTGCGGCACGCTGCGGATCACGTCGCCGAGATCCGCGAAACCTTCCTGCTGGATCTGCTCGCTGCCGATGGTGATCACCGACGAGGGTGTGGTGCCGCCGCGGATGCGCGTGCCAGTGACGGTCACGGACTGCAGATCGGTGGTTGCGGGTGGCGAGGCGGTGTCTTTCGATTTTTTCGATTGCGCTTTGGCGGACGCCTCGGTCGCGGGCACCCTGCCCTGCCCGGTCGCATCCTTCGTGATGTCCTGAGCCATGGCCCACTCGCCGCTGCTGGTGGCAGCCATGAGCAATGCGATAGAAATGGCCTTGCGTAACGTGCTGATCTTCATGATTCCCTTCCCCTTGGTTGGCCCCTTAGCCTGCCAATCCGGTGGTGTTCCGGAGTTGGCAAGGTCGTCGGGCGAGATCTGTTTTGTTTATGGCTTGCCCATACACCGGCTATGCCGCTGGCGGGGCCACGTGTCGCCATTTCATCGGCGCCGCGCGTGTGGCACCGCTTCCATTCCAAAGTCACTGGGAAATGCCTCTGCTCTGTAGCGATGCCTCGTGACCCCAACTCCATCTGGCATAGCTTTCACGCTTCCTCCCCCAGACTCAGTGGCGTTAGGTCGCTCTGTCCCTGAGCTGGACTGGCCACTACGAACCGATGAGCTCTTCAACATGCTGTGTCTCCGGTTGTTCGACTGACCTTTGGCAAGGCTGTCCTGTAGATCGCCCCGGGTGTTCCCGGTAGCTCCCGATAGATGGAGGCCCGCACGCCTTGTCCAGCGTGGTGATTGGCATCCCGCGGAAATGAGTATATCTGATTTTCAGATATTTGAGAATCAGATATAGGTTGGGTGCGGCCTACCCTGTGGGACGCCGTGATGACTCGTAAGTCGATCTACAAACCCGAGTACAAAGTGCTGCTGAGGCTGCTACGCGAGATGCGGACTAAAGCCCATCCGAACCAAGCAAGCTTGGCCGCACTACTTAAGGGAAGGAAGCAGCCATACATCAGCGACGTCGAACGAGGCTCCCGAAGGCTGGATTTGCTCCAACTACGCGAGTTCTGCATGGCCTGTGACCAAGATTTGGTCGGCTTTGTAAGGAAGTTTGAGGAGGAGATCGCTGATGGAACTAGCGCGCCCAAGCTTCAAAAGGCGGCTGATCACTAACAGACCGACCCATCCGCCAATATCTCCTTTTCAGATACCTCAAAACTAGATATAGGTTAGGAGCGGCCTTTCACTTATGAAGCCGCAATGTCCGCCAAATCGATTCACAAACCCGAGTACCAAGCGCTACTCGAACTGCTGATCGAAGTCCGGGACAAGGCTGGTCTGAAGCAATCCGAACTCGCCGCATTGCTAGAGCGGTCGCAGTCCTACATCAGCGACGTCGAGCGCGGTGGGCGACGGCTTGATCTGCTTCAGTTGCGTGAATACTGCCAAGCCTGCGATCAAGATTTGGTTGGCTTCGTAAAGCGGTTTGAGAAGATGCTTGTTGATGGTGGACCGCGTTCAACAGGCCGGACCTCTCGCTAGCGCAAGTGGGTCCATGCCTAAGCCTTCTCAGTGATCGACCCTTCTCTACCGGGCACCTGATCGCATTTCCGCGAACAGTCGCTACCTGCGCTGGGTGAACGGGAAGACTCAATGCAGATTCGAGCGACGCGTCACCAGAGTTTCGATTGACGCTACTGAGCGGCTGACTCTAGCGTTGGGAGCCCATACCACCGAGCTGCGGCAAACGCCTACAGAACACCGATCCAGCCGCTGATATCCGCGACGCCCAAGCTGCGGAAACATGACGGCCATGGACGAGCATATCGACATGGATAGCCCACTCTCTCGGGCCTACTGGTGCGGCAACTTCAGCTGCAGCGATGCAGAGCTGTCCAGCGCAGTGCGCATCATGGACAGCACAGCAGTGGGCCTTGTCGGGCTGTACTTGGCCACACGCAGCTCAGAACCCCGTGACGTCGATAAGCATGATCTTGCTGTGGATGCGACGTGACCCGGCTTTTTCGGAGGCTCCAATTCTTGCGATTCGTGCCGCGCCAAGGATTCGGCTTCACCACCTCAAAGCGACCGCCGGTCGACGGTTATGACTCGGCCAGTCATCAGGCAGGCATGCAGCTCGGCCGAGTCATGGCCATCCTCGTCCTCTTCGATGGAAGCGAGCCAGAACCAAGGAGGTCTGCAACTGCATTGGTGGCCGCAATCGTCTTCATCGTCCTCGGGAGGAGCCAGGATGTCATTGCAAACGAGGCACCGCACATGAAACCGCCCGCAGCGATCACATTTCCCGACGTAGTGCACCGACGATTGGTGCACCGGCTCTGAATCATCAAGCGGCCGGAGGACCACGGTGAGTTCGGGATAGCCGTCCCAGAAAACGCGACCGTGCTTGCAGCCCTCCCTCTGGCAACGTGGCCATGTAGAGGGGTCGAAGTCCTCCAGGCGATCCAGCGGCACAATGCGAATGGAGACGGCGGCTTGGGCCCTCTTTCCCGCGGCCTTGGTGTAGCCGGCCGGACTTACAAGGTAACCGTGGGTCGCACCGACATCCTCCATGAGCCCCCTGAAACTCTCTACATCCTTGACATCTATCTTCCGCGATCTCTTCTTTGCATCCACGATGATGCGGCGACTGTTGTCGGTGTCATGCCGTGTCTCGATGAGTACATCGATCTGTCTGGGTACACCGGTTATCCTGCCGACGATATACGCGTTTGGCGTAACGCAGAGGTCGGTTTCCAACTGCTCGACAAGCATGCGCGCCACCAGCCGCTCGTATAGCTTCCATTCGGGCATCTCCTGGTTCATTGGCTCGCTCCGAGCTTGTTGGTACAGAATTTGATACGGACTGGTTACAACCGAGCCCAAATGGACACAGTTTCACCAGCCATCCGTAGCCGGATGATGAGCAGAATCCGGGGTAGCGACACCGCCCCCGAGCTGGCTGTGCGCTCCTGTGCACATAGACTCGGATTACGCTTCAGGCTGCATGTACGCAACCTTCCCGGCCGGCCTGATCTCGTGTTCCCAAAGCACAGGAAGATAATCTTTGTTCATGGCTGCTTCTGGCACAGACACGGCTGCAAGTGGACCACCACGCCGAAGACGCGCCAGGAATTTTGGCGGCAGAAGTTCCTGGCCAACCAGTCGAGGGACCGACGGAACATTGCTGCGCTTGAAATCGATGGCTGGACCGTGCACGTGATCTGGGAATGCGAGACCCGAGACATGGCCGCATTGGAGATCAGGCTGGCAAAGCTATTCGGTCTTGACACTCTGCCTGCCTCTGTATCGCGTCAGACTCGGCCAACTCGACGGCCTTCAGGTGCTCCACGATCGTCTCGATGACTGTTGCGCAGATTCCGTTGCCGCACAGTTTGACCTTCTCACGCCGCGTTCCTACCGGAAAGGCGTGGGCATCAGGCAGCGACATGGCTCTTGCCAGTTCCGAGGGTTGCAGCATCCGGATCATGTACCGCCCACGCCGCTTCCGGACGAGCGCGAACCGGTCGATCGTGGTAACCGTCCGCAACGGCTGATCCAGAGTCTGCCAGCTCCGTTCCCCGCCGGATCCGTAATAGACGAGCAGGAATTCCGCGTCACGACCCAGTGTCCTGATGGCATTCCTTGCTCTTACCACGGTGTTCGCCGCACGTCCCGCAACGAACAGGGGTTGCTCGGGCCACGTCCCGTCGGGGTCGAGAATGTCCCTGACTGTCCTGACAGGCGTACAGGGCAATGGAGTAATCGCTGGGGGGAGCATGTTCAATCCACCGATCAGGAACAGCCTGACTCGCGCCTGCGGGGCACCAAACTGGGCAGCATTGATCACTTCCTCGCGCACCTGATAGCCGAGCGCCGACAATGTGTTGTGAAGCTCCCGGTAACGTGGCCAGGCCCTCATTTCCTTGACATTCTCCATCACGAACCAGCGCGGCCTGAGCGCTGCGATCCATTTGATCGTATGCAGTGCGGTCTCGCGGCTGCCCTCATCCCTTACAGCGGCCCCCTTCGCAACTGAGTGGTTCGTGCACTCGGGCGACGCAAGCAGGAGGTCCACCCCCCCCGGCCTCGCGTACTGCAAAGGGTCGATCTCCTCGATGCGGCGGTTCAGCACTGTCGCAGACGGGAAATTGTGGCTGTAGGTCTGACAGGCGATATCCCACAGATCCACGGCAACCAGTGGCTGCAGTCCCGCATTGACCGCCCCCCGGGCGCCAAGCCCTCCGCCACAGAACAGATCCGCAAATGTTTTCACGATGGATTCATCTTGTACATTATTAGGAGCGAGCCTACCAGGCTCGTTTCGACCTGACCAGGTGGTAACAGGGGCATTGTGATCGGTTCCGCTCCCGGACCGCCAGAGACTGCCATCAGGAGAGGCAATGCCCAGACTTCGGCCACGAGCCAGGATTGTCAGAACCATCGGTGACCAGCTGATCAGCGGTCCCGAGGCCGCGTTGATCGAGCTGGTCAAGAACGCCTTCGATGCCGATTCCCCGTCGGTCCGTATCACGATTTCGCCACCGGCTGACGGTATCTGGACAGGCGACAACGGGACCATCACCGTCTCCGACGCAGGCCACGGCATGTCCGGCAACGACCTGCTGGAAAAGTGGTTCGAGCCAGCCACCAGCGACAAGGTCGAGCGACGGCTAAGCCCCAAAAACCGCACGATGCTCGGCGCCAAGGGAGTCGGGCGTTTTGCCACAGCGCGACTCGGCAAGCGGTTGCACCTGCGAACCGCCAGGAAGATCCCCGGCCATCGGCTGGAGATCAGCGAGATCGACGTGAACTGGGATCGCTTCGAGCAAGCGACGTATCTCGATCAGATCGACATCCCCATATCAACCAAGCCCGGTGGACGTGGGGAGGCCCAGGGAGTGCGCCTGGAAATCCACGCCCTGCGCGACAAGTGGACGAAAAAACAGCTTGAGCAGCTGATACGCGAGCTGCGGAGGCTTGCCTCCCCGATCAGGACAAGGGAAGACGAATTCCGGATATACCTGGATCTGTCCGGTTTTCACGAGGAGATCCACGGATTCGACGGTCAGCCCCTCGTATCCGGCCTGCTGGCGGGCATCGAGGAGGAAGGCGGGCAACCGGACCCCACCGAGATCCGACCATTCGGGATCGACCGCGTCTTCCATTACATGGTCAAGGGGACCTTCGATTCGAAGGGCCGCTTCAAGGGTACCCTCGTCAACCAGCGAGGAGATGCCAAGGCGCAGCCGATCGACATACCTGCCTCCGAGCTCCAGCCGGAGGAGGCTTCCTGCGGCAAGGTAAATCTGCGTCTGAACATCTATGACCGCGAAGGGAACGCCATCGTCGAACTCTTCGAGAAACTTGGCCTGGGGGGCATCGGCCGACTCGATGCTAAGCGCGTGCTCGACGAGAACATAGGCATCGGCATATACAGGAACGGATTTCGCATCAGACCTTACGGCGATGCCGAAACCGACTGGCTCGAACTGGAACGGATGAGGGTGCAGAACCCTTCCCGCAAACTCGGACTGAACCAGGTCTGGGGGCTGGTGGAAATCCAGGGGGAGAAGGAATCCGGGTTGGTCGAGCGCAGCAGCCGCGAAGGGCTCGAACACAATGGGGCCTTCGAGCGCCTGAAGCGTCTTGTAACCGAACTGCTGGCCCAAGTCGAATCCATCCGCCAGGACTTTCGCCAGACGGCCGGACTGAGCCGCAAAAGCACCGTCGATACCGGCGAAATGCGGAACCGGGCGAACCTGAGGGCAACCACCCGTGCTGTCGCCGACCTTCCCCTTCGTTACCGCAACCGGATCGAACGGGCCATCAAGCAGGACAGCGTCGCACTGAAGACGTCCATTGCGGAGCTCGAAACCTACCAGCAAGTGCTGGCTTCACGCTCCACACTGGGCCTTGTCGTCTCCCAGGTACTTCATGACGGACGGCGGTACCTCTCGGATATCTCGACCCGCTCCAAACGCCTGGCCGATGGTGCGCCGCGGCTGGAGGAACAATCCGCATTCGGCTCACATTTCAGAGCCAGCTTCGGCAAGGAGGCGAAGTCGGTCCACAGTTCGGCGGGACACCTCAGCAAGCTCTTCAAATCGCTCGATCCCATATCGGGGAAAAAGCGGGGACGTCCCAAGATCTTCAGCGTGGAAGAGATCATCGATCGTTGCATCAACCTCTACGGCGATGCTCTCGGCCAGCTGTCGATCGAATCGGACATTCAGAGCGCCGGCAATACCGCACTCGTCACCGGATACGAATCCGATCTGATGGCTGCGGTGCTCAACATCATCGACAACGCCGTGCACTGGCTCGGAAGCAGTCCTGTGCGTCCACGCAGAATCAGGTTCGCTATCAGCCAGTCCAAGCAGTATGTCCGCCTTGCCATATCCAACAACGGCCCGGTAGTTGCGGAAAGATTCCACGCAAACCTGTTCAATCCGGGATTTTCCCTGAAGACGGAAGGCTCCGGCATCGGCTTGGCCATAGCCCGGGAGGCTATGCGGGCAAGCAAGGGAGACGTCGCCTTTGACTCCGAAGCGGAAGAGACGACATTTGTGATCGAGATGCGGAGAGCCCCAGCCAAATGACCGATGTCGCCCACATCCTGAAGGTACTCATCGTCGAGGACGACGACTCTAAGATCGACGAGTGGAACGACGCCATCGCCGCACACAATGCCGATGCCGGGAACAAGGGATTCCAGGTCGAACACGTCGTATCCAAATCCGTGCCGGACGCAAAGCGAAAGCTCGATTTCCACCGGTTTGACGCTGCGGTGGTCGATCTCCGATTGCAGGTCGAAGAAGGTGTCACGGAGAACAACAGCCACGGCAACGAGCTGGTCCGCCACATCATTGCCACACAGCCTCTCGGTGTGGTTGTGCACACAGGACAGCAGTCCGAAGCCGACAGGGATGGCTATGGTGTTCCCCAGGTCCAGATCATGGACAAGGGAGATGGCCTCGACCAAGTCTTCAAATGGCTGGCCAAACACATGGACATGTTCCTCCAGCTTCGCATGGTCAGGGCGGCATTTGACCGGGAAACGGCGAGAGTGTTCTTCCAGTCCATCTGGCCTCGCTGGAAGCACTGGACCAACGGTGGTGCGGAGAACGGGATTGCATTGGCAGACATTGTTGCCCGTCATGTCGTCGCCCATGTCCATGATGCCCTGCTGAGTGCGGGCGGGGATGCCACTCATCCCGAGGAGTCGTATTTCGTTCCGCCCCTGAAGAGTCGTCTGGATACAGGCGATCTCCTCGATCGCGACGGGAAAACATGGATCGTGGTCAGCCCTCGCTGTGATCTAGCCAACGAAGGAAAGGTCAACACGATCCTTCTCGCCGCCTGCGATGACATCTCTGCGAAATGGAGGGACTTGACCGACTCGAAAAAGGAAAAGGAGTGCGCCAACCTGATACAACACGCCCGATCGCCAAAACAGCACTTCCTGTTTCCCTTGCGTGACCTGGACTCCAACCAGCGCGGCCCGTGGATGATCCAGTTCCACGACATATTGGCTCTTCCTGCGGAACAGGCATTGAAGGAGTTGCCTAGCCTCCGCTTCGCCTCGCTCTCTCCGCTCTTCGTTCCGTCCCTGGTCGAGAGGTTCGGCGGTTACTTCAGCCGCATCGGCACCCCGAGCTTTTCAAGCGATTGATTGGGTCACGAACTTGGCAGAAGCATGACCAAGTCCCGTCGTCCGCTCACCAGTCTCCTTTTGGTGGAGGAACGGCTTCTCGAAGCCGAATACTTCACAGGCCTGATGCGAAGGCGTGGAGGCGCCGAGTTCGGATATTGCCTCAATGCCTTCGTATCCGCCTCCCGAAGCGTCACCTTTCTGACCCAGAAAGAGATGGCGCGAGTTCCCGGCTTCGACGCATGGTGGGCCATGCAGCAGACGGCAATGTCGCGTGACCCGGCAATGCGATTCTTCCTGAAGCTGCGCAACTATTCGCAGAAGGAAGGACGCATCTCGCTGGTTGGCGTCAGCCGTGGCCATGGCGCATCCCGACGCTGGAGCCACTGCTTCGCTGGGACCGAGGATCAGGTTCCGGACACACTTCTGCACAGGGATGTCACCGACTGCTGCAGGGAACATATCGCCAAACTGGCACAAGTGGTGATCGCTTGTACGAAGCGATTTCCCTTTCATGCCTGCCCTCGGTCGGCGCTCACCCCGGAAGGAATGCAGGCATTGGGGTTTTCCGTAGAAGAACTGGGCTCGCTAGTCGGGCTCGATCCTTCCTGGATCAGAACTTCGGAACTGCCACTGGAAGACCTGCTGCGGATCCTGAGAGAGCAAGTCGATGGCCTGGACATCCGGGAAATCGAACGGCTGGCCCGATGGACTCCCAGAAGAACTGGCGGCACCTTTGCAACGGATCCTTTCGGCGAGGAGCTGCAGAGGCGACTGGTAGAGCAATTGGAGGGCTCAAGACGGCAAGTGGACGCCTCTGTCCTGCTCGGTGAAATGCTGCTGCATGCATGGTGGAACGACCGTAATGGTGGGGGCCACCCACAAGGCGATTAGCTGCAACTCGACGTCCTCTTTAATTTCTTCTGCCGCTACGGCCTCGTCGTGCAGATGCTGGCCACGTCGGCGCCAAGCTGTCGCAACGACCCATTCGGCGATGGCGTGCGCACGTGGGCCATTCCGACTCCGCCTACGGATTGCGGACCGAGCTATGGGTGGACCGCAAGCACGGCACCGACGTGATCTGGTTCGCCATCGACAGTATCGGACGACAGGCTGGGCGAAAAGTCGGCGCTCCACGCAATGGGGAGGCGCCGCGCCGACGCGGTATGTCGTGGATCCCCAAGCTGTGAAAGTTCGCCGCCGGAGGTTTGCTGTCTTCTTCTCACCGGTGACGCCTACGCTTAGGCTAGAGCCCCCGCTCCTTCGTATTTCGCATGATCCCGAATGTCGAGCCGGCGCGTGATCGAGCCGATGGGCTCGCGAAATCGGGACCGAAATCGGGACGGAGGAAGTTAAGCAGAAGGCCAGAGCACGATGAACTCAGGAATCAAACGATTTAACCTCCTCCGTCCCGATTTCGGTTTCGGGGATGAGCGGACCACGACTGTCCTGCTGGAGTCGGGATGGCGCGTTGCAAATGTATGGGGTGCAGCCTCAAAGGTCCCGCCAGGCTCCCCGAAGACGAAGTAATCAGACAATGCCGAGCATTCCTGCTGTCGGAGGAGGCTATATTGATCAATATCCGGGGAGCGGCCAGAACGCATGAAGAGTGACAACAAGATTTCCAGGGAACCTGCAGACCTGCATTCCCTCAGCGACGTACAGCTTATGGAACTACGTGCCGCTGTTGACACAGAGGCGAGGAAACGCGGCCTGAATTTCAATGTCGGGGAAATCGGCGAAAAGCTTGCCATCTCTTTGTTTAAAGAGCGACCGGACCTCTCTTTGCTCGCCGCCGCTCCCCGCGGCACCAAGAACATCGATGCTATATCTCGGGAAGGAAACCGCTACTCCATCAAAACTCTCCAGAAAGCCAGGAAGACGGGAACCATTTACCCGGATCCGTCAGACAGAGATCGGCAGCTGTTCGAATTCATCCTCATTGTGCTGGTTAATGACGAGCTCGCTCTGGAGCGCGTCATCGAACTTGACTGGCAACAATTCTGTGCTGCTCGAAGCTGGGATATCAGAATGAACGCATGGTATGTCGCCCGCTCTAAAAAGGCGTTTAGTGCCGGGCGCCAGATCTATCCTAAACCGGGTACTGCGACCCTCTCCTCATCAACCAGCCCCGCAGAAGAACGTCCCCCCGCGATCACGATGCCGGCCGTTCGAAATCGGGACCGAAATCGGGACGGAGGAAGTTAAGCAGAAGGCCAGAGCACGATGAACTCAGGAACCAAACGATTTAACCTCCTCCGTCCCGGTTTCGCACACGTTGTGGACGCGGCTGCACGAGACAAGCTGTCCGCGCTCGGGTTCACGCTGCCGGTCAGCGTCAATCCGGCTTTATTCTTCCGTTGACGGATTGCAATCATGTTCAAGGCACTCATCGGCGACCTCTTTACCAGCCAAGCGCAAGTCTTGGTGAATACGGTCAACTGCGTGGGCGTCATGGGAAAAGGTATCGCGCAGGAATTCAGGAAGCGCTACCCGGCGATGTTCAAGGACTATGCATCCCGCTGCAAAGATGGCCGGGTGCGCATCGGCGAGCCGTACCTGTACCGCGACGCGACGAGTGCCTGGATCCTCAACTTCCCAACCAAGCGCCATTGGCGCTCGCCCTCGCGCATCGCCGACATAGAAGCAGGCCTGGATTACCTCGCTGCACACCTCGACAAATGGGATATCCGCAGCATCGCCCTGCCGCCGCTCGGATGCGGCAATGGCGGCCTGGGCTGGGAAGAGGTCGGCCCGCTGATCTATCGCAAACTCGCCCACCTGCCTGTCGACGTGGAAGTCTACGCGCCCTACGGCACGCCGCGTTCGCAACTGGAACCCGATTTCCTGGCGAGTCCGTCGCAAATGACGTTGGACGGCAAAGGTCGGAGACACGAGAGGGCGAATCCATCGTGGACCGTGCTGATGGAGGTCTTGCTACGTTTGCAACGGCAGCCGTACGCCAATCCGGTGGGGCGGACGATCTTCCAGAAGATTTGCTACGTCGTCACCGAGATGGGCGTACCTACCGGATTCCAATTCGGCAAGGGCAGTTATGGCCCCTTTTCCGATGATGTGAATCCCGCCTTGGCCGATCTTGCCAACCGCAACTGGCTGCACGAACAGCCGCTCGGCCGGATGATCTCACTGCGGGCAACGCCCCAGTACGAGAAAGAGCGTGCAAAGCTTGAGGTCGCCTATCGTCCCTACGAACGGAAAATCGCCAAGACAGTAGACCTTTTCAGCCGCATCAAGAGCACCGAGCAGGCTGAAGAGGTGATCACCGTCCTGTATGCCAGCCGGCAACTCAAGGCAGCGCACCCGAACCAGAAGGTCAGCGAGCAGCAACTCTACAGTTATATCCTCGAATGGAAGAGGGCTTGGGACTCGGGCGAGAAGCGACTCGCCGTCGCCCATGCGATTCGCAGCCTGGTACTCCTTGGCTGGATGGGCTTGGATCTGAGCGATGACTTGCCAGAAGCCGCTTGACTGCCGAAACCAGCGGGCGCGGGTTGACTCTGAAGCGCATCACCTAATCGTGCGAGGAAGCTCAGGTGCGTTAGCCTGAGCGGTCTCGCCGACAAGCGAAAACTTACTGCGAGGAATTGCGCAGAATAAAAAAGGTGGCATGACTGCCACCCCTTGCTCAATTCACTCGTATGCGCACATTCACCCGCACTTGCTATACCCGCAATTCAAACAAGTCTGGCAGTTGTCCATCAGCACCAGCGCCCTGGTGTTGCACTTGTCGCACATCATCGAGCCGGGCGGAAACGTGAGCGTCTCGGACGCGGCGGCATCGGCGCTCGGGGCAGCCGGCGTACCGCTCACTTCAGAGTTTTTTTTTGAGTCCAGCGCCTCGTAGGCCGCGCGCTTCTCGGCAATCAGCTTGCGCGTGGCCTCGTCCATTTCCGGATCGTGGATCAGCCCGATGTTCTTCATGTGCTGTTCGATCACGCCGCCGATCTCGGCGACGATGCTGGGCATGTAGACGCCGCCGGCCTTGAAGTAGCCGCCGCGGGGGTCGAACACGGCTTTCAGCTCTTCCACGATGAAGGTGACGTCGCCGCCCTTGCGGAACACGGCGGACAGGATGCGGGTGAGCGCCACGATCCACTGGAAGTGGTCCATGTTCTTCGAGTTGATGAAGATCTCGAACGGGCGGCGCAGCTCGTGCTTGGTACCGGCGTTGAGCACGATGTCGTTGATGGTGACGTACAACGCGTGCTCGAACAGCGGCGACTTGATCTTGAAGGTGGAGCCGACCAGGGTTTCCGGGCGCTCGACGCTTTCGTGCATCTGGATCACTTCGGCCGACGGCGCCTCTTTCGGCGCGGCGGCGGTGACCGGGGTGGCGGCAACCTTGTCTTCGGGTTTGACCACGTTGTAGCCGGTGATCTTCTTGTCGATCTTGATCGCCATGGTGTTCGCTTCTTCTATTTATCGGTGTTGGTGCCGGAGTGGACGCGGCGTGCGGCGAAAGATCCGGCCCGGCGCAACGGCCGGGCCGGATGGGTGTTGCCTACTTCCGTTTTGCGGCGGCCTTCCTGGCGGCAGGCTTGCGCGCCGCCGACCGGGTGCCCGCCTTCTTGCTGGCAGTGGACCTCTTGGCCGTCTTGGCGACGGCCTTCTTGCTGGCGGACTTTTTCGCTGCCGCCTTTTTCGGTGCGGCCTTCTTGCCGGCCGTCTTTTTGCTGCTGACCTTCTTTGCGACCTTGGCGGCTTTCTTCTTCACCACCTTGGCGACTTTCCTGGCGACCTTCTTCACCGCCTTCTTCGCGGCGCCGGCCTTCTTAGCGGCCTTGGCGGCCACCTTCTTGACGGCCTTCTTCGCGGCGGTCTTCTTCACCGCCACTTTCTTCGCAACTTTCCGGGCCACTTTCTTCGCCGCCTTCTTCACGGCTTTCTTGGCGGCGGCCTTCTTCGGCGCGGCCTTTTTCGCCGCAGCCTTCTTGGGCGCTGCCTTCTTCTTTGCCGCGGCTTTCTTCGGCGCGGCCTTCTTGGCGGCAGCCTTCTTCGGCGCCGCCTTCTTGGCCGCGGCCTTCTTCGGGGCGGCCTTCTTCTTCGCTGCCGGCTTCTTCTTTGCCGGCGCGGGTGCGGCAACCGGCGCGGCCGGCGGCACTTCCGGCAGAACCGGCAGGACGACGGCAGGTGCCTCGGCGGCGACCGGCGTGGTGGTGGCGTTCATTTCAACTTCGTTATCGATGGACATGCTGGTGTTCCCCTCCGGTGGATCGCTTGAGTTGCCGCACGCGGGCGCGTGCGACGGTTCAGAACTTGCCGTAGTAGCCTTCCTTCAAGGCATCGAAGAGGTTCGCGGCGGAGTGCATTTCGCCATCGTATTCCACCTGCTCATTGCCTTTCAGTTCGACAACACTACCGTCCTCCAGCTCGAAGCGGTAGAGGGTGCTTTCAAGGTCCGCTTCCTTGACCAGCACGCCCTGGAACGCGGCGGGGTTGAAGCGGAACGTGGTGCATCCCTTCAGGCCCTGCTTGTAGGCGTAGAAGTAGATGTCCTTGAAGTCCTCGTAGGGGTAGTCGGTGGGCACGTTGGCGGTCTTGGAGATCGACGAGTCGATCCACTTCTGCGAGGCGGCCTGGATGTCCACGTGCTGTTTCGGGCTGATGTCGTCGGCGGAGACGAAGTAGTCCGGCAGCTTGTTGGCCGCCTCGTCGGTGGACACTTTGGCGTCGGCGTTGATCAGGGCGCGGTAAGCCAGCAGCTCGTAGCTGAGCACCTCGATCTTTTCCTTGGACTTCTTGCCCTCGCGGATCACGTTGCGCGAATAGCTGTGGGCGAAGCTGGGCTCGATGCCGTTGCTGGCGTTGTTGGCCAGCGACAGCGAGATGGTGCCGGTGGGCGCGATCGAGCTGTGGTGGGTGAAGCGCGCGCCGGTCTCGGCCAGCTGCTCGACCAGGTTCGGCGCCACCGTGGCGATGCGCTGCATGTAGCGGCTGTACTTGGCGTGCAGCACGCGGCCGGGGATGCTGTCGCCGACCTTGTAGCCGTCGGCCGCCATTTCCGGGCGCTTGCGCAGCATGTCGCCGGTGACGGTGTAGTCGCGCAGCAGGATCGGCGCGGCGCCCTTTTCCTTCGCCAGCTCCAGCGCCACTTCCCAGCCGGCCACCGCCATCTCGCGCGAGACGTCCTCGGTGAAGGCGACTGCGTCGGCCGAGCCGTAGCGCATCTTCAGCATGGTCACGGTGGAACCCAGGCCGAGGAAGCCCATGCCGTGGCGGCGCTTGCCCATGATCTCGTTGCGCTGCTGCTCCAGCGGCAGGCCGTTGATCTCGACCACGTTGTCGAGCATGCGGGTGAACACCTTGACCACTTCGCGGTATTCGTCCCAGTCGAAGCGCGCCTTCGGGCCGAACGGGTCGCGCACGAAGGTGGTCAGGTTGACCGAGCCGAGCAGGCACGAGCCGTACGGCGGCAGGGGCTGTTCGCCGCAGTTGTGCGCGTGCAGGCCGTTGCCGTCGAAGGTGTTGATGCCCGGCACCTGCACGTCGTAGACGTCCTCGACGCCATCGGCCTGCAGCGACTCGACGGTGGCGACGAATCGTGCGCGGTTGAGGGTGCGCTTGTAACCGGACAGGGCCGCCTTGAGACGCATGGCCTTGTCGCTGTCGGCAAAGCCGATCAGCTCGGCGAAACGCTGCAGCGACTCGCCGGCGATGACCAGCTCGTGCTGGGCCTGGGTGGCGTAGGCCCGCGTGCCGCCGTGGCCGTCCGGCAGCCGGCTTGCGCCGGCGGCGCGGCGATCGCGGTAGATGCGCGACGGCATGCCCAGGCGCAGCAGCATGCGCTGCACCGCTTCCAGCCGCGGCAGGTCCGACTGCGCCAGGCGCACGGACACGCCCTTGGCCTGGCTGCCCTGCACCGAACCGTCGGCGTCGAAGAAGCCGCGCAGGAAACCGCGGTAGGCCTCGCTCGATGCCTGTTCCAGCGCCGGGGTGATCGCCTTGTCGCCGACGCCCATGCCGAACTCGAAGGCGAGGTCGCGCAACGCGGCTGACTTCATGCGGAATTCGCCGCGACCGGCCACTTCCGACCAGCCGGCGAAATCGGTACGGTGCGGCAGCGTCTGCGCGCAGCGCAGGGCTTCGGCCATCAGCGCACGGGCGCCGCCATTCACCGAGCCGTTCACGACGGCGGCCTGCGGCCACACCGACAACACCGCGGCCTCGTGCTTGAGCGTGCCATCACCGACCAGCAGACCGAGCAGGTAGCCCTGCTCCGCGCTCAGCGCGCCGGGCCACTGCGCGTTGGCGCGGTGGTCGTTGAGCAGCACGCGGTCGCCCGGCTGCAACGCGCCGGCGGCGCACCACTCGGTGTCCACGCTCCAGCGGGTCAGGCGCGAGACGCGGCGCACGCGATGGTCTTCGGTCAGGCGCAGGCGGTGGCCCTCTTCGGTCTGCAAGGCCAGCACCGGCTTGGTCGCGGTACGGAAGAAACCTTCGGCACCGGTGGCGTGATCCTGGCCGTCCACCCGCGCCATGAAACCGTGGCCGAGCAGGTCGCCGACCTGGCGCGGGCCTTCGGCGGTCTGCACCCAGGTGTCGGCGGTGACGCACGGGTTGGTGGCGCGGATATGCTCGCACCACCAGTTGTTGTTCATCTCGTTGACCTTGTCGATCAGGATGAAACCGGGCTCGGCGTAGTCGTACGTCGAGACCATGATCATGTCCCACAGGTGCCGCGCGCGGATGTGGCCGTAGATCTTGCAGGCGACCAGGCCGTCCTCGCGGTCGACGTAGTTCTCGTGGGTGGGCCATTCGCGCCAGACCACCTGGGTCGGGTCGGTGAGGTCGAGCTCGTCCTGTTCCTTCACGTGCACCGGGAACACCAGCGGCCAGTCCTGGTCGTGCTCGACCGCCTGCATGAAGCCGTCGGTGATCAGCAGGCTCAAGTTGAACTGGCGCAGCCGACCGTCCTCGCGCTTGGCGCGGATGAATTCCTTGGCGTCCGGATGGCTGATGTCGAAGGTGCCCATCTGCGCGCCGCGGCGACCGCCGGCGCTGGAGACGGTGAAACACATCTTGTCGTAGATGTCCATGAACGACAACGGGCCCGAGGTGTACGCGCCGGCGCCGGACACGTACGCGCCGCGCGGGCGCAGCGTGGAGAACTCGTAGCCGATGCCGCAGCCGGCCTTCAGCGTGAGACCCGCCTCGTGCACCTTCTCCAGGATGTCGTCCATCGAGTCGCGGATGGTGCCGGAGACGGTGCAGTTGATGGTGGAGGTGGCCGGCTTGTGCGCCAGCGCGCCGGCGTTGGAGGTGATCCGGCCGGCCGGGATCGCACCGCGGCGCAGCGCCCACAGGAAACGCTCGTACCAGTGGCCGCGCAGCTCGTCGCTGGCTTCCACCTCGGACAACGCGCGCGCCACGCGCTGGTAGGTCTCGTCGATGGTGGCGTCGACCGGCTCGCCGGACTTCGCCTTCAGACGATACTTCTTGTCCCAGATGTCGTACGACGCCGGCTGCAGCGGGATTTCCACGGCGGCATCACGGTTGGTAACTGGGTTCATGGTTGAACCTGGGTTCGCGCTGGGGGCTGAACTTGTGGCTGGCGCACGCATTGTGCTCATCGGCTTCCTGACCTCTCGCGGCGGCCCTGCGGCCGGCGTTGTTTTTTTATTCGATACGGCAATGTCTTCCACGCCGTGTTGGCGGCACCTGAAGGGCCAGCGAGGATTGCCCTCCGGCCCATGCGCCAGCTGATTCCCGACGGCAACAACTCCCCCTCAAGAGCGCGACGGTCGACACCAGTGCTTGTCTCGGCGCTGGCTCGTGAACACAAGATGTTGTGGTTGATATCGGGTAAGCAAGTTAACCCTGACGTCGATGCTTGTAAAGTCCCACGGCAGCATTCGCCCGGACGGAACCGTGACGCCGCGCCCCGGTCGAAGCAGCGCCGCTTTCACCGCCTCAGGAGGACTCCATGTCGCAGCCGCCTTCCCGTCGTGTGCCCTGGCTGACCGGCCTGCTGGCCGTGGCCGTCGCCATGCTCGGCAGCGTGCCGGGCGCCGGTCGCGCGGCCACCCTGCCGGCCGCGGTCGGCGGCCAGCCGATGCCGTCGCTGGCGCCGATGCTGACGCGGGTGACGCCGGCGGTGGTGAACATCTCCACCACCACGCGGGTGCAGGTGCGCGACGCGTATTTCGACGACCCGATGGTGCGCCAGTTCTTCGGCCTGCCGGCGACGCCGCGCGAGCGGGTCGAGCAGAGTCTGGGCTCCGGCGTGATCGTGGACGCGGCGAAAGGCTACGTGCTGACCAACAACCATGTGGTCGGCGGCGCCGACGACATCAGCGTGACGCTGCAGGACGGGCGCACGTTCAGGGGCAAGCTGCTCGGCACCGATCCGGCCACCGACGTGGCGGTGGTGCAGATCCCGGCGCAGAACCTGAAGGCGCTGCCGCTGGCCGACTCCTCCGCGTTGCAGGTGGGCGACTACGTGGTGGCGGTGGGCGACCCGTTCGGGCTGGGCCAGACGGTCACCGCCGGCATCGTCTCGGCGCTGGGCCGCTCGGGGCTGGGTCAGAACTCATCGAGCACGGGCGGTTACCAGAACTTCATCCAGACCGACGCCTCGATCAACCCCGGCAACTCCGGCGGCGCGCTGGTCAACCTGCGCGGCGAGCTGGTCGGCATCAACACCATGATCTTCTCGCCGTCCGGCGGCAACGTGGGCATCGGCTTCGCGATTCCCAGCAACCTCACCAGCGAGGTGATGGCGCAGCTGCTGGCGCACGGCAAGGTGCAGCGCGGCAGCCTGGGCGTACAGACCCAGGCGATCACCCCCCGCATCGCCCGCTTGCTGAGCCTGAAAGACAGCAACGGCGTGGTGGTCACCGGCGTGGCCGACGGCTCGGCCGCTGCGCACGCCGGCCTGCAGCCCGGCGACGTGCTGACCTCGCTGAACGGCAAGCCGCTGCACAGCGTGCAGGAACTGAACAATGCCGAGGGCCTGTTGCCGCTGGGCAGCACGCTGCGTCTGGGCGTGCTGCGCGAGGGCAAGCTGCGCGAGGTCAGCGCCACGCTCACCGCGGAGAAACTGGCCAGCGTCGACGGCGGCCAGCTCGACCCGCGCCTGGCCGGCGTCCGCTTCAGCGAACTCAGCCAGAGCCAACGCAACCAGGGCTGGTACGGCGCGGCAGTCGACGCGGTGCAGCCGGGCAGCCGCGCGGCACGCGCCGGGCTGGACGCCGGCGACGTGGTGATCGGCGTGGGCGGCCAGCGCATCACCAGCCTGCACATGCTGCGCGGCTTGGCCGGAGTGAACCCGCGCCAGCTGGTGCTGGTGGTCGCCGACGACGACGGCACGCGCTACGTGGTGGTCAACTAGACACGCCCCGGATCTTGTTCGGGCCTTTCCCGGCAGGATGTTTTCAACACCCTGCCGGGAAAGGCTTCAGGCGAAAGCGTGGCCGGGATCGCCTCCGGGCCGTGTCCGGGCGCACAGCTTGGGCGCCTGCCTCCGCGCAAACCCATGAAAGCGCTTGATGTCCAGCATTCAGGCCGATGAAATACCCTCGTCGCTTCATCCTGCGTGCGCCTGCGAGGCGCCATACTTGCGCCTTCCCATCCACACCCAAATCATGCCGGGGCTCCCCACCACCATGTCTGTCCGTCTTGCCCGCCTGTTGTCCGTTGCCCTGATCGGGGCCTGCCTCGCCACTCCCACGCTCGCCAAGAGCAAGCCCAAGGCGCACCACGCCAGTGCTCCCGCCAAGAGCAGCCTGGTCTGGCGCGGCGACGTCGCCACCGCGAACGGCGTGGTCAACGAAGTGGCGAAGGCGTGGGAGAAGAGCGGCCACGGGCGGATCGAGCTGCAGCCGTTCAACACCGCCTCGGGCATCGACGCAGTGGCCTCGGGCACCGCCGACCTGGCCGGCAGCGCGCGCGGCAGCGACAACAGCGCGCAGAACGCCAACCTCACCTTCACCCCGGTAGCCTGGGACGCGCTGGTGATCGTCACGCAGTCGTCCAACCCGGTGCGCAACCTCAGCCTGAAGCAGGTGCACGACATCTACTACGGCCGCATCCACAACTGGAGCGAGGTCGGCGGCAACAACGCGCCGATCGACGTGTACGCGGTGGCCAGCCCCGGCGACGGCGTGGAATACAGCCTGCGCAGCCTGCTGTTCGGCCGCGGCAACCAGCCGGTGGCGGCGCCGCGGTTGTACGTCAACACGCGCAAGCTGGAAGAAGGCATCGCGCTGAACCCGAACGGCCTGGGCGTGAGCACCCTGGCCAGCATCAGCGGCAACCCGAAGCTCAAGGCGATCCCGATCAACGGCAGGCCGGCCACCGCCGCCAACATCGCCGACGGCAGCTACCCGCTGTTCACTCCGCTGTACCTGGTGACCAACCCGCGCAGCCCGAAGGCCGCCCAGGCGCAGGCCTTCGTCGACTTCATGCAGACCGCGCCGGCCGAGGCCGCGCTGCGCAAGCACGCGGTGCTGCCCTACCAGGACGGCGCGGCGCTGGTGGCGCTGGACACTTCACGGCGCAGCCGGATCCTGGCCGAAGTGGGTGCGCGCCCGGTCCGCGGCACGCCGGTGTCGGCGCCGGGCGCCACCTACGCGGCACGCGCCGCGATCGCGCCGACCTCGCCCGATACGGTGGCGGCCCGGCAGGCGGTCGAGCGCCGCCGCGCCGACGAGAAGGACAACGCCCGCCTGAGCCGGATCCAGGGCAGCGTAAGCGACGTCACCGTCTCCAGCGTGACCCACGCCAACGGCAGCGCCACCACGCGCGAGCAGGCCGCGGGCAAGAACTTCGGCGAGGTCGATGCGAACGCCAGCCAGACCATGACCACCTACAAGGTGGCCAAGGGCGACACGCTGTCGACGATCGCCAAGCGGCACTCGGTCGAGGTGGCCCAGCTGCGCGAGTGGAACCACCTGAAGAACGACCAGATCAAGCTGGGCCAGGTGCTGCGCATCCGCAATCGCTAAGCCCGCGCGGACGTGCCGATCCTCGCGCTGACGCTCGACCTCGACGACACCTTGTGGCCGGTGCTGCCGGCGCTGGAACGCGCCGACCAGGCGGTGGACGCATGGCTGCGGCGGCACCACCCCGAGGTCGCCCGCGCCTGGCCGATCGCGGCCATGCGCGCGCTGCGCATGCAGGTCGCCGCCGAGCGGCTGGACCTGGCGCACGACTTCACCCGCCAGCGCCAGCTCACCCTGCAGCAGGCGTTCGCCGCCTGCGGCGTGGACGAGGCGCCGGTCGAGGCGCTGTGGGAAATCTACTTCGCCGCGCGCAACCGGGTGGAACTGTACCCGGACAGCCTGCCCGCGCTGCAACGGATCACCGCGCGCTGGCCGCTGGCCAGCCTGACCAACGGCAACGCCGACCTGCAGCGCATCGGCATCCACGCGCACTTCGCCCATCACGTCTGCGCACGCGACAGCGGCGTGGCCAAGCCCGACCCGCGGATCTTCCTGGCCGCCGCCGAACGGCTGGGCGTGGCGCCCGGGGAGATCCTGCACGTCGGCGACGATCCGGCGATGGACATGGCCGGCGCCCGCGACGCCGGCCTGCGCACCGCCTGGATCAACCGCGCGGGCCTGCCCTGGCCGGCCGCACTGGGTCAGCCGCCCGAGCTGGACCTGCGCGACATGACCGCGCTCGCCGACTGGCTCGACGCGCACGGCGCCCGCTGACCAAAGGACCATAGGCAAGCTGCGCGCGATGCGCGCATCATTGGCGGCTGATCGCCCATGACGCGGCGCACCGTGCCGCCGCAAGCCCGAAGGATCCCGCATGTCCGCCCTGATCGAACGCCAGTCCGGCAACCGCCACAGCATCGCCATCGAGACCACCGACGCCGCGCACTACGCGGCGAGCCGTCGCCGGCTCACCGCGGCGCAGCGGCGCTGGCTGGCCGACAGCGGTTTCGCGGCCGCGCCAGGCACGTTCGCGCTGCTGTCCGACGCCGCCGGCAAGCTGGTGCGCGTGCTGGCCGGCGTCGACCCGCGCGAGCCGCTGGCGGCGCTGGCCGCGCTGCCATGCAGCCTGCCCGAGGCGAGCTACCACCTCGCCGACGAAGGCGTGCTGGCCGACCCGGTCCAGGCCGCGCTGGGCTGGGCACTGGGCGCCTACCAGTTCACCCGCTACCGCCAGCCGAAGCGCGCGCCGGCCCGGCTCGCCGTGCGGACCGCCGAGTTGCAGCAGCTGGCGCCGCTGGTCGAAGCCACCGCGCTGGTGCGCGACCTGGTCAACACGCCGACCGAGCACATGGGCCCGGAGCAGCTCGGCGATGCGATCCGCCGGCTCGGCAAGACGCACCAGGCGAAGGTGCGCGACTGGGTCGGCGACGAACTGCTCAAGGCGAACTTCCCGACCATCCACGCGGTCGGCCGCGCCAGTCATCGCGCGCCGCGGCTGGTCGAGCTGAGCTGGGGCCGCAAGGCCGACCCGAGACTGGTGATCGTCGGCAAGGGCGTCTGCTTCGACACCGGCGGGCTCGACCTGAAACCGTCCGACGGCATGCGCTGGATGAAGAAAGACATGGGCGGCGCCGCGCACGCGATCGCGCTGGCCGGGCTGGTGATGCAGGCGCAGCTGCCGGTGCGCCTGACCTTGCTGATCCCCGCGGTGGAAAACGCGGTGGCCGGCAATGCGCTGCGCCCGGGCGAAGTGGTGGTCACCCGTGCCGGCCACTCGGTCGAGATCGACAATACCGACGCCGAAGGCCGCCTGGTGCTGTGCGACGCATTGACTTACGGCTCGGAACAGCAGCCCGACCTGATGCTCGACTTCGCCACCCTCACCGGCGCCGCGCGCGTGGCGCTGGGCCCGGACCTGCCCGCGCTGTTCGCCAACGACGAGGCCGCGGCCACCGGCGTGCTGGCCGCCGGCCGCGCGGTCGGCGATCCGCTGTGGCAACTGCCGCTGTGGCGGCCGTACCGCAAGATGCTCGATTCCTACCTGGCCGACTTCGCCAACGCCGGCCCGTCGCGCCACGCCGGCGCGATCACCGCGGCGCTGTACCTGGAGCGCTTCGTGCCGGACGGCACGCCGTGGCTGCACCTGGACACCTACGCCTGGAACGACGCCGACCGTCCCGGCCGCCCGCGCGGCGGCGAGGCGATGGGCCTGCGCGCGACGTTCGCGTTCCTGCAGCAGCGCTACGGCAACATGACCTCCGGCGTTGTCGTGCCGGAGTGAAAGACTGCATCCTGCGGGTTCCCCCGACCGGAAACCCGCCATGCCTTTCCGCCAGCAGCTGCTCGCCGCCTGCACGGCACTCGGCCTTGCCGCCTGCAGCGGCGTTCCCGTCGCCCGGACCGTGGCCACCGCCCAGCCGGCGCTGACCGCGCAGACGCTGAACTCCGGCGGCGCAATGCCGGCCGAACAGGCGCGCGTGCACTTCGATCATGCCGAGCTGCACTTCACGGTCGAGCCGGCCGCGCAGCGCATCGACGCCGTCGCCACCCTGGGCTTCACCGCGACATCCACCACCGACACGCTGCTGCTGGATCTGGATCGCAACCTGGCCATCGGCGGCATCGACCTCGACGGCCGCCCGCTCGCCGCCGGCACATGGAGCAACCCCGACGGTCGCCTGCGCATCCGCCTGCCGGCGATGCTCGCCGCCGGCGGCAAGGTCAGCGTGACGATCCGCTACGGCGGCCAACCGCACGTGGCGAAGAAGGCGCCGTGGGACGGCGGCTTCGTGTGGAGCCACAGTGCCGACGGCCAGCCGTGGGTGGCCAGCGCGGTCGAGGGCGAGGGCTGCGACCTGTTCTGGCCGTGCATCGACCAGCCGCAGGGCGAACCCGACCTGGTCGACACCTTCATCACCGTGCCGAAGACGCTGGCCGCGCCCGGCAACGGCGTGCTGGTCGGCATCACCGAGGCGGGCGACCGGCACACGTACCACTGGCGCGCCAGGCACCCCGACACCTACGCGATCGCGATCAACGTCGGACCCTTCAAGCTGCTCAAGGGCGATTACGCCAGCCGCTACGGCAACACCATCCCGATGCAGCTGTGGTACCTGCCCGAACACGCGGCCGGCGCGCAGCGGCTGTTCGGCGAGTTCCCGCGCATGCTGGATTTCTTCGAGCAGCAGATCGGCCCGTATCCGTTCGGCGACGAGAAGATGGGTGTGGTGGAAACCCCGCACCTGGGCATGGAGCACCAGACCCTCAACGCCTACGGCAACCAGTACCGCCTGAACGGATACGGCTACGACAGCCTGCTGCAGCACGAATTCGCCCACGAGTGGTTCGGCAACCAGCTGACCAACGCCGACTGGGACGACATGTGGCTGCACGAGAGCTTCGGCACATACATGCAGCCGCTGTACAGCCAGTACCTCAACGGCGACATGGACTATTTCAGCTGGCTGCACGAGCTGCGCCTGAAGTTGCGCAACCGCCACCCGATCGTCTCCGGCAGCAGCCGCACCGAGGAACAGGTCTACGACGAGAAGGCCGGCCCGGGCCAGGACATCTACAACAAGGGCGCGCTGATGCTGCACACGCTGCGCCAGCTGATCGGCGACCAGGCCTTCTTCGACAGCATCCGCCGGCTGGTCTACGGCCGCCCCGACCCGAAACCCGGCAACTTCAGCCCGCGCTACGCCAGCACCGGCGACTACGTCGCGATCGTCGACCAGGTCAGCGGGCGCAAGCTCGACTGGCTCTTCGACGTCTACCTGCGCGACGCCGCGCTGCCGCGCCTGGAGCAGCAGCGCGTGGGCGACACGCTGAAACTGCGCTGGGTCACCGAACACGGCAAGCCGTTCCCGATGCCGATCGAGGTGCAGGTAGGCGACAGCGTGCACACCCTGCCGATGCGCGACGGCAGCAGCCAGCTGCAGGTGCCGGCCGGCAGCCTGCCGATCGTCGACCCGCGCTCGAAGGTGCTGCGCGAGCTGCCGCACGTCGCGGCCTACCAGCAATGGCTGAAGCAGCAGCGGGCGGCGCCGCGCGCGGGGAAATAACCGGCCGCGGGGCCGCGCGTCCTTATAATCGGCGCACGTCCCGCCATGGATCCTGCCGATGCAGTCGCCCCTTGCCGTTTCCGCCGCGTGCCGCGAGCAGGCGCTGGCCGCCTGGCAGCGCGGCGATGCGGCGACCGCCGAGCAGGCCTTCCGACGGCTGCTGGAAGTCCTGCCGGACGACGCCGAAGCGCTGCAGTTCGTGGCCACCTGCGAACTTGGCCGGGGCGATTCGCAGCGCGCGATCGCCCTGCTGACCGCGGCGCACCGAGCGCAGCCGCAGGACGCGGCCGTGCTGCACCGCCTCGGCGAGGTGCAGATGCTGGCCGGCGCAGACGAAGCCGCCGTCGACAGCCTGCGCCAGGGCCTGCAGCTCGCGCCCGGCATGTTCGTGGCGCGCCTGCGCCTGGGCGTCGCGCTGGAACGGCTGGGGCACCGGCACGACGCGATGCTGGCCTACCTCGGCGCGATCGATGCGGCGCAGGCGCAAGGGCGCTGGCTCAGCGACGCCACCACCGCGCCCGGCCTGCGCGAAGCGGTGAAGCAGGCCGCACGCTTCGTGGCCGCCGGCCGGCGCGAACTGTTCGACGCGATCATCGAGCCGCTGCGCCAGCGCTATGGCTGCTCGGAACTGACCCGCGTCGACCAGTGCCTGGCGATCTACCTGCACGAGCGCGAAGCGGACCTGCCGGACCCGCGCCAACGCCCCACCTTCCTGTATTTCCCGGGCATTCCCAGCCGCACGTTCTATCCGCGCGAGCAGTTTCCGGAGCATGCGCGGCTGGAGGCGGCCACCGAGACGATCGGCGAGGAGCTGCGTGGCGTGCTCGCCCAGGACGAGCTGGTGCCATTCCTGGGCACCAATACCAGCAACGAACTGCTCGGTTCGTCCGGTACGCAGGGGGCGGCCTGGGATGCGTTCTTCTTCTACCGGCACGGCCTGCGCCACGACCTGCACTGCGCCCGCTGCCCGCAGACCGGCGCGATGCTGGACTCGCTGCCACTGGTGCGGGTGCGCGAGCACGCGCCGGAAACGCTGTACTCGGTACTGGGCCCGGGCACGCACATCCTGCCGCACCGCGGCGTCACCAACACGCGCCTGGTCACCCATCTGCCGCTGATCGTGCCGCCGGACTGTGCCCTGCGCGTGGGCGGCGAAACCCACGTGTGGCAGCACGGCCGCTGCGTCACCTTCGACGACACCTTCGAGCACGAAGCGTGGAACCGCAGCACGCAGACCCGCGTGGTGCTGATCGTGGACAGCTGGAACCCCGACCTCAGCGAGGCCGAACGGGCGGCGGTGGCCGACCTGGTCGCCGCCATCGGCGACTTCAACCGCGAAAGCGGGACGGCGCCTGCCGCGCCACCCCGACAGCCCTGAGCGCGGGCGGGTCGACCGCCGGCCGCGCCGACGACGGTGGTGCGCGGCGCCAATACTGGGAGTAGTCTCTTGCCGGCTGGGCACCGCGGACGGTTGTCGTGACGTGGCCCAGTGTGTACCCCGGGGAGGGGACGCGACAGGCTCGAAGGCTGGGAACGCATCACATAACAACATTCAACGGGGAGACCAAATGAAATACGGCATGAATCACTTGTCACTGGCGGTGCGACTGGCCTTGACCGCGGGCGTTTTCGCGGCGGCGGGCGCCGTCCAGGCGCAGGCACCGCAGACGGACAACCCGACCTCGACGGACCAGGCCACGCCGCCGTCCAAGAGCAAGGCCAAGAATCTGGAAGCGGTGGTGGTGACTGGCTCGCTGATCCGCCGCGTGGATGTGGAGACGGCCAGCCCGGTGGTGACGCTGGACCGCGCGACCATCAGCAACTCCGGCAAGCCCGTGCTGGGTGACGTGCTGCAGCAGATGCCGAGCATTTCGGGCAACGCGACCAACCCGCAGAACAACAGCAACGGTGGCGGCGTCGCCAGCCCGCTGCTGGAAGCCGGCGATGGCGCCTCGCGCGTCTCGCTGCGCGGCCTGGGCATCAGCCGCACGCTGGTGCTGGTCAACGGCCAGCGCATGTCCAACCCGGACATCAACCTGATCCCGCCGGACATGATCGAGAAGGTCGACGTGCTGGCCGAAGGCGCCTCCACGGTGTACGGCTCCGACGCCATCGGCGGCGTGGTCAACTTCATCCTGCGCAAGGATTTCAAGGGCGCCCAGTTCAGCCTGAACGACGGCATCTCCAGCCACGGCGACGCCCAGCGCCGCGGGTTCAACCTCACCGGCGGCATGACCGGCGAGCATTACAGCATTGCCGCCGGCCTCGACTACAACAAGTACGACGCGACGCTCGGCGCCAGGCGCAAGTTCTCCAAGCAGCAGCTGTACCTGTCCAGCGGCTCGGTCATCCCGGCCGGTTCCAGCTCGATCCCGACCGGCCGCATCCAGGTGCCCGCCTCGATCGCCAGCCAATACGGCTGCACGCTCAATTCCAGCGGCTACGCGCAGGTGACCCTGGCCACGGGCAACGGTTCGTCGCTGGGCGACTACCGCTGCCGGCTCGGCTCGGACACCTTCAACTACGCCGCGCTCAACTACATCCAGACCGCGCAGAAGCGCACCAATGGCTTCGTGCTCGGCAGCTACGACTTCACCGACAATCTGACCGGTTTCGTCAATGCGTTCTACAACCACACGGTATCCAGCGGCCAGGACGCGCCCTCGCCGGTCGGCACCGGCGACGGCCTGATCATCTCCTCCAGCAACCCGATCAATCCGTTCGGCATCACCTTCAGCCAGAACCCCGTTCCGGGCGACCCGAACAGCGGCTACAACTTCCAGACCCGCCTCACCGGGGCCGGCACCCGCGTGCACAGCTACACCACGGACACCTCGCAGATCAACGCGGGGCTGCGCGGCAATTTCGGCCAGGAAAGCAGCTGGAACTGGGACGCGTCGATCAACTACAGCCACACCAAGCGTGACCAGCGCGACTCCAACGAGGTGGACATCCCCTCGCTGCAGGCGGCCGTCGACGCCGGCGCCAACATCTTCGACCAGGCGAATGCCGGCAACGTGTTGAGTACCGGCGTGAAGACGCCGATCTACATCTACACCCAGTCCACCAAGCAGGCCCAGTTCGACGCCAACGGCGAGCTGTGGGATCTGCCTGCCGGCGCGGTGCAGCTGTCCGCCGGCGCCCTGTACCGCAAGCAGTTCATGAACTACACGGTGAGCGACTTCGCCGTGCTCGATCCGACCACCACCACCTGCCAGATCCTGCAGGAAGCCTGCGGCTCGCCCGGCCGTGGCAGCTTCAACGTCAAGGAGGTTTACGCCGAGACGCTGATCCCGCTGCTTTCCGACCAGCCATGGGCCCACTCGCTGAACCTCGACCTCGGCGTGCGCTCGTCCAACTACAGCACCACCGGCACCACCACCAACGGCAAGATCGCGATCGAGTGGCGCCCTGTTGCCGACCTGCTGGTACGCGGCACCATCTCCCAGGTGTTCCGTGCGCCGAACCTCAACGAGCTCTACGACGGCCGCACCCTGGTCCAGCCGAACCTGAACGACCCCTGCGTCGGACGCACCGCGGCCGACCTGGCGGCGCATCCGGCCGCCTGCCAGTTCGTGCCGGTGAACTGGGCCGGCAACTCGCCCGCGCAGGTCAACACGTTCTATTCGGGCGCCTCCACCGTCGGCGCGACGCTGAAGCCCGAGAAGGGCAAGTCGATCAACCTCGGCCTGGTCTACGACCCCGACTGGCTGCCCGGCGTGTCCACCAGCCTCGACTTCTGGCACATCTACCTGCGGGATACGCTCACGGCGATCCAGGCCGACACGGTGGTCAGCTCCTGCTACAACAACAACGCGAGCCCGTACTGCTCGTTCATCCATCGCGAGGACAACACCAGCCGCCAGCCCGGCCAGGTGTTCCTGATCAACACGCCGGTGGTCAACCTGGGCACCCTCAGCACCACCGGCATCGACTACACGCTGCGCTACAAGATCCCGCATTTCGACCTGGGCAGCGTGGATCCGGGCAACTTCCGCGCCGGCCTCAGCACCAGCTACACCTCGACCTACAAGGTCAACGCCACGCCGGGCGAGCCGAACACCAAGACGGTCAACTACGCCGGCACCTTGAGCCCGCAATTCGGCAACATCTCGCGCTGGCGCGGCACGGTCACGCTCAATTGGGACAAGGGCAACTGGAACGCCCAGTGGCAGTCGCGCTACATCAACAAGCTGACCGCCCTCAATGCCGACGCCGCCATCGCCGGGGTGAACATCCCGATGGCTTCGGTGATCTACCACTCGATCCAGCTGGGCTACGCGGTGCCATCGATCCACACCCGCTTCGACGTCGGCGTGGACAATCTCAGCAACAAGCTGCCGCCGCTGGTCTACCAGAACGGGGCGAACTACAACGTGGATACCGCCACGTACGACGTGCTCGGCCGCTACTACTGGGCGCGGGCGACGATCAAGTTCTGATCGCCTGAGCAAACCGGCAGCAAACGGGAGGGCCGCGAACATTCGCGGCCCTCTTGCATAATGGGTTACGCAAGACCATCGACGGAGAAGGCATGCCCACCGCGAGCACGGATCTGGCCGGCGCCATGGCTGGCGCCTGGAACGCCGGCGAACCGGAGCGGGTGATTGCCCTGGCCGCACAGGCCACGCCGGCGCAGGCGAGCGACGAAAGCGTGCTGCTGCTGCTCGGCCTGGCGCAACAGGCAACCGCGCGCCTGGCGCAGGCCGTGGCCACCTTCCGGCGGCTGGCGCAGCGGCGACCGGACGTCTCGGCCTACTGGAACAACCTGGCCGTGGTCAGCCGCCAGGCGGGCGATCTCGCCGGCGCCGAACAGGCCCTGCTGACCGCGCTGACGCTGGCGCCGGACGACGCCGAGCTGCACTACAACCTCGGCCTGCTCCATACGCAGCAACGGCGTTGGCTGCCAGCCAGGCAGGCGCTGCTGGATGCGGCGCAGCTGGACCCGCATTTCATCGAAGCCCGGCTGCAGGCGGCGTACGCCTGCTATGTCTGCGGCGACAACACCCGCCAGGAAGCCATGCTGAGCGGCGCCGGCGACTGGCCGGCGCAACCGGCCGAGCAAGCCCTGGTGCTGTCCGCCATGCTGTCGGTCCAGGGCAACCTGGACGCGGCGCTGCGCACGCTGGCACATGCGCAACTGCCCGACGGAGCGGCGGCCGGGGGCATGCGCTTGCGCATCGCTGCGCAACGCGTCCTGCTGTACGAAAGAAACAACCGGATCGACGCAGCGCAAGACGAACTGCGGCAGTTGCCGTTGGCCGCGCTCGACGCCCTGCCGCCGGATGAACAGCAAGCCCGCGCCGATGGCTGGCGCGCACACGCCGCACTGGCCATGCGCAGCGGCGCGCATGCCGAGGCCGACGCGCTGTACCAGCGCGTGCTCGCCTGCGCCATCGACGACGAGAGCCGGGCCAGTGCCGCCTTCGGCCTGGCTTCCGCCCGCGATCGGCAAGGCCGCCACCCCGAGGCGTGGCAGGCCCTGCAGCAGGCGCACGCGATCCAGCTCGACACCGCCCGGAACGTGGTGCCGGAACTGCTGGCCACCGACAGCCGACCGTTGCAGGTGGCAGGCGGCAACGTCGCGCGCGGCACCTGTGCCGACTGGAAACCGCTGTCCTCGCCCGGCAGCCGACAGAGTCCGGTCTTCGTGGTCGGCTTCCCCCGTTCCGGCACCACCTTGCTGGAACAGATGCTCGACGCCCATCAGGATTTCCGGTCGATGGACGAGCGCGCCTACGTCCACGACCTGATCGAAGGCATGGAGCTGGTTGGCCAGCAGTATCCCGAGGATCTGGCGAGCCTGACGCAGCAGGACGCCGACCAGCTGCGCAGCGTCTACCGGCGCATGGTCGGCGAGGTGCTGCCCGACCTCGGCGGACGCCGCCTGGTGGACAAGAATCCGCTCAACATGCTGTGCCTGCCGATGATCATGCGGCTGTTTCCGCACGCGCGGATCATCCTGTGCCTGCGCCACCCGTGCGACGTGCTGCTCAGCTGCAGCATGCAGCCGTTCCGCTCGCCGGCCTTCATGGTGCTGTGCTCGTCGCTGCAGCGCCTGGCGCAGGGCTACGCCGGCGCCTTCGAGCAGTGGTACCGTGACGTCGAGGCTTGTGCGCCGCAGGTGCTGGAGTGGCGCTACGAATCGGTGGTCGACCAGTTCGACGCGCAGGTTGCCCGCCTGGGGCAATTCCTCGACATCGCCGACACGTCGCCGATGACGCGTTTTGCCGAACACGCCCGGCGCAAGCGTTTCATCAGCACGCCCAGCTACGCGCAGGTCACCGAGGGCGTCCATCGCAAGGCGGTCGGGCGCTGGCAGCACTATCGCGAACAGTTCGAGCCGGTGCTGCCGCTGCTGCGGCCATGGCTCGACCGCTTCGGCTACGAGGCGTAGGAGCCCGCTCGCGGAACGAAAAAGGCAGCGCCGCGCGCTGCCTTTTTCGTCGTGCGGGAAGGCCCGCTCAGTGCGTGGCGCCGCTCGTCGCCGGGGCCGGCGCCGCCACGCTGGCGACGGCGTGCGGCGAGAACTTGCCGCCGTACGGCAGCACCTCGCTGGCCAGCTGCGGGTCGGCCTTGATCATGCCGATCGCATCGAACAGGATGTGCGCGGTCTCGTTGAGCTGCACGTCCTTCGCCTTCTTCGCCTCCTTCTCCTGCTTGAGCTCGCTCTTCAGGCTGCGCTCGTTCGCGTTGAGGCCGTCGTCCAGGCTGCTGGCCTCGTCGGCGAGCGAGGCGTCGGTGCCGTCGATGGCCTTGTGCCGCGCGCGGAAATCGGCCTGGACCGCCTCCAGCTGCTTGCGCTCGACCTCGCGCGTGGCGAAGTTCAGCGAGATCGCGGTCTTCGCGCGCATCGTGCGGTACTGCGCCAGTTCGTCCAGCATCAGCTTCCACGCCGGCGACTGCGCCACGCGCTCGGCGTGCTTCTGCTGCAGCTGCGGCAGGTAGGCGTTGAGGTTCGCCACCGCCTGGTAATCGGCCGGCGCGATCTGGGTCCACTTCAGCGCGTTGTCGTAGGTCGACTCGCCGAAGTCCTTGTCGTCGCCGTTCTTCGGGAACGCGATGTCCGGCGTCACGCCCTTCAGCTGGGTGGAGCCGCCGTTGATGCGGAAGAATTCCTGGATGGTCATCTTCAGCTCGCCCAGCTGCGGCTTCTCGCTGTCGCTCTGCGCGAAGCGGTCCAGGTCGACCAGGTTCTGCACGGTGCCCTTGCCGAAGGTCGGCTCGCCGATGATCAGGCCGCGATGGTAATCCTGGATCGCCGCGGAGAAGATCTCCGACGCCGACGCCGTGCCGCGGTTGACCAGCACCGCCAGCGGCCCGCTCCAGGCCATGCCCGGGTCGTCGTCGCCCTGCTCCTCGACCTCGCCCTTGGAGTCGCGCACCTGCACCACCGGGCCCTTGTCGATGAACAGGCCGGTCAGCGAATTGGCCTCGGCCAGCGAACCGCCGCCGTTGTTGCGCAGGTCCACCACCACGCCCTGCACGCCCTCATGCTTCAGCTCGCCGAGCAGGCGGGCGACGTCGCGGGTGGCGCTCTTGAAATTCTTGTCGCCGGCACTGCGCGCGCCGAAGTCGGAGTAGAACGTGGGCAGCTCGATCACGCCGATCTTGCGGGTGACGTCACCGTCCTTGATCTCCACGACCTTCTTCTTCGCCGCCTGCTCCTCGATGCTGACCTTCTTGCGCACCAGGCTGACCATCTCGTGCTTGCCATCCACGCCGACGTCGGCGGGAATGACCTCCAGCCGCACGGTGGTGTCCTTCTTGCCGCGGATCAGGTTGACCACGTCGTCCAGCCGCCAGCCGATCACGTCGACGATCGGGCCATTGTCGCCCTGGCCGACGCCGACGATGCGGTCGCCGACCTGGATCCGGCCGGACTTGGCGGCCGGCCCGGCCGGCACCAGCTCGCGCACCTGGGTGTAGTCGTCGCGCGGCTGCAGCACCGCGCCGATGCCTTCCAGCGACAGTTTCATCGAGATGTCGAAGTTCTCCGCCGCGCGCGGGCCGAGGTAATCGGTGTGCGGGTCGGTAGTCTCGGCGTAGGCGGTCATGAAGGTCTGGAACGCGTCCTGGCCGTCGAGCTGCCTGACCCGTTCGATGTAGCCGGCGTAGCGCTTGTCCAGCGTCTTGCGGATCTCCGCGTCGTCCTTGCCGGCCAGCTTCAGCCGCAGCCAGTCGTTCTTGGTGCGCTTGCGCCACAGGTCGTCCAGCGCAGCCTGGTCCTTCGGCCAGTCGGCGTGCTCGCGGTCGAAGGTGTAGCTCTCGTCGGCGGCAAAGTCGAAGCCCTGCTTGAGCAGGCCGCGCGCGTAATTCATGCGCTCGACCGCGCGCTGCACGTAGAGGTTGAACACCGCGAACGGCGCGGACAGGTCCTGGTTCCAGATCGCGTCGTCGAGCTGGGTCTTCAGCGGCGCGAACTTGGCCATGTCGGCCTGGGTGAAGAACACCTTCTCGCTGTCCAGCAACTTGAAGTACGCGGTGTAGATGCGCGCCGACATCGCATCGTCGAGCGGCTGCGCATCGTAGTGGAAACGTGTCAGGAAGCGCGCCGACAGCTGTGCGGCCTGCGCCTCCTCGGGGGTGGAAGTGAGCGGCCAGCTGGCTGCCTTGCGGGCCTTGCCGGCACCGAGGTCGGCGGCCGACTGCGCGAGCGCGCAGGTCGCGGTGAAGGCAAGCAGCAGGACCAGCGCGGGACGAAATTTCATGGAGGCTCTCAGGCTGACTCGGTGACACCGGCTGCATGGGCCTGCAGGTCGGCGTGGTAGGACGAACGCACCAACGGACCGGAGGCGACGTGGTGGAACCCCATCGCCTCGCCTTCCTCGCGCAGCGCGTCGAATTCGTCGGGCGTCCAGTAGCGCACCACCGGATGATGGTGCGGCGTGGGCTGCAGGTACTGGCCGATGGTGATCATCTCGACGTCATGGGCGCGCAGGTCGTGCATGGTTTCCAGCACCTGCTCGTGCGTCTCGCCCAGGCCGAGCATGATGCCGGACTTGGTCGGCACCTGCGGGTGCTGCGCCTTGAAGCGCTTCAGCAGATCCAGCGACCACTGGTAGTCGGCGCCCGGGCGCACCTCGCGGTACAGGTGCGGCACGGTTTCCAGGTTGTGGTTGAACACGTCCGGCGGGAACTCCTTCAGCACTTCCAGCGCGCGCTCCATGCGGCCCTTGCCGCGGAAATCCGGGGTGAGGATCTCGATGCGGATGTTCGGGCTGGCGTGGCGCGTGGCGCGGATGCAGGCGGCGAAGTGCTCGGCGCCGCCATCGCGCAGGTCGTCGCGGTCGACCGAGGTGATCACCACGTACTTCAGGCGCATGTCGGCGATGGTCTCGGCGAGGCGCGCCGGCTCCAGCGGATCGGGCGCCACCGGGCGGCCATGCGCCACATCGCAGAACGAGCAGCGCCGCGTGCACACCTCGCCCAGGATCATGAAGGTGGCGGTGCCCTTGCTGAAGCACTCGTGGATGTTCGGGCAGGAGGCTTCCTCGCACACGGTGACCAGCGAGTTCTCGCGCAGGCGCGCCTTCAGCTGCTGCACGGCGTTGCCCTGCGGCAGCCGCACGCGGATCCAGCTGGGCTTGCGCAGGGTCGGCACGCTGGTGTCGAAACCGGCGCGGTTCAGCGCGATCTTGTCGTTGCCCAGCTGCTTTTCACCCGCGGGCGCGCCGCTGACGACGGCGATCGGGATGACCTTGGGAGAGGTGGAGATTTCGCTCATGTAGACAGCTCAGACCGCGGCGCGGGCGGGGAGTTCGGGCAGGATGGGGGCGGCGGGCTCGGCGACGAAGCCGAACTGGCGGCAGAACTCCTCCACCAGCACGTCCTCGACCGCGGCCAGCTGCGACGGACCGCCCAAGTCTAGCAGCTGCGTGACCGCCAAACCCTTGTAACCGCAGGGGTTGATGCGGTGGAACGGCTCCAGGTCCATGGCCACGTTGAAAGCCAGCCCATGGAAGCTGCAGCCGCGGCGCACGCGCAGGCCGAGCGCGGCGACCTTGGCGTCGGCCACGTAGACGCCGGGGGCGCCCTCGCGGCGCGCCGCGATCACGTTCCAGTGCGCCAGCGTGTCGATCAGCGCCTGCTCGATCCGGTGCACCAGCTCGCGCACGCCCACGCCGGCGCGGCGCAGGTCGATCAGCGGGTAGCCGACGATCTGGCCGGGGCCGTGGTAGGTCACCTGGCCGCCGCGGTCGACCGGGATCACCGGGATGTCGCCCGGCGCCAGCACGTGCTCCATCTTGCCGGCCTGGCCCAGGGTGAACACCGGGTCGTGCTGCAGCAGCCAGAATTCGTCGGGCGTGCCGGCGGTGCGGTTGTCGGTGAACGCGCTCATCGCCTGCCAGGTCGCCGCGTACGGCTGACGGCCGAGGCGACGGATGGCCAAAGGCAGGGGATCGGGATTGGGGAATGGCGAATCGGCGTTCACGGTTGGCGAAGGGAATCAGGAAAGAGGGGACGGGCAATCGTTGTTTGAGGCGAGAAGCGTGCAAGGGGTGCTCATGCTGGCTGCCCAAGCCGGGCACCAGGAACGCTGGCTTTCCCTGCTTCCGATTCCCTATTCCCTGCCCTCACAGCGTGTACCGGATATCCGGGTCGGCACGCAGCGCATGATGCGCCGCCTCGTACTGCTCGCGGCTGTCGCAGCGGAAGCTCACCGTGACCGAGACGAAGTTGCCCGCGCCGGAGTGCCGGTGGCGCACGGTCTCGTGCAGCACGTGCAGGCCGGCGCGCTCCAGCAGTTGCGGCACGTGGGTCGGCAGGTTCGCGCTGGCGCTGCCGACCGCGGTGATCTCGAACTCGCCGGGAAACTGGAAGCCCTTGCCTTCCTGCTTCGCCTTGCTGAAGTCGATCGGCCGTATCACTTCGCACCCGCGTCCTTGGCCGGTGCTTGCGCGTCGACCTTCTTGTCGCTGTGGAACCACAGCAGGATGCTGTCCCACAGGCGCGAGAAGAAGCCGCCCTGCGGCGCGTCGGCCAGCGCCACCAGCGGCACGCTCTGCACCGGCTGGCCGTCCAGCGTGATGCGCAGCGTGCCGATCTGCTGGCCCTTGCTGAACGGCGCGATCAGCGTGGCGGGAATGTCCATGGTCGCCTTGAGCTGGTCGTACTGGCCGCGCTTGACGGTGACCAGCACGTCGTCGGCCACGCCCAGCGGCAGCTGGTTGGCCGCGCCCTTCCACAACCGCGGCGTGGCCAGCGGCTTGCCGGCACCGTACAGCTTGTGCGTCTCGTAGAAGCGGAAGCCGTAGTTGAGCAGGGCCATCGCCGAATCGGCGCGTGCCTTCTCGCTGCTGGCACCCATCACGATCGCGATCATGCGTGCATCGCCCTGCTTCGCCGAGGCGGCCAGGCAGTAGCCGGCGGCCGCGGTGTGGCCGGTCTTGATGCCGTCCACGCTGGGGTCGCGCCACAGCAGCGTGTTGCGGTTGTGCTGCTTGATCCCGTTCCACTCGAACTCCTTGACCGCGGAGATCGCGTAGTCCTCGGGGAAGTCGTGGATCAGCGCGCGCGACAGGATCGCGATGTCGTGCGCGGTGGTGTAGTGGTTCGCGATCGGGTAGCCGGAGGCGTTCTCGAAGTTCGAATTGACCATGCCCAGCTGCTTGGCGTATGCGTTCATCAGCCCGGCAAACGCCGGCTCGGAGCCGGCGGTGTGCTCGGCCAGCGCGATCGCCGCGTCATTGCCGGACTGGATGATCATGCCGTACAGCAGGTCCTTCAGCGGCACCTGGCTGTTGAGCTTGAGGAAACTGGTGGAGCCGTCGGTGCCGGCGCCGCCGCCGCGCCAGGCGTTCTCGCTGATGGTGACCGGGTCGGTCATGTGGATCTTGCCGTTGGCGATCTCGGCCGAGACCACGTAGTCGGTCATCACCTTGGTGATCGAGGCCGGCTCCACGCGCTGGTCGGGTTCCTTGCTGGCGAGCATCTGGCCGGTGGCGTAATCCATCAGCACCCAGCTCTTGCCGTCGACGTCCGGCGGCGGCGGCACCGGCGCGTCCGGTACCACCGGACGCGGCACCGGCGACGGGCGCGGCGGCGTCTGGGCAACGGCAACACCGACCAGCAGGACGGCGGCGAACGGGGTCAGGGTACGGCGGAAAAAATTCATCGTGTGGTTCAGTCCGGTAGCTGGATGCCGGCATCGCCGACATGATGGAAAAAAGCTGCGCAAATCCTGCTCAGTCTACCGCGACCTGGGGTCGCGGCAGACCCATGCCCTCGATCCGCGTGGTGACTTGGTCGGCCCGATCCACGCTGGCCAGCGGCCCGACCCGCACCCGGCGCACGCGCTGACCGTTGATCACCGCCTCGCTCACCTGCACCGCGCCGAGATTGGCCCGGCGCAGGCGCTGGGCCAGCCGATCGGCGTTGTCCGCGTCGGCGAACGCACCCACCTGCAGGTAGATCCCGGGATGTCCGCTTGTGACCACGGTCGGCGGCGGCAGTTCCTGCAGCGGCTGGCCGGGGTCGATCCCGCGCACCTCGACCAGGCCGGTGCCCTTGGGCCAGATGCCGATCTTCACCGCGGCGGCGTAGGACAGGTCGATCAGCCGGTTGTCGTGGAACGGACCGCGGTCGTTGACCCGCACGATCACGCTCTTGCCGGTCTCCAGGTTGGTGACGCGCGCGTAGCTGGGCAGCGGCAGCGTGGTGCTGGCCGCGCTGAACGCATACATGTCGTAGGTCTCCAGGCTGGAGGTCTTGTAGCCGTGGAACTTGTTGCCGTAGAACGAGGCGATGCCGCGCTCGTCGTAGCCGCGCGCGCTGGGCAGCACGCGATAGGTCTGCCCGCGCACGGTGTAGGGCGACTTGTTGCCGTACAGCGAGCGCGGCTCCGCCTTCGGCACCGGCTCGACCAGCTGGCTGACGTCGAGCGGCGGCGGTACGCTGTCTTCGCCGTCGCGATAGCGGCTGCCCTGCGGCTTGCTGAGGTCGTCATGGAAAGCGTCGCCACCGCGGGAGCGTGACTGATCCCGGGCGCCATCCTGCCGGCTGCCACCATGGGACGGCTTGGTCCGGTGGCTGCCGCAACCGGCCAGCAGCAGGATCGCCGCCAGCGCGGCCGCCGCGCGCAGCGCCCTCATCGCGCCACTTCCGCCTGGCCCACGCCGGCGGCAATCGCCTGCGCCAGCTGGTCGACCGCCATCGCGTACAGCGGGCTGCGGTTGTAGCGGGTGATCACGTAGAAGTTCTGGAAGGTGAACCAGTACTCCGGCCCGCGCGCGCCTTCCAGTGTCTGCAGGCTGCTGGGTTCGGCCGGCGACAGCGGCTGCAGCGGCGCGTAGCCCCAGGCCTCCAGTTGCTCCAGCGGCCACTGCGGCTTGGCGTCCTTCACCGCGATCGGCCTGGCCGCGCCGTCCGGCTGCGCCCGCGCCGCCACCGGGCCTCCGGCGATCCAGCCGTGCTTCACGAAGTAATTCGCCACGCTGGCAAAGATGTCCGGCAGTGAATTCGACAGCTCGATATGGCCATCCTGATCCGCGTCCACCGCGAAATCGCGGATGCTGGTGGGCATGAACTGGCCCCAGCCCTGCGCGCCGGCGTAGGAGCCGGTAAGGGTGTCGATCGGCCCGGCCAGGCGGTTGTCCGGCATCTCCAGCAGTTCCTTCAGCTGCTCGCGGAAGAACGTCGCCCGCGGCGGGTAGTACAGGCCCAGCGTGACCAGCGCGTCGAGCACCTTGTACTTGCCGGTGTTGCGGCCATAGCTGGTCTCCACGCCGACGATCGCCACGATGTACTCGGGCGCCACGCCGTACTGCCTGCCGATCTGCTCCAGCAATGCCCGATGCGCGCGGTAGAACGCGACGCCATCGGCGATGCGCTGCTCGGTCAGGAAGATCGGCCGGTAGTCCTTCCACGGCTTGGCCTCGGCCGGGCGGCTGATCGCATCGAGGATGGCCTGCTGCCTCGTCGCGCCGTCGAGCAGCGCATTCAGCGCCTGCGGACTCTTGCCGGTCTCGCGCGCCACCTCGCGCACCAGCTCGGCCTGGCCGGGATGCGTCGTCGCCGTGGCCGGGGTCGGCGCGCCCATCCACAGCAAGGCGAGGATGGCGAGGAAACGGACCGGGAACGGCATGGGTGCAACTGTCATGTCGTGGCTTCGCTCACAGAACAACGATGTCGTCGAAAGCCTAACACGCACGCGGGCGCAACTCCGGGTGAAGGGCGGGCGGAAAACCGGCAACGTTCAGAGGTGCATCTTGCGGTTCGCGTGGATCGACATCAGCACGCCGAAGCCGGTCAGCAGCGACACCGCCGAGGTGCCGCCGTAGCTGATCAGCGGCAGCGGCACGCCGACCACCGGCAGCATGCCGGCGACCATGCCGCCGTTGACGAACACGTAGACGAAGAAGCTCATGCCGATCGCGCCGGCGAGCAGGCGCGAATAGGTGTCGCGCGCCTCCATCGCGATCCACAGGCAGCGGCCGATGATGAACGCGTACAGCGCGAGCAAGGCGGCCACGCCGACCAGGCCGAACTCCTCGGAGAACACCGCGAAGATGAAGTCGGTGGTGTGCTCGGGCAGGAAATCCAGCCGTGATTGCGTGCTGTGCAGCCAGCCCTTGCCGAAGACGCCGCCGGAGCCCACCGCGATCTGCGACTGGATGATGTGCCAGCCGTTGCCGAGCGGGTCGGACTCGGGGTTGAGCAGGGTCAGCACGCGCTCGCGCTGGTACTGGTGCATGAAGTGCCAGCCGACCGGGATCATGCCGGCGACCGCGCCGAGCAGCAGGCCGATGCGCCACCATGCCATGCCGGACAGGAACAGCGCGAACGCGCCGGCCGCGGTCACCAGCACGGCGGTGCCCAGGTCCGGCTGCTCGGCGATCAACCCCGCCGGAATCGCGATCAGCAGGCCGACCATCACGATGTCCTTCCAGCCGGGCGGCAGCTGGCGCGGGTGCAGGTACCAGGCCACCATCATCGGCATGGTCAGCTTGAGCAGTTCGGACGGCTGGAAGCGCATGAAGCCGAGGTCCAGCCAGCGGATCGAGCCGCGGCCCTCGCCCAGGATCGCCACCACCACCAGCAGTGCGGTGCTGCCGGCGTACAGCCACGGCGTCCAGCCGCGCAGCACCGCCGGCGGGATGCGCGACACTACCAGCAGCAGCGCGCCGCCCAGCACGAAACGGGCGGCCTGGCCGCCGACCAGCGCCAGATTGCCGTCGCCGGCGCTGTACAGCGTGACCAGCCCGGTCAGCGCCAGCACGAACAGACCAAGCGCCAGCGGCAGGTCGATCCGCGGCCGGCTGAGGAGGCGGCGCGCGAAACGGCGCGCCCGTGCGTACAGCGCCTCGATCATGGCGTGCCCCCGCTGCTCGTCGCCTGCGCCGGCAGATCCTCGAGCGGCTCGCTGTCTTCCACGCCGGCGTCGGGCGAAACGTTCCCGGCCGGCACGGCAGCCGGCGCCAACGGCGCGACCGACACCGGCAGGCGTTTCGCGTCGGCAATCACGCCACCGCGCCCGGCCAGCCAGGTATCGAGAATCGCGCGCACGATCGGTCCGGCTGCCTCCGCGCCCCAGGCACCGGATTCGAGGATCGCCGCCACCGCGACCTGCGGGTTGTCGGCCGGCGCGTAGGCAACGAACCAGGCGCGGTGGCGGGTGGCCAGATAGGCCGTGTTGCGATTGGTGTCATAGGCCTCGGAGGTACGCGAGAATCGCTCGGCAGTGCCGCTCTTGCCGGCCATCAGGTACGGGAAGCCGACGCCCAGCTTGCGGCCGGTGCCCCGGGCGCCGTAGATCACCTGCTGCATGCCCTGGTTCACCACGTCCCAGTCGGACGGCTTGCGGATCAGCGACGGTCCGCTGGGCGGATTGGCCAGTGCCTGCGGCTTCGCGTTGACGCCGTCCTGGGTGGCCATCACCACGCGCGGCGCGTACGGGATGCCGTGGCCGGCGAAGGTGGCGATCGCATGGCTCAGCTGCAGCGGGGTGACCGCCCAGAAACCCTGGCCGATGCCGGCGATCACCGTCTCGCCGGGATACCACGGCTGCCTGAGGTTCGCCGCCTTCCACTCGCGCGAGGGCAGCACGCCGGACGACTCGCCGATCAGGTCGATCCCGGTCGGCCGGCCGAAGCCGAACTTGCCCATGTATTCGCTGAGCCGGTCGATGCCCATGTCCAGCGCGAGCTTGTAGAAATACGTGTTCACCGACTGCTCGATGGCGCCGACCAGATCGACCCGCCCCACGCCGCCGCGCTGGTCGTCGCGGTAGCCGCGCTGCTGGCCGGGAATGTAGAACACGCCGGTGGAGACCACGCTGTCCTGCGGCGTGCGCATGCCGGTCTCCAGCCCGGCCAGGCCGATCAGCGGCTTCACCGTGGAGCCGGGCGGGTACACGCCGCGCAGGGCGCGGTTGTACAGCGGCTTGTCGGGGTCGTTGGTCAGCGCGGCGTAGTCGGCCTGGCTGATGCCGTTGACGAACAGGTTGGGATCGAAGCTGGGCACGCTGACCATCGCCAGCACCTGGCCGTTGCGCGGATCGATCGCCACCGCCGCACCGGGGCGGCCGTCGAACGCCGCCTCGGCGGCCTTCTGCAGGCGCACGTCGAGGCTCAGGTAGAGGTTCCTGCCGGGCGTGGGCGCGTGTGTTTCCAGCACGCGCTGGGTGCGCCCGTCGGCATTCACTTCCAGCAGCTCGTAGCCCGGCGTGCCGTGCAGGATGTTCTCGTAGGAGCGCTCGATGCCGCTGCGGCCGACGTGGCTGGTGCCCTGGTAGCGCTGCGGATCGAGCCGTTCCAGGTCGTCCGCATCGATGCGCCCGACATAGCCCACCACGTGCGCGAACAGCCCGCCGAAGGGATAGCGCCGGGTCAGGTAGGGCACCACGTCCACGCCGGGAAAGCGCCAGCGGTTCACCGCGAAGCGGGCGATCTCGTCTTCGCTCAGGCGCAGCTTCAGCGGCACGCTCTCGAAGCGCCGGCTCTGCCTGAGCTGCTTGCGGAACGCGTCCAGGTCGTCCTGGTCCAGCGGCACCACCTGGCCCAGCCGCTCCAGCAGCGCCGGCATGTCCTTGACCTGTTCGGGCACCACTTCCAGCCGGAACGCCGGCACGTTGTCGGCCAGCAGCACGCCGTTGCGGTCGTAGATCAGCCCGCGTGCCGGCGGGATCGCGCGTGGCTTGACCCGGTTGGCCTGCGAACGGGTGACGAACTCGTCGTGATGCAGCACCTGCAGGAACACGAAGCGGCCGACGAGCAGGCACAGGCACAGTACGATCAGCACGAAGCCGGCCAGCGCGCGACGCCGGAACAGCAGGCTTTCGCCGCGGGGGTCCTTGATCGAACGCCGGGGTTTCATGTCACGGGTTCACGGCTCATTGGATCCGCAGCCGCGCGCGCAGGTCGTCGAGCAGCAAGAACAGGAACGGCCATAGTGCAGCGCCGACGAACGGCGAGATCCACCAACTGGCCGGCGGCAGCGAGGCGCCAGCCAGCACGCGCACGATCAGCAGCAGGATGCGGTCGTTCAGTAGCAGCGCCAGCACCGCCAGCGCCTGTTGCCACATCGGGAAGAAGCGCAGCCGCGAACGGAAACGCAACGCGATGAACGCCAGTGCGCACAGGCGCAGCGCCTGCTCACCCAGCACCACGCCGTTAATCAGGTCCGCCGCCAGACCCACGCTGAAGGCCAGCCCCAGGGTGACCCGGTCTTCCGATTCCAGCGACCAGTACAACAGGACCAGGGCCGGCCAGTACGGCTTGAACGGCTCCAGCACGCCGGGCAGCGGCACCAGCATCGACACCAGCGCGAACACCAGCGTGCCGACGAACCACCACAGGCTCAGGCGTTGCCGGTTCATCGCGGCACTCCGACGGCTGCCGGCGGGGCGGCCGAGGTGGCGCCGGTCGGCGCCAGATCAGTCGGCGGCCCCATCGGCGTCACCGGCGCCGGCGGGCCGTCCGGCTCGGCCAGGTCGTGCAGCAGCAGCACGTCCTCGCTGCGGTCGAGATCCGCTGCCGGCTGCGCCATCGCCACCAGGAACATGCCGGTCGCCGAGGGCGCCACCGAGCGCACCTCGCCGACCGGGAAGCCCGGCGGGAAGCGCCCGCCGATCCCCGAAGTGAGCAGCTTGTCGCCCGCGCGCACGTCGGCCGCCAGCGGAATGGTCGGCAAGCTGAGCTGGTCGCCGTCGCGCGAGCCGTAGGCCACCGTGCGCAGGCCGGTGCGTTCGATCACCACCGGGATCGCATGCGCCGGATCGGTGATCAGCATCACCACCGAGGTGGTCGGCAGCACTTCCTTCACCTGGCCCATCACGCCGTGCGCGTCGATCACCGGCTGACCCGGCCTGACGCCGTCGCGGGCGCCCATGTTCAGCGTGAGCCGATAGCGGTAGGCGCCGAGATCCACGCCGATCACCCGTGCCAGCTGCACGTTCAGCTCCAGGCTGTGCTGGGTGTCGAGCAGTTCCTTCAACCGCTGGTTCTGTTCGGCCACCGCGGCCATCCGGTTCAACTTGGCGTTCGCCAGCAGCAGGTCTTCGCGCAGGCGCTGGTTCTGCTCGGTCAGCCGCTGGCGATCGGCGAACGCCACGCTCACGGTGCGAATCCCGACCGCCGGCAGGCCGGCCAGCCGGTATACCGGCTCGACCACGGCCGAGGCGGCATAGCGCAGGCGCCACAGCCAGCCGTTGCGATGGTCGAGCACCATCAGCACCACGGCCAGTGCGAGATAGACGATCAGCCGCAGCGTGCCGGCGGCATTGCCGGCGAACAGCGGCGAGGACTCGTCACGGGTGCGCGCCATCGTGGACGCGGCTTATTCGGGCGCGAAGAAATCGCTGCCGTGCTGATCGATCAGCTCCAGCGCCTTGCCGCCGCCACGCGCCACGCAGGTCAGTGGATCGTCCGCCACTTGCACGTGCAGGCCGGTCTCCTCGGAGATCAGCCGGTCCAGATCGCGCAGCAGCGCGCCGCCGCCGGTGAGCACGATGCCGCGCTCGGCGACGTCGGAGCACAGTTCCGGCGGAGTCTGCTCCAGCGCCGACTTGACCGCCGCCACGATGCCAGCGAGCGGCTCATGCAGCGCCTCCAGGATCTCGTTGGAGTTGATCGTGAACATGCGCGGCACGCCCTCGGCCAGGTTGCGGCCGGAGATCTCGATTTCCTTGACCTCGCCCTGCGGGAACGCACAACCGATCTGCAGCTTGATCCGCTCGGCGGTGGATTCGCCGATCAGGGTGCCATGGTTGCGCCGCACGTAGTTGATGATGGCCTCGTCGAAGCGGTCGCCGCCCACGCGCACCGACTGCGAGTAGACAATGCCGTTGAGCGAGATCACCGCCACTTCCGAGGTGCCGCCGCCGATGTCCAGCACCATCGCGCCGCGCGCCTCGTGCACCGGGATGCCGGCGCCGATCGCGGCAGCCATCGGCTCCTCGATCAGGAACACGTCACGGGCGCCGGCGCCTTCGGCCGATTCCTTGATCGCGCGGCGCTCGACCTGGGTCGAACCGCACGGCACGCAGACCAGCACGCGCGGACTCGGGCGCAGGAAGCGCGACTTGTGCACCTGCTTGATGAAGTGCTGCAGCATCGCCTCGGTCATGGTGAAGTCGGCGATCACGCCATCCTTCATCGGCCGCACGGTGGCGATGTTGCCCGGCGTGCGGCCGAGCATGCGCTTGGCGTCGCTGCCGACCGCAGCGATCGTGCGCGGGCCGCCGGGGCCGCGATCCTGGCGGATCGCCACCACCGAGGGCTCGTTCAACACGATGCCCTGGCCGCGCACATAGATCAGCGTGTTGGCCGTGCCGAGGTCGATGGAGATGTCGTTGGAGAAGATCCCGCGAAACTTCTTGAACATGGGTCCGCCGTGGTTCGGCCTGGCTAAAAAGTAAGCTCGCCAGTCTAGTCAGCGTGACCGGCATGCGCAAGGACAATAACGTTAAGAAACCCTTGTACAACACGACCATAAGCACACTTTCTGCGCCTCGAAATGAACTGGGGGCCGCCGCCGGAAGTCGCCAATCCGGGCGGATGGCGGTACGATTCACCGCTTTGACCGGAGCCGTCCGGCCCGGCCTCATGCCGGACACGGCTGCCGCTCTTTCCATACCTTGCTCCGGGGGCTCCCGCACACATGTCTGCCGTCATCTGCGGATCGCTGGCCTACGACACCATCATGGTGTTCCAGGACCAGTTCAAGAACCACATCCTGCCCGACCAGATGCACATCCTGAATGTGTCGTTCCTGGTGCCGCGGATGCGCCGCGAGTTCGGCGGCTGCGCCGGCAACATCGCCTACAACCTCAAGCTGCTCGGCGGCGACCCGCTGCCGGTGGCGGCCGTGGGCCAGGATTTCGGGCCGTACCGCAAGCATATGGAGCAATGCGGCATCCGGCTCGACGGCGTGCGCGAATTCGACGACCAGTTCACCCCGCAGTGCTTCATCACCACCGACCTGGACAACAACCAGATCACCGCCTTCCATCCCGGCGCAATGTCCAGTGCGCAGGAAAACCACGTGCGGGACATTCCGCAGATCGACTTCGCGATCGTTGCTCCCGACGGCCGCGAGGCGATGCTGCAGCACGTCGACGAGTTCGCCCTGCGCGGCGTACCGTTCATCTTCGACCCGGGCCAGGCAATGCCGCTGTTCAGCGGCGACGAGTTCCGCTCGATGATCGGCAAGTCGACCTACGTGATCGTCAACGACTACGAGTCGCAGCTGCTGCAGGCGCGCACCGGCTGGAGTGCCGCCGAGATCGCCGAGCAGGTGACGGCGTACATCGTGACCCAGGGCCCGCGCGGCTCAGTCATCCACGCCGGCAGCGACACCCACCACATCCCGCCGGCGCGCGAGCGCCAGATCGTGGACCCGACCGGCTGCGGTGACGCTTATCGCGCCGGGCTGATCTTCGGCATCATGCGCGGCAAGGACTGGCCGACGACCGGCCGCATGGCCTCGCTGATGGGCGCGCTGAAAGTGGAGCACCCCGGCACGCAGAATCAGCGCTTCAGCTACGGCGAGTTCGCCGCAGCATTCCTGGACCAGTTCGGTTACGGCCTGGACTGATCGCGGCTCGAAGGCGGGCGCGGTCGCGGCGGCCAGCGCGCCGGCCTTCAATCGACGCGAAAGCCGATGGTGGCGTTCACCGCATCCAGCCAGCCGCGATACAGCCGCTCACGGCGCGACGCCTCCATCGCAGGCAGGAAGCGCCGGTCAACCTGCCACAACGCCGCAATCTGCTCGCGGCTTTCCCAGAAGCCCACGGCGAGACCGGCCAGGTAAGCCGCGCCCAGCGCCGTGGTCTCGGCGACCTTCGGCCGCAGCACCGGTACGCCGAGCATGTCACTCTGGAATTGCGCCATGAAGTCGTTGGCGATCGCGCCGCCATCCGCGCGGAGTTCCTTCAACGGAATGCTGGCGTCGGCCTCCATCGCGGCCAACACGTCGCGCGACTGATAGGCCATCGACTCCAGCGCCGCGCGCACGACATGCTCCTTGCGCGTGCCTCGCGACAAGCCGAACATCGCGCCGCGCACGTCACTGCGCCAGTACGGTGCGCCCAGCCCGACGAAGGCCGGTACCACATACACGCCTTCGCTGGATTCCACGCTCTCCGCGCACGCCTGTGAATCGCTGGTCCGTGCCAGGATCTGCAGGCCATCGCGCAACCACTGCACCACCGAGCCGGCGACGAAGATGCTGCCTTCCAGCGCGTACTCGACGGCCCCATCCAGTTCCCACGCAATCGTGGTCAGCAGCCCGTGGCGCGACGGTACGGCCCGGACCCCGGTATGCATCAGCATGAAGCAGCCCGTACCGTAGGTGTTCTTGGCCATGCCGGGCTCGAAACAGGCCTGGCCGAACAGTGCCGCCTGCTGGTCGCCGGCCACGCCGCTGATCGGCACGCCGGCCGGCACGCCGGGCAGTGCCACGGTGCGGCCGTAGACCTCGCTGCACGAGCGCACCTCCGGCAACATGCTGCGCGGAATATCCAGCATGCGCAGCAGTTCGTCGTCCCACTGCCGCATGTGGATGTCGAACAACAGCGTGCGCGCGGCGTTGCTGACGTCGGTGGCGTGCAGCCCGCCCCCCGTCAGGTTCCAGAGCAGCCAGCTGTCGATCGTGCCGAACAGCAGGTCGCCGCGTTCCGCGCGGGCACGTGCGCCAGCGACATGATCGAGGATCCAGCGGATCTTGCTGCCGGAAAAGTACGCGTCGATCAGCAGTCCGGTCTTCTGGCGCACCAGCGCGGCATAACCCTCCGCCTCCAGCCCCTCGCAGATCGCCAGGCTCTGTCGCGATTGCCAGACGATCGCGTTGCGGACGGGTCGACCGGTATGGCGATCCCACACCACGGTGGTCTCGCGCTGGTTGGCGATACCGATGCCGGCCAGCTCGCGCGCGCCAACCCGTGCCGCGCCCAGCACCTCGCCAACCGTCGCCAGCACGCTGGCCAGAATCTCCTGAGGATCGTGCTCGACCCAGCCTGGCCGGGGGAATATCTGACGAAACTCGCGCTGCGCCGAGCCGACCACGCCACCGGCCCGGTCGAACAATATGGCGCGCGAACTGGTGGTGCCCTGATCTATCGCCAGTACATAACGTTGCGCCACAGCCATTCCTTCCACGCGAACCTGCCGGCAAAGATTAGCAAGAGAGCGTGCGCGCGGCGGATCCCGGGGTGCTCCGGAGCGGCGCCGAAGGTGTTGGCGCACGGGCGGCAACACGCTGTGGTCGAGACCCGGGGTGAAGCGCCGGTCACACCAAAGCCCCCCGAGCGTTGCCGTTGGGGGAGTGAGGCTGATAAAGACGAAGGCCTCCCCGGATGGGGAGGCCTTCTAAGGATAAAGCCCCTGGCGGTGACCTACTCTTGCATGGCAAAGCCACACTACCATCGGCGCATGCGCGTTTCACTTCTGAGTTCGGGATGGGATCAGGTGGGACCACGCCGCTATGGCCGCCAGGGAAGGGGTGGGAGCAGCGCTGACGCGCCGGCTCCGCATTTTTGAAGAGTCCGCCACGGATGGCGGGGTTTTGACTCTTCTTTTCGTGAGAGGGATCTCACGTGAGATAAATCGTAAACGAGTGACAAGCGTCGAGGTGAATTCGATATTTGGCAAGTGCCTTGGAACGATCGCTCTTTCGAAGGCTCCGGCCATGGATGGCCGGTAGCTTCGCAGAGGGACCTGCGTAAAACAAAGCCACTTGGGGTTATATGGTCAAGCCGCACGGCTCATTAGTATCAGTTAGCTGAACGCATTGCTGCGCTTCCACACCTGACCTATCAACCACCTGGTCTTGATGGTGCCTTAAGGAGAGTCAAGCTCTCGGGAGATCTCATCTTGGGGCGTGCTTCCCGCTTAGATGCTTTCAGCGGTTATCACTTCCGTTCATAGCTACCGGGCAATGCCTCTGGCGAGACAACCCGAACACCAGCGGAACGTCCACTCCGGTCCTCTCGTACTAGGAGCAGCCCCCCTCAAATCTCCAACGCCCACGACAGATAGGGACCGAACTGTCTCACGACGTTCTGAACCCAGCTCGCGTACCACTTTAAATGGCGAACAGCCATACCCTTGGGACCGGCTACAGCCCCAGGATGTGATGAGCCGACATCGAGGTGCCAAACACCGCCGTCGATATGAACTCTTGGGCGGTATCAGCCTGTTATCCCCGGAGTACCTTTTATCCGTTGAGCGATGGCCCTTCCATACAGAACCACCGGATCACTAAGACCTACTTTCGTACCTGCTTGATCCGTCGATCTCGCAGTCAAGCACGCTTATGCCTTTGCACACAGTGCGCGATGTCCGACCGCGCTGAGCGTACCTTCGTGCTCCTCCGTTACTCTTTGGGAGGAGACCGCCCCAGTCAAACTACCCACCATACACGGTCCCTGACCCGGATTACGGGCCGAGGTTAGAACGTCAAGCACTTCAGGGTGGTATTTCAAGGATGGCTCCATGCAAACTGGCGTCTGCACTTCAAAGCCTCCCACCTATCCTACACAGAAGAACTCAACGTTCAGTGTAAAGCTATAGTAAAGGTTCACGGGGTCTTTCCGTCTTGCCGCGGGAACGCTGCATCTTCACAGCGAATTCAATTTCACTGAGTCTCGGGTGGAGACAGCGCCGCTGTCGTTACGCCATTCGTGCAGGTCGGAACTTACCCGACAAGGAATTTCGCTACCTTAGGACCGTTATAGTTACGGCCGCCGTTTACTGGGGCTTCGATCAAGAGCTTCGCCTTGCGGCTGACCCCATCAATTAACCTTCCAGCACCGGGCAGGCGTCACACCCTATACGTCCACTTTCGTGTTTGCAGAGTGCTGTGTTTTTGATAAACAGTCGCAGCGGCCAGGTTACTGCGACCCTTCAATGCTCAGTCACGCACGTGACCACATCGAAGGGCGCACCTTCTCCCGAAGTTACGGTGCCATTTTGCCTAGTTCCTTCACCCGAGTTCTCTCAAGCGCCTTGGGATTCTCACCCTGCCTACCAGTGTCGGTTTACGGTACGGTTTTTCTACAGCTGAAGCTTAGTGGCTTTTCCTGGAAGCGTAGTATCGGTCACTTCGCCCAAAAGGGCTCGTCTCGGTGCTCGGCATAAAGGATCCCGGATTTGCCTAAGATCCATGCCTACCGCCTTTCCCCGGGACAACCAACGCCCGGTAGACCTAACTTTCTCCGTCCCCACATCGCACTGTAGAAAAGTGCTGGAATATTAACCAGCTTCCCATCGACTACGCATTTCTGCCTCGCCTTAGGGGCCGACTCACCCTGCGCCGATGAACGTTGCGCGAGGAAACCTTGGGCTTTCGGCGTGGGGGCTTTTCACCCCCATTATCGTTACTCATGTCAGCATTCGCACTTCCGATACCTCCAGCAGACTTTACAATCCACCTTCACAGGCTTACGGAACGCTCCTCTACCGCGTGCACTTGCGTGCACACCCCGAGCTTCGGTGCATAGCTTAGCCCCGTTAAATCTTCCGCGCAGACCGACTCGACCAGTGAGCTATTACGCTTTCTTTAAAGGATGGCTGCTTCTAAGCCAACCTCCTGGCTGTCTATGCCTTTCCACATCGTTTTCCACTTAGCTATGACTTTGGGACCTTAGCTGCGGGTCTGGGTTGTTTCCCTTTTCACGACGGACGTTAGCACCCGCCGTGTGTCTCCCGGATAGTCTGTCCTGGTATTCGGAGTTTGCCATGGTTTGGTAAGTCGCGATGACCCCCTAGCCATAACAGTGCTCTACCCCCAGGAAGATTCGTCCGAGGCGCTACCTAAATAGCTTTCGAGGAGAACCAGCTATCTCCGAGTTTGTTTAGCCTTTCACTCCTATCCTCAGCTCATCCCCATCTATTGCAACAGATGTGGGTTCGGTCCTCCAGTGCGTGTTACCGCACCTTCAACCTGGCCAAGGATAGATCACTCGGTTTCGGGTCTACTGCCAGAGACTATGCGCCCTATTCAGACTCGATTTCTCTTCGCCTCCCCTATACGGTTAAGCTTGCCACTGACAGTAAGTCGCTGACCCATTATACAAAAGGTACGCAGTCACCCTTGCGGGCTTCCACTGCTTGTACGTATACGGTTTCAGGGTCTATTTCACTCCCCTCTCCGGGGTTCTTTTCGCCTTTCCCTCACGGTACTAGTTCGCTATCGGTCAGTCAGGAGTATTTAGCCTTGGAGGATGGTCCCCCCATGTTCAGACAAGGTTTCACGTGCCCCGCCTTACTCAATTTCACACAAAGTGCCCTTTCGTCGACTGGGCTATCACCATCTATGGCCGGCCTTTCCATGCCGTTTGACTAGAACACAATGTGCTTTTGGGCTAGTCCCCGTTCGCTCGTCGCTACTCAGGGAATCTCGGTTGATTTCTTTTCCTCCGGGTACTTAGATATTTCAGTTCCCCGGGTTCGCCCTGCATGGCTATGTATTCACCATGCAGTACTCCTTGCGGAGTGGGTTTCCCCATTCGGACATTGCCGGATCAAAGCTTGTTGCCAGCTCCCCGACACTTTTCGCAGGCTGCCACGTCCTTCATCGCCTCTGACTGCCAAGGCATCCACCGTATACGCTTAGTCGCTTGACCATATAACCCCAAGTCGCCTCGGGGCATGCACCCTCCTCAGGTGCAGCCAAGTTACTTCGTTTTCGTGCCTTAACACTTGCCTCGGTTCGGTTCGAACCAAGACGCTTGTCACTCGTTTACCTGTTTTCAAAGAACGTCACACCGGCCTCAATGCCGGATGACTTCAAATCTTGTGTGTGCTGATACTTCACGCGGCGCTTGAGTGGTGGAGCCAGTCGGGATCGAACCGACGACCCCCTGCTTGCAAAGCAGGTGCTCTCCCAGCTGAGCTATGGCCCCATGGTGGGTCTGGGTGGACTCGAACCACCGGCCTCACCCTTATCAGGGGTGCGCTCTAACCACCTGAGCTACAGACCCATGAAAGGTGAACCCCAGAACCCGCGAGCCAAGCTACCTGGTCCCGCTTGACGTGGCCGTAAGCCTCGTTCGAAGCGGCTGTTGTGAAGAGTCCGGCCATGGATGGCCGGTCTTGATGTCTGCTCTTCGCAACAGGGACGTTGCGTAAAGCAAACCCTTCGCGTGAAGTACAGGTGTCTTGTGTGGACGTCTTGCGTGAAGACTCACGCCGTCGTTTCTTGAAAGGAGGTGATCCAGCCGCACCTTCCGATACGGCTACCTTGTTACGACTTCACCCCAGTCATGGACCACTCCGTGGGCGTCGTCCCCCTTGCGGTTAGACTAACGCCTTCTGGAGCAACCCACTCCCATGGTGTGACGGGCGGTGTGTACAAGGCCCGGGAACGTATTCACCGCGGCATAGCTGATCCGCGATTACTAGCGATTCCGACTTCATGGAGTCGAGTTGCAGACTCCAATCCGGACTGGGATCGGCTTTCTGGGATTGGCTCCACCTCGCGGTATTGCAACCCTCTGTACCGACCATTGTAGTACGTGTGTAGCCCTGGCCGTAAGGGCCATGATGACTTGACGTCATCCCCACCTTCCTCCGGTTTGTCACCGGCAGTCTCCTTAGAGTTCCCACCATTACGTGCTGGCAACTAAGGACAAGGGTTGCGCTCGTTGCGGGACTTAACCCAACATCTCACGACACGAGCTGACGACAGCCATGCAGCACCTGTGTTCCGATTCCCGAAGGCACTCCCGCATCTCTGCAGGATTCCGGACATGTCAAGGCCAGGTAAGGTTCTTCGCGTTGCATCGAATTAAACCACATACTCCACCGCTTGTGCGGGCCCCCGTCAATTCCTTTGAGTTTCAGTCTTGCGACCGTACTCCCCAGGCGGCGAACTTAACGCGTTAGCTTCGACACTGATCTCCGAGTTGAGACCAACATCCAGTTCGCATCGTTTAGGGCGTGGACTACCAGGGTATCTAATCCTGTTTGCTCCCCACGCTTTCGTGCTTCAGCGTCAGTGTTGTCCCAGATGGCCGCCTTCGCCACTGATGTTCCTCCCGATCTCTACGCATTTCACCGCTACACCGGGAATTCCACCATCCTCTGACACACTCTAGCCACCCAGTATCCATCGCCATTCCCAGGTTGAGCCCGGGGATTTCACGACAGACTTAAGTAACCGCCTACGCACCCTTTACGCCCAGTAATTCCGATTAACGCTTGCACCCTTCGTATTACCGCGGCTGCTGGCACGAAGTTAGCCGGTGCTTATTCCTCAGGTACCGTCAGCCCCATAGGGTATTAACCCGTGGTATTTCGCTCCTGATAAAAGTGCTTTACAACCCGAAGGCCTTCTTCACACACGCGGCATTGCTGGATCAGGCTTGCGCCCATTGTCCAATATTCCCCACTGCTGCCTCCCGTAGGAGTCTGGGCCGTGTCTCAGTCCCAGTGTGGCTGATCATCCTCTCAGACCAGCTAGCGATCGTCGCCTTGGTGGGCCATTACCCCGCCAACTAGCTAATCGCACATCGGTTCGTCCTGCCGCGCGAGGCCCGAAGGTCCCCCGCTTTCTCCCGTAGGACGTATGCGGTATTAGTCCCGGTTTCCCGAGGTTATCCCCCACGTCAGGGTAGATCCCGATGCATTACTCACCCGTCCGCCACTCGCCACCCACAGTATTGCTACTGCTGTGCTGCCGTTCGACTTGCATGTGTTAGGCATGCCGCCAGCGTTCAATCTGAGCCAGGATCAAACTCTTCACTTAAGTTTTCGATCAACCGAAGTCGATCTATCTTTCTGAAGCGTATGTTCCCAACCAATCAAAACTCATTACTGACTTTTTACTTGGTGGGACGCTTGCATTGCTTGGACAGGTCGCAACCCTCCAGCACAAGACGTCCACACAATTCACCTGCGCACACTGTCAAAGATCTTTACCTTGCCGACCACCGTTTCGGTGATCGCCCCGTGACCTTTCGTCCCGGGTGAGCCGCCCATTCTACATCGCTTTTTACGACCGTCAACACCCTCAGCCAACAAATTTTTCAGCGTGGGGTAGTGCGGAAGCCTTCGCGAAAGGGCGCCTCGTCGAAGGGGCGAGAATCATAGCGCCGAGCCGCACGTCTGGGAAGGGGGCGCGTGTACTTTTCTCGCGAAACGCTGCCGACTGGAGCGCTAGACTGCCCGCCACGTCTTCCCCTCTGCAACGAACCGCCACGATGACACGATGGATCGCTCCGATGCTGTTCCTGCTGGCCGGCTGTTCCGGCTCCGCTCCGGCGCAGCCCGGGATACCGGCGGTCGAGCTGCATGGGCAGCGTTTTTTGGTGGAGCGCGCCACCGACGATGCCGGTCGCCAGCGCGGCCTGACGATGCGCACCACGCTGGCGCCCGATCACGGCATGCTGTTCGTGTTTCCCCACACCGGGCCACAGGCGTTCTGGATGAAGAACACGCTGATACCGCTGGACATCCTGTATTTCGATACGGAGCGCCGACTGGTCTCGATGCAGCTGGATGTGCCGCCATGCAAGGCCGATCCCTGCCCGACCTATCCCAGCGACGCGCCGGCGATCTACGTGCTGGAGCTGTCTGCCGGCACGGCGCAGCGCATCGGGGCGAAGCCGGGCGACGTGTTGAAGATCGACGGCGAGATCGGACCCGTGCGCTGAACGGCTTCGCGCGGCGCGTCGAGCATGCCGACACGATAGGGAATCAGGTTTTCGGGACGCAGGTTTTCCAGTGCGTCCCAGTCGTCTTCGAACGGAATGAACTGTTGCATGGGATGTTCCCGTATGGCGCGCTGCGTAGTCAGGCGCAGGAACATCAGAACAGGCGGCCCGGCCAATGCACTGACGGGATCGGGCCGTTTGCAGGCAGGAATCGGCGTTCAGTCGATCTCGATCATCTCGAAATCATCCTTGGTGGTACCGCAGTCCGGGCAGGTCCAGGTGTCGGGCACGTCCTCCCAGCGGGTACCGGCGGGAATGCCTTCCTCCGGCACGCCCGCGGCTTCGTCGTAAATGTAGCCGCAGACGACGCACATCCATTTGCGCAAGGCGGTTTCGGTGGAACTCTGGCTCATGATCGGGTTTCTTCGGGTCGCCTGGGGAATGGAGCATTCTCGCAACTCGACCGACAATACGAAAGCGCGGCGATACCGCCGCACCTCTGTCCCGACCCCCGAGGCAACGAAGATGCCGACACTCCTACCGGGCCGCGGCCTGTACGCCATCACCGACGGGCCGCGCGCCGACCTGCTTGACGTCGTCGCACAGGCGCTGGCCGGTGGCGTGAAGCTGCTGCAGTACCGCGACCTGAGCGACGACACGGCGCGCCGCCGCGCCGAGGCGACGGCGCTCGCGCAGCTGTGCCGCGCCCACCGCGTGCCGCTGATCATCGACCACGACATCGCGCTGGCCCAGGCGGTCGGCGCCGATGGCGTGCACCTGGGCCGGGACGACGACGACCCCGCTGCCGTGCGCGCGATGCTGGGCGCGCAGGCGATCATCGGCATGTCGTGTTACGGCTCGCTGCCGCGCGCACAGGCCGCTGCGCGTGCCGGCGCCAGCTACGTGTCGTTCGGTGCGTTCTTTCCTTCGCCGACCAAGCCGCTGGCGCCACGCGTCCCGATTGACCTGCTGAGGCAAAGCGCCGCGCTGGGCGTGCCGCGGGTGGCGATCGGCGGGATCACGCCGGACAATGGCGCCTCGCTGGTCGAGGCCGGCGCCGAGTACTTGGCGGCCATCACTGCCCTGTTCGCCGCCCCCGACGTGCGCGCCGCCGCACAGCGTTTCGCCGACCTGTACCCCTCCGATCGAGAATCCGCACGATGAGCAACCACGAACTCTTCCAGCGCGCCCAGAAGCTGATGCCTGGCGGCGTGAACTCACCGGTGCGCGCGTTCAAGTCGGTGGGCGGCGAGCCGTTCTTCACCGCGCGGGCAGACGGCGCCTGCCTATGGGATGTGGAAGGCACGCGCTACATCGACTACGTCGGCTCGTGGGGTCCGATGATCGTGGGCCACAACCACCCGGCGGTGTGCGAAGCGGTCGAGCGCGCGGTGAAGGACGGCCTGTCGTTCGGCACGCCCTGTCCGGCCGAAGTGACGATGGCCGAGACCATCACCCGGCTGATTCCGTCGGTCGAGATGGTGCGCATGGTCAACTCCGGCACCGAGGCCACGATGTCGGCGATCCGCCTCGCGCGCGGCGCCACCGGCCGCAGCAAGATCGTGAAGTTCGAGGGCTGCTACCACGGCCACGGCGACAGCTTCCTGGTCAAGGCCGGCTCCGGCGCGCTGACCTTCGGCGTGCCGACCTCGCCGGGCGTGCCGAAGGCGAATGCCGACCTCACCCTGACCCTGCCGTACAACGACCTCGACGCCGCGAAGGCATTGTTCGCCGAACAGGGCAACGAAATCGCAGGCCTGATCATCGAGCCGGTCGCCGGCAACATGAACTGCATCCCGCCAGTCGACGGCTACCTGCAAGGCCTGCGCGAACTGTGCACGCGCCACGGCGCGCTGCTGATCTTCGACGAGGTGATGACCGGTTTTCGCGTGGCACTCGGCGGCGCGCAGGCGCATTACGGCGTGGCGCCGGACCTCACCACGTTCGGCAAGATCATCGGCGGCGGCATGCCGGTGGGCGCCTACGGCGGCCGCCGCGAGCTGATGGAACAGATCGCGCCTGCCGGCCCCATCTACCAGGCCGGCACGCTCTCCGGCAATCCGGTAGCGATGGCGGCGGGCCTGGCGATGCTGGAGCTGATCCAGGCGCCCGGCTTCCACGAGCGGCTGGCCGCCCGCACCCGCCTACTCTGCGACGGCCTGCAGTCGGTGGCCGACGGCGAAGGCGTGGCATTCAGCACCAACCGCGTCGGTGGCATGTTCGGCCTGTTCTTCAGCGCCGAAGAAGTGCGCAGCTACGCGCAGGCCACCGCGGCGGACACGGCGCTGTTCAACCGCTTCTTCCACGGCATGCTGAAGCGCGGGGTGTACCTGGCGCCTTCGGCGTTCGAAGCCGGCTTCCTGTCCAGCGCGCACACCGACCAGCACATCGCCGACACGCTGGAAGCCGCGCGCGGCGCCCTGCGCGACGCAAGGGGCTGATTACCAGCTGCCGGTATTGGGCATCGACGCCCACGGCTCGCACGGCGGCAGGTGGCCTTCCTGCAGCAGCTCGATCGAGATCAGGTCGGGCGAACGCACGAAGGCCATGTGGCCATCACGCGGCGGGCGGTGGATGGTGCAGCCCATCGCCTGCAGACGCGCACAGGTGGCGTAGATGTCCTCCACGCGGAAGGCCAGGTGGCCGAAGTTGCGCGCGCTGCCGTAGTCCTCGGTCGAGCCCCAGTTCCAGGTGAGCTCGATCTCGGCCTCGGGGCTGTCCGGCGCGGCGAGGAACACCAGCGTGTACTTGCCCGCGGGGTTTTCCTGGCGGCGCACCTCGCGCAGGCCGAGGCCTTCGCAGTAGAAACGCAGCGAGGCGTCAAGGTCGCGCACGCGCACCATGCTGTGCAGGTATTTCATCCAGGATGCTCCTGATGGGCGGGCTCAGCCTGCCGCAAAATCGCTCAACGCCGCGTGCAGGCGCGCGAGGCCGTCGGCCAGTTCCTCGTCGGTGATGGTCAGCGGCGGCACGAAGCGCAGCACGTCCGGCCCGGCCTGCAGCAGCAGCAAGCCGCGGGTGGCGGCGTGATCGAGGACCGCGCCGGCCTTGCCCTTGTACGCATCGGCCAGCACCGCGCCGATCATCAGCCCGCGGCCGCGCACTTCGGCAAACAACTGCAGCTCGTGATTGATCCGCGCCAACCCCGCGCGCAGGTCGTTCGCCTGCCGTTCCACGTTCATCAGCACCGCCGGCGAAGACAGCTTGGCCAGCGCGACACGCGCCACCGCGGCGGCCATCGGGTTGCCGCCGAAGGTGGTGCCGTGGGCGCCGTACTGCATCACCTCGGCCACCTTCGGCCCGGCCAGCATCGCGCCGATCGGGAAGCCGCCGCCGAGCGCCTTGGCCAAGGTCACGATGTCCGGCCTGACGTTCTCGTGGGCATGCGCGAACAGCGTGCCGGTGCGGCCCATGCCACACTGGATCTCGTCCAGCACCAGCAGCGCGTCATGCTGGTCGCACAGCTCGCGCACGCGCTTCAGGAAACCCGGCGCGGCGGGCAGCACGCCGCCTTCGCCCTGCACCGGCTCCAGCATCACCGCCGCGACGTCGCCTGCGGCGAAGGTCGCCTCCAGCGCCTGCGCGTCGTTGAAATCGAGGTGGCGGAAACCCGCCGGCAGCGGCTCGTAGCCCTGCTGGTACTTCGCCTGCGCGGTGGCAGTGACGGTGGCCAATGTGCGGCCGTGGAACGAGCCATTGAAGGTGACGATGACGCGCCGCTCCGGCGCCCGGCCCTGCGTCGCCGCCCACTTGCGCACCAGCTTGATTGCCGCCTCGTTCGCCTCGGCGCCGGAGTTGCACAGGAACACGCGCTCGGCGAACCCCGAGGCGTGCACCAGTTCCTCGGCCAGCCGTAGCGGGGGCTCGGTGTAGAACACGTTGCTGCTGTGCCACAGCTTGTGCGCCTGCGCGGTCAGCGCAGCGAGCAGGTCCGGATCCTGGTGGCCAAGCGCGTTGACCGCGATGCCGGCGCCGAAATCCACGTAGTCGCGCCCTTCGGTATCCCACACCCGCGCACCCTTGCCGTGGTCGAGCACCAGCTCGCGCGGCTTGTACACCGGCAGCCAGTAACGCTTGCCGAGTTCAACCAGGCCGGGAGGGTGTTTGTACATGGTGATTCTCGGGAGCGCCGCGTGGCGCAGGTGAAAGCGCAGGCGCGCATCGTAGAACCACGCTGCACTGCACACAATCGCAAAGAACGCTGTAACACTGCTGCACGAACTGTATCGCCGCCGTTACACCCGCCGCCGCGCAGCACCAGTCCGCGCTCCCGCGCGCAACCGAGGGCAGCCATCGCACCACGCTGTATCCGAAGTGACACGTCGCTCCGCTGCTGGTCCTGGATCGCAAGGCACAAAACGCGTCGCCACGGCCCTTCTTCGGCATGGCACGGGGATTGCTCGCGATTCGTGAGAATACGATGGGGAACGCCTTGGCCTCCGAGCCGCCGGCATCATCGACGACCGGTTACTGGCCCTGGCTGCGACGATCCCGTGACGCGAATAGCCGCGCAAGCGGCGAACGAGGGCGGTAACCCGGCGACCCTGTAGCCGGGCAGCAAAGGAACCCCCCGGCCCGTCCCCTGCGGGTCGGGGGGATTTCCTTCGCCCAACCCGCAACCGACGGAACCCGCGTTGCGCACCCGGCGCCCTACACGTTCTGGGCTGCCGCCGGCGGGCCGCGCCGCTGCATGCCGGCTGCCGGCCGGCCACCGTGCGGCGACGCGAGCTTGCGCAGGTGCTCCAGCTCCAGCCCGAGCTTCCGGCACAGGCGATACACGGTGACCCGCGAGACGTCGAGCCGGCGCGCGCATTCGCTGATGTTGTACCCGCTCTCGCGCAGACAGTTCAGCACCGCCTCGCGCTCGGCCGACACGCGGGTAAGGTCGAGGCTGCCGTGGGCGCCGAACGCCGCCGGCGCCACCTCCAGGTCCAGGTCGGCGGCACCGATCAGGCTGCCTTCGGCGACCACCGCCGCCCGCTGCACGCGGTTGAGCAACTCGCGCACGTTGCCGGGCCAGGCGAACGCGCGCATCGCCCGCCGCGCATCGCGGCCGAACGCGTGGGCACGGCAGGGGTGCCGCGCGCAGAACGCGTCGAGGAAATGCTGCGCGAGCCACTCGACGTCGCCGCCGCGCTCGCGCAACGCCGGCATGCGCAGGCGCAGCACGTTGAGCCGGTAGTACAGATCCTCGCGGAAGCGTCCCTGCGCGACAGCGGCCTCCAGGTCGACGTGGGTAGCAGCCAGCACGCGCACGTCCAGTCGTATCGGCTGGGTCGAGCCCACGCGCACCAGCGTGCCCTCCTGCAGCAGCCGCAACAGGCTGGTCTGGGCGTCCGGCGGCAGGTCGCCCACCTCGTCCAGGAACACGATGCCGCCGGCGGCCGCCTCAAAGTGACCGATGCGCCGCGCGATCGCTCCGGTGAACGCGCCGCGCTCGTGACCGAACAGCTCGGACTGCACCAGGTTCGATGGCAGCGCGCCACAGTTGATCGCCACGAACGGCCGTTCGCGGCGCGCGGACAGGCCGTGCAGCGCGCGGGCCGCCACCTCCTTGCCGCTGCCGGTTTCGCCAGTGATCAGCACCGGAAGATCCACCGGCGCGTACTTGCACAGGCTGGTCGCGATGACGCGCATCGCCGCACTGTGCGCCCCCGGGATGCCGGGCACGTCCGTACCTTCCGCCGGCTGCGCCTGGCCATCGGCAATCCTCGCCAGCACGTCGAGCAGACAGCCGCAATCGAACGGCACGGTGAGGAAGGCCGTACTGGCCCGCAGGATGCGTTCCGCCCCGGGCGCGTCCGCCGCGGGGTCGCGGGGAACCAGGGCAAGCCACGGCAGCCACGGATAGTCGGCCATCAGCCGATCCATCGCCTGCACCGTCTGCGCACCACCACAGCGCAGGTCGGCCAGCGCCACCACGATGTCGTCGCGGCGCGTGCCGACGCCCTCCTGCAACTGCGCGTCGCCGATCCGCACCAGCCAGCCTTCCTCGACCAGCGCGGCGCACTCACCGTCGGTCGGGCTGCCGAACCAGACCACGCAACGCCTGGGCATCTGTCTATCGTTCATCTTGTGGCCCCTTGCCCCACGCCGACGTACGTCCGGGACGCGGCACGTCGCGGGTAGTTGGCCGATCCCGCGACTACGGTCGCCGCATCCTGCGTCCCCGACACCCCGAAAACATGATGCAAGTCACGGAATATACGCGCAGGAAAACGCGCGGATTGTGAAGAAGCGGGCACTGCTCGCCGCTGCCTTGCAGTCCGTGCATCAGCCATGCCTCACGGCGTGCCGGCAAGGCACCGGCGCGATCGCAGGGACCTGCGCCCGTCGATCCTCAACCCAGGAACAGGTCCGGCAGCAAGCGGGCGCCCGGCTGCACGGCGTAGCAGTCGAAATCGGCGACCCCGCCTTCGCGCAGGATCTCCTCGTCGATCGCGAAATGGCCGGTGTAGCTGCGCGCCGGGCGGGTCATGATGGCGTGGGCGGCGTCGGCCACGATCTCCGGCTTGCGGCAATGCTCCGCCTTCACGCCGTCGATCATGCCGATCGCCGCGGTGGCGATCACCGTACGCGGCCACAGCGCGTTCACCGCGATGCCCAGCGGGGCAAACTCCGGGCTCATGCCCAGCACGCACAGGCTCATGCCCATCTTGGCGATGGTGTAGGCGGTATGCGGCGCGAACCATTTCGGGTCGAGGCTGGGCGGCGGCGACAGCATCAGCACGTGCGGGTTGACCGCCTTCTTCAGGTACGGCAGGCAGGCCTGGGTGACCAGGAAGGTGCCGCGGGTATTGACCTGGTGCATCAGGTCGAAGCGCTTCATCGGCGTGCCTTCGGTGCCGGCCAGCCAGATCGCGCTGGCGTTGTTGACCACGATGTCGATGCCGCCGAAACGTTCGGCCGCCTGCGCCGCGGCAGCCACCACCTGGGACTCCTCGCGGATGTCCACCTGCAGCGCCAGCGCCCTGCCGCCGGCCGCCTCGACCGCCGCCGCGGCAGTATGGATGGTGCCGGGCAGCTTCGGATTCGGCACGCCGCTCTTGGCCGCGATCACGATGTTGGCGCCGTCTCGCGCCGCGCGCAGCGCGATCGCCAGGCCGATGCCGCGCGAAGCGCCGCTGATGAACAAGGTTTTGCCGGCAAGGTCGGCCATGTGCGTCACTCCGTCAGGAAGGTTCCCAGTGTAGAACCCGCCCGGTCAGGGCTTCTGGAAGCGCGGCAGGATGTCGCGCAGCTCGGCCAGCCGCTGCGCCGGGTCGTGCAGTTCGAGCATGCGCTGCTGCTCGCCGGTATCCAGCGGCAGCAGTTCGGCCAGCCGGAAACCCAGCCAGCTGGCGTCGTCATAGGCGCTGCGCGGCGCATCGCGCCAGTGCGGCGCCATGGTCTCGATCAACCGTTCCAGGATGGTCTGCAGCAGGGCAAACTCCACCGGCACCGGTTGTGCCGGCTCGCCCGGCCAGAGCTCCACGTCGCCGCGCAGCAGGCCGTCGGAACGCACTCGGCTGCGCACCACCTGGAAACGCGAACCGCCTTCGGCGACGATGCCGAGCAGGCCGTCGTCGTCGCGATGGAAATCGCTGATCCGCGCGATCGTGCCGATCGCCGCCGGCACCGCCGGCTCGCCGGTTTCCCGTCCCTCGAGGATCAGGCACACGCCAAAGCCGGTGCCATGGCGCGTGCATTCGCGCACCAGGTCGAGATAGCGCGGCTCGAAGATGCGCAACTGCAGCTGGCCCCCGGGAAACAGCACGGAACCCAGCGGAAACAGCGGTATCTCGACGAGTGGCGGCTGCGCGTGGACGACCATGCGGCGAGTGTACCCAGAAGCCGCGGCGGCCACGACCCGATCAAGCCTGCCGCAGGCTCTCCACGAAGCGGCGCGGCGCCGCCTCGAAACCGCCGTTGGACATGAAGATCACCTGGTCGCCTGCCCGGACCTGTGCGCGCAGCGCGGCGATCAATGCATCGACGGTCGGTGCCGTGCCGCCGCGCCCGCCGAGTGCAGCGGTGATGCGACCGGCATCCCACGGCAATTCGGGGCGATGCAGGAACACCACCGCATCGGCGTCGGCCAGCGACGGCGCCAGCGCCTCCGCATGCGCGCCCTGCCGCATCGAGTTGGAACGCGGCTCCAGCGCCACCAGGATGCGCGCGTCGCCGACCTTCGCGCGCAGCCCGGCCAGAGTGGTGGCGATCGCGGTGGGGTGATGGGCAAAGTCGTCGTACACGCGCACGCCATTCACTTCGCCGACCAGTTCCATCCGTCGCTTCACGCTCTCGAAGCTGGCGAACGCCGGCAGCAGCGCACGCGGATCGGCGCCCGCGGCCGTCGCCGCGGCGAGCGCGGCCAGCGCGTTCATCACGCTGTGGTGGCCCAGCAGCGACCAGCGCACCTCGCCGAGCCGCTCGCCTTCGCGGTGCACCGCGAAGGCCGAGCCGTCCGCCTCGATCAGCGTGGCCTGCCAGTCGCCGCGGCCGATACCGAAAGTCTCCACCGGCGTCCAGCAGCCCATCGCCAGCACCTCGGCGAGGCGCTCGTCATGCGCGTTGACGATCAGCCGGCCGTTGCCCGGCACGGTGCGCACCAAGTGGTGGAACTGGCGCTGGATCGCGGCCACGTCGGGGAAGATGTCCGCGTGGTCGTACTCGAGGTTGTTGAGGATCGCGATGCGCGGGCGGTAGTGCACGAACTTCGAGCGCTTGTCGAAGAACGCGGTGTCGTACTCGTCCGCTTCAATCACAAATGGCGCCGCCACCGGCGGCACGACACTCCGTTCTGCCGCCGGCGACCCTTGGGGAGTCCCCTTGCGGATGAGAAGGTGGCGCGCAGCGCCGGATGAGGGTCCGGGGCTCGCGTAGGCCTGCTTGCCCCCCAGCCGCGCGGAGACACCAAAATTGCCCGGCACACCGCCGACCAGAAACCCCGGCGCCATCCCCGCACTCTCCAGCAAATGCGCCAGCAGGCTGGTGGTGGTGGTCTTGCCGTGGGTGCCGGCCACGGCCAGCACGTCGCGCTCGGCCAGCACCGTCTCGCCCAGCCACTGCGGGCCGGAGATGTAGCGCAGGCGCGCGTCGAGCATGTACTCGACGGCCGGATTGCCGCGGCTCATCGCGTTGCCGACCACGGCCAGATCGGGGGCCGGCTGCAGGTGTTCGGCGGCGTAGCCGCTCATCAGACCGATGCCGAGCGCCTCCAGCTGGGTGCTCATCGGCGGGTAGACGTTGGCGTCGGAACCTTCGACCGCATGGCCCAGCTCGCGTGCGAGCGCGGCCACGCCGCCCATGAAGGTGCCGCAGATGCCGAGAATGTGCAGACGCATGGTGAGCGATTCCCTTGCCGGGCGCGGGAAGCGGGCTCAGCCGTTCGCGGCGGCGGCTTCGTTCTGCAGCGCGCGCTCGATCCGCGCGGTGACTTCGGCCAGCTCGCCGACGCCGTCCACCACCTGCAGCTTGCCGCGGCTGGCGTAGAAATCCGCCACCGGCGCGGTCTGCTCGGCGTAGACGCCCAGCCGCTTGCGCACGGTATCCGGGTTGTCGTCGGCACGGCCTTCGGCCTTGAAGCGGATCTCGCAGCGACCGATGATCGTTGCGTTCGGCACCTCCAGCTTCACCACCGCGTCCAGCGGCTGGCCGAGCCTGGCCAGTAGGTGGTCGAGCGCGTCGGCCTGGGCCAGGTTGCGCGGGTAGCCGTCGAGGATGAAGCCGGCCTTCGCGTCGGCCTGGGCCAGGCGCTCTTCCAGCATGCCGAGCAGGATGTCGTCGGAAACCAGCTGGCCGGCGTCCATCACCGCCTTGGCCTTGAGCCCCATCGCGGTGCCGGCGGCGACCGCGGCGCGCAGCATGTCGCCGGTCGAGATATGCGGAACGCCCAGCGCCGTCTTCAGCCGGGCCGCCTGCGTACCTTTGCCCGAACCGGGCGCACCAAGTAGGACGAGTCGCATAATGCTCCACGAGTTCGGCGGGCCGCCGCACACTGCAGCAGCCCGCCCGATGCACGAAATTGCCGTCAAATTAGCCGCTGCACCGGGTGCCGTCAAACAGCGACCTTCGTCGCACCCAGCCAAGTGATTGTTGCGGAAAAGATTTGCCGACACCGCCGCCACGCTTCCACTGCCCGATCGAGGATCCCATGAGCCCGAGCCGCCGTTCTCCCGCCGTCACCGGCAACCTGCTGTACGCCCAGTCCGGCGGCGTCACCGCCGTGATCAACGCCACCGCCGCCGGCGTGATCGAGGCCGCTCGCGGCAAGGGCGTGAAGGTGTATGCCGCGCGCAACGGCATCCTCGGCGCGCTGCGCGAGGAACTGATCGACACCTCGAAGGAATCGGCCACCGCGATCGCCGCGCTGCGCCACACCCCCGGCGGCGCGTTCGGCTCGTGCCGCTACAAGCTGAAGTCGCTGGAGGAGAACCGCGCCGAGTATGAGCGGCTGATCGAGGTGTTCCGCGCCCACGACATCCGCTGGTTCCTCTACAACGGCGGCAACGACTCGGCCGACACCGCGCTGAAGATCTCGCAGCTGGGCAAGGCGATGGGCTACGACATCCGCTGCATCGGCGTGCCGAAGACGGTGGACAACGACCTCGCCGTCACCGACTGCTGCCCGGGCTTCGGCTCGGTGGCGAAGTACACCGCGATCTCCACGCTGGAGGCCAGCCTCGACGTGGCCTCGATGGCCGACACCTCGACCAAGGTGTTCATCCTCGAAGTGATGGGCCGCCACGCCGGCTGGATCGCCGCGGCCGCCGGGCTGGCCGGCGAAGGCGCGGACGCGCCGCCGCACATCATCCTGTTCCCCGAGAACGCGTTCGATGAGGCCGCGTTCCTGGCCAAAGTGAAGGCCACCGTCGAACGGGTGGGCTGGTGCACCGTGGTCGCCTCCGAAGGCGTGCGCAACGCGGCCGGCCAGTTCCTCGCCGAAGCGGGCACGCGCGACGCGTTCGGGCACAGCCAGCTCGGCGGCGTGGCGCCGGTGCTGGCGGCACTGGTGAAAGAAAAGCTCGGCTACAAGTACCACTGGGCGCTGCCCGACTACCTGCAGCGCTCAGCGCGGCATGCCGCCTCGCAGGTCGACGCCGAACAGGCTTACGCGGTCGGCAAGGCCGCGGTCGACTACGCGCTGGCCGGCATGAACGCGGTGATGCCGGTGATCGTGCGCACGTCCGACGCGCCGTACCGCTGGAAGATCGAACCGGCGCCGCTGGCGAAGATCGCCAACCGCGAAAAGAAGATGCCGAAGAACTTCATCAGCCGCGACGGCTTCGGCATCACCGCCGCCGCCCGCCGCTACCTCGCCCCGCTGATCCGCGGCGAAGCGCCGCCCCCCTACGGCAAGGATGGCCTGCCGCGCTATGTCCGTCTGAAGAACGCAGCGGTGGCGGGCAGGCTGCCCCCGTTCACGCCATGAGCGCAGGCGGCTTGATGCGTGCGCCCGGCAAGCCGGCCAGCAATTCGTCCACCAGCGCATCGACCGCCGCTTCCGCCTTGCGCAGCGATGCGGCCAGGCACTCGCCGCCGAACTCGTCGTACTCCACCGCCGCCGTGCGCACGTCGCGGATGCCGATGTAGCCGAAGGCCGTACGCACCGCCGGCTCCACATGGTTCATCGCGGCGATGCGCCCGCCATAGCCGTAGTCGCCGCGCGACCCTAGCAGCACCAGGGTGCGCGGCCGGTCGGTCAGCAGCGGCCAGTAGGGCTCGCCTCGCCGTGCGCGGTCGAAGCCGAAGGTGCGCCCCACGCGCACGATGTTGTCGATGTAGGCCTTGAAGCCGGCCGGCACGCCGAAGTTGTACATCGGCACGCCGGCCACGATCAGGTCGGCGGCAGCCAGCTCGTCCACCAACCGGTCGCTCTCGGCCAGCCGCCCCTGCATCCACGGCAAGCGCGTCGACTCCGGCGTGAACGCCGCGTGGATCCAGGCGCTGTCCACCGGCGCGGGCGGGGCCTGCCCCACGTCGCGATAGAACACCGGATCGGCGGCGCGCACGGCATGCCAGCGCGCCACGAAGCGCTCGCCCAGCCGGCGGGTATGGGAGCCGTGCGCATGCAGGTCGGAACGCCCGCCGCGGGCACTGGCGTCGATGTGCAACAAGGTGATCATGGGCAAGCCCCTCGGGAGAGTTTCACTCAGGTATTGCCCATGCTATGAAGTACCAACCTGCCTGGAAAACGATACTTTCTCAGCCTATGGATGAATTCAGATCACCTATCGGACCCCGCCGCCTGCCGCCGCTGGCGGCGCTGCGCGCGTTCGAGGCGGCTGCCCGGCACCAGAGCTTCCGCGTGGCTGCGGACGAGCTGGCGGTGACCGCCACCGCGGTCAGCCATCAGATCCGGCAACTGGAGCAGCGGCTGGGCGTCGCCCTGTTCGAGCGGCAGGCACGCGGGGTCGTGCTGACCAAGGAAGGTCGCCGGCTGTTTCCGGCACTGCGCGAAGGCTTCGACCTGATGGCCGACGCGCTGGCGCCGCTGCTGCGGCCGCAGCGGCGTCGCATCGTCACCGTCTCGGCCACACCGGCGTTCATGGCGCGTCTGCTGGTGCCGCGGCTGGCCGGCTTCCAGGCGACCCACCCGCAGTTCGACCTGCGCCTGCACGCCTCGACCCGCCCGGTGGATTTCGCGGCGCAGCAGATCGACGCCGCGATCCGCTACGGCAAGGGCCCGTACCGCGGCCTGCACCACGAAGCGCTGCTGCATGCGCGCTTCGCCCCCGTGTGCAGCCCCGCACTCAAGCTGCGCGCGCCGGACGAGCTCGGCCGCCATCCGCTGCTGCACTACCAGTGGCAACCCACCTTCCGCGACCCGGTCGACTGGGCCGCCTGGGCTCGCGCGGCCGGTCTGCGCCGGCTCGATACTGCCCGCGGCACTACCTTCAGCGACGAAACCCATGCCATCGAGGCCGCCATCGCCGGCCAGGGCGTGGCCCTGCTCGACACCGCGCTGATAGTCGACGAACTGGCGCATGGCACTCTGGTGGCACCGTTCGGCCCGACGCTGGACGGACTGGACTACCTGCTCGTGCACCCTGCCGCGGCCGGCGGCGATCCGGCCGTGGCCGCCCTGCGCGAGTGGCTGCGCAAGCTCGCCTGAAAGCTGCGCGCGATCCGGGCAGCCCGCTCCAGCACGGACGTCCATCCATTCCGCGTGCCCGCTCACCTAGCCGAGTGGGACCTGAACCCGCGCGTCGCGCACGGTCTGCGTTCAGCCGCAATTTCTTACGCTCCATCCTGCCCGGGTCGATCGCCGCGCCGTTGCGGCCACGACCCTCCACGGGAGACCCGAGATGAAACTCATCCGCCGCCTGCTCATCGCCCTCGCCCTGCTCACCACCGGCAGCTTCGCGCTGGCCGCCCCCGGCCCCGGTGACCACGACCGCCGCGGCCATGACCATGGCTACGACCGCCTCGGGCACGACGACCGCCGTCATGGCGACTGGCGCCGCGATTACCGCCGCCATGACGATCGCCGCTACGGCTACGACCATCGCGACTATCGCCACGCCGGTCCGCACTACTACCCGGTGCGCCACCATCGCTGGGAACGCGGCCACCGCTACTACGGCCCGACCTACGTGGTGCGCGACTACGGCCATTACCGCCTGCGCCCGCCGCCGCGCGGCTACCACTGGGTGCGCGCGGACCACGACTACCTGCTGGTCGCGATCGCCACCGGCATCATCCTGGACTACGCCCTGCGATAGGCCCGCACCCAGGAGAACGATCCGGGGCCATGCATCCGTGCATGGCCCTTGTTCTTTGGCGGATGGCGCTGCGCCGCACAACGGCCTGCGCCGCCGCGTCTGCCTATACTCCCCGCGACCGCCCGTTCCGGACGGCCACTTACAACCCATGGGGAGGCTCCGATGCTGCAGCAGTATGGCTGGTGGATCGTCGTTGCGTGTGCGGTGGTGGCGGTTCTGTATGGCGCGCTGTCCGCGCGCTGGATCCTGGCGAAATCGCCAGGCAACGAACGGATGCAGGAGATCGCCGCGGCCATCCAGGAAGGCGCACGCGCCTACCTCAACCGCCAGTACACCACCATCGGCCTGGTCGGCGTGGTGTTGCTGCTGCTGATCGGCTTCTTCCTCAACTGGCCGACCGCGATCGGCTTCCTGCTCGGCGCGATCCTGTCCGGTGCGGCCGGCTACATCGGCATGAACGTCTCGGTGCGCGCCAACGTGCGCACCGCCGAGGCGGCGCGCAGCGGCCTCGGCGCCGCGATGGACGTGGCGTTCCGCGGCGGCGCGATCACCGGCATGCTGGTGGTCGGCCTGGCCCTGCTCGGCGTGGCCGGCTACTGGCTGGCGCTCGGCCACTTCGGCGTCACCGGCGAGACCGCACTGCACGCGCTGGTCGGGCTGGCCTTCGGCAGCTCGCTGATCTCGATCTTCGCGCGCCTGGGTGGCGGCATCTTCACCAAGGGCGCGGACGTCGGCGCCGACCTGGTCGGCAAGGTCGAGGCCGGTATCCCGGAGGACGACCCGCGCAACCCGGCGGTGATCGCCGACAACGTGGGCGACAACGTGGGCGACTGCGCCGGCATGGCGGCCGACCTGTTCGAGACCTACGCGGTGACGGTGATCGCCACCATGCTGCTGGCCGGCCTCACCTTCGCCGACAACCTCAATGCGGTGCTGTACCCGCTGGTGCTCGGCGGCGTGTCGATCATCGCCTCGATCATCGCCACCTTCTTCGTCCGGGTGAAGGCCGGCGGCTCGATCATGGGCGCGCTGTACAAGGGCGTGATCGTCTCGGCGGTGCTCTCGGCCGTCGCGTTCTGGTTCGTCACCGGCAACCTGCTGCCGCAGGGCCTGACCGCCGGCGACGGCAGCGTGGTTTCCAGCCACGCGCTGTTCCACTGCGCGCTGATCGGGCTGGTGCTGACCGGCCTGATCGTGTGGATCACCGAGTACTACACCGGCACGCAGTTCCGCCCGGTGCAGCACATCGCAGCGGCCTCCACCACCGGTCACGGCACCAACATCATCGCCGGCCTCGGCGTGTCGATGAAATCGACCGCGATGCCGGTGATCGTGATCTGCGCGGCGATCTGGGGCGCCTACAGCCAGGGTGGCCTGTACGGCATCGCGATCGCCGCCACCGCCATGCTGTCGATGGCCGGCATGATCGTGGCGCTGGACGCCTACGGCCCGATCACCGACAACGCCGGCGGCATCGCCGAGATGGCCGACCTGCCGCCGGAAGTGCGCGGCGTCACCGACCCGCTGGATGCGGTGGGCAACACCACCAAGGCGGTGACCAAGGGCTACGCGATCGGCTCGGCCGCACTGGCCGCGCTGGTGCTGTTCGCCGACTACACGCACAACCTCGACGTCGCGGCCCGGGCCAAGGCGCTGGCCGCGGGCGTCGACTATCATCCGATGACCTTCGACCTGTCCGACCACATGGTGATCATCGGCCTGCTGATCGGCGGCCTGATCCCGTACCTGTTCGGCGCGATGGCGATGGAGGCGGTGGGTCGCGCCGCCGGCGCGGTGGTGGAGGAAGTGCGCCGCCAGTTCCGCGACATCCCCGGCATCATGCAGGGCACCGCCAAGCCGGAATACTCGCGCGCGGTGGACATGCTGACCAAGTCGGCGATCCGCGAGATGATCGTGCCCTCGCTGCTGCCGGTCGCCGTGCCGATCGTGGTCGGCCTGCTGCTGGGGCCGAAGGCGCTCGGCGGCGTGCTGATCGGCACCATCGTCACCGGCCTGTTCGTGGCGATCTCGATGACCACCGGCGGCGGTGCGTGGGACAACGCGAAGAAGTACATCGAGGACGGCCACCATGGCGGCAAGGGTTCGGAGGCGCACAAGGCCGCGGTCACCGGCGACACCGTGGGCGACCCGTACAAGGACACCGCCGGCCCGGCGGTGAACCCCCTGATCAAGATCATCAACATCGTGGCGCTGCTGCTGATTCCGCTGCTGTAAGCCACGCCCGCGCAACGACAGGAATCCCGCCCGCGTGGCGGGATTTCTGTTCCCGGCCCGCGCTCCCGACTTTGGTCACGGGCGGCCACACGCCCGGGCGGTTACGCTCGACCAACTGCGGGCCGCGCCCGCATTACGTTCACTCGCACCTGGGGGCACACGATGAAATCGGTCTGGCTGATGCTGGCACTCGGCGTCACACTGACGGGCATGAACGACAGCCATGCCCGCGACACCACCCCCGCTCCCGCCGCCACTCCGACCGGCGACGACCCGTTCCTGTGGCTGGAGGACATCCACGGCGCGCGCGCGCTGGACTGGGTGAAGCAGCAGAACGCGACGACCGCCAAGCAGTTCGTCGACAACGCCGAGTTCGCGCGCACCCGCGACCGCATCCTCGAGGTGCTCGACTCGGAAGCACGCATCCCCTACGTCAATCGCATGGGCGACCACCTGTACAACTTCTGGCGCGACAAGGCGCACCCGCGCGGCATCTGGCGGCGCACCACGCTGGCCGAGTACCGCAAGGCCGAGCCGGCGTGGGAGCTGCTGCTGGACGTCGACGCCTTGAACCAGGCCGAGGGCAAGCGCTGGGTGTTCAAGGGCGTGCAATGCCTGAAGCCGGCCTACGAGCGCTGCCTGATCTCGCTGTCGCCGGACGGTGGCGACGCCGTGGCCGTGCGCGAGTTCAGCATCCCGCACAAGGCGTTCGTGAAGGATGGCTTCGTCTTGCCGGTGGCGAAGAGCGAAGTCGACTGGATCGACGAAGACACCCTCTACGTCGGCACCGACTTCGGCCCCGGCTCGATGACCGAGTCGAGCTATCCGCGCATCGTCAAGGAGTGGAAGCGCGGCACGCCGCTGGCGGCGGCCGCCACCGTGTACGAGGGCAAGCCGAGCGACCTGGCGGTCAGCGCGCACCACGACCGCACGCCGGGCTACGAGCGCGACTTCGTGTCCATCGCCAGGGATTTCTACCACAGCGACCTGTACCAGCGCCTCGGCGACAAGCTGGTCCGCGTCGAGGTGCCGGCCGACGCGGAAGCCGAAGCCCATCGCGACTGGCTGCTGGTGCGCACCCGCTCGCCGTGGACGGTGGACGGCAGCACCTACCCGGCCGGTGCGCTGCTGGCCACGCCGTTCGATCCGTTCATGGCCGGCAAACGCCATTTCACCATGCTGTTCGAGCCCGACGCGCATACCTCGCTGGACTCGTACGCCTGGACCAAGAATCACCTGATCCTCAACCTGATGGACGACGTCAAGAGTCGGCTGGAGGTGCTGACCCCGCCGCAGGTGGCGACGCCCGGCGGCGACTGGAAACGCGCGGCGATGGCCGGCGCGCCGGCGATGAGCACGATCAACGTGATCGACACCGACCCCGACCACAGCGACGAGTACTGGCTCGATGTCACCGGCTTCCTGGCGCCGTCGTCGTTGCGCCACGGCGTACTGGGCGGCGCGGCGGCCGAGAAGGTCAAGCAGGCGCCGGCGTTCTTCGATGCCGCGAAGTTCGCGGTCAGCCAGCACTTCGTGCAGTCGAAGGATGGCACCCGCGTGCCGTACTTCGAGATCGCCCCGAAGGATCTCAAGCTGGACGGCGCCAACCGCACCCTGCTGTATGGCTACGGCGGCTTCGAGGTGTCGCTGCAACCGCAGTACAGCGGCGGCGTCGGCCGCGCGTGGCTGGAACGCGGCGGCGTCTACGTGATCGCCAACATCCGCGGCGGCGGCGAGTACGGCCCGCAGTGGCACCAGGCCGCGCTGAAGGCGAACCGTCCGCGCGCCTACGAGGACTTCGCCGCGGTGGCCGAGGACCTGGTGAAGCGCGGCGTCACCTCGGCGCAGCACCTCGGCGCCGAAGGCGGCAGCAACGGCGGCCTGCTGATGGGCAACATGCTCACGATGTATCCGCAGCTGTTCGGCGCGATTGCGTGCGAGGTGCCGCTGCTGGACATGAAGCGCTACATCCACCTGTCCGCCGGCGCCTCGTGGATGGCCGAGTACGGCAACCCGGACACGGCGGACTGGAACTTCATCCGGACCTTCTCGCCGTACCAGAACGTGAGGACGGACGGCCGCTACCCGCCGGTGCTGTTCTACACCGCCACCAGCGACGACCGCGTCGGCCCGGTGCAGGCGCGCAAGATGGCCGCGCGGATGCAGGCGCAGGGCCACCCCAACGTGTGGTTCTACGAGAATCTCGAAGGCGGCCACGGCGCCGGCGCGGACAACCGGCAGTCCGCGCACATGCACGCGATGGCCTACGACTTTTTGTGGGACCAGCTGCAGTAGGGCGATCCATCGCCGTCATGCCACCGCCGCGAGCCGGTACCTGCCGGCTCGCGGCGTATGCAAAGATGGCCTGCAGCAAGCTTTCACGACTCGCCCATCGCCATGCACCCACGCACCACCATCAGCCCCGAACTGCGCGAATGGATCCTCGCCACCACGCGGGCCGGCCACGGCGTGGCCGAGGTGCTGCGGCTGATGAAGGAGCACGGCTACGACCCGCGGCAGAGCCGCGGCATCGTGGCCGAGGTGCTGAAGCTGCCGCTGGTGACGCTGCTGGCCAGTACCGCCAGCGAGTCGCCGCAGGGGCTGCGTACGAAACACCCCGAAGCGCCCGAAGTCCGCGTCGACGGGCACGCCATCGGCGTCTCGCTCAGCGTCGAGGCGCCGGCGCTGCGGGTGCTGGAGAACATCCTGAGCACCCAGGAATGCGAGGAACTGATCGCGCTGGCGCGGCCGCGCCTGCAGCGCGCGCTCACCGTCGACAGCGAAGGCCGCCAGCAGGTGGACCGGCGACGCACCAGCGAGGGCATGTTCTTCACCCTGAACGAGGTGCCGCTGGTCGGCCGTATCGAGCAGCGCCTGGCCGCCCTGCTCCGCGTGCCGGCGAGCCATGGCGAAGGGCTGCAGATCCTGCACTACCTGCCGGGCCAGGAATACGAGCCGCACTTCGACTGGTTCGACCCGGAGCAGCCCGGCTACGGCGCGATCACCGCGGTGGGCGGGCAGCGCATCGCCAGCGTGGTGATGTATCTGAACACGCCCGCGCGAGGCGGCGGCACGGCGTTCCCCGAGCTCGGACTCACCGTCACCGCGCGGCGCGGTTCGGCCGTCTATTTCGCCTACGAAGGCGGCGACCCGAGTTCGCTGCACGCCGGCCTGCCGGTGCTCGATGGCGAGAAGTGGATCGCCACCAAATGGCTGCGCGAGCGGCCTTACAAGAGGCCGAAAAAGGCCTGACCGCCGGTGCGGCAAGCCTGTCGCTGCTGCATCGCAGCAGCGTTTGGCGTATCCTTGCGGACCTTCTTTTCCCCTTCATCGCCAAGGACAGTCCATGGGTCTGCACCTCGTCTCCGCCGGCCGCAACGTGCCGGAAGAAATCAACGTCATCATCGAGATCCCCAAGGACGCCGAGCCGGTCAAGTACGAGGTGGAGAAGGAGTCGGGCGCGATCTTCGTGGACCGCATCCTGTCCACCCCGATGCGCTACCCGTGCAACTACGGCTACGTGCCGCGCACTCTGGGCGGCGACGGTGACCCGTTGGATGCGGTGGTGATCCTGCCGCTGCCGCTGGCCGTCGGCTCGGTGATCCGCTGCCATCCGGTCGGCATGCTGAGGATGACCGACGAGGCTGGCAGCGACGAGAAGCTGGTGGTGATCCCGTCGCCCAAGGTGTTCCCGGGCTACGCGCACATCAACGACATGAAGGGCGTCTCGCCGCACTGGCTGGAACGCATCGGCCACTTCTTCGAGCACTACAAGGACCTGGAGAAGGGCAAGTGGGTGAAGGTCGAGGGCTGGGTCGGCGCCGACGAGGCGAAGGCCGAGATCCTGGCCGGCTTCCAGCGCTACCAGGACGCCATCAGCGGCTGAATCGCCGAGCGCAGGCTGTCGCAAAGCAGACCCCGCCACGGCGGGGTTCTTGTTTGCCCGGATCAGCCGCGCCTGAGCAGTTCGCGCAGGTCGATCAGTGCCGCATTCGCGCGCGACACGTAGTTCGCCATCACCAGCGAATGGTTGGCGAAGAAGCCGAACGGCGAGCCGTTCAGTACCATCGGACTGTGCAGCGGGCGCTGCGCCTCCTCCAGCTCGCGGATCACCTGCTCCAGGCTGACGTCGGCGTGCTTGGAACGCAGGATCGGGCCGAAGTCGCGCTGGAACGCCTTGAGCTGTTCCAGCAAGGTCCAGGTGTAGCCGCGCGCCTCGTAGAAGTTGTCGTCGATCTTCGTCCATGGCGTCTTCACCAGGCGGCCGCCGCCGGGTGCGGCCGCCGTGCCGGCGGCGGCCGGCTCGTCGGCACTGGCCACGTCGCCGACGCGGATCTGCCCCACGCTGGCCGACAGCCGCTGCGACAGCGAACCGAGTCGCGAGGAGGCCAGCTGCAGGTAGTCGGCCAGGTTGTCGGCGCGCGCGTAGAAGTGCGCGTTGCTGTCGTCGGCGTCGCCCAGCCTGGCCAGATAGCCGTCCAGATGCCTGATCGCCTTGCGGTACTGACTTTCCGAACTGGGCAGCAGCCAGCGGTCGTTCGGGCTGTTCAGCAGCGGGTCGGCCTCGGCCAGGTCCTTGTCCTCGGTCGACTGCGTCTGCGAGCGGCTGAAGTCGTTGCGCAGCGCGCGCACCAGGTCGCGAGAGGCGGTCAGCGAGCCGAATTCCCAGTTGGGAATGTTGTCCATCAGCACGCCCGGCGGCAGCTTGTCGTTGCTGAGGTAGCCGCCGCGCTTGTCCAGCAGCGTCCGTACCGAGGTGATCAGGGTGACCGTGGTGGCCGCGCCGGTGCTGACCGGCCGCTTCAGCTCCTGCATCCGCACCTGGGTCACCGCCACCGGATCGAACAGCGCCGGCTCGGTGTCCCACCACCACATCAGCGCCGCCACGCCCAGCAGCAGCAACGCAAGCAGGGCCAGGATGGCGCGGCGGATGCCGTGGCGCGACGGGTTCGAGGTGTCCTGGGTCTGCATCGCTCGGCTCCTGCGGGGAATGGGCGAAGCTTACAGGCTCGGTGTGGCGCCGCGTGACCGCCCTTCGCCGCATCGCCAGTACCACCTCGTCACGCCGGTGCGGGTAGGATCGGGCGGCACCGCACATGCCCGCTGCGCTCTCCTCCCGGAGGGAAGGAAAGCCGGCCTTCGAGCCACCCATGGAGTCGCCCATGAAAGCCGTCGCCCTCACCCGCCACCTGCCGATCGACGATCCGCAGGCGCTGCTCGATATCGAACTCCCCACGCCGGTGCCCGGCGAGCACGACTTGCTGGTGCGTGTGGAGGCGGTCTCGGTGAATCCGGTCGACACCAAGCTGCGCTCGCCCAAGCCGCAGGTCGAGGCGCAACCGAAGGTGCTCGGCTACGACGCCGCCGGCGTGGTCGAGGCGATCGGCGATTCGGTCCATGGTTTCCGGCCGGGCGACCGCGTGTACTACGCCGGCGACGTCACCCGCCCCGGCAGCAACGCGCAGTTCCAGCGGGTCGATGCGCGTCTGGCCGGCCACGCGCCGCGGTCGCTGGACCTGGCCGAGGCGGCCGCGTTGCCGCTGACCGCGCTGACCGCGTGGGAGCTGCTGTTCCAGCGCATGCCATTCGACAGCGAGCGCGGCGGCGACGGCAGGTCGCTGCTGGTCATCGGCGGCGCCGGCGGAGTCGGCTCGATCGCGATCCAGCTGGCGCGACGCGCTGGCTTCACGGTGATCGCCACCGCCTCGCGCATCGAGACCATCGACTGGTGCCGCACGATGGGCGCCCACCACGTGATCGACCATCGCCACACGCTGGCGCCGCAGCTGGAGGCGCTGGGCTTCGGCCAGCTCGACGCCGTGCTCAACCTCGCCGACACCGACCGCTACTGGGATGCGATCGGCCAGCTGCTGGCGCCGCAGGGCCACGTGGGCCTGATCGTGGAACCCGCCGGCGCGCTGAAGATCGGCGATCCGTACAAGGCCAAGTGCATCGGCATCCACTGGGAGTTCATGTTCGCCCGCGCGCGTTCCAACACCCCCGACATGGCCGAGCAGGGCCGCATCCTCGAACGGATCGCCAGCTTGATCGATGCGGGTGAGTTGCGCGGCACGCGTACCGCGACGCTGGTGCCGATCAATGCGGCGAACCTGCGCGAGGCCCATCGTCGGCTGGAATCGGGCCGCACGATCGGCAAGCTGGTGCTGGCCGGCTGGTGAGGCGGCGGCGCGCCTTGCCCCGACGTGCTCAGCCGCGCTTGCCGGCGGCCTTCCTGGCCGGCGACGACCTGGCCGGCTCGCCCTGCTTGCCGAGCTGCTCCAGCAGGGTGTTCATGTCCTCGGCGTGCTCTTCCTCCATCGCCAGGATGCCTTCCAGCACGCGGCGGGTGGTCGGATCGTCGGCGCCCAGGTAGGCGATCATCTCGCGATAGCTGTCGATCGCGATGCGCTCGGCGACCAGGTCTTCCTTGATCATGTCGACGATGTCCTCGCCCTCGACGTAGTCGGCATGGCTGCGGCCGAGCAGGCCTTCCGGCGACAGGTTCGGCTTGCCGTCGAGCTGGGTGATGCGCTCGGCGATCAGGTCAGCATGGCCCTGCTCCTCGTTCGCGTGCTGCAGGAACTCGGCCTTGATCGCCTGCGAGTGGATGCCCGAGGCCATGTAGTAGTGGTACTTGTAGCGCAGCACGCAGACGATCTCGGTGGCCAGCGCATGGTTGAGCAGCTTGACCACGGTGGCCCGGTCCGCGCGATAGCCGGCGGTCATCGCGCCCTTGTCGATATCCTGCCGCGCTCGCTTGCGGATGTTCTCGATATCGCTGACGAACGGCTTGGTCTTGGCCATGGCTGGCTCCTGTGGGCGTGGGGAAGGGGCGTCGACGGGTGCATCGTCGGACGTCCGGCCAGCCTAGGAACGCCCATGAAAAAGCCAGGTGAAGGGGACTTCACCTGGCTCGTTTCCGGCGTGCCGCGTCAACGCGACTGGTAGGCGCGCAGGAACATCTCGACGCCGGCCCGCGCGGTGCTCTCGATTTCCTCGGCATAGCTCTCGGGGCATTCGGTGCAGCCGAACATCTGGCGCATCATCAGGTTGCCCTTGATCAGGCTGAGGAACTGCCCGCTGGCGCGCGCCACGTCGTCGATGTCGAGCTGGCCGGCGTCAACCGCCTGCTGCAGCAGGCGTTCCATCAGGCCATGCGTCCGCGCCGCGCCCTCTTCCCAGATCAGCTTGCCGTAGCGCGGGTTGCCCTGGCGGCAATCGCTGAGGATGGCGCGGAAGGTGCCCACGGTCTCGGCGTTGCAATCGAGGTGGGCGTGGGTCAACGCCACCCGCAGCAGGGTGTCGCGGACGTCGGCGGCCGGGTCGAAGAAGTAGGTCTCCTCCGGCAGCAGGTCCTGGATGCGCGAACGGATCACTTCGCGGAACAGGTTGTCCTTGTCGCCGAAGTGGCTGTACACGGTGAGCTTGGACACGCCCGCATCCGCCGCGATCGCATCCATGCTGGTACCGGCAAACGCGTTGCGGATGAACAAGGCCTTCGCCGCCGCCAGGATCGCCGCACGCTTCTCCATGTCCTTCGGGCGGCCGGGGCCCTGGGATTTGACCTGCGCGCTGTTCATGCCACCACCTTCACGCCTTCACAAGAAAAATTGCCAAGCTTTATTATACGCAACGGTTCAATTATTTTCCAGAAGCGGTACCGCAACGCCGCCAGTGTCCGTCGCTCGCACCCCGGACACCATGACGAAGGTCAGCGTATCGCGATGACTTCCGGCACTTCGTGACCCCGCGGGCAGCCGTCAGGCTTGCCAGCATCCCGGCGCGTCATTGTGGAGGCGGGCACCAGCGCTTATCCTTCTTGGTCTTTTTCGATCCCCACGGAATACGGCAGATGGCGATGAATATCGAGCAGGCACGGCTGAACATGGTGGAAAACCAGGTGCGCCCGTGGGAAGTACTGGACGGCCGCGTGCTGGACGTGCTCGGCCGCGTGCGCCGCGAGGACTTCGTCGCCGCCGAACACCGCCAGTTGGCGTTCGCCGACCTGTGCCTGCCGCTGGGTCACGGCGAGGTGATGATGAAGCCGGTGGTGGAAGGCCGCGTGCTGCAGGCGCTGGAACTGCTGCCCAGCGACCGCGTGCTGGAGATCGGCACCGGCTCGGGCTTCCTCACCGCCTGCCTGGCCAGCCTGTCCGCCCAGGTGACCAGCGTCGACATCCATGCCGATTTCATCGCGGCCGCCACGCAGCGTCTGCAGGCCGCCGGCATCGCCCATGCCACCCTGGCCGTCGGCGAGGCGGTCAACGAATGGCAGCCCGACGGCCTGTTCGACGCACTGGTGGTGACCGGTGCGGTGCATGCGATCCCGCCCCGCTGGCTGACCTGGCTCAAGCCCGCTGCGCGCGCGCTGGTGATCCGCGGCCAGTCGCCGGTGCAGCAGGCCACCTTGCTCACCCACGAAGGCGCCGGCCGCTACCGCGAAGAAACCCTGTTCGAGACCGACCTGCCCTACCTGACCCATGCCGAACCGCTGCAACGGTTCGTGTTCTGACCTTGGCCCCGCACCGATCCCCATGAGGCACCCCATGCGTTTGAAGCTGCTCACTCTTGCCCTGGCCCTGGCCGCCATCTCGCTGCCCAGCCACGGCGAGGATCTGCTCGATGCCTATCGCGATGCGCGCGCCAACGACCCGGTGCTGTCGCGGGCCGACGCCACCCGACTGGCCACCGCCGAAGGGGTGGATCAGGCGCGCGCGCTGCTGCTGCCGCAGATCGGCGCCAGCATGAGCCTCAACCAGACCAACGGCGGCAACCAGATCGGCCACAGCCGCTCGCGCTCGATCAACGGCACGCTCAGCCAGACCGTGCTCGACTTCAGCAAGTACGCCAACCTCAAGGCCGCCCACTCGGCGTCGGACGCGCAGGACGAGCTGTACCAGGCCGCCGCGCAGGAGCTCTACGGGCGCGTGGCCGCGGCCTACTTCGGCGTGCTGACCAGCGAGGACGAGCTGACCTACGCCAAGGCCAACGAGGACGCCTTCCGCCAGCAGTACGAGCAGTCCGACCAGCGCTTCAAGGTCGGCCTCTCGGCGATCACCGACGTCTACCAGGCCAAGGCCTACTACGAAGCCGCCAAGTCGCAGACCATCGCCGCGCAGAACGCGCTCAACGATGCCCGCGAGGCGCTCACCCAGATCACCGGCAAGCCGACCGGCGACCTGAAGAAGCTGCGCGACGACCTGCCGATGCAGCCGCCGGCGCCGGCCGACCAGGACAGCTGGGTCAAGCAGGCGCTGGAAACCAACCCCAACCTGCTCACCCAGAAGTACAACGTGGAGACCGCGCAGCACAACATCAGCGCCGCGCGCGCCGGCCACCTGCCGACGATCACCGCCGGCGTCAGCTACGGCAAGGGCGCCGGCTGGTCGGACAGCAACGCGGGGGCACGCTATCGCGACCCGGCCTCGACCACGATCGGGCTGACCCTGAACGTGCCGATCTTCTCCGGCGGCCTCACCCAGTCGCGCGTGCGCCAGTCGATCTACCAGCGCGACGCCGCCACCGATGCGCTGGAAGCGCAGCGCCGCCAGGTGGTGCGCGACACGCTCAATTACTATCGCTCGGTGATCGCCGGCATCGCCCAGGTGGAATCGGCCAAGGCCTCGGTGGAGTCGGGCCGCAAGGCGCTGGAAGCGACCCGCGCCGGTTTCGAGGTAGGCACCCAGACGATGACCAACGTGCTGCTGGCGATCCAGACCTTGACCTCCTCGGAAAGCAGCTACTCGCAGGCCCGCCACCAGTTCATCCTGAACAAGCTGCTGCTCAAGCAGACCGCCGGCACGGCCGAGCTGAAGGACATCGAGACCATCAACGCGCTGCTGCAGTAAGCCGCAAGGCATCGCACGCGAAGACGGCCGGGCCCGCGCCCGGCCGTCTCTTTTTTGCGCCGTCACTCCTGCAGCAGGGTGTCGATCAGCCGCATCACCCGCTGCACCGCGCCGCGCTCGCGCTCGAAGACGGCTTGCGCGGCCCGCCCCATGCGCGCGCGCCTGCCCGCATCGAGCAGCAGCTTCAGCGCGGCCGGTCCCAGCCCCGCGGCATCGGCCACGCGCTCGGCACCGCCTTCCTCGATCAGGCTGCGGGTGATCTCCTCGAAGTTGAAGGTGTGCGGGCCGACCAGCACCGGCACCGACAAGGCGGCCGGCTCCAGCACGTTGTGGCCGCCGATCGGGACCAGGCTGCCGCCGACGAAGGCCAGGTCGGAGGCCGCGAAGAACGGCATCAACTGCCCCATCGCATCGATCACGAACACCTGATGCGCGACCGACGGCACGCTTTCGAGGCTGCGCGTGGCGACCGTGAAGCCGAGGCTGCGCACCGCGTGCTCGACCAGCTTGAAGCGCTCGGGATGGCGCGGCGCCAGCAGCAGCAGCGCGTCGGGCAGCCGCTTCAACACCTGCAGGTGGGCCTCCAGCACCGCCAGCTCCTCGCCCTCGTGGGTACTGGCCGCCATCCACACCGGCCGCCGCGGCCCCCAGTGCCCGCGCATCGCCGCGCCTTCGGCCACCGCGCCGTCCGGGATCGGCATGTCGAACTTCATGTTGCCGGTGACCAGCACCTGCTCCGGGTCGGCGCCGAGCAGGCGGTAGCGCGCCGCATCGGTGCGCGACTGCGCGGCGATCAGGCGCACGCAGCGCAGCGCCGAGCGCAGCAACCCGCGCAGCGGCTTGTAGCCGCGCAGCGAGCGTTCCGACAGCCGCGCGTTGACGATCATCAGCGGGATGCCGCGCCGGCGGCAGGCAAAGTACAGGTTCGGCCAGATCTCGGTTTCCACGATCAACGCCAGCCGCGGCCGGATCTTCTTCAGGAAGCGGCCCACCGAGTACGGCAGGTCGTACGGCAGGTAGACGTGGAACACACTGTCGCCGAACAGCTGCTGCACGCGCGCGGTGCCGGTCGGCGTGACCGTGGTGATCACCAGCGGCGCGTTCGGATAGTCGCGCCGCAGCGCCTTGATCAGCGGCTCGGCCGCATTCACCTCGCCCACCGACACCGCATGCACCCACAGGCTGCCGTGGAAACCGGGCGGGTCGAAGAAGCCGAAGCGTTCCGGCCAGCGCCAATGATAGGGTCGCGAGCGCACGCCTCGCGCCAGCAGCCGCAGCACCAGCAGCGGCGTCGCCAGGTACATCGCGAGGGTATAGAGATAGCGCAACGATAGGGATCCGTCGGTCCAGCGCGGCAGTATACGAGAGCAGGCGCGCCATCATGGCCGGGGCGCGGTGCGTTGCCGCTTCCCCGCCTCCACTACAATGGGCACGATGCCCGGCATGCCCCGTCCCACCTTCACCCGCTCGCTGCTCGCGCCGCGCCACTGGCCGGCGTGGCTGGGCGCGGGCGTGATCTGGCTGATCGCGCGGCTGCCGCAGCGCGCGCTGATGTGGCTGGGCCGGCAGCTCGGCGCGCTGGTGCGGCGGCTTCCCTCCGAGCGGCGGCGCATCGCCGCGGCGAACATCGCATTGTGCTTTCCCGAACTCGATGCCGCCGCGCGCGCTGCACTGGTCGACGCGAACCTGCGCGACATCGGCCTGATGCTGGTGGAGTTCGCGCTGGGCTGGATGGGCAGCGACCGCCGCATCGCCGCCATACCGACCCGCATCGAGGGACTGCAGCACCTCGCGGCGGCACGCGCGCAGGGCAGGGGCGTGCTGCTGGTCGGCGGGCACTTCTCGCACCTGGAGCTGTGCGCGCGGCTGGTCTCGCAACGCATCCGCATCGCCGGCATGTACCGCCGGATGGACTCGGCCGTGTTCGAGTGGGCGGTGCTGCGCGCGCGGCTGGACTACGCCGACGCGATGTTCGAGAAGGACGACCTCCGCGGCAGCGTGAAGTACCTGCGCGGCGGCGGCACGCTGTGGTACGCGCCGGACCAGGACATGCGCAGCAAGGACACCGTGTTCGTGCCGTTCTTCGGCGTGCCGGCGGCCACCATCACCGCCACCCATCACCTGGCGCGGATGTCCGGCGCGCTGGTGATCCCGTTCTTCCATCGCCGCCTGCCCGACGGCGAGGGCTACGCGCTGCGCCTGGGCGCGCCGCTGGACGGTTTCCCCGGCACTGACGTGGCCACCGACACCGCCCGCGTCAACGCCTGCATCGAACAGATGGTGCGCGAGGCGCCCGAGCAGTACCTGTGGGTGCACAAGCGCTTCAAGACCCGCCCACCCGGCGCCGCCGCGATCTACTGACCCGTCCGACAGCCGGGTGAAAGCCTGGCCCGCCAAAAATGGCGCCACTTTCGAGACCCGGGTCGACGCCGGCGACCCGCCTCGCCGCCGAGTGGCGACTTTTGCGCAACGGCTCCGACCCGTGGCGACCGCCAGCCCCTCCGGGCCTGCGGCACGAGCGGGCCGGCACGGATCCGCGCGATGGTTCGCCGCTCCCTTGCGCCGCACCGGCACAGGAGTTGCAAGAGTGAGCGATGCCGCTGCGCAGGGCACACCGGCCCTGCCCATCCTGATGTACCACAACATCGCGCGCGCGCCGCGCGACCTGCGCGTGTACCGCAGCCTGTTCGTCAGCCCGGCCGCGTTCGCGCGGCAGATGTGGCTGCTGCGCCGGCTCGGTTACAGCGGGCTGTCCATGTCGGCCGCGATGCCCTACCTGCGGGGCGAACGTACTGGCCGCGTCGCCGTCATCACGCTGGACGACGGCTACGCCGACAACCTGGACGCCGCGCTGCCGATCCTGCAGCGCTACGGCTTCAGCGCCACCTGCTACGTCGTCAGCGGCAGCATCGGACGATACAACCAGTGGGACGCCGATCGGCTGGGCGTGCGCAAGCCGCTGATGTCGGCGGAGCAGCTGCGCGACTGGCACCGCGGCGGCATGGAAATCGGCGCGCACAGCCGCAGCCACCCGCGCCTGACGCAATGCGACGACGCGCAGTTGCGCGAGGAGATCCACGGCAGCAAGGCCACGCTGGAGGATCGCCTCGGCGCCGCGGTCACCCAGTTCTGCTATCCGTACGGCGACGCCGACGATCGCGTGGCCGGCGTGGCGCGCGAGGCCGGCTTCACCGCCGCCACCACGACCCGGCGCGGCCGGGCCCGCGCCGGCATGGACCTGTGGCAACTGCCGCGGGTGCAGGTGGCACGCCACCACCTGCTGCCGCAGTTCGCCCTGCGGGTGCTGTCGCGCTACGAGGACCGCCGCGCGTGAAACTGCTTTTCGTCGGCACCAACCCCGAGAACACCGGGGCCGCCAGTCACTTCGTCGCCCTGGCACAGGCGATGGCCGCGGCCGGGCACCAGGTCGGTGCGGTGGTCTATCCCGATGGCCTGATCTGGCAGGGCTTGTCCCAGTCCGAAGTCCGCCGGTACGGGGCGAGATTCCGCAACGTGTTCGACCTGCGTGGCTATGTCGCCGTCATCAAGGCCGCGCGCCAGCTCAAACCGGACTGGCTGGTGGGCAATTTCGGCAAGGAATACTGGCCGCTGATCCTGATCGGACGGCTGCTGCGCATTCCGGTGGCGCTGTTCCGGCACCGCACGCCGCCGATGAAACGCATTTCCGCGTGGCTGATCCCGCGCCTCGCGCAACGTTTCCTCGCCGTCTCGCAGCATGCCCGCCAGGCCTACCTGGATCGAGGCGTCCCGGGCTCCCTGGTTCGGGTGCTCTACAACCCGGTCAACACCGCGCAGTGCCGGCGCGATCCGCGCCAACGCCGCGCGATTCTGCACTCGCTCGGCCTGGACGAGGATGCGATCGTGCTCGGCTACAGCGGCCGCATGCACCGCGGCAAGGGCATCTTCCCGCTGTTCGAAGCGGCCAGCGCGGCGATGGCGGAACAGCCGCGGCTGCATTGCCTATGGCTGGGCGACGGCCCGGATGCGCCGGCCCTGCGCGCGCTCGCCGCTGCGGATGTAACCGCGGGCCGGCACCACTTCCTGGGCTGGATCAACGACATCCATCCCTATTACAGCGCACTCTCCATGCTGGCCTTCCCGTCGATTGCCACGGAAACCTTCGGCCGGGTCTCGGTCGAGGCGCAGGCCGCCGGCGTCCCCGTGCTGGGCAGCGACCTCGGCGGGATTCCCGAGACGCTGCAAACGGGCGTGACCGGCCTGCTGCTGCCACCGGGCGACGTGGCAGCGTGGCGCGAGGCGATCCTGAAGCTGTGCGATCCGGCCTTGCTGGCATCGATGGGTGCGGCCGCGCACGACTACGTGGAGCAGCATTTCAGCATGCGGGTGATCGCCTCCCGGTTTCTGCAGATACTGACCGGCGGTTGACCCCGCCGGGTCAGTCCCGCGGCCGCTGCCGCTCGTACAGCTTGGCGTATTTCAGGAACGCGTAGAACGCGTGGATGCGCGCCGCGATGAAGCCGGCCCAGCCGGAACGCCAGTGCCCGCGCAGCAGGTAGTAGCGCAGGAACGCCACCGTCGGGTACGCCACCATGCGCAGCCGCAGCCAGCTGACCTTGCGTTTGGCCAGGTCGGCCTGTTGCAGGCTGGAGTAGCGGTTCGCCTTGGCCACGCGGCCGGCGATGTCGGGCTCGCCATGATGATCGATGACCGCGTCGAGCACGCCCACCGGACCGTCCACCTGCACTTCCTCGTGCACTTCGTGGTCGCTCATGCGCGCACGCTGCCGGTCGAACAGGCGCACGTAGTGGTTGAGCCGGCCGCGCCGCGACTGCCAGCGCCAGAACTGCCACTCGCGCCGCCACAACCGGTAAGCCGCGTGGGCCGGCGCGCACAGCGCCTGCTGCAGGCACGCGGCGGCATCCGCATCCAGCGATTCATCCGAATCCAGCAGCAGCACCCAGCGATGGCTGGCCAGGTCGATCGCCGCCTGCTTCTGCGCGCTGTAGCCGGCGAACGGCTGCGCGTGGATACGCGCGCCGTAGTGCGCGGCGATCGCCGTGGTGGCGTCGCTCGAGCCCGAGTCCAGCACCACGATCTCGTCGGCCCAGCTCACCCCGCGCAGGCAGGCGTCGAGCGTGCCGGCGCTGTTGAACGTGGTCACCACCACCGACAACTGTTCACGCCCCATCGCTCGCCTCCACGGGGCGTGCTTCTTTGAGGAGTCCGGCACGGATGCCGGGCTCTTCTTCGCCGGCAGGGATGCCGGCAACGAATAAACTGGCACACCACAGCCCGAGCAGCCAGGCGAACAGCAAGCCCCACCACGCCGAATAGAACGCCAGGTGGGTGTTCAACGGAAACAGCATCACGCCCAGTGCCAGCGTGGCCGGGAACGCCCGCGCCCGCGCCGCCGCGCCAACCCGGCGCCACGCGCGCCACGCGAGCGCGACGCCGGCCAGCCACAGCAGCAGGCCAAGCGTGCCGGTCTCGGTGAGGATCTCCAGTACCAGCTGGTGCGCGTGACAGGCGCCCTCGCCCACGCCGCAGGCTTCGTCGGTGGCCACGAAGTGGTCGGTCGCCGGCGCGTACTGCGGATACGCGTAGCGGAAGCCACGCACGCCGACGCCGTTGATCGGGTGCGCCGCAAACATGCCGAGGCTGGCGTGCCAGATGTCGAGCCGGCCGCTGAGCGCGGTATCGAGCGACTGGTCGGTGCCATGCAGCACCAGCAAGGTACGCTCCATGCGCTCGTGGAACCGCGTCGAGACCTTCCAGGCGATGCCGCCGGCCAGTACCAGCAGCACCGCCGCGACCGCGCAGAGACCGGCAAAGCGCAGCGGCGAACGCGCCTCGCGCCAGGCGAAGCCCAGCGCCACCAGCGCGTAGCAGAGCCAGGCGGCGCGCGAGCCGGCCAGCAGCACCGGACCCAGCACCAGCGCGAACGCCAACAGCAGGCCCGGCAGGCCCCAGCGCCGTCGCGCCGCCCACAGCGCGAACGGCGACAGCACCGCGAGCGTCGGCCCCAGCTTGAGATTGTCCGCGCCGAAGATGCCGGAAATACGCTCGGCCTCGGCGTGCCCGCCCAGGCTCCAGCCGGTCAGCGCCTGCAGCCAGGCATCGGCGCACCACAGCGCCAGCACCCAGGCCACCGCCACGTACAGCGCCTGCAGCTTGGACTCGCGGCGGATCGCGAAGCAGGCATACAGGCCCAGCGGCGCGTAGCGCAGCAGGGCGGCCGCCGTGCTCCAGCTCTTGCCTGGGCGGATCGCGTCGACGGCGGAGCACAGCGCCGCCGCCGCGTAGGCGGCGAGCAGCCACAGCAGCAATTGTGCGCCGGGGTGCTGGCGCAGCGCCTGCGGTTCGCGCGCGAACAGCAGGATCACCCCGAGCAGGCACAGCGCGGTGCCCAGCTCGGCACTGCGCCCGAACGGCAGCAGCGCAATCACCAGCCAGAACGGCAGCAGCGGGGAACGCAACGCGGCCTTGAGCGAAGTAGCGAAGGAGTTCATGCGCGCACCGTGGCGAAGACGACCACGCATTGTAGGCGAGCGGATGCGCCCGCTGCCGCCTCAACCGGCGGCCACCTCGTCGTACAGCGCCAGCGTGGCCTGCTGCATGTCGACCAGGCGGTAGCTTTGCAGCGGCGAGATCGGCGGCGCCACCCGCAGCAGCTCCGCGGCGCGCTCGACCAGCCGCTCGCGATCGCCCGGCGGCACGCGGCCGGCCGGATACAGCTCCGCCAGCAATTCGCCGACGCCGCCGTGCGCGTAGCCCAGCACCGGGCGACACAGCGACAGCGCCTCGATCACCGTGCGCCCGAACGATTCGGGCCGGTTCGACAGCTGCAGCACCAGCGCCGAGATCGCGTAGATGTCGCGCACGTCGTGGCGCGGCGGCGTCAGCACCACCTGCGAGGTCATCCCGCGCACGCGGATCAGCTCGCGCAGTTCGGCCACGTAGGCCTCGCGGCCGGGCTCGATCACGCCCAGCAGCAGCAGTCGGGCCTCGATGCCGCGGCGCTTCAGGTCGGCCAGCAGCTCGACCGCATCGTGGTGCCCCTTCAGCCGCGTACCGCGCCCGGGCAGGGTCAGCAGCGGCGCGCCGGCCAGCGCCGGGAACTCGGCGAAGAAGGCCTTCTGCCAGGCGTCGTCGGGACGATGCCCATAGGGAAACGCTTCCGGGTCGATGCCGCGCGGGATCACCCGCACCCGGCCCGGCTCCAGCCAGCGGTAATGGCTCAGCACGTAGTCGCGCAGGGTCTGCGAGACCGCGATCACGCGCTCGCCACGCAGCAGGATCGCGCTGTAGCGGCCGGGCGAATTGAGCCCGTGCACGGTGGTGACGAAATGCGGCCGCGGCGTCATTCCCCTCAGCGCCCACCAGCCCAGCCAGGCCGGCAACCGCGACCGGGCATGCACGATGTCGGGCTTGAGCTCGCGCAGCACCCGGCGCAACGCGCCGAGCCGGGCCAGCGTAGCCAGCGACTTGCGGCCCAGGTCCAGCGTGATGTGCTCGCTACCCTCGGCCTGCAGCTGTTCGACCAACCGCCCGCCGGCCGAGATCACCACCGAGCGGTGGCCGGCCTGCACCAGCGCCCGTGCGATCTCCAGCGCCGAACGCTCCGCGCCGCCGGAATGCAGCGCAGGGATCAACTGGACCACGGTCAGCAGCTTGACGGGCACGACCATGCTGGACATGAGCTCGGGGCTGGAGGCTTTCATCCTCTGGGGACAAGCAAAAACAATGCCGCCAGCGGCGTGGACGGGCCGGGACGATCAGTCGCGCAGCACGTAATGCGCGGCACAGTAGGCGCAGACTGTCTCGCCGCCGTCATCGACGATCGGCAGGTACACCCTGGGATGCGAATTCCACAACGCCGTGCCGGGCATCGGGCAGGACAACGGCAGGTCGGCGCGCGTCACTTCGTAACGATTTTCGGCATTTGCCGGCACCAGCGGCACCGTCGCGGAAAGGGGGGACGACATCAGCGGACTCCGGACTGGACATCAGGCCGCAAATGGTAGCAGGCTGCAGCCTTCTGCCGGGGGACAGCGCAGGGGAACACCGGGAAAGCAGCCATGGCGAGAGCGCCATCGGGTTGCCGCCACGATCGTCATGAAGTGAGCACACCAACCTCAACCCGGCGCAAGCACCGGGCCTACCGCATGAGTTTAGGAGCTGATCATGGATTTCGGAAAGATCATTGAGCGCATCAAGGCCATCCTGACCACGCCCAGGACCGAGTGGCCCGTCGCCGCTGCGGAACCGGCCAGCGTGCAGGGCCTGTACGCCGGCTACATCGCGATCGTCGCCGCGCTGCCGGTGATCGCCGGCTTCATCAAGGGCAGCCTGATCGGCGCGGGCGCGTTCGGCATCACCGTGCGCACACCGATCGGCATGGGCATCGTCGGCATGGTGTTGCACTACGTGCTGGTGCTGGCGATCGTCTATGTGGTAGCGCTGGTCATCAACGCGCTGGCGCCCACCTTCGGCGGCCAGAAGGACATGGTGCAGGCGCTGAAGACCGTGGCCTACTCGTGGACCGCCAGCTGGATCGCCGGCATCGCGGTGATCGTGCCGTGGCTGGGCTGGCTGATCGCGATCGCCGGTGCGATCTACGCCATCTACCTGCTGTACCTGGGCCTGCCGCACACCATGAAGTGCCCGCCGGAGAAGGCCGGCGGCTACACCGCGGTCAGCGTGATCATCGCGATCGTGCTGAGCTGGATCGTCGGCGCAATCGTGGTCGGCGTGATCGGCACCGCGGCGATGACGGGCGCCTCGATGGGTGGCATGCACGTCACCGGCAGCAACGGCGACAGCGTCACCGTCGACAGCAACAGCGCGCTGGGCAAGCTCGCCGCGATCGGCCAGCGCGCCGAGCAGGCCGGCAAGGAACTGGACGCGGCGCAGAAATCCGGCGACAGCGCCGCACAGTCCGCCGCGATGGGCAAGATGATGGGCGCGATGTCGGGCGCCGACGGCACGGTCGAGGCACTGGCGCCAGACCAGATCAAGGCGTTCCTGCCCGACAGCCTGGGCAACCTCAAGCGCAACAGCCTGTCGGCCGAGCGCAACAGCGCGATGGGCATGCAGATCTCCCAGGCCAGCGCCGGCTACGCCGCCGACAACGGCCAGCACATCACGCTGGAAGTCTCCGACACCGGCGGCGCCAAGGGCTTCATGTCGCTGGCCGCCGCGATGGCGCCGGAGGAGGAGAAGCAGACCGAGCACGGCTACGAGAAGACCTACAGCGCCGACGGCAACCTGGTCCACGAAGAATGGGACACCCAGTCGAAGTACGGCGAATACAGCGTGGTGGTCGGCAAGCGCTTCACGGTGAAGGCGAACGGCAACGTCGACAGCATCGACCAGCTGAAGCAGGCGGTGGCCAGCGTCGACCTGGCCAAGCTGGAATCGCTGAAGAACGCCGGCGTGAAATCGAACTGACGCAGGTTTTCTGCGCCCACAAAAAAACCGCGCCGACGATGGCGCGGTTTTTTGTGGGTCACCGCAACCTACTTGGCCGCGGCCTGCTTCGGCACCGAGGCCTCGGTGGTGATGCGGATGGCCAGCTCGTCGCTGACGTTCGGCACGTAGGCGCCGACGCCGAAATCCGAGCGCTTGATGCTGGCGGTGGCGTCGAAGCCGATCGATGGCGCCTTGGTCATCGGGTGCGGGCCGATCTTGTTCAGCGTCGCGGCCAGCACCACCGGCCGGGTCACGCCGTGCACCGTGAGGTTGCCGCTGACCTTGAACTTGTTGCCGCCCAGCGGCTGCACGGCGGTGCTCTTGAAGGTCACCACCGGATACTTCCCGGCATCGAGGAAGTCCGGCTTCTTCAGGTGTTCGTCCAGCGCCGGCACGTGGGTGTCGAGGAGCTCCAGCGGCAGGGTCACGTCGACGCTGGACTTGGCCGGGTGCTGCTCGTCGAACACCAGCGTGCCCTCGCCCAAGCCAAGGTTGGCGGTGGGATTGGAGTAGCCGAAGTGGTTCCAGCTGAACAGGACCATGGTGTGGGCCGGGTCGAGCTTGTAGGTGACCGGAGCGGCCTGGGCCGCCACGACCGCGCCGAGCAGGCCGGCGAAAACGAGATACTTCAGTGCGCGCATGAACGTGGCTCCTGTAGATGATGGGGAAAATGGAAATCAGGCGATCGTGCAGGCTTCGTCGAACCCCAGCCGCGGGCTGCGCGCGAACAGGTTGCGGCTGGCGTCGCCGTAGCCGATGCTGATCAGGAAGTTCGACTTGATCGAGGTGCCGGCAAAGAACGCCGCATCCACGCCGGCATTGTCGAAGCCGGACATCGGGCCGCAGTCCAGCCCGACCGCCCGCGCCGCCAGCAGCAGGTACGCGCCCTGCAAGGTGGCATTGCGGAACGCAGTGGTGTCGATCAGCGGCTGGTTGCCGACGAACCAGCTCCTCGCGTCGGCGTGCGGGAACAGCTTCGGCAGCTTTTCGTAGAACGCGTGGTCGGTGGCCACGATCGCGGTCACCGGCGCCTCCATGGTCTTGGCGCGGTTGCCGTCGGACAGGAACGGCTCCAGCTTCGCCTTCGCCGCCCGCGACTTCACGAATACCACCCGCGCCGGCGAGGAGTTCGCGCTGGTCGGCCCGAACTTGGCCAGCTCGTAGATCTGCTGCAGCTGCTCGTCGCTCACTTCTTTCGGCAGCCACGCATTGAAGGTGCGGGCATGGCGGAACAACTGGTCCAGACTGGCCTCGGAAAGCAACTCGCTCATCGGTATCCTCTGTGGAAAGACGCGTCGTCAATGACGCCATTCAACCAGTTTATAGGTGGTCGCATGCGAACAGTTGACCCATAAGAGGAACGTACAGTGTTCATTCGCGAAACAATGCCGCGACGCCTGCGCCCATGCTGAAACTGCAAGGCGAATGCTGGGTGATCACCGACCACGCCGCCGGCAACCAGCGCCAGGCACTGGCGCTGGCCGAACACCTGCAGCTGCCGCTGCGCCACCTGGTGCTGCAGCCGCGGGCGCCGTGGTCGTGGCTGGCGCCACGGCTGGAACTGGGTGGCCGGCTCGCCCTGCCCATCCAGCAGCGCCGCTTGTTCACGCCGCCGTGGCCGGCGGTGGCGATCGGCTGCGGTCGCGCCGCCGCGCTGTTCACCCGCATGCTGCGCCGGCTGTCCGACGGGCAGTGCTACACCGTGCAGATCCTGAACCCGCGCATCGACCCCGCGCGCTGGGACACGGTGATCGCTCCCCGCCACGACCAACTCGACGGCCCGAACGTGCTGCGCCCGCTCGGCTCGCTGAACTCGGTGGACGACGAGTGGCTGGCCGACGGCCGCGAATCCTGCCCCCGCTTCGCCGAGCCGCCGCAGCCGCGCGTGGGCGTGCTGCTCGGCGGCCCGCGCCAGGGCATCGCACTGAACGCCGACTACGCCCACCGGCTCGCCGCACGCCTGCTCGAACGCCAGCACCGCGAGGGCGGCAGCCTGCTGGTGCTGGGTTCGCGGCGCACCTCGCCGGCGCTGGTCGACGTGTTCCGCCAGGCCCTGCGCGGCGTGCCCGGGCTGCTCTGGGCCGGCCCCGACGACGGCCGCAATCCCTACCCCGGCGTACTCGGCTGGGCCGACCGGCTGGTGGTCACGCCCGATTCGGTGAACATGCTCTCCGAAGCCTGCGCCGTCGGCTGCCCGGTCGAAACCCTGGTCACCGCACCGCTGCCGGCGAAGCTCGCGCGCTTCCACCAATCGCTGCGCGAAGCCGGCCGGCTGCATGACCTCGGCGATGCCGCGTCGGCGCCGCCGGTGCCGCCGCTGCGCGAAACGGCCGCGATCGCCGCCGCGCTGCGCGAGCGAATCGCACGGCAACAGGCGGCGCAACTGGCGGACTGAGAACGGCCTGAACAACGGTCGTCATCCCCGCTTTCGCGGGAATGACGAGCAAAACCAGGGCATCCCTGAAGCGCGTCCGCGATTCAGCCGAACGCAAAGCCCAGCGCGTCGGTGACCTCGCGCACGCTGGCGCACAACTGCGCCAGCTCGGCATCGCGCGGCGCGATGCGCGAGCGCAGGTCGAGCGTGCAGGCCAGCGCGCGTCGCAGCAGGTCGGCGTGGGCCACCCCGAGGACCGCCGCCTGGTCGTTGTCGAGCAGCCCGGCGACGCGGCAGGCCTCGATCAGCCCGGCGTTCGCGGTGACGCCGAGCAGGGCCGGCTGCGCGGCCGCATGCGCCAGCACCAGCCCCTGCAGCGCGAATTCGATGTCGAGCAGGCCGCCGTGGCCCTGCTTGAGGTCGAGCCGGCGCTCGTCGGAGCGGTCGCGCTCGGCACGCCAGCGCGCGCGCATGCTGGCGACCTCGGCCAGCACGGTGGCGCGCTCGCGCGGCACCGCCAGGATCGCGCGGCGCACTGCGGCCAGCTCGGCGTTGAGCGTACCGTCGCCGGCCACCGGCCGCGCACGCAGCAGCGCCTGGTGCTCCCACGTCCACGCGCGGCTCTGCTGGTAGGCCATGAACGCGTCGAGGCTGCTGACCAGCAGGCCCTTGGAGCCGTCCGGGCGCAAGCGGGTGTCGACTTCGTACAGGCGTCCGCCGCGGGTCAGCACGGTGAGCCAGTTCATCACCCGCTGGGCCAGGCGCTGGTACCAGCGCGAGCCCTCGATCGGCCGCGCACCGTCGCTCAGCGCGTGCGCGCGGCGACCGTCGTACACGAACACCAGATCCAGGTCGGAGGCGAAGCCCAGCTCCTCGCCGCCGAGGCTGCCGTAGCCCAGCACGGAAAAACCCGAGCCTTCACCGGGCAGGCGACCGTGTTGCGCCACCAGCTCGCGCTCGGCCAGCGCCAGCACCGCGCCCACCACCGACTCGGCCAGCGCGGCCAGCCGGCGCGCGGTGGCCACCGCGTCGGCGCGGCCGTCGTTGAATGCCAGGCCGAGACGGAAGGCGGTGGACGCCTTGAACTCGTTGATCCGCTCCAGCTCGGCCTCGGCCTCGCGCTCCTCCAGCGTACCCAGTACGCGCGCGATCTCGGCGGTGATGTCGGCGCGCTTGAACGGCAATTGATCGATGCGCGGATCGAGTACGTCGTCCAGCAGCAGCGGCTGCGCGATCACGCGCTCGGCCAGGAACGCACTGTCAGCGAACAGCCGCACCAGCCGGCGGCGTGCCGGCGGCTGCTCTTCCAGCAGCGCGAGATAGGATGAGCGCCGCGCCACCGCCTGCATCAGTCGGCACAATCGCAGCAGGCTGGGCACCGGCGCGGTGGTGGCGCGGGCGGCGTCGAGCAGTTGCGGCATCAGGTGGTCGAGGCGCTCGCGCGAGCGCGGCGACATCGCGCGCACCGCCGCGGCCTGCGGCAGTTTCAGCAGGGCATCGGCCAGCTCGTCGCCGGGCGCAAAGCCGGAGGCTTCCAGCGTGGCGGCCTCCAGCGATTCGTCGCAGGCGCGCTGCCACAGCACCAGGTCGGCGGCCGGCACGCGGGCAGCGCGGCCGCCCTGCGGCATCAGCACGGCGGCGAATTCCTCGCTGACGACGGCGCGCTGTTTCACCAGCGCCGCATGCAGGCTGTCCCAGTCGGGATAGTCCAGGCTCAACGCGATGCGTTCGCGGCTCAGCGCGTCGGCGGGGATATCGTGGGTCTGCGCGTCGCGCAGCATCTGCACGCGGTTCTCGACCCGGCGCAACAGCACGTACGCCTCGCGCAGCATGCGCGCGCGTGCCGCGCCGATGTGGCCGCGCGCCTCGCACGCAGTCAGCGCGCCGAGCAGGCCGCGTACGCGCAAGCTGGGCTCGCGGCCGCCGCGGATCAGCTGGGTCAGCTGCACGATGAACTCGATCTCGCGGATGCCGCCGGCGCCGAGCTTGAGGTTGTCGGCCAGGTCCTTGCGCGCCACCTCGGCGCCGATCAGCGCCTTCATCTCGCGCAGCCCCGCGAACGCGGTGTAGTCCAGGTACTTGCGGTACACGAACGGGCGCAGCAGCTCCTGCAGCTGCTTGCCGGCGACGCGGTCGCCGGCCACCGGGCGCGCCTTGATCCAGGCGTAGCGTTCCCAGTCGCGGCCCTCGTTCTGGTAGTACTGCTCCATCGCGGCAAACGACAGCGCCAGCCGCCCGGCGTTGCCGAACGGGCGCAGGCGCAGGTCGACCCGTGCGCAGATGCCGTCCATGGTCGGCTCGTTCAGCAGGCGCACCAGCTGGCGCCCGAGCCGCACGAAGTACTCGCTGTTGTCCAGCGCGCGTGCGCCGTCGCTGTGGCCGCCCTGCGGGTAGGCCAACACCAGGTCGATGTCGGAGGAGAAGTTCAGCTCGCTGCCGCCGAGCTTGCCGAAGCCGATCACCAGCAGCCGCTGCAGCGCGCCGTCGTGGTCGCGACTGGCGCCGTAGCGCGCGGCCAGCGCGCGTTCGGACCAGCCCAGCGCCAGCTCCAGCAGCACTTCGTACAGCACGCTGGTGGCCGACAGCGTTTCCGGCAATTCGTCCAGGGCGTTGACGTCGCGAAACACCAGCCGCAGCGCCTCGGCATGGCGGAAGCGGCGCAGCACGGTCATGCAGGCGGCCTCGTCCGCCGGCAGCTTCAGGGCGTCGCTGCGCGCGCTGGCATCGCTGCCCGAGCGCAGCCGCTCCAGCCCGGCCGGCGCCAGCAGCTGCGGCTGGCGGCACCACACGTCGAACGCGAAATCGCTGGCCAGCAGGGTGCGCCGGATCCGCTCGGCCACGCCGGCATCGTCATGCAGCGGCACCCCGGCGGCGCGGCAGCGGGCAGCCAGGTCGCCGTAGCGGTCGTCGATCAGCGCCTGCAGCGCGGCGGATTCGGGATGGCTCATCCTGCCATTGTGCCGCATGCCGGGCGCCTGCCGGGACCACGCCGGCGGACCACCGGCACCTACCCGCTGTTCATGCGAATGCCATTACATTGACCCGTCCAGACCATGACAGCAAACGCGGCACTGCCATGCCCTTGAACTCCGCCCACCCACTCGCACACTGGCGCGTCGTCGTTCCCCGCGTCGGGTTGCTGTTGTTGCTGGCGCTGGCCTTCGTGCTGCTGACCGGGCTGCTGGACGGCGGTATCGGGGTGACCCCGCTGCGCCTGTTCGACCAGGCGCGCTATCCGCTGGCCAACGCCTGGCCGGGCCTGCTGCTGGCCGGCCTGCTGCTGGCGATCAGCCGCCGCGCGCTGCTGTCGTTCGCGCTCGCGTTCCTGCTGCAGGGGCTGCTGTACGCGGTGAACGTGCTGAAGGTGGCGAACCTGGGCACGCCGCTGCTGCCGGACGATTTCCGCATCGTCGGCCAGTTGCACAAGGGCGGCATGCACATCCTGTCCGGCTACCTGCCGCACAGCCCGTGGCCGTACCTGGGCCTGCTCGCCGCGGTGGCGCTGATCGTCGCCGCGTGGCGGCTGGAGCCACCGCTGTTCGCGCGCCGTACGCGCGGCGCGCGCCTGCTCGGCGGCAGCGTGCAGGCGCTGGCGCTGGCCAGCATGCTGGTCGGCCTACCCGCCTGGGCGAAGGTCTACAACGCGAAGACACTGTGGCTGGAACCGTGGTCGACGATCTCCACCACCACCCATTCCGGCCTGGTCAGTGCGCTGATGCTGTTCCATCTCGAATACGGCAAGGGCGAGCACAAGCCCGACCGCGCCGAGGCGGCCCGGCTGATCGAGCAGTCCACGCCGGCCCTGCTGCAGTCGATGCAGGCGCCGGGCGCCGCTGGCGAGCTGCCCGACATCGTGGTGGTGCAGAGCGAGTCGTTCTTCGACCCGAGCATCATGCGCGGCTACGAGCACAGCAACTTCGCGCCGAACCTGCGCCGGCTCGCCGCACACGGCAGCAGCGGCAAGCTGCACGTGCCCACCTTCGGCGGCGGCACCATCCGCACCGAGTTCGAGTTTCTCACCGGGTTGTCGCTGCGCTACTTCGACAACCTGCAGTTCCCCTACCTGCAGATGAGCCACAAGGCGCTGCCGGGGCTGGTGCGCACGCTGAGCCGGCATGGCTACTCGACGCTGGCGCTGCACGGCAACGACCCGGCGTTCTGGAACCGCACCGCCGCGTTCAAGGCGATCGGCTTCGACCGCTTCGTGTCGCAGTCGTCGTTCCCGCCCATCGCGGCGAACGACGGCAAGTACATGGCCGACAGCGCGATGACCGACGAGATCATGACCCAGCTGAAGGACGACGGCCCACCGCAGTTCATCTTCGCCATCAGCATCGAGGCGCACGGCCCGTACGACGTCGAGCCGGCCCGCATCGCCGAACGCGACGCGATCCCGGTGCCCGAGGGCATCGAAGGCCGCGACAAGCTGGAGCTGCAGACCTACCTCTACCACCTGAAGCACGCCGACGCCGAACTCGGCCGGCTGGTGAAGCTGCTGGCCCAGCGCCAGCGGCCCAGCGTGGTGCTGTTCTATGGCGACCACCTGCCCGCGCTGAGCAACAGCTACCAGATCGCCGGCTTCGTCGACGGCGGCGACATGCTGGGCCAGGCCGGCGTGTGGCTGCTGGTCGACCCGAAGCACCCGGGCAAGCGCCGCACCACCGACACGGCGTCATGGCTGCTGCCCGGCAAGCTGCTGGCGCACGTCGGCATCCACGACGATCCGTACTTCGCGCTGACCGAACTGGTCGGCCCGCAGCTGGCCGCGCTCACCGAGGCCTCCGGTGCGCCGCCGCTGGCCGAGGGCGACGCGCAGCAGCAACTCGACCAGGCCATGGCCAGCATCGACCAGCTGCGCATGAAGGACAAACTGGACAGCCTGTTGCCGCGGCCGGCGGCGCCGGCGGCGACCGGCGCCCTTGCCCATGGCGACGCCGCGCCGGGGCCGTCATCCGCTGCCGTCCGGTGACGCGCGGAACCCGGCGCTGGCGTCGGGATTGCCGTTCAGCGAACTGTCCCTCCAGCCCGCACGCGGCGATCCGCGCCGGTTACGAGCGCTGGCGTCGGGATTGCCGTTCAGCGAACTGTCCGGCAGCTGAAGACCGCGACCCCGTGTTCAGACGACAGTCTGCCAGCGACGCCTAGGTTCGACGTGCCCGCGGAGCAGCGTGCAGGGGCGTGCCCGGCGGCCTTTCCCCTATCGTGGAGGCTCATCCCATGCGCAAGACCATGCTTTCCGTCCTCGTCATCGGTGCCAGCGTATTCACCGCATCCGCCTTCGCCCAGGCCCATCTCGGCGGCGCCGCTCAGGTCGGTGCCAGCGCCCACGTCGGCGCCGCGGCGCCGAGCGCCCTGCACGCCGTCGACCAGACCACCGCGCAGACCGAACGGCGCCTACAGCGCACCGACTCCCGCCTGAAACGCCACACCCGCAAGGCCGTCGACACGAGCCGCTCGAGCACCGACGACCACGCCGACGCCGACGCCGACGCGAATGCCAACGGCACGATCGGAGCGGGTGCCGACGACTCGCATGCCGATGCCAACGCCAACGTCGAGGCCGGCGCCGGCCTCGACACCGCCGCCACCGCCGGCAAGGCCGGCGAGATGGGCCAGGGCGTGGGTGGCGACGTGCGCGACGCCGCGCATACGGCGATCCAGTCCACCGACCGCGCCGCCGGCTCGGTCGGCGACGCGGTGAAGGGCGTCAACGCCAGCGGCAACGCCGGCGTCAGCGGCAACGCGAACACCCACGGCCACTGAGCCCACTGCCATCGGTACGGCATCTCGTCCATGCCGGCAAGGCAAAAGAAAAACCCCGCCAAGGCGGGGTTTTTCTTGTCGCGTGCCCTTCGACTTGGCCGCTGCGCGGCTACGCTCAGGGCGAACGGCTGCGGCCGGATCAGAAATCCATGCCGCCCATGCCACCCATGCCGCCGCCCATGCCGCCGGCGCCGTGGTTGTGCTCTTCCTTCTTCGGCAGCTCGGCGACGATCGCCTCGGTGGTGATCGCCAGGCCAGCGACCGACGCGGCATGCTGCAGGGCCGTGCGGGTCACCTTGGTCGGATCCAGGATGCCCATCTCGACCATGTCGCCGAACTCGCCGGTGGCGGCGTTGTAGCCGAAGTTGCCCTTGCCTTCCTTGACCTTGTTGAGCACCACGGACGGCTCTTCGCCAGCGTTGGCGACGATCGCGCGCAGCGGCGCTTCCAGCGCGCGGCGGGTGATCGCGATGCCGAGGTTCTGGTCGGTGTTGTCGCCTTTCAGACCTTCGACCGCCCTCAGCGCACGGATCAGCGCGACGCCGCCGCCGGGGACCACACCTTCCTCGACTGCCGCACGGGTCGCGTGCAAAGCGTCTTCGACGCGCGCCTTCTTTTCCTTCATCTCGACTTCGGTGGCGGCACCGACCTTGATCACCGCCACGCCGCCGGCCAGCTTGGCCACGCGCTCCTGCAGCTTCTCGCGGTCGTAGTCGGAGGAGGTCTCCTCGATCTGCGCCTTGATCTGCTTGATGCGCGACTGGATCTTCTCCGCCTCGCCGGCGCCGTCGATGATGGTGGTGTTTTCCTTGGTGATCACGATGCGCTTGGCGCGACCCAGGTCGCCGATGGTGGTCTTCTCCAGCGACAGGCCCACTTCCTCGGACACGACCTGGCCGTTGGTGAGGATGGCGATGTCCTCGAGGATCGCCTTGCGACGGTCACCGAAGCCCGGCGCCTTGACGGCGGCGACCTTGACGATGCCGCGGATGGTGTTGACCACCAGCGTGGCCAGCGCCTCGCCTTCCACTTCCTCGGCCACGATCAGCAGCGGCTTGCCGGCCTTGGCGACGGCTTCCAGCACCGGCAGCAGCTCGCGGACGTTGGAGACCTTCTTGTCGTGGATCAGGATGTACGGATCGTCCAGCTCGACCTGCTGGCTCTGCTGGTTGTTGATGAAGTACGGCGACAGGTAGCCGCGATCGAACTGCATGCCTTCGACCACGTCCAGCTCGTTCTCCAGGCCCGAGCCTTCCTCGACCGTGATCACGCCTTCCTTGCCGACCTTCTTCATCGCGGTGGCGATGATGTCGCCGATGTTGGTGTCGGAGTTCGCCGAGATGGTACCGACCTGGGCGATTTCCTTGTCGTTCGCGGTGGGGTTGGAGAGCTTCTTCAGCTCGCCGACGGCGGCGATGACCGCCTTGTCGATGCCGCGCTTCAGATCCATCGGGTTCATGCCGGCGGCGACCGCCTTGAGGCCTTCCTGGATGAACGCCTGCGCCAGCACGGTGGCGGTGGTGGTGCCGTCACCGGCGACGTCGGAGGTCTTGGAGGCGGCTTCCTTGACGATCTGCGCGCCGAGGTTCTCGTACTTGTCGGCCAGCTCGATCTCCTTGGCGACGGACACGCCGTCCTTGGTGATCGTGGGGGCGCCGAAGCTCTTCTCGAGCACGACGTTGCGGCCCTTCGGGCCGAGCGTGACCTTGACGGCATTGGCGAGCGTGTTCACGCCCTTGAGGATGCGCGAGCGGGCGTCTTCGCCGAAGCGGACTTCTTTAGCGGCCATAAATTTTTCCTTGAAAAATTTTGAAATAAGTAAAGGGGTTTTGCAGCGGATCACCGAACCGTACGGTGTGCGCGCTTCAACGCGCTCGACCCGGCCCGGCCAAAGGCGTCAGCCCTCGATCACCGCCACGATGTCGTCTTCCTTCAGGAAGACCAGCTCTTCGCCGTCGATCTTGATTTCCTGCCCAGCGTACTTGCCGAACAGCACCACGTCGCCGGCCTTCAGCGACATCGGGCGCACCTTGCCGTCGCTCATGATCAGGCCGGTGCCGGCAGCGACGACCTTGCCGCGGGTCGGCTTCTCGGTGGCGCTGTCGGGGATGACGATGCCGCCGGCGGAGACGCGCTCTTCTTCGAGACGCTTGACGATGACGCGGTCGTGCAACGGACGCAGTGTGCTCATGGATGACTCCAGCTGTTACAAGTGGTTGATGGGCAAGTCTTTCAAGATCCGGGCCTGCGATCTTGTTAGCACTCGGAGTGAATGAGTGCCAATTTTACGTGTCTGCGACGCCGCTGCAAGAGCTGCGTGACCCGGGATGGATAAGCTAATTGGGCGGGCGGCTGCGACTTTCAAGAGTGATCGGCGAAATCGACCTGCAACCGGGGTAGGCTTGACGGATGACCCGGCCTGCAGCGCCCAACGCCGTCCTGCTCTGCTATTGCGCCTGCCCCGACACGGCCAGCGCGCAGGCGATCGCCGGAGCGTTGGTGGACGAACGGCTGGCCGCCTGCGTGAACCGCCTGCCCGGCGTCCATTCCACCTACCGCTGGCAGGGCGCCGTAACCCGCGACAGCGAGGAGCTGCTGCTGATCAAGACCACCGCCGCGCGCTTCGACGCGCTGAAGGCGCGGCTGCTCGAACTGCACCCGTACGAGTTGCCCGAGCTGGTCGCGGTGCCGGTGCAGCGCGGCCACGCGGCCTATCTGGACTGGGTGCGCGCTGCGACCGGCGAGGCGCCGCAAGACTGCTGACAGCCCTTGTCAGTGGCGCCTGGGCAGACTGGACATCCCCGCCCCTGCCGCTCCCCCCGAGATGAAGAAGATCGACTATGCCGTGCTGCTCTCGCTGGGCGCCCTGTGGGGCGGCTCGTTCCTGTTCATGCGGATGGGCGCCGGCGCCTTCGGCGCGCTGCCGCTGGCCGGATTGCGCGCGATCGGCGCGGCGCTGTGCTTCCTGCCGCTGCTGGCCTCGCGCACGCGGCTCGCCGAATGGCGCGCACACTGGAGGCCGATCGCGGTGGTCGGGCTGACCAATTCGGCGCTGCCGTTCGTGCTGTTCACCTTCGCCACGCGCAGCCTGCCGGCGGGCCTGGCCTCGATCATCGACGGCATGACGCCGATGTTCGCCGCCCTGATCGGCTGGCTGTGGCTGGGCCAGCGACTGGATGCCTGGCGCAGCGCCGGGCTGGCGATCGGCTTCGCCGGCGTGGTCTGGCTGGCCGAGGGCAGCCTTGCACTGGGGCCGGGCGCGGGCATGGCGTTGCTCGCCTGCGTCGCTGCCACCGTGCTGTACGGCTACGCCGTGCACTACACGCACCTGCGGCTGGCCGGGGTGACGCCGCTGGTGGTGACGGTCGGCAGCCACATGGTCGCCGCACTCCTGCTGCTGCCGACGACGCTGCTGGCGTGGCCGGCGCAGGCCCCGCCGCTGCAGGCATGGCTGGCGGCCGCGGGGCTGGCCGTGCTGTGCACGGCGCTGGCCTATGTGCTGTTCTTCTGGGTACTGGCGCGGGTCGGCGCGGTGCGGATCATGGTGATCCCCTACCTGATCCCGGCGTTCGGCGTGCTATGGGGCGCCCTGCTGCTCGGCGAACCGGTGAGCACCCGCATGCTCGGCGGCTGCGCGGTGATCCTGCTGGGCACGGCACTCACCACCGGGCTGGTGCGCACGCGCCGCACGCCGCCATCACTGGCCGCCGGGGAGGCATAAGGCCGCAACGAGGGGTGGGCGGCCAGCATGGTCCATAATGGCCTTCTCGCTGCTGCGCCCCTGGAATCGCGATGCGTCTGATCACCGGTCGTCTGACCGCCCACCTGCCCGCACTGGCCTTGCTGCTCGGCCTGCTGTGGGCCGTGCCCGTGCCGGCGCAGGACACGGAAAACCTGCTGCCGGTGACCGAGGCGTACAAACTCAGCGCCGACGCCGCCACACCCGGCGTGCTGAAGCTGCACTGGACCATCGCGCCGGACTACTACCTCTACCGCGGCCGCATGAAGTTCAAGGGCGGCGACGGCGTCACCCTCGGCGAGGCGCAGCTGCCGGACGGCGAGAAGCACCACGACGAATACCTCGGCGACGTGGAGACCTATCACCACGGCGTCGACGCCAGCATCCCGTATACCGTCGCCGCCGGCACCACGCGGCTCACCCTGAGCGTGCAGTACCAGGGCTGCCACGAGGTCGACCCGAAGATCTGCTACCCGCCGCATACCGAGCACCTCGACCTGCCGCTACCCATCGCTGCCGGCGCTGCGGCCACGCCGGCTGCCGGCAGCGCATTGGGCGCAGCACTCGACCGGCTCGGCAGCCATGCGGGCGCAGCCACGACCGGCGCGCCGCTGCCGGCCGAGCAGGCGTTCCGCTTCGCGGCGCTGGCGCAAGGTCCCAAACAGCTGTTGCTGCGCTGGACGATGCCGAAGGGCTACTACCTGTACCGCGACCAGACCACGCTGAAGCTCGCCGACGCCGCCGGCCTCGCGCTGAAGCCCGCCTGGCCGGCCGGCACTGCGCATCATGACGAACACTACGGCGACGTCACCGTGTACTTCGACCAGGTCGAGCTGCCGGTGACGCTGGAAGGCGACCACTTGGCCGGCCGCAAGCAGCTCGCGCTGCAGGCGAGCTTCCAGGGCTGCCAGGACGGCGGCCTGTGCTATCCGCTGATGACGCGCGCAGTGCAGATCGACCTGAACGGCGGTGCGCCGGCCACCGCGGTGGCAGCGCCGGAACGCCCGCCAGGCGATCTTGCCGACGGCCCGCTGCAGGTCAGCCTGCTCGCCGCACTGCTGCTGGCGCTCGGCGGCGGCCTGGTGCTGAACCTGATGCCGTGCGTGCTGCCGGTGCTGTCGATCAAGGCGGTCAGCGTACTGGAGAGCGGCGGGAACCGTGCCACCGCGCGCCGGCACGCGCTGTTCTACACCGCCGGCGTGCTGTGCAGCTTTGCCGCGCTGGGGCTGGGCATCCTCGCCCTGCGCGCGGCCGGCCACGCGCTGGGCTGGGGCTCGCAGCTGCAGCAGCCGCTGCTGGTCGGCGCGTTGGCCTGCGTGATGCTGGCGGTGGGCCTGTCGATGTCCGGCGTGGTGCAGTTCGGCGCCTCGCTGGGCAATACCGGCGCGGCACTGGCGTCGCGCTCCGGCCCGGCCGGCGACTTCTTCACCGGCGTGCTGGCGGTGGTGGTGGCGAGCCCGTGCACCGCGCCGTTCATGGGCAGCGCGCTGGCGTATGCGTTCGCCGCGCCGATGCTGTCGGCGCTGCTGGTGTTCCTGATGCTGGGCGTAGGGCTGGCGCTGCCGTTCCTGGCGGTCGGCTTCGTGCCCGCATTGGCGCGCCTGCTGCCGAAGCCCGGCCGCTGGATGGAAACGCTGAAGCAGGTGCTGGCCTTCCCGATGTACCTCACCGCCGCCTGGCTGGTGTGGGTGCTGGCCAACCAGCGCGGCGCCGACGCGGTCGGCCTGGTGCTGGTGGCGATGGTGCTGCTGGCGATGACGCTGTGGTGGTTCGAGCGCAGCCGCTCGCGCGGGGCGGCCAGCAAGATCGCCGTGGCGGTGCTGGCAGTCGCCACCCTGGTGCCGATGTACCTGCTCGCCCACGTGCCGCCGCCGTCGAGCACGGCCACGGCGGAGGACGGCGTAGTCGCCTACAGCCCGCAGAAACTCGCCGAATTGCGCGCAGCCGGCACCCCGGTATTCGTCGACATGACCGCCGACTGGTGCGTCACCTGCAAGGCGAACGAGCACGCGGTACTGGGCACGCAGGCGTTCCGCGACCTGCTCCAGCGCACCGGCGCGGTCTACATGAAGGGCGACTGGACCGACGTCAACCCGACCATCAGCGCGTTCCTGCAGCAATACCACTCGCCCGGCGTGCCGCTGTACGTGGTGTTCCCGAAAGACGGCGGCCCCGGCAGGCGACTCTCCACCGTGCTGACCCGCTCGCTGGTCGAGCGGGCGCTGACCGAAGCGGCGCACTGATGCTCGGTCGCGGCAACTGGCTGATCCTCGGTCTGGCCGTGCTGCTCGCCGCACTGGGCGGCTACCTGCAACACCGCCAGCGGCCTGCCGGGACGCCGCCGACTCTGCTCGGCCAGCCGTTGCCGCCGCTGGTGCTGCCCGACCTCGACGGCAAACCGCATCGGCTGGACGATTACCGCGGGCACCGCCTGCTGCTCAATTTCTGGGCCAGCTGGTGCGCGCCCTGCCTGCGCGAGATGCCGGCGCTGGCCGAGGCCCAGGCCAAGTTCGGCGAACAGGAGGCGATCGTGATTGGAATCGCGATGGATGAGCCGGCGCACGTTCGCGCCTTTTTGGCCGCACATGCGGTGGATTACCCGATCTTGATCGGCGACATGGGCCCGCCAAGCACGTCGCTGAAACTCGGCAATACGCAGCAGGTGCTGCCATATAGCGTATTGATCGACACCGATGGGCGCATCTTGGCCACCCATGCCGGCCCGCTGTCGGCGGCGCAGCTGGCGCATTGGCTGGCACCGGCATCCACCGGGCGTTGACATACGCTCACGGATGGAAACCCGGCGCTTCTCCGCCAAACATCGTCGATCTGCAGCGAACTGGACAAGATTCCCGACTGCGCGCACACTGCGCCGGGTTCCGGGAGCTCCGGACGCTGGCCGGACGATGCCGTGGCGAAAATCCTGGTCCTGCACGGACCCAACCTCAACCTGCTGGGTGCACGCGAGCCGCACATCTACGGCCGCGAGACACTGGCCGAGATCAACCAGCAGCTGGCCGAGCGTGCGCGCGCGGCCGGGCACGAGCTGGCCTGGTTCCAGTCCAACGCCGAGCACGAGCTGGTCGGGCGCATCCATCAGGGCCGCGACGACGGCACCGCGATCGTCCTGTGCAATGCCGGCGCGTTCACCCACACCAGCATCGCCTTGCGCGACGCGTTCGCCGCGGCGGCGATGCCGTTCATCGAGCTGCACCTGTCGAACGTGTTCGCCCGCGAGCCGTTTCGCCACCACTCCTACCTGTCCGACATCGCACTCGGTGTGATTTGCGGCTTCGGCGGCGACAGCTACCGGCTGGCACTGGACGCGGCGTTGCAGCGGCTGCAGGCAAGCCCCGCCCCCTGACCGAACCCGGCCGCACGGCCCACCCCATTCACTCCCGGCCACCGCAGCGGTGGCCTGACTGACCAAAGGCTGATCCGATGGATTTGCGCAAAATCAAGAAGCTGATCGACTTGCTCGAGGAATCCAACCTCGCCGAACTGGAAATCAAGGAGGGTGAGGAGGTCGTGCGCCTGTCGCGCGTGCCGAAGAATGCCGCGCCGGTCGCCGCCGCACCGACCGTCGCGCCGATCGCGGTGGCCGCCGCCCCGGTCGCCGCTGCCGCGGCCGCAGCCGAGGCTCCGCCGGCGAACGCGCTGCCCGCCGGCCACGTGGTGAAGGCGCCGATGGTCGGCACCTTCTACGCCTCGGCCACCCCCGGCACGCCGGCCTTCGTCAAGGTCGGCCAGCAGGTCAAGGCCGGCGAGACGCTGGGCATCATCGAGGCGATGAAGATGTTCAACCAGATCGAGGCCGACGTGGCCGGCACCGTGCAGGCGATCCTGGTCGAGAACGGCCAGCCGGTGGAATTCGACGAACCCATGTTCGTGATTGCCTGAGGCCGCCCGGATGCTCGAGAAGGTCGTCATCGCCAACCGCGGCGAAATCGCGCTGCGCGTATTGCGCGCCTGCCACAGTCTGGGCATCAAGACCGTGGCGGTGCACTCCACCGTGGACCGCAACCTGAAGCACGTCGGCCTCGCCGACGAATCGATCTGCATCGGCCCCGGGCCGTCGGTCGACAGCTACCTCAACATCCCGCGGATCATCGCGGCGGCCGAGATCACCGACGCCCAGGCGATCCACCCTGGCTACGGCTTCCTGTCCGAGCGCGCCGACTTCGCCGAACAGGTGGAGCAGTCCGGCTTCGTCTTCATCGGCCCGACCGCCGAGGTGATCCGCCTGATGGGCGACAAGGTCGAGGCGATCCGCGCGATGAAGGCGGCCGGCGTGCCGTGCGTACCCGGCTCCGGCGGCCCGCTCGGCGAGGACGTCGACGCCAACATCAAGATCGCCCGCGAGATCGGCTACCCGGTGATCATCAAGGCCGCCGGCGGCGGCGGCGGCCGCGGCATGCGCGTGGTGCGCACCGAGGCCCATCTGGGCAATTCCATCGTGATGACCAAGCAGGAGGCCAAGGCGGCCTTCGGCAACGACCAGGTGTACATGGAGAAATTCCTGGAGAATCCGCGCCACGTGGAGGTCCAGGTACTGGCCGACGGCCAGGGCAACGCGATCCACCTGGGCGAGCGCGACTGCTCGATGCAGCGCCGTCACCAGAAGGTGGTGGAAGAAGCGCCGGCGCCGGGCATCACGCCCGAGCAGCGCGCGGCGATCGGCAAGGTCTGCGTCGACGCCTGCCTGCGCATCGGCTACCGCGGCGCCGGCACCTTCGAGTTCCTGTTCGAGAACGGCCGCTTCTACTTCATCGAGATGAACACCCGCATCCAGGTCGAGCACCCGGTGACCGAGTTCATCACCGGCGTGGATCTGGTGCGCGAGCAGCTCTTGATCGCCGGCGGCGAGAAGCTGTCGATCCGCCAGGAGGACATCAAGATCACCGGCCACGCGATCGAGTGCCGCATCAACGCCGAGGATCCGGACACGTTCCTGCCCAGCCCCGGCACGGTGAAGCGCTTCGAGGCGCCCGGCGGCCCCGGCGTGCGGGTGGACACGCATCTCTACGACGGCTACCGCATCCCGCCGAACTACGACTCGATGATCGGCAAGCTGATCGTGCACGGCCCCGACCGCGACACCGCGATCGCGCGCATGCGCCTGGCACTGGCCGAGACGGTGATCGAGGGCGTCAAGTGCAACATCCCGCTGCAGCAGCGGATCATGGCCGACGTCGGCTTCCAGCACGGCGGGCAGAACATCCACTACCTCGAAAAGCGGATGGCCGAGCAGAAAGAGAAAGCCGCCGCCGGCACCTGACCTCTCTGTGGGAGCGCACCCTTTGCGCGATGCTCTTCCATCGCGCACAGAGTGCGCTCCCACGGCCTATCGAATACGCCTCATGCCATTCCTCGAACTCTCCCTGGTCGTTCGCACCGAACAGCAGCCCCGCGCGGAAGAAGCGCTGGACGACCTCGGCGCGCTGTCGATCACGCTGCGCGACGCCGACGCGGAGACGCCGGACGAGCAAGCGATCTTCGAGCCCGGCGTGGGCGAACTGCCGCTGTGGCCGACGATCACGCTGAACGCGCTGTTCGACGAACACGCCGACCGGCGCGGCCTCGCCGCCGCGCTGGGCGAACTGCTGCCGTGGCTCGAACCCGACCAGCTGAACTTCGCCGAGCTCGCCGACCAGGACTGGGAGCGCGCGTGGATGGACCAGTTCAAGCCGATGCCGTTCGGTCGGCGGCTGTGGATCTATCCGTGGAACATCGAGCCACCCATCGATGACGAGCGCGTCGTCGTGCGGCTCGACCCGGGCCTGGCTTTCGGCAGCGGCACCCACCCGACCACCGCGCTGTGCCTGGAATGGCTGGACGGCCTGGACCTCGCCGGCAAGACCCTCACCGACTACGGCTGCGGCTCCGGCATCCTGGCGATCGCCGCGCTGAAGCTCGGCGCGGCCAGTGCGGTCGGCGTCGACAACGACCCGCAGGCGCTCATCGCCTCACGCGACAACGCCGAGCGCAACGGCGTGGCCGAGCGCCTCGCGCTGTTCCTGCCAGAGGATCACGTGGTCGAGGCCGCGGACGTGTTCATCGCCAACATCCTCGCCGGCCCGCTCGGCACATTGGCGCCCCGCTTTGCTGCCGCCGCGAAGCCCGGCGCACCGTTCGCCATCTCCGGCATCCTCGCCGGCCAGCAGGACGAACTGCTGGCGCGCTATGCCGAGTGGTTCGACGAACTGCACGTGGACACGCGCGGGGACTGGGTGCGCATCAGCGGTCGGCGCCGCGGCTGAGCGCGCGCGCCGGCTCCCGCTGCCGGGGTCGCGGCGACTTCAGGCAGGCCCTGAAGCCGCCGCGACCACCCTGCTAAGCTTGCCGCGTATCGATCCGCAACGGCCCGCATGTATACCCAGTGTCCCGAATGCCTGTCCGTGTTTTCGCTCGACGCGCAGACGCTGGCGCAGGCGCACGGCCACGTCGTGTGCGGGCACTGCGAAGCCGGCTTCGACAGTCTCGCCACACTCGCCGAGCAGCTCCCGCCGGAGCCCTTTGTCGAGCTGCCGCTCAACCAGCCCGCGCTGCAGCCGCCACGGCTCGACCTGGTGGTCTATCGCCCGCGCCCCGGCCCGCCGGCAGTCGTCGCCGACGAGATGGTCGTGGCCGCCGCACCGCGGCCGCCCGTCGGGGATTTTTCGCAACTGGTCTTCGCCCCGCGTTTCGCCCGCGAGCCGCGCACGCACCAGCACGAACGGGCGGCCCGACGCAACCGGCGGCAGCCGCGCTCGTCCGGCGAGCGACACTGGCCGTGGATCACGGCATGCCTGTTGCTCACCCTGCTGCTGGCCGTCCAGCTGGCCTGGGCCGAGCGCGACGAACTGATCCGCCAGCCGCTCGTGAACCACTGGCTGCGCGGCAGCTGTGCCATGCTCGGCTGCGAACTGCCGCTGGTCGCCGCGCCGCAGCAGTTGCGCCTGCTGGCCAGCAACGTGCAGGCCCATCCCAGCGTCGCCGGTGCGCTGATGATCAGCGCCAGCGTGCGCAACGACGCCGGCTTCGCCCAGCCCTGGCCGGTGCTGGCGATCACCTTGTCGAATGCCCAGGGCCAGCGCATCGCGATGCGCCGGTTGCAGCCGGCGGAGTACCTGGACGACGCCGCGGTCCTGCGCCACGGCCTGGCGCCCGGCGGCAGCGCCGTGCTGCTGCTGGAGGTGGAAGATCCGGGCGACAACGCGGTGGCGTTCGAGATCGGTTTCGAATAATGGCGCCTGCGGTACTTAAAATTGTCGGCTCGCGCGGGTAGACTCGACCCCTCGCGCCGACATGTCCGACGGCATGCGATAGACGCCGCGACGCGCAAGACCAGCCATAACCATGAGCAGCGACCGATGCAGTCGCCGCTTCGCACGTGAGGGAAAATGTCCGTGAATGCCGTAAGACTGCCTGCTGCCGAGGCCGCGAAACAGGCCTCGTTGCAGGGCACGGGTTCGCCTGGCGCCAGCCTTCAGGGGCAGAGTGCGCTGAGCGAATGCGTCACCCGCATGGTGCGCCGCTACCTTGCCGACATCGGCGACACCGAATGCGCCGAAGGACTGCACGCGCTGGTGCTGCACGAAGTCGAAGTGCCGCTGCTGCGCGAGGTGCTGGCGTTCCACGACGGCAACCAGAGCCGCGCCGCCGGCGCGCTCGGCATCAACCGCGCCACCTTGCGCAAGAAGCTGGCTGCGCACGGCCTGTTGTAACCCGCCCGAAGCCGCCCATCATCCGGACGGCTATAATGAGCGGCTTTCCCCTCCTGGTAACCCGCTCATGTCCGCCCCCCAGCTCGTCCCGGTTCGTCGCGCCCTGCTCAGTGTCTCCGACAAGACCGGGCTGATCGAGCTGGGCCGACGCCTCGCCGCGAAGGGCATCGAGCTGCTTTCCACCGGCGGCAGCGCGAAGGCGTTGCGCGAAGCCGGCATCGCGGTCACCGAGGTCAGCGACCTCACCGGTTTTCCCGAGATCATGGACGGCCGCGTGAAGACGCTGCACCCGAAGGTGCATGGCGGCCTGCTCGGCCGCCGCGGCACCGACGACCAGGTGATGGCCGGACTCGGCATCGTGCCGATCGACCTGCTGGTGCTGAACCTGTACCCGTTCGAGGCGACCGTGGCCAAGCCCGATTGCACGCTGGAGCAGGCGATCGAGAACATCGACATCGGTGGCCCGGCGATGCTGCGCTCGGCGGCGAAGAACTGGAACGACGTGGGCGTGCTGACCTCGCCGGATCAGTACGAGAACGCCCTGGCCGAGATCGAAAGCCAGGGCGGCCTCACCCGCGCCACCCGCTTCAAGCTGGCGGTGGCCGCATTCAACAACGTGTCCAGCTACGACGGTGCGATCAGCGACTACCTGTCCGGGTTGGAACTCAACGATGCGCAGGACGCCATCGCCGGCCATGCCGCGTTCCCCGGCCAGGTCAACGGCCGCTTCGTGAAGCTGCTGGACCTGCGCTACGGCGAGAACCCGCACCAGCAGGCCGCGTTCTATCGCGACCTGTATCCGGCGCCGGGCACGCTGGCCACCTTCCGTCAGCTGCAGGGCAAGGAGCTGTCGTTCAACAACATCGCCGATGCCGATGCGGCATGGGAGTGCGTGCGCAGCTTCGTCAAGCCGGCCTGCGTGATCGTCAAGCACGCCAACCCCTGCGGCGTGGCGGTGAGCATGGACGGCATCGGCAAGGCGTATGAGCTCGCCTTCCAGACCGATCCCACCTCCGCCTTCGGCGGCATCATCGCGTTCAACCGCGAGGTGGACGGTGCCACCGCGAAAGCGATCGTCGAGCGCCAGTTCGTCGAGGTGGTGCTGGCGCCGGCCTACGCGGACGACGCGCTGAAGGCGTTCCACAAGAAGGGCAACGTGCGCGTGCTGGCGATCCCGCTGCCGGCCGACGGCGACCTGCGCACCGCCCACCCCGGCATGCACTCCAAGCGCGTGGGTTCGGGCCTGCTGCTGCAGAGCGCCGACACCGGCATGATCGCCGCGGCGGACCTGAAGGTCGTCACCCGCAAGGCGCCCACCGAGGCGCAGATCCACGACCTGATCTTCGCCTGGAAGGTGGCCAAATTCGTCAAGTCCAACGCGATCGTCTACGCGAAGGATCGCCAGACCATCGGCATCGGCGCCGGCCAGATGAGCCGCGTCTACAGCGCGAAGATCGCCGGCATCAAGGCCGCCGACGAGAAGCTCGACGTGCGCGGCTCGGTGATGGCCAGCGACGCGTTCTTCCCGTTCCGCGACGGCATCGACGCCGCCGCCGCGGCGGGCATCAGCGCGGTGATCCAGCCCGGCGGCTCGATGCGCGACGCCGAGGTGATCGCCGCCGCTGACGAGCACGGCATGGCGATGGTGTTCACCGGCATGCGCCACTTCCGCCACTGATATCGCGCGCCCCCAATGCAGGAGCCCGCCCGCGGGCGATGCCGTTGCTTTTGCGGATCCCGGCTTTCAGGGCATCGCCCACGAGCGGACTCCTACACGCCCCGTAGAAGTCGTGCGTGCCAGCATCGGATCCAGTCCGGGGAAACGGCCATGCGCTACGAGCTCTACTACTGGACCGGCATCCAGGGCCGCGGCGAGTTCGTGCGGCTGGCGCTGGAAGACGCCGGCGCCAGCTACGTCGATGTGGCCCGCGAGGAGGGCGACGACGCCATCGTGCGCTACCTCGACGGCGTGCACGAGGGTGCGCTGCCGTTCGCGCCGCCGTTCCTCAAGGCCGGCCGCCTGCTGATCGCGCAGACCGCAAACATCCTGCAGTATCTTGGCCCGCCGCTCGGCCTGGTGCCGGAAAGCGAGAGTCGGCGGCTGTACGCCCACCAGCTGCAGCTGACCATCGCCGACCTGGTCGCCGAGGTGCACGACTCGCATCACCCGATCGCCAGCAGCCTGTACTACGAGGACCAGCGCGTCGAGGCGCGCCGTCGCGCGGCTGACCTGCGCGAAACACGGCTGCCGAAATACCTGGACTATTTCGAGCAGGTGCTGGAACGCGGCGGCGGCGAGCATGCCCTGCATGGGCACTCCTACGTCGACCTTTCGCTGTTCCAGCTGATCAGCGGGCTGGAATATGCGTACCCGCGCGCCATGCAACGCCTCGCGCACAAGCTGCCGCTGCTGCAGGCGTTGAAACAGCGGGTGGCCGGGCGGCCACGCCTGGCGGCCTACCTGGCGTCGCCGCGACGGGTGCCGTTCAACGAAAACGGCATCTTCCGCCACTATCCGGAACTGGACGACCCGGCGTAGACGGGGCCGGGGTCGCGCGGCGACGGCTCAGTGGCCGCCGTCGGCCGGAGGCGTCCCGCTCGAACCCTCCGCCGGCGGCCGGCTCTTGCCCCACTCCAGCACCTTGTACATCACCGGCCCTACCGGCTTCATGCCGTGCTCGTCGACCAGCCGGCCCTGCGGATCGACCATGTAGGTCTGCGCGATGCCGCTCTTGGGGGTGATCACCACCATGTAGACGCGGCCGTTGCGGCGGTATTCCTGGATGCTGTTGTCGCCTTCCTGGCGGATCCGTACTTCCGGCGGCGCCTGGTCCCGGCCAGCCTGCACGCTGCCTTCGTCGTGCATCGCCGGCAGCGTCTGCGGCTTCAGGTTCAGCGACTGGGCGGACGGCGACGTCGCCGCACGGGTCGCGCGATGTCCGGCCGCCGGCTTGGCGGGTGGTCGCGCCGGCGACTCCACGGTCCGCACGCCCGGGTCGTCGATCCCGGGCGGCGGCGGCACGCTCGCCGATGGGGCGGACTGCGCCAGTGCGCTCGACGTGAACAGGACGCTGGCGGCAACCAGCAAGGCAGCGGTTTTCATGGCGGCAACCTCGTTCGGGGAACGCAGCATAACAGCGCCCTCGCCGGCCGTTCGTGAAGCGCGGCGTTTCGCCGTGCATGCGAGAATGCCGCATGCCCAAACTCATCCTGATCGACGGCTCCTCCTACCTGTACCGCGCGTTCCACGCGCTGCCGCCGCTTTCCAACGCCCGCGGCGAGGCCACCGGTGCGCTGTTCGGCGTGGTCAACATGCTGCGCGCCACGCTGAAGGCGAAGCCGGACTACCTGGCCTTCGTCAGCGATGCCCCGGGCCCCACCTTCCGCGACGCGCTGTACGCCCAGTACAAGGCGAACCGCCCGCCGATGCCGGACGACCTGCGCTCCCAGGTCGAGCCGATGCTGGCGATCGTGGCCGCGCTGGGTTTCCCGATCCTGCGCGTGGGGGGGGTCGAAGCCGACGACGTGATCGGCACGCTGGCCCTGCAGGCACAGGCGCAGGGCATCGAAGTGGAGGTTTCCACCAGCGACAAGGACATGGCCCAGCTGGTCGGTTCGCACGTCACCCTGGTCAACACCATGAGCAACACGGTGCTGGACAGCGCCGGCGTGATGGAAAAATTCGGCGTGATGCCGGCGCAGATCATCGACTTCCTCGCGCTCACCGGCGACGCCATCGACAACATCCCCGGCGTGCCCAAGTGCGGCCCGAAGACCGCCGCCAGGTGGCTGGGCGAATACGGCTCGCTGGACGGCGTAATCGCACATGCCGACCGCATCGGCGGCAAGATCGGCGAAAGCCTGCGCGCCACGCTGCCGCAGCTGCCGCTGTCGCGCCAGCTGGCGACGATCAAGACCGACGTGCCGCTGGAGTTCGGCCCCACCGACCTGGCCCGGCGCGAGGCCGACGTCGAACAGCTGCGCGAGCTGTACACCCGCTACGAGTTCAAGGCGGCACTGAAGGAGCTGGATTCCGCGGCGGAACCAGCAGGAGCGCACCCTGTGCACGACGCTCTTCGCGCCGAACAGCATCAGAGCCATCGCGTACAGGGTGCGCTCCTGCAGACGGAATTTTCCGGCCCCGGCGAATACGAGCTGGTCACCACGCAGGCACGGTTCGACGCCTGGCTGGAAGAATTGCGCGGCGCCGAGCTGATCGCGTTCGACACCGAGACCACCAGCCTCGATGCGATGCGCGCGGACATCGTGGGCCTGAGCTTCGCGGTGGAGCCGGGCCGGGCCTGCTACCTCCCGCTCGGCCACGACTATCCCGGCGTGCCGCCGCAGCTCGACCGCGACGACGTGCTGCGCGCGCTCAAACCGATCTTCGAGGACGCCACGCGGCCTAAGCTGGGTCAGCACGCGAAGTACGACATCAACATCCTGTCGCACTACGGCATCGCGGTGCAGGGGCTGAAGCACGACTCGATGCTGGAATCCTACGTGTGGAACGCCACCGCCACGCGCCACGACATGGACTCGCTGGCGAAGAAGTACCTCGGCTACGACACGGTGAAGTACGAGGACGTCGCCGGCAAGGGCGCCCGGCAGATCTCGTTCTCGCAGGTGGACCTGGACACCGCCTGCCGCTATGCCGCCGAGGACGCCGACGTCACCCTGCGCCTGCACCACGCGCTGTGGCCGAAGCTGGAGAGCGTGCCCGCGCTGCGCCGCGTGTACGAGGAGATCGAGATCCCGCTGGTGCCGGTGCTGGCCGAGATGGAACGCCGCGGCGTGCTGATCGACGGCGACGAGCTGCGCCGGCAGAGCCAGCAGCTGGGCAGGCGCATGCTGGAACTGCAGCAGCAGTCGTATGCGCTGGCCGGGCGCGAGTTCAACCTCGATTCGCCCAAGCAGCTGCAGGCGGTGCTGTTCGACGAACTGCACCTCGAAGCGAAACTGAAGACGCCGACCGGCCAGCCGTCCACCAACGAGGAAGCGCTGGAAGCGATCGCCGACACCCACGAACTGCCGCGGCTGATCCTCGACTACCGCGGCCTGGCCAAGCTGCGCAGCACGTACACCGACAAGCTCTCCGCCATCGTCAACCCGCGCACCGGCCGCGTGCACACCAGCTACCACCAGGGTTCGGTGGCCACCGGGCGGATTTCTTCGTCCGATCCGAACCTGCAGAACATCCCGGTGCGCACCGAGGAAGGTCGGCGCATCCGCCAGGCCTTCATCGCGCCGCCGGGATGGTGGGTGATGGCGGCGGATTACTCACAGATCGAGCTGCGCATCATGGCCCACCTGTCCGGCGACGAGGGCCTGCTCAAGGCCTTCCGCGAGGGCGGCGACGTGCACCGCGCCACCGCCGCCGAGGTGTTCGGCCTGAAACCGGAAGAGGTCAGCGCCAACCAGCGCCGCGCCGCCAAGGCGATCAACTTCGGCCTGATGTACGGCATGAGCGCATTCGGCCTGGCGCGCCAGCTCGGCGTGGACCGCGCCGAGGCCGGCGACTACATGGCGCGCTACTTCGCCCGTTACCCCGGCGTGCACGCGTTCATGGAAGCGACCCGTGAACGCGCCCACCACGACGGCTACGTGGAGACCATCTTCGGCCGCCGGCTGTACCTGGAGAACCTCAACGCGCGCAACCAGGCACTGCGCCAGGGCGCCGAACGCGCCGCGGTGAACGCGCCGATGCAGGGCAGCGCCGCCGACATCATCAAGCGCGCGATGATCGCCGTGGCGGCGTGGCTGAAAGACCGCGACGATGCCCACATGCTGATGCAGGTGCACGACGAACTGGTGTTCGAGGTGCGCGCCGACGCGGTCGACACGGTGCGCACGGCGGTGGTCGCGCGAATGTCCGGCGCGGCGGAACTGGCGGTGCCGCTGCTGGTCGACGTGGGCGTGGGTGCGAACTGGGACGAGGCGCATTGAGATCGTCGGCCGACGGTCGCCTTCATACGCAACAACGACTTGGCCGTTAAGGTTTCATGAGCATGAACCGCTCATGAATTTCTTCGGAAACCCTGCAACTTTCTCGGCAAATCACGCACTAACTCCACGGATGCACGCAACGGCATCCGCGGCGAGTCCACCTCCCTGGGCCGCCACAGGCGCGAACCTCTCCCCTGGGTCTTCGCGCCTGCCCCGCCCCGGAGGCTCCCCCTAGCCTCCGGGGCTTTTTTTGCCCGCGATCCGTGCGGCTTGTACATCCCATGCACGGCGGCACCGGGCATACTCGCCCCACATCCACCAAGGGGAACACCATGCGCGCAGGCCTGATCATTGTTGGCATCATCCTCGTCGCCGCCGGCATCTGGGTGGTGGCGGGCCATGCCTCCTACCAGGATACCGACACCCTGCTGCAGGTCGGCTCGGCCAGGATCACCGCCACCCACGAGAAGGGCGTACCGCAATGGATCGGCATCGCCGGCATCGTGGTCGGCGCGCTGCTGGCGGTCGGCGGCTTCCTGCAGAAGCGCTGAGCCGCACCGCTGCCACCCCGAAAACCGCCGCCGCCGCGGCGGTTTTTGTTGGCGCCCACTACAATGGGCGCGATGGATGTCTCGTACCTGATCGACCCGCTCAACGCCGCCCAACGCGAAGCCGTCTGCGCCCCGCCCGGCCATTACCTGGTACTGGCCGGCGCCGGCTCCGGCAAGACCCGCGTGCTCACCCACCGCATCGGCTGGCTGACCCAGGCCGAGCGGGTACCGCCGTGGGCGATCCTCGCCGTCACCTTCACCAACAAGGCCGCCGGCGAGATGCGTGCGCGGCTGGAGGCGCTGATTCCCGGCGGTACCCAAGGCCTCACCGTCGGCACCTTCCACGGCATCGCGCACCGGCTGCTGCGGCGACACTGGCGCGAGGCCGGCTTGCCGGAGGCGTTCCAGATCCTCGACGCCGACGACCAGCTGCGACTGGTCAAGCGCGTGATCGCCGGACTGGGCCTGGACGACGCGAAGTATCCGCCGCGCCAGGCCTGCTGGCAGATCAACCAGTGGAAGGACGAGGGCAAGCGGCCGGACGGCATCGAGCACCGCGACCATCCGGTCACGCACACTTTCGTGCGCATCTACCAGGCCTACGAGGACGCCTGCCGCCGCGCCGGCCTGGTCGACTTCGGCGAGCTGCTGCTGCGCGCGCACGAGCTGTGGCTGAAGCATCCGGCCGTGCTGGAGCACTACCAGCAGCGCTGGCGGCACCTGCTGATCGACGAATTCCAGGACACCAACACGCTGCAGTACGCGTGGATCCGCGTGCTCGCCGGCGCCACCGGGAAAGTCTTCGCGGTCGGCGACGACGACCAGTCGATCTACGGCTGGCGCGGCGCCAAGGTCGAGAACATGGCGCAGTTCCTGCGCGACTTCCCCGGCGCGCACACGATCAAGCTGGAACAGAACTACCGCTCCACCTCGACCATCCTGAAGGCCGCCAACAGCGTGATCCAGCGCAACGGCAGCCGCCTCGGCAAGCAGTTGTGGACGGCCGGCGACGACGGCGAGCGCATCGCGCTGTACGCCGCCTACAACGAGCAGGACGAGGCGCGCTTCGTGGTGGAGCGCATCCGCGAGTACATCGACGAGCAGGGCTCGGCGAAGGACTGCGCGATCCTATACCGCTCGAATGCGCAGTCGCGCAATTTCGAGGAACAGCTGGCCCAGCGCAACATCAAGTATCGCGTCTACGGCGGCCAGCGCTTCTTCGAGCGCGCCGAAGTCAAGGACGCGCTGGCCTACCTGCGGCTCACCGCCAATCGCCACGACGACACCGCGTTCGAGCGCGCGGTGAACACGCCGCCGCGCGGCATCGGCGAGCGCACGCTGGACGTGCTGCGCCGCCGCGCCCGCGGCGAGAACACCTCGCTGTGGGAAGCGGCACTCGGCGAACTGGCCGGCGGCAGCGAGCTGGCCGGCCGCGCGAAGAACGCGGTGAAGGCGTTCCTCGGCATGATCGACGCCATGGCCCATGCTTTCCAGCCGTCCACGCCCAATGGCGAAAAGGACGCGCTCACCCTGGCCGAACAGATCGACCACGCGATCACCCACACCGGCCTGCGCGATTTCTATGAGAAAGATTCGCGCGGCAACGCCGAGTCGCGGGTGGAGAACCTGGACGAGCTGATCAACGTGGCCAGCCGCTTCGAGCGCACCGCCGAGGACATCGACGCGGGGCTCGGCGAACTCTCCGCGTTCCTGTCGCATGCCACCCTGGAAGCGGGCGAGAACCAGGGCGAGGCGTGGGACGATTGCGTGCAGCTGATGACGCTGCACTCGGCCAAGGGGCTGGAATTTCCGGTGGTGTTCCTGGTCGGCATGGAGGAAGGCCTGTTCCCCAGCCAGCGCTCGGTCGACGACGAAGGCCGGCTGGAAGAGGAACGCCGGCTCGCCTACGTCGGCATCACCCGCGCCCGCGAGAAACTCATCGTCACCCACGCCGAATCGCGCCGCATGCACGGCACCGAGATGCTGGCGCGGCCATCGCGCTTCCTCGGCGAAATGCCCGCCGAGCTGATCGACGAGGTGCGCCCGCGCGTCCACGTCACCCGCCCGCTGTACACCGGCCGGCCGCACGAGGTCGCGCCGTCGCTGGAGGAAGCGCTGCCGGTGAAACTCGGCCAGCGCGTCAGCCACCCCAGCTTCGGCGAAGGCGTGGTGATCAGCGCCGAAGGCAGCGGCGCGCACACGCGGCTGCAGGTGAACTTCGAAGGCGCCGGCAGCAAGTGGCTGGTGGCCGCCTACGCGAACCTCACGCCGCTGTAGCCGTCAGCCGCGCTTCGCCGCGAGCTGCTGCACCCGCGTGACCGCATCCGCCACGGCTTGCGGCCGGTCCAGCTCGATGTCGTGCGAGGTATCGGCCACCTTGCGCAGTTCGCCGCGGGTCGAACTCGCCACGATGCGCTGCTGGGTCGCATCGCGCGCTGCCTCCAGCGACTTGCGCATGCCCGCCGGCGCGTCGGCATAGGTGCCCGCGGCCTGCAGCACCACCAGCGGGATGTCGCCGTGCGATTCGCTCGCCGGCACCGGCGGCGCGAACACCGACACGTTCTGCGCCAGCTCCGAACGCAGGGTGTGCCAGAACGCCGGCTGCAGCTTGTGCGCGTGATTGGCCGCCGCCACGGCGGGGCTTTCCCATGGCGCCGGCGCGCCGATGCACGGCGCCAGCGCCGGTACCGGTTTGGCCAGGGCGCCCCGCTCGGCGCCCTGCTCGCAGCTGGCGATGAACGCATCGCGCTGCCGGTTCAGCGTCGCATCATCCTTCAGCCACTGCGCCGGCATGAAACGGCCCAGGTCCTGCGCGGGCGGATCGACCAGCACCATGCCGGCGACCTCGCCGGCATACTCGCTGGCGTAGCGGCGCACGATGTTGCTGCCCAGCGAATGCCCCACCAGCACCAGCGGCGCCTGCAGGCCTACCGCGCGGATCAGCGCGTGCAGGTCGGCCACGTCGGCGTCGAGACCGCGCGGCAGCGGGCCAGCGTCGCTGAAACCGTAGCCCGCGCGGTCGTAGGAACACACGCGCGCGTGCGCCGCCAGCAGCGGCTGTACGCGGAACCAGCTCTGCGAGTCGGCATGCGAGCCGGACTCCAGCAATACCGTCACCGGCCCGCTGCCGCTGCAGCGCAGGTCGAGATGGCGTTTCTGGCCGATGGCGACACGCTGGCCCGGCCTGGCGTAGTTGTCTGGCGTGGTCGGCGGCGCGGACGACTCGGCCATGGCGGAAGTAGCGATCAACAGGCCGGCCAGGAAGACCGTGCCCAGGCGTCCGATCCGTACGTGTTCCATGCGCTGCTCCGGTGGAGGTCGGGCATGGGACCGGCATGGCGGATGGAAGTTCGCGGTCCTTACGGCGGCAGTGCTTCCTGCGACCCGCGACGGTTCGAGCTCCCGACAGCCGAGCAAGGGTCGGCATCCCTCATGGGAATCACGCGAAACCAAGCATCTCGCTTACTCACGCATCCGCGGCACCCCATGCTCGTCGCGCTCCTCCAACGCGATGGCAGTGGTGTCGATCACGCCACTGGCCTGGCCTGACGGTGGGCGCACGGTTTCACCGCGCATCATGGCAAACGCGTTGCGATAGCAGCGCTGCGACTGTTCGGCATCGCCTTGCCCGGCCGAGGCGTCGCCGAGTGTTTCCCACGCACCGGCACTCGGCGCCAGGGCGAGCGAGCGCTGCAGGTACTGCCGCGCCTTGCCCCACAGCTTCAACCGCACGCACATGCGGCCGAGCGTGAGCAGCAGGTTCGCGTCGTTCGGGTGCGCGTCGAGCCAGCCTTCGGCACGGCGCAGGCGCGCCTCGACGTCGTCGCCGGCCAGGGTGCCGTAGGTTTCGATCAAGAGCGGCGACCATTCGCGGCGCAGCGCGGATTCCACTTCGTCCATCGCCGGCAGGGTCAGGCCGAACGCGGCGGCGCGACGGGCGTAGGCGTCGATCACCGCGGGCACGCGGCGCTGCGTCTTCGGCAGTTGCGACCACAAGGTGTTGAGGCCGGCGCCATCCGCAGCGGCGTTGAGGGTGGCAACCAGCACCTGCACTTCCAGCGCGGCATAGGCGCGGTTGCCCAGCGCGCCGCTCTTCTGCAGGGGCGCCAGGCCCTCGCGCGCGCGCCGGACATCGCCGCTCGCCAGCGCCGCCTGCACCAACTCGCGCCAGCCGCCCGGGGTCAGCGTGCCCTTGTCCGATTCAGGCGCGAGCAGCGCCAGCGCCTCGGCCGGCCGACCCTCGCGGCGCAGCACGCGGGCGCGCAGCACGCGGGCCGCCTGCGGTGCGGATTGCGCGGCCTGGTTCAAGGCTTCCAGCGCGCGGCCATGCTCGCCGCGGCGCGCGGCGGCCTCGGCCGCGGCCAGCAGGGCCGGGCCGCGCAGGCTGTCCAGCCGCGCGGCGCGGTTGAGGTCGCGCTCGGCGTCGCCATGGCGGCCTTCCATCAGGGCGATCAGGCCGGCGCCCAGACGCCGCTGGCTCAGCCGCCGGTGCCGCCGCGAGAACGCGCCAAACGGCCAACGTGCCAGCCGCCACAACACGGTGAGCAGCGCCCATGCCAGCAGCAGGATAACGAGCGCCGCCACCACCGTGGTTTCCACCCGCCAGCCGCGCAGGCGCAGCAGCACGTAGCCCGGATCCTCGGCCACCCAGTGCCAGCCGAACGCGGCCAGCGCGGCGGCGACGACCAGCAGGCCGATGGCGTACCACAGCCTCATGGCCGGGCTCCGCCGCTCGGCGCGGAGCCGCCCGGGGCGGGACTGAGCGCGTGCACCGCGCGCAGGTTGCGCAGTTCGCCCAGCGCGGCGCCCAGTTGCACCGGCGCGTTCGCCGGCAACTGGCTGGCGAGCTGCCGCAAGGCCTCACGTGCCTGCTGCACCGCTGGCGCGTGGCCGTCGAACTGGCTGGCCAGCGCGGCATCGACGCGCTGCAACGCGGCCGCATAGCCCTTGGCGTCATAAGCCAGCAACGCGGCCTGCGCCTGCGCCAGATCGAGCGCGGCCAGTTCGCGCGCGAAGCGCGCATCGGCGACCGCCAGCGGCGCGCCGTCGTCGCGCTGCACGCTGACCACGCCGGCGAGCGCGCGGCGGATGCGCGACCAGGCGTCGGTGGCCTCGGTCGCGCCGCTGTCGAGCGGCTTCAGCGGCAGCGTGGCGAGTGCCCCGCGCAGCGCCACCAGCTGCTGCAGCGCACCGGCCTGGCTGGCCGGCTGGCTCTTCACCAGCGCCTCGCGCTCGGCGTTGACGCTCTGGCGCAGGCCGCTGAACGCGCCGTCGTTGACCGCGGCCAGGGTCTGGTCGGCCAGCGTATACGCCGCGGCGGCACCCTGCGCGTCATGGAACAGCGTGTAGCGTTCGCCGGCCATGCGCAGCAGCGATTCGGCCTCGTCCAGCAGCATGCCGTCGCGGCCGCTCAGGCTCTTCTCGGCGAGCTTGGCCAACGCGTCCTCGAGATGACGCGTGCGCTCGGCCTGGCCGAGCAGCTCCTCGCGCAGCGAACGGTTGACCTGGGCCGCGTCGTCCAGCCGCTGGTTCAGGCTGCCGCGCTGGTCATCCAGCGCGGTCAGCGTGGTTTCCAGCGTGGCCACGCGCTGCTGCAGGCTGGCGACGTTCCGCTGCTCGGCGGCGCCGCCCTGCGCCTGCTGCCACTGGCGCCAGCCGACGTAGCCGGCGGCTGCCACCGCGAGCAGCGCCAGCAGCACCGCCAGCGCCACGCTGCCGCCGCCGCGACGCGGCGCGGGTCGCGCCGGAGCCGCACGGGAGGCGCGCATGGGTGGATCGACCGGCAGCGCGCCGGTGGCGGCGGGATCGGGACGGGCGCCCTCGGGCGCGGCGGACGCGTTCGGCTGGTCGACGTTGCTCATGCGCGCATGCTAGCAGCCCGTACCGGCGCGTTCGTAGCACGCCGGCGTGAACGGCTCAGCCCGCGCGGGCCGCCGCATCGAGCAGGTCGGCGGAAAGCGCCGACGCAGCCGGCACGATGCGGGCGAAGCCGGCCGCGCGCGCCGCCGTCGCCAGCCGCTCGCTGCTGGCCACCGCGATCGCCGCGCACAGCCGCGTCCACGCCGCCGCCGGCAGCGACTGCTGCAGGTGGTGCAGCGCCTCGGCGCTGGACAGCAGCACCCGCGCCGAACTCGGCAACCGCAGCAACGCCTCGACATGACGCCGGTCCAGCCGCGGCGGCAGCCGCCGGTAGACATGCACTTCCTGCAATTGCGCACCGCGTGCGGCGAGCTGTTCGCGCAGCACGCCGCGGCCGCCGGGCGCGCCGATCAGCGCCACCCGGCGACCGTGCAGTTCGCGCAATCCGGGATGGTCGAGCAGGCCCTCGCTGTCCTGCCGCTGCGGCGCCAGCGGCGTGGCGATGCCGTGCCGGCGCAAGGCCCGCGCGGTGCCCTGGCCCACCGCCAGCACCGCGGCCTTGGTCCGCAGCGGCAACAGGGCGGCGGCGTGGCGCACCGCGGCCGGGCTGGTGAAGACGATCAGCTCCGCCGCCAGCGCCACGCGCAGGTCACGGCGCGCGGCCACGGTATCCGCCACGCTGCGCAGGCTCAGGCCTGGCAGCAGCAGCGGCGCGCCGCCGAGCGCGCGCACCCGGCGCGCCAGCGCCGACGCGGTGCCGGCCGGGCGGGTGATCACCACGATGCGGCCGCGCAGGTTCGGCTGGTCTCGGGAGGGTTGTCGCTGCATCTGCGCACCGCGTCCGGCCACTGTCATGGCCCCAGTGTAGCGGCGGCCCTACACTGTCTGGCTTTCCTTCCCCAGCAACCGCCGACCGCGTGAGTACCACCAACGACGCCACGCTGCACGCGCAGCAGCTGATCCGCTTCATCCGCGACGAAATCCCGCTGGCCCGGGCGATGGACCTGCAGCTGGCCGATTGCAGCGACGACCGCCTGAGTCTGCGCGCGCCCTTGGCGCCGAACGTCAACGACAAGGGCTGCGCGTTCGGCGGCAGCCTGGTCAGCCTGATGACGCTGAGCGGCTGGGCGCTGGTGGAGCTGGCGCTGCGCCGGCGCAGCCTCGACTGCGACGTATTCGTCGCCGAGTCGAGCGTGCGCTACCTGGTTCCGCTGTGGCAGGACTTCCGCAGCGAGGCACGACTGGCCGCCGAGGCCGACTGGGCCACGTTCTTCAGCACACTCGAGGCTCGCGGCAAGGCGCGCATCGGCGTCGATTGCGTGGTCCCCGACCAGCACGGCGCGCCGGCCTGCACCCTGAGCGCGCGCTTCGTCGCCAAGCGCCGCGGCTGAAGTGGCGCGCACCCGCTTGAGGCAGAATGGGCAGGTATCCATCGGGGAGGAGTCATCCATGCGCCGCATCCTGAGCATTCTCGTCGTGCTGTCCGTGCTGCTGCTGACCGGCTGCGCCACCAAGGCCCGCAGCGACGCGTTGACCACCACGCTGAAGGCCTACGGCAGCACGCTGCGCTGGGGCGATTTCCAGAGCGCGGCGCAGTTCATCGATCCGGCGGTGCGCGCCGCCCACCCGTTGACCCCGCTGCAGCTGGCGCGCTACCGGCAGGTGCGGGTGAGCGAGTACGACGACGGCGCCGGCCCGGTGCCGAGCGGCGACTTCGACGTGCAGCAGACCGTGCTGATCAACCTGGTCAATGTCCACACCCAGTCCGAGCGCAGCGTGGTCGATCACCAGAGCTGGCACTACGACGAGAAGACCAAGCGCTGGTGGCTGACCAGCGGCCTGCCGGACATCACCCAGGACTGAGCCGCGCACACCGCGACATATCCGTATAATCGCCGGTTTACCCGAACTGGTGCGGCCAAGGCACCTGTGGACTGACGATGAACGATTTCCTGCACAAGCTGCCCGAATTTGTCGGCAACCATGCCGCCTTGTCGGCCCTGTTCGTGATCCTGCTGCTGGCGCTGATCGTGATCCAGGTGAGCACGCTGTTCAGCAAGATCAAGGAGCTCAGCCCGGCCGGGCTGACCCTGCTGATCAACCGCGAGAACCCGCTGCTGATCGACCTGTCGGCGATCGCCGAGTTCGAGAAGATGCACGTGCCCGGCGCCCGCCACGTGGCGATGAGCCAGTTCGACCCCGAACACAAGGACCTGGCCAAGGCGAAGGAACTGCCGGTGGTGGTGATGGACAAGGACGGCCGCGGCCATTCGCTGAAGGCGTCGCAGCGCCTGGTCAAGGCCGGCTTCGGCAAAGTCTACACGCTGGGTGGCGGCGTGCTGGCCTGGCACGCGGCGCAATTGCCGGTGGCCAAGGGCAACAAGTAGGAACGCACCCGCTCTTCGCCGTATCGATGCATCAGTCATCGTGGATGCCGGCGCGCCCGGCGATGATCGCCGCCAGCACGTCCGGCGCGTACTCGAACGAGTCGTAGTACAGCCGCTCCTCCGGCAGCCCGGCGGCGAGGAACCCAGGATGCGCGGCGTCGATCATCGCCGGCGGGCCGCTCATGTAGAGGTCGTGGCCGGCGAGGTCGGGCTGGTCCGCCAGCACCGCCTCGTGCACCAGCCCCGTGCGCAGGCCTTCGGCCAGTGCGGGGTGGGAGACCACCGCGTGGAACGCCAGGTTCGGCACCTCGCGCGCCCATTGCTCGGCCAGTGCGCGCAGGTACAGGTCGGCCGCGCTGCGCGCGCCCCAGTACAGCCGCATCGGCCGGCGTGTGCCCAGCGCGATGAAGTGCTCGACGATCGCCTTGACCGGGGCGAAGCCGGTGCCGCCGGCCATGAAGATCATCGGCCGCTCGGAATCCTCGCGCGGCACGAAGGTGCCCAGCGGCCCCTCCACGCGCAGGCGGTCGCCGACCTCGAGCACGTCGCTGACCCACGAGGTGAAGCCGCCACCGGCGACGTGGCGCACGTGCAGTTCGATCGAACCGTCCCGCTGCGGACCGTTGGCGATCGAGAACGGCCGGCGCCGGCCGTCCTCCAGCAGCACGTCCAGGTACTGCCCCGGCAGCCGCCGCAGCCGGCGTTCGCCGCGATCCGGCAGCAGGCGCAGGCCGATCACGTCCGCCGCCAGCCGCCACTTGGCGGCCACCACCACGCCGAGCTGGCGCCGCGCGATGTCCTCCACCGAGGCCACCTCGCGCGCCTCCAGCAGCAGGTCGCCGCACGGCACCGCCTGGCACGGCAGCACCGCGTGATGCGCCAGCGCGCCGGCATCCAGCGCCAGCGGCGGATTGCGCGGATACTCGCAGCGCCCTTCCAGCAGGGTCGCCTTGCAGCTGCCGCAGACGCCGGCGCGACAGGAATACGGCAATGCCACGCCCGCGCGCTGCGCCGCTTCCAGCACGGTCTCGCCGATGGCCACGGGGAACTGGCGGCCGGAGGATTTCAGGGTAACGATGGGCACCGGGTGCATTGTCGCGGCGAACGCGGCAGACAACAATGCGGACCCGCTTTACGGGAATCAACGATGAGCCTCTGGAAACAACCCACCGACCTGGCCCGCCTCAACGGCTGGAGCACCAACACCCTGATGGAGGCGCTGGGCATCCGCATCACCGCGGTCGGCGACGACTGGCTGCAAGGCAGCATGCCGGTGGACGCGCGCACCCACCAGCCCTACGGCCTGCTGCACGGCGGCGCCTCGGTGGCACTGGCCGAGACCCTGGGCAGCACCGCAGCGATGCTCACGCTGGACCCGGCGAAGGAACTGGCGGTGGGCCTGGACATCAACGCCAACCATGTGCGCGGCGTGCGCGAGGGCAGCGTCACCGGCACCGCGAAGGCGCTGCATCTCGGCCGCACCACCCAGGTGTGGGAGATCCGCATCGAGAGCGAGCAGGGCGCGCTGGTGTGCATCGCACGCCTGACCATGGCGGTGATCCCGGCGCGCGGCATGGGCGTGCGTTGAACGCCGCGCCGTACGCCAGCCTCAGCCCCGACCTGGTGCTCGACGCGGTGAGCGCCTGCGGCCTGTGGCCGGACGGCCGGCTGCTGGCGCTGAACAGCTACGAGAACCGGGTGTGGCAGGTGGGTCTGGAACGTGATGGATTGGAGCCGGCCACCCCGGTGATCGCGAAGTTCTACCGGCCCGGCCGCTGGAGCGACGCGGCGATCGTCGAGGAGCACGCGTTCACCCAGGAACTGGCCGACGCCGAGCTGCCGGTGGTGGCGCCGCTCGCCTTCGATGGCCGCACCCTGCTGCACCACGGCGGCTTCCGCTACGCGTTGACGCCGCGTCGCGGCGGCCGCGCGCCGGAGCTGGAAGCGATTGATCAACTGCAGTGGCTGGGCCGGCTGATCGCGCGCCTGCACCTGATCGGCGCGCGTGCGCCGTTCGTCCATCGCGGCAGGCTCGACCGCGACACGATGGTGCAGCAGCCGATGCTTGCGGTGCTCGCCTCGTCGCTGTTGCCGACCGCGCTGCAGACGAACTACCGCGCCGCCGCGACGCGGCTGGACGAAGCGATTGCTGCCCGGCTGGAAGCGCTCGGCCCGCTGCGCCAGCTGCGCCTGCACGGCGACTGCCATCCGGGCAACGTGCTGTGGACCGACGCCGGCCCGCACTTCGTCGATTTCGATGATGCGCGCAGCGGCCCCGCCGTGCAGGATCTGTGGATGCTCGCCAACGACGAGCGCGCGCTGGACGCCGTGCTCGAGGGCTACCGGCAGTTCCGCGACTTCGACCACGCCGAGCTGGCGCTGATTCCCGCACTGCGCGCGATGCGCCAGCTGCACTACGCCGGCTGGATCGCCGCGCGCTGGCACGACCCGGCCTTCCCCGCCGCGTTCCCGTTCGCCGCCGAACCGCGCTGGTGGGAACAGCACGTCGCCGACCTGCATGAGCTGGCCGACGCGCTGGAATGAAGACCCGCCGCGGCAGGCGGCCGCAAGAACTTTCTTCCGCGCACGCAAGCAGGCATGCTTGGCCGGATACCCTCGACCGAGCATTCCATGAAGCGATCCAAGACCGCCGCCCTGCTGCTGATGAGCACGGCCCCGTTGTTGCTGACCGCCTGCGACCGCAGCGAAAGCGCGTCGCGCGAAGGCCTGTACACCTCGGTCGAGGCCTGCGTGGCGCAGACCAACGACAGCAACACCTGCCAGCAGGCATTCGCCAAGGCGCAACAGGACGCGGTGGCCACCGCGCCGCGCTTCGCCAACCGCGAGGAATGCGAAGCCAGCTACGGCAAGGAAAAGTGCGCCGAACGCAATGACGGCGCCAGCCATTCGTTCTTCGGCCCGCTGATGACCGGCTTCTTCCTGTCGCAGATGATGCGCAACGGCGTGGCCGCGAACGGCTTCAACAGCGCACCGGCGTTCCGCGACAGCAACGGCGGCTGGCAGCGCCCGGCCACCGGCACCGGCGGCGTCTACCGCGGCGGCGCCGGTACCGCGATGGTGCCGGTCAACGCCACACCGAACCGCGCGGTCACGGTCAGCCGTTCCGGCTTCGGCACGTCCGGCAGCAGCCGCAGTTTCGGCGGCTGATGCGCCGCGTCGCCACGGCCGCGCGCCCCGACTGGCGCGCCAAGGCCGCCGAGTGCGGCTTCGGCTTCCACACCATCGACGATGCGCCGTACTGGGACGAGTCGGCGTACTACGCGTTCACCCTGCGCGAGATCGAGCAGGACCTCGAGGCGCCCAGCGAAGAGCTGCACGCGATGGCGCTGGAGATGGTCGATCGCATCGTCGGCAGCGAACGGCACATGCAGCAGTTGGCGATCCCGGAGCCGTACCGCGACTGGATCGCGCAGAGCTGGCGCGAGCGCCAGCCGCACCTGTACGGTCGCATGGACTTCGCCTACGACGGCAGCGGCCCGGCCAAGCTCTACGAATTGAACTACGACACGCCGACCTCGCTGTTCGAGGCCGCGTTCTTCCAGTGGCAGTGGCTGGAGGACCAGCTCGCACGCGGCCAGCTGCCGGCCGGCAGCGACCAGTTCAACTCGATCCAGGAGTCGCTGGTGGAGGCGTTCGGCACGATCGCGCGGCGCATCGCGCGGCCGTTCCACTTCGCCGCCGTGCGCGACTCGGCCGAGGATCAGGGCACCGTGGCCTACCTGCGCGACTGCGCGCTGCAGGCCGGCATCGACGGTGCCCTGCTGGCGATCGAGGACATCGGCCTCTCCGAGGACGGTCGCTTCACCGACCTCGACGACCAGGTGATCGGCTGCCTGTTCAAGCTGTACCCGCTGGAAGACCTGTTCCGCGAATCGTTCGGCAGTTACCTGCCGCGTGCCGGGTTGCAGCTGATCGAGCCGCCGTGGAAGGCGCTGCTGAGCAACAAGGGCATCCTGCCGCTGTTGTGGGAAGCGCACCCAGGCCACCCGAACCTGCTGCCGGCCGAGTTCAACACCGGCGGTGAGTTGCCGCGCGGCTGGGTGCGCAAGCCGTTGCACTCGCGCGAGGGCGCCAACATCGCGATGCACCTGGACGACGACCGCGAGCTCGCCACCGACGGCCCCTACCACGGCCCGTGCATCCGCCAGGCCTGCCATCCGCTGCCCGATTTCGACGGCCACCATCCGCTGATCGGCAGCTGGGTGGTCGGCGACCGCGCATGCGGCATCGGCATCCGCGAGGACCGCTCGCTGATCACCCAGGACAGCGCCCGCTTCGTGCCGCATGCGATCATTGAGGAAGCGCGCGGCGTGCTGATCGCCTGAGCCGCACGCCTGCGCGGAAAACCGCGACTCCGCGCAAACCGCTCCGGCACGGCTCGGCTAAGCTTGCGTCTTTTCCCGCACAAGGCCTCGCATGCGCACCATCCTGTTCCGCCTGATCGGCGTCCTCGAAATCGCCGGCGGCTTCTACGGCGTGGCGACGATGCTGCACCGGCTGCTGCCGTTCGGCGCGCACGACAGCCTGCTCGCGCTGCTCGGCCTGGCGCTGTACGGCTTCGTGCTGGCCGCGGGGATCCAGCTGGTCGCCGGCAGCGAACACGGCGTGCGCATGTCGCGCTGGGCACAGCTGCTGCAGCTGCCGTTGATCGCGCTGCCGGTGTTCAGCTACGGCCTGCACTGTGGCGCCTTCGTCAACGTGTTCGCCACGCTGCAGGCCGCGCCGCGGCTGGGCCTGGACTGGCACTTCGGCAGCCAGGGTTTCGTGCTCGCGGTCGCCGGCCCGTCCGTGTCGCGCCTGGGCATCAACCTGCTCGCGCTGCTCTCCTGGCTGGTCCTGCGCCTGCGCTGACGCTATCTGCTCCCTCCCCTGCGACTGAAGGAAGTCCCTTTGGGGCAACGCAGGAGAGGGTCGGGGCGGAGGGCTCCTGATCTTCTCCGCCAGCCCGAGCCGCCCTTCCCGCCCCCTGCCTCGCGGGGGAGGCGCAGGGCAGCAGCTATCATGCACGGATGAATACACCTGCCGCGCTGCCCATCGTCCGCCTGAAATCCGATCGCAGCCCCGGTCATCCGTGGGTGTGGTCGGCACAAGTGCACAAGCCGGAGGCGAAGTTGCCGCCGGGCAGCCTGGTCGAGGTGCACGACGCGAGGGGCCGCTTCGTCGGTCGCGCATTCTGGAACGGCCACGCGCGCATCGCGTTGCGGCTGCTGGATACGCATCCGGATGCCGACATCGACGCCGGCTGGATCGCCGCGCGGATCGCCCGCGCGGTGCAGCTGCGTCGCGACTGGCTGCAGCTCGACGCCGTCAGCGACGCCTGGCGCGTGGTGCACAGCGAGGGCGACGATCTCTCCGGCCTGATCGTGGACCGCTACGCCGACGTCCTCGTCATCGAATACTTCGCCGCCGGCATGTGGCGTTTCCGCGAGGCGATCCACGCCGCCCTGCTCACCCACTTCCCCGGCGCGCAGCTGTACTGGTTCGCCGAATCGCACGTGCAGAAGCAGGAGTCGTTCGACTGCCGCAGCCCCGAGGTGCCCGCACCGTTCGAGGTGCATGAGCACGGGCTGCGCTTCCACGCCGCGCCCGGACTGGGCCACAAGACCGGCTTCTTCGCCGACCAGCGCGACAACCGCAGGCGCTTCGCGGAACTCGCCAAGGGCCGCCGCGTGCTCGACCTGTGCTGCAACGCCGGCGGCTTTGCCGTGCACGCGATGGCGGCCGGTGCGCGCGAGGCGGTCGGCGTGGATCTGGATGCGGGCATCCTGGAAGTCGCCCGTGCCAACGCCGCCGCCAACGGCGTCGAGGTCAGCTTCGAGCAGTCCGACATCTTCGACTGGGTGCGCGCGGCGGTGGCCCGCGGCGAGCGCTACGACGCGGTGATCCTCGACCCGGCCAAGCTCACCCGCGACCGCAGCAAGGTGATGGACGCGCTGAAGAAATACTTCGCGATGAACCGCATGGCGCTGGACATCATCCCGCCCGGCGGCCTGCTGCTGACCTGCTCGTGCACCGGCCTGGTCGGCGAAGGCGAGTTCCTGGAGATGCTGCGCCGGGTGGCGCTCAACGCCGGCCGCGAAATCCAGGTGCTGGAAGTGCGCGGCGCCGGCGCCGACCACCCGTTCCGCACCGACGTGCCGGAAGGGCGCTACCTGAAGGCGGTGTTCTGCCGGGTGGAGTGAATCCGCACCGCGGCAGATATCCCAACAGTTTCATCGAGGGATCAGATACACGCCAGGCCATGTGGATCCGCACGCTTCTCATCACGGTTGCAGCATGCATACCTGTCTACTTCGGTGCGGGGGCAAGTTTGTTGCGGTTCGGACTTGAGCCATTGGTGCTGCAACACTTTGATTCCTCAGCGCAGCCGAATGCACCACAGTTCCTGCGCATCAGCGGTGACGACGGCAATGCCATGTTGGTCCGACGCTACGGAGCCGCAAGGGTGGGTTGCGTCGTTTTCTTTCCCGGCCAGCACGGCATCATTCCCGTATACGAGCAGAATCTTTTCCCTGCGTTTTCTGCCCAAGGTATCGGCGTTCTGGCCGTCGCCTACCCGGGGCAGAATGGCGCTCCCGGCAAACCTCATCTGCCCGAGATTATGGAACTCGCCACTCGGGTAATTGCTTATGCCAAAGCCACTTGCCCGCATCACCGAGTCGTGGTCTATGGCCGCTCCCTGGGTTCCATGGTCGCCGCTTATGCCGCCGGAAAATCTCATCCCACCGGGCTCATCCTCGAGAGCACTGCACCCTCGTTCTCGTCGGCGATACGCCTCAGGTTAAACGCACGGTGGTATCTGGCGCCCTTGGCTCGGTTGCCGGTATCAAAGCTCGTTGCGCATGACTACTCGCTCGCTGAGGCACTGTCGAGCACGCACGATATGCCGGCCGTCATATTCCAGGGGACAGCGGATAGCGAGACTCCGCTCTCGACTTTGCGAGCTGCGGGTGTGCTCGGCAACCTGCGACTTGTCGTGGTTCCAGGCGGGGTGCACTCAACCACAGACCTTCTGGCACGGGATCGGATCGTACAAACGACCTTAGCCATGTTTCAGACAGAACACACCTGACGCAATCAAGTGGATGCGCCTGCGGCACACCGCATGTTTCAGGTGGTGCGCGGCAAACGCCCTCGCAGCGAGGCGGCATCGAACGGGCCGGGCTCGGCGATCAGCGCGCGCGCGGCGTCGACCTGGTCCCAGGTGTTCCACAGCAGCACGCCGCGCACGCGGCCGCCGTCGAGGTAATACACCACGCCCTCGCGGTTCGGCTCGCGCCAGTCCTCGACCACGGAGAGCCGCGTGTCGAGCAGGCCGACCGCCTCGTAGCCGAGGTCGAACAGGTCGGAATAGAAGAACGGCAGCGTGGTGTAGTCGCCGGCCACGCCGGCCATCGCGCGGCCGGCATGGCGGCCCATGCTGACCGCCGCGTCCTCGTGCTCCACCCGCAGGCGCCGGCCCAGTGCCGGGCTGTGGAAGTTGGCGACGTCGCCGGCGGCCCAGATGTCCGCATCGCTGCTGCGCAGGTGGGCGTCGACCACGATGCCGTCGTCGACCGTGAGCCCGGCCTGCTCGGCCAGCGCGGTGTCGGGCGTCACGCCGAGGCCGGCCACCACCGCTTCCACGCGTAGCAGGCTGCCGTCGGACAGCATCAGCTCCACGCCGCCGTCGGTGGGGTTGCTGCCCAGCACGCGCACGCCGCTGCGCACGTCCACGCCGCGGCTGCGGTAATAGTCGTCGAGGTAGTGCGCCAGGCCATCGGGGTAACGCCCCGCGCCAAGGTGCTCGCCGGGAAACAGCAAGGTCACCTTGCAGCCGAGGCTGCACAGCGACGCTGCCAGTTCGGCGCCGATGAAGCCGCCGCCGATCACCGCGATGAAGGCGCCGGGCTGGGCGTAGCGGCGCAAGGCCTGGTAATCGTCCAGCGTGCGGAAATGGATGATCCGTTCACCGCCCTCGAACGGCAGCCGCCGCGGCGTGGCTCCCGTGGCCAGCAGCAGGCGGCGGTAGCGGTAGCTGTCGCCGCGGTCGTCGCGCGCCGTGCGCGCCACCCGGTCCAGCGATTCGATGCGCCGGCCCGAATGCAGCGTCGCGCCGCTTTGCGCGGTGGCCAGGTCGATGTCGGCCACTTGCTTGTCGCCCTTCCACAGCGCCTTCGACAGCGGCGGCCGCTGGTACGGCGGCGGCGCCTCGGCGCCGACGAGGCCGACGTTCGCCGCCGCATCGACCTCGCGGATCGCCTTGGCGGCCGCATCGGCGGCCATGCCGCCACCGATGATCAGGTAATCGTGGATGTGTTCCATGTCTTCTCTCCCGGGCCGACGGATCGGCCCATGATGCACCGCTGCGGCAGCGATAGCGTGAAAGGGGCGCAGCCGGTGAGACGGCTGGACGTACACTGGACGCATCATCCCGGGGAAACGTTCCATGTCGCTTGCCGAAATCCTGCTGATCACCCTGGTCATCCTGGCCGCGCTGATGCTGCTGTCGCAGGTCGCATCGCTGCTGCGCGGCCGCGGCGACCCTGGCCTGGGCGCGAAGCTGGACGCCCTGAAGGACGACAGCGCCCGCGTCGAGCGCACCCTGCGCGAGGAACAGCGCGCCGGCCGCGAGGAACTGCAGCAGGGCTTCGACCGCTTCCGCGGCCACGTGGGCGAACAGCTCGGCGGCATGTCGCGGCAGCAGGCTGAGCGCATCGACGGCTTCGGCCAGCGCCTCGCCGCACTCACCGACGGCACCAGCCAGGGCCTGCAGACGCTGGCGCAGCAACTGGCCGAGGACGCGCGCAAGAGCCGCGAGGAAACCACGCTTGCGCTCAACCGTTTCGGCGAGCAGCAGCAGCAGCGCTTCAGCGCGCTCAGCGCCGAGCACGAGAAGCGCATGGGCGAGGTGCGCGCCACGCTGGAGGCCAAGCTCGGCGCAATCCAGCAGGACAACGCAGCCAAGTTGGAACAGATGCGCGCCACCGTCGACGAAAAGCTGCAGAGCACACTGGAGGTGCGGTTGGGCCAGTCGTTCCAGCTGGTCTCCGAACGGCTGGAAGCGGTGCAGCGCGGCCTGGGCGAGATGCAGAGCCTGGCCACCGGCGTGGGCGACCTCAAGCGCGTGCTCGGCAACGTGAAGACGCGCGGCGTACTGGGCGAAACCCAGCTCGGCGCGCTGCTCGAACAGTTGCTGACGCCCGACCAGTACGCCGCCAACGTGGCCGTGGTGCCCAACTCCGACGCGCGGGTGGAATACGCCATCCACATGCCCAACGGCATCGACGGCGCCGCACTGTGGCTGCCGATCGACGCGAAGTTTCCGCTGGAGGACTACCAGCGCCTGCAGGAAGCCCACGAGAACGCCAACGCCACCGCCGCCACGGACGCCGCCAACGCGCTGGAGCGGCGCGTGCGCGAGGAGGCCAAGCGCATCCGCAGCAAATACGTGGTGCCGCCGCACACGGTGGACTTCGCCATCCTGTTCCTGCCGACCGAAGGCCTGTTCGCCGAAGTGCTGCGGCGGCCGGGCCTGTTCGAGTCGCTGCAGCGCGACCACCACATCACGATCGCCGGGCCGACCACGCTGGCGGCAATCCTGACCAGCCTCAAGGCCGGCTTCCGCACGCTGGCGATCGAGAAACGCAGCAGCGAGGTATGGCAGCTGCTGGGGGCGGTCAAGACCGAGTTCGGCAAGTTCGGCGCGGTACTGGACAAGGTCAAGAAGAATCTCGACCAGGCCAGCAACCAGATCGATGCGACCGGCGCGCGCACCCGCGCGATCGAACGCAGGTTGCGCGGCGTGGAGACCGCGCCGGGCGAAGTCTCTCGGCAGTTGCTGGACGACGACGTGCCCGCGCCGGACGAAAACGACGACGCGGAAGCGTGATTCCCCCGTCCCGCCTGCACCTGCGTCGCCTCGACGCGGGCGCTAAACTGGCCCACCCGCCACCCGAGATCCCCTTATGAGCGAGCAGCGCCACCCGAACGACGTCAGCCAGGAACAGGCCGAGGAAGCCGTGCGCACGCTGCTGCGCTGGGCCGGCGAGGACCCTTCGCGCGAAGGCCTGCTGGACACGCCCAAGCGGGTGGTGAAGGCGTACCGCGACTGGTTCGCCGGCTACGACTCCGATCCGGGCGACTACCTGCGCCGCACCTTCAAGGAGGTGAACGGCTATGACGAGATGGTGGTGCTGCGCGACATCGAGTTCGAGAGCCACTGCGAGCACCACATGGCGCCGATCATCGGCCGCGCCCACGTCGGCTACCTGCCGACCAATCGGGTGGTCGGCATCAGCAAGCTGGCCCGCGTGGTGGACGGCTTCGCACGCCGCTTCCAGGTGCAGGAAAAGCTCACTGCGCAGATCGCGCAGTGCATCCAGGAAACCCTGCAGCCGGCCGGCGTGGCGGTGGTGGTGGACGCCAGCCACGAATGCATGACCACCCGCGGCGTGCACAAGCGCGGCGTGTCGATGGTGACCAGCCAGATGCTCGGCACCTTCCGCGACGACGCGCGCACCCGCGCCGAGTTCCTGCAGTTCATCGGCATCCACGGCGGCCACCGCTGAACGTGCGGCTGGCTGCTGCCGCGGCCCTGCTGCTGGCATCGATGGCGGCGCTGGCCCAAGACACCCGGGCGGCCTATCTGCAGATGTTCGACCGCGACGGCGATGGCCGGGTCAGCGAAGCCGAGTACCTGGCGTACATGGGCCGCGGCTTCCAGGCGATGGACCGCAACGGCGACGGCATTCTCGAAACCGACGAATTGCCGGGTGGCCGCGGCCCGCCGATCACGCTCATGGAATACCAGGACAACCTGCGCCGGCAGTTCCACCAGCTCGACCGCAAACGCGACGGCTTCCTCGACGCCCGCGAACTGACCGCGCCGCCACGTTGACACCCCTGGAAAAGACGCAGGAGCGTACCCTGTACGCGATGTGCTTCATCACGTGACGGAAAGCACCGCGCACAGGGTGCGCTCCTGCACAGGCCTCGGGCCGGGGGACAAGCTGCGCGTCAGGCCGAAATCGCCAGCTTCTCCGAGCGGTACAGCTGCGCCGTCGCCAGCACCGCGAGCAGTGCCGCCGCCAGCGTGCCGGCGAAGCACAGGCCGAGTTGCGCGGCGCTGACGCCGTCGCCGCGAAGCAGTTGCATGATGCCGAGGTTCTGGCCCAAGAGCGGCACCGCGTACATCCACGCCTGTGCCTTGATCGGCATGAACGACAGCAGCAGGCTGGGAATGATCGGCACCAGCATCAGCAGCGAGATATAGGTCTGCGCCTCGCGGTAGCTCTTGGCAAACGCCGCCACCATCGACTGCAGCGCCGCCAGCAGCAGCACCAGCGGCAGCATCAGCAGCAGCACGTAAGTCGCGAAATGCAGGCCGAGATCCAGCTCCATGCCGATCTTGCCGGCCGGAATGAACTCCCCCACCACGGCGAACGCGAGCAGGGTGATCAGCAGGCTGGCGACGGAGAACGCGCAGATCGCCGCCAGCTTGCCGCACAGGATCTTCCAGCGTGCCACCGGGTTGGCGAACAGCGGCTCCAGCGATTGCCGCTCGCGCTCGCCGGCGGTCAGGTCGATCGCCAGGTACATGCCGCCCATGAAGATGGTGATGACGAAAAAGTACGGCAGCATCGCGAACATCAGCACCGCGCGCGACTGCGGCGTGGCCTGGTCGCGCCGGGCCACCTGCAGCGGCCACGCCGTGCCCGGCGACATCCCGCGTGCGACCAGCCGCATCGCACCCTGCTGCCGCGCGTAGCTTTCCACCAGCTGGCTCACCCGCTCCACCGAGCCGCTCGCGTCGCGCTGCGAGGAGTCGTAGAACAGCTCCACCTGCACCGGCTCGCCCTTGCGCCAGGCCTTGCCGTAATCGGCGGCGATGCGCAGCACCACGTCGGCGTCCTGCTGGCGCACCGCCCGCGCGGGGTCGGCCACCGGCGCGCCCGGCAGCACGCCGCCGGCCTTCAGGGCACCGAGCAGGTTCGGTGCGTACTCGGCGCCGATCACCGGCACCGACAACGGCTTCTCGGCCTTGTCCAGTTCGCGGTTCAGGGTGAGGTTGATCAGCATCACGAACAGCAGCGGCCCCAGCAGCGGGCCGGTGAGGAACGCGCTCATCAGGGTGCGGCGGTCGCGCAGGTTCTCCTTCACTTCCTTGAGGAACACGCTGAGGAAGGCGCCGCCACGCCGGGTTTTCGATGGGTTCGTGCTCATGCCGCCAGTCCCTCTTCGCTGCCGATGATCTTCACGAAAGCATCTTCGAGATTGCTCTCGCCGGTTTGTGCGCGCAGCGCGTCGGGCGATTCGTCGGCCACCACGCGGCCGTGCGCGATCACCACGATGCGGTCGCACAGCGCGGCGACCTCCTGCATGATGTGGCTGGAGAACAGCACGCAGCGGCCCTCGTCCTTCAGCCGCCGCATGAACTGGCGCAGCGCGCGGGTGGCCATCACGTCGAGGCCGTTGGTCGGCTCGTCGAGGATCACGTTGCGCGGGTCGTGTACCAGCGCGCGGGCAATCGCGGTCTTCACCCGCTGGCCCTGCGAGAAGCCCTCGGTGCGGCGGTCGGCGATGTCGTCCATCTCCAGTGCCTTCACCAGCGCCTCGCGCCGGCTCGCCAGCAGCTCCTCCGGCAGGCCGTGCAGGCGGCCGAAGTAGTCGATGTTCTCGCGTGCGCTGAGCCGCTTGTACAGGCCGCGCGCATCCGGCAGCACGCCGAGCCGACGGCGCACGCCCAGCGGATCGACGGCCGCGTCGATGCCGTCCACCAGCACCTGGCCGCGGTCGGGCGTCATCAGCGTATAGAGCATGCGCAGCGTGGTGGTCTTGCCGGCGCCGTTGGGGCCGAGCAGGCCGGTGATCTCGCCGTCGCGGGCGCTGAAGCTGACGCCGTCGACGGCTTTCACCGTGCCGAAGGCCTTGTGCAGATCCCTGACTTCGATCACGAGACGTCACTCCGGTTGAGACATGCATCCCGGCCGACGGTGAACAGCGACAGTGTGGCCAGCGTCGGAAGCAGGACAAGGGAATAGAAATTCGGCGCCTTGAGCAGGGCGGCAGCGAGAATGGCCGCAGCCCACAGCACGGAGTTCGCCAGCACGTAGCGTCTTTTCATGGGGTGGCTCCATTGAAGTCGATGAAGATCGGCGTGGGCTGCAGCCGGTCCAGGCAGCTCGCGTCCAGCGTCTTCGGCTCGAGTTTCTCGACGAAACGCTGGATCAGCTGCGGCGTGCAGCCGGCCGCCATCACGCTGTGCGCCTGGCCCTTGAGCGTCAGCACGCGCGCGTTCGGCAGGCCTTTCGCCACCGCCTCGGCGTAGCGCGGCGGGGTCACCGGGTCGTACTGGCCGGCCAGCAGCAGCACCGGCTTGGCGGTCTTCAGCGGCGCATGGAAATCGGCCGGCCGCGTGCCCTTGGGCCACACCGAGCAGACCGCCTTCAGCGCATCGACCATGCGCGTGCCCAGGATGGTCTGCGCATCCTGCGGGCGCGTCGTCAGCAGGTCGGCATCCTCGCTGCAGATGACCGAGTACTGCATGCCGCTGCCCATCAGTTCGGACAGCTCGCCGGACAGCAGCTTGGCCTGGCCCAGCAGCGGGCCGACGTCGCCGCGGGCGGCCGCGTCGATCGACAGCGGCAGCAAGGCGGCGGTGGCCGGCGTATAGGCGAACATGCGCACGACGCTGGCCAGCGAGTCCTCGTCCAGCATCCGCTTCACCGTCTGGTAGCTCTGCGGGTCGCGAAAGCTGACCTGGTGCGGGTTCGCGCGCAGCGCATCACGCAACTGGTACAAGGTCTGGTCCGGGTCGCCGAACTGCTTCTTGCAGGCCGGCTCGGCGGTGCAGCGGGCGAACTGCGCCTTCAGCGCGTCGTCCAGGTTGCGCGCGAAATCCTCGCCCAGCGCCAGCGCGTTCGGCACCGCGCTGTCCAGCACCGCGCTGCGCACCGCGTCCGGGAAGCGCCTGAGGTACTGCTGCGCCATCCGCGTGCCGTACGACACGCCGAGCAGGTCGAGCGGCGGCGCGCCGAGCGCCTGGCGCACGTCCTCCAGGTCCTGCGCGGCGACCGTGGTGGTGTAGTAGCGCGGATCGGCGTGACCGGCCAGCTGCTTCAGGCACTCGGCGGCGGCGGCGCGCAGCTTGCCGGCGTCGAACGTGCTGTCGTCGGCGGGCGTCGCCGCCTCGGCGGACGCCTTGCAGTCCAGCGCATTCGAGCCGCCGGTGCCGCGCTGGTCCAGCAGCAGCACGTGGCGATGCGCCAGCAGCGGCTTGAGCACCGACGCCACCAGGCCGGCCGAGTCGGTCGCCGCCTGGCCGGGGCCGCCGGCGAGGAAGGCCAGCATGTCCGGGCTGGCCACCTGCGCGCGCGAGCGCAGCACCGCCAGCTTCAGCCTGATCGTGCGGCTGTGCGGATCGGCGCGGTTCTCCGGCACCGGAAACTCGGCGCACCACGCCGCCGTGCTGAGCCCGCTGTTCGGCTGCACCAGTTCGCATGCCGCCAGGGTGACGGCACCCAGTTGCCAGGTGGCCGGCGTGGCCGGCGTCACCTTCACGGCGACAGCCGGCGAAGCCGCGCTCGCGGCTGCCGGCGGCCCCTGATCCTTGTTCTGTTCGCGATGCCGAGCGCTCTGGCTGGCCACGAAGATCGCCACCGCGATGGCGACCGCCGCACCGATGCGTGCTCCGGGTTTCATGCTCACCTGCTGCTCCCTGGGTCAAAAATCGATTCAATCGGACGTCCAAACAATTTCGCGATCCTGAACGCCAGCGGCAGGCTGGGGTCGTACTTGCCGGTCTCGATCGCGTTGACGGTCTGCCGCGACACATCCAGTTGCTCGGCCAGATCGGCCTGCGACCAGCCGTGCTCGCTGCGCAGCTCGCGTACGTGGTTATCCATGGCGGCGGTAGCGCCGGACGACCAGCAGCCTGGCGAGGCCAAACGTGGCGAACAGGCACGGCATCACCCAGATCGCCACTGCCCCACCGCGCACCTGCGAACCGACATCCGCCAACAGCAGCAAGCCCGACAGCACGATCAGCACCACGTAGGCCAGCATCGCCGGGAGGAATTCGCGCAGGTAGCGTTTATGGACGGCGCGCATGGCAGGCTCCCGTGGTGGCGGCGGACAAGGGCTCAGGCGTCACGGGGCTGCCCGCCGGCGGCGCGGCGGCGCCGCCAATGGAGGATGCCCTGCACCAGCACGACCAGCACCGCCGCTGCCGCCATGCCCACGAACAATCCGGTGTCGAAGGCATCGTGGCGGCGCCAGGCAAGCCAGCCCACCACGGCGATCAGCCCGGCCACCAGCAGGATGCGCCAGCGCAGCGCGATGCCAGCCTCGTCGCCGGCGCAGGCCGGTTCGTTGCCGTAGTGGCGCACCACCCACCATCGCGCCACTTGATAGCCGACCACCATGAGCGGAAATACCCAGAGCAGGATCGAGCCATCCAGCGGCACGACGCCCGCCGCCGCCAGGAAGCCGCCGACCAGGCTGGCCACGCCCACGACGGCCGTGGATGCCCCCAGCGCGATCAGGTGCGTGCGCTGCTCCAGCTCGTCGCCGTGCCGCACCCGCTGCGCCATCTGCCAGATCACGTAGAACACCGGCAGCGTCGGCAGCAGTGCCAGCACGACCCGCAGCGGCAGGCTGGCGGCGCCGCGAACGAGCGGCCACGCCAGCAGCAGCACCACGACATACAGCACCATCGCCAGTGCTACCCGGCTCCGGTAGCGCCCTTCGGTAAAACGCGTCATGCCGCCGTCCTCACCAGTGATTCCAGATGACCGCCGGCGCCCCTGCGCGCCTGGCGATCCCCCCTGTCATGTCAAGCGAGCTTGACAATTGCAGGTTAGACAACCTTCCCGGCAAATGTCAAGGACGCTTTACAAGACGGCCCCAGCCGGTGCGCAAACGGTCGCGAAATGTGAAAACGGGATGATGACTGCGTATTGAATAAGTGACATAGTTCGCAGTTTGAAGTGCCGATTTTTGTCATGGAAGACTGACAAAACACAGGAAATCCTTGCCCAGCCTCAAATCCCGCCTTCTCGCGAGCGGCCTGGTGTCTGACGTAACCGTTTACATGTTGATGTTGGCATGCCGTTTGCTTATGGCCCTGCGCCAGTTCCTCAAATCCACCCGGAGAGAATCGTCATGATGTTCAAGAAAACCCTGCTTGCCGCCGCCGTATTCGCTCTGGGCGGTTTTGTCTTCCCCGCCGGTGCCGCCACCAATCCGGCCACCAGCACCTTCCAGGTCAAGCTGAAGATCAACAAGGCCTGCACCGTTTCCACGGGTGCCGCGCTGGACTTCGGCAGCACCGACGCCAACTCGACCGGCAACCTCACCACGTCCGCCAGCAATATCAACGTCACCTGCTCGAAGAAGACCGCCTACAGCGTCGACCTGACGCCGACTTCCAACAGCGCTGACGGCACAGGTTCCATGAAGGGCGGCATCGTTGGCAACGCCGACACCATCGCCTACGCGCTGTATCAGGACAGCGGCGACACCACCGCCTGGGGCAACGGCGCCAACACGCTGAGCGCCACCAACGGCCTCGTCGTCGGCAACGGCACGGCGCAGAACTACACCGTTTACGGCAAGGTGCTGGGCACCAACCTGAACGTCCAGCCCGATACCTACACCGACACCGTCACTGTCAGCGTGGCTTACTGAGTCGATGATCAATCGCCCGCTGTGCAGGCTGCTGCTGTGCGCCGGCCTGGCCTTGGTCGGTGCTGGCGCGTGGGCCAGTGGCCTGCAGGTTGCGCCGGTTTCGCTGACCTTGCAGCCCGCGCAGCATGCCGACGGACTGTGGCTCAGCAATACCGGCACCGACCAGATACACGCGCAGGTGCGCGTGTATCGCTGGACACAGGTCAATGGTGCGGACCAGCTGACTCCCTCGCAGGAGCTGGTGATCAGCCCACCGATGCTTGGTATTCAGCCGGGCGGCCGGCAGCTGATCCGGGTAATCCGGATCGGTGCGCCGCCCTCCGGCAACGGCGCCGTGGAAGCTGCCTATCGTCTGGCCATCGATGAACTGCCGGTGCACACACCGGGCAAGCGCGGCTTGCAGTTCGTGTTGCATTATTCGGTGCCGGTGTTCGTCGAGCCCCAGGGCGAGGCGGCCGCAACGGTCAACTTGCACTGGCAGCTGCAGCGTGATGGCGACCGCATGACACTGGTGGTGTCCAACGCCGGCACCGGCCACGCGCAGCTGGCCGAACTCATCTACGTAAGTGACAAGGGCAAGCGCACGACCATCGCCGGCGGCCTGCTGGGCTATGTCCTTCCCGGCGCCACCATGCACTGGCCGCTCAAGCAGCCGGCTTCGGTCTTCGCTGAAAACGGCACGTTGGAGGCAGCGATCAATGGCGCGCAGGCCACGCAAACGCTCTCGCTGGCCGATCGCGCTCGCTGAGTCGCTACTGCTGCCCTGCCTGCTGACCATCGCCACGCGCGCGACGGCGGCAGACGCGGTCCGCAGCCCCGACAGCGGGGACGGCTCGGCCCTGGCGGCCGATCCGGTAGGTGCGATGGCCACCATCGACGCCACCGATCTGTACCTCGACCTGATCATCAACGGCACCGAGCGGGGGCTGGTGCATCTCGGCTACCGCGACGGCACGCTGTGGGCCACGCGGGCGACGCTGCAGCAGCTGGGTTTCATGCTGCCGACGGACAGCCCCGATCCCGTCCGCCTGGACAGCTTGCCGGGCGTACAGGTGCGCTACGACGCTGAACAGCAGTCTGCGACCTTGACCGTGCCGCTGAAGCTGTTGCATCTGTCCACCAGCGTGCTCAACGCACAGAGCGCCTCGGTTCCCCACGCCAACGCCTCGCCCGGCGCGCTGCTCAACTACGACATCTACGCCACGCGCGACACCCAGGGAGGCGCCAGCGCGAGCGCGTACACGGAACTGCGTGTGTTCGGCGGCCCCGGCACGCTGAGCAGCACCGGGCTTTCGCAGACCAGCCGTACGAGTGGCGACTGGCATGGCCGCTCGGTTCGCCTGGATACGACCTGGAGCATGTCGTTCCCCGAACGGATGCTCACCATGGATGTGGGCGACACGCTGACCGGCGCCACCGCGTGGTCGCGTCCGACTCGCATCGGCGGCGTGCAGTTCGGCACCAACTTCGCGCTGCAGCCCTATCGCGTCACCGCGCCGCTGCCGCAATTCCTCGGCCAGGCCACGCTGCCCTCGCAGGTGGAGCTCTACATCAACGGCATGAAGCAGTACAGCGGCCAGGTGCCGGTCGGCCCGTTCCAGCTCAACGCGGTACCGGGCATCAGCGGCGCCGGCAATGCCCAGCTGGTGTTGACTGACGCGCTGGGCCGCGTCTCCACGGTGGACTTCTCGCTGTACAACACCCAGCAGCTGCTGCAGAAAGGGCTGACCGACTGGTCGGCCGGGTTTGGCTTCGTGCGCGAGGATTACGGCCTGCGGTCGTTCTCGTACAGCCGCGACCCGATGGCCAGCGGCAGCTGGCGCCTCGGCCTCACCGACCAGTTCACCGCCAGCGCCCACGCCGAGGTCACGCAAGGCTTGGCCAACGCCGGTGTCGGCGGCGATTGGCTGCTCGGCCATGCAGGCATCGTGTCCGGCTCGATGGCACGCAGCCAGCATGACGGGCTCGACGGCTCGCAGCTGAGTCTCGGCTATCAGTGGATCAACAGCCGCTTCAACTTCGGCGTGCAGGGTACCCGCAGCAGCAGCGGCTACCGCGACGTGGCCGCGCTGTACGGCAGTCCGTCGCCGCGGTTGAGCGCCAGCGCGCAGGCCGGCATGAGCACCGATGGTTTCGGCAACTTCGGCGTCAGCTATGTGCACCTGCGCTACCTGGAACAGACCAGCCGCTACGCCAGCGGCTACTGGTACAAGTCGCTCGGTCGCAGCGCTTCGATCAGCCTGAACCTCAACCAGAACCTGGACGTGTCGCGCGACCGCAGCGTCTTCCTGAGCTTCAGCCTGACCTTCGATGCGCGGACCTACATGAGCGCCGGCGTGCAGCGTCAAGGCAACCGCAACCTGTTCGATGCCAGCATTTCCCGCTCGCTGCCCACCGACGACGGGTTCGGCTGGCGCACACAAACGCAACAGGGCGACGGCAGCCATGGCGGCCTGGCCGAACTGGATTACCTGGGCCGCTACGGTCAGACGCAGGTCGGTCTCGTGAACTTCGGCGGGAACAGCAGCGCCTACGCCGGCGCCAGCGGCGCGCTGGTGCTGATGGACGGCCACGCGTTCGCTGCGCGCAGCATCTACAACGGCTTCGCGCTGGTCTCCACCGATGGCATCCCCGACGTGCCAGTGAAGCTGGAGAACAATCTGGTCGGCCATACCGACCGGCATGGCCTGCTGCTGGTGACACCGCTCAATGCATACCAGAACAACAAACTCAGCATCGACCCGATGCAGTTGCCGGCCGACGTGCGCATCGGCCACGTGGACACCAACGCCACCCCCGTCGACCGCGCCGGCACCCTGGTGAACTTCGGCATCACCCCGGTGCGCGCTGCCTCGGTGCTGCTGCGCGACGACGCGGGCAAGCCGCTGCCGCTGGGCAGCCAGGTGCGCCAGCGCGGCCAGCCCGGCGACCCGGCGCTGGTCGGCTTCGATGGCGCGGTATACCTGGACACGCTGGACAAGCACAACGTGCTGGAGGTCAGCTTGCCCGAAGGCGGCACCTGCAACACCGGATTCGACTATCGTAGGCAGGGTGATGGCATCCCGCAGATCGGGCCGCTTACCTGCGCCAAAAAGGGGGCGCCATGAACCGTCGTATCCATATCTACCTGTGGTTGGGCGCGCTGTTCGTCGCCTGCCAGTGGCTGGCTCCCGCCAGCATGGCGCCATTGCGCACCGCACAGGCCAGCGTGCCCGGCATCACTTGCACTGCGATCACGACCAGCATCAATTTCGGCAACGCCGACCCGACCGCCGGACTTACCTACTTTCGTAACTTCAACAGCGACGTCAACCTGAATACCACGGGTTTCCTGACCTACTACTGCACGAACACCTCATCGGCTCCGCAAAACATCGACGTGTGCATAAGTATCGGCAATCCCGGGGGTTCCAGTCAGCGATCCATGGGCGGACCGAAAAACGGCTCGCTCGATTATCAACTCTACAAAGATGCCGGCAATACCCAAGCCTGGGGCAGCAAGTACAACACGCCAGGCAAATGGGGCACGCCTTACATCGGCACCGTGGCAGTGCCTGCCAATGGCACATCAGCTCCCATCACGCTACCGATCTACGCCGCCATCGACAGTAGCCAAGGTATCAGCTGGACAACGAACAAGACCGGCCCATACAGCGCTACTTACGGCAACGGCGACGTAGCCTTCGACACGGGACCGGCGAACACTGGCTGCAACAACGCTTCGGGTGGAGGCACTATCAGCGGTTTTCAGGTATTGGCCAACTTGGTTCCGACTTGCCAAGTCGCCACCAATCCCCTGGACTTCGGCGGACTCGACGGTGACCCCAGCAATGCAGCCGCCACCACCACGCTTACGGTCAGTTGCGTGAACGAGACCGGCTATCGTGTCGGCCTGGACAATGGCAAGAATTGGGATGGCACCACCCGACGCATGCGCGGTGGCCCCACGCACAGCGACTACGTTCCGTACCAGCTGTACCACGGAAACTGCAGTACGAAGTGGGGTAATACCGACGGCACCGATACGCAAACCGGCACCCAGCCGTCGCAGATGTTTACCGTGTGCGGCAAGATTCCGCCAGGTCAAGGCTCGGCGACGCCTGGCGACTATTTCGACGCCGTCACAGTGTACGTTTACTACTGACGGATACTCGGCAAATCTCATTCGCGCTTATCAATAGACCACGCGTACCACCGCCGTATCCTCGTAATCGCCCAACGGGACCTTCTGCCCAGCGGGCACCGAGCCCGAAACGGCCAGGTGAATTGCCGTGGGGCCAAGCCCCTTGACATGGATCGCCTCGCCAGCCGGCCAGAGGTTGCCGTTGGCGCGCAGTTCGTAAGCCATGCGGACGCCGGACTGGCTGCGCATGGTGCGGTCGCCCTCGAGATAGACGGCTGCGGGCGTACCCCGCGCACACGTCACATCAATGGAGCCAGGCGATGCCGTGCCCGTGGCCGCACCGCCAGTGGTGTAGGGCGCCAGGGTCAGCGGCTGGGTTTGCACGCTGCACGAGGCCACCACGGTCACCGAGATCCGGAAACTGGCCGTAGCTTGACCAGCGACGGAAGGAAACGAGACCAGGGCGATGACTGCCATAAAAGCGGAAAGCAGCATCGGGACCAGCGCCAACCCGCCAGCCTGTCCTCCGCGACCGAATGCGCGATGGATGGCTTCCCGGCAAAGGCGACGCCCCGCCCACAAACCGACTGACCATTTCATTCCGTTCACCTCTCCAGGTGCCCCGGCCATGACGGGGTTCCTTGAGTGGCTTTCGGCGCGCTCCGCCCGAGCTTTACCGGCTTGAGCCCGCCGATGCCGGAAAACGTGACGGACGTCACGTTAATGGCGGGTCGGGGCCGAACTTCGCCGCAGCCACCTGTCGAACCGTCGATTTACCCCTACCCGCGTGAGCTGCGCGTGAGATGACGCGCGCGGGAAACACCGTCATCGGCCCGCCCCTCATGGCGTGAGGCGTGGCCAGATGTCATATCGGCGTGAAAGCGGCCAGCTTTATCAGCGCGAGGAAACGTACTTCTCGCGGCGGATCTGCGGCACCGGCAGGCCGAACTCCTTCAACGTGTTGAAGGCGGCGTCGACCATGTTGGGGTTGCCGCACAGGTAGGCGATGTCGCGCTCGGCATGCGGGGCCAGTTCGGTCAGCACGTTCTGCACGTAGCCGTAGCGATCGGTGGGGCGGGGCAGCACGCGGGCCTCGCGGCTGAGGCAGGCATGGAAGGCGAAGCCGGGGTGGGTGCTGGCGAACGCCTCGAACTCCTCGCCGTAGAGCAGCTCGCCCTCGTTGCGCGCGCCGTACAGCAGCACCACGTCGCGGCCGCCCTGCGCCAGCAGCTTCTCGATCTGCGGCAGCATGGCGCGGTAGGGGGTGACGCCGGTGCCGGTGGCCAGCAGCAGGTAGCGCGGGTGGGTGTCGGCCTCCTGCAGGCAGAAGCGGCCGTAAGGGCCGCTGGCATCGATCACCCCGCCGACCGGCAGCTCGCCGAGCAGCTTGGTGGCGGCGCCGCCGTCGACGTAGCTCACCGCGATCTCGATGCGCCCGACGGTCACGGACGCGCCCGGCGAGCTGCCGTCACCGGTGGTGGCGATCGAATAGCTGCGCTTGGTTGCCGTGCCGTCGTCGTAGTGGAAATGCACCTGCAGGAACTGCCCGGGCTGGAACACCAATGGCTGGCCGTCGACGCGCTCGAACACCATGTGGCGCACCGCGGGCGCGAGCATGCGGCTGTCGAGGAGACGGAGCTGGAAGTGGTCGGCCATGGGGCGGGTTCCGGAAACGGTGTGTGCCGTCCGGCAGGGCCGGACGACGGGACGTAGCCCGCTATAATAAGGGCTAACCCCCTCGGTGCAGCCCATGTCCCCGCAGTCTCAAGATAAGGCCCCGGCGCTTGTCGTCGACAACCTGCGCAAGACCTACGGCAACGGCGTCGAGGCGCTGAAGGGCATCAGCCTGACCGTGCAGCCCGGCGACTTTTTCGCCCTGCTCGGCCCCAACGGCGCCGGCAAGTCCACCCTGATCGGCATCCTGTCCTCGCTGGTGAACTCCACTTCCGGCGACGCGCGGGTATTCGGCATCTCGGTGAACCGGCAGCGCAGCGAGGCGATGCGGCTGATCGGACTGGTGCCGCAGGAGATCAACTTCAACCAGTTCGAGAAGCCGTTCGACATCTGCGTGAACGAGGCGGGCTTCTACGGCATCCCGCGCAAGATCGCCGCCGAGCGCGCGGAGAAATACCTGAAGGAGCTGCGCCTGTGGGACAAGGCGCAGATGCAGGCACGCACGCTGTCCGGCGGCATGAAGCGGCGGCTGATGATCGCCCGCGCGATGATGAACGAGCCCAGGCTGCTGATCCTCGACGAGCCCACCGCTGGCGTCGACATCGAGATCCGCCGCTCGATGTGGCAGTTCGTCAGCGCCATCAACGCGGCCGGCACCACGGTGATCCTGACCACGCATTACCTGGAGGAGGCCGAGTCGTTGTGCCGCAACATCGCGATCATCGACCACGGCACGATCATCGAGAACACCAGCATGAAGCGCCTGCTGGCGACGCTGGACGTGGAAACCTTCGTGCTGGACGTGACCACCATCCCGGCCGAGCTGCCGAGCATTCCCAACGTCACCCTGCGCCGCCGCGACGACCACACGCTGGAGGCCGAGATGGCCCGCTCGCACGACCTCAATTCGCTGTTCGCGACGCTGTCCGCGCACGGCATCGCAGTGACCTCGATGCGCAACAAGACCAACCGGCTGGAGGAGCTGTTCGTGCGGCTGGTGGAGAACGGCCGGCACGAACCGGGCCGGGAGCGCGCCGCATGAGCCGCAACGCCGCCGCCAACCTGGTCGCCCTCAACACCCTCGTGCGCCGCGAGATCGTGCGCATCATGCGCATCTGGACGCAGACGCTGATCCCGCCGGCGATCACCATGACGCTGTACTTCGTGATCTTCGGCAAGCTGATCGGCAGCCGCATCGGCAGCATCCAGGGCGGTTTCAGCTACATGCAGTACATCGTGCCGGGACTGGTGATGATGAGCATCATCACCAACAGCTACGGCAACATCTCCAGCTCGTTCTTCGGCGCCAAGTTCAGCCGCGCGGTGGAAGAAATGCTGGTGTCGCCGATGCCGAACTGGGTGATCCTCACCGGCTACGTGGCCGGCGCGGTGGTGCGCGGCCTGGTGGTCGGCGTGCTGGTGCTGGTCATCGCGCTGTTCTTCACCGACCTGCACGTGATGCACCCGCTGATCACGTTCGCCTCGGTACTGCTGGGCGCCACCATCTTTTCGCTGGCCGGCTTCGTCAACGCGGTGTACGCGAAGAAGTTCGACGACATCGCGCTGGTGCCTACCTTCATCCTCACTCCGCTGACCTACCTCGGCGGCGTGTTCTATTCCGTCACGATGCTGGGCGAGCCGTGGCAGGCGATCTCGCGCGCCAACCCGATCCTGTACATGGTCAACGCGTTCCGCTACGGCGTGCTCGGCATCAGCGACGTGCACGTGGGCTGGGCCTTCGTGGTGATGCTCGGCTTCGTGGCGGCGCTTACCGTGTTCGCGCTGCAGCTGCTCAAGCGCGGCGTGGGGCTGCGCTCCTGAAAAAGCTGCAGGGGTGCACCCTGTGCGCGACGCTCTTGCATGACGTGACGAAGAGCCATCGCGCACAGGGTGCACCCCTGCATCGAGGGTGGAAATGCGCGTCAACAAATACATCAGCGAAACCGGCCTGTGCTCGCGCCGCGAGGCGGACGAGCTGCTGCTGGCCGGGCGCGTCAGCATCAACGGCGCGGTAGTCACCACCGGTGCCAAGGCGCTGGACGGCGACGAGGTGCGCGTGGACGGCGAGATCGTCAAGGCGCGCATGCTGGCCGCCACGCCGGCGGCGAAGAAGGCCGTCTACATCGCGCTGAACAAACCGGTCGGGATCACCTGCACCACCGATCCGGGCGTGTCCGGCAACATCGTGGACTTCGTCGACCACCCGCAGCGGATCTTCCCGGTCGGCCGGCTCGACAAGGATTCCGAAGGGCTGATCCTGCTGACCAGCAACGGCGACATCGTCAACGAGATCCTGCGCGCGGAAAACCACCACGAGAAGGAATACCTGGTCGGCGTGAACAAGGCGGTCACCGACGAATTCCTGGCCGGCATGGCCAAGGGCGTGCGCATCCACGGCCAGATGACCCGACCCTGCCGCACCCGCCGCATCGCCAGGTTCGGCTTCTCGATCGTGCTGACCCAGGGCCTGAACCGGCAGATCCGCCTGATGGCTGCCGCGTTCGGCTACCGGGTCACGCAATTGCGCCGCGTGCGCATCGTCAACGTGAAGCTCGGCCACCTCAAGGTCGGCCAGTGGCGCAACCTCACCGAGGCCGAGTTGAAGGGGCTGTTGCCCGGGCGCACTCAATGGTGATTCTCGCCTCCCCCTGCTTGCAGGGGGAGGCTGGGAGGGGGTGAGGCTCTTGCTGCAAATCACCCCACCCCAACCCTCCCCTGCAAGCAGGGGAGGGAGTGGCACCGGCAAGCCTCAGGCGGCGGGCAGGCTCTGCAAATCCCAGCGCGGCCGCACTTGCACGGTCTCGTCCTGACGCTGGCCGCTGGCCAGGCGGATCGCGCCGGCCAGCGCGATCATCGCGCCGTTGTCGGTGCAGAAGTCCAGCCGCGGGAAATACACCCGGAAACCATCCTTTTCGCCGGCTTTGGCCAGCTCGCTGCGCAGGTGGCGGTTCGCACCCACGCCGCCGGCAATCACCAGCCGCTGCGTGCCGGTGGCCTCCAGCGCGCGACGGCACTTGATGACCAGCGTGTCGACGATCGCCTCCTCGAATGCGCGGGCGACGTCGGCGCGGGTCTGCTCGCCTTGATCCGACTTCTGCCAGGCCAGCAGCACCTGGGTCTTCAGGCCGGAGAAGCTGAAATCCAGCCCCGGCCGGTCGGTCATCGGGCGGGAGAAGCGGAACGCGCCGGCCATGCCCTGCGCGGCCAGCTTCGCCAGCGCCGGGCCGCCGGGGTAGGGCAGACCCATCAGCTTGGCGGTCTTGTCGAACGCCTCGCCGGCGGCGTCGTCCAGGGTGTCGCCCAGGATCGTGTAGCGGCCGATCGCCTTGACCTCGACCAGCATCGAGTGACCGCCGGAAACCAGCAGGGCCACGAACGGCGGCTCCGGCGGATCGGCCTCCAGCAGCGGCGCCAGCAGGTGGCCTTCCATGTGGTGCACCCCGATCGCCGGCACGCCCAGCGCCCAGGCCAGCGCGCGCCCGACCGAGGCCCCCACCAGCAGGGCGCCGACCAGGCCGGGGCCGGCGGTGTAGGCCACCCCGCCCAGGTCGCGCACGCCCAAGCCGGCCTGGGCCAGCGCCTCGCGGATCAGCGGCAGCAGCTTGCGCACGTGGTCGCGGCTGGCCAGTTCCGGCACCACCCCGCCGTAGTCGGCGTGCAGCTTGATCTGGCTGTACAGGGTGTGCGCCAGCAGGCCGCGGCCCGGCGCGTCCGGCTCCCAGCGCAGCAGCGCCACCCCGGTCTCGTCGCAGGAGGTCTCGATGCCCAGCACGGGCTTTGAAAGTTCGTCAGTTTCCACGGTATACTTCGCGGCTCGCCCTGTTCAACAGTCCCGTCATCGGGGCAGATTACCACTCGGAGTTTCCATGCCCAACGTAAAAGTTCGCGAGAACGAGCCGTTCGAGATCGCACTGCGTCGTTTCAAGCGTACCTGCGAGAAGGCCGGCGTGCTGGCTGAAACGCGCAAGCGCGAGTTCTACGAAAAGCCGACCCAGGAGCGCAAGCGCAAGCGTGCCGCCGCGGTGAAGCGCCACCTGCGCCGGCTGTCGCGCGACGTCTCGCGCAAGGTCCGCCTGTACTGAGTTTCCGCTCGCCGTTCATCGGCGGGCCGCCCGCGTCTTCACGCGGCGCATGCAGGAAACACGGTCGGCGCGGGTTCTCGCAGCCGCCGCAAGCACTCCGGATTCGACCTCGGCCGGTGTTGTCCCCAGGACAACGCCGGCTTTGTCGTTTCCGTAGAATGACCCACCCGATCCCGAGGCTCCCGCCATGACGCTCAAGCAGCAGATCACCGAAGACATGAAGACCGCCATGCGCGGCGGCGACAAGCAGCGGCTGGGCGTGATCCGGCTGATGCTGGCGGCGATCAAGCAGCGCGAAGTGGACGAGCGCATCGAGCTGGACGACGCGCAGCTGCTCGGCGTGCTGGAGAAGATGCTGAAGCAGCGCAAGGACTCGGTCAGCCAGTACGCCGCCGCCGGCCGCGAGGACCTGGCCGACGTGGAACGCGCCGAGATGACGGTGATCGAGGGCTATCTGCCGGCCAAGCTCGGCGACGCCGAGATCGATGCCCTGATCAGCGCCGCGATCGCCGACACCGGCGCCAGCTCGCCGCGCGACATGGGCAAGGTGGTGGCCGCGGTGAAGGAAAAGGCCGCCGGCCGCGCCGACATGGGCGTGGTCTCGGGCAAGATCAAGGCGCGCCTGGCCGGCTGAGCGTGCCGGCCACCAGCAGCAACCCCAGCAGCACCAGCACGCCGGCGACCACCGCCAGCGCGATGCAATGGCGACGCCGGCGCAACCGCTGCCAGTTCGCCACGTCGAGGAAATAGCGGCCCTCGCCCGGGCAACGCAGCACCGCAAGGACGACCAGCCGGTGCCAGGCCATGCCCGGTTTCAGTTCCAGCTGCTGCGCCGTGCAGGCGGTTGCCGCGGTAGTGGCGGCGGCCCGCTCGAACGCGCGCACAATCGCGCGCTGCCTCAGCATCATCACCGTACTGATCACCATGATTCGTCACTCCCGGCGCCGGCCTGGAAGCTTGCCGCGCCGCGCCCGCACTGGCAAGGCGCCATGCATCGCGTTCACGCCCGTCCCGCTACAACAGCCTGACTCGCGGCTCCCGCCGCACGGGCGATCGTCGCTGCAGGAGAAACGCATGCTGAAGTGGGCCATCATCTTCGCCATCATTTCGCTGGTCACCGGCTGGCTCGGTTTCGGCGGTGTCGCCGGCGTGACCGCCACCATCGCCAAGGTGCTGTTCGCGTGCTTCGTGATCCTGTTCCTGCTGGCCGTGCTGGCGCTGATCGGCGTGATCAGCCTGTTCTAGGCTTGCTCGCCGCCCTGCCTGCGACATTTCGCCTCAGCCCAGCGCAATCCGCCCGAGCCTCCCCGGCGGCGACCGACTAGACTAGGCGGTCTATGCGCGGCCTGATTCCCGACAGCTTCATCGACGAACTGCTTGCCCGCGTCGACATCGTCGACGTGATCGAGCGGCGCGTGCCGCTGAAGAAGGCCGGGCGCGAGTGGACCGCGTGCTGCCCGTTCCACAACGAGCGTACGCCGTCGTTCTATGTCAGCCCGGCCAAGCAGTTCTTCCACTGCTTCGGCTGCGGTGCACACGGCAGCGCGGTGAAGTTCCTGATGGACTACGAGCGGCTGGAGTTTCCGGACGCGGTGGAGGAACTGGCGCAGACGGTGGGCCTGACCGTGCCGCGCGAGGGCGGCCGCGAGGCGGCGCCGCGCGAGGACAAGACCGACCTTTACGCGCTGCTCGACGCCGCCGCGGCCTGGTACGAGGGCGAGCTGCCGCGCAATGCCGACGCCCAGGCGTACTGCAGGAAGCGCGGGCTGGACGCGGAGACGATCCGGCGCTTCCGCCTCGGCTGGGCGCCGGCCGGCTACGACGGTGTGATCAAGGCGCTGGGCAACACGCCGCGGCGGATGGAGCTGCTGAACGAGGCCGGCATGGTCGCCTCGAGCGAGCGCGGCAGCAAGTACGACCGTTTCCGCGAACGGCTGATGTTTCCGATCCTCGATCGCCGCGACCGCGTCATCGCGTTCGGCGGGCGGATTATCGAACGGTCCGGCGAGGGATCGCCGGCGCCTGATGCTCGCACGCAGGACGCGCGCAAAAGCGACGGCCCCAAGTACCTCAACTCGCCGGAAACCCCGCTGTTCCACAAGGGCCGCGAGCTGTTCGCGCTGTGGCAGGTGAAGCAGGCCAACCCGACGCTGGCTCGCATCGTGGTGGTCGAGGGCTATATGGACGTGATCGCACTGCACCAGGCCGGGCTGCCGATTGCGGTAGCCACGCTGGGCACGGCGACCACGCCCGAGCACACCGAGGTGCTGTTCCGCGCCGCGCCGGACGTGGTGTTCTGCTTCGATGGCGACCGCGCCGGCCGCGCGGCGGCGTGGAAGGCACTGGAATCCGCGCTGCCGCGGCTGCGCGACGGCCGCCAGGCGTACTTCCTGTTCCTGCCCGACGGCGAGGATCCGGATTCGCTGGTGCGCAAGGAAGGCAAGGCCGGCTTCGAGCAACGCATCAGGGACGCGATGCCGCTGTCGGACTATTTCTTCAATGAACTGTCGCACGACGTCGACATGGCCAGCCTCGACGGCCGCGCCCGGCTGGCCGAGCGCGCGCGCCCGCTGATCGCGAAACTGCCCGACGGCGCGTTCCGCGACCTGATGGCGCAGGAGCTGGAGAAGCGCAGCGGTGCCCGCGCGGTGCTGCAGGCCGACCCCGCCGCCCACCGCGCCATGCAGCGACCCACGGCAGTGCAGCGCAGCCTGGTGCGCAGCGCGATCTCGCTGCTGCTGGCGCAGCCGGGCATGGCCGACCAGGTGGAGAAGCCCTACCGCTTCCTGCGCCTGGACAAGCCCGGCGTGGAACTGCTGGCCGAACTGCTCGACCTCGCACGCGCGCGTCCCGGCATCAACTCCGCGATGCTGGTGGAGCACTTCGCCGAGCGGCCGGAATACCCTTCGCTGCAGAAGCTGATGGCGGCGCTGGCGGTGGGCGAGCTGGAGGCGCAGCGCAGCGAATTCTTCGATGCGCTGGCGCGGATGGAAGACCAGGCCATCACCCAGCGCCGCGATGCACTCACCGCGAAGAGCCGCGAGGCGGCGCTGGACCCCTCCGAGAAGACGGAGTTGCGCGAGCTGCTGGCTGCCCGCGTGCGGCCGCCGGTGGCCTCGGCCTGACCGCGATGATGTGCCGCCTGCCCGCCCGCCCTGCACCGGCCGCCGGATTCCATCCGGCTGCGGGATCCTGCCGGGCTGCGGCCGGGCAGGATCCGCACCAAGCGCAAGGACACTGATGGATCTGCTGCAGCAACTGGTGACGATCTTCGCCGAGAACGGCTACGTGGCCGTGTTCATCGCGCTGATGATCTGCGGTGCCGGCCTGCCGCTGCCGGAAGACATCACCCTGGTCGCCGGCGGCGTGATCGCCGGGCTCGGCTACGCGAACGTGCACGTGATGTTCGCACTGACCATGTTCGGCGTGCTGCTGGGCGACTGCGCCATCTTCCTGCTCGGCCACCACTACGGCGCACGCATCCTGCAATGGCGCTTCGTGGCGCGCGTGCTGACCCCGTCGCGCTACGTCAAGGTGCAGGAGAAGTTCGACCACTACGGCAACCGCATGTTGTTCTTCGCGCGCTTCCTGCCCGGCATGCGCACCACCGTCTACCTCACCGCCGGCACCACCCACCGGGTGTCGTTCCTACGCTTTCTGCTGATCGACACCATGGCGGCGCTGATCAGCGTGCCGTTCTGGGTCTACCTGGGCTACTTCGGCGCCAACAACCACGAGTGGCTGGTGAAATGGATGCACCGTGGCCAGAGCAGCCTGTGGGTGCTGATCGGGCTGCTGCTGCTGACCGTACTGGTGCTGTGGTGGAAGCATCGGCGGCGCACGCGCTGCGGGCTGGATTGAGCGGTTCCACATGTCGCCGCGCCGCGTCCGTCCGGACAAGTTCACCCTCGCCTTGCTCGCCACCGTGGCGCTGGCCTCGCTGCTGCCCTGCCGCGACGGCACCGCGCAGGTCTTCGACGCGATCACCGATGCGGCGATCGCGTTGCTGTTCTTCCTGCACGGCGCCAAGCTGCCGCGCGCGGCGATCATGCAGGGGCTGACCCACTGGCGACTGCACCTGACCGTATTCGCCGGCACCTTCGTACTGTTCCCGCTGCTGGGGCTGGCGCTGCGGCCGCTCGGACAGGTGCTGCTGACGCCGGAGCTGTACCTCGGCGTGCTGTTCGTCTGCACGCTGCCGTCCACCGTGCAGTCGTCGATCGCGTTCACCTCGATCGCCGGCGGCAACGTCTCCGCCGCGGTGGTCAGCGCGTCGATGTCGAACCTCATCGGCATCGTGCTGACCCCGCTGCTGGTCGGCCTGCTGCTGGCCAGCCACGGCGGCGGCGCCTCGTGGCGGGGCGTGCTGGACATCATGCTGCAACTGCTGCTGCCGTTTGCGCTCGGCCATGCCGCGCGACGCTGGATCGGCGGCTGGGTCGACCGCCACAAGCCGCTGCTCGGCTACACCGACCAGGGCACGATCCTGCTGGTGGTGTACACCGCGTTCAGCGCCGCTGTGGTCGGCGGCCTGTGGCGCGACACGCCGGTCTCGGCGCTGCTCGCCACCCTGGCGATGTGCGCGCTGCTGCTGGCGCTGGTGATGCCGACGCTGAGCTGGGCCGCGCGCCGGCTCGGCTTTTCGCGCGAGGACGAGATCACCATCGTGTTCTGCGGCTCCAAGAAGAGCATGGCCAGCGGCATCCCGATGGCGAAAATCCTGTTCGCCGGCCAGCTCGGCGGCCTCGGCGCGCTGGTGCTGCCGCTGATGATCTTCCACCAGTTGCAGCTGATGGTGTGCGCGGTGGTGGCGCAGCGCTACGCCACGCGGGCGGCGGTGACGGATGACACGCTGGAAGCGGACTGACGCCGGCGCCGCTCGCCCGGCCGTCAGGAGTCGCCCGGCGCGTAGTTGAAGCCGAAGGTGAGCCAGTGCCCGTCGCGGTCGTGGCCGGCGAGCAGCTCGAAGCTGAGACCGCGCGCAAACGACCGCCGCAGCCCGGCCTGAGCCGTGCCACCGGCGCCGCGCGCGGCATAGAGCTCGGCGAGGCCGCTCCAGTGCGCTCCCAGTGCGTACTGCATGCCCACGCCGCCGCCCGGCCACGGCGGCCCGCCGCGTGCGGTGTTCCAGCTCATGTTGACGTGCACGGTCCAGGACGGATCCAGCGGCAGGCTGACGACGAGGTTGGCCGTGCCCGCCGCCAGGCGGTGATCGGAGCGGCGCCAGCTGCCGCCCAGCGAAACGGCGACGCCCGGGGTGGCTTCGTCCATGTCGCGCAGCGTGCGCTTGAGGCCAGCGCTCAGCCACGGCCCCGACGGCGCCCCGGCGTTGGCGCTGCCGCCCAGGCTGTACTCCACCCCGCCCAGGCCGCAGGCCGGCACGGCCGTGGCCTCGCCACCGCCGCGCAAGCGCAGCCAGGATTCGAGCTGGCAGCGGCCATCCGGCAGGGTGCCGGCGTCATCTACCAGCAGACTGGTTCCCGCCCGCGCCGCACACGGCGACAGCAGCATGGCAGCCACCACGAATGACACGGCAAGGCGGCGCATGGTCGCTGCTCCCGGCCATGGTCACAGCCAGCGGCCGTAGCGGCGGATGTACACCAGCTTCATCAGCTGGGTCAGCACGCCGTAGGTGAGCACGGTCAGCGCCACCCAGCCGAAGAACGCCGGCGGCAGCGCTACCATGCCGATCTTGGCGCCCAGCCCGGTGAACGGCACAAACAGGCCGATCAGGATGACCGCGGTGGTCAGCGCCAGCACCGGGGCCGAGGCGATGCTCTGCAGGAACGGGATCCGGCGCGTGCGGATCATGTGCACGATCAGCGTCTGCGTCAGCAGGCTCTCGATGAACCAGCCGGACTGGAAGAACGGCTGGTGCGCCATCGAGTTCGCGCCGAACACGTGCCACAGCAGCAGGAACGTGGTGATGTCGAAGATCGAGCTGACCGGGCCGATCCACACCATGAAGCGGCCGATATCGCTGGCGTCCCACTTGCGCGGCTTGCGCAGGTACTCGTCGTCCATGCGGTCGAACGGGATCGACAGCTGCGAGATGTCGTACAGCAGGTTCAGCACCAGGATCTGCAGCGGCAGCATCGGCAGGAACGGCAGGAACGCGCTCGCCACCAGCACCGAGAACATGTTGCCGAAGTTCGAGCTGGCGGTCATCTTGATGTACTTGATGATGTTGCCGAAGGTGATGCGGCCCTCGATCACGCCCTCCTCCAGCACCATCAGGTTCTTTTCGAGCAGGATGATGTCGGCCGATTCTTTGGCGATGTCGGTGGCGGTATCCACCGAGATGCCCACGTCCGCCTCGCGCAGCGCCGGCGCGTCGTTGATGCCGTCGCCGAGGAAGCCCACCGTGTGGCCCTGGCGCTGCAGCGACTTCACCACGCGCGCCTTCTGCAGCGGCGACATCTTGGCGAACACGGTGGTGCGCTTGACCAGCTCGTCCAGCGCCGCATCGTCCAGCGGCTCGATCTGCCGGCCCTGCGCCGAATGCTCCACGTCCAGCCCCACTTCGCGGCAGATCTTGCGCGTCACCGCCTCGTTGTCGCCGGTGATCACCTTCACCTGCACGCCATGGTGATGCAGCGCGGCGATCGCGGTGGCCGCCGAATCCTTCGGCGGATCGAGGAAGGCCAGGCAACCCACCGCGGTCAGCCCGCTCTCGTCGGCGACGCCGTACGGACGCCCGGCCGGCGGCTGCTGCTTCACCGCCACCACCAGCACGCGCAGGCCGTCCTCATTGAGCCCGCGCGTCATCTCCTTGATCTCGTCGCGCTGCGCGTCGGTCATCGGCACGATCTGGTCGCCGGTCTTCGCCCAGGTGCAGATCGACAGCATCTCCTCCACCGCGCCCTTGCACACGATCAGGTCGTGGCCGTCGCCGTTGCCGAGCACGACGGACATGCGCCGGCGCTGGAAGTCGAACGGGATCTCGTCGACGATGCGGTAGTGCGCCGCGGCCGGCTCCAGGTCGCGATGCGCCAGCACCGCCTTGTCCATCAGGTTCTTCAGGCCGGTCTGGAAGCGGCTGTTGAGGTAGCCGTATTCCAGCGCCTCGTCGGACTCCTCGCCGTGCAGGTCGAGATGCCGCTCCAGCACGATCTTGTCCAGCGTCAAGGTGCCGGTCTTGTCGGTGCACAGCACGTCCATCGCGCCGAAGTTCTGGATCGCGTTGAGCCGCTTCACCACCACCTTGCGCCGGGACATCGCCAGCGCGCCCTTGGCCAGGTTCGCGGTGACGATCAGCGGCAGCATCTCCGGGGTGAGGCCGACCGCCACCGACAGCGCGAACATGAACGCCTGCAGCCAGTCGTGCTTGTCGAAGCCGTTGATCAGGAACACCACCGGCACCATCACCGCCATGAAGCGGATCAGCAGCCAGCTGACGCTGTTCACGCCGCGGTCGAAGCTGGTCTGCACGCGCTGGCCCACGATGCTGTGCGCCAGCGAGCCGAGATAGCTGCGCGGGCCGGTCGCCACCGCCACCGCGGTGGCGGTGCCGCTGACCACGTTGGTGCCCATGTAGCAGATCGTCGGCAGGTCCAGCGGATTGGCGTGGTCCGCCTCGGCCGCGCCGTGCGCTCCCGGCGCGGCCTTCTCCACCGGCAACGACTCGCCGGTGAGGATCGCCTGGCTGATGAACAGGTCCTTCGCATGCAGCAGGCGCAGGTCGGCGGGCACCATGTCGCCCGCGGCCAGGTGCACGATGTCGCCGGCGACCAGCTCGCCCACCGGCACCTCGATGCGCTCGCTGTGGCCGTCGGAGGCGCGCCGCGTCACCGTGGCGGTGTTGCGCACCATCGCCTTCAGCTTCTCCGCCGCCTTCGAGGAGCGGTACTCCTGAGTGAAGCTCAGCAGCACGCTGATGCCCACCATCGCCGCAATGATGATCGGCCCGGACAGGTCATCCGGCGTGGCGAACATCTGCACCACCGCCAGCACCAGCAGCACGATGATGAACGGGTTCTTGAACGCACGCAGCAATTGCCGCGACCAGTGCGGCGGCTTCTCGTACGAAACCTCGTTGATGCCGTCGCGATGCAGCCGCGCCTCGATCTGTTCCTCGTCGAGACCGGCCGGGGTGGTCTCCAGCGACGCCAGCAGTTCGCTGTTCGCGCGGAATGCCTCCTGCGCCACCGCCACGTGCAAGGGTGCCGACGCACCCCTGTCGGCCGCCCTCGGCAGGGCACCCTGGATGGATTGCTTGATCATGACCCGCTTCCGTGAATTCGCCGATGCCTGCCGCCGATGCGAGTCCGCGGAATCAATCCGCCAACTTCGCCGGCGCCGGTGTGCCTGGCCGCGCATGCGGCCGGAACGGTTCCGCCACTGGCGGAGGCCATCCCTTGCATGACGTCATGGCGACCATCAGCGACTGGATACCAGTGCGAGATGGCCGGAGGATGGCAGCGCGTCGCCGCGGGCCTTCGTTGCCGCCGACGTGCGGCCGCCGGCGTCGGCGCGGCGGTGCAGTTCGACCACGTTGCTGCCGGCCGACCGCTCCAGCGGGGCGGGCACGGTGATGGTGTAGGTGGCGCGCACGGCCTCGCGGCGGCCAGCCAGCAGCCGGCGCAGCATGCGCAGCAAAACGGAATCGCGAAGGAGCTTCATAGCCCATCTCCTCGTTACGGCGCCCGCGGCGCCGGAGGAGGTGGGCCGGTCTTCCCTAGTCGAGGAAAGCGCCGGCCGACCGCAGGCGGTCGCCGCAGATCATCAGCTTGTTATGCAATGCCGGCACCCGATGCGAGCGGATGTCGACGTTGCGACTAGGGTAAACGTCCATATGCCTTGGTTAGTCAGGACAGGGAGCCGGCCGGCGCGAGCGCGCCGGATGGCGCGCGCATTGTTGTGCTGCAGCAGCGTGCTGTCAATGCCTGCGGCGACGAAAGTTCGCACGATCGCTGCTCAGCCGAACGGCACCGGCGGCGGGCCGGAAGGCACCAGCGGCGGCAGCAGCCAGTGGTCGACCAGCAGGAACGCGAACAGTGCCATCAGGTAGACGATGGAGTAGCTGAACACCTTCATCGCGTACAGCTCATCCGGCGGGTTAAGCAGGCGCACCGCGTAATACAGGAACGCGCCGCCCAGCACCGCGGCGCCACCCAGGTAGACCAGGCCGCTCATCCCGGTCAGCACCGGCAGCAGGGTCACCAGCACCAGCAGCACGGTGTAGAACAGGATGTGCCAGCGGGTGAACACCACGCCGTGGGTCACCGGCAGCATCGGCACCTGCGCGCGCGAGTAGTCGTCGCGGCGGAAGATCGCCAGCGCCCAGAAGTGCGGCGGCGTCCACACGAAGATGATCAGGCACAGCTGCAGCGCGTACGGGTGCAGCGCGCCGGTGACCGCGGTCCAGCCCAGCACCGGCGGGATCGCGCCCGCGAGGCCGCCGATCACGATGTTCTGCGGCGAGGCGCGCTTGAGGAACGCGGTATAGATCACCGCATAACCGATCAGCCCGGCAAAGGTCAGCACCGCGGTCAGCGTGTTGACCCACAGCACCAGCACCAGCATCGAGGCGATGCCTAGCGCCAGCGCGAACACGAACACCTGGCGCGCGTTGAGATGCCCGGTGGCCAGCGGCCGGTGCGCCGTGCGCACCATCACCTTGTCGATGCGCTGGTCGATCAGCTGGTTGAACGCGGCCGCCGAGGACGAGGCCAGCCAGATGCCCAGCGTGCCGAACACCAGCGCGCGCCACGGCGGCATGCCGGGCACAGCGAGGAACATGCCGATCACCGCGCAGAACACCAGCAAGGCGACGATGCGCGGTTTGGTCAACAGCAGGTACTCGTGAAGAACGCTCATTTCAGTGCCGCCCCAACGACAGGAACATCGATTCGTCATGCCGCCGCTGCGTGCGCGCCAGCGTGGCCAGCAGGGTGGTCAGCAGCAGCGCCGCCACACCATTGTGCGCGGTCGCCACCGCCAGCGGCAGACCGAAGTACACGTTGCTGATACCCAGCAGCACCTGGCCCGCCAGCGCCAGCGCGATCGCCAGGCCCAGCGCGCGCAGGCCATGCCGCGCCGTGCGGACCGCCAGCCAGCCGAGGTAGCAGAACACCACCAGCGCGCCGATGCGGTGCGCGATCTGGATCGCGCTGCGCGCGGCCATGTCGAGCACGCCGCCCTCGTAGTTCACGCCGATCCCGCGCCACAGCACGAAGCCCTCGCGAAAATCGGTGGGCGGCGCCCACTGGCCGAGACACTCGGGGAACGAGCCCGGGCCGTAGCCGCAGGCCAGCGCGGCGTAGTTCGCCGAGGTCCAGCCGCCCAGCGCGATCTGGCACAGCAGCAACATGATGCCGATCGCCACCAGCCGGCGCAGGTCGGCAAGACCGTCGTCCGGCGCCGCCACGCCGGCGAAACGCAGCGCGGCGTAGGCCAGCAGCGCGAACGTGCTCATGCCACCGAGCAGGTGGCCCATCACCACCACCGGCTTGAGCAGCAAGGTCACCGTCCACATGCCGAGCATCGCCTGGAAGATGATCACCGCCAGCGCCAGCACGCAGATCTTCCACGCGCCGGGCCGCGGCAGCCGGAGCGCGGCGAGCAGCGGCAGCACGATCGCACAGGCCGCCAGCAGCGACGACCACAAGTGTTCGCCGCGCATGTACAGGCCCACCCCGAGCGCCGCGAACACGGCGCCGCCGACCACCGCCAGCAACGTGCCGCGCCGGCGCCAGCCGGCGATCAGCGCCAGCAGCAGCACCAGCACGCCGAGCGTGCCGGCGAGGAAGCGGTGCACCTGCTCGCGCCAGGCCTTGTGCGCCTCGTACGGGCGATCCGGGAACGCCGCGTCGGCATGCGCCACCGCCTGCGCATGCTGCGGCCAGGTCACCTGGCCGTAGCAGGTCGGCCAGTCCGGGCAGGACAGGCCGGCGTTGGACAGCCGCACGAACGCACCGAACATCACCAGCCCGAACGCGAACACCGCCGCGAACAGGGCCAGCCAGCGCAACACCCGCGGCGCATGCGACGACATCACTTGATCACCTTCTGCAGGTCCTTGCGCAAGCCGTTCGGATCGAAGCCGACGCGATACAGCGACAACGCGGTGCCGTTGGACTCCACCAGCAGCGCGCTCACGCTGTCCGGCGCGTCCGGCCGAAACCCGGCCAGCTTGCCGTCGACGTCGGTGCCAAGCTGCCAGTAGTTGCGCATGCCGTCGCGCGCATCGTCCACGGGCGGCGCACCCAGGTAGAGCAGGCGCAGCCGCGACTGGTTGCGGTTCAGCGTGACCCGCGCCGCGGCCATGTTGGTCAACGTAGCCAGGCAGCGCGCGGCGCAGCCGGGGCCGGCCAGCGCCACCAGGGTCAGCCGCGGCTGGCTGTCGCGCCAAGCGTAGGGCTGGCCATTCGCCAGCTGCACGCGCAACTGCTCGGCGACGAAATTGCGCTGCGGCAGGATTGGTTCGCCGTTGCCCTTGGTGCCGGGCTGCCAGCCGCTCCAGCTGAGCAGGCCGGCGGCGATCATCGGCGCGACGAACGCCAGCACGATCAGCAGCAGGAAGAGTCGGCTCTTGCGCACGGCGGCGGGATCGGCAGCTTTCATCGGACTTCATCGACCTTCGTGGAATCTAGGATTGGCGCGGCTTGCGCTTGCGATGGACGACCAGCAGGATCACCACCGCAGCGAGCGCGAAAGTGAACCACTGGAACGCATAGGCGCGATGCCGCGCCGGCGGCATCGAGGAAAAATCGAGGTTGCGCTCGCGCTCGTAGATCGCCGCCGGATCGGGATCCAGCGCCAGCACGCGCGGATACAGCCCCCGCCCGAGGTCGGCAGCGACCTGCGCGGGGTCCAGGAAGATCGAGCTCTTCGGCCACTGCGTCTGCCGCGCCAGCGCATTGCCGCCCATCTCGAAACCGACCGGCGGCGGCGGCACGTACAGCCCCTGCAGGCTCACCTTGCCGGTCGGCAGCGGCGGTACCTGAGGCGACTTGTCGCTGCCGTTGCCGGGCAGGAAACCAAGGTCGACCAGCAGCAGCGGCGAGTGGCCGTCCAGCGCCAGCGGCGCGTACACCTGCACGCCGCCGCGGCGGTCGTGCTTCGGGTTGTCCAGCAGGTATACGCGGTCGGCCAGGTAGTGGCCGTCGACCTTCACCCGCGGAAAGCCGTCCGCCGGCGGCGTGTCGGCGACCCCGGCAAAGTCCTGCAGCGGCGCCGCAGCGGCCGCGGCATACCGTCGCAGAAGGTCTTCCTTGAAGTCGGCGCGATGCAGCTGCCAGACGCCCAGGCGCACGAACAGCAGCGCTCCGGCCAAAGTCAGCAGCAGCGCCCACCATGACGGACGACGGAATCCGCTCACGCCGGGCGCCTGCCGGCGGCCGCTATACTCGCCATGTCGAACTGGATCGGATCAATCACGTGGAAACCATCTATAAAATTGCGCTGGTCGTGGTGCTGCTGGTGGTGATCTTCAGCCTCGGCCAGGCGCTGTACTTCATGATGACCGACAAGGACGACGACAAGCGCACCGTGTGGGCGCTGACCCGTCGCATCGGCCTGTCGCTGCTGTTCATCGCCATGGTCGCATTCGGCATCTGGATGGGCTGGCTGCACCCGCACGACGTCGGCCAGTGATTGTAACCGCCACGACACACTGACTGTTCGCCGCCAAAAGAAGAAGCCCGCCATCCGGCGGGCTTCTTCGCATCTGAACTTCACCGGAGCGACGCTTTTTTGAAGAGTCCGGCCACGGATGGCCGGTTCTTGACCTTCGCTCTCCGCGACAGGACGTCGCGTGAAGTCCTGCCTTTTTGAATAGTCCGGCCAAGGATGGCCGGTTTCTTGACCTTCGCCCTTCGCGACAGGACGTCGCGTACAGTCAAAGTATATACACGAACATGAACAGGCCCAGCCAGACCACGTCGACGAAGTGCCAGTACCACGCCACGGCCTCGAAGCCGAAGTGGTGCTCCTTGTTGAAGTGACCCTTCAGCACGCGCAGCCAGATCACCGCCAGCATGATCGTGCCCAGCGTCACATGCAGGCCGTGGAAACCGGTGAGCAGGAAGAAGGTCGAGCCGTAGACGCCGCTGTGCAGGGTCAGGTTCAGTTCCTTGTACGCCTCGATGTACTCGTGTGCCTGGAAGTACAGGAAGGTGGCACCGAGCAGCACGGTCAGGCCCAGGAACAGCAGGATCTTGCCGCGGTGGCCGGCGCGCAGCGCATGGTGCGCGATGGTCACGGTGACGCTGGAGGTGAGCAGGATCAGCGTGTTCAGCAACGGCAGCCCCCACGCCGGCACGGTGCGGAACGCACCGCCGGCCTGTTCCGGGCCGTTGCCGCCATTGGCGCCCCAGGCCGCGGTGTAGTCGCTCCACAGGAACTCGTGGGTCAGCACGCCGTGGCCGTGGCCGCCGAGCCACGGCACCGAGAACATGCGCACGTAGAACAACGCACCGAAGAACGCGCCGAAGAACATCACCTCGGAGAAGATGAACCACATCATGCCCATGCGGAACGAGGTGTCCACCTGGTGGTTGTAGCTGCCGGCCAGCGACTCGTTGATCACCGAGCGGAACCAGCCGAAGAACATGCCGAGCACGCCGAGCACGCCGATGGTCAGTACGGACTTGCCGAAGCCGCTCTCGCCGGGATCCGCGTTCAACCAGTGCGCGGCACCGAACACGGTGGTGAACATGACCACTGCGGCCACGAACGGCCAGTAGCTCTTGGTCGGAACGAAATAAGCGTCGTGTTGCTGACCCATGGTGTAACCCCGTGGATGTCTCTTGATGACTTTGCCCCGTCGCAGCGACCGGGGAACTGCACGCCGGTCGTCGAACCCGGCCGGTGGAAGGACACGTGGAACGCGCGGAATGCTATTTCATCAGCAGAATCTGCAGGAACGTCGACAGGTAGACCGCCAGTGCGACCACGGCAAGTATCGTGACCGTGCGCCGCACGCCGCGACGGGCTTTCCCGTCCGGCTGGGCCGTTGCCGCATGAATCGTCTGCTGCGCCATGTCAGTTTGCTCCCGAGAGCATGCCGGCTGCGCGGCCGGCATGCTGGATGGACGGTCAATCGTTGACGTGGCCGTGGGCCAGTTCATCGTCGTTGATCACCGGCGGCACTTCGAAGGTATGGTGCGGCGCCGGCGACGGGATGGTCCACTCCAGGCCCTTGGCCCCTTCCCATACGCGGTCGGTGGCCTTCTTCTTCGAGAAGAACACGCAGTGGATCAACACGCCCACGAAGATCAGCTGGGTGGCGCCGAACAGGAAGCCGCCGATCGAGCTGATCATGTTGAAGTTGGCGAACGCCACGTTGTAGTCGGGGATGCGGCGCGGCATGCCGGCCAGGCCCAGGAAGTGCTGCGGGAAGAACAGCACGTTGACCCAGATCACGCTGTTCCAGAAGTGCACCTTGCCCCAGAACTCGTTGTACATGTTGCCGGTCCACTTCGGCATCCAGTAGTACGCGGCGCCGATGATCGCGAACAGCGCACCGGTGACCAGCACGTAGTGGAAATGCGCCACGATGAAGTAGGTGTCGTGATACTGGAAGTCGGCCGGCACCAGCGCCATCATCAGGCCGGAGAAGCCGCCGATGGTGAACAGGATGATGAAGGCGATGGCGAACAGCATCGGCGTCTCGAACGTCATCGAGCCGCCCCACATGGTGGCCACCCAGTTGAACACCTTCACGCCGGTCGGCACCGAGATCAGCATGGTGGCGTACATGAAGAAGACTTCGGCGCCCAGCGGCAGGCCCACCGCGAACATGTGGTGCGCCCACACGATGAACGACAGGAACGCGATGCAGGCAATCGCAAACACCATCGCCTTGTAGCCGAAGATCGGCTTGCGCGCGAAGGTCGGCACGATCTCCGAGATGATCCCGAACGCGGGCAGGATCATGATGTAGACTTCGGGGTGGCCGAAGAACCAGAAGATGTGCTGGTACAGCACCGGGTCGCCGCCGCCGCCGGGGTTGAAGAAGTTGGTGCCGAAGTACTTGTCGGTGAGCAGCATGGTCACCGCACCGGCCAGCGCCGGCATCACCGCGATCAGCAGGAACGCGGTGATCAGCCAGCTCCACACGAACACCGGCATCTTCATCAGGTCCATGCCGGGCGCGCGCATGTTGAGGATGGTGGCGATGATGTTGATCGCACCCATGATCGAGCTGATGCCCATCAGGTGGATCGCGAACACCGCATAGGCCAGCGAACCGCTCTGCAACGACAGCGGCGGGTACATGGTCCAGCCGCCGGCCGGGCCGCCACCGGGCAGGAACAGGGTGGACAGCAGCAGCACGAACGCGAACGGCAGGATCCAGAACGACAGGTTGTTCATGCGCGGCAGCGCCATGTCCGGCGCGCCGACCATCAGCGGGATCATCCAGTTGCCGAGGCCCACGAAGGCCGGCATGATCGCGCCGAAAATCATCACCAGCGCGTGCATCGCCGTCATTTCGTTGAAGAAATACGGCTGCATCAGCTGCATGCCCGGCTTGAACAGCTCGGCGCGGATCAGCATGGCGAAACTGCCGCCGATGAACAGCATCGTCAGCGAGAAAATCAGATACAGCGTGCCGATGTCCTTGTGGTTGGTGGACATGCACCAGCGCTGGAAGAAACCTTTCGGCGCGCCGTGGTGATCGTCGTGCTGATCATGGGTGGCTGCGTAGGACATGGCCTTGCACCTCTAACCTGAAAATGGAATGCGACTGCAAAAAAACCTGTGCCGGACGGGCGGCAAACGGCCTCAGCCCTGCTTGCCGGTGACCGGGGCGGCGACCTGCGCGGTTTGCGGCGCGGCGGCGGGCGCGGCGGACTGCGCCTCCTGCCCGGCCAGCCACTTGGCGAAATCGGCCTTCGACTTCACCACCACCACGATCGGCATGAAGCCGTGGTCCTGGCCGCACAATTCGGCGCACTGCCCGCGATAGGTGCCCGGCGTGGTGAAGTTGGCCCACGCCGCATTGATGATTCCGGGGATCGCGTCGATCTTCCAGCCCGTCGCCGGCACCCACCAGGAGTGGATCACGTCGCCGCTGGTGATCACGAAGCGGATCTTGGTGTCCACTGGCACCACCAGCGGCTTGTCGACGTCGAGCAGGTAGGTGTTCTCGTCGCCGACCTTGACCGCGTACGGGTCCATGCCCGAACCGAGCTGGCGGGTCTGGTCGCTGCGCGTATCCAGTTTGGACATGAAGCCGACCTTGTCGATCGACTTGCCCAGGTAGTCGACATAGTCGTAGCGCCACTTCCACTGGTAGCCGGTGACCTTGACGGTCATCTGCGAACCGGTGGTGTCGGCCCAGGTGGTCAGGCCGCTGGTGGCCAGATAGGCCAGGGTGATCAGGATCAGCACCGGGATGGTGGTCCAGACCACCTCCACGGTGGTGTTGTGCGACCACTTCTCGGCCACCGCGCCGCGCGATTTGCGGAAGCGGAACATGGCGATGAACATCGCGCCGAACACCAGCACGCCGATCACCGTGCACACGGCCAGCGCCACGTTGTTCAGGTGGTACGGCACCGACGACCAGGTACTCGCGCCGCGCTGCAGGTTCAGCTGCCACGGACCGGGGGCGGCCAGCGCCACGCTGCCGAACGAGGCAAGGGCCAGAGCCGCCGCTGCCGTGAATGATCGCCTGATGCCGCCAGATGTCATGTCTTGCACCTTTGTTGAACCTACTTGCGTGGCTGTCCGTTGAAGTCGGCCAGCAACACCATGAGTTTCTTCGACAGCGCGGTGCGTTCCTGTTCCGCCAGGAAAGCGCCGATCTCCAGCTCGCGTCCATGCGACGACAGCAACAACCGCTGACGCCCGCTGCCCGGCTCCAGCAACACGCGCACCCAGTACGACGGGAAACGCGTGCAGCGCCGGCCCGGCAGGGATTGCACCTCCAGCGACTCGGCGTCGAGGGTGATGCGCTCGCTGCGATCGCCGGCCCGCCAGGCCACGCGCAAGGCAATGGCCATGGCAACGGATTCCATCAGGGCAAACAGCGGAGCGAACACATTCCCCTGCCACGCCACCAGTCCAGCCGTCATCAGCACCAGCGCCGCCAGAACCACGATCAGCCGACACAGACCGCGCCGGCTGAGCGTGCGGTTGGGCTTGAGCCACATCGTCACGCGGGGCAAGCCGGCGGTAGCTGGTCGAAGCACGATCATGGAGATCCGGCGTGCCTGGAACGCCGGAATGATAGGCCGCGGCGGCGCAACGGGCAACAATGTCGCACCGGCTTGACCTGGATCAAGGAATCGTGTTGCGTTGAAGGGTTGCACCCCGGCGACGGCTTCGGCTCCCGCGCATTGCACGGCACGCGTACAATTCCGCGTTCTCCTCCGCCTCCGCGCATCCCAGCGACAAGCCCGTGACCCAAGCCATTCTCCACCCCGAACTCCCCGCCGACGGCACGCCGGCCCGCGCGCGCATCACCGCCGCCTGGCTGCGCGACGAGACCGAAGCGGTCAACGACCTGCTGACCCAGGCCACCCTGCCGCCAGCCGAGCGCGAGCAGGTGATCGACGTCGCCGCCGGCCTGGTCACCCGCGTGCGGGCACGTGCGAAGGACCAGAGCGCGGTCGAGTCCTTCATGCGCCAGTACGACCTGTCCTCCGAGGAAGGCGTACTGCTGATGTGCGTGGCCGAGGCGCTGCTGCGCATCCCGGACAAGGCCACCGCCGACAAGCTGATCCGCGACAAGCTCGGCGAGGCGGACTGGAAGAAGCACCTGGGCCAGAGCGAATCGCTGTTCGTCAACGCCTCGACCTGGGGGTTGATGCTCACCGGCCGCCTGGTGAACCTCGCCGAGGACACCCGCCATGATTTCACCGGCGCGCTGAAGCGGCTGGTCGGCCGCGCCGGCGAGCCGGCGATCCGCCTGGCGGTGCGCCAGGCGATGCGCATCATGGGCCACCAGTTCGTGATGGGCCGCAGCATCGACGAGGCGCTGGACCGCTGCGCGAAGAAGGAATACGCGGTCTACCGCTACTCCTACGACATGCTGGGCGAGTCCGCGCTCACCGCCGAGACCGCCGAGCGCTACCAGGAAGACTACCGCCGCGCGATCGCCCGCATCGGCGCGCGCGGCCCGTTCGCCAACCACACCGATGCGCCCTCGATCTCGGTCAAGCTGTCCGCGCTGCACCCACGCTACGAGGTGGCCAAGCGCGAAGACGCACGCCGCATGCTGACCGCGAAACTGCTGGAGCTGTCGCAGCTGGCGATGCAGCAGGGCATCGCGCTGTCGGTCGATGCCGAGGAAGCCGACCGGCTCGAACTCTCGCTGGACATCCTCGGCGACGTCTTCGCGCACCCCTCGCTGGAAGGCTGGAACGGCCTCGGCATCGTGGTGCAGGCGTACTCCAAGCGCACCCCGTTCGTGATCGACTGGCTGGTCGAGACCGCGCGCGCTGCCGGCCGCCGCTGGTACGTGCGCCTGGTCAAGGGTGCCTACTGGGATGCCGAGATCAAGCGCGCGCAGGAACAGGGCCTGGCCGGCTACCCGCTGTACACGCGCAAGCCGAACACCGACGTGTCCTACCTGGCCTGCGCGCGCAAGCTGTTCGACGCCGGGGTCGAGCTGATCTATCCGCAGTTCGCCACCCACAACGCACACTCGATCGCCGCCGTGCACCACATCGCGCGCGGCCGCCCGTTCGAGTTCCAGCGCCTGCACGGCATGGGCACCGACCTGTACGCCGAGGTGATCGGCCCGCAGAACCTGAACGTGCCGTGCCGCGTGTACGCGCCGGTCGGCACCCACGAGGACCTGCTGCCGTACCTGGTGCGCCGCCTGCTGGAAAACGGCGCCAACACCAGCTTCGTCAACCGCGTGGTGGACGAGACCCTGCCGGTGCGCGAGCTGGTCGCCGACCCGTGCGAAACGGTGCGCCGCTTCGCGTCCATTCCCCACCCGCGCATCCCCTTGCCGGTCAACCTCTATGGCGAACTGCGGAAGAATTCCATGGGCATCAACTTCTCCAACGACAACGAACTGAAGGCCCTCGCCGAGGCGGTCGCCACCAAGGCCGGCCCGTGGACCGCCGAACCGCTGGTGCCCGGCGCCAAGGGCAACGGCCCGACCGTGCCGGTGACCAACCCGGCCGACCGCCGCCAGGCCGTGGGCAGCTACGTCAGCGCCGACGCCGCGCTGGTGGACCAGGCGCTGGCCAACGCCGTCGCCACCCAGCCCGGCTGGGACCGCCTGCCCGCGGCCAGCCGCGCCGCGATTCTCGAACACGCGGCGGAGCAGCTCGAAGCACGCCGCGCCGAGTTCATCGCGCTGTGCGTGCGCGAGGCCGGCAAGAGCCTGCCCGACGCGATCGCCGAGGTCCGCGAGGCCGCCGACTTCCTGCGCTACTACGCGACGATGGCGCGCCGCTTGTTCGGCCAGCCCGAGCAGTTGCCCGGCCCCACCGGCGAGAGCAATCAATTGTTCCTCAACGGCCGCGGCGTGTTCGTCTGCATCAGCCCGTGGAACTTCCCGCTGGCGATCTTCCTGGGCCAGGTCAGCGCTGCGCTGGCCGCCGGCAACAGCGTGATCGCCAAGCCGGCCGAGCAGACCAGCCTGATCGGCTACGCCGCGGTGAAGCTGCTGCACGAGGCCGGCGTGCCGCTCGACGTGCTGCAGTACCTGCCCGGCGACGGCGCCGTGGTCGGCGCCGCGCTCACTCGCGATCCGCGCGTGGCCGGCGTGGCCTTCACCGGTTCCACCGAAACCGCCTGGGCGATCAACCGTACGCTCGCCGCACGCAATGCGCCGATCGCCGCGCTGGTGGCCGAGACCGGCGGGCAGAATGCGATGATCGCCGACTCCTCCGCGCTGCCCGAGCAGATCGTCAAGGACGTGATCGCCTCCGCCTTCCAGTCCGCCGGCCAGCGCTGCTCGGCCGCGCGCGTGCTGTTCGTGCAGGAGGACATCGCCGACAAGGTGATCGGCATGCTCGCCGGCGCAATGGCCGAGCTGAAGGTCGGCGACCCCGGCCAGCTGTCCACCGACGTCGGTCCGGTGATCGACGAAGACGCGAAGCAGATCCTGGTCGAGCACGCCGCGCGCATGGACAAGGAGGCGAAGAAGATCGCCGAAGCAAAGCTCGACGCCGAGGTCGCCGCCCACGGCACCTTCTTCGCCCCGCGCGCCTACGAAATCCCCGCGCTGGCCACGCTGACCCGCGAAGTGTTCGGCCCGGTGCTGCACATCGTGCGCTGGAAGGGCAGCGAACTGGCCCAGGTGGTCGAGCAGATCAACGCCACCGGCTACGGCCTCACCCTCGGCGTGCACAGCCGCATCGACGACACCGTGGAATACATCCGCAGCCACGCCCGCGTCGGCAACTGCTACGTCAACCGCAACCAGATCGGCGCGGTGGTCGGTGTGCAGCCGTTCGGCGGCGAAAGCCTCTCCGGCACCGGCCCCAAGGCCGGCGGCCCGCACTACCTCTTGCGCTTCGCCGGCGAACGCACGCTCACCATCAACACCACCGCCGCCGGCGGCAACGCGTCGCTGCTGACCATCGGGGAGTAGGCGCCGGGGCTCGGAAAACCCGCACCTTCCCCCTCGCTCCCAAGCCCGGTTTGGGCGAAGCTGGCGTGCGTGGGCGCTCCGGCATTGCCATGGTGCCGATGCAGCGAGTACGTTGCATGCCATGGCACGGAGCGTTGGCATGCCGCACGTTAAAGAGAACTGACCGGATTTACTCGCCGGATGGACGACTCCTGAGCGAAACGCCATGCACGACGCCACGCACACCGATCTTGCCGGCATGCTGCAGCGCCTGCGCGATGCGCAGGCGCGCGAGCCGATGCCTGACTGGCCCCGCCGCGCGCAACGCCTGCGCCAACTGGAGAAGATGCTGCTGGAGCAGCGCGCGGCGTTCGCCACGGCGATCGACGCCGACTTCGGCCAGCGCCCGCGGGAGGAAACCGATCTGCTGGAGATCTTCCCCAGTCTGTCGGCGGTCCGCCACGCGCTCGCGCATGGCCGGCGCTGGATGAAGCCGCGGCGGCGCCTGGCCGACTGGCTGTTCCTGCCCGCACGCACCGAACTGCGACCGCAGCCACGCGGCGTGGTCGGCATCATCGTGCCGTGGAACTACCCGCTGTACCTGGCGGTCGGCCCGCTGGTCGACGCGCTGGCCGCCGGCAACCGCGCGATGCTGAAGATGAGCGAGTTCACGCCGCGCTTCTCGGCGCTGTTCGCCGAACAGGCGACGAAGTACTTCCAGCCCGACCAAGTGGTCGTGGTGAACGGCGACGCCAACGTGGCGCAGGCGTTCGCCGCGCTGCCGTTCGACCACCTGCTGTTCACCGGCTCCACCGCGGTCGGCCACCACGTGATGCGCGCGGCCGCGGCCAACCTCACCCCGGTGACGCTGGAGCTGGGCGGCAAGTCGCCGGCGATCATCGGCCCGGGCGCACGCTTCGAGCACGCGGTGGAGCGCATCGTGTTCGGCAAGCTGGTCAATGCCGGGCAGACCTGCATCGCGCCGGACTACGTGCTGCTGCCGCGCGCGCGCGTGGCGGAGTTCATCGCGCTGGCCGGCAAGGCGGTGGCGCGGATGTACCCGCAGCTGGAGCGAAGCACGCAGTACGCCAGCATCGTCTCCGACCGCCAGTACCAGCGCCTCACGGCGCTGCGCGACGGCGCGCTGGCGGCCGGCGCAAGTGCGTACGCGCTGGGCGAGGCGGCGGAAGATCCCGCGCGCCGGCTGCTGCCGCCGCAGCTGCTGACCGAGGTCGACGACGGCATGGCGGTGATGCGCGAGGAGATCTTCGGCCCGCTGCTGCCGCTGCTGCCCTACGACACGCTGGACGAGGCGATCGCCCGCATCGCCGCCCGCCCGCATCCACTGGCGCTGTACCTGTTCGAGACGGATCGCGCCCTGATCGAGCGCGTGCTGGCGCAGACCCACGCCGGCGGCGTCACGCTCAACGACACGCTGTACCACATCGCGCAGCACGGCCTGCCGTTCGGCGGTGTCGGCGCCTCCGGCATGGGCGGCTACCATGGCGAGGCCGGCTTCCGTACGTTCTCGCATTTGAAGCCGGTATTCCGCCAGGCGCGCTGGAATGGCACCGGGCTGCTCAACCCGCCGTACGGCGCGCGCTTCCGGCACATGCTCGACCTGCTGCTGCGCCGCGGCTGACCTTCCCCCGCACACAAAAAAACCTCCCCGCCGCGGCGGGGAGGTTTCATCTGCACGGTTACCGCATGTCGGGCGTCAGAACTTGTACATCGCCGACAGGCTCAGCAGGTTGCCGTAGTCGTCGAAGTTGCCGGTCAGCGTGTCGCCGGTGCCACTGGTGATGTTGACGTGCGCGTTGTTGACGAAGATGTGCGCATACGAGGCGTTGATCTCGAAGTGCTCGCTGGCCTTGTAGCCGATGCCGACGGTGGCCATCTTGCGGGTCGAGTCCGGCACGCGCGGGCTGCGCGTAGCCAGGTAGGTCGGGCTGCTGTCGACCGCGATGCCGCCACGCAGGGTCAGCTTGTCGTTGAGGTAGTAGTCGCCGCCGATCGAGGCGTAGATGGTGTTGCGCCAGTTGTACTTCTCGCTGGTCGAAGGCTGCGCGTTGCCGTAGTTCACGGTCAGGTTCTTGAACACATCCCACTTGGTCCAGGCCACGTCGGCGCCGAAGCCGAACTTCTCCGCCTGGTGCCAGTAGCTCGCGCTGACCACCGCGGGGGTGGTGAAGTCGGCGGTACCGGTGGTGTGGGAGAACGGCGGAATCGAGCTGGCCAGCGCCGGGTTGGCGAGCAGCAGGTCGTAGCCAGGCGTGGTGGTGAAGTTGCCGGTACCTTCCAGCCGGTGGCTGATCTTGGAGCGGTAGTTCAGCGCCAGCTTGTCGTTCGCGGTCAGCTTCCAGTAACCGCCCAGCTGCCAGCCGTAGCCCCAGTCGTCGCCCTTGATGCGGGCATAGCCGTCCACACCCGGCGGCGTCACCGCCGCCACGCCGGCGGCGGCGGCCTGGCCCTGCTGCACGGCTGCCTGGATCATGGTGGCAGCCTGGGCCGGCGAGATCTGGCCGGCGGCCGCCGCGGCCTGGATCTGTGCGACGCCGGCGGCGGTCTGCGCCCCGATGCCCCGCTGGATGCCCAGGCCCACGGCATTGAAGTTGATCGCACTGGTCAGCTCGGCGCTGGTCTTCTGCGCGATGAAGCTGGCGCCGAGACTGAAGTTGTCGGTGACGTCGAACGACGCCGACAGCGTGGCATCGAGCGACTGGAACTTGGACTTGATGCCGTGGTAGCGGCCGACCCAGTCCCTGTCGTATTCGGTCTGGAAGCCGAACGGCACCGAGAAGCCGGCGCCCACATGCACGCGGTCGCTGACCTGGGTGGCGAAGAACAGTGCCGGCACCGGCAAGGTGGTGCCGGCGTCGCCGCCGTTGCCGCCACTGATCGGGCGGCCCAGCACGTCATGCGCGCTGCCATCGAACTTGGCGCTGAAATTGATGGCGGTGACATCGGCCTGCAGGTAGGTGCCCTTCAACTCGGACATCGCGGCCGGGTTGTTGACCACCACCGAGGCGTCGCCGCCGGCGGTGGCGGAGCCCGCATAGGCGCGGCCCAGGCCTTTGGCGCTGTTCTCCTTGAGCTGGAACGCACTGGCATCCGCGCTCGCAGGCGCGACCAGGGCGCCCACAACCGCAATGCTCAGCGCGGCGAGCGCCAGTGGACGGGCGGTGCCCGTGAGGGAACGGAAAGACGTGTGCATCGCTAGCTCCTGCATGTTGTTGGTGCAGCTCGGGGTAATCTTCGGTATGCCGGGCGGAAGAACAGATTCATACGTGCGTTTGAACTTCCTGCGCTGAACTTTGCCCTCTTGCACAAGGTGTTGCAAGTGCGGTCGCAACAAATAACTAACGACCGCATTTCACTCGAACCGGCACACTCGGAAGCCGGTTCACCGGCAGGCGCTGTTACGCTCGCCTCCCCCGCGCCCCATCTGCCCACACGGTGCTGCCATGCAATGTTTCGTCTATGCCAGCCTGCGCAAGATCGACAGCTACCTGTGGCTGGCGCAGCGTGATGCGTTCGAGACGCTGCCCGAGCCGCTGGTATTGCTGCTGGGCGAACTGCGTTTCGTGATGGAGGTGCAGCTGGACGAGCAGCGCAAGCTGCCGGTCGAGGATGCCGCGCAGGTGCTCGAACACCTGCGCGCACAAGGCTGGCACCTGCAGTTGCCGCCGCAGGAAACCCTGGCTGCCGCCAATCACCCCGCCTATACCCATTCGCCGCGGGATGATCGGGACGAGTGAATCGCGCATCATCGGGCTCGCGTTAACACTTGGTTACCGCCTGCACCGCCAACGATTTCTATACTGTCTCCATGACCCAGCCCAAATCGCGCCGCCGTCCGCCCCTCCTGCACGCCCTGGCCTGGTTCATCCCCGGATGGTTCGCGGTGGCCGTCGCCGGGCTGGTCACCCACCCGCTGACCCTGGTTCCGCTGCTGCTGGCGAACGCGCTGACCATGGCGGCGATCTGCCATGCGATCGGCTTCGACCCCGAGCCGCGCTTCGGTCGCACCGTGCTGCGCCGTGGCGCCGCACACCTGGTGATGTTCACCGGCTACACCGTGCTGGTGTTCGTGCTGGTCGCCTGGCCGATGCTGCAGCTGACCCACCAACCCAGCCTCAGCGCCGCGCTGGTGCTGGCCGCGGCGCTGGTACTGGCGCTGGTCGCGCTGTGGCGGCTGTGGCCGGCGTTCGGCCTGGTGTTCGTGTGGGACGACGCCTACCCGAGCCAGCGCGACGGCTCGTGGATCTTCACCGCCACCCTGCGCAGCATCGCGTTCGGCCGCCACCTGTCGCGCGAAGAGCGCTTCTTCAGCCACTTCCTGCCGGCCGCGTTCGCGCTACTGGTGCTGGCGTTCGGCGCGATCGCGCTGACCGGCCTGTACGGCGTGCTGCCGCCGGAGCCGCGCGTCGCCGCGCTGGCGATCTACGGCGTGCTGCTGCTGCCGCTGGGCTGCCTGGTGATCGCCAACCGCACGCTGCGCGCGCTGCTGTGCGAACGCCAGCAGCCGCGCCGCCGCGGCGACCACGACCCGCACGCCGCCACCGCGCCGCGCCCGGTGCTGAGCGAGCAGGAACGCACCGCCGGCACGCCGGAGCAGGCCGCCGCGCTGCTGGCCGCCACCCGCGACGGCGACATCGAGCGCGCGCTGGCGCTGGTCGAGGCCGGCGCCGATCCCGACACCGCGCCGCCCGGCGACGACCGCGACCAGCGTCCGGTGCTGATGCTGGCCGCCCTGCTGCCCGACACCCGCCTGCTGCGCGCGCTGATCGCCAAGGGCGCCGACGTCAACCGCGCCAGCGGCGGCATCACCGCGCTGCTGGCCGCCACCCGCGACAGCTGGCACGGCCGCGCCGAGGCGGTGCTGACCCTGCTTGCCAACGGCGCCAGCCCGCTGGTCACCGACGCCGAGGGCAACACGCCGCTGCACGGCGCCGTGCTCAGTGCCGACGCCGGCGTCGCCGCGATGCTGCTGGACGCGGCCGCACCGATCAACGCCTTGAACAAGGCCGGCGTCAGCCCGCTGGCCACCGCCTGCCGCGCCGCCAACTGGCCGCTGGTGAAATTCCTGCTGGAACGCGGTGCCAAGCCGGCCCCGGCCGACGGCGAGCCGGCGCTGGTGGCCGCCGCCGGCATCGCGGATGACGATGCCGAAGGGGTGAAGCTGCTGCTCAAGCATCGCGCCGCGGTCAACGCGGTCGATGCGCGGCACCGGCATGCACTGCTCGCCGCTGCGGCCGAAGGCCACGAACAGATCGCCCGTGCGCTGTGCGCCGCCGGCGCCGACGTCAACCTGGTCGACCGTCATGGCAGCAGCGCCCTGATGGAAGCCGCGCGCGCCGGCGCCGGCGGCATCGTGCAACGGCTGGCCGAGGCGCAGGCCGATGCCGGCCTGCGCGACGGCCACGGCCGCGACGCGCTGACCCTGGCCTGCCAGTCGCCGCGTGCGCACGCCGACACCGTGCGCGCACTGCTGGCGCTGGGCGCCGAACCGAAGGCCGCCGGCGGCGACGGCCGCAGTGCGCTCGATCATGCCGCCGGCGCCGGGCGCTGGGACCTGGTTGCCCTACTCGACCCCGACACGCCGCTGCCGGCCAGCCTCAGCCAGGACGTGCTGGGCGAAGGCAGCGACACCCCCGCGCATCTGCTGGACGCGCTGCGCTTCGGCCACTGGGCGATCGTCTCCGGCTTCGTCGAGCGCGTGCGCGACTGGCCGCAGACGGAGCTGGCCCGGCTATATCTGGAACTGGCCGAGCCGGGCCTGGGCGCGGCGCGCCGCTGGCTGCTCGACCACGGCCTGGATGCCGAGGCGCGGCTGGAAGCGCCGCGCATCGACGACGCCGAAACTGCCGACGCGCCGAGCCTGCCGCCGCTGGGCCAGCGTCTGTTCGACGCCTTGCTGCCGCAGTTGCCGGATGCCACCGAGGCGCTGGACGACCTGCTGCAGGCCGGCGCCAGCCCGGCCGGTGCCGGCCTGCTGGCGCAGGCGCTGGCGCATTTGAACGGGGCCGCCGAGGGCGCCGCACTGCCGCTCAGCCTGCTCGAACGCGGCGCCGACCCGTTCGGCGCGGACGCCCATGGGCGCACCCCGCTGCAGCTGGCCGTGGTCAACGGGCAGTTACCGCTGCTGCAGGCCCTGCTGGCGCGCGGCGGCGATCCAAACACGCGCGACCGCGACGGCCGCACGCCGCTGTTCGCCGCACTGGAACACGGCGCGCAGGCACTGCCGCTGGTGCGCGCGCTGATCGCGCACGGCGCGAATCCCGAGGCGACCGACGCCAACGGCGAAACCCCGCTGGGCCTGGCACTGGAGCACCCGGCGGTGGAACGCTGGCTGGACTGGCGCGACTGGCCGCGGCCGAACCGCGCGCTGCGCGCCGACGACCTGCCCGCCGTCGCCAGGGCCGGCGCGCTGGCCAGCGTGCAGCGCCTGCTGGAACTGGGCTTCGCCGTGGACACCCGCGACGACCAGGGCGCCACCGCGCTGCTGCACGCCTGCGGCGCCGGCCACCGCGACATCGCCGCCTGCCTGCTCGACGCCGGCGCGGACGCCGCGCTTCCGGCCCGCAGCGGCGTCACCCCGCTGGCCGCCGCGGTGGCGGCGCGCCGCGAGGCCCTGGTTGCGCTGCTGCTGCAACATGAAGTCGCGGTCGACCAGCGCCTGCCGAACCAGGCCACCGCCTTGATGGTGGCCGCAGCCATGGGTTATCCGGACATCGCCGAACAACTGCTGGACGCCGGCGCCGACGTCAACGCAGTCGACGACGCCGGCCGCAGCGCGCTGCACGCCGCCGCCCAGTTCGGCTTCGAACACAACGACAGCCTGCGCGCGCGGCGCCTGTTCGATGGCCTGCTCAAGCGCGGCGCCGACATCAACCATGCGGACAACGAAGGCAAGACGCCGCTACTGCTGTTGCTCGGTGCACAGCTGCGCCCGGGCAGCGAATGCGACGCCACCCATATCGGCGCACTGGTGCCGCTGCTGCTGGAGGCCGGCGCCAGGGCGGAACACGCCGACCAGCGCGGCGTCACCGCGCTGCACGCCTGCGCCATGCACGCACTGCTGCCGCCGGCGCGCGTGCTGCTGTCGCGCGGCGCCGACCGCAACGCGGCCGATGCGTTCGGGCGCACCGCCGCCGACGTGGCGCGGCAGCTGGGCTACGTCGACATCGCCCACGAACTGGCCGCACGCAGCAGCGCGATCCCCAGCGTGCGGCAGACCCTGCGCCAGCCGGCGCAGCCGTCGGATTAGGGACGCCCCAGAAGCGCCGGTCTATTCCTCTTCCTCGTCGCTGGTCAGCGGCGTGCCCGCATCGCGCTGGCGTTCGCGTTCCGCACTGCGCTCGGCATCCGCCTCGAACAATCGTTGCAGGTCGATCATCGCCTCGCGCGTGCTCTGGATCAGCTTGGTCTCGTCGTCGTAGACCAGCGCCTGCTTCTTCAGCAGTTCCTCGTCGTAGCGACGGAAGCGCTCGACCCGGTCGGCTGCCAGCTCGTGCGACAGGCCCAGCGCCTCCAGCGTCTTGCGGGTCATCTTGAGGCTGGAGTGGAACGTCTCGCGGACCGGTTCCTCGACGCCCATGTCCATCAGCCGGAACACGTGCTGGCGGTTGCGCGCGCGGGCGATGATCTTCAGGTGCGGGTACTGCCGCCGCACCAGCCGCGCGGTGCGCAGGTTCGCTTCCGGATCGTCGGTGGCCAGCACGAACACCTCGGCCTTGTCGGCCCGCGCCGCGCGCAGCAGTTCCGGCCGCGCCGGATCGCCGAAGAACAGGTTGACGCTGCCGAAGCGGCGCGACTGGTCCACCTGGTCGGCCGAATGCTCCAGCGCCACGAACGGGATGTTCTGCGCGCGCAGCACGCGGGCGATGATCTGGCCGACGCGGCCGAAGCCGGCGATGATCACCCGCGGCGTGCCGGCCTCGATCGCATCGAACTCGCGCGACGGCTTGTTCGGCCTCACGTTCAGCGCCTTCGCCGCCAGTACCACCAGCAGCGGGGTCAGCGCCATCGACAAGGTGATCGCCAGCACCAGCGCGTCACGCTGAACCACGCCGATCAGCCGCTGCTCGGCCGCTTGGCGCAGCACCACGAACGCAAACTCGCCGCCGCAGGCCAGCAGCACCACCAGACGCAAGGTGTCCGAACGGTTGAGCCCGCCCAGCAAGCGCCCCAGCGGCCACAGCAGCACGCTCTTCAGCAGCAGCAAGGCGCAGACCAATCCGAACATCAGCCCGGGACGATGCAGCAGCAGCGACAGGTCCATCGACATGCCCACGCTGATAAAGAACAGGCCCAGCAGCAGGCCCTTGAACGGCTCGATGTTCGATTCCAGTTCGTGCCGGTATTCCGAATCGGCCAGCAGCATGCCGGCCAGGAACGCACCCAGCGTCGCCGACACGCCAGCCATCTCCATCAGCAGCGCCACGCCCATCACCACCAGCAGCGCGGTGGCGGTGAACACTTCCACCGAATCCGCCTTGGCGACGAAGCGGAACACCGGGCGCAACAGGTAACGGCCGCCGACGATCACCGCCACGATCACGCCGACCGTGCGCAGCACCGCGAACAGGTTGAAATCCTGCGCGGTGGACGAGGCCAGCAGCGGCACTGCGGCGATCAGCGGGATCGCCGCCAGGTCCTGGAACAGCAGGATCGAGAACACCTGGCGGCCGTAGGCCGAACCGGCCTCCTTGCGCTCGGCCAGGATCTGCAGGCCGAACGCGGTGGACGACAGCGCCAGGCTGCCGCCCACGATCGCCGCGCCCTTGCCGGTGAGGCCGAACAGGAAATAGCCGGCCGCCGCGATCGCCACGCTGGTCGAGAGCACCTGCAGCAGGCCGGTGCCGAACACCGAGCGGCGCATCACCCACAGGCGTTGCGGCGACAATTCCAGGCCGATCACGAACAGCATCAGCTCGACGCCGAACTCGGAGATCGTCGCCACCCCTTCGGTGTCGTTGACCAGCCCCAGCAGCTGCGGCCCGATCGCCACGCCGGCGATCAGGTAGCCGAGCACCGCACCCAGCCGGAAGCGCTTGGTCAGCGGCACCGCGATCACCGCGGCGAGCAGGAACACCACCGCAGTCTGCAGGAAATGATGGCTGTCCACGCGCTGGGCAACTCCGGTCGGCGATGCCCGATTATTCCACGCGACGGATGACTGCACGGCATCCCCGCAGCGTTTCCATGACGCGGTTGCCGGAAAAGATCAGGCCCGCACGTGGCGGGCCTGATCCTGATGCAAGGGCGGCGCGCCGCTTACGGTTTCGGCGCGTCCTTCAGCCCGCGGTTCTCCAGCATCGGCTCGATCTCCGGGTCGTGGCCGCGCCAGTCGCGGTACATCTTCGCCAGCTCCTCGGTGTTGCCGCGCGACAGCACCATCGCGCGGAAGCGGTCGCCGTTCTCGCGGGTCAGGCCACCGTGTTCCTTGAAGCCGATGAAGGCGTCGTCGGCCAGCATCTGCGTCCACAGGTAGGCGTAGTAGCCGGCGGCGTAGCCGTTGCCCCAGATGTGCTGGAAGTAGCTGGAGCGGTAGCGCGGCGGCACGTAGCTGAGGTCGATGCCGTCCTTCTTCAGCGCGGCGGCCTCGAACTGGTCGGCGTCCTGCAGCGGCGCGTCGGCGCCGAGCATGTGCCAGTTCATGTCGAGCAGGGCGGCGGCGACCAGCTCGGTCATCTCGTAGCCCTTGTTGAACTTGCCGGCCTTCTTCATCTTGTCGACCAGCGCCTGCGGCATCGGCTCACCGGTCTGGTAGTGCTTCGCGTAGTGGGCGAACACCTTGGGGTCGGTGGCCCAGTGCTCGTTGAACTGCGAGGGGAACTCGACGAAGTCGCGCGCGGTGTTGGTGCCGGACAGGGTCGGGTACTGCTCGTCGGCGAAGATGCCGTGCAGCGCATGGCCGAACTCGTGGAACATGGTGGTCACGTCGTCGAACGACAGCAGCGCCGGCTGACCCGCGGCCGGCTTGCTGAAGTTGCACACGTTGAAGATCACCGGCTTGCTGCCGAGCAGTTTCGACTGCGTGACCAGGTTGTCCATCCAGGCGCCGCCGCCCTTGTTGTCGCGCTTGAAGTAGTCGGTGTAGAACAGCGCCAGCGACTTGCCGTCCTGGTCGAACACCTCGAATACGCGCATGTCCGGCTGGTACACCGGGATGTCGTGGCGCTCCTTGAAGGTCAGCCCGTACAGCTGGTTGGCGGCGTAGAACACGCCGTTCTGCAGCACGTCGTCCAGCTCGAAGTACGGCTTGATCTGGTTCTCGTCGAGGTCGAACTTCGCCTTGCGCACCTGCTCGGCGTAGAAGTTCCAGTCCCACGGCGCCAACTTGAAATCGCCGTGCTGCTGGTCGATCACGGCCTGGATGTCGCCTGCCTCGGTCTTCGCGCGCGCGGTGACCGCGGGCACCAGATCCTGCATGAACTTCAGCGCCGTTTCCGGCGTCTTCGCCATCTGGTCGTCGAGCTTCCACGCGGCGTAGTCGGGATAACCGAGCAGCTTCGCCTGCTCCGCGCGGATCTGCGCCAGCCGCTCGATGGTCTTGCGGGTGTCGTTCGCGTCGCCCCGCTCGGCACGGGTCCACGAGGCTTCGAACAGCGCCTGGCGGGTGGCGCGGTCGGTGAGATCCTGCAGCTCCGGCTGCTGGGTGGTGTTCTGCAAGGTCAGCACGTACTTGCCGTCCTGCTTGCGCTCCTTGCCGGCCTGCGCGGCGGCGGCCAGCTCGGCGTCGGACAGGCCGGCCAGCTGCGCCTTGTCGGCGATCACCGGCGCGGCGTCCTTGGTGGCGGTCAGCAGCTTGTTGGTGAAGGCGGTGCTCAGCGTGGACTCTTCCTTGTTGAGGTCTTTCAGCTTCGCCTTGTCGGCATCGGAGAGCTTGGCGCCGGCGTGCACGAAGTTCTTGTAGACCACCTCGACCAGGCGCGCGGATTCCGGATCGAGCTTGAGCGTGTCGCGCTGGTCGTAAATCGTCTGCACGCGCTGGAACAGCTTGCCGTCGAGGTGGATCGCGTCCTCGTGCGCGGCCAGCTTCGGCGCTTCCTGTTCCTGCACCTTCTGCAGCGTGTCGTTGGTGTTGGCGCCGGTGACGGCGTTGAATGCCGCCATCACCCGGTGCAGCATCGCGCCGGATTTCTCCATCGCCACGTAGGTGTTCTCGAACGTGGGCGCGGCCGGGTCGTTGGCGATCTTCTCGATCTCGGCCAGTTGCTGGCGCATGCCTTCCTCGATGGCCGGTTGGTAATCGGCGTCGTGGATCTTGTCGAACGGCGGCGCCTGGAACGGCAGCGTGCTGGCGCTGTAGAACGGGTTGCTGGTCATGGCGGTGGCGGTGCTGCTGGCGGCGGCCGGGGCGGTCGGGGCGGGTGGGTTAGCGGCCTCGTGCGGCTGCTGCGAGCAGGCAGCCAGGGCCATCGTGGTGGCAATCACAATCGTGCGCAGACGAAGCATCCGGTTTCCCCAGGTTGAGAGGTACCCGTCAGCGGGTACGGCAAGTCATGGCCGCCGACTGTAGCGGCAGCGCGGGCAGTTTTCCAAACCGCGCGGGGAATCGGCTTCAGGCCGCGCGCAGGTCGCGCAGTTGCCACGCCGCGCCGATCAGCAGGTACAAGCGGTGGCGCACCACGCTCATCGGCAGGTCGGTGATGAGGTCCACGTCGGTGCGCAGGTCGGCGACCTGCACCTGCACCTGCGCGGCCGGATCGGTCGCGCCGAGGCCGGCGTCGACCGCGTCGGGGTCGGGCTGCGCCGCGCGCCAGCGCCGGAACAGGGTGTCGTCGCGCAGCGCCTGCTGCAGCGCCGCGGCAAAGTCGATCGGGCCGGCGCCGTCCCAGGCGAAACGCGGATCATCGCCGCGCGCATGGGCCAGGTCGGCGATCGAAAGGTAATAGTGGTTGCGGGCCATAACGTCTCCGGACTTCGGGCAGGTACTTATCCCAGCACGCCGCACGTGAAGTTCAGTCCAACGCCGCTACCGCCGCGCGCAGATAGCCGGCGGCCCGCACCGGCGCCACGCCGTGCGGCAGCACGCCCAGGCACGGCGCCGGCAGCAGCTCGCACAGTGTGGCCAGGTTCTCCTCCGGCGCGTCCATCGCCGGGTCGACGTGGTTGCCGATCCAGCCGAGCAGGCGGCAGCCGTCGGCCACGATCGTGCGCGCGCTGAGCAGGGCATGGTTGAGGCAGCCCAGCCGCAGGCCCACCACCAGGATCACCGGCAGCTGCCACTGTTTCGCGATGTCCGCGGCGAACAGCCCCGGCGCCAGCGGCACCAGCCAGCCGCCGACGCCCTCGACCACCACCGTGCCGTGCGCCGCCTGCAGCCGCCCGAACGCCTCGCGCAACGGCGCCAGGGTGATCGTCACGCCGTCGTGCGCCGCCGCCAGGTGCGGCGACAGCGGCTCGCGCAGCGCCACCGGGTTGAGCTGCGCGTACGGCAGTTCCACGCCGCCGGCGGCCAGCAGCGCCAGCGCGTCGTCGTTGCGCAGGCCGTCGGGCGTTTCCGCGCAACCGCTGGCCACCGGCTTCATGCCGCAGGCGTCGTGGCCGGCCGCGCGCAACGCGTGCAGCAGGGTGCAGGCCGCGTGGGTCTTGCCGATGCCGGTGTCGGTGCCGGCGATGAACACCGCGCGGCTCATGCGCGGCGCTCCTTCGTTGTCCGCCAGCCCGTTTCTACGTTGTGCATCCGTGTTTCCTCCGTGGTCGAGCCGGGCGCGATGGTCGGCGCCGCTGCGCCGGCGTGGCAAGCATGACGTATGGCATACGCCGGCGCGGCACTTAGGAATTTCTTAGGAAATCCGCAGCGAAGTTTTAGGAAACGCGCGCGGCGCGCCTGCCTAGACTGACCATTCCCGACGCGCTGCATCGTGCAGCGCCGTCGTTCCCCCCATCCCATCACGGCAGGCCATCATGCACCACTTATCCCCCCGATCCGTCGCGGCCGCGTCCGCGCCCGTGCGCTACAACATGTACGGCTTCATCCACAAGGCGCTGCGCGCCTTCATGGCCGATACCCTGCTGCGGCTGGGCCGCATGGACCTCGCCGACGAGCGCGAGGTCGACGCCACGCTGCGGCAGGCGCGCGAGCTGCTCGGCTTCTGCCGGGTGCACCTGGACGACGAGAACCGCTTCGTGCACCCGGCGCTGGAAGCGTGCGAGCCGGGCTCGGCGGCACGCATCGCCGGCGAGCACGTGCATCACGAGGGAGACATTGCGCTGCTGCTCGAGCAGGTCGACGCGCTGGAGCAGCGGCGCGTCGACGACGCCGCCGGCGAGGCCGCCAACAACCTCTACCGCTGGTTCGCGCTGTTCGTCGGCGAGAACTTCCAGCACATGGACTACGAGGAGCGCGAGCACAACGCGGTGCTGTGGGCGCACTACAGCGACGCCGAGCTGCTGGCGATCGAAGGCGCGCTGGTCGCCTCGTTGCCGCCGCAGGCCAGTGCGCTCGGGTTGCGCTGGATGCTGCCCTCGCTCAGCCACGCCGAGCGCCTGCAGCTGCTGGGCGGCATCCGCGCCAACGCCCCCGACCACGTGTTCGGCGGCGCGCTGGCGCTGGCCCGCGCCCACCTGGACGAGCACGACTGGCGCAAGCTGTCCACGGCGCTGGCGCTGCCGGCGGCGCAGGCGGCCTAGCCGGCGGGCACGTCGACCAGCTGCAGCGGCCGCTCCACGCACAGGCGGAAGCGGCCGCGCCCGGTCTTCTCGATGCGCACGCAGGCCCCGCGTTCGAGCAGCCGCCGCTGCAGCAGGATCAGCCGCGCCTCCAGGTTGTCGCTGATGTCCGGCAGGCGGATGCGCGGGTCGAGCCGCAGCTCGCGGTTGGCGAAGCTGCTGCGGCCGGCCTCGTGGTCGCGCAGCAGGGTCCACAGGATCGCGCCGGCCACGCCCTTGATCAGGTAGTCGTCGCCGAAGAACACGCTGTCGTTTTCGGCGTAGTGGCGCACCGTCACCGGCGGCCCGGCGACGCGGCGGCGACGCTCCTGCGCCGGCAACGGCTCTGCCGCGCCCTCGGCGGCCTCGCGGAACAGGTTGATCGCCAGGCCGAGCTGCGCGGCCAGGGTGACCAGCGCGTCCTCGTCGTCGTAGCCGAAGCGCAGGTCCTGCGGGCTTTCCACATACAGCACGCCGAGCAGGCGGCGGCCGGCGCCGATCGGCACCGCCAGCTGGCTGCGCGATTCGGCCAGGCCCGGCGGCGGGATTTCGGTTTCCAGCCGGTCGGCCTCGCCGCCCTGCGCCACCGCCTCGCGGATCGCGCGGCCGTAGGCGTACTCGCTGGTCATGTGTGCGATGCGGATCGGCGTGCCCTCGCGCGCCGCCACGCCGATCACGCCCTCGCCCAGCGGGATCTCCGAGCCGACGCCGGACTGCTCGTAGCCGCAACTGGCCAGCGTGAACAGCTTGCGCCCGCCGCCGTCGAGCAGCAGCACCATCGCATGGCGCACGTCGAAGTCCTCGCGCAGCGAGGCGAGCATGGCCTCCAGCAGGCTTTCCAGGTCGGCCGCCGCGGCCAGCCGCTGCGCGGCGTGCCGCGTCGCCGCCAGCAGGTTGCACCGCGGCGGCGCGGGCGGCAGCGGCCGGCCCGGCACCTGCTCGATCGCCTGCACGCGATAGACGTCCGAACCCTTCAGGCGGAACACTCCGCCCATGCCGACGTGCGAGGCGATCCCCGCCAGCTTGGCGCGCATGCGTTCGAACAGCGGTCCCTCGGTCTCGGTGCGCAGGTAGTGCAGCGACAGCCGGTACATCGTCGCGGTCTGCGGGTGGATCAGCAGCAGCCGCGCCTGCGGGTTGGCCAGGATGTTCTGCCGGGTCTTGTTGAAGAACTGGAACGACAGCGCCAGGTGGCTGCCGTCGAGGTACTCGATCTGCGACAGGTAGGCCACGTTTGGCGTGCCGTCCGGCGCGCAGGTGGCCATCACGCCGGGGATGCTGCCGTCGAAGCATTCGCGGATCGCGTCCAGGTTCATGGCGCCGGCTCCAGCGGGCGGCCGGCGTCGGGGCCGGGCGTCTGCACGAACGCCGCCACGGGAGTGAACGCCACCACGCTCAGCGTGTCGTCGTCGCCGGCCAGCAGCGCCCGCGCCAGCGCCTCGCTGATGCCGATGCCGCCCAGCTCGGCCACCAACGCCGCGCGGTACGCCGCCACCCGCGCGGCATCCGCCGGGCGCGCCCGCGCGATGCTGGCGTCGTCGCCCTTGAGCTGCAGCGAGCGGTGCGTGCTCGGGCTGGTGAACACCACCGCGAGGCGCCCGTTGCGGCGCAGGTCGTCGAACAGCGCCTGCGCCTGGCTGGCCTGCACGAACAGCTGCACCCGGCGGCGATCGCGGCTGACCCGGCAGCCCTGCGCGCGCACCAGCTCCGGCATGTTGGCGGCGTTGCGCGAAGCCACGATGATCGACGCCGCGCCCTCGACGAAGCGGACGTGTTCGGCATCGAGCACTACAGTGGGCGGGTGGGCCGGCATGCGCTGTCCTCAGGCCGTCCGGCCACGGCGCCGCAAGCGCGCGCCGGGCGGTACGATCCGCCACCGCGGGGCCGGCACGAAGACGCCGCCCGCGCAGATGCCCAGCCGCCCCGCCTCGATCGCCTCGCCTTGCCCGGTCGGACCCATCCGGCTCTCCCCTGCATCGGTGCGCGCATAATACGGGCTTTGCTGCAGGACACGCCGCATGTTCGAACTGAAAACCCACGCCTACGCCAGCAAGCGCGAGCACTACGACGACCTGGTGCGGCAGGCGCGCGGCATCCTCGCCGGCGAGCGCGACCTGATCGCGAATGCGGCGAACTTCGGCGCACTGGTCTACCACAGCCTGCCGCAGCTGAACTGGGCCGGTTTCTACCTGTACGACGGCACCGAGCTGGTGGTCGGCCCGTTCCAGGGCAAGCCGGCGTGCATCCGCATCGCGCTCGGCCGCGGCGTCTGCGGCACCGCCGCGCAGACCCGCCAGACCCAGCTGGTGCGCGACGTCAACGCGTTCGACGGGCACATCGCCTGCGACGCCGCCTCGCAATCGGAAATCGTGGTGCCGCTGGTGAAGGCCGACGGCAGCCTGCTCGGCGTGTGGGACGTGGACAGCCCGGTCACCGACCGCTTCGACGACGACGACCGCGCTGGCATGGAAGCGCTGTGCGCGGTGTTCATGGCGTCGGTGGACGGCTGACGCGAGACGAATCGATGGCCTCGGGCCAAGGAACCTTGACCCACGATCATTCGTGGGATATGGACAGGTAGTGACTGATTTTCCCTTGGCGGACACGAGGGGAAGTACTGCTTCACTGGCACCTCAATATCAGCAGGGAGCACGACATGCATAAGCTTTGCAAGGTAGTCATGGGCGTGGCGTTCATCGGCTTGGCATCCGGTGTTATTGCCGCCGAGCAATCATCACTCCCCAAACAGTTCACCACCACGTCCAGTACCGGGACTCAGCAAGTTGCGGTACGCAGCGACGGAACGATCGAAGCACAGAACGCGGAACCCGGTCTGACCACCCACATCACCATTCGGGTGGTTGGGCACGCGGCGATTATCCAGACTGATGACGGCATTTCGACGACGACCAAGGTCGTCGATCTCGACGCCAACACTGCTTGGCTGAAGTCGCATCCTGATCTGGCACTCAAGATCCAAAATGCGCGGACGTGGTTGATGCAGCACAGAAAGTCCACCCATGCGCCGCTGATGGCAGCACTCGGCGGCACTTGTTCTACAGAACTGCAGCGCTTGCTGGATGCTGCCGACGCTGCAGTAGCGGCATGCTCTGGGGGCGGTGGCTTGATGTGCGCTATCGCCGTGGGCGAATACGGCAAAGCAAAAGATGCCTACGACAACTGCATGAAGGTTATCTCACCCCCACGCCAGGAATAACCACAGGGCGAGTTTCATAGCGGCGAACGGGCCGGCAGCAACACTGTCGGCCCGTTTGTTCGTGCGATGCGCCACGGCGCACGCGCCCTGTCCGCTACGGTCGGCGTGACTTCGGTGCAGCCGCCAGCCCGCGACCACCCGGCCGGGACTCACGCTTCACGCGGCTGCCGCAGCAGCGCCGCCACCGCCTGCCGCGCCTCGTCCACGCCGGTGCCGGCGGTGGAAGAGAACACCTGCGCGGTGGCGTGCAGGCCGTCGGGAAAACTCTTGCGCATCGCCGCCAGTGCCTGCGCGGCCTGGTTGCGCGAGAGCTTGTCGGCCTTGGTCAGCAGCAGGTGGCAGGGCAGGCCGCTGGCGAAGCAGAAGTCCAGCATCATCCGGTCGAACTCCTTCAGCGGATGGCGGATGTCGGCGATCAGCACCACGCCGCGCAGGCTGCGCCGCTGGTGCAGGTAGCGGTCGATTTCCTGCTTCCAGTGCTCGCGCATCTCCAGCGGCACCTTGGCGTAGCCGTAGCCCGGCAGGTCGATCAGCCGCCAGTCGGATACGTGCTGGCCGTCGACGGTGACGGATGCTCGCGCCGGCACGTCCCGCAGCGGCGGCAGGCTGAACGCCACCATCTGCTGGGTGCGGCCAGGCGTCTTCGAGGTGCGCGCCAGGCCCTTGTGCCCGGTCAGCGCATTCAGTGCGCTGGACTTGCCGGCGTTCGAACGTCCGGCGAACGCCACCTCGGCACCCTCGTCGGCGGGAAGCTGATCGACGCGATGGGCGGCGAGCACGAATTGCGCGCCTTGCAGGGGATTGGACCTGCCTTGCAGGGGATTGGACATGGGGATGGTTTGACCAAGCTATGGTGGCACAGGGATAATTCCGAGGTTTCTGCCTGTGGCTGGCCGCATGGCCGCCATCCCTGGCAGTGTTCGCAAGTCTCTCGGGAGTCAAGTGTATGAGTTTTCGGTCTGCTGGTTTTCGACCCACGGTTCTCGGGTCTGCCCTGGCCCTCGTGCTGGCACTGTCCGCCAGCGCCGTGATGGCACAAGACGCCAAACCGGAGACTGCCACGCCAGCCGCCGTCAGCACCGCGGCAACGCCTGCAGGCGCAGCCACTGCCGCCGCGCCTGCACCGGCGGCCACCGCAGCTGCGGCCAAGCCGGGTGACGCCACCGCCGGCCAAGCCAAGGCCGCCGTCTGCGGCGCCTGCCACGGCATGGACGGCAATTCGACGAACGCGCAGTTCCCGAAGCTGGCCGGCCAGAGCGAGCAGTACATCGTGCGCCAGCTGACCAGCTTCAAGGCGGCCAAGCGGCAGAACCCGATCATGATGGGCATGGCCGCGCCGCTGTCCGAGCAGGACATGCACGACCTCGGCGCCTACTTCGCCAGCAAGACCGCGCTGCCCGGCGTGGCCGACCAGGCGCTGGTGGAACGCGGCCAGACGCTGTTCCGCCAGGGCGACGCCGCGCGCGGCATCCCGGCCTGCATGGCCTGCCACAGCATCGACGGCCGCGGCAATCCGGGCGCGATGTACCCGCAGCTGGCCAGCCAGCACGCGCAGTACATCGAGGCCACGCTGAAGGCCTGGCACGACGGCACCACCTGGGGCGACGACGCCCATGCGCAGGTCATGCCGGCGATCGCCAAGCAGCTGAGCGCCGACGACATTGCCGCCCTCGCCAGCTACATCGAGGGCTTGCACGGCACCGACAGCCAGCCGGCCAGTGCCCCCTGACCGAACCCGCGCCGACCGAAGTGTCGGCGCTGTCATTTTGCGTTCCGCCTTTTCGAGGTCCGCCATGTTGAAGCGTCTGTCGTTCCTGTGTGCCGCCCTGCTCGCGCTCGCCGCCTGCAGCCATGACCGCGACAGCGGCAGCACGGCCCCGGCGACGGCGCCGGTCGCCAGCAGCAGCGCCGAAGCCGCCGCGCCGGCCAGCCCCGCCACCAGCACCGCACCGGCAGCGGCCGGCAGCACGGCGCCCGCCAGCACCGGCACGGCCGCCGCGACCGCCCCCGGCGAACCCGCGCCGGCGGCGAGCACCCCGGCCGTGGCCGCGGTGCCGTTCGTCGACAACGGCAAGTGGGTCGAGGGCAAGCACTACTTCCTGATCGATCCGGCGCAGCCGACCAGCCACCCCGGCAAGATCGAGGTGACCGAGGTGTTCTCCTACGGCTGCCCGGCCTGCAATGGCTTCCATGCCACCGTCGACCAGATCGCCAAGAGCCTGCCGCCGAACGCGGTGATGAACTACCTGGCCGCCTCGTTCCGCCCGGACGAGAACTGGCCGATGTACCAGCGCGCGTTCTACGCGGCGCAGGCGCTGGACCTGGTCGGCAAGACCCACGACGCGATGTTCGACGCGGTATGGAAGAGCGGCGAGCTGTCCACCTACAACCTGAAGGCCAGCGGGCTGAAGCCGCACGAGGCGTGGCCGACGATCGAGGACGCGGCGAAGTTCTACGCCAAGTACGGCGTCGATCCGAAGGAGTTCGTCGGCGTCGCCAACTCGTTCACGGTCAACACCCGGATGAAGCGTGCCGACGACCTGATGAAGGCCTACGGGGTGGACAGCACGCCGACCATGATCGTCAACGGCAAGTACCGCTTCACGGCCAGTTCCGCCGGTGGCTACGCGCAGTCGATCGAGCTGACCCAGTGGCTGGTCGCCAAGGAAGCCGCCGGCAAGTAGGCGGTTCGGTTAATCTGACCCGTACGGCGGCCCCACCGCCAACCCGCGAAGAGAGACCCCATGTTCAAGCGATTCGCCCACCCGCGCCTGCTCACCCTGCTCGTCGGCCTGTTGCTGGCCAGTGCCTGCACCGCGCAGTCCGGCGCGCCGGCACCGTATACCGAGGGTACCGAGTACGTCACCCTGCCCGCTCCGCACCAGCGCTACAGCAGCGAGGGCAAGGTGGAAGTGGTCGAGGTGTTCTCCTACGGCTGCATCCATTGCGCGCAGTTCGCGCCGACTGCCGAGAAGCTGCGCCAGCAGCTGCCGGCCGGCGTGGCATTCAAGCTGGTGCCGGCGCCGTTCAGCGCCGAGTGGCTGCCGTATGCGCGTGCGTACTACGCGGCAAAGCAGCTGGGCGTGGTCGAGCGCACTCATCTGAAGCTGTTCGACGCCAAGTTCGCCCAGCATTACCCGGTCAACTCGCTGGACGAACTGGCCGACTTCTACGCCCACGAAGGCGTCGACCGCGCCGCCTTCATGCGCCTGGCCACCTCGGCGGAGGCCACCGCGAAGCTGAAGGAAGATCTCGCGCTGATCCAGCGCTGGCAGGTGGACGGCACCCCGACCATCGTGGTCAACGGCAAGTACCGCGTGATCACCATGCACTCGTTCGACGAGATGGTTGCGGTGACGCAATGGCTGGTCAAGCGCGAGCTGGCCGGCAAGTAGGCGACGGCCGCGGCGCCGGGCGACCCGACTGGCGCGCTGTTCATCTGCGGTGGATCATGCTGGGCGGCGTACCCGGCGCGTGAGCATGACCCATGAACATGGCCGCCGGCATCCCCTTCCCGTGTAGTGTGTTGCCATGAGCCGCGCCGCCACTCCCCAAGCCGCCCCCGTCGAGCGCCGCCTGCGTCTGCTGAGCTGCAATATCCTGGCCGGCGCCAGCGTGCAGCGCTACCGCCAGTACGTCACCCGCAGCCTCAACGCGCTGCTGCCGGGGCGCAGCAAGATGGACAACCTCGACCGCCTGGCCGAGGTGCTGGCGCAGTTCGACGTGATCGGCCTGCAGGAGGCCGATGCCGGCAGCCTGCGTTCGGGCTTCCTCAACCAGACCCGCTACCTCGCCGAGACCGCCGGCCTGCCGTTCTGGAGCCACCAGCCGAACCGCGCGATGGCCCGGCTGGCGCACTCGGCGAACGGCCTGATCAGCCGGCTGGAGCCGCACACGGTGCTGGATTACCCGCTGCCCAGCCGGATCCCCGGCCGCGGCGCGCTGCTGGCCCAGTTCGGCGAAGGCGACAACGCGCTGGCGGTGATGATCGCGCACCTCTCGCTGAGCGCACCGGCGCGCGCGCGCCAGCTCGGCTTCATCGCCGAACTGCTGCAGGATTTCCCGCACGCGGTGCTGATGGGCGACCTCAACGCCGAGCCCGGCAGCAGCGAGATGCAGCAGCTGTTCGCCAAGTCCACCCTGCAGCCGCCGGCGCAACCGACGCCGACCTTCCCCAGCTGGAAGCCGCGGCGTGCGCTGGACCACATCCTCACCTCGCCGGCGATCCGGCTGGAGAAGACCTGGGCGCTGCCGCAGGCGTTCTCCGACCACCTGCCGCTGGCGGCCGAAATCAGCCTGCCGGCGACCGTCGGCGGCAAGGCCCCGCCGGGCCGCGCACAATGACCGCGCCGGCATGGCGAAGGGCCTGGCCGTGGCTGGCCCTGCTGCTGGTGGCGCTGCTGGCGACATGGCTGCGCTATGGCGTGGTCGAATCCAGCGCGATCGGCCAGCTGTGCAGCGCCGACGGCCCGTGGTGGTGCCGCTGGCGGCAAGCGCTGGTGCTCGGGTTTCTGCACGACGTCTACGGCATCGCGGCGCTCGCCGCCACCGCGCTGGCGCTGCTGCGCCGGCATGCCTGGCTGGCCTGGCTGGCCACCGCGCTCGGCATTCTCGCGCTGCAGCTGTACTGCTTCGAGAGCGGCGCGCTGGCGCTACTGGCCGGCTGCCTGCGTCTGCTGCGGCTGCAGGCGCCGCGCGCGGTGCCACTCGACCAGCACCGGCAAGGCCAGCAGCAGGTTCATCCCCAGCCATAGCCACGCCACCGCGGTGAGCCCGGCTTCCTGCAGCAGCACGACCGCGGCCAGCAAGGGCAGCCACGGCGCGAGGAAGCGCTCCTCCGGCAGCGGCAGCGCCGGCGCGTGACGCTCGCCCAGCCAGCCGAGCAGCGCGTAGCCCAGGCACGGCAGCCAGAACAGGCCCAGCGGGAAATCCCGGTAGCGGCCGTCGACCGCCAGCAGCAGGCCGTAATAGGCCAACGCGAACAGCCAGCCGGCGCGCAGCCAGCGCGGCGGTGCGGCGGACGCGGTCGTGCCGGCCAGCCGCGCGGCGATCCGGCGCGCCAGCCGCAACGCGGTGAACAGGGCCAGTGCGCAGGCAGCGAGCGACACCGCCCACTCCCAGCCGTCGCGGCAGGCGTACAGCATCTGCCGGAATTGCCATGCCAGCGCGCCGCCGCTGGCCATGCCGGCCAGCGCCAGCGCCAGAGAGCCGCGCCGGCGTCGCTGGCGGCCGCCGGCCAGCACGAACAGCGCGACGCCGGCCGCGCCGGCGAGCCAGCCGAGCCACCAGCGCGGCTCCTCGATCACCGGCCCCTGCATGGCGAACTTCGGCCGCGCCTGCGCGTCGAAGATGCCCCAGTAACCGCCGGCGGTGCCTTCCTGCGCGCGTTTCCACGGCTGGTCGAACGCCTCGATCACGTTGTACGGCATGTGCACGGTGGCCGCGTAGCGCAGGAACTCGCGCAGGTAGCGCGCCTCGTTGACCACGCTGGCGCTGGCCGCCTGGCGCGGCCGTCCGGCGCTGGGCCAGCCGGTCTCGCCGATCATCACGCGGCGGCCGGGAAACGCCTGCTGCACCTTCGCGTACACCGTCGCCACATGCTGCACCGCGCGCTCGGGCGGCACCGGCTGGTCTTCCCAGTACGGCAGGATGTGGATGGTGAGGTAGTCCACCGAGCCGGCCAGCTCGGGATGGCGCAGCCAGAATTCCCACACGTCGGCATAGGTCACCGGCACGTGGACCGCCGCGCGCACCTCGCGCAGGTAGCCGGCCAGTTGCGCCGAAGTCAGCTCGCCGCGCAGCAGCACCTCGTTGCCCACGATCACCCCGCGCAGCACCTGCGGGTACTTGTTCGCGGTGGCGATGCCCAGTGCGACCTGCTGCGCGTTCGCCTTTGCGTCGCCGCTCAGCCAGATGCCCAGCAACACTTTCATGCCGTAGCGCCCGGCGATCGCGGGCACCGCGCTGAGGCCTTGCCCCTGCGAGTACGTGCGCACGCAGTCGAAGCGCTGCGACAACGCGCGCAGGTCCGCGTCGATGCGCTCGGGGCTGATGTAGGCGTTCGCATCCAGCGGCGTCTCGCCGGCCTGGCGAAACGGCGCGTAGGAGACGCAGGCGATCCGTGCCGATGGCGCCTCCGGCAACGCCACCGGCCGGCCGATCGCCCACCACCAGGCCGCCCCGGCCAACGCCGCCAGCAGCAGCGCCAGCCACGCCGGCCAGACGCGACGAAAGACAGGCGGAGCTGCTGGCGACATGCCGATCCCGTGAAGGTGTGGAAACCAAGCGTGCCAGCTTAGCAGGCGCGCCGGCACACCCTCACCGCCGCGCGACAAGCGGTTCAGGCGCATCGACTACACTGCCCGTGATCCACCGCAGGAGCCTCCATGTCCGTCTTCCTCTCGCCGCGGCGCATCCTGCTCACCGGGCTGCTGCTCGCCGGCTGGCTGCTGACGAGCGTGCCGGCGCGAGCCGCCGCCCCCGACGCCGCCCAGCGCGCGGCCTTCCGGCAGGCCTATGCCGCCGCCCAGCAAGGCGGCGATGGCTGGCGGCAGTTGGCGGCCAACCTGCACGACTACCCGCTGTACCCGTACCTGGCGGCGGCGGCCCTGCAGCACGACATCCAGCAGCTCGACCGCGCCAGCGTGGAGGCGTACCTGGCGCAATACCCGGACTGGATCCCCGCCGCCGACCTGCGCCGCGCGTTCCTGCGGGAGCTGGCGCGGCGGCAGGACTGGAGCACGTTCCTCGCGCTGTACCAGAGCGGCCTCGGCGACACGCTCGCCTGCGACGCGCTGCAGGCGCGGCTGGCCGGCGGCGGCACGCTGGAGTTCGAGCGCGACCTCGCCGCGCTGTGGGCCAAGCCAAGCCTGCCCGACGCCTGCGACCCGGTGCTCGCCGCCGCGCACACGCAGGGCCTGTTGACCGAGGCGCGACTGTGGACGCGGATCGACCGCGCCGCCGACGCCGGCCAGGCCGGCACCATCGCCAGCCTGGCCGGTTGGCTCGCCGAACCCGGCCGCGCCAGCGCGCTGCAGCTGGCGCTGGCACTGCGCGATCCGGCCGCCGCGCTGGACGCCGCGCGCAGCTGGCCCAACCAGCCGCGCCAGCGCCAGGCCGCCGCGCTGGCGCTGACCCGCCAGGCCCGGCGCGATGTCGACGCCGCCGACGCCGCCTGGCAGCAACTGCAGTCCCGCTTCGGCTTCAGCGAGGCGCAGCGCAACCAGATCCTGCAGGCGCTGGCGCTGTACCACGCCACCGATTTCGACGACGGCGCGCTGGCCCGGCTGATCGCCCTGCCTGCCGCCGCGCAGACCGACGGCACCCGCGAATGGCGGGTGCGCGTGGCGCTGGCGCAGCAGGACTGGAGTGCGGTGCTGGCCGGCCTCGACGCGATGCCCGCCGACCAGCGGCAGGACAGCGAATGGCAGTATTTCCGCGGCCGAGCGCTGGCCGCGCTGGGCCGTGACGACGAGGCCCGCCGGCTGTTCGAGGCCCAGGCCGACAAGCCCACCTTCTTCGGCTTCCTGTCCGCCGACCGGCTCGACCGGCCGTACGCGATCTGTCCGTTGACCCTGGCCGACGACCCGCAACGCGAACAGGCCCTGCTGGCCAATCCCGGCCTGTTGCGTGCGTTCGAGTTGTATGCGGTGGATCTGCCCAAGTTCGCCCGGCGCGAGTGGGCGCGCGCCTTGCAGGACGCCGACCCGGATACCCAGCGGGTCGCCGCCGACATGGCCAACCGCCGCGGCTGGTACGACCGCGCCGTCTTCACCCTGAGCAGCGGCGACGCCCTGCGGCTGTACGACCTGCGCTTCCCGCTGGCCAGCCAGGACGGCCTGGTGCCGCAGGCCGGGCAAGCCGGGATCGAGCCGGCCTGGGCCTACGGCATCCTGCGCGCGGAAAGCGCCTGGATGAGCGATGCCCAATCCGGTGCCGACGCGCGCGGCCTGATGCAGCTGCTGCCGGCCACCGCCGCGCTGGTGGCGAAGCGCAACGGGCTCGACTGGGGCGGCGGCGACACGCTGTACGACCCGGCCACCAACATCGCGCTGGGCACGCGCTACCTGGCGCAGATGGCCGCACGCTTCAACGGCTCGCCGTGGCTGGCCAGCGCCGCCTACAACGCCGGCCCGAACAAGGTCGACCAGTGGCTGGCCACGCGCGGCATGCTGGCGCCGGACCTGTTCGTCGCCACCATCCCGTACCGGGAAACCCGCGAGTACGTGGCGCGGGTGATGGCTTTCAGCGTGATCTACGATTGGCGCCTGAGCGGCGACACGGTGGTGCCGCTGGCCACCCGCATGAGTCCGATCGGCCAGCCGTATGCCGTGCCGACCGCCGCGACGGCGCGCCGGGCAGTCGACTGTCCCGCCGAGGCGGCGTCGGCAGCGGCCGTCGCCGGCAGCGTCTCGCCCTGAAGCTCCATCGAGGAAATCCCATGGCCGCACAGCAACTCGTCATCCTCGGCGGCACCGGTTTCGTCGGCAGCCGCCTGGTGCCGCGACTGGCCGCCGACGGCCACCGCATCGTGCTGCTCAGCCGCAACCGCGAGCAGCACCGCGAACTCGGCGTGCTGCCCACGGTCAGCGTGCGCAACGCCGACATCCACGACGACGACGTGCTGCGCCGGCAGCTGGCCGGCGCCGACGCGGTGATCAACCTGGTCGGCATCCTCAACCCGCACGGCCGCGACGGCTTCCAGCGGGTGCACGTGGAACTTGCCCGCCGGCTGATCGCCGCCTGCCACGCCAGCGGCGTGGGCCGCCTGCACCAGATGAGCTCGCTGAAGGCCGGCCAGGGCCTGTCGCAGTACCTGAAGAGTCGCGGCGAGGCCGAGGCGCTGGTCAAGGCCTCCGCGCTGGACTGGACGATCTACCAGCCCAGCGTGATCTTCGGCCCCGGCGACGGCCTGGTCAGCCGCTTCGCCAAGCTGCTGCGACAGATGCCGGTGCTGCCGCTGGCACGCGCGAAGGCACGGATGGCGCCCACCTGGGTCGGCGACGTGGCCGAGGCGATCGCCCGCTGCGTCGACCACGCGAAGCTGGGTCAACGGCGCAGCTTCGAGCTGTACGGTCCGGAGGTGCTCACGCTGGGCGAGATCGTGCGCAAGATCCGCGCTGCCGCCGGCCTGCGCACGCCGGTCGTGGCACTGCCCGACAGCCTCGGCCGGCTGCAGGCGCAGTTCGCCGAGCTGCTGCCCGGCAAGCCTTTTTCGCTGGACAACTTCCGCTCGCTGCGCACCGATTCGGTCGGCAAGGTGGACGGCTACGCCGCGCTCGGCATCGTGCCGCAGCCGTTCACGCCGTGGCTGCCGGTGCTGCTCGGCGAACCGCCGCGGCAACGCCGGCTGGCCGCGGCGCGTTCGCCGCAACGTTGAACAGCGCGCGGATCAGCGCGCGCCCAGCAACAGCCGCAGGCGATCCAGCTCGGCGCCGTAGCGCGCGGCCAGCGCCGGTTCGCGCGGCCAGGGCTGGCGCCCGCGCAGTGCCGTGCGCGCCTGCGCCGGCCCGTGCCGGAAGCCCGCCAGGCAGGCCGGGGCGACCTCCAGCCCGCAGAACGCCAGCAACCGCTGCACCTGCGCCTCGGGCTCGGCCAGCAGCGCCTCGTAGTCGTGCTCGAGGTAGCGCTGCGGGAACAGCCGCTGCCAATGCCGGCCGAGCCGCTCGTGGTCGCGCCAGTAGCTGGCGATGTCGTCCAGGTCGTAGCTGAAATCGTGGCCGCTGGCGAACAGCTGGCGGTAACAGGCGAAGCAGGTTTCCAGCGCATCGCGCCGGCAATGCACCACCCGCGCGCCGGGCAGCATCGCCAGCGCCACGCCGGCCACGCGCCAGTTCAGCCGGTATGCGTCGACGAAGCGCGGCCGGCCGCGGCACACGGGCCCGGTACGCGCCAGGTAGTCCCGGCCCAGCCGCGCCCAGTCCGCCGGCGTGGCCGCACCGATCCACTGCAGCAGCGGTCGTCCGCGCCGCGCCGACTCCTCGCCGATCACCCGCTGCAGGTCGGGCGACTCGTCGACGCCGCCCACGTACGGGTGGGCGGCAAGGATCTGCCCGGTCAATGCGGCGCCGGCGTGCGGCAGCGCCATGAGGAAGATCACCTGCTCGCCGAGTGCGGCATCCGCGGCCCCGGCCAGCGGTTCGGCGAATGCGGCGAGCATGGCGTCGACGTGCGCGCACATGCTTGCCGCGTTCCAGTTCAGCTGCCGGTGCCGCCACCCGTTGGCCTTGCGCAAGGCGCGGAAGGCCGCGCGGTAATCGGCCTGGTCTTCCAGCGCGCGGGCCAGCGCGAAGCCGAGCTGGATGCGCGCGCGCGGCGTCGGCTGCGGCGCCTGCAGCACCTGCTGCAGACGGGCCACGTCGTCGCTGCCGAAGCGCTCGGCGTCCAGCGCGGCCAGGCCGCTCCAGGCCTCCGGCTGGCCGGGCTCACGCCGCAGCACCTCGCGATAGTTCGCGGCCGCCTGCACCTCGGCACCGAGGTCGGCCTGCGCCGAAGCCAGCAGCAGCCGCGCCGCCAGGTGCCCCGGGTCGACATCCAGTGCGCGGTGCAGCGCGGTGATTGCCCCGGCCGGGCGGCCCAGCAGCTGGAACATCCGGCCCCGGTTGAACCATGCCGGAGCGAAGTCGGGCGCCAGTTCACAGGCCCGCTGCAGCGCCGACAACGCGGCCTCGTTCTCGCCGCTGGACTGCAGCGCAACACCCAGGCTGATATGCAGCACGGCATCGCGCGGATCCTTCGCCAGCGCCTCGCGCAGGATCGCCACCGCCTGCGCGTGCTCGCCGCGCAACTGCTGCAGCTGGGCCGACAGGCGCAACGCCTCCGTGCTGTCCGGCGCCAGCGCCAGCGCCGCGGCCAGCGCCGCCGCGGCGCGCTCCAGCTCGCCGCCGGTCATCGCATCACCGGCCTCGCCCAGCAGCCGCACCACCTCCGGCGACAGGCCCGCGACGCGGTCGCGCAGCAGCGGATGAACCTGACTTGCCACCATCGTCGATGGGCCCCTTGCCTGCCGCCGGTCTCGGCTTGCCAGCTTACGTGAGCGGGGCGGCTGCATAAAGCTGCGGACCCTTCCATCTGAACGCAACGAAAACAGCCGCCCGGCCACCACCGCAGGAGGGTCATCCGGCGAATGCGTCTGGCGTTGCTTCCTGCATTGCCCTGCCGGAATCGCCACGTGCCCAACACGCTTTGCCGCCTCGCACCCATGCTTGGCCTGTTGTTGACCATGCCGCCCACGCTGGCCGGCGCCGGACAGACGCCACCGGACCGGCTGCCCGCCTCCCGCGCCATCGCGGGCGAACTCGCCCCCGGCGACATCGCCTGGTTGCGCCGCGACGGCTTCGGCCTGGACAGCGCCACCCTGGCGCGCTACCGCCAGCTGGGCCGCGTGCGCTTCCTCGACGAGCAGCTGGCCGGCGACGACCGCCTGCCGCCCGCGGTCGCCGCGCAGATCCGGGCGCTGCCGCTGCTGGCCACGCCGCTGCCCGAGCTGCTGGCCGACTTCCGCGCACGGCAGCAGCAGTACAAGGACACCCCGGCCGGCCCGGCCAAGGACGCGGCCAAGCAGGCACTCGGCCAGTACCGTCGCGAACTGGTGCAGCAGGCCGCGCAGGCCGAGCTGCTGCACGCGATCCGCGGCGGCAACCAGCTGAAGGAGCAGCTGGTGTGGTTCTGGCTCAACCACTTCAGCGTGTACGCCGGCAAGGGCCCGGTGCGCGTGTTTGCCGCCGACTACGAGGAGAACGTGATCCGCCCGCACGCGCTGGGCAAGTTCCGCGACCTGGTGATGGCCACGCTGCAGAGTCCGGCCATGCTGGCGTTCCTCGACAACGCGCGCAACGCCCGCGACCGGACCAACGAGAACTACGCGCGCGAGCTGATGGAGCTGCACACGCTGGGCGTGGGCGCCGGTTACAGCCAGGCCGACGTGCAGCAGCTGATGCGCGTGCTCACCGGCGCCGGCCTGCAACTGCAGCCGCCGCGGCGCCTTGCGCGCCGCGGCCGCGAGCGGCCCGGCATGGTGCGCGGCGGCCTGTTCGTGTTCAATCCGAATCGGCACGACTTCGGCGACAAGACCTTCCTCGGCCACACCATCGAAGGCCGCGGCTACGCCGAGATCGGCCAGGCGGTGGACCTGATCGTGCGCCAGCCCGCCTGCGCGCACTTCATCTCGCAGCGGCTGGCCGAGTACTTCGTCGCCGACCGGCCTCCGCCCGCGCTGGTGGACGCGATGGCCGACACCTTCCGGCGCAGCGACGGCGACATCGCGGCAGTGCTGCGCACCATGCTGCTGTCGACGGAGGCCGCCGCGCCGGACCCGCGCAAGTTCAAGGACCCGATGCGCTTCGTGGTCTCGTCGCTGCGCCTGGCCTACGACGGCCAGCCGGTGCCGAACACCGCGCCGCTGGCGAACTGGCTGCAGCAGATGGGCGAGCCGCTGTACGGCCGCGTCACCCCGGACGGCTGGCCGCTGGACTCGGCCAGCTGGACCGGCTCGGGCCAGCTGGGCAAGCGCTTCGACTTCGCCGGTGTGATCGGCAGCGGGCGCAACCGGCTGTTCGCCGACGACGGCGGCGGCGCGCCGGCCGACCCGCCCGCGCTGCGCGACTCGGCGCTGTACCGCGACACCATCGCACCGCGGCTGTCCGAGGCCACCCGCCACGCGCTGGCGCAGGCGAAGTCGCTGGCGGAGTGGAACACCTTCCTGTTGTCCTCGCCCGATTTCAACTACCGCTAGGGATATCCGTTTTTTTACTCGTCATCCCAGCGCAAGCTGGGATCCAGCGACTTCAAACCAGGCTGCAAGGCACTGGATTCCAGCTTGCGCTGGAATGACGAATCAAAATCTGCCACCGCCGAGATACCTGCCATGAACCGTCGCCAGTTCCTGCTCGCCGCTGCCGGCACCTGCGCCGCCGCGGCCACGCTGTCGTTCTCCGGCCGGCTGTTCGCCGCGCCCGCCGGCTCGCCGCGCTTCCTGCTGGTGTTCCTGCGCGGCGGCTACGACTGCAACAACCTGCTGGTGCCCTGCACCAGCGACTTCTACTACGCATCGCGCCCCACCCTCGCGATCGCGAAACCCGATGCCAGCAATCCCGACAGCGCCGTCGGGCTGGACGCAGACTGGGGCCTCAACCCGGTGGTGCGCGACACGCTGCTGCCACTGTGGCAGAAGAAGCAACTCGCCTTCATCCCGTTCGCCGGCACCGACGACCTCTCGCGCAGCCACTTCGAGACGCAGGACCACATCGAGCGCGGCCAGCCGCAGGGCCACGCCGGCGATTACCGCTCCGGCTTCCTCGCACGGTTGTCCGGACTGCTCACCGGGGTACCGCCGATCGCCTTCACCAACAACTTGCCGCTCTCTTTCCAGGGCGCCGGGCGCGACATTCCCAACATCTCGCTGAAGGTCGACCCCAAGGCACACTTCGACCCGCGCCAGGCGGCGATCCTCTCCGGCATGTACGCAGGCACGCCGCTGGCCCAGGCCAGCGCCGACGGCCTGACCCTGCCGCGCACCATCTCCGCCGACCTGCGCGACGAGATGCTGGCGGCCAGCCGCGGCGCGCCCGGCGCGCGCAGCTTCGCCGCCGAGACGCGGCGCATCGCCACCCTGATGCGCGAGCAGTATCGGCTGGGCTTCGTCGACGTGGGCGGCTGGGACACCCACGTCAACCAGGGCAGCACCCAGGGTGACCTGGCCAACAACCTGAAGAACCTCGGCGAAGGCCTCGCCGCCTACGCCGACACCTTGGGCGACGCCTGGCACGACACCACCGTAGTGGTGCTCTCCGAGTTCGGCCGCACCTTCCGCGAGAACGGCGACCGCGGCACCGACCACGGCCACGGCACCGTGCACTGGGTGCTGGGCGGCAGGGTCGCCGGCGGCCGCATCGTCGGCGAACAGCTCGCGGTGAACCGGCAGAACCTGCTGCAGGACCGCGACTACCGCGTGCTCAACGACTGCCGCGACGTGCTGGGCGGGCTGTTCGCGCGGCTGTGGGGGCTATCCGTCAATCAGCTGCAGACGGTGTTCCCGCAGGCGCGGCCGCACGACCTGCGGCTGCTGTGACGGGTAGACTGCAGCGACCTCGGGCGGCACGGCGGACCAGCCATGTCAAAACTTCGCGTGCAGAGCTTTGCGCTTTCCATCGACGGCTACGGCGCCGGGCCGGGCCAGGACCTCGAGCACCCGCTCGGCGTCGGCGGCCCGGAACTGATGGAATGGTTCTTCCCCACCCGGCTGTGGCGGCGCATGCAGGGCCAGGACGGCGGCGAGACCGGCGTCGACAACGACCTCGCCGAGCAGGGTTTCGCCGGCATCGGCGCGTGGATCCTCGGGCGCAACATGTTCGGCCCCGTGCGCGGCCCCTGGCCGGACGAGAGCTGGCAAGGCTGGTGGGGCGACGAGCCGCCGTACCACACGCCGGTGTTCGTGCTCACCCACCACCCGCGCCCCAGCCTGCGCATGGCCGGCGGCACCGAGTTCCATTTCGTCACCGAAGGCATCGAGGCCGCGCTTCGGCAGGCTCGCGCCGCTGCCGGAGGCCTCGACGTGCGCCTCGGCGGCGGCGTAGCTACGGTGCGCGAATACCTGCGCGCCGGCCTGATCGACGAACTGCACCTGGCCCTGCGGCCCGTACTGCTAGGTACCGGCGAACACCTGCTTGGCGGCCTCGACCTGCCCGCGCTGGGCTACGCCTGCACCCGGCAGGTGATAGGCGAACGCGCCTGCCACGTCTTCCTGCACAAGCGCGCATGAAGATCATCGCCATGCCCCCCAGCCTCCTCGGCTCCGCCTGCACGTCCCGCTGGTACACCGTGGTGCCGTTGACCGTGGTAATGGCGCCATCGGCATCGTAGCCCCATGTGGTGTTCCAAGTGCCCGACGGGGTGGCCAGACGGTTGCTCGTGGCTGCCATGGAATAAGTGATCGCTTAATTCCCTCCGTCCCTGAGGTTTCCCCACGTTTTCATGCTGTCACAGCCATCTGATCGAGCAGCGCCGGAGATGGCTTTCGTATCTGTTCCATGAGTTCGTCGAGCCTGACGTTTGACCATCGTCGCACCAGCGCCTCACGGCCAAGTCGCATGATCGAGTACAGCCGTCGCTTCGATCGAAAGGGTGCCAACCATTGGTCGATACCTGCCGTTTCGCACGCCATGCCGACCAGCCAACTGGCGAACGCCGCCATCGTATGGAGCAGCAGCAACACTTCGATGCGCTTGCCCTTGCGAGTCAAACTGTCCTCAAAGGCGTGGCCGTAGCGGTGTGATTTCAAGTCGTGGAAGGACAGTTCAATCTGCGTGCGCCGGGCATACAGCGCCACCATTTGTCGGGCGCTCAGGTGCCTCCGTGCAGGCGAAGCGATGAGAAGCCATGGCTCGCGTTCGCGGGCCGCGTTCTCTTGGCTCTTCTTGGTGCGTGACGGCATGCCCTGACGGTTGCGTTGTCTGCGTCCCTTCGGTGGTCTGGCATGCACCACCACGCGACAGCACCAGGGCTTGGCACGCACCGTATCCATCAGCCCCAAGTCGCGCGGTGCGGCGACGGCCAGCTCGTAGAGCGCTCGGCACGGCACCCATGCATCCGGCGTATCCACTGCATCAGTGGGCTTCACCAGCGTGCGGTGGCGCAGCCGTCCCAGCCAGTGCCAGCCCATTGCTTCGACAGCGCGAAACCATGGCGCGCGAAAGCCAGCATCGGTCACCAGAATCGGCCGCACATCCTGGGGAATCAGCGCCGCCAATCGCTGCAGAAATCGTTTCTCTGCCGCTGGCGAACCTTGTTGTCCATCGGGAAATACCATGTCCAGTATCGTCAGGGTCCGCCCGCCGACGGGAACCGCCGCGCGCAACAGATGCCAGCACCGATCCGCTTTCAGGTCACACCAGTCCAGCACGATGACCGGATGCGGGCCGCGCAATAACCAGCGCGCCATGGCTCCGTGCACGTGTTCACGCTCAGCGTGCAGATGTCGATTACCCAGCAGTCGATCCAGTGCCTTCAGCGGCGCGCGGATGCGCTCCGCACCGGGCCACCCGCGGGCGACATCAATCAGGGTTAGACGACGGCCATGGATCAATGCTTCCACGGCACGCAACAGCACGCGACGGCGCAGTGCATGCATCGTAAGCGTCCACCCACCCCACCTTGAAGGATGCCGCGGGCTATGCCAGCGGCAACAGCGTGATGATGTCGCGGTCTTTGGTGGTGGGCAGGCGGGTGAGGACGTCGGTGAGCCAGGCGTGGGGTTCGAGGCCGTTGGCTTTGGCGGTGGCGATCAGGCTCATGAGGGCGGCGGCACGTTGGCCGGCGCTTTGGGAACCGGCGAACAGCCAGTTCTTGCGACCGATGGCGATCGGCCGGATGGCATTTTCGATGGGGTTGTTGTCGATCGGCCAGGCGCCGTCGTCGAGGACGCGCACGAGTGCGCTCCAGCGTCGGAGCGTGTAATCGACGGCCCGGCTTAGGCCGCTGTTGCCCAGCGCCTTGGGTTGAAGGTCGTCCAGCCAGTGCTTGAGTGCGTCGAGTTTGGGCGCGAGGTGTCTTCGTCGTTCGCGCGTGCGCACTTCGTCGTCGAGGTCGCGCAGTTTGGCTTCGATGGCGTAGAGCTCGCCGATACGCCGCACGGCGTCTTCGGCGATCGGGCTGCCGCTGGCCTTGTGAGCGTCGACGAAGGTGCGTCGCGCATGCGCCCAGCAGGCCAGTTCGGTGATCCCGGAGGTAAACAGCGCCTTGTAGCCGGCGTAGTCGTCCACCATCAGCGCTCCGCGCCAGTTCCCGAGGAACGCGGCGGCATGCTTGCCGGCGCGACTGGGGCAGTAGTCGAAGAGGACGATGGGCTGCTCGCCGGTGTTGCGATACGCAAACAAATAAGCGCGTTTGGTTTTGCCGGCACCGGGGTCGAGCTGGGCGACCGGGGTTTCGTCAGCGTGCAGGACGTGCGAGGCAAGCAGCTTGGTGCGCAGCGCATCCACCAGCGGTTGCAGCGCCACGCCGACCGCGCCGATCCATTCGGCCAGTGTCGTGCGCGATAGCGTGATGCCGGCGCGCGCGAAGATCGCTTCCTGCCGGTACAGCGGCAGGTGGTCGGTGTATTTCTGGATCGCGACCTGGGCCAGCAGGCCCGGGGCGGCGAGGCCGCGGTCGAGGATGCTGGGTGCGACTGGCTCGGCGACGATGGTCTCGCACGTGCGGCAGGCGTATTGCGGATGCACGTCGCGGCGCACGAAGAAGGTCATCGGCTCGATGTCCAGCTTTTCACTGACGTGTTCGCCGATCTTCACCAAGGCGGCACCGCAGGTGCCGCAGTCGCAGGAGGCCGGTTCGTGGATCGTCTCGATACGCGGCAGCTCCGGCGGCAGCGTGCGGCGAACCGGCTGGCGGGGTGGGCGAGCCGCCGGTTGGGCGGGCTCGCGCAAGGCGGCCAGTTCCGTCTCCAGCGCCGCGATATCCGCGGCCATCGCCTCGTCAAACAGCTCGCGCTGGGCCGGATCCATGCGTTCGGACTTGGCTGCGAACTGCACGCGGCGCAGGCGCGCGATCTCGTGGGTGAGCTTGTCGATCTTCGCGTCTTTGAACGCGATCGTGTGGTCGCGCTGGGCGATGGTTTGCTCGTGGGCGGCAATCACCGCACCGCAATCGGCCAGCATCGCACGCAGCGTTTGGACGTCCGTGATGTCGTTGATCGCTGCGTGATCCATGGTCGCGCAGCGTAACGGGTTACACGCATTTTTCAAGCGGCATCGGCGCGCTCAAACGCTGCCAGTCCACTCCCGCACACAACCATGCGAACTGCGCGTGACCGAGCGACCACAGCGTCTCACCCGCCGACGGCCAGACGAATCGCCCCTGATGCAATCGACGCACCGAGAGCCACACGCCCTGCGCGTCCACCATCAGCACCTTGATGCGTGTGGCGCGGCGGTTGCGGAACACATACGCTGAACCGTCCAACGGTTCCCGCCCCAGCACTTCGCGCACGTGCACCAGCAGCCGATCCGCACCACAGCGAAAATCTACCGGCGCACTCACCAGCCACCATGCGCACGGTCGACCTGTGCCGCCCACTCCACTCCGCTTCATGCTCATCGCTACGTTCCTGGTTGAACAGGCGCGTAGTGCAGCGGCTACGAAGTACTTGGGGAATATGAGGTGGGCGGACGCTTACCATGCATCGGCTGCAGTGCATCGCCCAGGCACTTTTGCAATACTTTGGTGGCGTGCATGGTGTGGTCTCCTCTGGCTTCGTAACCCGTGAGGATTGACCGCATCATGCGCGCACTGTTCCTTCAACCAGCATGCAACGTGTTGATTGAACGAGAAGATTCGTGGGGAAACCTCAGCTTCCGGCCCCTTATCCGAGGTTTCACAAGGCACGACCCCGAGGCCCTCGTTCGTTTGTGCTCTACGACCACGTCAATGATGGCAAGCTTTTTCGCTGCGCGCTGGAAGGTTTCAGTTTGCAGATGAATCTCGGGGCGCCTCATGTTGTCAATCAAACCTTGGTACTGCGTGACGACATCGCTCCGCTGATTGAGCGCTACTTCGATGAGCATCCGAATGCTGCGTCGCGACATCATCACGCAGGAGTAGATGCGGAGGCATTACGTTGGGCCTGCACGGAGGGCATGCGGTGTTCGGCGTAACCCCCGTAAGCTCCGTATGGTGGTGAGCCAACTTCGGCTCCTCCATTTAACGAAACAGCTGTAACAAGCCCCAACTCACCAACAGGGTGAAATAGCCACAGAGCCGCCAGAAGCTCGCTTCGAGTAGCGGCTCGTTGGTCATCTCTGAGGAAGGGCTGAAATGGTCTACAAAGAAATCGGGAAAGATCAGCAAGGTTGCCGCGAGCAGCGGCATAAGCAGGACATAAAAGACTCCACCGCCTCGACCCGCATACAAGCTGATATCGGAGGACGCAGCGACCCCCAGGCTAGGAACCCAGTGATGCATATGGCAACCCATCCACAGCCATATCAACACAACGACACCACCAATCACGCGATGAACCATGTGATTTCCAAATCCTCTCGTAAACCATGGTATAGATCTTACTTAGGAGAGATGCGTGCTCATACTCATAGGGTTCCGAATTCCTAAGTCATCACGGCGATCAATGAAAGGACATTGATAATGATATGCAAAAGCACTGCGGGCAGCAGAGAAGATGTTCGCTTTACCAAGTAACCAAGTACCAGACCAAGCACAATCAGATAGGGCAATCGCACCAAATCGAGGTGTATCACTGCAAATAGTAGTGCTTGGCCGATCAACGCACCCCAAGTCGGTAACCTCTCTAACAAGGCCGTAAACAGCATGCCTCGAAAGAACATCTCCTCGATAACTGGCGCCAAAATCCCTATACAAAGCACGATTAGTGCAGGCCCAAGAATGCCGATCTGACTGGCGACTTGTCTTAAGCTCCACACTTCCCACTGCAGTGGATCAATACCATCATTGCCTTGACTTAAATCGGCGCCAAAAAATCTGAGGCACCATTCCCAAAGGTTCAAGCTGACTGGCGCTACCAAAAAATGCAAAACAAGATAGGCCACAGCAACGATAACTAATACCGATGGGATCGAAAGACTGGGACGTCTAATCCCGATGGATTTCCACGTCACACCACCCGCCAATACAAGACCGAGCACCGCCAAGCCGAGGCCGACTTTAGAAAAGAAATCGTCTACATAAAAGTGCCAAAACGCTCCAACCCAGTCTTCGACAATTACGGGATCAGGGTGAATCCGCCACCCGATGTTCCAACCGAAAAATAAGATCGTTGCGGCCGCTGCTAGAAATTGACCGCCCAATAAGGCAGCTCCGAAGCGTTTCGCAGCGATGAGGGGGACACTATACTTGTCATTGAATCTATAGGTGAAGACAGACAGAGCGACAATAGCGAGCCCAAAGAACAACAGACGGTATGGCCACGGCCGCAGTATTTGTGCCAGAAGCGTCCACGATGACATGCCAGTCATACACTGGCCTGCAATGCAGAGAACCACAGACACAGCACCAACCGAAAGGCGCCATCAGTCGAATCTACAAGGGCTTCAGGCGGCAGGCTCATGGGCATTTTCCAAGCCGCTTCATCAAATAGGCCTTCCATGCTTCGGCAAAAGTGGGGTACTGCGACCAATTCATGTCCCCAAACAATTTTGGATAAATGTGTGTGCCGCCTTCGGGTGCCGTAAAGGCGTTGTAGTCCTGCTGCGCCAACGTTTGTATTCCCGAACTGATCGCCACCGCGCCTTGCCCGAGTGCGCCTCCGATATCCGAAACCGCTCCTGCACTGTCAGGAAGGACGGCTGCTCCTGCGAGATTCGTGGCGCCTTGAACAGCGTTCTCCTTCTGTTCCTTGCTAGTATCCTGCAAGCCAAAAGGATCGATGTTGCTGAGCGGATTATTGCCGACATAGGCATAGGTGTTGATTCCCCCTCCCAACCCGATCGGATCGCTCTCGACGTAGCGCCCGATGTAAGGATTGTAGTCCCGCGCACCGTTCTGCCACATCCCGCTCTCGAGGTCATGGTACTGGCCGGGAAACCCGAGATTGAAGGTGCGCCACACATTGGTCGTGACCTGATTTGTGAAGGGAAGGCCCTGCGCCTGCCACACGATGGCTTGACTGTTCGAGTTGGTCACCGCCATCGGCCGTCCCGTCTGATCGGCATGCACCGGATACTTCCCGCCATTGACAATCGCCGTCACCAGCCGCCCGTTCAACCACACGTAATCCATCCACGTCCCGCTCTGGTTCTCAGCCAGCAACGTCCCGCTTCGATCGGGCGCAAAATACGTGGTGACCCCCGACGCACTCATCTTGCGCAACCGCTGGCCTTCCGGACCGATCACATAGCTCGTCCCGTTCGCGTTGACCAGACGGTGGAACGGGTCGTACTGGTACACCGTGGTACCGTTGGCCGTCGTGATGGCGCCCTCGGCATCGTAGCCCCATGTGGTATTCCAAGTGCCCGACAGGGTGGCCAGACGGTTGCTCGTGGCTGCCATGGAATAAGTGGTCGTGTTGCCGTTGACCACCTGGTGGGTGCGGTTACCGGCGGCATCGTAGGTGTAACTCTCGTTGTCAGCGCCGGAGGTTTCCGTGGTGAGATGGCTCATCGCATCGTAGCCAATAGTCTCGGTCATCGAACCATCGAGTCCGTTGGTGATCTGTGTGATCCGGTCCGCGGCATCGTAAGTGAAAGCCAGATTCTGCACGCCAGGCACGTTGATGCTACCCAGCCGGCCATCGCTGTCGTAGACCAGTGTGTTGGTCAGCCCATTGCTGGAGGTCCACGACGCCATCGCCGTACCACCGGGCCGGTAGGTCACCGCACTGACCGCGCTGGCCGAGGTGCCACCCACCGTGACGGTGACGCCCGACACCGCCCCGTTGATGTAGCTGTACGCGGCGCTGTTGCCGTCGGGGTACACCACGCTCGCCACATGGCCCACGCTGTCGTAGCCGTAGCCCAACGCATAACTGGTGCCGCCGATCGAGAAGCCGCGACCCGTGATCCAGCCTTCCGGCGTGTAGGTGTACGACGTGGTGCTGTTGGCATCGCTCACACTGCATGGCCGGCCGATACCGTGCGTGCAGCTGTCATAGGCGGTGCTCTGCGTCAAGCCACCGGCACTGACGCTGGTGGGACGATTGAGCGTGTCATAGCCATAGATCGTCTGCACGCCATCGGCCCGCGTCATGCTATAGCGACGTCCGTAGGCGTCGTAGGCGAAGGTCGTGGTGCCGGTGTCCGGACTGGACTGGCTCCAGAGTTGCCCGAGACCGTCGTAAGCGTACGTGGTGACCAAGCCCCGGGGATCGGTGACCGTGATGACATGGCCGGCGAGGTCGTACGTGTACTTCGTGACGCCGGCGTTCGGGTCGGTCGACTGGGTCACACGATTCAGCGCATCGTATTGATACGTGATGGCATGACCGAGCGCATCGGTCACCGACACTACATTGTCGTTCTTGTCGTAGGCATACGTGAGGGTTTGCCCGTGCATGCCATGCTTCTGGTACATGCGACCCAGCCCGTCGTAGCTCGCCGTCGCCTCGACACCGATGTCGCCACCTCTCGCAACAATACGCGTGACGACATCGCCGTTGGCATCGTAAGAAAAGCTTTCGGTGGATGTGCCATCCTTGTCGTTGTGCGTGACGCTGGTGACCTGCATATAGGCATTGCGGGTGATGCCGGACACCGAATTGTCGGGAGCCGTTACGCCAGCGGGCAGCCCGAATCCGTCATAGGTGTAGGTCCACGTCGCCGCCACGCCGTTGGGATGCCGGACAATGCTGGCCACCCGGCCACGCGCATCGTAGGTGTAATTGGTCACATCACCGTTAGGGCCGCTGATCTGGCCGGGACGGCCCAGCAGACTGTAACTGCTATACGTCGTGGTATGCCCCAGCCCGTCGGCGACCGTGGCTAGATTGCCGAGAGTGTCGTACGTGTAAACGTCCGTGTTGCTTCCGTTCAACGAGGGGTGAGTCACAGAACGAGTTTTGAGCATGCCGTTGGCGTAATACGTATAGGCATAGGTGGTCGTCAGCGCCGGCTGCGTTCCGACCGTCGTTAGGTTCTTCAGCGTCTGCGCGGCCAGCCTGTTGTTGCTGTCGTAGGCGAAGTCGGTTTCGGATAGCCCCTCAATCTTGATCGACAGCGGCCGGTCCATGCCTGCCGTGGTATCCCACGTAAAATCCGTTATGCGCTGTGATGCCGTTCCTGCTGCCTCGGTCTTCTTCTGCAGCAAGCCAGTGGCCGCGTAGACGTACTGGGTGGTATTGCCGTTGTTGTCGGCGGAGGTCGCCAGGTTGCCGTTGGCGTCGTAGGTGTTCTGGGCAAACGAAGCGTCGCAATGCAAGGCAGCATTGCCCGTCCCCGTCACCGACAGCAACAACTGGCTGCCGTTGTACTGATACACCGCGATATGCCCCAGAGGATTGGTCACCGTCGCCGTCGGGCCTATGCCGTTGCCGCCGTAAACGATCGTGGTTTTCTGGGTGCCATCGGCCATGCTGGATAAGTTGGCGCGGCCGGCGCCGTCGTAGGTGGTGACGTCGTGGGCCACGCCGTTGTAGTCGACCTCGGCCAATTGAGCATACGAGCCGGTGGCAGAGTTGTCCGGCAGATATTTGTACGCCACGGTGGTGCTAGGCGAACCAGGGAGCGTTTCGGAGCTGACGACACCGAGGTGACTGACGGGGTTCGTGAAGGAATCCCATACCCCGACGGTCGACTGGTAGACATACACGCCACCGGCGGGATCAGTCACATTGATCTGCTTGGCCGACCCGTAGGTTCCACCCGATCCAGCGACCAAGGCGACCTTGAATGACGTTCCATTGGTGTGCGTAACGACAGTGGTGTTGCCGTCGGGATGGGTCAGCGTCCAGCCGATGCCCGAAGGGTCTTTGATCGAAAGCAGATTGCCCTGGCTGTCGAAGGTCAGCACCTGGGCGTCCTCGTCGCGCAAGGTGTAGGTGCTGTTGCCATTGTTCGTCAACGTGGCGGTACCCACGGGAGAAAAGGGCCCGGGATTCGGGGCTCCGTTCGTCGTCCCGAAGAAGGCCGTCGTGGATACGAAATTCAGACTGGATCCATCGGGTCGTGTAAAGGTCACTGGCCCGCAACGAATGGGACGATCCGGATTACCTCCCGTACTCTGGTAGTAACAGATGACATCCAGTTCGTAATCCAGATTGGTGGTCCACGTTCCCACGTTTGTCGTGCATGGAGCGTTGGATCCAGCGCAGGAAAAACGGGAGTTGTAATACCTTTCGAAGGTCAGACCCATTTCGCCGGGCTCGGCGAAATCGGTGACTTTTTCTATTTTGCTACCTGAACTGGTATCGATGGGGTCGGAGGCAGTGACTACGCTTGTTGTGGTTGTTTTATCGCAGGGCAATTTCGGGTTCTTGCTGTTGTTCTGGTTGACGGTACTTTGCGTGTTGACGGAGGTATGCGGAGAACCGCCGCCCCCGCCGCCAACGCCAACGGAACCATTTCCACCGCCGCCGCCATCGCCATCATCAATCCATGTCACATCGCACACGTAGCTTTGCTGATACCCAGGGGTGCCAGTAGTGCAAATCACCGGGTGGGCTACCATGACTGCCTTGGCCTGATGAGGCGAGGCGAGTAGCCCCAGAGCTAAAGCAAGGAACAAGAAAAAACGCGGCAAGGAACTCACTCGAACCTGTGGCCATAGCGTACTGGCTCTGAAGTCTCCTCCGTTGTCTTGCATCGCAGTCGAAGCCCGTGCGGCTGCCGACAGGCAGTTCCTTTGCCGATTCAACTTCATGTCTTTCCCCTATCCGGTATGACACCAAAGTCCCAGTTGTAGACTTGAGCTTCGATAACAGCAATGTCAACAAGCAAGTTGTTACGCTTTAATTCCTAAAAAAATAACGAACCCATTATGTCCATATAACCGAACACCATGAAGTTAGGCACAATGATTTTCCAAATGCCCGCCGGATCCTACGTACAACACGGGCGCGTGGCAGAATCCCCCCATGCAAACCTATCTAGTCGGCGGCGCGGTCCGCGACAAACTGTTGAACCGCCCGGTGGTCGACCGTGACCACGTGGTGGTCGGCGCGTTGCCGGAGGAACTGCTGGTGCTTGGCTACAAGCCGGTGGGCAAGGATTTCCCGGTGTTCCTGCATCCCGACACCGGCGAGGAGTACGCGCTGGCGCGCACCGAGCGCAAGAGCGGGCGCGGCTACCACGGCTTCGTGTTTCAGGCCGACCCGACGATCACGCTGGAGCAGGACCTGGCCCGGCGCGACCTCACCATCAATGCAATCGCCGAGGACGAGCACGGCGCATTGACCGACCCGTTCGGCGGCGTGCGCGACATCGAGGCGCGCGTGCTGCGCCACGTGTCGCCAGCGTTCGTGGAGGACCCGGTGCGAGTGCTGCGGGTGGCGCGCTTCGCCGCGCGCTTCGCGCCGCTGGGCTTCGCGGTGGCCGACGAGACGATGGCGCTGATGCGGCAGATGGTGGCCGACAGCGAGGTCGACCACCTGGTGCCGGAGCGCGTGTGGGCGGAAACGCGCAAGGCGCTGGGCGAGCCGCAGCCGTCCGCGTTCCTGCGCGTGCTGCGCGAGTGCGGCGCGTTGGCCGTGCTGTTTCCCGAGGTCGACGCGCTGTACGGTGTGCCGCAGCGCGCCGAGTTCCACCCGGAGATCGACACCGGCGTGCACGTGGAGCTGGTGCTGGACGCGGCGGCGCGGCTGGCGCCGGGCAACGACGTGGTGGGCTTCTGCGCACTGACCCACGATCTCGGCAAGGCGCTGACCCCGGCCGCCGAGCTGCCGCGCCACATCGGCCACGAGCATCGCGGCGTAGCGCCGCTGCTCGCGCTGGCCGCGCGGCTGAAGGTGCCGACCGAGCACGCGACGCTGGCCGCGCTGGTCTGCCGCGAGCATCTGAACGTGCACCGCGCGTTCGAGCTGAAGCCGGCCACCGTGCTGAAGCTGCTGGGCGCGCTGGATGCCCTGCGCCGGCCGGCGCGACTGGAGCTTTTCCTCGCCGCCTGCGAGGCGGACCAGCGCGGCCGGCTGGGCCGCGAGCACGACGCCTACCCGCAGGCGGACTACCTGCGCGCGGCACGCGCTGCCGCCGCGGCGGTCGAGTCCGCCGACTTCGTCGCCCGCGGCCTGGCCGGCCCGGCGATCGGCCAGGCGATGCAAACGGCGCGGATCCACGCCATCGCCAGTCTGAAAACTCAGCCTTCGCCAAGCGGATCCGCGGTATAAAGCCCGGATGACGACGCCCGCTGCGGGCACCCGTCGATCCCTTCCTGCTGGAGTTGCCCGTGTCGAGTGCGTTCACCCCGACCTCTCCCTTGCGTCAGCGTTTCCGCCCGCTGTGGTGGCTGGCGATCACCTACCTGGCGATCTCGTTCGCCACCCGCGTGGTGCTGCTGGTGATGTCCGGCAGCGAGGTGCCGCACACGGCGCTGAACCTGCTGTACGCGTTCGGCGTGGGGCTGGGCTACGACCTGGTCACCTGCATCTACGTGGCGTGGCCGCTGGTGCTGTTGCTGTGGATCGTGCCGACGCGCTCCGGGCGCATGCCGGGACTGTGGCGCTGGCTGTTGTCCGCCGCCGGCCTGGTGCTGGCCTGCGCGATCTGCCTGGGCGTGCTGCACCTGATGTACCACGCCACGCTCAAGACCACCTGGCCGGCGCTGCTGCCGTTCCTGTTCGTGCTGCCGTTGACCGCGTTCACCTACACCTCGCGCGCCGGCCAGTGGGTGCTGTACGGCTTCGCCCTGCTGCTGCTGTACGGACTGCTGTTCGTGGCGGCGTCCGAGCTGGTGTTCTGGAACGAGTTCAGCGTGCGCTTCAACTTCATCGCGGTGGACTACCTCGTCTACACCACCGAGGTGATCGGCAACATCCGCGAGTCCTATCCGATCGGCCGCTGGCTGACGCTGCTGGCGGCGCTGGCGCTGGTGTTGTTCGCGCTCGGCCGGCGCGCCCTGCGCGTGCGCGACGACGGCAGCCGCTTCTGGCAGCGCGGCAAGGTGGCGCTGCTGTGGCTGGTGTTGACGGTGGTTTCGGTCGCCGCGGTGAACGGCGGCATGAAGGACCGCACCGGCAACAACTACGTCAACGAGCTGGCCGGCAACGGCATCTACCAGTTCTTCAATGCGTTCCGCAGCAGCCACCTCGACTACGCGAAGTTCTACCGCACGCTGCCGGACGACGAGGCGTTCCGCCGCGTGCGCGAGATGCTGAAGACGCCCGAGGCGAGCTACGTCAGCGACGACCCGCGCGACCTCACCCGCGCGATCCGCCACGCCGGCCCGGAGAAGCGCCTCAACGTGGTGCTGATCAGCGTGGAGAGCCTGTCTGGCGACTATCTGGGCACGTTCGGCAACCAGGAAAAGATCACGCCGTACCTGGATGCGCTGGCCGGGCAAAGCCTGTTCTTCGACAATCTCTACGCGAACGGCACGCGCACCGTGCGCGGGCTGGAAGCACTGGCGCTGTCGGTGCCGCCCACGCCCGGCGATTCGCTGCTGAAGGAGCGCGGCAACGAGAACCTGTTCTCGCTGGCCAGCGTGTTCAACGACCGCGGCTACCAGTCGGACTTCGTCTACGGCGGCTACGGCGAGTTCGACAACATGAACTATTTCTTCAGCCACAACGGCTATCGCGCGGTCGACCGGCGCGACATCCCGAAGACCGCCACGATCCACCGCGAGAACGTATGGGGCGTCGCCGACGAGGACCTGTACACGCTGGCGATGGGCCAGATGGACCAGATCGCGGCCTCCGGCAAGCCGTTCTTCCTGCACATCATGACCACCTCCAACCACCGGCCGTTCACCTTCCCGGAAGGCCGCGTGAAGCAGGCCAACGGCACCCGCCAGGGCGCGGTGGCCTATACCGACTGGGCGATCGGCGACTTCATTCGGCGCGCGCGCGCGAAGCCGTACTTCGACGATACCGTGTTCGTGATCACCGCCGACCACTGCGCCTCCAGCGCAGGCAAGACCAGCGTGCCGGTGAACCGCTACCACGTGCCGCTGTGGATCTACGCGCCGAAGCACATCCAGCCGCGGCGGGTGGACCGCCTGATGGGCCAGGTCGACATCGCGCCGACCCTGCTCGGCCTGCTCAACTTCAGCTACCGCTCGCGCTTCTTCGGCTACGACCTGTTCCAGCTGGAACCCGGCCGTGAACGCGCGTTTCCGGCCACCTACGAGAAGCTCGGCTACCTGCACGAGGACGTGCTCACCGTGCTGGAACCCGGGCGCAAGCTGGAGCAGATGAAGCCGGACTATGCCAGCGGCGACGCCGTGCCGCTGGTGCCGCAGAACGAGGAGCAGATCGCACAGACGATCGCCTACTACCAGGTCGCCAGCGAGCTGTTCAAGCGCGGCCAGCTGCTGCGCCGGCCAACCGATGCGACGCCGGTGGAACCGCTGCCGGCAGCGCCCGGTTCGGTGCCTGCGTCCGCCGGCTCGACGGTGGCGCCGGCAGCGCCCGGCTCAGCCCCCGCGCCGGCGCACTGACCACGCTTCCACGCTCGCCAGCACGTTGGCGAGCGGTGTGCGCAGCAGCAGCAGCGCGATGACGATGCCGGCGCCATCGGCGAGCACGTCCAGCGCATCGGCGTCGCGCGGCGGGTCCAGCCACTGCGCGAACTCGATGAAGACGCCAAACGCCAGGCAGCCCAGCGTGGCCCAGCCGCGCGGGCGACGCGCGCGGTAGACATTGCCCCACCAGCCCATCAGGCAGGTGAAGGTGGTGGCGTGCAGCAGCTTGTCGCCGTACGGAAACGCCAGCGTGATGTCCGGATCCGGCGTCAGCGCCATCCACAGCGTCCACAGCATGATCGCGCCGCCCAGCGCGACCCAGGCGCGATGCCAGCGCAGCCGTGCGGACGTCTGGACGTCCATGGCGCCGGTCAGAGCCGCCCACCCTGGTCGGCGGCGAGCAGTTCGGCCGGCAGCGGCAGGGCATCGAGGCCACGCGCCAGCAGCATGGCCTGGAAGCGCTCGCCCATCTGCTCGGGCAGCATCAGCCGCTTCGCCTGCTGCGCCAGCCGGTAGCGGCCGTGCTCGTCGGCGATCGCCGCGTGCTCGCGCTCGAACACGTCCTGCAAGCCGGCACCGATCAGGAGCTGCGCCTGCGGCAGGTAGCCCACGACGCCGAAGCCGGCGCTGTTGCCGGCCTCGGCCAGCGCGGTGAAATCGACCGAGGCGGTGAGGTCGTTCAGCCCCGGCAGGTACAGCGGATCGGCGTGCGCATGGTGGCGGTAATGCGCCATCAGCGTACCGTCGTCACGCTCGGGCAGGTAGTACTCGCGGCGCACGTAGCCGTAGTCGATGAACAGCATCAGCCCGGCGGTGAGCGCACCAGCCACCGCCTGGATCCAGTACGGCAGCTGCGGCAGGATCTCCGAGCGGTAGCCATTGGCGAACTCGATGCCGAGGTCGCGCTCGACGTGGCGCACCGCACCGGTCACCAGCGCGTCGGCCGGGCGGTCGACGCGGATCAGCCGGCCTTCGCCGTCGAGCGCCACGTATTCCTCGTAGACCTCGCCCTGGCGTATCGCGAAGCGGGTGGCCGGCAGCGCGTCGATCACTTCGTTGGCGAACAGCACGCCACGCCAGTCCTGCTCGGGCGGGCGATCCAGCCATTGCACGCGGGCATGCAGATCGGCCGGCAGGTTCGCGGCAAGCCGCTCGCGCTGGCGTTCGCGCAAGTCGGCGCTGGGCTCCAGGATCAGGTATTGCCGCGGCAGCGTGCCGCCGGCCGCCAGCGCCTTCAGCGCCGCCTCGGCGAACGCGCCGCTGCCGCCGCCCAGTTCGAGGAAATCCGCCTCGTCGCCGAGCATCGCCAGCACCGGCTGCACCGCATTCACCACGCAGCCGGCGAACAGGTCACCCAGCTCCGGCGCGGTGACGAAGTCGCCGGCAGCGCCGAACTTGGTGCGCCCGGCGCTGTAGTAGCCCAGCCCCGGCGCGTACAGGCAGCGCTCCATGTACTGCGAGAACGGCATCGGCCCGTGCGAGGCGATCTGTTCGCGCAGCAGCTGCAGCAGACGGTCGGCATGGGCGCGTTCGTCGGCGCTCGGTTCGGGCAGGCGGGAGGGCATGGCGGTTGCCGGTCATGAAAACGCGGCAAGCATAACGGATGGACCGCAGCCCTCGTCTCCACCTGCAGGAGCGGGATCTAACGCCCGGGATGCATGGACGCAACTCGCCGCTCTTGCCGGTTCCATTCCCCATTCCCGTCCTTCAGAAATCCTTCTGCAGGCTCAGGTACACGCCGCGGCGCGGGCCGAACTGCGGCGCGCCGACGCCGATGCCGCTGCCGTCGCGCAGCTCGTAGGTGCGGTCCAGCACGTTGAGCACGGCCAGCTGGGTGTGCAGCTTGCCGAAGCGGTCGAAGGCGAAGTCGTGCGACAGGTTGAGGTTCAACTGGAAGTACGCCGGCAGCGAGGCGCCGTTCGGCACGTCGCCGTCCTTGCGCAGACCGCTGCCGAACAGATAGTCGGCGCCGACCCCGGTGCTGTCGTTCAACGCGTAATGGATTCCGCCGGACGAAGTGAGCTTCTGATCGTGGTCGAGGAAGATCCAGTGGTTGTTGACCCAGGCCAGGTCGTCCGGCGCGAAGTTGTACTGGCTGGTGACGATGCGCTTGCCGATGGCCTTGCCGAGCGATGCGTTGAACCAGGCGGACAGCGGCCCCTGCTCGTAGTTGGCGGTGAACTCCACGCCCTTCACCCGGCCCGCTTCGTAGTTGAAGGTGGAGTAGACCAGCGCGGAGCCGAACTGGCCTTCGTCCTGCAGGCGCCGCACCTTGCGGTAATAGGCGTCCACGCCGACGGTCCAGGCCGAACCGATGTTCTGCGAGATGCCGGCGTCGAAATAATCCGAGCGCTCGGCCAGCGGCGTGTTGTTGCCCATGTCCGACACGGCATTGGTGGTGCCGTCGAACTTGGCGATGTTCGAGCTGGCGATCATCTCGGTGGCCGGCGGAGTGAAGTAGCGCGAGTAGCCGGCGTGCACGGTGGTGCTGCCGGTGGCCTGCCAGACCAGGCCCAGGCGCGGGCTCAGCTGGCTCTCGCTGCGCACCAGCTGGTAACGGTCGCCGCGCAGGCCGTAGTTCAGCGTCCAGTCGTCGCCGATGCTCCATTCGTCCTGCACGTAGGCCGACCAGGTCTTCGCCACGAGGCGGCTGCCGTCGAGAATGTTGATCGGCGTGGTGCTGGTCTGGTTGCCGCCGGCGTCGGCGGGGAACACCCAGGCATTGTTGCCGCTGATGGCGCGCTCGAAGCTGCCGTAGATGCCGTAGCGCAGGGTATGGCGGTCGCCCAGCGGCGTGGCGAAATCGGCCTGCAGGGTGCTGGCGCGGTTGCTGCGGCTGACGGCGGAGGCGACGCCGTTGAACATCAGCTCGCCGATCCGGTCCGGGCTGTAGGCGAGACTGCTGTAGCGCTGGCCCACCGACACCTGGTAGTCGGTCGCGCCCAGCTTGCCCTGCAGCGCCAGCACGCCGAAGCGGGTGTTCTCGCGCTGGCGCCCATCGAGATCGGCGGAGTCGAAGCCCACCTGGCCGAGGTAGCCGAACTGCGGCTGCAGCCCCGGCTGGTTGGGGATCTGGAAGCGGTTGTTGGCCACCCCGAACAGGAAGCTCAGACGGGTGTCGTTGTCGATCAGGTAGCTGATGTCGCCGAAGCCCTTGGCCTGGTTGGTATGGTCGTGGATCGGCTTTTTGCCCGGCGTGGGGTTCTCGATGCCGGCGTCGTTCTCCAGGTAGTTGCCGGTGAGGAACCAGCTCCAGCGCTCGTTGCTGCCCCACACCGATGCGTTCGGGTTGAGCGTGCCGTTGCTGCCGCCGGTGATGCCCACGCTGCCGCCGTTGCCCAGCTCGCTGCCGCTCCTGGTGGTGATGTCGACCACGGCCGCAGTGCGCAGGCCGTACTGCGCCGGCAGCGCGCCGTCGAGCAGCTTGACGGTGCGGATGGTGCGCGCGTCGAGGCTCTGGCCGAAGCCGCCGATCGACTCGGGGATGATCACGCCGTTGATGCGGTACTGCAGGTTGGCGTGGTCGCCGCGCACGTGCACGCCGCCGTAGGAATCCTGCACCACGCCCGGCGCCTGCAGCAGCACCTGGTTCACCGGCGTGGAGGCGCCCAGCGGCAACTGCGCGATCGCCTTTTGGTCGATCACGTACTGGCTGGAGCCGGTATCCGGCGACAGCCCATTGCGCGCCTGGTCCAGCGCGGCCGAGACCGAGACCGCGCCCAGGTCCTGCACCTTGACCGGCTGCCTGTTGCGGTTGCCGCCGTCGGTCGGGTCGTCTGCGTTCGCGGCGGCGACGGGGGTGGCGGCACTGGTTGGCGGCGGCACGTCGGTGGCATGGACGGCGCTCGTGCCCAGGGCGATGGCGAGGCTCGCGGCGAGCAGGGAAGGCTTCATCGGCAGTTCCGGCAGAGGTAGACGATTGGTTTATTCGGTAATGTTATAACATTACTGAATAATTTCCCGCCCCGCCTGCGCCACAAGTCACGCCTGCCGGCGAATCGGTTGATCCCTGCTTCATGCGACACCCCTAGACTGGCAAGGGCACATGCCGCCAACAGCGACTCCCCCGGAACCACGCATGCCCCAGCGCAGCCAGCAGGTACCCGCCGTCATTGCGCCGGCTGAGCACGGCCGGATCGCCGAGGCGATCCTGGATTTCGTGAGCCAGGTGCCCGACAGCAGGGTCGGCAACAGCCAGGATCCCGCCGGCGAGGCACGCCGCCTGGCCAACCACGCGGCCCGGCGCGCCGCACTCGCCGCCGGCTCGCTGGCCTTGCCGCCGGGGCCGCTGGGCTGGCTGACCCTGCTGCCGGAGCTGATCGCGATCTGGAAGCTCCAGGCGCAGATGGTCAGCGACATTGCCGCCGCCTATGGCCACCACGCCACGCTGGGCCGCGAGCAGATGCTGTGGTGCCTGTTCCGCCACACCGCAGCGCAGGCGTTCCGCGACCTGGTGGTGCGCATGGGCGACCGGCTGGTGTTCCGGCGCATGTCCTACGCGGTGGTCGAGCGCGTGGCGAAGCAGATCGGCATCAAGCTGACGCGGCGCACGCTCGGCAAGGGCGTCTCGCGCTGGTTGCCGGTGGTCGGCGCGCTCGGCGTCGGTGCGTATGCGTACTACGACACCGGGCAGGTCGCCGCCACCGCGATCGCGTTGTTCGAAGGCGAGATCGCCCTCGAGGATGACAGCTGAGCACCGTCGCGGATGACGCGCTGCCGGCTTTGCGGCAAGCTGGGACTTGTGCAATCGCCGGAGCCGCCCGATGCCGCCACGCCACGATCGTCCCGTCGCGCTGATCACCGGCGCCAGCCGCCGCGTCGGTGCAGTGACGGCGCGCACGCTGCACGCGGCGGGGTACGACCTGGCGCTGCACTACCGCTGTTCCGGCGACGACGCCCGCGCGCTGGCCGACGAACTCGAACGCCGGCGTAGCGGCAGCACCTTGCTGCTGCAGGCCGAGCTGGCCGACTTGCCGGCCCTGCCGGCGTTGCTCGAACAACTGCTGGCGCGCTACGGCCGGCTCGACGCGCTGGTCAACAACGCCTCGGCGTTCTTCCCCACCCCGCTGGGCACGGCGACGCCGGCGCAGTGGAACACGCTGTTCGCCTCCAACGCGCAGGCGCCATTCTTTCTCAGCCAGGCGGCGATCCCGGCGCTGCACCAGGCGCGCGGCGGCATCGTCAACCTGGTCGACATCTACGCCGAGCGGCCGCTGGCGCAGCACACCGTGTACTGCATGGCGAAGGCCGCGCTGGCCGCGATGACCCGCTCGCTGGCGCTGGAGCTGGCCCCGCACATACGCGTCAACGGCGTGGCGCCCGGCGCGGTGCTGTGGCCCAGCGACGGCAAGCCGTACGCCGACCAGCAGGCGATGCTGGCGCGCACGCCGCTGCAGCGCGCCGGCACGCCCGAGGACGTCGCCGGCGCCGTGCTGTGGCTGTTGCGCGATGCGCCGTACGTCACCGGGCAGGTCATCCGCGTGGACGGCGGACGCACCCTGTCGGTGTGAGTGGTGCGGCACGTTCCACCGCGGCCCGACGCTGCCGCCCTTCGGAACGCGGCTAGCCGTCCTGGCGGTCGTACGGACTGACCAGGCCGTCCGCCGAATAGCGTTTGTATTGCCACTGGTACTGCGTGAAAGCCAGCTCCACGCATGCCTGCACACCGCGGTTGAGAGCCGCGCAAGCCGTGTCCAGACTGGGCTCGGTCAGCCCCGCCGGCGCCGGCAGCAGGTGGATGCGGTAGCCGGCGCCACGCGGCAGCCGTTCGGCGAATGCGAACAGCACGGTCGCCCCGGTGCGCGCGGCCAGCCGCGGCAGCAGCACCATGGTCAGCGCGTCGCGGCCGAAGAACGGCGCGATCTGGCCTTCGCCCGCGCGCGGCTTCTGGTCCGGCAGGATGCCGACCGTGCCGCCGGCGGCCAGCCGCTTGTACAGCGTGCGCACGCCGGCACCGTCGGCACGCACCTGCTCTGGCGCCAGCGCACCGCGCACCTTGCGCAGCAGGCCCTCGATCGCGGCAATCCGCGGCGGCCGGTACAGGATCGCCATCGGCGTCTTGCGGCACAGCCAGTAGTTCAGCAGCTCCCAGCAGCCCAGGTGTGGCGCGGCGATGATCACGCCCTTGCCCGCGGCCAGCGCGGCATCCAGCAGCGCCTCGCCGCGCACTTCGCGTACCAGCCCCAGCGCGCGTTCGGCGCCGGCGCCCCAGACCTTGACGATCTCGCTGGCCGACTTGCCGCTCTCGGCCATCACCTCGCGCAACAGCGCGACCTGCGCCCTGTCATCCAGCTGCGGGCGCGCGATCGCCAGGTTTGCCGCGGTGTTTTGCACCGTGCGGCCGCCACGCCACAGCAGCAGCCGGCCCAGCGCTGCGCCCAGGCCATGCAGCGTGCGCAGCGGCAGCAGCGCCAGCAGGCGCAGCAGCAGGTAGACGAGGTACATGTCGATACGCATAGGGTCGCCAGTGTAGCGGGCGGCGCGCCGCGACCCGCCGACTTGCGCCGAACCGGCAACCTCGTATGCTTTGCCGGTCCTTCGCCTCGCCCCGCCGCCAGAGAATGATCGCCCTGATCCAGCGCGTCCTGTCCGCCAGCGTCAGTGTCGGCGACGAAACGGTCGGCGCGATCGGCCCCGGCCTGCTGGCCCTGGTGGCGGTGCAACCCGACGACGGCGAGGCGCAGGCGAAGCGCATGCTGGAGCGCCTGCTCGGTTACCGCGTGTTCGCCGATGCGGACGGCAAGATGAACCGCTCGCTCACCGACACCGGCGGCGACCTGCTGCTGGTCAGCCAGTTCACCCTCGCCGCCGACACCCGCTCCGGCATGCGCCCCAGTTTCACCGGCGCGGCGTCGCCCGAGCACGGCCGGCGCTGGTTCGAGCGGCTGCTGGAACTGGCCCGCGCCGCACACCCGGGGGTGGAAACCGGGCGCTTCGGCGCCCATATGGTGATCCGGCTGGTGAACGACGGCCCGGTGACCTTCCGGCTCGACACCGGCTGAACGGCGGGTGCGACGCCTCGCCGGATCGAGCCCGGCGATGCACGGCAATACGGCGGTCTGGCGCGATTTTTGCGTGTCCTCCAGCGATCTTTTTCCACTTGAAAACTGGTCAAAAAAGCAGCACATCGCTATAATGTCCGGTTCTTGAACCCTGCGGCGGTCGGTGAATGAATAGCAAAGCTCCCCACGAGCAACAGTCTGAGATCAAGGCGCTCATCTCCAAGGGCCTGGAGCAGGGCTACCTGACTTACGCCGAGATCAACGACCACCTGCCCGACGACATCGTCGACCCCGAGCAGATCGAAGACATCATGGCGGTGCTCAAGGGCGTCGGCATCGAAGTGCACGACGCCGCGCCGGACACCGACCCGCTGGCCGACAAGGCCGGCAGCAGCACCGACGACGAGGCCGCCGCCGAAGAAGCCGTGGCGCTGCTCTCCGCAGTGGATTCCGAAGTGGGCCGCACCACCGACCCGGTGCGCATGTACATGCGCGAAATGGGCACCGTCGAGCTGCTGACCCGCGAGGGCGAGATCGCCATCGCCAAGCGCATCGAGGAAGGCCTGGGCCAGGTGCAGACCGCGCTGGCCAGCTTCCCGCTGACCATCGAGCTGCTGCTGGAGGAATACGACCAGCATCTGGACGGCAAGCGCCGTCTCAGCGAGATCCTGGCCGGCTTCCTCGACCTGGAGGAAGCCGCCGACCTCGCGCGCAAGGAAAAGGAAGCCGCCGCGCTGCTGGCGCCCGAGCCCGAGGTCGGTGACGACGATGCCGACACCGACGACGATGACACCGCCACCGAGGACGAGGAAGAAGCCGGCCCCAGCGGCCCCGACCCGGAAGAGGTCAAGCGCCGCATGGAACTGCTGCGCGAGCACTACGCCAAGTTCCAGAAGGCCGCGCCGAAAGCCGCCAGCATCACCGACAGGAAGATCGTCAAGCTGCGCGACCTGATGGCCGAGGAGTTCCTCAAGCTCAAGCTGCCCAGCGCGCTGATCGACGGCTTCGTGCGCAAGCTGCGCGAGGTGGTCAACGACATCCGTCACCACGAGCGCGTGCTGATGGACATCTTCGTCAAGCAGGTGAAGATGCCCAAGGCCGAGTTCATCAAGGCGTTCCCCAGCAACGAGGGCAACCTCGAGTGGGTCGCCGAGCTGAGCCGCAAGCGGCAGAAGTGGTCGCCGAACATCAAGGTCCACCGCGAGGCGATCGACGCCGAGCAGGAGAAGCTCGCCGCGATCGAGCGCAAGCTGTTCCTGCCGCTGATCGACATCAAGGACATCAACCGCGCCATGGCTTCGGGCGAGGCCAAGGCGCGCCGCGCCAAGAAGGAAATGGTCGAGGCGAACCTGCGCCTGGTGATCTCGATCGCCAAGAAGTACACCAACCGCGGCCTGCAGTTCCTCGACCTGATCCAGGAAGGCAACATCGGCCTGATGAAGGCGGTCGACAAGTTCGAATACCGCCGCGGCTACAAGTTCTCGACCTACGCCACCTGGTGGATCCGCCAGGCGATCACCCGCTCGATCGCCGACCAGGCGCGCACCATCCGCATCCCGGTGCACATGATCGAGACGATCAACAAGTTGAACCGCATTTCCCGCCAGATGCTGCAGCAGTTCGGCCGCGAGGCCACGCCGGAGGAACTGGCCAAGGAAATGGAGATGCCCGAGGACAAGATCCGCAAGGTGCTGAAGATCGCCAAGGAACCGATCTCGATGGAAACCCCGATCGGCGACGACGAGGATTCCCACCTGGGCGACTTCATCGAGGACGGCAACGCCAGCTCGCCGATCGACTCGGCCACCGAGACCGGCCTGATGGAAACCGTGCGCGACGTGCTCGCCGGCCTCACTCCGCGCGAAGCGAAGGTGCTGCGCATGCGCTTCGGCATCGACATGAACACCGACCACACGCTGGAGGAAGTCGGCAAGCAGTTCGACGTCACCCGTGAGCGGATCCGCCAGATCGAAGCCAAGGCGCTGCGCAAGCTGCGCCACCCCAGCCGTTCGGAACAGCTGCGCTCGTTCCTCGACGTCGAGTAAGCGGCGACGCCGGCATGACGAAGAAGCCCCGCCGACGCGGGGCTTCTTGTTGTCGCCCCGGGAACGCACGACCGGCTCGCCAGGAAGGCGCGGCTCGTCCTTCAGCGACGGCGCGCACCGGACACGTGTTGAAAGCCCGGCCCGGCTTGGGCATGCTCGACGGCCAGGGGGAACGTCATGCAATTTTTTCGGTTGGACCACTTCGCGGGCCATCTCAACGAGACCTTCAGGGTCGAGATCGACCAGATGAGCACGCCCTTCGTCCTGGTCGAGGCGCGGCCACTGCCGTACCAGCCGGTCGCCGGCATGGTGCGCGAGCCATTCTCCCTGCTGTTCCGCCACGAATCGGCGGTGCTTTTCCCGCAGCGCACCTACACCATGCGCCACGACGGCGTGGGCGAGTTCGGCATCTTCCTGGTGCCGATCGCGCGCGACCGCGATGGCTTCATCTACCAGGCGCTGTTCAACTGAGCATGGCGGCGATCCAGCGCATGCGCAGGTGGCCGCCGATGCCCTCCTCGACGGCGAATCCCAGGCGTTCGTAGAGCCTGCGCGCCGCGGCATTGCGCTGCTCGACATGCAGCATGACGCTGCCCAGGCCATCGCGCAGCGTACTTTGCTGCACCTGCCGCAGCAGCGCCGAACCGATGCCGCGTCCTCGCGCTGCGGCGAGCAGCGCGATGTCGATGACATGGACCTCCCGCGGGTCGCGGTACAGGTACAGGCGGCCGATGGGCCTCCCCGCATCCTCGATCACCAGGTAATCCGCCGGCTGGAAATGCGTGGCGTAGTGCAGGTGCTGCAGTGCGAACTGGCTGTCCAGGAAAGCCTGCCGCACGGCGTCGGGCCACGGCACCGCGGCCAGTTCGGCGGCGCGCACCTCGCCGTAGAGGCGGCGGAGGAACGGCAGATCCTGGTCATGCGCGTCGCGCCAGCCCACCCCTGCCGGAAGGCTTTCCCCCGAGGCGGGCAGCCAGGCCGCCCGGCTCGGGGGAAAGTTCAACGTCCCGGCTGCGCTCACGGGCGCTGAGGAAACACCCCCGACAGCGCGATGCAGAAATTCAGCGTCAGGTACGGCTGCCGGTTTTCGTGCGGCTGGCCGCCACCGGTCATGCCGACCGTCTGGATCGGCAAGGTGGTGTTGACCGCGTTGGTATTGGTCAGCATCGCCACCGACTGCGGCGTGATGACGGCATCGCCGCTGGCCGGAACGCCGGCCCGATTGGCGGCCGTCGGCTGGTTGTAGACGCGCGCGCCGTGGGCATGTGCCGGCATCTCATTGAGCAGCAGGGTGACGCTGTCCGAGCCGAAGGTTTCGCCGACCATGCGTGGCGTCAGCCCGGCGCCCTGACCCTGGCCACACGCCACGTTGCCGGTGAAGTTCGGCAACTGGTAATTGGTGGTGCCGTTGCCGCCGAACTGGATACCGAGCAGCGAGAACAGCGCCGTGTTCTGCTGGATCGGCATCAACTGGCCCTGGCACAGGGCCCAGTTCTGGGGCGCGAAGTTGAAGCCGTAGATCTGGATCTCGCCAATGAAGGGATCGCTCATGAATGATGTCCTTGTAGTCGGTCGACGGCGCTCAACCCTGCGACGGGTAGACGCCGGCCCAGGCGATGCAGAAACGCGCGGTCAGCGTGGGCATGGTGTTGTCGTGCGGCTGACTGCCCCCCACGGAACCGACGGCCGTCGCGGCCAGGTCGCCGCTGGCGATGCCTGCGGTGCTGTTCGTGTACAGCGTGTCTCCGCTGACGGCCCCCAGCTGGAGTGTGGCGGACGGCGCGGCGGAGCTTGCCGCCGAATCCGCCGCGTAGAAGACATGGCTGTGGGCCGGCAGCTGGTTCGGCAGCAGCGTGACCGTCTCGGTGCCGGCCAGCTGGCCCAGCACGTAGGTTCCCATGCCCGGCCCCGCACCCTGGTGGATCGGCACGCGGCCGCGCAGGTCGGGCAGCGCAAAGGTATTCACGCCGTCGCCACCGTAGACGGTGCCGACCAGGCTGAACAGGACATCGTATTCCGAGATGGGCAGCAGGCGGCCGTCGCAGTCGAACCAGCCATTCGGTGCGAAGTTGTAGGGAAACAGGCGGATCTCGCCAACGTAAGGTGTGGACATGGCGGGAGCTCCGGTCAGCTGCGCGAGGGGAAGATGCCATTGAGCGCGATGCAGAAGTTCAGCACCGTGTATGGCTGCAGGTTCGAATGCGGCAGCGTCTGCCCAGCGTCGTCGAGCACGTTCAGCGGAATCTGCGGGCCACCGGAGCTGCCGTAGATGCTGAGCGAGCCGGCGGCACCCAGCACGCCGTTGCCGGGAATGCGCGTGGTGCCCGCGGCGGTGTTCGCGTTGAAGGCGTGATTGTGCGCAGGAATCTGCCCGCTCGACAGCGCGACGTTCTCGACGCCGCCGGCCTGGCCGACATCCGTGCCGTTGCTGGAACCCAGCGGGGTGCGGCTGCGCAGGTCGGGCAAGGCAAAGTTCGTTGTGCCGTTGCCGCCGAACTGGGTACCCAGCAGCGAGAACAGCGCCTGATACTGGTTGATCGGCAGCAACTGGCCGTTGCAGAAAGCGAATCCCTTGGGCGCAAAGTTGAACGCCACCGGCATCACCTGCCCGAGAAAGGGTTGCGACATGAGTGATTCTCCCCTTGGATGGTTCCGGCGACAGGTCCCCGGCCGGCCCGCGCACTCTTGCGCATACCCGACGGCTTGACAAGCTCTTCGTGCACAAAGCCACAATATGCCGCGGCCGCCCTCGAGGGGCACTGAAAGGAAAAGACAGAACCGCCAGGCAGGGCTCACGACCGTCCGGCGAAGAGGTCCGGTACCGTGGCTGCTCGTTCGCGAGCCACGGCAGCTTTCACAACGCGCCGCCAGGCGTCCGCCCAACGGAACACGGGCAAACAGGGGACAAGTCATGTGGCATCCGGAGTCGAAGCATCGCGACGCGATGCGCCATGGGCTCGGCCGTAGCGTATTCGGCCGGTGGACAAGTTTCCTGCTGGTGTGCGGCATGCTGGCGCTGCCGGGCCTGTCGCGTGCGGTCTGCACGGCCTATACGCCGTCCAATGCCTCCTCCGGATCGCCGATGGCGCCCGGCACGACGATCAGCATGGACGTCACGGCGTGCAGCGCCAGCCCCGGTTTCGGCATCGGCAACATCACGTCGCTGGCAAACCACGGCACGGCGACAGTCACCAGCAACGCGGCCTCGCAGATCAGCTACTCCAACAACAACGACGGCGCCACGACGGATACCTTCCGGTACGACGATGGCTCGGGCATCAATTTCGTCACGGTGACGGTACACATCGCCCCGAAGACCTCGCCCATCACGCTCTCGCCGGCGACGATGCCCTCGGGCACCGTAGCCGTCAGCTACGCCACCCAGACCCTGAGCGCCACCGGCGGCACCGCGCCGTACACCTTCGCCGTCACCAGCGGTTCTTCCCTGCCGCCGGGCCTGACACTCAGCGGCAACACGATCTCCGGCACGCCGACCACGCAGGGCAGCTATGCGTTCTCGATCACGGCCACCGACAGCGCCAGCGTCACTGGTACGGCGAGCTATTCGGTCTCCATCGGTGCGCCGAGCGTCGTCGTCACCAACACGCCCACGGCGGCGGTCATCAACCGACCCTACGGTTTCACGCTGACCGCCGCCGGCGGCACGCCGCCGTACACCTACACGCTGGACGGCGGCACCACGCTGCCAGCCGGCCTGACCCTGGCCAGCAACGGCACCATCAGCGGCACGCCCACTGCGAGCGGCACTACCAACTTCACCGTGCGCGTCACGGACAGCAGCGGCGCCCCCGGGCCGTACTTCTCGGCCAACAACCTGTCCATCACCGTGCAGAACCTGCCGCCCCCGGTCGCCAACCCGGTGAGTGCCACGGTGGCCTACGGCAGTACCAGCAACCCGATCACCCTCAACTTCACCGGCGGTGCGCCGGCCTCGGTCGCCGTCGCTACACAGGCTGCGCACGGCACCGCCACCGCCAGCGGCACCTCGATCACCTACACTCCCGCCGCCGGCTACGCCGGCCCGGACAGCTTCACCTATACCGGCACCAACGCCAGCGGCACGTCATCACCGGCCACGGTGACCATCACCGTACCGCCGCCGACCATCAGCTACACGCCGGCCAGTCCGCCGGCGGCCACCGTCGGCGCGGCCTACAGCCAGTCGCTCGCCAGCGCGAGCGGCGGCACGGCGCCGTACACCTACGCCATCGCCTCCGGCAGCCTGCCGGCGGGCATCACGCTGGCCAGCAACGGCTCGCTGTCGGGTACGGCCACCGCGGGTGGAAGCTTCAATTTCACCGTGACCGCCACCGACAGCAGCACCGGCACCGGTCCGTTCAGCGCCACCAGCGGCTCGCTGGCGCTGACGGTGAACGCCCCGACTATTTCGATTGCGCCTGCCTCGCTGACCAACCCTGGCGTGGCCGCGGCGTATTCGCAGAACGTGACGGCATCCGGCGGCGCCGCTCCGTATGCCTATGCCGTCACCGCCGGCGCGCTGCCGCCTGGCCTGACCGTCAGCAGCACCGGCGCGATCACCGGCACGCCGACGGCCGCCGGCAGCTTCAATTTCGTCATTACCGCGACCGACAGCAGTACCGGCACTGGCCCCTACACGGGCAGCCGCGCCTACGGCATCACCGTGGGCGCACCCACGCTGACGCTGGCGCCCGCATCCGGGACGACCATCAACGGCACCGCCGGCTCGCCGGCAAGCGCCACGTTCGCCGCCGCCAACGGTACCGCGCCATACAGCTATGCGATCGTCGCGGGCGCCCTGCCGCCGGGCGTGACGCTGTCGTCCGCGGGCGCGCTGTCCGGCACGGCGACCGCGGCGGGCAACTTCAACTTCACCGTGCGGGCCACGGACAGCTCGACCGGCACCGGCGCGCCCTTCACCGTGTCGGGCAACTACACCCTCGCCGTGGCCGCGCCGACCATCACGCTGTCGCCGGGCACCCTACCGGCACCGGCGGTCGGTAACGCGTACAGCCAGGCGATCACCGCATCCGAAGCCAGCCCATCCACCTTCACCTACAACGTGAGCTCCGGCCTGCTGCCGACGGGCCTGTCGCTGGGCGCCAACTCGGGAGTGATCAGCGGCACGCCGACCGCGGGGGGCAGTTTCAACTTCACGCTCACCGCGACTGACAGCGGCGGCTTCACCGGCAGCCAGGCCTACAGCGTCACGGTCGGCGCCGGCACGGTGGTGCTGGCCCCGGCGGCGCTGGCCAACGCCACGGCGGAAACGCCCTACACGCACACCTTCACCGCCAACGGCGGCACCGCGCCGTATGCCTACACGCTGACGGCGGGCGCGCTGCCGGCGGGCCTGGCGCTATCCTCCGGCGGCGTGCTGTCCGGCACGCCCACCGCCGCCGGCAGCTTCAACTTCACCGTGCAGGCCACGGACAGCTCGACCGGCACCGGCGCGCCATTCACGGCCAGCCAGAGCTACGCTCTCACCGTGGCCGCACCGACCATCGCGATCACGCCGACCACACTGCCGGCGGGCACCGGTGGCGCTGCCTATAGCCAGAGCTTGAGTGCCGCCGGCGGCAGCGGCGGCTACACCTTCAGCCTCGCCTCCGGCGCGCTGCCGCCCGGCATCACCTTGAGCAGCTCGGGCACGGTGTCCGGCACGCTGACCACGGTGGGCAACTACAACTTCACCGTCAGCGCGACCGACGGCTTCGGCTTCACCGGCAGCCGGGCTTATACCTTCATCGTGGCCGCACCGACTATCACCATCACCCCGGCCACGTTGCCGAACGGCCAGGCCAACGTCGCCTACAGTCAGGCGCTGGGCGCGAGCGGCGGCAACGGCAACGGCAGCTACACCTACAGCCTCGCCTCCGGCGCGCTGCCGCCCGGCATCACCTTGAGCAGCGCCGGCACCGTGTCCGGCACGCCGACCACGGCCGGCAACTACAACTTCACCGTCAGCGCGACCGACGGCTTCGGCTTCACCGGCAGCCGGGCCTACACGTTCACCGTGGCCGCGCCGACCATCACCATCACCCCAGCCACATTGCCGAACGGCCAGGCCAACGTCGCCTACAGTCAGGCGCTGGGCGCGAGCGGCGGCAACGGCAGCTATACCTACAGCCTCGCCTCCGGCGCGCTGCCGCCCGGCGTCACCTTGAGCAGCTCGGGCACGGTGTCCGGCACGCCGACCACGGCCGGCAACTACAACTTCACCGTCAGCGCGACCGACGGCTTCGGCTTCACCGGCAGCCGGGCTTATACCTTCATCGTGGCCGCACCGACCATCACCATCACCCCGGCCACGTTGCCGAACGGCCAGGCCAACGTCGCCTACAGTCAGGCGCTGGGCGCGAGCGGCGGCAACGGCAGCTACATCTACAGCCTCGCCTCCGGCGCGCTGCCGCCCGGCATCGCCTTGGGCAGCGCCGGCACCGTGTCCGGTAGGCCGACCACGGCCGGCAACTACAACTTCACCATCACCGCGACCGACGGCTTCGGCTTCACCGGCAGCCAGGCCTACACGTTCACCGTGGCCGTGCCGACCATCACGCTGTCGCCGGGCATCCTGCCGGCACCGGCGGTCGGCGTCGCGTACAACCAGACCATCACCGCATCGGAAGGCCAACCAGCCACCTTTACCTACAATGTGAGCTCCGGCGCACTGCCGATAGGCCTGTCGCTGGACGTCAACTCCGGCGTCATGAGCGGCACGCCCACAGCTGCGGGAACCTATAACTTCACCATCACCGCAACGGACGGCAGTGGCTTCACCGGCAGCCAGGCCTACAGCGTCACGGTCGGCGCGGGCACGGTGGTGCTCGACCCAGGCGCGCTGGCCAACGCCACAGCGGAAACCCCCTACACTCATGCCTTCACCGCCAGCGGCGGCACGGCACCGTATACCTATTCCGTCGTCGCCGGCACGTTGCCGTCGGGTCTGGCACTGTCGTCCACAGGCACGTTGTCCGGCACGCCGACGGCAGCGGGCAGCTTCAACTTCACGCTCAGGGCCACTGACAGCAGCACTGGCACCAGCGCACCGTTCTCGGGCAGCCGGATCTACACGCTCACCGTGGCCGCGCCGACCATCGCGATCACGCCGGCGACGCTGCCGGCGGGCGGCGGCGGCGTCGCCTACAGCCAGGCGTTGAGCGCCAGCGGCGGCAGCGGCAGCTACACCTACAGCCTCGCCTCTGGCGCACTGCCGCCCGGCATCGCCTTGAGCAGCTCGGGCACGGTGTCCGGCACGCCGACCACGGTGGGCAACTACAGTTTCACCGTCACCGCGACCGATGGCCTCGGCTTCAGCGGCAGCCAGGCCTACACGTTCACCGTGGCCGCACCGACCATCACCATCACCCCGGCCACGTTGCCGAACGGCCAGGCCAACGTCGCCTACAGTCAGGCGCTGGGCGCGAGCGGCGGCAACGGCAGCTATACCTACAGCCTCGCCTCCGGCGCGCTGCCGCCGGGCATCGCCTTGAGCAGCGCCGGCACGGTGTCCGGCACGCCGACCACGGCCGGCAACTACAACTTCACCGTCAGCGCAACCGACGGCTTCGGCTTCACCGGCAGCCAGGCCTACTCGCTGGGCATCGACCAGCCCGTGCCGGTCACGGTGAACGACACCGCCACGACACCGGCCAACTCGCCGGTCACCATCGCGGTCACGGCCAATGACGCCGGCCCGATCACCAGCATCGCGGTGGCGCAGGCGCCTGCGCACGGCACGGCGGCGGTCAGCGGCCTGCATGTGGTGTACACGCCGTCGGCCAGCTTCTTCGGCAGCGACAGCTTCACCTACACCGCGACTGGCCCTGGCGGGATTTCGTCGCCGGCCACGGTCAGCGTCTCGGTGACGCCGCTGGCCGTGCCGGTCGCGGCGGCGCAGAGCGTCTCAGTACTGGCCGGCGCGTCGGTCACGATCCATGCGGCCACGGGTGCAAGCAACGGTCCATTCACCGCCGCTGCGGTGGTGAACACGCCAGCCTCGGGTACGGCGACGACACAGGGCACCGACATCGTCTACACCGCCGCCGCGAACGCCTCGGGCACGTTCGGCTTCGACTACACGCTGAGCAACGTCTTCGGCACCTCGCCACCGGCCCACGTCACGGTGACGGTCAACCCGCGTCCGGTGGCAGCCGCGCTGACGGCAACGGCGAACGCCGGCACCACGGTACAGGTCGACCTTGTCGCGCAAGCGCACGGCGGTCCGTTCACGGCTGCGAATGTGGTGTCCATTTCGCCGGCGAACGCCGGTTCGGCCACCATCGTATCCACCGGCGGCGGTGGCTACGCGCTGGCGTTCACCTCCGCCGCCAGCTTCGATGGCGTGGCGCAGATCGCCTATACGCTGAGCAACGCGTTCGCTACCTCCGCACCGGGCACGGTCGACGTTACCGTCATGCTGCGCGGCGATCCGTCGAAGAACGCCGAAGTGCTGGGCGTGCTGGAAGCCCAGGCCGAGGCGGCACGCCGCATGGCGATGGGCCAGATCGGCAACTTCCAGCGCCGCCTGGAAAGCCTGCACGACAGCGGCAGCCGCGCCGGCTTCAGCAACGGCATCACCATGAGTTCCGCCAGCAGCCAGCGGCGCAGCGACACGCTAGCCGGCCTGCAGCAGCAGGTGATGGGCGGCGGCGGCGATCCCTTCCTGGCGCCCGCAGACGCCCCGGCAACCGTTCCTGCAGCCTCCAGTAGCGGCGCGCCGGACGGCCTTGCCTTCTGGGCCGGTGGCGCGATGAACTTCGGCAAGCTGAAGCCCGGCGCCAGCTACAACGGCGTCGACTTCACCACCTCGGGCCTCAGCCTGGGCGCGGACAAGCAGCTGACCCAGTCGCTCGCGCTGGGCCTGGGCGTCGGCTACGGCCACGATGCTTCCGACATCGGCCAGCATGGCAGCCGCAGCACCGTGGACAGCTACAACGTCGCCGCCTACGGCAGTTACCGGCCCGGTGAATCGGCCTACATGGACGCGCTGGTCGGCTACCAGTGGCTGCAGTTCGACGCGCGCCGCTTCGTCACCGACAACGGCAACACGGTGCGCGGCAGCCGCGACGGCAAGCAGTGGTTCGCCTCGTTCTCGGTGGGCTACCGGCACCAGGCGGACGACATGCTGCTCACGCCCTACGGCAGGCTGGACATCGCCCGCGCGACGCTCGACGGCTACACCGAAACCGGCGACGCCGTGTTCGCACTGAGCTACCGGGACCAGACCGTCAAGACCAGCACCGCCACCGTGGGCCTGCTGGCGCGATGGACGGTCCAGCGCGACTACGGCGTATGGGCGCCGCAGCTGCGCGCGGAGTTCGGCCACGACTTGCAAGGCTCCAGCCAGGCGGCGATGCGCTATGCGGACCTGCCGTCCGGTCCGCTGTACCAGGCCACGCTGGCCCGCCAATCCCGCAACCACACCTTGCTCGGCGCAGGCATCGCGCTGCAGACGCTCAAGGGCTGGTCGCTGCGCGCGGAATACCAGAACCAGCTGGACAACACGAGCCGCGACAACCAGAGCATCCTGCTCAGCGTACAGAAGACGCTGCCACCGTGACCGGCACGGCGGCAGCGACGAACGTCGTTGCCGCCGTCCACACGGTACGCGCCGATCCTGATCGTCCGGGCGAGGTCCGGCGGCCGACTCGAAACTCACCGCCGACCGGCATGCAGTCCGCCCCGCGCCTCCTCCGGCGCCGCCCAATCGCCGCTACGCCATCCGCACCTACGGTAAACTGCCGCCCTTGCATGGGCCTATAGCTCAATGGTTAGAGCAGAGGACTCATAATCCTTTGGTTCCAGGTTCGAGTCCTGGTGGGCCCACCACGAATTTGCGCAAGCCCAGGCTTTGTGCGAGAAACCATAAAGTGGCCACTTTGGCCACTTTATGATCTCGTTGAAAGCACGACGCCCCCCGCTTTGAGTAGCGGGACGGTTTAGAGTCCGGAGTTACTTTAGCTGCTTCGCGTCGGCGGCAGGTGTCAACTCGTCCTTGGCTCGTGTGCGCTCAAACAAGTTGTCGAGCGCCGCCCGCACTTTACCTAGGAACACCGCTTCTAAAGTCGATGTTTCTTCATCCACGGCTTCCGCTCCATCAAGTCATTCCGCCGTTCTGTTCGCAAGGTCCGCTTCGGGTCGACCTATGCCCGTAGCAGCTTGCCCGGCCATCACCAGCACTGCAAGGGCAACCATCGGCGGAAGCCGACATTAGAAATCGGAGACAAATTCACCGAATGCAAGCATTTTGATCAAAACAGGTGAATGCCAATCACTGCGATAAGAGCGGCATAGTGATTCAGCGGTTCGCGGGGGCCACGTGCTCAAGAGCCCGGATCAATTCTTTAGCCTCTGGGCCCATTTCGGTGGCGCCTCCCTGATCCTTGTAGCTTTGTTGATCGCGTAGCCGTACGTAAGATACGGAGTGCGGCGGCACCACATACTCTCGAAATTTAGATTTTGCGGTCCACACGGCGTTACCCGCGCACACCAGCCTAGCTACGTCGGATTCGCTGAGTTTGACCCAACGTACCACGATGATATGGGTGACACCGCTCTCCGTACGAGTGAAACTCGCAGCGAACTTGTCCGATGGGGCGGGAGCCTCGGGGAGAGGTTCAGAGCCTTCCTTTGAACAATCCCTAGCCGAGTACGCCACTCGGCGTTCGATATCCGCTGCCACAGTGGATCCGCAGCTGAAGCCAGAAGACTCAAAGGCCATGCCACGCGTGATCTCAGGGATCTCAGGCGGAAGTCCGAAGACTTTGCCTGTTACGCCGACTGGTTCAACCTTGATCGCACCGAATTGCTGCCCGCGACATGCCGGTGCGACGGAGGCACACGCACTCAACATCCATGCCATGACGACTACGACGATGTAACGCATCCGCTGTTCCCTCTGCTTGGCCGAAATGTGGCGACTTGTCGACGCGAAAACGCCTGCTTCGGGTCGAGCGCGCATGCCAACGGGCCAGCGACGAACGCCGCCGCCGTCGGTGCCAAGAATATCACTCAGCACATCAGCTCCTACCTGATATGCGATCATGGACTTCATGGCCAGAGGCCTTTGCCAGAATGGCGGAAGCAGGGGGGATGGATGCGAAAGTTGGGAATTTGGTTGTTACTTTGGCTAGGCACAATAGCTATTGCGCTAATAGCTGGATACGTCGAATACACGCATGCGGCAGCAAGTCTGACCTGGCCAACCACTTCCGGAGTCGTTGAGGTGGCACAAGTAAATCAGGTTGGTGGTCGTTATTGGCCAAAACTCGTCTATGCGTACCAAGTTCAAGGCGTAGATCATAAGGGCCACAATATTGGCTACTTGGATCTGATGCATGGCCCTTCGCTGAATGGCTCTACCGATCCCCAGTGGCCCCGTGACCACTTGGCGCACTTGTCGTTCGGTGACCGCGTGACGGTGCACTACGATCCCTCCAAACCTAGTCAATCATTGTTGTTGGTCGCGCCAATCAACTTCTGGCAATGCGTGCCAGGATGGGGATTCTTCTTGCAGCTGGTTGGAGCCACTGCGCTAATGCAGCGGCTGTTCGTTACAAGAAAGGTGTGGCTCATCGTGCCTGGTCTCTTTTGCATTTTCGCATTGTGGGTGTGCTTTTTCATTTCTATGAGGCCACCCGACTGAAGTGCCCGCTTGGGATGACGAAAGTTTCCGCCACGGTCGATCGAGGTTGCGCATGCATCCCGTCTCGACGCGCGGCGCGGCCTGCAGCTGCCCGCCTTACGCATCCTGTGCCCGCGCGAGACGCATGCGGATCGATGCCCTCGCCCGGCATTCGGCCGTATCGGCGCCGATGAAGAAATGTACGGTCGGCTCGCCCAGCACCACGCGTACACAATCACGCTGCAAATCGACCACACGTAGACCGTTCGCAGTGAGGTCGGACGTCTCGTAGGGATGGCTGACCTGCGTAGTGACAGGCAAACCGGCCGCGTCGCGCAGCGTGTTGCCATCGGCATCCACGGCCCGGGCGCGCGCGTTGACATGGGTGGCACCGGTCAGCTCGGCCATGGTTTCGATCCCCACGGCGATCAGCGCATCGGTATCCAGTTGCACGATGATGTCCTGAAAGCGCGCCCACGGGGGTTGCGGATCAAGTTTCACGTGCGAAGGTTGGTTGGCGCTCATGGTGGTTTCGTGGCGTGGCGTTGGGCAGCCGCCCGCTAATTGCCAAACGGCGGCTCCACACCCGCTGCCATATGAAATTGACTGATGCCCTCGAACAGCAGGGGCAACGCCGCGCGTTCGGCCGCACTCAGCTCCGGGTGCCAGGCGTCCAGCACCAGGGCCGTGCACGGGCCAGGGCCGTGGTTCCATAATTCATGCGCAAAGCTGCCGTCGTACGCCACGCACGCCCCCATGCGCCAGGTTTCCTCATGACCGGCAACGCTGCGCACGCAACGGCCGTCCACTTGCAGAGGAATCTCCATGTTGACCCGGGCGTTGGTGATGCCACGGCTTGGCAAGATATGCGTACCGGGAGCAAGCGTGGCGAAATACACGTTGGGGCCGAGGTTCTCCACCTGCACGCGTTGCGGCAGCGATTCCACCGCCGCCAACGAGCGTGGCAAATGTTGCCGCGCGGCCGGCTCCCGGTCGCCATTACGATAAAGGAACCACGCGGTGAGCCGCGCGCCGGTGTCGCCGTCGAGCACGCCCTGTTCACGCAACAGCGCCAGGTCATGCGTGCCGAAATAGGGCTCACCCAACTGCTCGGCGGCAGCTGTATCCAGCTCGGCCAGCCAGGTGTCGCCGGCGGTCGCCAGCGCCACCATGCCTGGCATGTGCGCGGCATCCAGCATCGGTTCGGCGGACAGGCCCGGTATGTAGAAAAACGCGCAACTTTGCCGCGGATCGGGGTATTGCGCCGCTGCGTGCTTGAGGTAAATGGCAAGGCCCTGCTCCACGCGCGCAAGTGCTGCGGCTCCGTACTGCGCGCGCACCGGTTGCATGAGTTCCATGAAAATCTGCTGCTGGTTGCGCTGAATGTAATCGATGGCGTGCCGCACCACCGGCTGCAGCACCGGTGGCGTAGTGTTGCGGTTACGCCAGCTAAACGCCGCCTGCGCGGTAGCGATAGCGTGGTAGTACGCCGCCGTAGCGTCGTAGGTGCTGCCCAGCTGTTCCAGCGCGGCCGCCCGATGCAGCGGCGCCGAGAGCTCCTTCGGATCCATCGCGATCACTTGATCGAAGGTGTCGATGGCATCCTGCGCGTGGCCCAGTGCCAGCTGCAGGATGCCGAGGTTCTTGCGGAAATTGGCTTCCTCCGGGTCGATGTGCACGGCCTTTTCGAGGTGCTCGCGGGCGCTGTCAAACTCGCCCCGACCCAGCTCGCACATCGCAACGAAGTTCAGCGCTTCCGCGTTGTCCGGCTGCGTTTCGAGCGCCTTGCGGTACAGCGCTTCCGCCGCCTGCGCGCGGTGCACCATCACCTCGCCGCGCGCGCGCAAAATGGGATCGCTTTCGGCGCCACTCGTTGTTGTCATGCCGGCCTGCCCAATCGACTGCATGGGACAACTATGCGACGTTGTACAAATTCTTCCATGACCTGGCACAAGCCCCGCCATCGCAGTCGTGCCGAGCGGCTGGCTCTGCACGCCCGGCGGCCGTTCCAGCGCCGAAGCTGATTCAGGTCATGGCGCCGGTGCGCCCACCCGCTACCGTGCAGTGGCTTGTCATGCGCGAAGGTGCCCGTGTCGCTTCCGCTTCTCCTACCGAGCACGCCGCTCCCGAGCGGCTGGTCGATCGATCCGGTTACTGGCCACTGTGTGCGCATCAGCGATGGTGCCCAGTTCGGGCCGGCCACCAGCCGCGCTATCGCGTGGTCCACCCAGGACATTGCCATGCGGCTGCCCACGGCAACCGGTCTTGCCGTGGATGTCGCACGACTGCGCAACGCGCTCGGTTGCGTGGCCACCGCTACGGACGCGGCAGCGGCGGCCGACGACGATCCCGTCACGGACGAAGCCGTCCATGCCGTCGGGATGGAGCTTGTCGCGCACGGATCCGATACCTGGCAATGGCAACCGCCCCGCAGGATTACGGCCCGCTTCCATCAACGCCTTGGCTGTTTTCTCGATGCCATCGGCGTGGACCGCGCACATCATCCGGCCACCCAGGCACCGGCCGGTGAACTCTGGCTGCTTACCGGGCGTATCGGTCATCTGGCGATACGCAGCGAAAGCATCGTTCGCGGCACCGCGGACGTCACCGTCATGCTGCTGGCGCAAGGTTGCGCCAGCGCCGGTGACGCCATGCAGCGCGCCCGCACCTGGGCCATCGAGGCCGCCTGCCAGTACCTGGTCGAGTCGGCCGAAATCGCGCTGGCCCTCGTGCGCCAGGTGCCGTTCCACGAGCACGACTCCGGCTGTGCCGCAGTAACGCACGCCGTGCACCAACTCTTCGCGGGTTTGTCATCAGCAAGCGCAGAACGCCGGCCGGCCACCCCGCCCCGCCCCGGAACCACCCATGGCCATACCTGACTTGTCCGTCATCATCTCCGCGCCCGCCGAACACGACCCGACCCAACCCACGCCGGAGGAACTTGCCGCCATGCATCACTTGGCGGAAGTGGCACTCGGCAACTCGGGCCAGGCCAGCCGCTGCGCCAACTTTCTGCTCGCCTGGGCGGATGCCGACAGCTTTGGTGCCTACGACCCCACCGACATCTGGGCGTGCGACCCGACCGTGATTCGCGACACCGTGACGGTTTTTGGCCTGATTGCGCGCGTATCCGAATGCCCGGAATTGCTGGATCCCACGATCCGCGACGAGCTGGCCGCGATTGCCACCAAATGGCGTCGTTAGCCGGTTCGAATCGCGCGTTTGCAGCGCATACGCCACGTTGCGCACGAAAGAGCTTGATGGAGGTCAGGGCGTCGCCGGTGGCACTCGCTACCATCGAGCAACCAGCGCGAGCGTGCGATGGGCGGTGCCGATCGGGTGTGGCTGCGGTGTACGTCGAGTTCGTCATTCTCACACGCACGTTCCCGTGTCAGGACGAATGGGCCGCGCGGCGCCGCTCGCTGCCGGGTGATGAAACGCCGGATCCCGCACTCACGTGCGAAACGCTCAGCGGCCGCCGACTGCAGCCGCGTCGGCGGAGTTATTGCCGGGCTGACCGGACAGCTTCAGGAGGTTTTTGCCGTGCACAATCCACGCCCCCTTTCACCGCACCTCGGCATCTACCGCTGGCGCATCAACATGGTGCAGTCTTCCTTGCACCGCCTGACCGGGCTGTTTCTTTCCATCGGGGCCGCAGTATTGACGTGGGGCCTGATCGCCGCCGCCGCCGGCCACCATGCGTGGCAACTGTTTGCGGATTTTTCCGGCAGCTGGATCGGCCTCATGGTGTGGTTCGCGTGGATCTGGGCACTGCTGTTCCACCTTTGCAACGGCATCCAGCATTTGTTTCACAGCCTGACTTGGGATTACGGCCCGCAGCACACCCGTGACCGCACGCGCAACCCCTCGTACTGGGCCACCGGCTGGGTGGTAGTGGGCGTGAGCACGGCATTGACCGTACTGACTTGGGTGTTGTTGATCATCAAGTTGACGGGAGGTGCGGCATGAGCGAGTTTCCGGGCCAATCAGGCATGCGCGATCCGCTCAAGACAGCCCGCCACTGGGGGCCATCGCGCACCGGCGTTCAGCACTGGTGGGTGCAGCGCCTGACGGCGGTGGCGCTGATTCCGCTGACTCTCTGGTTTTTGTTTTTTGTCGCCGGCCTGCTACACGCCGACTATGACGCCGTGCTGGCGTCGATCGGGCAACCCGTTCACGCGTTCCTGCTGATCGTGCTGACCGTGTGCAGCTACTGGCACGGCATGCTGGGGCTGGACGTAATCATTGGCGACTACGTGCATGCGCGCGGGCAGGAAGTCACGTTGCAGATTGCCTTGCGCTTCGGTGCGTTGCTCGGTGCGTTGGCCACGATCCTGGCGGTACTCGCCGTCTGGTTCACGCGCCTGCATTGATTCCACTTTGATTTGAAAGGACAACGTTCAACATGCCTGCCGAAGCGTACAAGGTTGAAAAGCATCAATACGACGTGGTGATTGTCGGCGCGGGCGGCGCCGGCCTGCGCGTAGCGCTGGGCCTGGCTGCGGCCGGGCTGTCGGTAGCCTGCGTAACCAAGGTGTTTCCCACCCGTTCACATACGGTGGCTGCCCAGGGCGGCATTGCCGCGGCCCTCGGCAACATGGGCGAAGATGATTGGCGCTATCACTTCTACGACACCGTCAAGGGCGGCGATTGGCTGGGCGATCAGGACGCCATCGAGTACATGTGCCGCGAAGCGATTCCTGCCGTCATCGAGTTGGAACACTTTGGCGTGCCGTTCTCGCGCACCGAAGACGGGCACATTTACCAGCGCCCGTTTGGCGGTCACACGGTTCGCCACGGCGAAGCGCTGGCGCAACGCAGCTGCGCAGCGGCCGACCGTACCGGCCACGCCATTTTGCACACCCTGTACACGCAGGCGTTGAAGCACAAAGTCAAATTCTTTGTCGAATATTTTGTTACCGATCTGGTGACCGATCCGCGCACCGGCGACGTTGCCGGTGCGCTGGCCATCAACCTCACCGAAGGCAGCGTGCACTTTTTCCGCGGCCATGCGGTCATCCTGGCAACTGGCGGCTACGGACGCACGTACTTTTCCTCCACCTCGGCACATACCTGCACGGGCGATGGCGGCGGCATGGCGCTACGTGCCGGAGTGGCCCTGCAGGATCTGGAATTCGTGCAATTCCACCCTACCGGCATTTACGGTTCCGGCTGCCTGATTACCGAAGGCGTGCGTGGCGAAGGTGGTTATCTCACCAACGCCGACGGCGAGCGGTTCATGGAGCGCTACGCGCCGCACGTGAAGGATCTGGCTTCACGCGACGTCGTCAGCCGCGCCATCACGGTCGAAATCCGGGAAGGCCGCGGCGTGGGCGAACACAAGGATCACGTGCTGCTGAACCTGGCGCATCTGGGCAGCGACACGCTGCACGAACGTCTGCCGGGCATTTCCGAAACCGCGCGCATTTTCGCCGGCGTGGATGTGACCAAGGAGCCCATTCCGGTGCTACCGACCGCGCATTACTGCATGGGCGGCATACCCACCAACATGTACGGCCAGGTGGTGCAAAAAGTGGGTTCGGACAACGACCACATCATGCCGGGCCTGTTCGCCATCGGCGAAGCGGCGTGTGTATCGGTACACGGCGCCAACCGCCTGGGCACGAACTCGCTGCTCGATTTGATCGTGTTTGGCCGCGCTGCCGCGCAGCGCTGCGCCGAGCTCATCAAGCCGAACACGCCCTTTGCCGGATTGCCGACCGACGCGTTGGATCCGGCGCTGGCCCGGCTTGACAAGGTGCGTCACGCCAAAGGCGGTACGCCCACGGCACAGCTGCGCGAAAAAATGCAGCGCACCATGCAAAACGACGCGGCGGTCTTCCGCACGGCCGAAACGCTCCAGCAGGGTTGCGAGCGGATTGACGCGATCTACGCCCAGTTCGAGGACGTGCACGTGTCCGATCCGTCCCTGATCTGGAACTCCGACCTCATTGAAAGCTTCGAGCTCGACAACCTGCTGGTGCAAGCCGTAGGCACCATGCATTCAGCGGCGGCGCGGCCGGAAACCCGCGGCGCCCACGCGCGTGACGACTTTCCCGAGCGCGACGACGTCAACTGGATGAAGCACACCCTCGTCAAAGTCGATGACAAGGGCCGATGCACGCTCGACTACCGGCCGGTACACATGCAGCCGCTCGACGACGAGGTGGAAACCATCCCGCCGGCCAAACGCGTGTACTGACGGATGCACCGCGGCACCCGCCGCGGGCAGACAAACTGTTTCGTTCAAGGGAGAATTTCATGGCCCAGTTTCGATTGCCGCAGATGTCCCGGGTACAGAAGGGCAACTACTTTGCCGCCGAACCGGGCGCCAAGAAAGTCCGCAAGTTCAAGGTCTACCGCTGGGACCCGGAGGTCGGGGGCAATCCGCGCACCGACACCTACGAGGTCGACGTGAGCGACTGCGCGATGGTTTTGGACGTGCTGCTTAAAATCAAGAACACCATCGAACCCACGTTGACGCTGCGCCGTTCATGCCGCGAAGGCGTGTGCGGTTCGTGCTCGATGAACATCAACGGCGAGAACACGCTGGCATGCACCAAATCGCTGGACGATTTGCGCGAGGGCCAGGTGAATATCTACCCGCTGCCGCACATGCCGGTCATCCGCGATCTGGTGCCGGACTTCACCCACTTCTACGCGCAATACGCCTCCATTCAGCCCTGGCTCAAGACCGACAGCCCGGTGGGCTCACGCGAGCGCCTGCAGTCGCCCAAGGATCGCAAACAGCTGGATGGCCTCTACGAGTGCATTCTGTGCGCCTGCTGCACGGCCTCGTGCCCAAGCTACTGGTGGAACCCGGATCGTTTCCTCGGCCCGGCCGTCTTGCTGCAGGCCTACCGCTGGATTTCCGACTCGCGCGACGAGGCCACCGGTGACCGTCTGGACGAGCTCAACGACCCCTTCAAACTGTACCGCTGCCACGCCATCCTGAATGGCACCAACACTTGCCCGAAGGGCCTGAACCCAGCCAAGGCGATTGCCAAAATCAAACGCCTGATTGCCGAACGCACCATCTGAGGGCGCGGGGCGCGGGTCGGAAACCACGCCTGCCGGCACCGTACCGCCCCATGAACGCGCCCAGCACGGCAGCGCGACCGTGTGCCCCGTGGACGGCCATGGCGCGGGTCATCGGCAACATGATCGGAGTTGGCACTTCGTGCTGCCGCATCACTCGCACCGTATGGCCTGAACGCACTGTGGGCGTGGGCGGTGGTGCGCGTTGGCGCGCTGGCACTGGCCGGCACCTTTGCCGGGCTGGCGCATCCGTTGCCGCGCTCCGACGTCCGGTACGGCTATATGCGGCAAACCCCGGGCGAGATGCCAGCACCACTGGCGCTCTGCGCCTGCCGGGTATCGGTGTGGCTGTCCAACGCCACGAGCGGCTCACATGCCGTTGTAGATCGGCCCTTCGCCACCGTGCGGCGTCGTCCAGACGATGTTTTGCTTCGGGTCCTTGATATCGCACAATTTGCAGTGAACGCAGTTGGCGGCGTTGATCTGCAACCGCACCGCGCCGTCCGGTCCATGCACGAATTCGTACACGCCCGCCGGGCAGTAAAAGGCCTCCGGGCCGCCGTATTTTGCCAGGTTCACTTGCACCGGCACCGCAGGATCCTTCAACGTGAGGTGCGCCGGCTGGTTCTCGTCGTGGTGCGTATTGGACAAGAACACCGAGCTCGCGCGGTCGAACGTGAGCTTGCCGTCGGGTTTCGGATACTCGATCTTCACGCACTCCGAGAGCGGCCGCAGCCGGGCATGATCGGGCGTGTGGTGATGCAGGTTCCACGGGATGTGCCCGCGCAGCAGCCATTGCTCCACTCCGGTCATCACCGTGGCCACGCGCCGGCCGTAGTGGAACCACTGCTTGAAGTTGCGCGATTTGCGCAGCTCCCGATACAGCCACGAGGCACGCAACGCCTCGGGATAGCGCGTGAGTTCGTCATGGCTGCGTCCGGCCACCACCGCATCGAACACCGCGTCGGCCGCCAGCATGCCGGTTTTGATGGCCGCATGGCTGCCTTTGATGCGCGACGCGTTCAGCACACCGGCTTCACAGCCGATCAACGCGCCGCCCGGAAATACCATTTTTGGCAGCGACGCCAGGCCGCCAGCCGTCAGCGAGCGCGCACCGTAGGCAACCCGTTTGCCGCCATCGAATACCGTGCGGATGGCCGGGTGGGTCTTGTAGCGCTGCATCTCTTCGAAGGGCGACAGCGTGGGGTTGCGGTAGTCGGTGCCAATCACGAAACCGACGGCCACCAGATTGCGCTCCAGGTGATACAGGAACGAACCGCCATAGGTCTGCGCGTCGAGTGGCCAACCGGCCGTGTGCATGACCAGACCCGGATGCGCCTTTGCCGGATCGACCTCCCACAATTCCTTCACGCCAATGGCATAGCTCTGCGGATCGCAATCGGCATCAAGATGAAAGCGCTCGATCAACTGGCGGCCCAGATGCCCGCGCGAGCCCTCGGCAAAAACCGTGTAGCGCGCCACGAGCTGCGTGCCGGACTCGTAGGCATCGGTATGCGTGCCGCCCTTGGCTACGCCGGTTTCGCCGGTTTCCACGCCGCACACCGCGCCATGCTCGTCGTACAGCACCTTGGCGGCGGCAAACCCCGGAAAGACATCCACGCCCAGCGCTTCGGCCTGCACGCCCAGCCAGTGCACCACGTGCCCCAGCTGCACCACGTAGTTGCCCGCATTGCGGAAACAGGGCGGCAGCAGCCAATGCGGCGTTGCGCGTGTGCCGGTCTGGGTGAGAAACACGAAGCGATCTTGTGCCACCGGCAGCGTCAGCGGCGCTCCGCGCTCGGCCCAGTCGGGAATCAACTCGGTGAGCGCGCGCGGATCCATGATGCAACCGGAGAGGATCTGCGCGCCAATCTCCGGCGCCTTTTCCAGTACGCACACGTTGATATCGTGCTGGCGTTCACGGGCCAACTGCTTCAGGCGAATGGCTGCAGCCAGCCCGCCCGGGCCGCCGCCCACAACGATCACGTCATATTCCATCGCCGTGCTGTCGCTCATGCACCACCTCGTTCAAAGCCTCATTCCGGCGTGTCTGCTTGCGCGCCGAACCATTGTCCATGATCGGACCAACCGGCCAAGCACCGGGCCCCGTCACCGGCCAGTTCGATCTAATCCATCCGTATCGTGGGCCGTGCGCTGGCGTTCAAGCGGTCGATCAGCCATAGCAGCCAGCCGCGCAACACGCCATGCAATTGCATCTGATGGCGGCGATAGAGCAACACGTGGCTGAAGTGCGCCAGGCGACCGCGAAACGTGACACTCTTCATCAGACCGTAGTCCCCGAGCGAGCCGAACGCGTCGTAATCGGCCAGCGATACCAGCGCGCCGAAATCGTGATAGCGGAACGGTGGTACTGACCTGCCGTGGAGCACCGCATCGGGCAAGTAGCGAATCAGGTGCTGGGCCTGCTGGTGCGCCACCTGCGCGGTTGGCGGCAGTGGCCGTTCGGCCCCCGCGAGCCGCAAGCTGGAACAATCGCCCACGGCAAAAATATGCGGATCATTGGTGGTGCACAACGACGCCGTCACCACCAATTGATTGCCGCGCGTGGTCTCCAGCCCATCCAGCGCGGCCAGGAACTCCGGCGCTTTCACGCCGGCCGCCCAGACTTTGAGCGAGGCTGGAATGCGGTCCTTGGTATTGAGGATGAAGGCATCCTCCGTCACCGAGTTCACGGCCGTGTGCGTCAACACCCGAACGCCCAACGCTTCCAGTTGCCCTTGCACCGACGTCGAAATGTTTGTCGGAAACGCCGGCAGCAAACGTGGCCCGGCCTCCAGCAAGGTGACGGACAGGCACGTCGGCAACTCCTCACCGCCATAGGCCACCACCGCATCCTTCAAGCGAATCAACTCGGCCGCCAGCTCCACGCCGGTGGCGCCGCCTCCCACAATGCCGATGGACAAGTCCTTGCCCTGCGTAAGGCACTGGGCCACGCGCACACGAATTTCGCGGTTGAAGGCATTGGCCTGGCGGCGCGAGTCGATCACTCGGCAATACTCGGCCACGCCCGGCGTGCCAAAATCATTGACAAGGCTGCCGACCGCAATGATGAGCGTGTCGTAGCGAACGCGCCGCTCCGGAATCACCACGCGACCGTGACGATCGCGTAGCGGCAACAAGCGCAATTCCCGGGCCGTGCGATCCAGCTCGGCAAACTCGCCCATCTGAAAGGCAAAACCGGCCGCATGCGCCTGTGCCTGATACGGGGTCTGCTGCTGCGAAATATCGCTGGTACCGGCCGCAATGGTGTGCAACATCGGCTTCCACACGTGCGCGGTGTCGTGATCGACAAGCGTGACCGACGGCCCCTCGCCGTGCCGCTGCCGTTCGCCGCGGAAACGGCGTCCCAAGGCGGTGGCAATCTCAAGACCCGCCACACCGCCCCCCACTACCACTACCCGATGCAATTGCGGCCTGACGGCCATCGCGTTCCCCACCCGGTTCAACAACCGGTGCCACTGTATCCATAACCGTCCCGCGCGACGCTGCCCTGGATCAAGGTCGACGAGCGCTTGTGTGCATCGAGGCTCACGCGAGCCAATCACCTCAGCGACGGCGGACGCGTCAGGACTGCCCCGGCGGCGGCATGGCGCAACAGCATGCGTGACAGCCGCGGTGCCGCCGCTGCGGGCGAGCCACATCTGCATGGGCAAATGTGACGTCGCCAGCGCTACGCTGGCCTCTTTGGCTTGGTCGCGGCGATTCTCCCTACAGAAGATTCATCGGCACAATCGCCACGCGAGTGCGTAAGCATGGCCACGAGAAGAACATCCGGCAGCGAGTTCAAGCGTGGGGCGGTGCGGCTGTTGCAAAGCCGGGCCCGCTGAGGATCTTCGCCTGCAGGCTGCCATTTCCTGGACGTGCCGGCTGGCGGACAGGTCATGCCTTATAGCCGCGGCCATTTTGTGGTTTCCGGCACACGTGCACCGCATCCGCTGCAGCGAAACCGGCGACCCGCGCGAAACGCCTGCCGGCACCGCGTCCGACCGCAGGCGGCCGGCATCCGCGGCACCTAAACGTGATACAGATCACGACCTGCCCGGTCGGTAAATGGAAAAATGTGAACGGCTTCACTCTGTGCAGCCACTCTCTCGCCGTGAGGCGATCATCCCGGCCATCCCCCGGCATAGATGGATCCAAGCCCGCTCTGGCGGGCTTTTTCATGCTTGAAACTTCGGCCTGCCGGCCTCACCCAAGCCTGCACGACGCCCACCGGGGACGCCAGCATGGTCAAGGAAAGCCCGATGCAGTATCCGCTTCAGGCCTGGATCGAAGGCCACTACGCACGCGACTGCGGCGAACCGCGGGAAAAGTGCCCTTACGCGCATGGCTCCACGATGGCGCTCGCCTGGTACGGGGGGTGGTCCAACCGCGACCAGCTGGACGCCGCGAAAGACCCGGCAGCGGAGACCGGCGACTAGCCACGGCGCCTGCCGCACCCCGTGCCGCTCACCGCTCCCGTGCCCGACCGGCAAGCGCGGCCGGTGCAGCCGTGGCGCGCAGGCCGCCGCCCGCTGCATCCGATTTCCCGTTCCCGTCGTATGCCATGGGCATGAAGCACGCGAGGCGGCCGGATCGTCCGGCGGTCGTCGCAGGCGGGAAGTTGCGTATGATGGATTCCGACCAAGCCGCTGCCGAGGTAGCGCCCTTCCGGGCGAAACGAGACGTGGCCCCTCCCGCGAGCAACGCCGCCCCCGATGCGCACGACTGGTCGCTCCTGATGGCCGCCGTGTCGACCCAGCGTGACCGCGCCAGCTTCATGCGCATCTACGACCATTTCGCACCGCGCTTGCAGCGCTACCTGCGCAACCTCGGCGTGGCCGAGTCGACCGCCGACGAACTGGTGCAGGAGGCGCTGCTGACGTTGTGGCGCAAGGCCGCCCTGTTCGATCCGGCGCGCGCCAGCCTCGGCACCTGGCTGTACCGGGTGGCGCGCAACCTGTACATCGACCAGGTGCGGCGCGAACCGCACTGGCTGCCGATCCAGGAAGGCCTGGACCGGCTCGATCACCTCGAGTCCGCCCGGCTCGACTCGCAACCGGAGTCGTCCTTCGACCAGGACCTTCTGAAACAGGCGATCGATCGCCTGCCGCCCATGCAGGCCAAGCTGGTGCGCATGTGTTACCTCGAAAGCAAAAGCCACAGCGAGATCTCCGGTGAACTGGCCATGCCGCTGGGCTCGGTCAAATCCTCGCTGCGGCGCGCGTTCGCGAAACTGCAGGGCAGCATGAGGGCTCCGCGATGAAACCGCATCACCATCTCGACGACGCCACCCTGCTCAGCTACTCCGCCGGCGCGCTGCCGCCGGCGCTCGCCGTGGTCGCTTCCGCCCACCTGGAGCGCTGCGCGCAGTGCCGCGAAAGCCAGCACGCCGCCGACCGGATCGGTGGCGTGCTGATGCAGCAGCAACGCGTCGACGCGCCGACCGACGACGCGCGCGCGGCCATGCTGGCGCTGCTCGACCGCGAACCTGTGCCCGAACACCCGGCACAGCCGGCCGACATCGTCGAACGGGACGATCCGGATCGACTGCCGGGCGCGCTGCAGCCGTGGTTCGGCCACTCGCTGCGCGCGCTGCGCTGGAAACGCGTGGCGCCCGGCGTGCAGCGCATCCGCGCCAGCGGCATCGGCGGCGGAAACCTGATGCTGCTGCGCATCGCGCCGGGCAGCAAGCTGCCGCTGCACAGCCATGGTGGCAGCGAGTTGACGATGATCCTGGACGGCGCCTACGACGACATGCTCGGCCATTTCGGCCCCGGTGACGTGGCCGATCTCGACGGCCAGATCAACCATCAGCCGGTGACCTCGCCCGGCGTGCCGTGCATCTGCGTGGCGGCCACCGACGCACCGCTGGTGTTCTCCGGCTGGTTCGCCCGCACGCTGCAGCCATTGCTCGGTTTTTGAGCGTGGCCGTGCGGTTCTGCCGGAACGCATCGCGATGAGCACGGCGCTGGTGCTGTTCCGGCGCGACCTGCGCCTGGCCGACAACCCGGCGTGGAGTGCGGCCTGTGCGGAACACGCGCAGGTGCTGCCGGTTTTCATCCACAGCGGCGACGAAGGCCGGTGGTCGGCCGGTGCCGCCAGTCGCTGGTGGCTGCACCATTCACTGGCCGCCCTCGCCCGGCAGCTGCACGACGCAAGCGCCGGCCTGCACCTGCGTCGTGGCGAACCGCTGGATATTCTGCGGGCGCTGATCGCAAGCAGCGGCGCCCGTGCGGTGTACTGGAACCGGCTGTACGAACCGGCCGCGATCGCGCGCGACACGCGGATCAAGAGCGCGCTGCGGGCCGACGGCATCGCGGTGCACAGCCACAACGCCGCGCTGTGGTGCGAGCCGTGGGCGATCGCCACGCAGCAGGCTGCGCCGTACAAGGTGTTCACGCCGTACTGGCGCAACCTGCGCCCGCGGCTGCAGCCGGTCGAACCGCTGCCCGCGCCGCACGTGCCGGGCTGGCACGAGTTGCCCGACGGCCTGCCACTGGCCGCGCTCGAACTGCTGCCGCGGATCGCCTGGGCCGGCGGGCTGGCCGCCCGCTGGCAACCGGGCGAAGCCGGTGCGCGGGAGTTGCTGGAGATCTTCGGTGACGACGCCATCGGCGACTACGCGCACGCGCGCGACCTGCCCGCGCGCCACGGCACTTCGCGCCTGTCGCCGCACCTGCACTTCGGCGAAATCTCGCCGCGACAGATCCAATTCGAACTCGATCGTCGCGCCCATGCCACCGACGCCAAACGCCGCCCCGACCTCGAACCCTATCTGCGCGAACTGGGCTGGCGCGAATTCGCCCATCACCTGCTGTATCACTTTCCACACACGCCGACCGACAACTTCAATCCGCGCTTCGACGATTTCCCGTGGGCGCCCGCGGACCACGCACTGCTCGAACGCTGGCAGCGCGGCCGCACCGGCATCCCGCTGGTCGACGCCGGCATGCGCGAGCTGTGGCGCACCGGCTGGATGCACAACCGCGTGCGCATGATCGTGGCCAGCTTCCTGACCAAGAACCTGCGCCAGCACTGGCAGCACGGCGCGCGCTGGTTCTGGGACACCCTGGTCGACGCGGACCTCGCCAACAATACGCTGGGCTGGCAATGGGTGGCCGGCTGCGGCGCGGATGCCGCGCCGTACTTCCGCGTGTTCAATCCGGTGACGCAGGCGAAGAAGTTCGATCCGGATGGCATCTATCTGCGGCGCTGGTTGCCGGAGCTGGCGGAGGCGCCGTTGGCATTGCTGCATGAGCCGTGGAGGGATGCCGACCTGCTCAAGCGCAGCGGGTATCCGGCGCCGATGGTGGAGTTGGGGCAGTCACGCCAGCAAGCGCTGGATGCCTACGCCGCGCTCGCACGCTGAAACCCCGATGGCAGGGCCGAGGTAACTTTCAGAGCCTGCCGGGCAGGTGACATGTCGATCTGCCGCCGATGGAATGGCGGCGGGTTCGGCCCTTCTGCTGTTCGCCGCCGTGCTGGCGGGGATGCGACGGGACGAAGTGTTCCCGAGCACGGCGCGCGCGGCACCGACGATGCCCCGCCAGCTGCCGCCAAAGCGAACCTCTAGGCCATCGAAGGCAAGCCCACCGCAACTGTGCCGATCCGCCAAAGGCAACGGTGACTCAGCCGAGGATCTGCGGATTCAACTGCCACACCACGAAATTGAGCGCCGCGGCAAAGCTGACCCAGCCCAGGTACGGCAGCAGCAGCGCCCCAGCCAGGGGGCGCACGCGCCAGAAGCCGATCGCGGTGGCACCGATCAGCAGCCACAGCAGCACGATGTCGGCGAACGCCAAGGCGCCGCGGTGCCAGCCGAAGAACAGCCAGCTCCACAGCGCATTGATCGCCAGCTGGAGCACGAACAGTGCGAGCACGCCGCGCTGGCGGCGCCCGCCGCCTTCGCGCCAGACCAGCCAGGCGGCGATACCCATCAGCGCGTACAGCAACGACCACACCGGGCCGAACACCGCCGAGGGTGGCGCCCAGGTTGGTTGCGCCAGCTGCCGGTAGAAGGCGGCCGCCTGTATCGAGGCGATCGAGCCGATCGCGGCGGCGGAGAAGCTGAGCAGCAGCCAGCCGATCAGTCCGATGATCTGTTTCATGCCTGACATGATGTCTCCCGGTGATGTGGTCGGATACGCAAGCGGTGGCCTGCCGGATCCGTTTCTTCGCACGCGCCGGGGAGAGGCCACGTGAAGCCCGGCAATCTTGCCGGCGCATGCATCCGCCGCGGGGGTTCCTGCGTATCTGTCATTGAACCGCTGACAGGTATGTTTCCATGGTCAACCCCGATCCACTCGTGATTGCACCGCCTGACCGGGTCGATGCCTCGACTGTTGGCGGGGCCGGTCGCACCCGCCTCCGGTGGTCCTGGCCGGTGCGCACCGCAAGGCGCTGGTTCGATACCAGCGCGGTGGTGGAAGTGGACGAGGCGCGCGAGGATCGCATCGACTGGCTGCGCGCAGCGCCGTTCGTGGCGATGCACCTGGCTTGCCTCGGCGTGATCTGGGTCGGCGTGGCGCCGGTGGCGCTGGCCGTGGCGGTGGCGCTGTACGCGCTGCGCATGTTCGCGCTCACCGGCTTCTATCACCGCTACTTCTCGCATCGCACGTTCCAGACCTCGCGCGCGGTGCAGTTCGTATTCGCCACCATCGGCGCCTCCTGCGTGCAGCGCGGGCCGCTGTGGTGGGCGGCGCATCATCGCCATCATCATCGCGTCACCGACACGCCGGCCGATCCGCATTCGCCGGGCGTGCACGGCTTCCTGTGGAGCCACGTCGGCTGGTTCCTCACCCCGCGCAATTTCCGCACCGACCTGGCGCGGGTGCCGGATCTGGCGAAGTATCCCGAGCTGCGCTGGCTGGACCGCTTCGACATCGCGATCCCGTTGCTGCTCGCCATCGGCATGTATGCGCTGGGCGCGCTGCTGCAGCATGTGGCGCCGCAGCTGGGTACCTCCGGCGGACAGATGCTGGTGTGGGGCTTCTTCGTCTCCACCATCGTGCTGTTCCACGCCACCGTGACGATCAACTCGCTGGCGCATCGCTACGGCAGGCGCCGTTTCGAGACGAAGGACGACAGCCGCAACAACCTGTGGCTGGCCCTGCTCACGTTCGGCGAGGGCTGGCACAACAACCATCACTTCTTCCCCGGCTCCAGCCGGCAGGGTTTCCGCTGGTGGGAAGTGGACCTGACCTGGTACGGCCTGAAACTGATGGCGATGCTGGGCCTGGTGCGTGGACTGAAGCCGGTACCCGCCTGGGTGCTGGCCAGGGCGAGGAGCTAGGCCATGCGCATCGCCGTGGTGGGATCGGGCATCGCGGGGCTGGCCTCCGCGTGGCTGCTGTCGCGCAAGCATGAGGTGACCCTGTTCGAGGCGAACGACTATCTCGGCGGGCACACGCATACGCATGAGGTGCAACAGGCCGGCCAGCGCTACCGCATCGACAGCGGCTTCATCGTGCACAACCCGGCGCACTACCCGCTGCTGACGCAGATGTTCGCGCAGCTGGGCGTGGCCTCGCAGCCGACCACGATGAGCTTCTCGGTGCACAGCGAGGCGAGCGGGCTGGAGTACAACGCGGCCACGCTGGACACGCTGTTCTGCCAGCGCCGCAACCTGCTGTCGCCGCGCTTCCTGGGCATGGTGCGCGACTTGGCCCGCTTCTATCGCGAGGCGCCGACGCTGCTGTCGCAGCGTGATGACACGACCACGCTGGGGGCCTATCTGGAGCAGCACCGCTACGGCGCGGCGTTCCGCGACGAACACCTGATCCCGATGGCCTCGGCGCTGTGGTCGTCGCCGCCCACGCAGATCCTGCAGTTCCCGGCGCGCTACCTGGTGCAGTTCATGGCCAACCACCAGATGCTGCAGCTCGGCGACCGTCCGCAGTGGCGCGTGGTGAAGGGCGGCTCGTCGACCTACGTGGCGGCGCTGCGCGCGCACTGGCCGGTGCGCGAGCGGCTGAACTGCCCGGTATTCTCGATTCGCCGCCACTACGACCGGGTCGAAGTGGACAGCGTCGCCGGCATCGGGCATTTCGACCAGGTCGTGCTGGCCTGCCACAGCGACCAGGCATTGCGTCTGCTGGACGACCCCAGCGAGCGCGAGCGGTCGATCCTCGGCGCGATGACCTACCAGGCCAACGACACCGTGCTGCACACCGACGCCCGCGTGCTGCCGCGCCGGCGCAAGGCGTGGGCGGCGTGGAACGCCTGGCTGCCGCGCGATCCCGAAGCCCCCTGCACGGTCAGCTACTGCATGAACCTGCTGCAAGGCATCGACTCACCCGAACCGTTCGTGGTCACGCTCAATCGTGCCGACGCGATCGACCCGGACAAGCTGCTGGCGCGCATGCGCTACCAGCATCCGGTCTACACCCAGGCCGCGGTCAACGCGCAGGCGCGCAAGGCCGAGATCCAGGGCTGGCGCCGCACCTGGTTTGCCGGCGCGTACTGGGGCTGGGGCTTCCACGAGGACGGCATGCGTAGCGCGGTCGAAGTTGCCGCCGCGCTTGGCGCGCACTGGCCGCCGCACGCCGAACCGATGCCGGCAACGACGGCGCGCGAAACGGAGCTGGTGGCGTGACGGCGCAAACCGCCAGCACGAGGTGGCAGCCGTGCAGCGCGGTGTATGAAGGCGTGGTGCGCCATCGCCGCCACGCGCCGCACCCGCACGCGTTCACCTATCGCATGGCCCAGCTGTATCTGGATCTGGACGAGGTCGAACAGGTGTTCACCCGGCGCTGGCTATGGTCGACCACGCACGGCAACGTGGCGCAGTTCCGCCGCAGCGACTATCTCGGCCCCGCCGACGTGCCGCTGGCCGAAGCGGTGCGCCGCCGCGTGGAGCAGGCCACCGGCCAGCGCCCGGTCGGACCGGTGCGCCTGCTCACCCACCTGCGCTACTTCGGCTTGGTGTTCAACCCGGTCAGCTTCTACTACTGCTACGCCCCGGACGGCGAAACCCTGGTGGCGGTGCTGGCCGAGATCACCAACACGCCATGGAAGGAACGCCACGCCTACGTGCTGCCGATCGAGCACGCGCGCATCCACGGCCGCGCGCTGCACTGGGCATTCGCCAAGACCTTCCATGTGTCGCCGTTCATGCCGATGGACTGCGCCTACGACTGGCGCTTCACCGTGCCCGGCGACGACCTGCGCGTGCACATGAACGTGCTGCGCGAAGGCGCACTCACGTTCGACGCCACGCTGAACCTCACGCGCCGGCCGCTCGGCGGCGCGTCGCTGGCGCGCGTGCTGTGGCGTTACCCGCTGATGACCGCGCAGGTGGTCGGCGCCATCCACTGGCAGGCGCTGCGGCTGTGGCTGAAGCGCAATCCGGTGCACGACCACCCTTCGCTGCATTCCCGTGATTCTGTGTGAAGACATTCCCGAGACCTGACATGAACGACATCGCCACCACCCTTGCGGGTGAAAACGCACCCTTCGGCGCCATCGACAGCTTCCTGCGCCAGCGACTGCTCGACCGGCTGAACGGCCTGCGCCACGGCCGGCTGGTGCTCCAGGACGCCTGCGGCACGGTCGAGCTGGGCGACCCGGCCAGTGCGTATCCCGACCTGCAGATCCAGCTGCGGGTGCTGGACGCCGAGTTCTATCGCGCGGTGGCGCGCAACGGCAGCGTCGGCGCCGGCGAGTCGTACATGGACGGCCACTGGCGGTGCGACGATCTGGTGGGGCTGATCCAGCTGCTGCTGCACAACCGCGACCTGCTCGACGGGATGGAAAGCGGGCTGGCCCGCCTCGGCGGCATGGCGATGCGCGCCTGGCACGCGCTGCGCCGGAACACCCGCGACGGCAGCCGGCGCAACATCGCGGCGCACTACGACCTCGGCAACGACTTCTTCGGCCTGTTCCTGTCGCGCGACCTGATGTATTCGTCGGCGCTCTGGACCGACCCGACCGACACGCTGGAGACCGCTTCGGCGCGCAAGCTGGAGCGGATCTGCCGCAAGCTGGACCTGAAGCCGACCGACCGGGTGATCGAGATCGGCACCGGCTGGGGCGGCTTCGCGCTGTACGCGGCCACGCATTGCGGCTGCCATGTCACCACCACCACGATCTCGCGCGAGCAGCATGCGCTGGCCAGCGCGCGCATCGCGGCCGCGGGCCTGGGTGATCGCGTCACCCTGCTGCTCAAGGACTACCGCGACCTCGACGGCCAGTACGACAAGCTGGTCTCGATCGAGATGGTCGAGGCGATCGGCGCGGCCTACCTGGACGTCTATTTCGAAAAGCTGGGCAGCCTGCTGAAACCGGACGGCCTGGCCCTGCTGCAGGCGATCACCATCGAGGATCACCGCTACGCGCAGGCCTTGAAATCGGTCGACTTCATCAAGCGCCACGTGTTTCCCGGAAGCTTCATCCCCTCGATCAACGCGCTGCTGGCGGCGAAGACCCGCGCCAGCGACCTGGCGCTGACCCGACTGGAGGACTTCGGCAGCTCCTACGCGCTGACCCTGAAAGCCTGGCGCGAACGCTTCATGGCCACGCTGCCGCAGGTGCGCGCGCAAGGCTTCGACGAGCGCTTCATCCGGATGTGGGAGTTCTACCTGGCGTATTGCGAGGGCGGCTTCCGCGAGCGCTCGATCGGCGTGGCGCATTTGCTGATGGCCAAGCCCGGCCATCGCCGCGCCGCCGTGCTGCCCGGGCTGGCCGCCGACGTCGAGTTGCCGGCATGAGTTTCTGGCCCAGCCTGATCGGCTACCAGGCGGTGTGGTTTGCCGCGGTGATCGGTGCCGGCCACGGCACGGCCTGGCCCGGCGTGCTCGGCATGCTGGTCTACGCGTTGGCGCAGTTGGCCCTGGCGCGGAATATCCGCGTCGATCTCAGCCTGATGGCGGCCGCACTGGTGCTCGGTTTCCTGCTCGACGGCGGGATGATCCGCTATGGCCTGGCCAGCTATGCCAGCGGCTGGCTGAATCCGGGACTGGCGCCGGCGTGGATCCTGGCGCTGTGGATCACCTTCGCGCTGACCTTCAGCCAGTCGCTGCGCTATCTGCAGAAGCGGCTGGGGCTGGCGGCACTGCTGGGGCTGATCGGCGGGCCGCTGGCCTATCTGGGCGCCGCGCGCGGCTGGCAGGTGGTGAGCTTCGCCGGGCCGGCCTGGCGCGGCCTGCTGGTGCTTGCCGCCGGCTGGGCGCTGGCGACCCCCGCGCTGGGCTGGCTGGCGAGGCGCGTCTCGACGTCGTCGCGCACGGCACGAGGACATGCCGCATGAATGCCTGCTGGCAACTGCTGATCGTGTGGACACTCGCGGCGGCCATGATGAGCCTGGGCTGGCGCTGGCAGCGCACCCACGCCAATGCGGGCATCGTCGACGTGCTGTGGGCCGCCGGCGTGGGCGGCAGCGCCGTGCTGCTGGCCGTCCTCGGCAGCGGCGCACCGTGGACACGGCTGCTGCTGGCCGTGCTCGGCGGCCTGTGGGGCAGCCGTCTGGCCGTCCATTTGTGGCGGCGGGTTCGCGGTGAGCCGGAGGACGGACGCTACCGCAGCCTGCGCGCGCACTGGCACGGCAGCGAGTGGAAGTTCTTCGCCTTCTTCCAGTTCCAGGCCGTGCTGGTCGTGCTGTTCGCGCTGCCGTTCGTGGCGGTGTCGCGCAACCCGGCAGCTTCCGGCCCGTGGCTGCTCGTCGCCGCGGCGATCTGGCTGCTCGGCGTGGTCGGCGAGTCGATCGCCGACGCGCAACTGGCGCGTTTTCGCAGCGACCCGGCCAACCGGGGCCACACCTGCCGCCAGGGTTTCTGGCGTTACTCGCGCCATCCGAACTACTTCTTCGAGTGGCTGCACTGGTTCGCCCATGTCTGCCTCGCCATCGGTTCGCCGATCGCCTGGCTGGCCTGGTCCGGGCCGCTGCTGATGTACGTGTTCCTGCGCTGGATCAGCGGCGTGCCGTACACCGAGGCGCAGGCCTTGCTCAGTCGCGGCGAGGACTACCGCGAATACCAGCGCACCACCCCGATGCTCATTCCCTGGTTTCCCAGGAGGAACGACCGATGAATACCAGCGCCACCGCCATCACCGAACTGCCGGGCGAGCGTCCGGCGCCGGGCCTGCTGGGCATGGCCGAACGTGGCCACATCCCCGATGCCCTGCTGCGCCTGGGCATCCGCCGGCTGTGCGCGCAACGCCTGCGCGAAGAGCAGGCCGGCGGCCTCGACGCCCAGGCCGCACGCTACGCCGAGCGCATCGCAATGCTGCGGCACAGCCCGGTGGCGATCCATGCCGACAAGGCCAACGCGCAGCACTACGAACTGCCGCCGGCGTTCTTCGAGCTGTGCCTGGGCAAGCGGCTGAAATACTCCGGCTGCCACTACCCGCGCGGCGACGAGTCGCTGGACGAAGCCGAGGAGGCCATGCTGGCGCTGTACGGCGAACGCGCCGAACTGGCCGATGGGCAGACGATCCTGGAGCTGGGCTGCGGCTGGGGTTCGCTGACCCTGTGGATGGCCGAGCGCTATCCGAATGCGCGGATCAAGGCCGTCTCCAATTCCAGCCAGCAACGGGAATACATCGAGGCGCAGTGCCGCAGCCGCGGGTTGTTCAACGTGCGCGTGCTCACCTGCGACGTGAACCGGCTGGAGCTGGAAGCAGCCCGGTTCGATCGCTGCGTGTCGATCGAGATGTTCGAGCACATGCGCAACTACGAGACCCTGCTGCAGCGCATCGCCGGCTGGCTGCGGCCCGGCGGCAAGCTGTTCGTGCACCTCTTCGCGCACAAGACCGCGATGTATCCGTTCGAGACCGCGGGCGACGACAACTGGATGGGCCGGCATTTCTTCACCGGCGGGCTGATGCCGGCATCGGACACCTTGCTGTGGTTCCAGTCCGCGCTGCACCTCGAGCAGCGCTGGCACGTCGACGGCACGCACTACCGGCGCACCGCCAACCACTGGCTGGCCAACCAGGACGCCCACCGCGAGCGGGTGATGAACGTACTCGCCGAAGCCTACGGACGCCAGGCGGCGCCGCTGTGGTTCCAGCGCTGGCGCATGTTCTGGATGTCCTGCGCCGAACTGTTCGGCTACGCGGACGGCCAGGAATGGCTGGTGGCGCACTACCGCTTCGCGCGGCCGTGACTCCACGCCCCTCACCACCTTCGCCCGGAGTGACCATGAAACTTTCGAAGAGCCTGCTGATGGCCTGTGCCGTGCTGCTGAGCGCCGGCGCCTGCGCCAGCGAGCTGCCGCCGATCACCCCGGTGGCCCACGTCGACCTGCCCCGCTTCATGGGCAACTGGTACGTGATCGCCAGCATCCCCACCCGCTTCGAGAAAAACGCCTATGACGCGCTGGAGGTCTACACACTCAAGCCCAATGGCGACGTCGCCACTTCGTTCCATTTCCGCGAAGGCAGCTTCGACGGCGAGAAGAAGGACATCCACTCCACCGGCATCGTCAAGCCCGGCAGCGGCAATGCGGTATGGGGCGTGCAGGTGTTCTGGCCGCTGAAGGCGCAGTACATCGTGGCCTACCTCAAGGACGACTACAGCCAGGTCATCGTGGCCCGCGATGCGCGCGACTACACCTGGGTGATGGCGCGCACGCCCACCATTCCGCAGGCCGACTATGACGCGTTGCTGGCCCGGGTGCAGGCGCTGGGCTATCCGATGGACAAGGTGCGCAAGGTGCCCCAGCAAGCCCGGCAATGACCGAACAACCCGCCGCGCCCGCCAGGGACCCCCGCCGACGCAGGGCTTCTTGGTTCCGGCGAAGGTCCGATCTCGTGGGCGCGCCGCGCCCTACGATAAACTCCCACGCTCGCGGGCCTACAGCTCAATGGTTAAGGCCGCCATGCGGATAGTGGTCCGCGACGGGTTGCAACGGCACGCCTTGCATCCCTATTCGCAACGGAGTGACACGATATGAACGACGACCGTATCCAGGGCAACTGGAAACAGCTGACCGGCAAGATCAAGGCCAAGTGGGGCGACCTGACCGACGACGACCTGACCCGGGCCGAGGGCAATACCGAATACCTGGTCGGCAAGGTGCAGGAGCGTTACGGCATCGCGCGCGACGGGGCGCAGCGCCAGGTGATGGAGTTCGAACGCACGCTGTAAGTGCCGCGCCCGATCGCATAGGGCCGGCAGCCTCGTCTCGGCCCTGCCGCGTTCAGTCTTTTCGCGTCAGCAGCGGCACCCTGCGAGCCTTCTTAGCGTTCGCAGTCGCGGGACGGCGCGGGCGCCGCGGAGCCGGCGCGTGGCACTGTCAATTTGCTACTAATTCCGCTATTAATTAGTAGCAAATTGACAGGTGCCCCATGAAACTCCCCATGCCACCCCCGGCGCTCGGCGACCTGTTCGAGCGTTCCGACGTCCGCAAGATACTTCTCGGCAAGCTTGGCCCCGAGGTCAAGGGACGATACGAGCACTGGGATCAGCTACGCCATCTCACGCCACCCGAGAACCTGACGCCGGAAGAATGGTGGCTGGGAATCAAGATGGCGCGCCGCGGGCTGCGCCAGGAAATGCCGTTGAAGGACAAGGCAGGCAACCCGTTCACCGTCGTTCTGAGCGACAGCATCCAGCGAAACCTGTTCCTGATCGGCCGTGATGCCGCCGGCGCGCTTCGTGGCCAGGAGGCCTCCCAATCGGAAGTCACCCGCGAACACTACCTCGTTCGATCCCTGATGGAAGAAGCGATGACTTCGTCGCAGCTTGAAGGAGCTGCCACGACCACCCAAGTCGCAAAAGACATGCTTCGCAGCGGGCGAGAGCCGCGGGATTACGGCGAACGCATGATCTACAACAACTACCTGGCCATGCGCGAACTGAAAGCATGGAGGCAGCGGCCGCTGACTCCTGCGGCGGTGTTCGAGATCCACCGCAAGCTGACCGATGGAACGCTCGACGACGAGGGATGCGCGGGAAGGTTCCGGTTGCCCTCGGAAGACATCGTCATCGAGGACGAGACCGGTCGCGTTCTCCACGTGCCTCCACCGGCACGGGAACTCGAGCAGCGCCTGCAGTCCCTTTGCGACTTCGCCAACCAGTCGGACGACAGCGAGCACTTCGTGCATCCGGTGGTCAGGGCGATCCTGATCCACTTCCAGATCGGCTACGACCATCCGTTCGTCGACGGAAACGGCAGGACCGCCAGGACGTTGTTTTACTGGGCGCTGCTGAGATCGGGTTTCTGGATGGCCGAGTATCTATCGATATCGAGCATCCTGAAGCGAGCCCCCGCTCAATACATGCGGTCATACCTGTATACGGAGACTGACGAGGGGGACACCACCTATTTCGTGGCTCACCAGCTGACCGCCATTCTCGAAGCCATCGACGGCGTTCATCGCTACATCACGCGAAAACAGAATGAACAGGCAGCCGCCGCGGCGCTGCTCAAACCCGGCAGCCCGTGGGCTCACCAGATCAATCATAGGCAAAGAGCGCTCCTTCTGAACGCCCTCAAGAACCCGGGAAAGGTCTTCACCATCGAAATGCACCGCAGAAGCCACGGTACGTCATACCAGACCGCCAGGGCCGACCTGCTTGCCCTGGTGGCCGAAGGGTTCCTGCGCCAATCCCGCGAAGGGAAGGCCTTCGTGTTCGTTCCGGTGCCCGATCTCGAAAAACGATTGCATGCATGACCACGGCTTGGCCTCATCACACGCGGGATCGCGCGTGATGAGGCCAGGCGACAGGGTGTTCTAGCGGATACGGCAGGCGGTTCGCCGTGGCATCGGATCGCCGGGCCGGCCCGTTCGCCTCGGTCCGGCTCCGTAAGCGCTCTCGCCCAATCAGTCCCGCGACGTCAGCTGCGGCACCTCCTGCGAGCCTTCCTCGCGGTCGCGGTACAGCGCGGCGCGCACCAGCAGCATCAGGGTGATCGGCGTGGTCAGGGTGAGGAACACGCCGATCAGGATCTCGTAGACGATCGGCCGGCCGTGCAGCACCGAGAAGCAGGTGATCGAGCCGGCCAGCATGAAGAACGTGCCCAGCGTGGTGCCCAGGGTCGGCGCGTGCACGCGCTGGTAGAAGTTCTGCAGGCGCAGCAGGCCGAGCGAGCCGACGAAGGCGAACAGCGCCCCCAGCAGCACGAGGGCCGCCACCAGGATCGCCGCCCACGGCGGCAGGGCGTCGAGGTGGCTCATTCGATCACCTGTCCGCGCATCAGGAACTTCGACAGCGCCACCGTGCCGGCGAAGCCGAGCAGCGCGATGATCAGGCCGGCCTCGACGTAGAGCAGGCTGCCGCTGCGGATGCCGATGGTCAGCAGCAGGATCATCGCGTTGACGTACAGCGCGTCCAGCGCCAGCACGCGGTCCTGCGCGCGCGGCCCGCGCACCATGCGGATGACCGAGAAGCTCATCGCCAGCAGCAGCAGGATCTGCGCGACGAGGATGGCGGCGTGCAGCAGGCCGTGGCTCATTGGAAGATCTCCAGCAGGGGGCGCTCGTAGCGCCGCTTGATCGAGTCGATCCAGCCCGCCTCGTCGACCAGGTCCAGCACGTGGATCAGCAGGATGTTCGCATTGGAGTCGTAGCTGACCCAGATCGTGCCCGGTGTGGAGGTGATGATGCACGCCAGCACGGCGAGGCCGTAGCGGTCGGTGAGGGTCAGCGGGATCGCCACGAAGCCGGAGCGCGTGCGGCTGTCGCGGCGCAGGACCAGCCGGGCCACCGCGAGGTTCGAGCGGAAGATGTCCAGCACCACGCGCAGGAACAGCCGGCCGAGCAGCGGATAGTGGCGCAGCCGCGCCTTCGGCGGGCGCAGCAGGCCGAACACCTTCGCCAACGCGGCGCCCAGCAGCGCGCCGAGCAGGATCGTGCCCGGCGCCACGCTCTGCTGCAGCAGCAGCCAGACCGCCAGCAGCAGCGCGGACAGGATCGGGTACGGCAGCCAGCGCCGGATCATGGTGCGGCCTCCCCCGGTGGCAGCACCGCGTGGATGTAGCCGGCCGGCGCATGCAGCTGGCCGGCGGTGTCGCGCAGGTAGTGCAGCGGCCGCTCGACCAGCACGGTGAGCAGCAGGCACAGGCCGAGCAGGATCGCGATGGAGGCGCTCTCGACCAGGCGCACCTTCGGGAAGATCCGCTCCGGCTCGACCCAGAAGATCTGGATGCCGGCGCGGCACAACGCGATCACCGTGCAGAAACCGGCCACGATGACCAGCGCGAACAGCACGCCCGCACCGGACCGCGCGCCGCCGTCGAGCATCGGCGCCAGCAGCGCGAACTTGGCCAGGAAGCCGGACAGCGGCGGCAATCCCGCCAGCAGCAGTGCGCAGGCGCTGAAGCTCACGCCCAGCATCGCGATCGGCGCGGGGATCACCACCGGCCGCTCGTCCTCCTGCGCGTACAGGCTTTCGTTCGCTGCCGTTTCGCCCGGCTGTTCGTACGGCTCCAGGCTCAGGCTGTCGTCGGTATCGTCGTCGCCGTCGGAGGCGAGCAGGCCGGCGACCAGGAAGAACGCGGCGATGGCCAGCGTGGAGATCACCAGATAGGCCAGCGCGCCGGCAGTTACCGCCGGCAGTTGCAGGCCGATCGCGCCGAGCAGGGTGCCGGAGGAGATCAGCACGTTGTAGCCGGCCAGCCTGGCCAGGTCGCGCGCACCGAGCATGCCGACGGTGCCGGCGACCACCGTGGCCACCCCGCCCCACAACATCCAGCCGCTGCCGAAGTGGCTCGACGCCGGCCCGGCGCCGGCGCCGAACAGCAGCAGGCCGAGGCGCAGCAATACATAGATGCCGACCTTGGTCATCAGCGCGAACATCGCGGCCACCGCCGGCGATGCGGCCGCATAGGTGCGCGGCAGCCAGAAGCCCAGCGGCCACATCGCGGTCTTGATCAGGAACGCCACGCCGAGCAGCGCCGCGCCCGCATGCAGCAGCGCGCGGGTGCGCTCGGGCACGTGCGGAATCAGCTCGGCCAGCGCCGCCATGTTCAGCGTGCCGGTGACGCCGAAAATCAGGCTGACCCCGAGCAGGAACAGCATCGAGGCGGTCAGGTTGACCGCGATGTAGTGCAGCCCCGCGCTGACCCGGCGCGCGCCCGAGCCATGCAGGGCGAGTCCGTAGGATGCCGCCAGCAGCACCTCGAAGAACACGAACAGGTTGAACAGGTCGCCGGTGAGGAACGCGCCGTTCAGGCCCATCAGCAGGAACTGCAGCAGCGGCTGGAAGTGGCCGCCGCGATGCTGCCAGCGGCCCAGCGCGTACGGCAGCACGGCCAGCGCCAGCACGGTGGTCAGCAGCACCATCAGCGCGGAGAGCCGGTCGGCCACCAGCACGATGCCGAAGCGCGCCGGCCAGTCGCCGATGCGGTACACCGCCGCCAGCGCGCCGTCGGCGGACACCGTCCGCATCAGCGCGGCGGCCAGCAGCACCAGCGCCACGCACGCGCCGATGCTCAGCGCCAGCACCGTGCGCCGGTGCCTCTCGCCGACCAGCAGCTGCAGCGCGGCGACCAGCAGCGGCAGCACGATCGGCGCGATGATCAGCTGGCTGCTCACGGCGTGCCGTCCTCGCCGTCGACGTGGTCGTTGCCGGTCAAGCCACGCGAGGTCAGCAGCACCACCAGGAATAGCGCGGTGGTGGCAAAACCAATGACGATCGCGGTGAGCACCAGCGCCTGCGGCAGCGGGTCGGCGTACTGCGCGATGTCGCCGCCGTGCAGCACCGGGTCGGCGCCGGTGCGCAGGCCGCCGATCGAGAAGATGAAGAGATTCACCGCGTAGGAGATCAGGGTCAGTCCAATGATCACCTGGAAGGTGCGCGGGCGCAGCAGCAGCCACACGCCGGAGGCGGCGAGGATACCGATCGCGGCGGCCAGCACCAGTTCCATCAGCGCGGCCCTCCCGTCTCGGCCGCCGACAGCTGGCGCGGCCGGCGCAAGGACTGGTGCGCCAGCGCGATCAGCAGCAGCACGGTGGCGCCGACCACCACGGCGAACACGCCCAGGTCGAACAGCAGCGCCGTGGCCAGCGGCACGCGGCCCAGCCACGGCAGCTCCAGGTACTGGAAATGGCTGGTCATGAATGGACGGCCAAACGCCAGCGAGCCAAGCCCGGTGCCCACCGCTAGCAGCAGGCCCGCACCGATCCAGCGCAGCGGCAGCACGCGCAGCTGCGCCTCCACCCAGCGCGCGCCACGCGCCATGTACAACAGGATCAGCGCCACCGCCACGGTGATGCCGGCGACGAAACCGCCGCCCGGCAGGTCGTGCCCGCGCAGGAACAGGTGCAGCCCGAACAGCAGGATCACCGGGAACATCAGCTGGATGATCAGGCCCGGGATCATCAGGTAATCGGTCAGCGAATGGTCGACCGCCCGGCTGGGCTGATCCGCGTCGGGCGCAGCCTGCCGCTGCTGCTGCAGCGGTGCGCTGATGCTCTCGGCGGCCGGGCGGAAGCGGCGCAGCAGGGCGAACACGGTCAGCGCCACGATCGCCAGCACGCTGATCTCGCCCAGCGTGTCGAAGCCGCGGAAGTCGACCAGGATCACGTTGACCACGTTGCGGCCGCCGCCCTCGGTGTACGCGCGTTCGAGGAAGAAGTGCGAGATCGAGTCGGCCACCGGATGCATCATCGCCGCATAGGCGAGGCTGGCCACGCCGAGGCCGACCACGACCGCGATGAACACGTCGCGCCGGCGCCGGAAGCGGTGTGCGCGGCTCTCCGCCGCCAGCCCCTCGATGCGCTTGGGCAGCCAGCGTAGGCCGAGCAGGATCAGGATGGTGGTGACCACCTCGACCAGCAGCTGGGTCGCCGCCAGATCCGGCGCCGACAGCCACACGAAGCTCACGCACGACACCAGCCCGGCGCCGCCGGTGAGCACCAGCGCGGCGAGGCGATGGAACTTGGCCTGGCTCGCCGCGCCGATCGCGCAGGCCGCGCCGAGCAGCCACAACAGCGCGAACGCCGGGTCGACGCTGGACCAGCGCGGCCGGAAGCCGAACGGCACGCTGGTCGCGGCCAGCGTGCCGGCGACCAGCGCCAGCAGCACGATCCACAGCAACTGCGACTGCAGCCGACGGCTCGGGTAGCGGCGCTCGATCCGCTGCGGGATGTCCGCGGCGAACACCGCCAGCGCGCGCTCGAAGAGGCGCTTGCCACTGACGCGGCTGGTCAGCGGCGCCGCCTCGATGGCATCGAAACGGCGACGCAGGCTGACGAACAGCAGGCAGCCGGCCACGAACGCAAACACGCTCATCAGCAGCGGCGCGGTCAGCCCGTGCCACACCGCCAGGCTGTAATCCGGCACGTGGGCGGCGCCCAGCACCGCGCTCGCGGCCGCGCGCAACGACGGCCCGATCACCCGCCTCGGCAGCATGCCCACCAGCAGGCAGGCCAGCGCCAGCAAGCCGATCGGGAAGCGCATCCACAGCGGCGGCTCGTGCGGCTGGCGCGGCAGGTCGGCGGGCACGCGGCCGAAGAACACGCCGCGCACGAAGCGGATCGAATAGGTCACGCCGAACGCACTGGCGGCCACCGCGATCACCACCGACACCAGGTCGAGCAACGGGCCCTGGCGGGTGGCCAGCGTCTCGGCGAAGAACATCTCCTTCGACAGGAAACCGTTCAGCAGCGGCACGCCGGCCATCGCCGCGCCGGCGATCAGCGCCAGCGTCGCGGTGACCGGCATGAAGCGGCGCAGCCCGCCAAGCTTGCGCAGGTCGCGCGTGCCGGCCTCATGGTCGACCGCGCCGGCGGCCATGAACAGCGAGGCCTTGAAGGTGGCGTGGTTGACGATGTGGAAGATCGCCGCGACCACGCCGAGCGCGCTGCCCAGGCCGACCAGCATGGTGATCAGGCCCAGGTGGCTGATCGTCGAATAGGCCAGCACGCCTTTCAGGTCCTGCTCGAACATCGCCGAGTACGCGCCCAGGATCAGCGTCACCAGGCCCACCCCGCCGACGACCCAGAACCATTGGTCGGTGCCGCCCAGCACCGGCCAGAAACGCACCAGCAGGAATACGCCGGCCTTCACCATCGTCGCCGAATGCAGATACGCCGACACCGGCGTCGGCGCCGACATCGCCTGCGGCAGCCAGAAATGGAACGGGAACTGCGCGCTCTTGGTGAATGCGCCAAGCAGGATCAGCAGCAGCGTCGGCGTGTACAGCGCATGCGCGCGCACCGCGTTGCCCGCGGCGAGGATCGCGTCGAGGTCGTAGCTGCCCACCACGTGCCCCAGCAGCAGCACGCCGGCGAACAGGCACAGGCCGCCGCCGGAGGTGACGATCAACGCCATCCGCGCGCCGTCGCGCGCCGACGCGCCGTGGTGCCAGTAGCCGATCAGCAGGAACGAGAACAGGCTGGTCAGCTCCCAGAAGAACACCAGCTGGATCACGTTGCCGGACATCACGATGCCCAGCATCGAACCCATGAACGCCAGCAGCAGCGCGAAGAAGCGCGCCAGCGGATCGTCCGGCGACATGTAGTAGCGGGCGTACAGGCCCACCAGCGTGCCGATGCCGCAGATCAGCAGCATGAACAGCCAGCTGAAGCCGTCCACCCGGAACACCAGGTCCAGCCCCAGCCCCGGCACCTACGGGATCACCTGGCGCAGCACGTGGCCGGCGGCAATCGTCGGGTACAGCCACAGGGAAAGCAGCAGACCGAGCAGCGCCGTGGCGGTCATCAGCCACGCCGCCAGGTTGTGGCCGCGACCGCGGCCGCGCAGCAGGAACACCACGACGCTGGCCGCGAACGGAAGGCAGATGATGGCGCTTGGCAGGGCGTGGTCGGGCATCGGTTGCAGCGCTCGCAAGGCAGGGTTGTCGGTGTCTCCGGCAACCGGGGCGGACACCCCGGCACTTCATGAGCGTTCGCACGCCTCGGCCGATGCAACGCCTGTGCGTATCGTGGCGCGGGCAATCATTGCGATCGCCCGAATGACCTCACACCGCTTCGTTCGATTCTATAGGCCGGCCCGACCGGTCGGCAAACGCACGGCGCAAGGGCGGCCAGCGGGTTTAAGCACTTCGTAAGCGGATGCACGGATAATCTCCCCACGAGTCGCGCCGCCCCGCGGTTCCCGCGATCGAAGGAGCCTGTCCGTGCACATCATCCTGGTCGAGGACGATCCCCAGCTCGGCGCGGCGATCCAGCGCGCACTGGAGCGCCTCGCCTATACCGTCAGCTGGCTGCGCGACGGCCGCGAGGCGCTGCTCGCGCTGCGCGACCAGACCGCCGACCTGATCCTGCTCGACCTCGGCCTGCCCGGCAAGGACGGGCTCGACGTGCTGGTCGAGGCCCGCCGCCTGCACGTCAGGACCCCGGTGCTGGTGATGACCGCGCGCGATACGCTGGACGACCGCGTGCGCGGCCTCGACGCCGGTGCCGACGATTACCTGGTCAAACCCTTCCACCTGGAGGAACTGGCTGCACGCATCCGCTCGCTGACCCGGCGCGCGCAGGGCCTGGCCGCCAACCGCATCGATGCGGGTGCGTTGAGCCTCGACCTGGGCACCTCCGAGGTGAGCTTCCGCGGCGAGCGGGTCGAGCTGACCAAGCGCGAGTTCGCCCTGCTGCAGATCCTGATGGAACGCGCCGGCCGGCTGGTGCGCCGCGAGAACCTGGAGAACTCGCTGTACGGCCTCGACAACATGGTCGGCTCCAGCGCGCTGGAGGTGCTGGTGCACACGCTGCGCCGCAAGCTGAGCTTCGACACCATCCAGACCGTGCGCGGCTTCGGCTACATGATCCCGCGGGAGCCGAAATGAGGTTGGCGCGCCTGCTGAAGCCGGCCAGCCTGCATGGCCGGTTGCGCCTGCTGATCATCCTGGTGCTGCTGGCGGTGCTGCTGCCGCTGGGCGTGCTCAGCTTCCATCGCACCATCACCGAGGTGGACGAGCTGTCCGACGGGCGGCTGGCGCAGTCGGCGCGGACGCTGCAGGTGCTGATCGAGCATGCCGACATGCAGGCACTGCAGGGACGCGACGACGTGGACACGCTGGTGCCGATCGAAGCCGGCCGCAGCCACCCGCCGGAGCGGCACCGGAACACCTACGAGTCCGAGGTCGGCTTCCAGGTATTCGACGGTGCCGGGCGCACGCTGCTGGCCACCGCGAACCTCGCCGCCATGCCGCCGCCGACGGCCGGCGACGCGGACTTCCAGGACCTGCAGCAGGGCGGCTACCGCTGGCGCGTGTTCACCCTGCGCGACATCGCCGACGGCATGGTGATCCGCACCGGCGAACGTTACGACAGTCGCCACGACATCATGCACGCGGTGTGGCTGGAGCACAGCCTGCCGCTGCTGATCGGCCTGCCCCTGCTGGCCCTGCTGGTGGGCTGGGCGGTACGGCGCGGATTGCGTCCGCTCGAAGTGCTGACCCGCGCCCTCTCGGCCCGCGAGCCGGGCAGCCATGAGCCGGTGCAGCTGCCCGCTGCGCCGCTGGAATTGCAGCCGGTACTGGCCGCGTTGAACGGCCAGCTGGCGCGACTGGAGGATGCGCTGGAACGCGAACGCCGCTTCAGCGCGGACGTGGCGCACGAACTGCGCACGCCGCTGGCCAGCGCCATGATCAATCTCGAAAGCGCGATGGCCACCACCGATCCGGCCGAGCTGAAGACCGGCCTGGGCAGCGCGCAGCACGGCATCGCCGGGCTGGCGCGCCGGATCGAACAGTTGCTGGCGCTGGCCCGGCTGGAAGCGGGCGCGGCGTCGAGCCAGCGCAGCCGCGTCGACCTGGTCGCCGTAGCGATGGGCGTGATCGAGGAACTGTCGCCACTGATCGCCGACAGCGGCGTGGAGCTGAGCTTTGCGCGGCTGACGCCGCAAGTGTCCGTGCAGGGTTACGAAGCCGCCCTCGCGGCCCTGCTGCGCAACCTGCTCGAGAACGCGCTGCGTCACGCCTCGGCCGGCGGCCAGGTGCAACTGTCGATCGAACAGGGCGAACACGCCGCGCTGATCGACGTGATCGACGACGGCCCGGGCATCCCGGCCGAACGCCGCGCCAGCGTGTTCGCCCGCTTCCATCGCGAAGCCGTCAGCCACGGCGACGGCTACGGCCTGGGCCTGTCGATCGTGCAGCGCGCGGCGCAGCTGCACGACGCCACCATCGAACTGCTCGACTCGCCTTACGGTAGCGGCCTGCGCGTACGCGTGGCGATTCCGTTGCGGTCCTGAGACCGGCTCAAGGCCGCCCGACGATGAGGATGCCGAAGCTGTCCGGCTCGATCGTGCGGCGGCCGTTGGCCTGCCGGGTGGCGCCCAGCCGCGCTGCGGAGAGGTACAGCCGGTGCAGCTTCGGATCGAGCGCGAGCGTGCGCGCGCTGGCCTGGGTGGGAACGGTCGCGGTCACGCGGTAGTGGTCCGGATCGTCCTCGTGCACCGCGGTGAGCGTGCCGCTCCCGCCATTGGCGCTGTAGATCATCGCCTCGGCCGGATCGAACACCACGCCATCCGGACCATCGCCGATCGGCACCTCGGCCACGCGGTGGCCGTCGAGCGTATCGAGCACGGCCATCGTGCGGTTGTCGCACACCGCGAACAGCCGATGGTGCGGGTTGTCGAGCGCCAGCCCGCTCGGCGATGCGCACGGCGCCAGCGGCCACACCTGCAGCACCTTGTCGCGGAGCGAATCGAGCTGGACCAGCTCGGACTGGTCCTCGATGTTCACGTAGACATGGCCGGCGCCATCGGCCACCGCGAACTCCGGCTTGCCGGGCAGCGCGATGCTGCCGATCACCGCGTTCTTCGCCGGGTCGATCACGCTGGCGCTGGCGCTCCCGCCGTTGAAGGTCAGCACGTGGTGCGAGGCGCCGTCGTACAGGATCGCGTCGGGATTCTGGCCGGTGCCGGCGATCGTCGCCACCGTCTTCAGCGAAGCCAGATCGAACACGGTCACCGAGGCGATCTTGCCGTCGCTGACGAAACCGCGCTGCAGGTCATCGGCCAGCGCGATGCCGTGCACGCCCGCGGTGCCGGCGATCGTGCCGACCTGCTTGCCGGCATCGACGTCGATCACCAGCACGCGGTCGCCGCGGCTGACGAACAGGTGGCGGCTGGGCGCATCGAACGCCAGATAGTCCCAACCGCCCGGGCCACCCAGCGCCAGTCGCGAAAGCAGGCGTGGGGCCGGCGCCGGCGTGGCGGCCGGCGCCGCTTGCGGGAGCATCACCAGCGCCAACAGCGCAGCGGGCAACAGCTTGCGGATCGGTCGTGGCATGGTCGGCACCTTGGATGAAGAGGGACGGCGGCCAGCATGTGCGCGATCGCTTATGCGCGCCTTAGCCAGCCGCCTTTTGCCCATCGCGGCGGCGCAGCAGCGTGTACAGCACCGGCATCAGCAGCAGCACCAGCGGCACCTGCACCAACAGGCCGGAAATGATCGCCACCGCCAGCGGCTGCTGCATCTGCGAGCCCCTGCCGAGCGCCAGCGCCAGCGGCAGCAAGGTGAGCATCGCGGCCAGCGTGGACATCAGGATCGGCCGCGTGCGGTGCCGGCCGGCTTCGTGCAGCGCCTCGTGCAGCGGCATGCCGGCGGCGGCCTGTTCGAGTTCGGAGAAGTAGAAGATCGCCACTTCGGTAACGATGCCGACGATCATCGTCATGCCCATCATCGCCGAGATGTTGAGCTCGATGCCGGTCAGCCACAGCCCGGCGAACACGGCCGGGATCGCCAGCAACGGCATCGCCAGGATCACCAGCGCGACGCGGAAACTCTCGTACAGGAACAGCAGCAGGGTGAACACCAGCGCGATCGCCGCGAGCATCACGATGGTGAGGCCGCGGAACGCCTGCTGCTGTTGCTGGTACAGGCCGCCGAGCTGGTAGTACATGCCCTTGGGCAGCAGGCCGGGCCGGGCCAGCACGCGCTTGACGTCGGCGATGGTGGCGCCGAGGCTGCGCCCGCTGATGCGCCCGGTCACCGCGACCATCCGCTTCAGGTTGTCGCGGGTGATCTGCGGCTGGCCCTGCACCTCTCGCAAGGTGGCTACCCGCGACAGCGGCAGCAGGTGGCCGTCGCCGGCGCGGATCGGCAAGGCGGCGACCTGTTCCAGCCGCTGATGCGTCGCGGCCGGCAGGCGCACGCGCACACCCACCCGCTTGCCGTCGGTGGGAAGCTGCGCGGCCACGGTGCCGTCGATCGCCGCGGCGACCTGGTCGGTAACGCCGGCCGGGTCGAGACCCTCCAGCGCGGCCCTGGCCGGATCGACCTGCACGGTCAGCGCATCGCCGGCCGGGTTGATGCCATTGCGCACGCCGACCACCCCGCCGATCCCGCCGACCGCCGCGGCGACCTTGCCAGCGGTGGCGGAGAGCTGCGCCGGGTCGTCGCTGTACAGCTGGATCTCGATCGGCTGCGGCACCGCCACCAGGTCGCCGATCAGGTCCTCCATCAGCTGCGACAGCTCGATGTCCAGCCCCGGCACATGCTTCTCGACCTCGCCGCGTACCTGCCCCATCACCGCCTCGGTATCCGGGCGCGAGCCGCTTTTCAGGCGCACGAAGAAGTCGCCCTGGTTCGCCTCGGTGAGGCCGCCGCCGAGCTGCAGCCCGGTGCGCCGCGAATAGGTGTCCACATAAGGGTTCGCGCGGATGATGGTCTCGACCTGGCGCAGCAGCCGGTCGGTTTCCTGCAGCGAGGTGCCGGGTTTCGACAGGTAGTCGAGGATGAAACCGCCCTCGTCCATCTGCGGCATGAAACCGGTACCGACGCGGGTATACGCAAGCCCGCCGACCAACAGCAACGGCACGACCAGCAGCAGCACCAGCAACGGCCGCCGCAACCAGCGCTGCAGGATGCCCTGGTAACCCTGCATCATGCGCCGGGTGAAACGACCCGGCGGATGCTCGGCGCGATGACGCTCGTCGAGGAAACGCTCGGCCAGCAGCGGCACCGCGATCCAGGTCAGCAGGTACGAAATGACCAGCGCGCTGGCCATGGTCAGCGACAGCGCCTTGAAGAACGCACCGGTGACCCCGGACAGGAACGCCAGCGGCAGGAAGATCACCACGGTGGCGGCGCTGGAGCCGGTCAACGGGCGGGTGAACTCCCACGCCGCGGCGGCGATGCGTTCGTGCACTTCGCCTGCGCCTTCGTCCGGATGCAGCCGACGCATGATGTGTTCGAGCATCACGATTACGTCGTCGATGATCAAGCCGACCGCCGCAGCCATGCCGCCCAGCGTCATCATGTTGAAGCTCATGCCGAGCACCGACAGCAGCAGCACGGTGATCGCCAGCACCGCCGGCACCACGATCAGCGCGACCAGGATCACCCGCGTGTTGCGCAGGAACACGAACAGCACCAGCCCGGCCAGCACGATGCCGATCAGGATCGCGTCGCGCACGCTGGCCGCCGCGCCGGTCACCAGCTGGGTCTGGTCGTACCAGTTGGCGATGCGCACGCCGGCCGGCATCTGCGGCGCGTAGTCGGCCAGCCGCTGCTTCACTTCCCGTGCGATCTGCACGCTGTTGCCGTCGGGCTGCTGGTAAACCTGCAGCAGCACCGCGTCCTGGCCGTCGGCGTTGACGCGGATCCACTGCGGCACGTGGTCGAGGCTGAGCGCCGCCACGTCGCCCAGCCGCACCGCGCCGCCGGGGCCGGCGCGCAGCACGATGCCGCGCAACGCGGCGAGCGTCTTCGGCTGGTTGTCGGCCAGCAGCAGGTACAACTTGTAGTGATCGGCGACGCGGCCCATCGCCTGGATCGTCGCCGCACGGCTGACCGCCGTGGCCACGTCGGCCAGGCTCAGCTGCAGCGCGCGCAGCTTGCCCGGATCGACGTCGGCGTGGAACTCGGCCACCTCGCCGCCCTGCACCTGGACCTGGGCCACGCCGCCGATGCCGCTCAGCAGCGGACGCAGCTGGTACTCGGCCAGGTCGTGCAGCGCACCCGGCGACTGCGTGTGCGAGCGCAGGCTGTAGGCCAGTACCGGGAACGTGGTCGGGTCCATCCGCCGCGTGCTCAGCTGGGTGCCGGCCGGCAGCTGCGGCAGGATCTGCCCGGCCGCCGCATTCACTTCCTGCAGCGCCGCAGCCATGTCCGCGCCCCAGTCGAACGTCACCGCCACCTCGGCGCTGCCGCGGCTGGTGGTGGAGCGCACGTCGCGCACGCCGCGCACGTGGCGGATCGCCTCCTCCACCGGCGTGGTCACCTCGATCGCCATCTGGTCGGCCGGGCGGTCGCCCGCATCCAGCGACACCTGCACGCGCGGAAACGCCACGTTGGGAAACAACGCCACCGGCATCAGCAGCGCACTGGCGATGCCGCCGATCGCCAGCATCAGGGCGAGGAACAGCAGCGAACGCCGATGCCGCTGCATCCATGCGGTGACGCTCACCGGGCGGACTCCCGCACCGCATCGCCGTCCGCCAGTTCGTAGGCGCCGAGCACGATCACCTTCGCCTGCGCATCGAGCGGACCCTGCACGCCGATGGGATCGCCCTCCGGGCTGCGCAGCGTCACGTCGACGCGTTTGGCGTGGCCGTGCTCGATCTGGAACAGATAATCACCGTGCTCGTCGTGCAGCACCGCCGCACGCGGTACCGCCCACGCGCTGAAATCGGCGGTGCGGATCTGCGCCTCCAGTGCCGCACCGGCGACCAGCGCGGCGCCGGCTTCGGCCGGCAGTTCGACTTGCGCGCCGAGCAGATGGGTCTGCGGCTCGATCGACTGGCCGATCATGCGCAACGTGCCCACGAAAGCGGCCTGGTCGCCATACACGCTGCGCAACTGCACCGGCATGCCGGCATGCAGCCTCGCACCGTCTTCCGGCTGCACGCCGAGCTGTGCGACCAGCGCATGCGCCGGGGTGAAGCTCAGCAACGGCGCGTTCGCGGCGAAACGTTCGCCCAATCCCACGCTGAGTGCGTTGACCACGCCATCGGCCGGCGCGCCGACGGTTTCCTGCGCGCTGCCGCCGCCGAGCGCGCGCTGCGCCGCCAGCGCGGCCTGCGCGTCGGCCAACGCCTTGCGCGCGGTCGCCAGTTGCGACTGCGTGGCCAGCCGTTGCGCCGCCAGCTGCTCGGTGCGCTGGAGTTCGCCGCTGGCCAGCTCCAGCGCACTCTGCGCCTGCTGGTACGCGCTGCGCGCGGCCGGATCGGGAGCGATCGTCAGCAGCGGCTGTCCGCGCCGCACGCTCTGCCCGGCCGCCACATCCAGCGCCACGACCTGGCCGCCATGCGCGAGGCTGATCGCACGTGCGTGCTGCGGATCGCCCGCGGCGCTGCCCCACGCCTCGACGGTGTCGTGGAAGGTCCGCTGCACCGGCGTGGCGGTGGTCACCGCCACCTCGCCCTTCGCCGCGGCCGCTTCCTCGTCATCGGCGGCGCCGTGGCTGCACGCGGCCAGCAGCAGGCACAACAGCGGCAAGAGCAGCGATCGGTTCATGGCGTGGGCGCCTGCGTGGAAACGGGATGGGTGGCGATGTCGACATCGGTGTTGCCGAGCAGCGCTTCCAGCGCGATCGACTGGGTGGCCTGCTGCTGTTGCACGGCGAGCAGGTCGAGGTCGGCGGCCAGCGACCGGCTGCGGATCGCCAGCCAGGTCGGCCAGTCCAGCAGGCCTTGCCGCCACGCCGGTTCGGCCGCGCGGCGGGCGTCGGCCAGCTGCCTTGCGTGGGCGGTCAAGGCGTCGCGTTGCCGATCCAGCGTGGCGAGATCGGCGGCGAGCCGCTGCATGTCGCTGCGCGTGGTCAGCACGCGCGACGCGTAGTCGTCCTTCAACTGCTGCCGGGTCGCCCGCTCGATCGCGATGTTGCCGCGGTTGCGGTCGAACAGCGGCAGCGTGATGCCGACGCTGAAGCCGTGGGTGTAGACGGCGCTGGTGTCGCGCGCGCTGTTGAAGCCGATGTTCAACGCGGGAAACTGCGCCCGCACCGCGCCGCGCAGTTTGGCTTCCTGCGATTGATAGCCTGCCTGCAGCGCCAGCAGGTCCGGCCGACGACGCGGCAGGTCGGCCAGTGCCTGCTGCAACTGCGCCGCCGTGGGCGCGACCCGGTACGGCGCGCCGACCAGCTCCAGCGGTGCGGTCGGCGCCAGCCCGAGCAGCACGTGCAGGTCGCTGTCGGCCTGGTGCAGGGCGACCGCGTTGTCGGCCCGCTGCTTGCGCACGTCCGCGGCGGCGTTGAGGCCGGCGCTGGCGCTGTCGTAGGTGAGGTTGCCGGCGGCCAGCGCGGCATGAATGTAGGGCGTGACCTGCTCCAGCGCCGCCTGCTCGCTGGCCAGGCGGGCCTGTTGCGCGCGCAGGTTCAGCACCTGGTCGAACAGCAGCCGCGCCTGCGCCACGGTCTGCCACTCCGCCCACAGCAGCTCGAGGTTCACCTGCCCGGCCTGGCTGCGCGCCGCCGCCTGGCGCGACGAACGCGTCAGCAGGGCGCCGATGTCTTCGCTGAGGCCGAGATTGAACGCCGTGGTCAGACCGCCGCCGGAGTGCTGCGGAAAATCCTCGCCGACGCTCAGTTGCGGGTCGGGCAGCAGTCCGGCCGCAAAGGCCTGCGCGCGGGCCACGCCCAGTTCGTCGCGCTTGAGCTTCAGCGCCGGGCTGTTCGCCACCGCCAGCATCGCCGTCTCGGTCACGTCCAGCCCGTCGGCGGGATCGAAGCGATGCGTCGCCAGCGATGGCGGCATGTCGGCACCGGGTGCGACGAGCTGCGCCACGCCGGCCGCGCCCGCGCCCCGGCCCAGCGGCAACGGCGCGTAGCGGGCGCAGGCGGACGCGATCAGCGTGACGGCGACGACACAGGTCAGGTGCAGGCCGGATCTCGTCGCGGGGGAATGTCGCTGGTGGCCGGCATCATGCATGCGGCCATTCTGGAAGCTGCCGCTTAGTTCTTTCTTAACCGAACCTCGCCGGCTTTTGTTCCGAGCGTGACCAAAGAACATTGAGCCGGAGCGAAGAGCTTTCGTCCTCCTGCGGAGGGCGAGTTACTTTCTCTCGCTTGCCCGAGAGAAAGTAACCAAAGAGAGGGGCACCCCGCTTGCGCGCCTTGCGGGCATCCTGCCCGCAAGGTCCGCGGCCGGGTTCCGGGGTTTGTCGACAGCACATCCTGTGCTGACGCCAAACTGGCCGGCATCCATGCCGGCCACCCTGCGGGCTGATCCTCCACCCGCCCGCCGCTTCAGAGGGGACCCCGGTTAGAGCAACGCGCAATCCTGCGCGTACCTTTTAGAAGAGCCAGATCAAGAGCAACCGGCGGGCCGTGCCCGCCTACCGGAGCCTGCCAGCTTACGGTGACGGCCCCATCACGCGCAGCGCGAGGGTGGCGAAGGCGCCGTCGCGAGCCAGCGCGGTGATGCGGTAATCGCCGGCCTGCGGCAGGCTGATCGCAATCGCGGCATCGGCGTCGCTGCTGCCCTGCAGGCGACCGTTGAGCAGCCACTGCACGGCGGTTTGCGTACCCAGCGCGCGCAGCGTCACGCGCAGCGGGTGCTCGCTGTTCGGCGCCCGCCGCAGGGTGACGCCGTTGCCCAGGCCGGCGATGCGGATCGGCGCGGCGCGGTCGAGCGAGTCGGCCGCGCAGCCGGGCGCGAGCGGCGGCAGCGCGGAACGGGCGCGGTCGTCCACGCCCAGCCATGGCGTGGCCAGCGCGGGCCAGCGCGCCAGCTGGATGGTGTGCTCGTGGCTGGCGTGACAGGCACCGCTCAGACGCTGGCCTTTGGTATTCACGCGCAGGGTGAGCAGGCCGGACGACCACGCGCCGAGGTCGCGTTCGGCAAACGTGGGCGGCAGCGCGTCGTCGAGCACCCATGCGCTGCGGCGCTGGCGACACAGCGCGGGATCGGTGGCGGCGACCGCGCCGCCGAGCGGCCAGCAGATGTCGACCGACTTCACGCTGGCCGGTTGCGCCCGCGCGTGGCCGCCGCGCGAGGGCAGCATGTCGACGATCTGGAACAGCAGCGGCAACGCGGTCACCGCGCCGTACTGGCCGGGCGACGGCGTGCCGTCCGGACGGCCGATCCACACGCCGACGGTCCAGCGATCGGTGACGCCGATCGACCAGGCGTCGCGGTAGCCGTAGCTGGTGCCGGTCTTCCACGCCACCGTGGCATGCCGGTTGATCGCGCCGGCGAGCGGGCCGCCCTCGACGTCGGCCGGGTTGCTGGCGAGGATGTCGCGGATGATCCACGCCGCGCCGGGCGACAGCAGCCGGCGCGCTCGCGCCGGTTGTTCCGTGGTGTAGCGCGGCGTGCCGGCGAGGCCGCCGTTGGCGAACGCGGTGTACGCGCCGACCAGGTTCTCCAATCGGGTGGACGCGCCGCCGAGGATGATCGACAGGTTCGGTTGCGCACCCGCAGGCAGGCCCAGGTCGACGCCGCCGTTGGCCAGCCGCGCCACGAAGCGGTTCGGCCCGACCCGATCCAGCACATCCACCGCCGGCACGTTGAGCGAGCGCTGCAGCGCCTCGGCGGCGCTGACCGGGCCGGAAAACGCCTCGTCGAAATTGCCTGGCTTGTAGCCGCCGAAATCCTGCGGCGCGTCGACCAGCAGGCTCTGCGAGTGGATCAGGCCGTCGTCCAGCGCCAGGCCGTACAGGAACGGCTTCAGCGTCGAGCCGGGCGAGCGCGGCGCGTCCACCATGTCGATGTAGCCGTGCCGCTGCGGATCAGCGAAGTCGCTGGTGCCGACGTAGATGCGCGCCTCCAGCGTGGCGTTGTCGACCACCAGCAGCGCCGCCGACGTGTGTGCCGGCAAGCGCGACAGGTACGCGCTGACCCGGTCCTCGGCAGCACGCTGCAGGTTCGCGTCGATGGTGCTGGCGATGCGTCGCGCCTGCGGCTGCTGCCGGTGCAGGCGTTCGGCCAGCAGGGCCGCGGACAACGGCGCGCGCAGCGAGCGCGCCACCACCGGCTCGATCGCCGCGTCGCGCACCGCCGCCGCGCTCCACACGCCGAGGTCGCGCATGCGCTTGAGCACCTTGTCGCGCGCGGCGCGCGCGGCCTCGGGATGACGGTCCGGCCGCAGCCGGCTGGGCGATTGCGGCAATACCGCGAGCAGCGCCGCCTCGGCGCGCGACAGCCGGCCGGCCGGCTTGCCCAGGTACGCCCACGAGGCCGCCTCGACACCTTCGATCGGACCGCCGAACGGCGCGTGGTTGAGATACAGGTCGAGGATCTGCGCCTTGCTCAGATGCGCTTCCAGCTGCAGCGCGCGGAAAATCTGCAACAGCTTGCCACGGAACGTATGCGGAATCGGTTCGATGATCCGCGCCACCTGCATGGTCAGCGTGGAACCACCCGAGACGATGCGGCCGTGGCTCAGCCCGCCGGCGAGACCGCGCAGCAAGGCGTAGGGATTGACGCCGCGGTGGCGGTAGAACCAGCAGTCCTCGTAGGTCAGCAGCGCCTTCAGGTACAGCGGCGAGACCTGCTTCGCCGTGGTCGGGTAGCGCCACACGCCGTCGCTGTCGGCAAACGCGCGCAACGGCGTGCCGTCACGCGCCAGCACCACCGTGCTGCCGGTGTCGGGTGCGGGCAAGTGCAACGGGAACAGGCGGTCGAGGAGCACGGCAGCGAGCAGCACGGCTATCATCGCGACGCCGCAGCCGCCTACGAACTGTCGCGTGCGTCTATGCTTTTCCGTCTTCACGTCTCGCACCGGGCTGCGTCATGTTGTTTCAATCAGCATCCACCCGGCTCGATGAGTGCATGACTGACCAGCAGCGCTTCCGGACGCTCAGCGGCGACGAACGAAGCTGAATACGTCGGGTAATCGCATTCAACAGAAATCCGGTAGTTCGCAGCAATGACCACCGCCTTGCCGCTGATGGAGAGAATGGTCCTCTTCTTCAGACCGCGGAGCGTCTTGGGCGAAATGAGCGCCTTCACAAAATCCGTGTCATTCCGGAAGCGGATTTCATGTACGTGCCCTCTTTGCTTCCAGTAGGGAAGATGGTTGGCCGTTTCTTCATCCGGAATGAAATAGAGCTCCAGGAGTCCGTACTCGGTATCAGCCTCGGGATTATTCGACAAGTATCCGTAATGGTAGGTACCAGACACCACGAATCGACCCTGGAACAGCCCGACCCCATATTCGCCTAGGGACACAAACCGCACTGGACTGCCGTGTGGGATGGCGTAATCGAGACCATCCGCCACATGCACTGCCTTGGAATCCGCAGCCAAGGCGGAAAACGAAGCGAACACAGCCACCATGGCAATGACCGTGGCCATCCACCGGTTCAACCCGAGGGATCGAGCCCGACTCACGGCTGCACCACGGTGATCTTCGCCGGCTCGACCTTGCCGATGCCGCGCACGGCCGGGCGGTACATGTCCTCCACCAGCGGCGGCGGCACGCTGTACGTGCCCGGCGTCACCGCGCGCACCAGGTAGAACACGCGGGCCTGGTCGCCGCGGCTGAGGTTGAGGGCGGCGGCGTAGCGGTCGTCGCGGTATTCCTCGTGCACGATCTGCGCGGCGGCGGCGTGCTGGTCCAGCTCGATGCCGTCGATCACCACGCCGGACCACGACTGCGCGCCGCCGAGGTTGAGGTTCTCCACCTCCAGCCCGCCCGGCAGCAGATCGGTGACCAGGGCGTCGGGGACGTTCATGCGCGCCTCGATGCTCAGTTCGACGATCAGCGTGTCGCCTTCCTTCAACTGGTTGCCGCTCCACGGCTTGCCGTCGGTGGTGAACCAGCTGCGCCGCACATCGATCTGGCTGGCGTCGGCCGGCGGTGCCTGCTGCGGGATGCCAGCGACGTCGAGCGTGGCGAAGATCGCCGCGTCGCTGGTCGGCTGCACGCTGACGCCGGCGCTGAACTCGGCCACGCTGAGCGCGCGGCTCCACACGCGCTGGTCCGGTGCCGGTTCGGTCTTGCCGTTCACCGTGAGCGTGGCGGCCAGGGGGGCATTGCTTTTCGCATCGAACGCCGCCGCCACGCGGGCGATCGCCGCCTGCTCCTGCGTGCTCAGGTACGACCACGACCAGCGGTAATCCTTGTCCTGCTGCTGGCGCAGGCGCACGTTGGCGGTGGCATTGCGCGCCCAGTCGACCAGCTTGGCGTCGTAGGCGGGCTTGCTCATGCCGTAGGTGTGGGTGAGCGCGACCATCAGCGCCAGGTCGCGCAGGTCCGAGCCGTAGTCGCCGACGTACCACGGGCGCTCCTTGCTCCACGCGAACGCCTCGTCGACGGCCTTCTGCGCGCGCTCGGTGTCGCCCATCAGCTTCAGTGCGATGCCCAGATGCACCAGCGGCAGCGGCGCGACCAGCTTCTGCCGCTCGTTGTCGAAGATCGCGCGCAGCGTGCCCAGCGGCGCACGGTTGACGCGCGCCAGCACGAAGCCGGAGTACGCCTCGTCGGCGATGCGCAGGTGCTCGTGCTGTTCGTACTCGTAGTACGGATGGCCGCCGGCGAGCAGGTCGTCGTTGAGCCGCTGCAGCGATTTCTGCAGCACGTCCTGCGGCACCGCGAAGCCGGCGTCGCGTGCATCCAGCATGAAGTCGACCACGTACGGCGTGGTGAACGTCTGGATCGGACTGCTGCCGCCCCAGAAGCTGAAATGGCCGTTGCTGGCCTGGAACGAGGCGATCCGCGACAGCGCGCCGTCCACCGCGGCCTTGCGCACGGCGTCGCTCATCACTTGCGCGCCCAATGCCTTGGCCGTCTGGCCGTCCAGGATCAGCGCGGCATAGCCCTTGCTGGTGGTCTGCTCGATGCAGCCGTACGGGTAGCGCAGCATGTCGCGCAGCGCGGCCGCGTACGGCAGCGGCGGCAAGGTGCTCAGGGTGATCCGCGCGTTCACCGTGGCCGGCAGCAGGCCGGCGACCGCGGCGGCGCCGAAGCGTTCGGGCTTGCCGGCTTCCAGCGCCATGGGCGTGGTGCTCACCGTTTCCGGCCAGGCCGGGCGCACCGCGAATTCGAAGTGGCGGTCGACCTGGTAATCGTTGAGTTCGGCGTGGATGTCGACCGCCGCCACCGCGGCGCCCGCCTGCGCCGTCACCGGCATGCGCACGGTGGTGCCGGCGCCGTCCTTCAGCGGCACGCTCTGCACGGCCTTGTCCACCGTGATCGGGCCGCCACCCTTGACGCTGACCCTGGCCGTGCCGTCCTTGCCGGACAGGTTCTTCAGATCCAGGCTGATCACCGCCTTGTCGCCGGCCGCCATCACCCGCGGCGTGCTCGGCTCCACCACCAGCGGCGCACGCACGGTGACCGCGCCGTCGGCGTTGCCGTAGCGGCTGTCGGTGTACGCCAGCGCGGCCAGGCGCAGGCTGCCGTTGAAGTCGGGTACGTCGACGTGCAGCGTGGCCTTGCCCTGCGCGTCGAACGCCACCGGGCCGGCGAACAGGTCGACGATCTGCACCTTCGGGTTGAGCCGGGTGGCCTTCGGCAACGCCGCGCCGCTCATGTCGCCGCCGTAGCGCAGCTTCGCCTCGGCGCCGTCCATCGCCTCGATGAGGCGGCTGTACAGGTCGTACGCATCCACGCTCAATGCACGTTTGGCGAACAGCCACGCCCACGCGTCGGGCACCGGGTAATTGGTGATGTTGAGCACGCCCTGGTCGACCGCGGACAGCGTGACGAAGGCCTGCTGCCCGGCCAGGCCAGTGGCCTGCACGCCGACCTCGAGCGGGTTGCCCGGGCGCATCAGCGCGGGCGCGTCGAGCTTCAGCGGGACGCGCCGGTCGTTGCGGTCCATCGCCACGTACTCGACGCCCATCGCGCGCGCCGGCGTGGTGTGCTCGGCCGCCTCGCCGCCGCGGAACACCAGGGCGGTCACGTAGACGTCGTGGCGCTCCCACTCCTTGGTCACCGGGATCTCGAAGGTGGCACCGGCTTTCGCGTCGATGTTCTTCGTGTAGAGCAGGTGGTCCGATTCCACCAGCAGCACACCGGGCCCGTCGTGCGGCGGCGTCACCGTGACCTTCATGCGGTCGCCGGCGCGGTAGCGCGCCTTGTCCAGCTGCAGCTTGACCTTGTCCGGGCGTGCCTCCTTGCCCAGGTTCTCGTCGTCCCAGCTGTAGCCGGCGAAGAACGGGAACACCGTGGTGAGCTTGGTGGCCGGGTCGTACACCTCGACGCGGTAGCTGCCCCATTGCACCGGGAATTCGACGTGGGCCGATTTGCCGGCGGCCACGTCGATGTCCTTTTCCTCGATCAGCTGCAGGCGCTGGTTCGCATTCGACTGCCAGCCGCCGCTGCGCTCATACAGCCAGTAGAAATCGCGCAGCTCGCGCTGCAGGCGCACTTTCAAATGCGCGCCGGCGACCCGTTCGCCATTCGCATTCGCGCGCACGATCTCGAAGCCGGCCGGCGCCTCGCTCTCGGCGCCCTGCTTCGGATCGAACAGCGGGCGCACGCCGACCAGCGCGTCGGCCGGCCAGTAGGTGCGCTTGAGCAGCCGCGTCACCGCGCGGCCGCCGCTCTCGTACACGCTGCCGGACAGGGTCACCGCCAGCGGCGCGACCGGTTTCACGTCGTCGGGCAGCGCCACGTCCTGCTCCAGCACGCCTTGCGCGTCGAGCTTGGCGTCGACCACGTCGTCGGCGCTCTTCGGCAGCTCGACCAGCGGGTTGCCGAAGAAGGTGTCCTTCATCGCCGCCACCGGATGCACGTCCGGCGCCACCAGCAGTTTCGCGGTGAAACGGTTGCCGTCGGCCGGCGCGCCGTACAGGTAGCTGGAGGCGACCTTCAGCTTCAGCGGCTCGCCCGGCGCCAGCCGCTGCTGCGGGCTGGACAGATCCACCTTGAGCCGCTCGGGCAGGAACTCCTCGACGTGGAACGGGAACGCCTGCACGGTCTCCTTGGCCGAAGGATCGAGGCGAAATTCCAGTTGCCACAAACCGGTCGGCGCGTCGGCCGGGATCGCCTGGCTCAGCTCGAAGTAGTTGAGCTGCTGCGGCTCCAGCCGCTTTTCCACCAGGGTACGGCCGTCCGGCTGCTTCACCCGCACGAACAGCGACTGCGCCTTCATCGGCTTGCCGTCGTCGTCGCGCAGCAGCGCCGAGGCGCGCAGCGTCTCGCCGGGACGGTACAGGTCGCGGCCGGACCAGGCGTAGACCTCGAACGGCGCCTGCCTGCGGCCGCTGATGTCGAAGTTGGACACGTCCAGCGCCGGCCGGTTGAACGGCAGCACCGAGACGTCCTTGCCGTGGCGCGCCACCAGCACGTCGGAGGCCTTGGCCTTGTACGCGAGCAGCGCGTTGCCGTCGGCGCCGGTCACGGCCTTGAGCTTGCTGCGCCCGGCCGCATCGCGGATCTCGATGTCCACCGCATTCACCGGCGTGCCGTCGCGCAGCGAGGCCACGTGCAGCAGCACGTTGTCGCGGTACACGCGCAGGTGCAGGCCGAGGTCGCTGACGAAGAAGGTGGCAGTGTCGTAGCCGTCCTTGAACGTGCCGCCGGCCTTGACCACCGCCATGTACACGCCAGGCGTAGCCAGTTCCTTGATGTTCTGCACCGGCAGGTAGGTCACGGTGCGCTCGTTCGGCTCGCCGCCCAGCGTGTAGTGGTTGGCGTAGACCGAGTCGGCCAGCTGGGTGATCGGCACCCGGCTGCGCCGCTCGTCGCCCTCGCCGCAGCTGTTGTAGTAGGCCACGTCGTGGTCGAGTTCATAGCTGTCGCGATGGCCGTTGCGCGGGTAGCTGCAGAACAGGTCCGACAGCGCGTCGTCGCGCACGCGGAAGAACTCCACGTCGGCGTCGTGCACGTTCATCGACACCAGCGGCAGGCCGCGGGTGCCGCGCGCCGGCAGCACGCTGCCGTGCGAGGCGAAGCCGACCGCTGCCGGCAGGTTGCCGGAGTACACGTCGTGCTTCACCTCGTGGCCGAGGGTGCGGCCGTCGGCAGCAAGCAGGCCGGCCTTCAGCTGCACCGCATAGCGCGTATTCGCCTGCACGAACGGGAAGCTCAGCGTCTTGCCGTCGTTGTCGAGGCTCCAGCTGCCGCTGACCGCTTCGCCGTTCGGGCCGGTCACCGCGATCAGCGTGTCGAACGCCTGCGCCGAGGCCAGCGTGGCGTTGAAGCGCAAGGTCAGCGCGGTGCGCGAATCGCTGGCCTGCGAACTGGCCGAGACCAGCGCGAACTCCGTTCTTGCCGGCGCCGGCGCGGAAGCGCTGCCGGCCGGCGCGCCCTGCAGGACCGGCTTGCCGTGGTCGGGTCCGCGATGGCAGGCCGCCAGCAGCAGGCCCAGCAGCAAGCTGATCAGGACGCGGGACAAGACCCGGCGCGAAAGGCACTCGTACGATCGACGCGACATGAAACCTTCCCCCTGTAGGTTTGCATGGGAGTATCGCCGCAATTCATGGCGCCTTGAAGGCGTGGATCGGGCGCGCGTCTTGCGGCGGGGCGGCGTTCAACGCGGCGTCGACACGTCCTGCCGGCCCAGCCAGTCGCCCAGCTGCATCAGCACCTGGCCGCGCCCTGGCTCGGCCTCGTTGAACAGCTCGTGATACAGCGTGGAGAAGAAGCGGGTGGTCAGCCGCCCGCTGGAGGCGGCCTTGCGCGCGAACGCGCGGCTGCCGGCGGGATCGACCAGGCCGTCGCTGTCGGCCACCAGCAGCAGGGTCGGCAGCGCAAGCGTGGCGGCGTCGGCGATGCAGCGGGCGCCGTCGCGGAAGATGAAGTCGGCCAGCCGCGGCGTGATCCAGCCGTGCCGCAGCGGGTCGCGACGATAGTCGGCGACCACCTGGCGGTCGTGCGAGAGCTGGTCGAAATCCAGCCCGCTGCGCAGCGGCAAGCTCGGCGCGAGGCGGGCGAGCAGGCGCGCCAGCGCGATCATCCGCGGCGATTCCCAACTGCGCAGCGCCGGCGAGGACAGCACCAGCGCCGGCGGTGCGACGCGGCCGTCCAGCACCGCGCGCAGGGCAACCAGCCCACCCATGCTGTGGCCGAGCAGCAGCGGCGGATACGGCAGGCCGTTGGCGTAGTCGTGGTAGACGGTGGCGAGGTCTTCCAGCAGGTCGTCGCCGTGGCGCAGGCCGCCGCGCCGGCCCGGGGTCTGGCCGTGGCCGCGCTGGTCGTAGCCGCGCACGGCGTAGCCGCGCTGGTTGAACCACTGCGCCAGGCGCTCGTAGCGGCCGCCGTGCTCGCCCAGCCCGTGCACCAGCAGCACCGCGCCGCGCGACCGGGCCAGCGGCCAGTCGCGCAGGAACAGCGGCTGGCCGTCGGCCATGGCGAGCCAGGACGTGTGTTCGGTGCCGTCCGCAGGACGGTTCTGCAGTGCCGCGCGCATGGGTGGTTCCGCGTCCGTTTTGGTGGCCCGGCGCCGCCGCATGCGCCGGGCCGGGACTGGCATCAATGTTCCGTGACCCGCATGTCCTTCGTCAGCAGGTCGAGCTTGCCTTTCATGTCGGCTTGGGGCTGGGTGCCCGCGGTGCCGTAGAAGGCGGTGTACAGCACCGTGGACGGCGGCCCGGCCGGGGCGACCACGGCGTTGATCATCATCAGGTCGTTCTCGTAGCGCGCCACGGCATTGTAGGGATACTGCCGCTCCGACAGCTTGCGCCAGCGGCTGCTCAGGTCGTCGTCCAGCCCGGGCGGCGGCGCGACGTAGCGCTGGACATTGACGTTGTTGTGGTCGTCGGAGGCCGAGTCCTTCCAGATGTCCACGTCGCCGACGTCCCACACCGGCTTGCCGCCGTCCAGGAAGAAGCGGAAACCGAGCCACAGCAGGTTGTCCGGCTTGACCGGCTGCAGCGAGGACGGGTAAGAGAACGCCACCCGTTGCGAGGCATAGCTGAAACGACGGTCATAGTCGAAGCCGATGCGGATGTTCCTGAGCGCGGCCGGCTGCAGTGCCGGGTTGCCGAGGAAGTCCTTCCACTGCGCCAGGGTGCCCTGGTAGGTGACGTGGACAAAGCTGCTGATCTCGTCCAGGTCGAGCATCGTGTCGTGCTCGTGGGAGGGCGGCGTGAAGCGCACCAGCATCACGCTGCCGTCCGGCACCGGCAGCGAATACGTCACCACGAAGGCGTTTGCGTAGGGCAGCGGCCACACGCCGATGCGCCAGGATCGCTGCCAGCGGTCGACGTGGGTCGATTCGCGGACAGGCTTGCCCAGCGAGGTGATCTTCACCTTTTCGCCGGCGACCGCGCGCTGGAACATGCCGGTGCGCGCCAGCAGGTCCATGCGCGACTTCGCGTCGCCGTAGAACGTCGCCGCGGCCATCCCGTCGGGCCGGCGCAGACGGACCAGCCCGTTGCGGGCAACCCCGCCGGTCGCCACGTAGCCGTTGCCGTCCAGCGCGAAATACTGCGTCTGCTCGCCGACACGCCGCCATTCGCCGTCGCTGCCACGCACGATCAGGGTGGGAAAGCCGTTCAGTTGCGTCTGCTGGTGCAGCAGGCGTGCCGAGCCCGCGCCGTTCGGGAACAGGTTGGCGGACTCCTTGGCCAGCAGCGCCTTCAGCTGCGCGTCGCTGTTGGCGTCCATGCGCGACTGGAATTCGCGGTAGAAATCGCCCAGGCCGGCGGGCAGCGCGAACTGCGCCTTGAGCTGGCCGTTCTGGATCGTGTCGAACAGGTCGAGCTGGTAGGCGAGGCGCGACTCCATGACGGCCCGGCCGGCCGGTGCGTCCAGCACCTCGTGGATCGGCAGCGCGTAGTTGAGGTTCTCGTTGGCCGACTTCATCAGCACCACGCCGATCAGCTTGCCGTCCTTGTCCAGCAGCGGGCCGCCGCTGTTGCCGGGCGAGGCGGCGGCGGAGAAGCGCATCCACTTCCAGGCACCGTTCTCCTGTTCCGGCGTGTCGGAGGTGTACAGGCCATCGCGGATCACCACACCGGTGCCCAGCGCGTTGCCCACCGCGTAGACCACCTGGTTGAGCGCCGGACTGGTCTCGATCGCCAGCGCCGCGTCGCCTGCCGGTGGCTGCGCCAGCGTGAACACCACGAAATCCTTGCCCAGCGAGAACTTCTCGATCTTGCCGATCGGGTACACCCGGCCGGCGGCGTCGCGCAGTTCGGGCGGCCCCCACAGGCTGTCCGCGCCGGCCAGCAGCACGTGGCCGGCGGTGACGTAGCGGTTGTGGCCGATCGCGAACGCGGTACCGATCGAATAGTACTTGTCGGTACGCTCCTGGTAGGGCAGCTGCTCCAGCGGCAGCGGCCGCTCGTAGCTCAGCGGGTCGCCGGCCGGCTTGGCCTGCACCACCTCGAAGGTGGCCGCCTGGATCTTCGGCAGCATCGCCGGATCGAGGCTGGCCGCGCGTGCCGCCGACATTCCCGCCAACCCCAGGCCGGCCAGCAGCAGCATGCCGCAGCGGCGGATGGCCCCTTCGCACCATGTACGCATGTGTTCAATCCCTTGCATCGGGCGCCCCCCGCGGACTCCCCTCGGCATCCTCGCGGGCAGCGGCCGACCTGCATCTTGGCATGGCCGCGCGCCGCTTGCATGGCGGGCGCGGGCCACGGCGCGGGCGGTGCGATGCGCCGCCGCGCCGGGCACCGGCGCGGCGGGATACGGTTTACAGCTCGGCGCGGAACTCCACGCCGATGATGCGCGGGTCGTTGACGAAGGCGGTGCGGTTGTTGAAGTCGATCGCGCCGGTGATCGCCCGCTTGTCGGTGATGTTGCGGCCGTACAGGGCGACCTCGCGGCGGCCGTAGTCCCAGTTGTAGCCGAGCCGCACGCCGCCCTCGAGCAGCGGCTTGCCCCTGAACTCGGCCGAGTCGTACAGGAAGAAGTTCACTTCGCTGCGGTAGTTCCAGTCGGTGTAGACGAAGAACTCGCCGCTCTCGCCGTAGGGGATGCCGTAGCGCGCGGTGAGCGTGCCGATCCACTTCGGCGCGTTCGGCAGGGTGTTGCCGTCGACCAGCGCATTGCCGGCGGCGTTCAGCGGGTCGAGCACGGTGCAGCCGGAGCCGCACACGGCCACCGCCAGGCCCGGGTCCTGCAGCTGGGTGAAGTTGTAGCTGCCGCCGGCGGTGAGCACGAAGTTCGGCGTGAGGTAGGCCTCCAGGTCGAACTCGGCGCCATAGCCCTCGGTCTTCTTCGCGTTGATCAGGCGGGTGACGTTGATGTCGCCGCCCACCGCGGTGAGTTGCTGGTTGTGCATGTTGTAGCCGTACACATCCGCGTTGAAGCGCACATGGTTGTCCATGCCGGTGGTCTTCACGCCCAGCTCGTAGCTGGTGATCGTCTCGGGCTTGGCTTGCGAGATGAAGTCGGCGAACAGCACGCGGCCCTGCACGCTGGGCGCGCGGAAGCCGTTGGCGACGCGCGCGTACACGTTGACGTTCGGGTTCAGCGTCCAGGTGCCGGTGAGGTCGCCGCTCCAGCGCGCGTCGTGCGGCTGCGCGGTCAATTGCAGCGGGCCGCCGCCGATCGGCGACAGCACGCGGTCCACCTTGAAGTCGCGCGAGTCGTGCGACCAGCGCGCGCCGGCGCGCAGCTCGAAGTCGTCGGCGAGCTGGTAGTTGGCCGAGCCGAACAGCGCCCACGCCTTGGTGCGCTGGGTCTGCATGGCGTAGCCGTCCAGCGCGTGGTTGTTGAACGTGGCGTAGTCGAAGTTGCTGATCGCGATGTCTTCGTCGAACCAGTAGGCGCCGACCTGCCAGTTCAGCTTGTCCTGGCCGTTGCTGGCCAGGCGGAATTCCTGGGTGATCTGGCGGTCGTGCGGCAGCGCGTCGGCGGTCTCGACCGGGAACGGGATGAAGCCCGGGCCCATCGGCGGGTGGAACACTGCGCCGTAGCCGCCGTCGACGTCGCCGAGGCTGTAGGTGGTGGCGCGTTCCAGCCCGGTGATCGAGGTGAAGGTCAGGTCGCCCAGGTTCCATGCCAGATGCAGGTTGCTGCCCCAGCTGAACAGGTGCTGCTTGTTGCGGCCGTCCTGCGCCACCTTGTCGCGGTCGAAGCCGGGCACGAAGCTGGGATCGCCCAGCTCGATCGCATTGGCGCGGTTGACCATCGCGCTGCCCTCCAGCCAACGCGCGTGGCCGTTGATCAGCGCGCTGAAGCCGCCGTCCTCGTACAGCGCCTGCAGCCGCACGGCGCGGTCGTCGTAGCCGCCCAGCGCGTTTTTCTGGCCGGTAAAGGTGTTGTCGATCCAGTCGTTGCGGTGCTGCGCCAGTGCGGAGACGCGGCCGGACCAGTGCCCGCCCAGCGAACCGCCCAGCGCGGCCTCGGCATTCGCGGTGCCGAGCGAGCCATAGGAGACGCGCGCGTAACCGCTGGTTTCCTGGCTCGGGCGCACCGACTCGAACTTGATCACGCCGGCCGGCGAGTTGCGCCCGAACAGCGTGCCCTGCGGGCCGCGCAGCACTTCGACCTGGGCCAGGTCGAACAGCGGGAAGCCCTTCAGGATCGGGTTCTCCTGCACGATGTCGTCGTACACCATCGACACCGGCTGCGAGGCGTTGAGGTCGAAGTCGCTGTTGCCCAGGCCGCGGATGTAGAAGCGCGGGAACTCGCGGCCGTAGGAGGTCTCGGCGTATACGCTGGGCGCGCGCGAGGCGAGCTGCAGCACGGTGTCGCCGGACTGGCCGAACGCCGCCAGCTTGTCCGGCGTCAGCACGGTCAGCGCCATCGGCACCTTCTGCATGTTCTCCACCCGCTTGGAGGCGGTGACGTTCACCGTCTGCAGTTCGGTGGTCTTGGCCGGCTGCGGCTTGGCCGGCGCGGCCTGCTGCGCCATGGCGGCGCCCAGCGGCAGCGCGGCGGCGATGCTGGCGGCGAGTACGGCGAGACGCAACGAAGTGGCGACGTGCATGGTCGGTCCTTGAATGGCGGAGGGAGGACGCCGCGGCCGGTCCACGCCGGCACGCGTCGCCGCCGTATTGTCATACAGCGGACTTCCGCGTGAAAGGGAAGTGTGATCGGGTCAGCGCTGCGCACCGGCGGGAAAGACCGCCGGCAGCCGCAGTTCCGCCCGCTGTTCGATCTGCGCGGACGAGCGGCCGAGCAGCAGTCGGTACGTCCCGGCGGCGACGCGCCAGCCGTGGCCCCGGTCGTCGTAGCGCGCGAAGCGCACGGCCGGCAGCGCCAGGCGGACCCGCTTCGTCTCGCCCGGCCGCAGCGCCAGCTTCTGCCAGCCGACCAGCCGCGACACCTGCTCGCCGGGCAACTGCACGTAGAGCTGCGGCACGTCGGCGCCGGCGCGCGATCCGGTGTTGGTGACCGCGAATGAGGCCGTCACCGCGCCGGCCGCATCGGTGGTGACGGTCAGCGGGCCGTAGCCGAAGGTGGTGTAGCCCAGCCCATAGCCGAACGGGAACAGCGGCTCGCTGCCGCGGCGCTGGAACCAGCGGTAGCCGACGTCGGCACCCTCGATGTCGTAGTCCACCGTATCGGCGGGCTGGCCCTGCGGCGGCAGGCCGATCGCGGCCAGGCCGGCGCCGGCGATGGCCGGGCGCGGCAGCTGCGACGCGTCGCGCGGCCAGCTGAGCGGCAGCCGGCCGGACGGGGCCACTTCGCCGAACAGCAGCCGCGCGATCGCCTCGCCGCCGGCGTTGCCGGGGTACCAGGCCTCCAGCACCGCCGCGGTCTGCGCCAGCCATGGCATCGCCACCGGGCCGTTGTTCTCCAGCACCACCACGGTGCGTGGGTTGGCCTTGGCGACGGCGGCGACCAGCGCATCCTGGTGGCCGTTCAGCGCCATGCTTGGGCGGTCGAACGACTCGGCCGCCCACTGCTGCACGAACACCACCGCCACCGCGGACGAGGCGGCCAGCTTCGCCGCGGCCGCGATGTCCTCGCCGCTGGCGTAGCTGGCCTTGCCACCGACGCGGCGGGCGATCGCCGCCAGCGGCGCGGACGGGTGGTACATCACCGGGCCCGGCCACACGGTCGGCGCCAGCCCCGGCACCGCATTGCCGCCTTGGGCGGTCACCGCCGACGAGCCGCCGCCGGCCAGCACGCCCCGGTCCGCGTGCGCGCCGATCACCGCCACCGAGGCCAGCGTGCGTGCCAACGGCAGCAGATTGTCCTGATTGCGCAGCAGCACCGCGCCGGCCTCGGCGGCGTGCTGCGACACCTTCGCGTCGGCGGCGTAGTCGATCGGCGCCGCCTTGGCGGGGTGGTCGATCGCGCCGACCGCGAACAGGCTGCGCAGGATGCGCCGCACCATGTCGTCCAGCCGCGCCTGCGGCACCTCGCCCTTGGCGATCGCCTCACGCAGCGGCGCGGCGAAGAACACCTGCGGGTCGAACGTCTCGCCGGCCGATTCCTGGTCGAGCCCGGCCAGCGCCGACTTCGCCGCGCTGTGCACCGCGCCCCAGTCGGACATCACGAAACCTTGGTAGCCCCAGTCGCGCTTGAGCACCTGGTCGAGCAGCCATGCGTTCTCGCAGGCGTAGGTGCCGTTGACGCGGTTGTACGCGCACATCACCGAGCCAGGCGCACCGATGCCCAGCGCGATCTCGAACGCACGCAGGTCCGATTCGCGCGCGGCGACCCGGTCGAGCTTCGCGTTCATCGTGTTGCGGCCGGTTTCCAGGTCGTTGACGGCGTAGTGCTTGAGCGTGGACACCACGTGCTGCGACTGGATCCCGCGCACCGCGTGACCGGCCATCACGCCGGCCAGCAGCGGGTCCTCGCCGGCGTACTCGAAGTTGCGGCCGTTGCGCGGGTCGCGCAGCAGGTTGACGCCGCCGGCCAGCAGCACGTTGAAGCCCTTGCGGTGCGCCTCGCGGCCGATCATCGCGCCGCCGGCCTCGGCCACCGCCGGGTCCCAGCTGGCCGCCGTGGCCAGGCCGGAGGGCAAGGCCGTGGCGACGTCGCGGCTGTGCGCGTTGAGCGGGCGCGCCACGCCCAGCCCGGCGTCGGTCTCCTGCAGTGCCGGCAGGCCCAGCCGCGAAAGCGCCGGCGCGCAAGCCGCCGAGCCCAGCGCGCAGGCCGGCGCCGGCTTGCCGTCGGAGGCGCTGCCATAGGCGGTGGTGATCAGCTGGAACTTCTCGTCCTGGCTCATCGCCTGCACCACCAGCGCCGCGCGCGCATCGGGGGACAGCGAAGTGTTCATCCAGGGTCGCGCCGGCGGCTCTCCGGCCGCAGTGGCAGTGGCCACCACGGCCAGGGCGAAGGCACAGGCGGACAGACGGCGCGGACGACGGGACATGGGCGACCTCGGGCGAAGAAGGAAGGCGGCTGACGGCACTGCGCAGAGTGCTAACGTAACGTTTTCAGCGCAAGCCACTGACGTCACGAATCGGCGCCTCGCGCTTGCGTGCAGTGCCGATGGTACCCATCTTTCGGAGCACCATGTCGTCCCCGCTCGCCGATTTCCATCCTGCCGTCGCCGCCTGGTTCCGCGGCGCGTTCGCCGCGCCCACCGCGGCGCAGGCCGCCGCGTGGCCGTCGATCCGCGCCGGCCGGCACACCCTGGTCGCCGCGCCGACCGGCTCGGGCAAGACGCTGACCGCCTTCCTCGCCGCGATCGACGAACTGGTGCGCGAGGGTGTGGCGCACGGCGGCACGCTGGCCGATGCCACCACGGTGCTCTACGTGTCGCCGCTGAAGGCGCTGTCGAACGATATCCACGTGAACCTGGAAGCACCGCTGGAAAGCATCCGCGCGGAACTCGAGAAACTCGGCCTGCCCGACGTGGCGATCCGCACCGCGGTGCGCACCGGCGACACCCCGCAGGTCGAGCGCAACCTGCTGCGCAAGCAGCCGCCGCACATCCTGGTGACCACGCCCGAATCGCTGTACGTGCTGCTGGGCTCGGCCTCGGGGCGTTCCATGCTGGCGAGCGTGCGCACGGTGATCGTCGACGAGATCCATGCCATCGCCGGCAGCAAGCGCGGCTCGCACCTGGCGCTGTCGCTGGAGCGGCTGCAGTCGCTGTGCCAGCGGCGCCTGTTGCGCATCGGGCTGTCGGCAACACAGAAGCCGATCGAGAAAGTCGCCGACTTTCTCGTGGGGGCCGGTGAATACGCCACGCTCGCCGCTCTTGCCCCTCCCCCTGCTGGCAGGGGGAGGCTGGGAGGGGGTGAGGCTCTTGATCTTGACCTTGATCTCAAGCTCAAGAGCAAGAGCACCCCACCCCAACCCTCCCCTGCAAGCAGGGGAGGGAACCCGGTCACCATCATCGACGTGGGCCATACCCGCCCCCGCGACCTCGCCATCGAAGTGCCGCCCGTCCCGCTCGAAGCGGTGATGTCTAACGACGCCTGGGAGGCGGTCTACGACCGCCTCGCCCAGCTGGTGCGCGCGCATCGCACCACCCTGGTGTTCGTCAACACGCGGCGGATGGCCGAGCGCGCCGCGCGGCACCTGTCCGAGCGGCTGGGCAAGGAACACGTGGCGGCGCACCACGGCAGCCTGGCCAAGGAGCTGCGGCTGGACGCCGAGCAGCGGCTGAAGCGTGGCGAGCTCAAGGTGCTGGTGGCCACCGCCTCACTGGAGCTGGGCATCGACATCGGCGAGGTCGACCTGGTCTGCCAGCTCGGCTCGCCGCGCTCGATCGCCGCGTTCCTGCAGCGCGCCGGCCGCTCCGGCCACAGCATCGACGGCACGCCGAAGGCGCGGCTGTTCCCGGCCACCCGCGACGACCTGATCGAATGCACCGCCCTGCTCGACTGCGTGCGCCGCGGCGAGCTGGACGCGCTGGTGATGCCGCCGCAGCCGCTCGACGTACTGGCGCAGCAGATCGTTGCCGAAGTGGCCTGCGCCGAATGGGACGAGGACGCGCTGTACGCACTGGTACGCCGCGCGTATCCGTACCGCGAGCTCGCGCGCGCCGATTTCGACGCGGTGGTGCGCATGCTGGCCGAAGGCTTCACCACACGGCAGGGGCCGCGCGCGGCCTACATCCACCGCGACGCGGTGAACCGCCAGCTACGCCCGCGGCGCAGCGCGCGGCTCACCGCGCTGACCTCCGGCGGCACCATCCCCGACACCGCCGACTACAAGGTGGTGCTGGAACCGCAGGCGATCATCGTGGGCACGGTGAACGAGGATTTCGCGGTCGAGAGCATGGCCGGCGACATCTTCCAGCTCGGCAACGCCAGCTACCGCATCCAGCGCGTCGAGCGCGACCGCCTTCGCGTGGAGGACGCGCACGGCGCACCGCCGAGCATCCCGTTCTGGCTGGGCGAGGCGCCGGGGCGCAGCGACGAGCTGTCGCTCGGCGTATCGCGCCTGCGCGAGGAAATTTCCGCGCAACTCGACGCCGGCGGCGTGCCGGCCGCGGTCGCCTGGCTACACGATCAGCTCGGCCTCGACGAAGCCGCCGCGCAGCAGCTGGCCGATTATCTGGCCCGCGCGAAAGCCGCGCTGGGCGTGCTGCCCAGCCAGCGCACGCTGGTGCTGGAGCGCTTCTTCGACGAATCCGGCGGCACCCAGCTGGTGGTCCACACGCCGTGGGGCAGCCGCATCAACCGCGCCTGGGGGCTGGCGCTGCGCAAGCGCTTCTGCCGTCAGTTCAACTTCGAGCTGCAGGCGGCGGCCACCGAGGACGCGATCGTGCTGTCGCTGTCCACCAGCCACAGCTTCCCGCTGGAGGAAGTGGCGCACTACCTGCACTCCAATACCGCCGAGCACGTGCTGGTGCAGGCCCTGCTCGACGCGCCGCTGTTCCCCGCGCGCTGGCGCTGGAACGCGGTGACCGCGCTGGCGCTGCCGCGCTTCACCGGCGGCAAGAAGACTCCGCCGCCGCTGCAGCGCATGAAAAGTGAGGACCTGCTCGCCGCGGTGTTCCCCGACCAGGTCGCCTGCCTGGAAAACATCGTGGGCGAGCGCGAGGTGCCGGATCACCCGCTGGTCAACCAGACCCTGCACGACTGCCTGCGCGAGGCGATGGACGTGGACGGCCTGCTGGCCATCCTGCGCCGCCTCGAGGCCGGCGAGATCGCCATCGTGGCGCGCGACCTCAGCGCACCCAGCCCGCTCGCCACCGAGGTGCTGAACGCCGCGCCGTACGCCTTCCTCGACGACGCGCCGCTGGAGGAACGCCGCACCCAGGCCGTGCAGACGCGCCGCTGGAACGCCGACAGCGCCGACGACCTCGGCCGGCTCGATCCCGACGCGATCGCCGCCGTGCGCGAAGAGGCGTGGCCGCAGGTGCGCGACGCCGACGAGATGCACGAGGCGCTGACCTTGCTGGGCTTCGTCACCGCCGAGGAAACCGCTGCCAACACCGGCTGGCAGGAACGGCTGCAGGCGCTGGCTAAGGCGAAGCGCGCGACCCGGCTCGGCGACGTCTGGACCACGGCCGAGCAGTTGCCGCTGTGGCAGGCGCTGCATCCCGCCGCCGCGATGCAGCCGCCGATCGCCGCACCGGCCGAGTACGCCGCGCAGCCATGGACGCGCGATGGCGCGCTGCAGGAGCTGGTGCGCCATCGCCTCGGCGGACTTGGCCCGGTCACCGCGAAGACCCTGGCCGCCTCGCTGGCCGTCGATGCCGGCGAGGTCGAACCGGCGCTGCTGCGCCTGCAGTCCGAAGGTTACGTGATGCAGGGCCGCTTCAGCGCCGACGCCGTCGACACCGAATGGTGCGAGCGACATCTGCTGGCGCGCATCCACCGCTACACCATCGGCCGGCTGCGCCGCGAGATCGAGCCGGTGAGTCGGCGCGCGCTGATGCGCTTTCTGTTCGACTGGCAACACGTATCTTCGGCCACGAAGCTGAGCGGGCCTGACGCGTTGGCCGCCACGCTGGCGCAGCTGGAAGGCTACGAGGCGGCCGCCGGCGCCTGGGAAGCGGAGATCCTGCCGGCGCGCATCGCGGATTACTCGATCAACTGGCTGGACGAGCTGTGCCGCGCCGGCCGCATCGTCTGGAGCCGCCTGCGCACCGGCAGCGGCGGTGGCGGCGGCCCAGTGCGCGGCACGCCGATCGTGCTGCTGCCACGGCGCGACATGGCCGTCTGGACGTCCGTCGCCGCCGACGACCCGCAGCAGATCCTGCTGTCGTCGCGCGCGCAAGCCGTCGCCGACGCGCTGCAAGAACGCGGCGCGCTGTTCTTCGACGAGCTGCTGGACACCACCCGGCTGTTGCGCACCGAACTGGAGGACGCGCTGGGCGAACTGGTCGCCACCGGCCGCGTCAGCGCCGACAGCTTCGCCGGCCTGCGCGCCCTGCTGCTGCCGGCGGCGAAGCGCGACGGCGGGCGGCATCGGCGGTTGCGCCGGCACCAGCTCAGCGGCATCGAGGATGCAGGGCGCTGGGCACTGGCGCGCGTCACCACGGCGGGCGACGGCAAGGCCGCACCCGAGGCCATCGAACACATCGCCCGCACCTTGCTGCGCCGCTACGGCGTGGTGTTCTGGAAACTGCTGGAGCGCGAGGCGCCGTGGCTGCCGCCGTGGCGCGAGCTGTCGCGGGTGTATCAGCGGCTGGAGGCACGCGGCGAGATCCGCGGCGGCCGCTTCGTCGAAGGACTGGTCGGTGAGCAGTTCGCCCTGCCCGAGGCCATCGCGCCGTTGCGCGCGGCGCGCACGCGCGCCGACGACGGCGAACTGGTCTGCCTCAGCGGCAGCGACCCGCTGAACCTGGTCGGCACCGCGCTGGCTGGCGACAAGGTGCCGGCACTGCCCGGCGCCCGCGTGCTGTACCGCGACGGCGCGCCGATCGCCGCACTGGTCGCCGGCAGACTCGTGCCCCTGACCGAACTCCCCGCCGCCGACCTGCAGCTGGCGAAACACGCCCTGCTGCGACATCCGCCGGCACCGCCACCGGTTCGAGCGGCGGCGCGCTGAGGCACGGCGCCGGGCCATCTACTTCGTTCGAGCAATGACATTCACGGCCACGGCCAGGAATGGAAGCGCGATCGCGCCTACCAGGCACACCTGCTTCAAGGTGCCGGATTCGTCCGGGCAAAACATGACGAGGATGAGGCTCATTGCCACGAGCGCCATGGCGATGGCATCGGCCCTTCGAACATTCATAACCCCCCCTGACGGTCCGCTGGATGACCGCAACATATCCACTTCACCTATCCCGGAAGCCTTGGACAGCACATGGCCCGAGCCACTCCTTGCAAAGCCTGCTGCGCCCTCTGTATTCCATCACGATTTCCTGATCAGACTCAGGAGTATCAGCAATATCGAGCAGAGCAACACGAACACCGCACCTGACAGCAGCACATATTTGTATCGTCCCAAGTCGTTGGAGAAAAGCAGGCCAAGCACCGTTAACAGCAGCCCCACCGGCACAAGTGACAACCCGGCAACCATGCGATTCATGGCAACCCTCGTTTAGTTAAGCGGCGAGATCAGCTCCGAAGCGCAACGCCCTACTTCAGCCTGGCCATGATGCTCACCACTGACCTGCCCGCACCAGGTGTTCGATGCATCCCTCATTTATAGAAAGCCTCGAAAGCCAACAGCGATAAATTATAGGCGCCATGAAACATGGATCGCTGGATCGTATCCACCCCTTTTAGAGCCATTGCGCAAAGTACCAAAGATATAAAAAAAGCTACAAGAAAGACCAGCCTCGCACCATGGTGCGACCACGCAAAAAGTAACGAGCAAAGCAAAGATCCTGCGTAAGGCCCAATCCGCTTCCGCGCACCATCGAGCATGATTTGCCTGACGACCTTCTCTTCAAAAACCGGAATCGCCAGCGCGCTTAGCGCCAGGAAACCAAACAAAGCCTCAGAAGAAGCGTATTCAAGCCGCACATGCCTGTAGATCAAAAAAAAGAAAAAACCGCCGAGCACAACTCCGGCTGCACCCAACATGCCACCCGTCGAGGTGATCCTGACTCGCTCCGGATAAAGCATGAAGGCGCCTATGGTTGCCCCCACATACACGAATGCCTCCAGCAACTCATGACCACTACTCCGCACCCATCCGGACGCCATACCTACTGCCATCGTCAATATCAAGCCAATGACGAAGGCGTACCTATCCAGTTCGTTGGGACGTAATCTCATCTCGGCGCACTCCAACAAAGAGCCCGAGGAGTACCCTCGGGCCCCGCTAGCCTATTAGAACCAAGTAAGTATCCCCCGGCAAAGCCGGGGGCTTTAGTTATGTGAGCCGCTCAAAGCGGCTTGGGCGGGGTCGCTGACGCGGCCCCTCTGGTATGGCCACCTTACGGCGGCTGGCCTATCTCAGTAGTTGAAGCTGCTCCAACCGTCGATCCTCTGCCTCTTGATTGCGGATGTACGCCCGGATCACCTGCTCGTCTCGACCCACAGTCGAGACGAGATATCCTCGCGCCCAAAAGCTCTGCCCCACGAAGTTGCGCTTGCGCTCCCCATACACTCGCGCCAGATGGATCGCTCTTTCCCTTGATGAAACCCACCACCTGCGACACCGCATGCTTCGGCGGAATGCGCAGCATCATATGCACGTAATCCGACATCAAATAGCCTTCTTCGACCCGGCTCTCCTTCTGCTCGGCCAATCGGCGAAACACTTATCCCAGCTACTTCCGAAGCTCGACGTATAACGTACGACGACGACACTTCGGTATGAACACCACGTGGTGCAGGCACTCCCATTGCGTGTGGTTTAAGCTCTCGTACTCGTCCATCGGTGATTATCCTCTCGTGTGCTTGGCGGCTCACGAATTGGAGTTTCACCGATGGACTCCAGTAAACGTCAAACTTCTACTGCCTCCCCGGCAGAGCCGGGGGAACTCCCGATTGGTTTAGCCACCAGCGCGACAATGGCGCGGCGACGATGATCGATCCCAGCCAGTCGCTGCGTTGGGCGTCGATGACTTCCTGGCGAAACAGTCCCTGTGACAAACCCATCCGCTCCCTGGCGATACGATCGGTCGCTCGGGGCTGCGTCTTCGCACTGCCGCCGGCGACGGGCGACGGCGATTGTTCTCGCGCTGGCGATGGCCGTCCATAGGAAGATTTCGTGCTTGTAACGTATGGCGGCACCTGACACGCGCGCGTTTTATACGAAGCACGAGCTTGTCGCGCTGTCAGCGCAATGCACCTAAAGCTTGAGGTAGACGCCGCGCCGGTCCATCGCCCACACGATCAGCCACCACAGCGCCACGAAGGCCAGCGCGAACGCCAGCGATGGCAGGTACGGGCCGAAGCGCGGCGTCATCCAGCCGGCGAACCCGTGCTGGTAGAGCGATTGCTGCCAGCCCAGCGCAGGCAGCGCGATCTGCATCAGTTCGGAGCCGGCGTAGGCGGCGATCGCGTTGACGCCGAAGCGGCGGCCCAGCGCGGGCCAGCCGTGCCGGTCGATCAGTACGTGGAAGGCAAGCAGCGCCAGTGTGGCCCAGCCGGTGGTCCACAGCACGAACGAGGGCGTCCACAGGTTCTTGTTGAACGGCAGCCACGGCGACCACAACGCGCCGAGCAGCAGGCAGGCGATGCCGGCCAGCAGCAGCGTCCGGAATTGCTCGCGGCGCAGCCAGCACCCCATGCGCAGCCCGAGCAGGGTGCCGGCCAGCGACGGCAGGGTGGAGAGCAGGCCTTCCGGGTCATGGCCGCGGCCGCTCGCCGGATCGATCAGGTAGACGAAGCGACCGAACACCGCGCTGTCGACGCGGCTGGCGAGGTTGGTCCACGGCTCCAGCGAACCGCCGAGCCGCAGCAGTCCCCAGTAACCGATCAGCAGTGCCGCGATTGCCCACCACTGCGTGCGCGGTTTCGTGTGGATCGCGAACAGCGCCACGCCGGCGAAGCACAGCGCGATCCGCTGCAGCACGCCGGGGAAGCGCAGGTGCGCCTGTGGCAACAGCCACGCCGCCAGCAGGTTGATCGCCACGCCGAGCGCGAGGATGCGCAGTGCGCGCCACGTCGCGGCACGGGTCAGTGCGGACGGCGCAGCACCCTGCTCCAGCCGCGGCAGGATCGCCAGCGCCACCGATACACCGACCACGAACAGGAAGAACGGAAACACCAGATCGGTCGGCGTGCAGCCGTGCCACGCGGCGTGCTCCAGCGGCCAGTAGACGTGCCCCCAGTCGCCGGGATCGTTGACCAGCAGCATCGCCGCCACGGTGCAGCCGCGCAGGGCGTCGAGCGAGGCGAGGCGCTTCATGCAGCGAGTAGGCACAAAAGAGCGGGAACACCTCCCCCTGCAAGGGGGAGGCAGGGAGGGGGTTGCTCGGGGTCGCCGGAAAGATCAAAAGCGAACCCCTCCCCGGCCCTCCCCTGCAAGCAGGGGAGGGAGCAAGCCGAGCCCGCCTGCACGGCGCGACTCACGGCTCCAGCGCCACGCGGTCGATCGCGTACAGCGGCCCGTCGGTGGGCGCGGTGTAGATCAGGCACAGCGCGCGTTCACCCTGCTGCGCCGGCAGCTCGGCCTGCAGCGTGAAGCGGCGCGCGCCGCGGGCGGGATCGGGCAGCGGCATGCTGGCCAGCACCACGCCAGCGCAGCTGTCGGCATGCACCACCAGCTCGCCGAACGGCGTGGCGCGCGGGCGCGACACCACCAGCTTCGCCTCGTGCGCCAGGGCGAAGTTGCGCGGCAGCCGCACCGCGTCGACGCGGATCGCGGCGACCTCGTCCATCCGCGTGGCGGGGAACAGCTGGCAGCCGTCGAACACGTTCACCGCGTACACCGGCTGGGTGCTCGGCGCGTCGGGCATGGGCTGCAGGCGCAGGCGGAAGTCGCTGCCGGGGCAGTTCGCCAGCAGGCCGCCGGGCAGGCCGAGCAGGCCGGCGCGATCGAGCACGCGCTCGCGCGGGGCGGCCAGCGCGCTGCCGTCGGCGGCGAAGCTGGCGGCCCGCACGGTGACCGGCAGCTGCAGCACCAGCGGCGCGTCGTAGCGCGGCGAGTCGGCCGTGGGCGCGCTGCCGTCCAGGGTGTAGCGGATCACGCCGAAGCCGGCCTGGTTGGCCAGCGCCACCGTGGCGCGGCCGGTGGCCAGCGCCACGTTGCGCTCGGTGACGATCTCCACGGCGAAGGCGCTGTCGGCCACGTTGACGTGCTGCGCGCGGTAGCGCCCGAGCTGCACCGGCAGACGGGCGAGGAAGCCCGGCCAGTTCAGCGCGGTCGCTGGCGACCAGGCCACCTCGCTGAGCGCATCCAGCCGCGGGAACACGGCGTGCTCCACGTGGGCGAACGCGGGCATGTGCTCGGTCCACACGTTGGCCTGCACGCCCAGCACGTGCTTCGCCTGCGCCGCGCCCAGCACGGCCGGCACGGTCGGGAAGGCGTACACGCTCTGCAGCGATTCCACGCCGAGGCGGCCGGCGTACTCGTCAGCGAGGTCGCCCTGCACGTGATCGAAATACAGCTGCGGGGCGGGCGACAGCACCACGTCGTGGCCCATCATCGCCGCCTTGATCGCGCCGTCGGTACCGCGCCAGGACATCACGGTGGCATCAGCCGGCAGGTTGTCGCCATCGAGGATCTCGTCCCAGCCGACCAGCTTGCGGCCATGCTTGTCGAGGTACTGGCCGATGCGGCCGATGAACCAGCCTTGCAGCGCGTCTTCGCTGGCGATACCGAGCGCGCGCATCTTCGCCTGCACCGCCGGCGCGGCCTGCCACTGGTCCTTGATCGCCTCGTCGCCACCGACGTGGATGTAGGTCGAGGGGAACAGCGCCATCACTTCGTCGAGCACGTTCTCGATGAAGGTGAAGGTGGCGTCGTCGACGTTGTACAGGTACGGGTTGATACCCCAGTCGACCGATACCGGCGGACGGGCGCCGGTGACGCCGAACCGCGGATACGCGGCCACCGCAGCCTGCGCGTGGCCCGGCATGTCGATCTCCGGCACCACGGTGATGTGGCGCGCGGCGGCGTAGGCGACGATGCGGCGAATCTGCGCCTGGGTGTAGTAGCCGCCGTAGCGGCTCGGCTGGCCGTCGTGCCCGGCATCAGGCGAGGTGCGCCACGCGCCGATGCGGGTGAGCTCGGGGTAGCGCTTGATCTGGATGCGCCAGCCCTGGTCGTCGGTGAGGTGCCAGTGGAAGGTGTTGAGCTTGTGCTGGGCCATCTGCTCCAGCAACCGCTCGATCTCGGCAACGCTCTGGAAGTGCCGCACCGAATCCAGCATCAGCCCGCGCCAGGCGAAGCGCGGCTGGTCGCGGATCGACAGCGCCGGCAGCTCGACCGCGCCCTGCTGCGCATCGGGCGTGAGCAGTTGCCACAGGGTTACCGCGCCGTAGAACAGGCCGGCGTCGTCGCGCGCGCTGACCCGGATGCCTTGCGGCGTGATATCCAGCGCATAGCCCTCGCGGTCCGCCACCGGCGCAGCAGGATCGCGTTGCAGCACGATCGCGCGTGCGGTGGTCGCCGCGCCGCGTTGCAGCGGCAGCGGCAGGCCGCGGGTGTGCGCGAGCAGGCCGGCCAGCCACGCGCCGGTGCGCCGGGTCGAGGCGGCATCGTCGGCCAGCACGATCGGCGTGCGCGCATCGACGGTGAAGCGGCCGGCGTCGACGTGCAGCTGCGCCGGCAGCGGCAACAGCGCAGGCACCGGCGGCGCGGCAGCACGGACGAAGCCGGCGCCGCCCAGCGCCAGAATCGCGCAGCCGAACAGGATCAAACGGCGGGTCATCGGCGGTCTCCGTCGCGGCAAGTGGAACACGCTAGCAAAAAAGCGGGCCCGGCAACGCACGGTCCGGGCCCGGTTGGGGAGGATCGGGCCGTCCGTGGCCCGGGGTCGAACTTCGGCGTCAGAGCTTGAAGCGCAGGTTGAGGTAGTACTGCCGGCCGTTGTCGTAGAACGCGTACGGCTGTTTGCCGTAGGCCGCGTTCTGCGTGTAGTACTTCAGCTTCGGCTTGTTGAGGTTCATCGCGTCCAGCGACAGCGCCATCCAGTCGGTGATGTTCACCCCGAACGAGGCGGCGAGGTTGCCGATGCCCTGCTGGAAGTAGGTGTCGGTGCGGCTCACGCCGGCGTAGAACTGCGAGCGGTAGGTGTAGCTGATGCGCGCGTTGAAGCGCTGGTTCTCGAAGTAGCCCGACACGTTGTAGGTGTTCTTCGAGGTGCCCTGCAGCGGCTTGTCGCCGGTGGCATGACCGTCGGCGTAGGTGTAGTTGGCCTGCACGCCGAAGTTGTCGCCGATCGGCTGGATGTAGTTCAGCTCCACGCCGCGCACCTTGCCGTTGACGTTGGTCGGCACGCTGATCAGGTAGTCCGAGTAGACGTCGTGGCCGGCGTTCTGGGTGGCCTGCAGGTCCTTGAAGCTGCGCACCTGGTTGCCGAAGCTGACGTAGTCCTTCAGGTTCATCGCGTACACGCCGGCCGACAGCAGGCCGCGCGGTGCGAAGTACCACTCCACCGCCGCATCGAAGTTGGTCGAGATCAGCGGCTTCAGCTTGGGGTTACCGCCGCTGCCGGTGTGGGTCAGGTCGTCGGCCGACACCGAGCCGGCCAGCGCGGAGTAGTCCGGACGGGTCATCGTCTGCGAGGCGGCGAAGCGTGCCACCCACTGGTCGTTGATGTCGAACTTCAGGTTGGCGCTGGGCAGCAGCTTGCCGTAGCTGTGCTTGTAGACGTTCCAGTAGTAGTCGCCGAACGCCGAGCCGGTGATCGGGCCGGTGACGCTGCTGGCTTCCGCGTCCGGTGCGGTACTGGTGTAGCCGATGGTCTCGTCGGTCTTCACGTAGCGCACGCCGACGTTGCCGCTGGCGATGCCCGACTCCCAGTTCAGCTGCACGTAGGCGGCCGAATCCTTCTCCTGCACCTTGTAGATGTCGTTGAAGTAGAAGCGGCTGACCGGGTCGCGGTTGGCGAACTGCGCATCGATCTGCGCCAGCTGGCCCGGCGTGTAGTACCAGATGTCGGACGGGAAGCTGCCGCCGAGCGAGCTGCCGAAGTCGCCGGGGTAGTTCTGGTGGCTGGTCGGATAGGCGGCCGGGTTCTGCCAGTCGGAGGCCCAGTTCGGCCCCTGCGCCACCTCGAACGGGTTGCTGCGCTCGTGCTTGGCGTAGCGGCCGCCGAACTGCAGCGAGGTGAGCGCGCCGTCGTCGAAGCTGAGTTCGCCGTCGAACTGCGCCCAGTCCTCCTTGTCCTTCACCTTGATGCCCTGGCCGCCGAAGATCCAGCCGGCCTGCGGATAGATGCCCGACGGCGAGCTGTTGTCACCGCCCAGGTTCCAGTTGGTCGGCTGGCCGATGCCGCGCATCATCCAGTTGGCGCCCGCGCCCACGGCGGTGCCCAGCTCGATCACGTCCTGGGTCGGGCTGGCGCCGCTGCCGCGGGTGGTGCCGATCTGGCCCTTCAGGTCGAAGTGGTCGGTGACGCGCCAGTCGGCGCCCAGCGTGAGGTACTTGGACTCGGACGAGGCGCCGGGACGCGAGATCTGGTCGTACACGCCGTACGGCGTGGTGCTGCCGGCCACCGGGGCGAACACCGCGTTGGTCAGCACGTTGTTGCTGACCGTGTAGCCCGGCTGCAGGCCCGCACCCGAGGGCACGAACTGGCTGGCCCACATCAGGTAGTTGCGGTTGTAGTTGTCGGCCTTGAGCTTGGAGTAGAAACCGCTCAGGTCCAGCGTGAGGTTGTCGGTGGGCTTGATCTCGAAGTCGATCACACCGCCCTTGCGCTCGCGCTGCTGGGTGAACAGCGCCGCGCCGGTGAGGTTGGGGTAGTAGACGCCGGCCAGGTCCGGATGGGCGACGGCGATCGGGTCGTTGGCGCCGATCTGGTTGTAGCCGCCCACGATCTCCTGGCCGTTGCGCTGCAGGCTGCGCTTCTCGTAGAAGGCCTGCACCAGCACGCCGACGGTGTTGGCGTCGTTCTTCCAGTTGAACAGGCCGCTGAACTGCGGCTTGGTGTCGCCGGGCAGGTCCGAGTACACGCCGCCGATCGACGCCTCGGCAGTGACCGGCTTGGCGAACTCCAGCGGCTTGCGGGTGATGATGTCGACCGAGCCGGCGCTGCCGCCTTCGACGATACGGGCCTCGGAAGTCTTGTGCACCACCACCTGGCTGACGATCTCCGATGGCAGCAGGGTGTAGCTGACGCTGCGCCCCACGGTCTGCACCTGGCTCAGCACGAACCAGTCGCCGGTGCCCACGCTGTGCCCGTTGACCAGGGTCTGGGTGAGGCTGGGCGCGGTGCCGCGCAGGCTGACGCGGTCGCTCTCGTCGAAGCCGCCCTCGCTGGCACTGGACGAACTGATGTTGACGCCGGGCAGGCGCTGCAGCGTGTCGGCCACGTTCTTGGCCGGCAGCTTGCCGATGTCTTCGGCGGTGACCACCTCGACGTGCGAGGCGGCATCCTTCTTCAGCGCCAGCGATTCGGCCTCGCTGTCGCGGATGCCGACGACGGTGACGGTGGCAAGCTCCTTCGCCTTGGCCTTGTCGGCGCGACTCTGGCTGGCGGGGCCGCCCTGCGCGGCGTCCTGGGCGTACAGCACGCCGGATGCACACAGGCTGGCGACGATGCTCGCGGCTAGCAATGTCTTGCGGTAGTTCATGATCTCCTCCCCTCAGAGGCTGGCTTGAATCAAGACCGGCATGACGACGGTCGCGGACGTTGTGTAGTGGTTTGGCTTGGCGCCGTGTCGCCGGATGGCGTTCATCTCACTCTCCTGAACGCTCATCCAGAAACCAGCCTGCGGCGCCAATGACACCAAGCTGGCCGTGCTCGATCAGTCGTACGGGAACCTGTTGCAGGTAGGCGCGCATCACGCCCTTGTTGAAGTAGCGTTCGGCGAAGCGGCTGGCCAGCAGGAACGGCTGGATCTGCGGCAGGATGCCGCCGGCCAGGTAGACCCCGCCGCGGGCGCCGTACAGCAGCACCAGGTCGCCGACGAAGCTGCCGAGCAGACCGCAGAACACTTCCAGCGCCTCCACCGCGGCGCCATCGCTGCCGGCCAGTGCGGCCATGGTGACTTCGGCCGGGGTCAGCAGGCGCAAAGGGCTGCCGCGCAGTTCGCACAGCGCGCCGTAGAGTTTCAGCAGACCGGGGCCGGACAGCGCATCCTCGAACGACACGTGCGCACGCTCGCGGCGGAACAGGCGCAGGATCTCGATCTCGCGTTCGTTGCCCGGCGCCAGCGATACCTGGCCCGCCTCGGTGGCCAGCACCTGCGCGCGCGGGTGGCCCGGCAGCAGCACCGCCGAACCCAGCCCGGTGCCCGGCCCCATCACCAACACCGGCCCGCTGGCCGCCGGCTGCGCGGTCTCGATGATCGGCCGGGTCTCGTCGGTGGCGATGAACTGGGTGGCGTAGGCGAGCGCCTCGAAATCGTTGATCACCGCCAGCCGCCGGATGCCGAGGCCGTCGCGGATCTCGCGGATCGACACCGGCCACGGCAGGTTGCCGTTGACGATCGCGTCGTCCAGCACGTAGCCGGCGCAGGCCACCGCGCCATGGTGCAGCTGGCTGCGCAGCGCCGCGTGCGGCGTGTTCGCCAGCTGCGCGACGAAGTCCCGCAGCATCGCGGTGAGCCCGGGCCACTCGGCGCAGCTGTAGCGGTGGTAGTGCAGCACGCTGACCGGGCACGGGCCGTTCGTGTTGCCGACGACCAGGCCGATGCGCGCATGCGTGCCGCCGACGTCGGCGGCCAGGAACGGCTGCTGCGGACCCGGCCCTGGCGCACCGACCCCGTTCGCTGCCGACGCGTCGGCCACGGCCGTCGCCGCCGCCGCCGCATGACGCTGGTTCGCGACTTCCCCCACTGCGTTCTCCCGTGGCCGGTGACTCCCCGACCCGACTGCGCGGACGCGCGCCGGGTACGGCCTGATTCGGGCGGAGTCTGCTGTCGGAATGACAACGTTGTCAACCGGGCGGGCAAAAATTTTCCGGAGATTCGATGTGGCGACGCAGCATAGCTGCCATGGCACTCCGCAGCCGCTCGTCATGAGATCGTACAAATGGCCTTTTGTAGAGCATATGCATGTAATTTCGCCACGCGGCGGCGGCCTGCTGCACCGCCACAGGGGTAGCTCGCGATGGCCGTCCAAACGGTGCGGCCACGACCACCTGCCGGGGGCCGATCCAGACGACGGATTGACAACGTTGCACTTTTCGGCAATTAAGGAGACATTCCTGCCTGCCCCGGCCATCCGGCCGGGCGGCACGGCGACTCCGGGGAGCACCATCCATGGCAACCACGCTGGCGGCGGCGCCGTCCGACCGCACCCACCTCGGCCCGATGCTGATCATCGGCCTGCTGTTCTTCATCTTCGGCTTCGTCACCTGGCTCAACGGGCCGCTGATCACCTTCGTCAAGCTGGCGTTCCAGGTCGAGGACGTCTACGCGTTCCTGGTGCCGTCGGCGTTCTACGTGTCGTACCTGGTGTTCTCGCTGCCCGCGTCGCTGATCCTGCGCCGCACCGGCATGAAGAAAGGCATGGCGCTGGGCCTGTTCGTGATGGCGATCGGTGCGGTGCTGTTCGGCCAGTTCGTCAGCTGGCGCGAGTTCGCCGGCGCGCTGACCGGGTTGTTCGTGATCGGCGCCGGGCTGTCGCTGCTACAGACCGCCTCGAACCCGTACATCAGCATCCTCGGGCCGATCGACAGCGCGGCGCAACGCATCGCGTTCATGGGCATCTGCAACAAGGTCGCCGGCATCCTGGCGCCGTTGCTGATCGGCACGCTCGTGCTGAACGGTATCGGCGATCTCGATGCGAAGGTGAAGGCGGCCGACCCGACCGCACGTGAACTGCTGCTCAACGAATTTGCCGCGAAGATCCACGCGCCGTACCTGGTGATGGCCGGCATCCTCGCGCTGCTGGCGATCTGGATTGCGCGCTCCTCGCTGCCGGACATCGAGGCGACCACGGCGAATAGCACCCCCGTCCGCGCCGGCGCGGCGCGCACCGGCATTCTGCAGGTCCCGCACCTGTGGCTGGGCGTGCTGTGCCTGTTCCTCTACGTCGGCGTCGAGGTGATGGCCGGCGATGCGATCGGCACGTATGGCGCCAGCTTCCATCTGCCGCTCGACCAGACCAAGTTCTTCACCGCGTTCACCCTCAGCGGCATGTTGATCGGCTATGTCGTCGGCCTGCTGCTGATCCCGCGCTTCGTCTCGCAGCAGCGCTACCTGGCGATCTCGGCGGTGCTCGGCGTGCTGTTCTCGATCGGCGCCTACCTCAGCCGCGGCTACGTCTCGGTCGGCTTCGTCGCCGCGCTCGGCTTCGCCAACGCAATGATGTGGCCGGCGATCTTCCCGCTGGCGATCAAGGGCCTGGGCAGTCTGACCGAGCGCGGCTCGGCGCTGCTGATCATGGCGATCGCCGGCGGTGCGGTGGTGCCGCAGCTGTTCGTGCACCTGAAGCAGCACGTCGATTTCCAGCTCGCCTTCGCCCTGCTGATGGTGCCGTGCTACCTGTACATCCTGTACTACGGACTGGCCGGCCACCGGGTCGGCCAGCACACGGATTCGCTACGGCCCGGGCTCTAGGCTAGGATGCTCACGCCGCTGCACCGACGCGTGCGGCGCCGCCGGCACGATGGCGCGACCGGCGACCATTCCTTTCGATACACGAGGTTCAGCGGGTGCGCAGCGCCACCATCAAGGATGTCGCGGAACGGGCCGGCGTCTCGCTGAAGACCGTCTCGCGCGTGATCAACAACGAACCGTCGGTGCACGCGCGCACGCGCGAGAAGGTGCAGCGCGAGATCGACGCGCTCGGCTACCAGCCCGACCCGTCCGCGCGCAGCCTGCGCAGCACGCGCGCCTACGCGATCGGCCTGGTCTACGACAACCCGAACGCGCACTACATCATCAACCTGCAGCGCGGCGTGCTGGCGGCATGCCGTTCGAGCGGCTTCGGCCTGCAGATCCATCCGTGCGACTCGTCCTCGCCGAAGCTGGCCGATGAACTGCGCGAGCTGGTGCATCGCTCGCGCCTGGCCGGGCTGGTGCTGGCGCCGCCGATGTCCGAGCAGCCGGCGCTGATCCACGCGCTGAGCGCGGCCAAGGTGCCGTTCATCCGCATCATCTCCGCGCGCGAGGACCCCGCCGACGGCTCGCCCTGCGTCTACGTCGACGACCGCGACGCGGCCTATGCGATCACCGAGCACCTGATCCAGCTCGGCCACCAGCGCATCGGTTTCCTGTGGGGCGGCCGCGAACACCGCTCCAGCCAGGAACGCTACCAGGGCTACGCCGACGCGCTGAAGGACTACGGCATCGCGCTCGACCGCAAGCTGATCGTGCCCGGCGACTACACCTTCGACGACGGCTTCCGCGGTGCGCGCAAACTGCTGGCGCTGAAGGACCGTCCCAGCGCGATCTTCGGCTCGAACGACGAGATCGCCGCCGGCGTGCTGGCCGCCGCGCATTCGGACGGCATCAACGTGCCGTACGAACTGTCGATCGCCGGCTTCGAGGACAGCCCGTTCTCCAAGCAGTCCTGGCCCGCGTTGACCACCGCGCGCCAGGCCACCGAGGACATCGCGCGGCACGCCGCGCAGCGGCTGATCGGCGACCTGCAGCGCGAAGCCAACGGCGAGCCGATCGACAGCCGCAACGAAGGCTTCAGCCCGGAACTGGTGGTGCGCGGCTCCACTGCGCCGCGGCACAGCGCGCCGTCCGGGCGCGGCGCCAGGCGCAAGCCGGCTACTTGACGTTGTCGGTCTGCCCGATGAAGCGCCCGACGTTGTCGTGCAGCAGCTTCAGCGAGGTCTCGTGCGCGTACACCATGTGCCCGGACGGATACCACGCATAGCTGATGTTGGCCTCCAGGCTGGCCGGGATCGGCAGGTGGTGCATCTCGTAGTCGGCGGCGAAGTACGGCGTGGCCAGGTCGTAGTAGCCGCCGTGCAGATAGACCTTGAGGTTGGGGTTGGTCTTCATCGCCATGGCCAGGTCCGGCATCACGTTGGTCGACGACTGCAGCGCCTCGCCGTGCACGCCGGGCGCCTTGTGCGAGAAGTCCCAGTGGTCGATGTCGGCGAACAGCCGGTACTGCCGGCCCTGGCCGAACTTGAGGTCGCGCCGCACGTAGTCGTTGAACGCGGCCACGTAGGCCGAGCTGATCGCCGAGGACTGCGGGTCGTACTCGGAATCCTTGCTCAGCGGGTCGATCGACGGCCCCGCGAAGCGGCTGTCCAGCCGGCCGGTGGTGATGTCACCGTCGGTCTGCAGTTCGTGCTCGAACATGCCGCCGGTCACGCGCAGGTTCGCCTTCAGCAGGTAGGCCACCGGCAGGCCGGTGTACTCGTGCAGTTTCTGCGCCACCGCCTGCTTGCGCGCGTCGTCCAGGCGCGAGCCGGCCATCAGCGCCTGCGCGTAGTCGCCCAGCGCGTACTGCTCCACCTCGCGTAGGAACGGCTCCAGCGCGGCCGGCTGCTGCGGCAGCTTGTGGTGGTAGAACGCGGTGGCGGCGAAGGTCGGCAGCGCCAGCTCGTACGGCAGGTCGATGCCCGGGTTGAACTCCGGCCCGTCGATGCTGGTGTCGAAACTGAGGATCTGCGAGAGCAGGATCACCCCGTTGAGGTCGACGCTGTCCTCGTTCTCCAGGATGTTGGCCAGCACTGCCGAGCGGGTGGTGCCGTAGCTTTCGCCGAACAGGTACTTCGGCGAGTTCCAGCGGTCGTACTTCGACAGGAAGCGGGTGACGAACTGGGCGAACGCATGCCCGTCGCCGTCGACGCCGTAGGTCGCCTTCTTGCGCTCCTTCATCTGCTCGTCGCGCTTGGACTTGTCCGTGTCGGCGGCGATCAGCCGGCTGAAACCGGCGCCGGGCGCATCGATGAACACCAGGTCGGAGGCGTCGAGCAAGCTGTAGTCGTTGTTGACCAGCCCGTACGGCGCCGCCGGCGTGTGGCTGTCGTCGCTGGTGACCACGCGCTTCGGGCCGAACGCGCCCATGTGCAGCCACACCGTGGCCGAACCGGGGCCGCCGTTGTAGATGAAGGTGATCGGCCGCTTGGTCGCCGCCGCGCCTTTCTTGAAGTAGGCGACGTAGAACATGCTGACCTGCGGCTCGTCTTCCTTGTCGCCCGTGCCGTGCAGCACCAGCGTGCCGGCCACCGCCTTGTAGTCGACGCGATGGCCCTCGACCGACACCGAACCCTCGCTGGCCGACGACTGCGGCTCGACCAGCGCCGCGTCGGGCTGCTCCGGCTTGGCCTTGTCGTCTTTCTTGTCCGGTGCGGCGACCGCGACCGTGCTCAGCAGCAGCGCGGACAATGCAACGACGAAAGGAAGCTTGCGCACGGCCGGAATCCCCGATGGCTGGGGCACCACCGCCCCGGAGCGTCACAGCATAGGCACCGCGGCCGCGCGATTTCATAGCCCAGAAGTCACAGCTCAACCGTGCGCGATCACCCCGATCGCCAGCAACGCCAGCCCCACCCCAGCGAGGTTGAGCCGGCTCAGCCGCTCGCGGAACAGCAGCAGGCCGACCAGCGCGCCCAGCGCGACCACGCCGAGGTTCATGCTGGCGAAGACCAGCGCCGGGTGCTGCGGCAGCGCGCGGTGGCCGCGCAGGTAGAACAGGATGTTGCCGAAGTTGGCCAGGCCGAGCAGCGCGCCGGCCAGCGCGCTGCGCGCGGTGAAGCGGGCCTGCCCCCGCGCGCGCCGCCACAGCTGCAGCGCGAAGGCGACCAGCAGGGCCAGCGCGAACATCGCCTGCAGCGAGGCGCCCAGCGGCACGCCGGCCTGGGCCACGCGCTTGAACAGGATGTCGATCACGCCGAAGCCGGCGAATACCGCCAACGGATACAGCCACCCCGCCGTGCCGCGCGTCACCGTGCCGTGCCCGCTGCGCCAGACCATGCCCAGCAGGGCGAGCAGGCCCAGCGCGATGCCCAGCGCCTTGAATGCGGTGAGCCGTTCGCCGAACAGCACGAACGCAGCCAGCAGCGACAGCAGCAACGACAGGCGCTGCGCCGCGTCGCTGCGCACGATGCCGGCATGGCGCACGGACGCGGCCAGCGCCAGGAAGATCGTGGGCAGCAGGATGCCCAGTGCGGCCAGTGCCAGCCTCGGCACGCCCGGCGCGCACAGCGTGGCCAGCGACGGCTGCAGCAGCCACGCGGTGAGCGCGGCGGCGACTACGTAGTTCCAGGCGATCGCCTGGCCCACGTCGACGTCGAAGCGCCGCGCCAGCTTCAGCAGCACCGACACCAGCACGCTGCACGCCACGCTGAGCAGTACGTAGATCATCCCTCACTCCGGCCGCGGCAAACCGCCATTGTGCCGCAGCGTGGCCGTTGCTCAGAACGCATCCAGCGGGATTTTCAGGTAATGCACGCCGTTGTCCTCGGCCGGCGGCAGCCGGCCCGCGCGCATGTTCACCTGCACTGCCGGCAGCAGCAGCGGCGGCACGGCCAGCGTGGCGTCGCGCGCGCGGCGCAGGGTGACGAACTCGGCCTCGCCGATGCCGTCGTGCACGTGGACATTGCCGGTGCGCTCGGCCGCCACCGTGGTCTGGTGCGCGAACGTCTCGCGGCCGGGCGCCTTGTAGTCGTGGCAGAGGAAGATCCGCATGCGGTCCGGCAGCTCGAAGAGGCGCCGGATCGAGCGGTACAGCGTCGCCGCGTCGCCGCCGGGAAAGTCGCAGCGCGCGGTGCCGTAGTCGGGCATGAACAGGGTGTCGCCGACGAATGCCGCATCGCCGATCACGTGCGTCATGCACGCCGGCGTATGGCCGGGCGTGTGCAGCGCCTGCGCCTCGATGCCGCCGACCAGGTAGCGCTCGCCGTCGGCGAACAGGTGGTCGAACTGGCTGCCGTCGCGGGCGAAGCCGGCGCCGGCGTTGAACAGCTCGCCGAAGGTCGCCTGCACCGCGCGCACGTGCTCGCCGATGCCGATCCGGCCGCCAAGCTGCGCCTGCACGTACGGCGCCGCCGACAGGTGGTCGGCGTGCACGTGCGTCTCGATGATCCAGTCGACCGCCAGCCCCTGCGCCTGCACGAACGCCACCAGCGCGTCGGCCGACGGGTGCCCGCTGCGCCCGGACGCCGCGTCGTAGTCGAGCACCGCGTCGATCACCGCGGCGCGGCGCGTGGCCGGGTCCGCCACCACGTAGCTGAAGGTGTGGCTGGCGGCGTGGAAGAACGCCGTCACGTCGGGCTGTGGCATGGAGGCTCCCCCGTTGGGTGATCGAAGCGCGGCCGCGCGCGGCTCAGGCCCGCGACTTCCGTGTGCGCGATTTTTCCGCAGGCGCGCAATAGATGCCATACAGCGCGTCGATGATCCGTTCGGCCGGCCCCGGCGCGAGCGCGTACCAGATGGTCTGCGACTCGCGCCGCGTGGTCACCAGGCCTTCCTCGCGCAGCCTGGCCAGGTGCTGCGAGAGCGCGGACTGGGCCAGGTCGGGCAACTGCTCATTGATCTGCCCCACCGACATTTCGTGGTCGACCAGCAGGCACAACACGCGCAGGCGCTGGGCGTTGCCGAGCGCCTTGAGCAGCCGCGACGCATCGTCGGCGCAGGCACGCATGGCGCCCAGGTCCGCATGGTTCGGTAACGGCATGGCTGCGCCTCCGGGCAGGTCGGTCCGCGGGATGTCAGGGCTTGACTTTAGCACAGCCATCTAAATAAGCTATATCTAATGTAGATTTTTCTATTAGCGGATGTTGACCCTGGTCAAGCCGCCGCACCGCACCAGCGCCTACCGTGGCAACTGGCTTCAGCCGAGATGAGCAGTCCCGTTTCCACACACCCCAGAGGAGTGTCGAGCCATGGCAAACATCATCATCCTTGGAGCAGGCCTGGGCGGCATGTCGGCGGCCTACGAGATCCGCGACACCGTGGGCAGCGAACACGCGATCACCGTGGTCGGCGAGGGGCCGCAATTCAACTTCACGCCGTCCAACCCCTGGGTGGCGGTGGGCTGGCGCGGGCAGGACGAGATCCGGGTGGACGTCGCCCAGCCGCTGGCCCGGCGCGACATCCATTTCATCGACGCCAGCGCCAGCAAGGTGCGCCCGGCGGACAACCGGATCGAGCTGGGCGACGGGCGCACGCTCGATTACGACTACCTGGTGATCACCACCGGGCCGCGCCTGGCGTTCGAGCGGGTGCCGGGCAGCGGGCCGGACGGGTTCACGCAGTCGATCTGCACCGGCCCGCACGCGCATCGCGCCTGGCTGGCCTACCAGGAGTTCCTGAAGCACCCGGGGCCGATCGTGATCGGCGCAGCGCAGGGCGCCAGCTGCTTCGGCCCCGCCTACGAGTTTGCGATGATCGTGGACACCGACCTGCGCCGGCGCAAGCTGCGCGACCGGGTGCCGATGACCTACGTCAGCGCCGAACCGTACATCGGCCACATGGGCCTGGGCGGCATCGGCGACTCCAAGGGGTTGCTCGAATCGGAACTGCGCCAGCGCCACATCAAGTGGATCACCAACGCGCGGGTGACCTCGGTCGAATCCGGCAAGATGCATGTCGAGCAGCTGGACGAACGCGGCCAGCTGCAGCAGCAGCACGAGCTGCCGTTTGCCTTCTCGATGCTGCTGCCCTCGTTTGCCGGCGTCGACGCGGTGAAGGACGTCGAGGGCCTGGTCAATCCGGGCGGCTTCGTGCTGATCGACGAATTCCAGCGCAACCCGAGCTACCCCAACGTCTACGCCGCCGGCGTGTGCGTGGCGATTCCGCCGGTGGAAGTGACCCCGGTGCCCACCGGCGCGCCCAAGACCGGGCTGATGATCGAGTCGATGGTCACCGCCATCGCGCACAACCTGCGCGACGCCATCGCCGGCCGGCCGCCGCACGCGCGCGCCACCTGGAACGCGATGTGCCTGGCCGACATGGGCGACCGCGGCTTCGCCTTCATCGCCCTGCCGCAGATTCCGCCGCGCAACGTGACCAAGGCGATGACCGGCAAATGGGTGCACCTGGCCAAGGTCGCCTACGAGAAGTACTTCCTGCGCAAGATGCGCAAGGGCCAGGCCGACCCGATCTACGAGAAAACCATCATGGAGGCGTTCGGCATCGACCGCCTGAAACCGGACGTCAAGGCCGACGAGACGCCGGCTCCATGACCGCCCGCAGCGAGGCTGCCCCCATGAAGGGCCGACACGCCGCGCCACCCTCCATCCACTGCAGGAGAACAACATGACCATCGAAAACGCGGTACGAGCCTTCGCCGGCGCGGTGATCCTGATCAGCCTGGGCCTCGCCCACTTCGTGTCGCCCGGCTGGTTGTGGCTGACCGCCTTTGTCGGACTGAACCTGTTCCAGTCCGCCTTCAGCGGCTTCTGCCCGCTGGCCACCGTCCTGCGCAAGCTCGGCCTGAAGCCGGCCTGCGCGGTCAAGTCGTGAACGCGCCGCGCGCGAGTGAGGCAGGCACCATGTACTACATTGTGGAATCGGCAAAATCGTTCGAGGACGCGGTCAGCGATCTCGACGCCGCGGTCAAACGCCACCAGTTCGGCGTGCTGCACGTGCACGACCTGGGCGCCACCTTGCGCGGCAAGGGCTTTCCGTTCGCCGAGCAATGCAAGGTGTTCGAGGTGTGCAGCCCGCGCCACGCCGCCAGCGTGCTGGCTACCGACCTGCGCATGAACATGGCGCTGCCCTGCCGCATCTCGGTGTACACCGAACACGGCCGCACGCGCATCGGCATGATCAAGCCGGTGCCGATGCTCGGCATGCTCTCGCAGGATGCCTCGCTGGCCGCGATCGCGCAGGAGGTCGAAAGCGCGACGATGCGGATGATCGACGAGGCCGCATGAGCATGCACCGACACCGCCTGCTGCCCACCGCGCTGCTGGCGCTCGGCCTGCTCGCCGGCTGCGGCGGCAAGCCATCCGCCGGCGCCGGCGCGGCGAAACCGCCGGCCCTGGCGGCGCTAGTCGTGCACGCGGAGGACGCGCCGCGGCAGCAGCTCTGGGACGGGGTGGTCGAGGCCGTGCAGCAGGTGACCATCACCGCGCAGACCAATGCGCGCGTGCGCGAACTGCCGCACGACGTCAACGACGTGGTGGCCAAGGGCGACGTGCTGGTGCGCTTCAGCGACGTGGAGCAGCAATCCGCGCGCCAGGCCGCGCAGGCGCAGCTGGCCTCGGCCGAAGCCACCTACAAGGATGCGCAGGCTGCTTTCCAGCGCATCGAGGCGGTCTACGCGAAAGGCTACGTGTCCGCCGCGCAGATGGACCAGCAGCGCGCCGCGCGCGATGCGGCCCGGGCGGCGCGCGACGCCGCGCGCGCCCAGCTGGCGAACGTCGGCCAGCAGCTGGACTACACCGTGCTGCGCGCGCCGTTCGCCGGCATCATCACGCGCCGGTTCGTGCACGTGGGCGAGGCGGTGCAGGCCGGGCCGCCGTCGCCGCAGCCGCTGATCCAGCTGCAGGCGCTGGACCAGCTGCGGGTCAACGTGCAGGTGCCGCAGAGCGCGGTCGAGGCGATCCGCCAGTTCCACTCGGCGCAGGTGCTGAGCGGCGACCGACGCATCGCGGCCGCGGCGGTCGAGGTGTTTCCCTATGCCGACCCGCAGACCCACACCTTCAACGTGCGGCTGCCGCTGCCGGCGGACAGCGACGGGCTGTATCCGGGCATGACGGTGAAGGTGGCGTTCGCCACCGGTGCGGCGAAGCGCCTGCTGCTGCCCGCCTCGGCGCTGGTGCGGCGCGGCGAGCTGGTCGGCGCCTACGTGATCGACGCGCACGGGGTGAGCCTGCGCCAGCTGCGCCTCGGCGCGCACGAGGGCGAGCAGGTCGAGATCCTGGCCGGGCTCGACGACGGCGAGCGCGTGGCCCGCGACCCGCAGGCGGCGCGTGCCTGGCTGGTCGCGCGGCACGCGGCCGGCCAGCCTTCCAGCGGCGCCTCCGCCCATGACTGAGCCGGCCCGACTGGGTATCTCCGGGCGCATCGCGCGCGCGTTCCAGGCCTCGCAGATCACGCCCCTGCTGGCGCTGGCCGGGCTGCTGCTGGGCATCGCCGCGACGATCATCACGCCGAAGGAGGAAGACCCGCAGATCGAAGTGACCATGGCCAACGTGCTGGTGCCGTATCCCGGCGCCAGCGTGCAGAGCGTCGAGAACCTGGTGAGTTTTCCGCTGGAGCAGAAGGTCGGCGAGATCAAGGGCGTCAAGCACGTCTACTCGATGAGCCGCGCCGGCATGGCGGTGGTGACGGTGGAGTTCGACGTCGGCGTGCCGCGCCAGCAGGCGCTGGTGGACCTGTACAACAAGCTGTACTCCAACGCCGACTGGGTGCCGCCGGGGCTCGGCGTCGGCCAGCCGCTGGTGAAGCCGTACGGGATCGACGATGTGCCGATGATGGCGGTGACCCTGTGGTCCGACCGCCCGGAGGCCACGCCCGAGCAGCTGGCCAAGGTGGCGCACACGCTGGAGACCGAGCTCAAGCGCGTGCCCGGCACGCGCGACGTCTACACCATCGGCGCGCCGGAGCGGGCGGTGATGGTCGAGCTGGATCCGGCCAGACTGGCCACCCATCAGCTCGGCGTCGCCGATCTGGTGCGCACGCTGAAGGCGGCCAACGTGGCGGTCGACGCCGGCAGCGAGATCGGCGGCAACCGCGACCTGCCGGTCAAGGCCGGCAGCTTGCTGATGAATGCGGACGAGGTGGCGCAGCTGGTGATCGGGCTGAGCGACGGCCGTCCGCTGTACCTGTCCGACGTGGCCCGCGTGGAAGCGGGCAGCAACCACGTGACGCGGCTGGCCTCGTTCGGCACGCCGCCGGGCCGGGCCGGGCCGCTGGCCGGGCTGGCGCCGGCGGTGACCCTGGCGATCGCCAAGAAGGCCGGCAGCAATGCCCACACCATCGCCGGCGCCGTGCGCGAGCGGCTGGACGCCTTGCGCGGGGTGGACATCCCCGCCGGCGTGCACGCCACGGTGACCCGCGACTACGGGCAGACCGCCAACGACAAGGCCGACGAGCTGATGCTGCACCTGGGCCTGGCCGCGCTGGCGGTGGTGCTGCTGGTGCTGCTGGCGCTGGGCTGGCGCGAGGCGGTGGTGGTCGGCACCGCCGTGGTGGTGACGCTGGCGGTGACCCTGTTCGCCTCGTGGGCGATCGGCTTCACCATCAACCGCGTCTCGCTGTTCGCGCTGATCTTCTCGATCGGCATCCTGGTCGACGACGCGATCGTGGTGGTGGAGAACATCCACCGGCACATGGCGCGCGGCGACAAGAGCCTGCTGCAGGCGATTCCCGCCGCGGTGGACGAAGTGGGCGGGCCGACCATCCTGGCCACCTTCACGGTGATCGCCGCGCTGCTGCCGATGGCCTTCGTCGGCGGGCTGATGGGGCCGTACATGCGGCCGATCCCGATCAACGCCTCGGTCGGCATGCTGATCTCGCTGGCGGTGGCCTTCGTGGTCACGCCGTGGCTGGCCTACCAGCTGCTGCGCCGCCACGCGCCGGCGGCCGGCGCGGCGGAGCACTCGCGCATCGACGGCTTCCTGCAGCACCTGTTCACCCGCGTAATGCGTCCGTTCCTCGGCCACCCGAAGGCGGCGCGCAACCGGCGCCGGCTGTTCCTCGGCATGACCGTGCTGGTGCTGCTGGCCGCCGGCTTGGCCGGGGTCAAGCTGGTGGTGCTGAAGATGCTGCCGTTCGACAACAAGTCCGAGTTCCAGGTGGTGCTGAACATGCCCGAGGGCTCGACCCTGGAGCAGACCCAGCGCGTGCTGGTCGAGCTCGGCCGCGTGCTGGACGGCGTGCCGGAGGTGAAGGACTACCAGCTGTACGCCGGCACTTCGGCGCCGATGAACTTCAACGGCCTGGTGCGCCAGTACTACCTGCGCAACCAGCCGTACCAGGGCGACATCCAGGTCAACCTGGTCGACAAGGGCGAGCGCCAGCGGCAGAGCCACCAGATCGCGCTGGCGGCGCGCCCGGCGCTGGCGGCGGTGGCGCAGCGCTTCCACGCCCGGCTGGTGGTGGCCGAGGTGCCGCCGGGGCCGCCGGTGATGGCGCCGATCGTGGCTGAGATCTACGGGCCGGACTACCGCGACCAGCGCGCCGTCGCGCTGGCGCTGGCGCAGCTGTTCGAGCGCACGCCGGGCATCGTCGACGTCAACCTGAGCACGGAGAACCCGCAGGCGACGCGCCGGCTGGTCGAGATCGACCGCGCGCGCGCGGCCGCGCTGGGCATCAGCCAGGCCGACATCGTCGACGCCCTGCGCGCCGGCCTGGGCGGCATGCCGGCCAGCTACGTGGCGGACGAGAACGCCAAGTACGCGGTGCCGATCGTGCTGCGGCTGCCGCCGGCCGCGCTGGGCTCGCTGGACAGCGTGCTCACGCTGCGCGTGCGCTCCGCCGCGGGCCAGCTGGTGCCGATCTCCGAGGTGGTGAAGGTGGTTGCCCGGCCGTGGGCCGACGCGGTCTACCACAAGGACTTGCTGCCCTACGCCTTCGTCACCGGCGACGACGCCGGCAGCGAGGACAGCCCGGTCTACGGCATGTTCCGGCTGGTCGGCAAGATCGGCCAGACGCGCCTGCACGGCCATCAGCTGGCGCAGGAGTTCACCGGGCCGCCGACCGGCGACAGCGGCTTCTTGGTGCGCTGGAGCGGCGAGTGGGAGATCACCCTGGAGACGTTCCGCGACATGGGCATCGCCTACTCGATCGGACTGCTGCTGATCTACCTGCTGGTGGTCGGGCAATTCCGCAGCTACCTGGTGCCGCTGATCATCATGGCGCCGATCCCGCTGACCGTGATCGGCGTGATGCCGGGCCACTGGCTGTTCGGCGCGCAGTTCACCGCCACCTCGATGATCGGCATGATCGCGCTGGCCGGCATCATCGTGCGCAACTCGATCCTGCTGGTGGACTTCATCAACCATTCGCTGGCGGCGGGGCTGAGCCTGGAAGCCGCCGTGGTCGAGGCCGGCGCGGTGCGCGCCAAGCCGATCATCCTCACCGCGCTGGCGGCGATGCTCGGCGCGTTCTTCATCCTCGGCGACCCGATCTTCCAGGGCCTGGCGGTGTCGCTGGTGTTCGGCGTGCTGGTATCGACCGTGCTGACCCTGCTGGTGATTCCGCTGCTGTACTACGCCTGGTTGTCCCGCGGCGGCGGCCGCCACCTGCCCGGCCACGACGCGGGCTGAGCGTCACGCCGCCACGCCGGCGGCGCGACGCTCAGGCCTGCGCCGGTGCGGCCTGCTGCGCAGCAAGGCGGCGGGCGACGCGGGCGAAGCTCGCGGCGGTTTCGGCATTCGCCGGCGCGAAGAAGAACGCGGTGGCGCGGTCGACGTGGTCGCCGTCGCGGATCGGCAGGCGCATCGAGTGGATGCTGAGGTCGCCGAACTCGGGATGGAAGAACGGCACCGTGATCGCGCTCAGCGGCGCGGTGTGGCAGCGCTGCCACAGCGCGACGAACTCCGCGCTGGCCGCGTTCAGCGCCTCGATCAGCTGGTGGAAGCGCGGGTCTTCCGGATGCGCCGCCTGGTTCATGCGGAACATGCCGAGCAGGTTCAGTGCGCCGTTCTCGAAACCCGGGTACAGCCGCCGCCGCGCCGGGTTCATGAACGCGTTCCACAGGTGGTTGTCGGCGAACGGCCCGCTGAATTCGCCGAAATCGTACAGGCGCTCGGCCATGCGGTTCCACGCCAGCAGGTTGAACACCGTGTCCAGCACGAAGGCCGGCGCCTGGTACAGGTCCAGCACCTCGCGCATGACCGGCGGCAGGCTGAAGTGGTGCTCCGGCACGTCGGTGCGGGTCAGCCCCATCAGCGCGAACAGGTAGGCTTCGTCGGTCGGCGACAGCGCCAGCGCACGCGCGATCCGCGTCAGCGCCGCGGCCGACACGTTGATCGCGCGGCCCTGCTCCAGCCACGTGTACCAGCTGACGCCGACCTGGGCCAACGCCGCCACCTCCTCGCGACGCAGCCCCGGCGTCAGCCGGCGCGGCCCGCGCGGCAGGCCGACCGCCTCGGGGACGAGCGCGGCGCGGCGCGCGCGCAGGAAAGCCTTCAGCTCGGTGCGTTGCAGGGAGGTGCGCATGGGCATGCCCGGGTGGTAGTGGGAGTACCAGCAGTGGGGACTGCCTTCCCATGCTAGCGGCAGCGACCTACCGTCGCCTGTCCCCCAAGTCATGTGCCCGCACGTGACCGTGACGCCGGCGGTGCGGCCCCACCCGGTCTGCGGCCTGCCGCCCCGCTCGCCACGCCAGCCCGTGCGGCAACAGCCTGTCACGGCGCGCCACGCGCAGACGTCCTTGTGTCCATCCATGCAGGAGATCGACATGTCGTTACTCCCCGTCCCCGTCCCCGCCCCGCTGCACGCCGCACGCAGCGACGCGCTCACCGACTTCGTGGTGCACGCGCAGTTGATGCTGGATCCGGCCACCCCCGAATCGGTACGCCGCGACGCCGAACCCCGCCTGCTGGCGCAACTGCCGACCCTGCAGGCGCTGGGCGTGTTCGAGCTGTTCACCCTCCGCGATCCGGCGCTGCGCGCGCTGGTGCACGACGAGCTGCAGGCCCAGCGGATGCGCGCCGCCTGACCTCTTGCCGAAGCAAATGCAATTCAGCATATATTTGCCTTGACAAATATACTTTAGGCAATAGAATGCGCGGCCATGAACTCCGAATCGCTAGCTTTCGCCACCCCCCGGGAAAGTCTCGGCATCCTGCTCGGGCTCGTCCGCGCCGAGATCGTGCGCGCGATGGAAGCCGAACTGGCGGCGAAGGGCCTGAACCTGAGCTTCACCCAGTTCCTGATCCTCAAGCGGCTGGCCCGGCTCGGCCCGATGTCGGCCAGCGAGTTGGCCCGTTCGGTCGAACTGGACGGCGGCGCGATGACCCGCCAGCTCGACCATCTCGAGGGCAAGGGCTACCTGCGCCGCCGCCGGCATGAGCAGGATCGCCGCGCCCTGCGGATCGAGCTGACCGCGGCCGGCACCACGCTGTGGCAGGAGCTGACCGACTGCAACGATCGCGTGCTCAGGGCAGCCCAGCGCTCGCTGGACGAAGCCGAGCAGGCGCGGCTGCACGATTACCTGGAGCGCGTGCTGCACGCGCTGCGCGACAAGCATTGACCCTTTCCACCCTGGACCTTCCCATGCGTCTGCATCGACTTGCGGCTGCGGCCGCCCTGACCCTTGCGCTGGCCGCCTGCGCCAGCAGCGGCGGCCTGCACCCCGACGGCACGCCGATCGATCCGGCTGCGCTGAAGGCCGGACGCAGCCTGGCCCACCTGTCCGCGGCCGCGTGGCCGACCACCGACTGGTGGCGCGGGCTGGGCGACCCGCAGCTCGACGCGCTGATCGCCGAGGCGCTGCAGGACAACCCCGGCCTCGGCGTCGCCGACGCCCGCGCCCGCGCGGCGCAGGCCGCGGCGGGCATCGCCGGTGCCGCACGCGGGCCCAGCGTGAATGGCGGCGCCGCGATCGCCGGCGCCCGGCCGCCGGCCGCGCTGCTCGGCGACAAGGCGCACTTCGCGCTGGCCAAGTACGGCTACGCCAGCTTTCAGTGGGACCTGGACCTGTGGGGCGGCAAGCGCGCCGCGTGGGAAGCGGCCGTGGGCCAGGCGCGCGCCGCCGAGGTCGACGCCCGCGCCGCACGCATCGAACTTTCCGGCAACCTGGCCCGCGCCTATGCGCAGCTCGGCTACGCGTTCACCCAGCAGGACCTGACCGCCGGCGAGCTGCAGCGCGCGCAGCAGTCGCGCGAGCTGACCCGCCAGCGCGTCGCCGCCGGCATCGACAACCAGATCGCGCTGAAGCAGGGCGACGCCGAGGTGGCCAGCGCCGAGCAGCAGGTGGCGCTGGCCAGCCGCGCGGTCGAGGCTGCGCGCTCGTCGCTGGCGGTGCTGCTGGGCAAGGGCCCCGACCGCGGGCTGCAGATCGCCCGGCCGCGATTGCTGCAGCCGGGCGTGCTGGCGGTGCCGTCCAATCTGCCGCTGGACCTGCTCGGCCACCGCGCCGACCTGGTCGCCGCGCGCTGGCGCGTCGAGGCGGCGGGCAAGGACATCAAGGCGGCGAAGACCACTTTCCTGCCGAACATCAGCATCGGCGCGATGGCCGGCGTGGTCAGCATGGGCGGCGCCAACCCGTTCAGCCTGGCCGGACGGTTCTACCAGGTCGGGCCATCGCTCAGCCTGCCGATCTTCGACGGCGGCCGCCGGCGCGCGAACCTGTCCGGCAAGGATGCGCAATACGACCTCGCCGTGGCGCAGTACAACCAGACCCTGGTCGGCGCGCTCAACCAGGTCGCCGACGAGCTGTCCGCGCGCGACTCGCTGCAGACGCAGATTGCCGCGCAGCAACGCGCGCAGGATGCCGCGCAACAGGCCTGGGAGCTTGCCGAACAACGCTACCGGGCCGGCATCGGCAGCTACCTGGAAGCGCTCAGCGTGCGCCAGCAGCTGCTCGCCGCCGAACGCGGCAGCGCCGCGCTCGCGGCGCAGCAGATCGATCTGTCGGTGCAGCTGATCCAGGCCCTCGGCGGCGGTTTCCAGCCGCAGGCCGACACCCCGTCTCCCACCCCGTCACATTCCTGAGGCAGCCCCATGTCCAGCCAGAATCCAACCGCGCCCGAGCTCGCCCCGTCCGCGCGGAAGAACCCGCGCGGCCCGCTGCTGCGCCTGCTCGCCGTCGTGGTGCTGCTCGCCGTGATCGGCTGGGCGCTGTGGTATTTCCTCGACGGGCGCTGGTACGAAGGCACCGACGACGCCTACGTCAACGGCAACGTGGTGCAGATCACCCCGCAGGTGCCCGGCACCGTGGTCAGCATCGGCGCCGATGACGGCGACCGGGTGCACGCCGGCGACGTGCTGGTGCGGCTCGACCCCAGCGATGCCGACGTGGCGCTGGCCGAGGCGAAGGCCAACCTGGCCAACACCGTGCGCAAGGTGCGCGGGCTGTACTCCAGCGTCAGCGGTGCCCGCGCCGACGTGGCCGCGCGCCAGACTGCGGTGGACAAGGCGCGCGCGGACTACCACCGGCGCGTGGCGCTGGCCAGGTCCGGCGCGATCTCGGCCGAGGAGCTGGCGCATGCCAGCGACGCGCTGACCAGCGCCGAGAGCGCGCTGACCGCGGCGCAGCAGCAGTACCAGACCAGCAAGGTGCTGGTCGACGACACCGTGGTCGCCTCGCACCCGGACGTGCAGGCCGCCTCGGCCCGCCTGCGCGCCGCCTTCCTCGACGACGTGCGCGCCACCCTGATCGCGCCGGTGGATGGCTATGTGGCCAAACGCTCGGTGCAGGTCGGCCAGCGCGTGCAGCCGGGCGCCGCGCTGATGGCGGTGGTGCCGCTGCATGGCGTGTGGGTGGATGCGAACTTCAAGGAAACCCAGCTCACCGACATGCGCATCGGCCAGCCGGTGACGATCAGGTCCGACGTCTACGGCAGCGCGGTGGAATACAAGGGCAAGGTGCAGAGCCTGGGCGTCGGCACCGGCAGCGCGTTCTCGCTGCTGCCGGCGCAGAACGCCACCGGCAACTGGATCAAGATCGTGCAGCGCATCCCGGTGCGCATCGTGTTCGACGATCCGGCCCAGCTCGACCAGCACCCGCTGCGCATCGGCATGTCGCTGGACGTGGACGTGAGCCTGCACGACCGCAGCGGCCCGATGCTGTCGCAGCGCTCGCCGAGCAAGCCCGCCTTCAGCACCGACGTCTATCGGCAGCAACTGGCCAAAGCCGACGCGGCGATCACGCAGATCGTCCACGCCAACATGGCCCGCACCAAGTAATTCCAGCAGCTCCCTCCCCTGCTGCGCAGGGGAGGGTTGGGGTGGGGTGCTCTTGATCTTTCAGGCCAGGAGCAACCCCCTCCCGACCTCCCCCTGCGTTGCAGGGGGAGGAGCAGATCTTCCACCTCCGGCCGATTCCGATGACTACCGAATTCCGCCCACCCAACCTGGCGCTCAGCACGATCGGCCTGTCGCTGGCCACCTTCATGCAGGTGCTGGACACCACCATCGCCAACGTGTCGCTGCCGACCATCGCCGGCAACCTCGGCGTGAGCAGCAACCAGAGCACCTGGGTGATCACCTCGTTCGCGGTGAGCATGGCGATCGCGCTGCCGCTGACCGGCTTCCTCAGCCGCCGCTTCGGCGAGGTGCGGCTGTTCACCGCCTGCACGCTGCTGTTCGCGCTGGCCTCGTTCCTGTGCGGCGTGTCGCAGAGCATGGGCATGCTGATCCTGTTCCGCGCGCTGCAGGGCGCGGTGGCCGGGCCGATGTACCCGATCACGCAGAGCCTGCTGATCGGCATCTATCCGCCGGCCAAGCGCGGCATGGCGCTGGCGCTGCTGGCGATGGTGACGGTGGTGGCGCCGATCGCCGGCCCGATCCTCGGCGGCTGGATCACCGACAACTATTCATGGCCGTGGATCTTCTTCATCAACGTGCCGATCGGCATCTTCGCCAGCATGGTGGTGGCCGACCAGCTGCGCGGGAAGGTGGAGAAGACCGAGCGGCCGAAGATCGACTACGTCGGCCTGATCAGCCTGATCATCGGCGTGGGCGCGCTGCAGATCGTGCTGGACAAGGGCAACGACGAGGACTGGTTCAATTCCACCTTCATCGTCGTCACCAGCATCGTCGCGGCGATCGGCATTGCGGTGTTCCTGATCTGGGAGCTGACCGACAAGGACCCGATCGTCGACCTGAAACTGTTCCGCCACCGCAACTTCACCGTCGGCACGATTGCGCTGATCCTCGGTTACGCGGCGTTCTTCGCGATCGCACTGATGGTGCCGCTGTGGCTGCAGCGCAACCTCGGCTACACCTCGATCTGGGCCGGCTACGCCAGCGCACCGCTGGGCATCATCCCGGTGCTGCTGACCTTCGTCGTCGGCAAGTACGGGCCGCGCATGGATCTGCGGCTGCTGGCGGCGGCCGCGTTCGTGGTGATGGGCCTGACCTGCTTCATGCGCTCGGATTTCTTCATCGGCATCGACTTCTACCACGTGGCGATGGTGCAGCTGTGGCAGGGCCTGGGCGTGGCGCTGTTCTTCATGCCGGTGCTGACCATCCTGCTGTCGGACCTGCAGCAGAACGAGATCGCCTCCGGCTCCGGCCTGGCCACCTTCCTGCGCACGCTGGGCGGCAGCTTCTCCGCCTCGCTCACCACCTTGCTGTGGGAGCGCCGCGCGGTGACCCACCACGAACAGCTGACCGAGCACATCACCGCCTACAGTCCGACCACGCAGGCCGCGATGCATCAGCTCGGCCAGGGCGACCAGCAGGCTGCCGCCGGCGTGCTCAACGACATCATCACCCAGCAGGCCTACCAGATCTCGTTCAACGAGGTGTTCCACGCGCTGGGCTGGATCTTCCTCGCGCTGGTGCTGGTGATCTGGCTGGCCAAGCCGCCGTTCACGCCGAAGGCGCGCAGCGTCTCCGGCGGCCACTGAAGCCGCCGGCACGCATTGGCACCGACGAACGGCTCCGCACGGAGCCGTCCGCCGCGATCTCAGAGATCGAACGCGACGCCGACCAGCGCCATCGTCTCGCCGGTGTTCGGGCGGTGCAGCCCGCCATTGGAGACGTGCCGCAGCGCCACGCTGAAATGCTTCGCCTGCCAGCCCAGCGTGCTGACGAACTGGTAGTGGCTGGAGAGCGCGTGGGTGGCGTGATTGGTGACGGCGAGCTGTTCGCTGAAGAACAGCGGCTGGTACCAATCGCCGGTCTCGCCGAAGTGGAAGCGCGCGCCGGCGGCCAGCAACGCCACCGAGTCGCGATTGGTGTAGCGGCTGTCGTCGGTCGCCACGGGGCGGCCGTCGATCCAGCCGAGCGAGACATCCGGCGCCCAAGTGAAGCGGGTCTGGCCCAGCGGCTGCGGCGCGAACACGGCCTCGACGAAGGCGGTGTTCGCGCCGTGGCTGTTCGAATAGCTGCGGCCGGCCTGCAGCTCGAAGCGGGCGGCCGTCGCAGGCAGCGCGGCGGTGACCAGGGCGAGCGCGAGCGCGCTGCGGATGAGGGGACGAAGGGACATGGGGCAACCTCGCGGCAGGTTTCTTTTTATGTACCGCATAGTATACAAATGGCCGACGCCCGGCGCAGCTTTCCTTTGGTGCGATTTCGGCAACGGATTGTTGCCCGCGCGATGTAAAAACCCCGGCACGATGGCCGGGGTTCGGGTGCCGCCCGCGCTGGAGAAAAACTACTTGCCGACCACCGGCTGCAGGGTCGGGCTGTCCAGGTCCAGCGCGGTCGATTCCAGCAGCGCGGCCTGCGGATGCGCCTTGCGGACGTCCGCGGCGAACTGCGCGGCGTCGCCGACCACCACCACCGTGCTGGCGCCGGCATTCAGATGCTTGTCCGCGTACTTCTCGATCTGCTTCGGCGTCACCGCCTGCACCTTGGCGATGTAGCGACCGATCTCGTCCAGCGGCACGCCGTAGACAGCCAGCTCGCCGACCTGTTCGGCCAGCCCCGCGGTGGTCTCCAGGCTGCGGCCGTAGGCGCCGATCAGGGTGGCCTTGCGCGCGGCCAGCTCGGCGTCGCCGACGCGGTTGTCGCCCAGGCGTTTGAACTCGCCCAGCATCAGCTCGACCACCTGCGCCGCGGACGGATTCTTGGTCTGTGCCGCGGCCAGCCACAGGCCGGCGTCGCGCAACGGCTGCAGCCGGCTGTTGGCGCCATAGGACAGGCCGCGCTTGATGCGGATCTCCTCGTTCAGGCGCGCCGAGTACGAGCCGCCGAGCACCGCGTTGGCGAGCGTGCCCACGTAGTAGCCGTCATCGCCGCGCGACGGCGCCGCATGTGCCGCGACCACGCCGGCCTGCCCGGCGCCGCGCTGGTCGATCAGCACGATCGCCGGCACGCGGCTGGCGGCCTTGCCCGCCGGTCGCGCCGGCAGCGGCGTGGCCGGCCTGGCCCAGTCGCCGAAGCTGGCCTGCCCCAGCGCAAGCGCCTGCGCCGCAGTGACGTCGCCGGCGAGGATCAGGATCGCGTTGTCCGGCCGGTACAGCGCGGCATGCAGCCGCTGCACGTCGGCGCGTCCGATCCGCGCGATCGAGGCCGGCGTGCCGCCGCGCGAATGGCCGTAGGCGCCATCGCCGAACACGCCACGGCTGGCCGCCAGCGAGGCCAGCGCGGTAGGCCGGCTCAGCAGCAGGCGCAGGTCGTCGATCGCCTGCGCCTGCGCCCGTTTCAGCTCGGCCGCGCTGAAATCCGGCTGGCGCACCACTTCGGCGAGCAGGCCCAGCGCCTGCGGCAACTTCGGCGTAGTCACGGTGATGCCGACCGCACTTTCGTCCCAGCCGGCATCGGCATCCAGCGAACCGCCCAACGCCTCGGCGGCGGCGGCGATCTGTGGCGCGCTCTGGCCGGCGGCGCCCTTGGTCAGCAGGCTCGCGGTGAGGTCGGCCAGGCCGGCCAGCGCCGGCGGGTCCATCTCGCCGCCGCTGCGCAACACCAGCTGCGCGGTGACCAGCGGCAGGCCGGCGCGGCGCACGCTGATCACCTGCAGGCCGTTCGCCAGGGTTTGCGTCGACGGCGTCGGCACGGTCAGCTGCGGCGCGGGGCCCGGCGCAGGCGGCGTGGCGGGAAACTCGGCGGCCGCCACGTTGCCGGCGGCGATCGCGATGGCCGTAAAGACGGCCAGACGGCAGGCGTTCTTGCGGCGGCTCATTTCGCTGCTCCCGAGGTCGTCGCCGCCCCGGCGGGCTGCGGCAGGTAGTCGATAGTGACGCTGTGGGCGCCGGTGACGTATTTCTGCAGCACGCGGTGCACGTCCTGCTCGCTGACTTTCTGCAGCGCGGCCAGGTCGGTGTTGACGTGTTCCGGATTGCCGTCGATCAGCGTCGCCTGGCCCAGCGCGAACGCCAGGCCCTGCGCGGTCTGCCGCTGCTTCAACTCGCTGGTCAGCAGCTGGGTCTTCACCTTGTCCAGCTCGGCGGCGGGAATCGGCTGGGTCGCCAGCCAGATGATCTCCTCGTGCAGCAGCTTCTCCGCCTCGGCCGGCGGGTGGCCGCTGGCGAGGATCGCATAGGCGGTGAACAGGCCCGGGCCGACCCGGCCGTCGGCATCGGCACCGACCCGCTGGGCAACCTGGTGGCGATACACCAGCGACTGGTACAACCGCGAGGAATCGCCCTGCGAAAGCAGCGCGGCGGCGACCTGCAGCGGGATGCGGTCGGCCGTGTCGGACGCCGGCGGCAGCAGCCAGGTGAGCGCCACCGCGGGCAGCGGCGCGGTTTCGCTGGTGACGGTGTAGCGCAGGTTCTTCTTGCGCTTCGGTTCCTGCGCGGTGACCTGCGGGATCGGCGCGGCCGGTTTCGGGATCCAGCCGAAATACTGGTCGACCCAGGCGTCGAGCTGATTCGGGTCGAAGTCGCCGGCGACGATCAGGGTGGCGTTGTCCGGTCGGTAGAAGGTCTGGTGGAACGCGACCACGTCCGGCAGCGAGGCCGCCTCCAGGTCCTCGATGCTGCCGATGGTGGGGCGCTTGTACGGATGCACGGTGTACGAGTGCGGGTCGATCGCGTTGAACAGCTTGCCGTACGGGTTGGCCAGCACGCTCTGGCGGTATTCCTCCTGCACCACCGCGCGCTCGGACTTGAAATTCGCCTCGTCCACGTTGAGGTTGGACAGCCGCTCGGCCTCGGCCCACAGCAGGGTCTGCAGGTGGTTGCTCGGCACCACCTCGAAGTAGTTGGTGACGTCGTCGCCGGTGGACGCGTTGTTGGCGCCGCCGACGTCCTCGGTGAGCCGGTCGAACTGCTCGGCGTGCATGTGCTTGGTGCTCTTGAACATCAGGTGCTCGAACAGATGCGCGAAGCCGGAGCGCCCCTGCGGGTCGTCCTTCGAGCCGACGTGGTACCACACCTGCACCGCCACGTTCGGGCTGGCGTGATCCTCCACGCTGAGCACCTGCAAGCCGTTCGGCAAGGTGCGCTGGTGGTACTGGATCGGCGGAATGGCCAGTTCGGCCGCGAGCAGCGGCGGCGAAGCCAGCGCGGCCAGCAGGACGAGCGGGGCGAGCAAGGCAGCCGGACGCAGATGCATGGGCGGTCCCTTTGGTGGAAAGGGCTCAACCTTAGCAAGTCGTGCCGAGCCATGCTCGTGACTTGCCGCCTGTCCGCGCAGGCATGCCCGGATACCGCTCGACTTGTCCGAGGTCGAGCCACATGGCGAACCGGGCGATCTGCGATGATGGGCAAACGCGAGCCTGTCGTGAGGGGGTGGCATGTTCCGCTGGATCAAGAACGTCTGGACGGGTTCCGAGCCCGTTGAATTCGTGAGCGCGTTCGGCATGAACGAATCCGTGGAGCGACTGCGAGCCGCGACGCGCCGGTGGTCGTTTCCGTTCGCCACGCAGGAATGCGCGGCTGGCACGGTGAAGGAAAACCGCGTGTCGTTGCAGCGGGTCATTCCGATGGTCGGCAACTCGTTCAAGCCGTTCTTCATCGGCAGGTTCGAGCAACGGCAGGGCAAGGTGGTGCTGCGCGGCCGTTTCACCATGATGCTATTGGTGAAGGTGTTCATGGCGTTCTGGCTTGGCATGCTTGCATCGTTCGCGGTGGCCGGCTCGGTGGCCGCCGTGGCATCGCCGAAAGCCGCCATGTTCCCGCTGGCGGCCGTCGGGATGATGGGCTTCGGCGTCGGGCTGACGGCGCTGGGTCAATGGTTTTCACGGAACGACGCCGCCTGGCTCACCCATGTCATGCGCACCGCTCTGCAAGTACTGCCGGACACCGCCACGCCGAGCCAGGGTGCAGGCCTTGCCGGCCAGGCGGCGAGTGGCAAGACACCCGTATTCATCTACACGCTGACCGGGCTGTTCACCCTGTTCGGGCTCCTGGGCATCATCTCGGCGATCAGCGGCATCCAGACCTATCGCGGCGGCCCTGACGGAGCCGTGATCACACACTATGCGAACGATACGCTGCGCATGGTCGCCGGCGCGGGCTCCATCGCGATGCTCGGCGTCGCCCTCGGCATCTATCGACGCATGCTGTTCGCCTGGTGGTCGGGCTTCGTGCTGCTGGCGGCAAGCATGGTCTACTCGATCATCAGCCCGCTCGTACGCACCGACCTCGGCGATGCGCGCGTGCCGGCAGTCGTGTTCGGCGGCATTTCCGTAGTGATCGGCGTGTTCTGGGGTCGCTGGTGGCATGCCCAGCGCCACCACTTCCACGATTGATTGCCCTGTACGATCCGCAAAAACGCACGCCAGGCCTGCCGCTGCGCTGCGCCGGCGCACTGCCAATCCATCATCGAGGGACGTTCGATGCCTACAACAGCTCGATCATCGCTGTTCGCCAACCACAACTTCACTTTGCTGTTCGGCGGCAGCACGATCTCGGCGATCGGCGACCAGTTCACCCTGGTGGCGTTGCCGTGGCTGGTGCTGAAACTCACCGGCGACCCGGCCGCGCTCGGCCTGGTGCTGGCCGCGATGGCGCTGCCGCGGGCGCTGTTCATGCTGATCGGTGGTGCGGTGGTGGATCGCATGTCGCCGCGGCGGGTGCTGCTCGGCGCGCGCGCGGTCAATGCGCTGCTGGTCAGCCTGCTCGCCGTGCTGGTGCTGGCCGGGGCGATCCAGATGTGGACGGTCTACGCGCTCGCGCTGGGCATCGGCCTGTCCACCGCGTTTGCCTATCCGGCGGGTTCGGCGATCCTGCCGCAGCTGATCCCGCCGCAGCAGCTGCAGCCGGCCAACGCGCTGTTCATGGGCACGCGCCAGCTGAGCATGATCGTCGGCCCGGCGATCGCCGGCCTGCTGATCAGCGTCGGCGCGCACGGTAGCCACGGCAACGGCGTGGCCGATGCCGCCGGGCTCGGACTCGCGTTCGGCATCGATGCGGTGAGCTTCCTGTTCTCGCTCGGCTCGCTGCTGCTGATCCGCATCCACAGCGACCACCACCCGAAGGCCCCGGTCGGCAGCGTGCTGGCGAACGTCGCCAGCGGCATCCGCAACATCTGGGCCGACCTGCCGCTGCGCGCATTCATCCTCTATGCCGCCGTGGTATCGGTGTTCGTGGGTGGCCCGATCCAGGTCGGCCTGCCGGTGCTGGCCGATACCCGGCTGGACCTGGGTGCTGCGTCGCTGGGCATCCTGATGACCGCGAACGGTGGCGGCATGCTGCTGGGCAGCGTCCTCTCCGGTGTCGCGACGAAGCTGGTACGCGGCCGGCTCGGCCTGATGGTGCTGGGCATCGACAGCCTCGCCGGGCTGGCGCTGGCCACGCTGGCGCTGGTGCACTCGACCTTCGCCGGCGCCATGCTGCTGGCCTGCACCGGCGTGCTCGCCGGTATCGCGCAGATTGCCATCATCAGCTGGATCCAGCACCGCGTGGCCCCGGAGATGATGGGCCGTACCATGAGCGTGCTGATGTTCGCCTTCATGGGGCTGGGCCCGCTGGCGGCCGCGATCGCCGGCAGCCTGTTGAAGGTGGCCTCACTGGCGACCTTGTTCACCGCGGCGGGACTGACACTGAGCGCGATCGCCCTCGCCTGCATGACCAGCCCGGCGCTGCGCAGCATCGGTGCGGCGCGGCCCGGGGCAGCGCCAGCATGAGATCTCCGGCGCGGCGCCGGGCGACGGGAGCGAGTTGACGTTCCGTGGCGGCGCCGGGTCAGGACGCCGTCTGCACCTTGCCCAACGTCTTCAAGCGTTTCTTCTCCGCCTTGCGCTCCCTGCGCGCCGCCTTGCGGATCTTGCGGTCGTAATTCCACAGGTAGATCGCCGGCGTGCTCAGCAGGGTCAGCAACTGCGACACCAGCAAACCGCCGACGATGGCGATGCCGAGCGGCTGGCGCATTTCCGAGCCGATGCCGAAGCCGATCGCCAGCGGCAGCGCGGCACCCATCGCCACCAGGGTGGTCATGGTGATCGGGCGAAAGCGCACCAGTGCCGCCTCGCGGATCGCCTCGGGTGCGGGCAATCCCCGCTCGCGTTCGGCGACCAGCGCGAAGTCGACCATCAGGATCGCGTTCTTCTTGACGATGCCGATCAGCATCAGGATCGCGATGATCGCCATCATCGAGATCTGCGTCTGCGTCACCAGCATCGCCAGGAACGCACCGGCGCCGGCCGCCGGCAGGGTGGACAGGATGGTCAGCGGATGGCCGAGGCTTTCATAGAGGATGCCCAGCACGATGTACATCGCCAGGATCGAGCCGAGCAGCAGCACCATGCCGTTGGACTGGGCCTGCTTCAGGCGCTGGTTGGCGCCGGTGAAATCCACCCGCATGCCGGCCGGCAGGCGCGCGGCGTAGGCGGCCTGCTCGACCAGCTTCACGCCGACGTCCTGGGTGACGTCCTTGGCCAGGTTGTAGCTGATCGTGGCCGCCTCCAGCTGGTTGTGGTGGCGCACGCGCAGCGGACTCATGTTCGGCTCGATCGTCGCCAGCGCCGACAGCGGAATCATCCGCCCCTGCTCGTTGCGCACGCGCACGTCCAGCAGCGACTCCGGGCTCACCCGCTCGGCCGCGCCGGTGCTGAGTACCACCGCGTACTGGTTGATGTCGGAATAGATCTGCGAGACCTGGCGCTGGCCGAACGCGTTGTACAGCGCCGAGTCGATGGTGCCGACGCCCACGTGCAGGCGAGCGGCCGCCTCGCGGTCGATCCGCAGCAGCTGCTGCTTGCCGACCTGGTCGAAGCTGCTGCTGACGTCGCGGAACTGCTGCATGCCGCGCAGCTGCCGCACCATCTTCAGCGTCCACGGCTGCAGGTCGCCGCCGTTGCTGCTGACCAGCTGGAATTCGTATTGGCCGCCCTTGTCGCCGCTGCCGCCGCCGCCGAGGAACTGCGCGGCGCTGACCGAGACCTTCACGTTGGCCAGCTTGTCGTACTGCTTGGACAGCCGCTCGACCACCTGCTTGATGCCTTCGCGGCGCTGGCCCGGCCCGCTGCCGCGCGGCTTGAGGTCGACGAACATCTGCGCGTTGTTGCCCACCGCGCCGCCACCGCCACCGTCGCGGCCGAGCATGGTGAGCTGGTCGAGCACGGCGGGGTCGGCCTGCATGATCTTGGCCACCGCCAGCGCACGCGCGGTCAGTTCGGCCGGCGAGATGTTGGCGTCGGCGCTGATGTCCACCTGCAGCTGGCCGGTGTCCTCGTCGGGCATGAAGGTGCCGCCGGCGGTCTTGGCCACCGCGAAACCGAGCACGAAGGTCAGCACCAGCAGCGTGAGCGGCTGCCAGCGCATGATCCGGCGATGGTGCATCGCCCAGTCCAGCGCACGCTGGTAGACGTGCAGCAGCTTGCGGTCGAAGTTCTCCACCGCCTGCTCGATCCGCCCGGGCGGCCTGCTGCGCTCCGGCTCGTGGGTCAGCATCCACGCGCACAGCGCCGGGGTCAGCGTGAGCGAGACCAGCGCCGAGATCACCACCGCCGCGGTCAGCGTCACCGAGAACTCGCGCAGCAGCATGATCAGCATGTTGTTGCCGAACAGGAGCGGCGCGAACACCGCCACCAGCGACAAGGTGATCGAGATCACCGTGAAGCCGATCTCGCGCACGCCGGTGAGCGCGGCCTGCATCGGCGGCTCGCCGCGCTCCATGTGGCGCACGATGTTCTCGATCACCACGATCGCGTCGTCCACCACGAAGCCGATGCACAGCACCAGCGCCACCAACGACAGCGTGTTGAGCGTGTAGCCCAGCGCCCACATCACCACGAACGCGCCGGCCAGCGACAGCGGCACGCTCAGCGTGGCGATCAGCGTGGGCCGCAGCCGGCGCAGGAACACCAGCATCACCAGCACCACCATCGCAATCGAGATCAGCAGCGCCACCTGCACCTCGTGCAGCGCCGACTTGGTGGTCTGGGTGAGGTCGAACACCGGCGTCATCGTCACGTTCTGCGGCAGCGAAGCGCGCAGCTGCGGCAATCGCGCGCGGATCGCCTCCACCGTGGCCACCGCATTCGCCTCCGGCCGCTTGCTGATCTGCAGGCCGACCGCGCGCGCGTCGTTGAACCAGGCCGCCTGGTACTCATCCTGCTGGCCGCTGTAGACCTTCGCCACGTCGGACAGCCGCACCGGCGTGCCGTTCTTCACCGAGATCAGCAGGCGGGCGAACTCGGCCGGCGTCTGCAGGCCGTCGCTGGCGCTCACCGTCATCTGCGTGCGGCCGTCGCTCAGCGTGCCCTGCGGCGAGGTGACGTTGGCCGCGCGCAGCGCGTTGGCCACGTCGTTGGTGGTGAGGCCCTTGGCCGCCAGCGCACCGTTGTCCAGCTCGATGCGCACCGCATGCGGGGTGCCGCCGAACACCTGCACCTGGGCCACGCCGTCGATCTGCGCCACCGCCGGCTTCAGCATAGTGTCGGCCAGGTCGAACAGCTGGTCCTGCGGCAGCCCGGTCGAGGTCAGCGTGAGGAACAGGATCGGGATCTGCGCGGTGTCGAACTTGAAGTACTGCGGTGGCGACGGCATGCCGCTGGGCAGGTCGACCGCGGCCGCGTTGATCGCCGCCTGCACGTCGCGCGCGGCGCTGTCTGCGGTGCGGTCGAAGGTGAAGCGCACCATCACCGAGGCCTGGCCCTCGCTGGCGTTGCCGTACATCTCGTCGACGCCGGGAATGCGCCCCAGGTGCCGCTCCAGCGGCGCCAGCACGGTGTTGGCCATGGTCTGCGCGCTGGCGCCGGGCTGGCTGGCCACCACGTACACGCCGGGGAAATCCAGCGACGGCAGCGCCGCCACGCCGAGCAGCAGGTACGCCCACAGCCCGGCCAGCATCAGGCCGAGCGCGAGCAGCGAGGTGCCGACCGGGCGGCGGATCAACGGGGCGAAGATGTTCATGGCGCTTCCGCCCGCGCGCGCGGCGGGCGTGAGAGGGTCGGGGAGGTGGCGGGCAATCCGTGCATGCCCACTTTATGCCTTTCGGCGCCCCGCGGCGTATGTGCCTGAAGTCCACACCCTGCCGGAAGGCAGGGGTGGCCTCCTGCCCTACCTCGGCAGCGCCGGCATCTGCTGCTGCACCAGTCGCTGGCGCCGGATCTCGGCACGCAGCCGCCGCCGCGCCGCCTTGCGCTCGCGGTGGTCGTGCTGCCACAGGTAGATCGCCGGGGTGCTCAGCAGGGTCAGCAGCTGCGACACCAGCAGGCCGCCGAGGATGGCGATGCCGAGCGGCTGGCGCATCTCCGAACCGTAGCCGAAGCCGATCGCCAGCGGCAGCGCCGCGCCCATCGCCACCAGGGTGGTCATGGTGATCGGGCGGAAGCGCACCAGCGCCGCCTCGCGGATCGCCGCCGGCGGCGACATGCCGTGGTCGCGCTCGGCGACCAGCGCAAAGTCGACCATCAGGATCGCGTTCTTCTTGACGATGCCGATCAGCATCAGCACCGCGATCACCGACATCAGGGTCAGCTGGGTATGCGTCACCAGCATCGCCAGGAACGCGCCCATGCCGGCGGCCGGCAGGGTGGAAAGGATGGTCAGCGGGTGGACCAGGCTCTCGTAGAGGACGCCGAGCACCACGTACATCACCAGGATCACCGCCAGCAGCATGATCAGCGCGTTGTTCATCGCGTCGACCAGGTTCTTGTTGTCGCCGCTGTACTTCTTGTGTACGCCGGGCGGCAACTGCGCGGCGAACATCGCCTGCTCCACCAGCTTCAGGCCCTCGGCCTGGGTGACGCCCTTGGCCAGGTTGTAGTTGATCGCGGCCGATTCGAGCTGGTCGAAGTGGCTGATGCTGACCGGCGCGATGTGCGGCCGGATCTGTGCCAGCGCGGACAGCGGAATCATCTTTCCCTGCGTGTTGCGCACGTAGGTATTGAGCAGGGTGGCCGGGCTCAGCGACTCGGCACTCTCGGCGGTGATCACCACGCGGTACTGGTTGATGTCCGAATAGATGGTGGAAACCGGGGTCTGCCCGAACGCGTTGGCCAGCGCCGTGTCGACCTGGGCCAGGCTGACGTGCAGCCGCGCGGCGGCGTTGCGGTCCACCTGCAGCATCTGCTGCTTGCCGATGCTGTCGAAGCTGGTGCTGACGTTGCGGAACTGCTTCATGCCGCGCATCACCCGCGCCAGCTTCAGGGTGGGCTGCTGCAGCGGCACGCCGTCCACGCTGTCGAGCTGGAACGCATACTGCCCGCTGCCGCCGCCACCGCCACCACCGCCGCCGATGAACTGGTTGACCGAGAGCGACACGTCCAGGTCCGGCACGTTCCTGAAGACCTTGTCCAGCCGGTCGACCACCGCCTGGGAGCTGACGTGGCGGTCGCCGGGCCGATCGCCCGGCGGCTTCAGGTCGACGAACAGGCTGGCCTGGTTGCCGACCGCGCCGCCGCCGTTGTTGCCGCCGAGGAAGGCGGAGACGTCGCGCACCGCCGGGTCGGCCTTGACCTTCGCCGCCACCTCCTGCGTGCGCCGGGACAGCAGCAGCGGCGAGACGTTGGCGTCGGCGGTGATGCTCGCCTGCAGCAAGCCGGTGTCCTCCTTCGGCATCAGGCCGCCGCCGGCGGTCATCACCACCACCACCGCCAGGCCGATGGTAAGCACCAGCAGGATGATCGGCTGCCAGCGCATGATCCGGCGGTGCCGCATCGCCCAGTCCAGCGCGCGCTCGTAGATGCGCAGCATGCCGCTGTCGAAACGCTCGGCCAGCCGCTCCAGCCGCCCCGCTGTGCGCGCGCCGGAGGGCTCGTGCGCCAGCCAGGCGCCGCACAACGCCGGGGTCAGCGTGAGCGAGACCAGTGCGGAGATCACGATGGTGGCGATCAGGGTCACCGAGAACTCGCGCATCAGCATGGTGAACATGTTGTTGCCGAACACCATCGGCCCGAACACGGCGATCAGCGACAGCGTGATCGAGAGCACGGTGAAGCCGATCTCGCGCACGCCGGTCAGCGCCGCCTGCAGCGGCGGCTCGCCGCGTTCCATGTGACGCACGATGTTCTCGATCACCACGATCGCATCGTCCACCACGAAACCCACGCACAGCACCAGCGCCACCAGCGAGAAGATGTTCAGGGTGAAGCCGAGCATCCACATCGCCACGAACGCGCCGGCCAGCGACAGCGGCACGCTGAACATCGCGATCACGGTGGGCCGCAGCCGGCGCAGGAACACCAGCATCACCAGCGCCACCATCACGATGCCCATCAGCAGCGCTACCTGCACCTCGTGCAGCGCCGACAGCGTGGTCGGGGTGAAGTCGAAGATCGGGGTGATGGTGGCGTCGGCCGGCAGCAGGCCGCGCAGCTCGGGCAGGCGTGCGCGGACCGCTTGCACGGTGGCCACCGCGTTCGCCTCCGACCGCTTGTTGATCTGCATCACCACCGCACGCTGGCCGTTGAACCACGCCGCGGCGTACTTGTTTTCCTGGCCGCCGCTGATCGTCGCCACGTCGGCCAGGCGCACCGGCACGCCGTTGCGGCTGGCGACCACCAGCGCGGCGAAGTCCGGCACCGTGTGCAGCGCGTCGCTGGCGCTCACCGTCATGCGCGTGACGCCGTTGCTGAGCATGCCCTGCGGCGAGCTGACGTTGGCCGCGCGCAGCGCATTGGCCACGTCGTTGGCGGTGACGCCCATGCCCACCAGCGCACGGGTGTCCAGCACGATGCGCACCGCATGCGGCGTGCCGCCGCCCACCTGCACCTGGGCCACGCCGGCGATCTGCGCCACCGCCGGCTTCAGCAAGGTGTCGGCGAGATCGTACAGCTGGTCCGGCGGCAGGCTGGAGGAGGTCAGCGAGACCAGCAGTACCGGAATCTGCGAGGTGTCGAACTTGACGTAGCCGGGCGGGCTGGGCAGCCCGGGCGGCAGGTCCGGCGCGGCCGCGTTGATCGCCGCCTGCACGTCGCGCGCAGCCTTGTCGGCGCCGCGGTCCATGTTGAAGATGACCTGGATCTGCGCGCCGCCCTCGCTGGCGCTGGAGGCCATCATGCGCACCCCGGGGATGCGCCCGAGATGGCGTTCCAGCGGCGCCACCACGGTGGAGGCCATGGTCTGCGCGCTGGCGCCGGGCATCTGCGCGAACACCGCCACGCCGGGAAACTCGATCGACGGGAACGCCGCCACGCCGAGCAGCAGGTACGCCCACAAGCCGCCCAGCATCAGGCCGATCGCGAGCAACGAGGTGCCGACCGGACGGCGGACCAGCGGCGCGAAGATATTCAGACAGCCTCCCTGGCGCAGCGGCGTGGCGTGAGGGCCAGCAACACGACCCGCGGCATGACGAGAGTTCCATTCATGCCCGCTTTATGCCAGCTGCCGCGCTCCTGGCGCATGTGCCTGAAGTCCACCCGCCGGCAGGAACCCGCCACCGGGCTCCTGCCGGCGTCGCGGCGGGGTCAGCGCGCCGGGCTGTAGCGCAAGGTCAGGAACGCACCGCGGCCGGGCTGGTTGAAGTACCACACGGTCTCGTAGTGGCGGTCGAACACGTTGGCCAGCCGCGCCTCGAGCTGCCAGTCCGGCGCGAAGTGCCAGCTGGTGCGCAGGTCGGCGGTGGTGTAGCCGGCCAGCGGGTGGCGGTTGGCCGCGTCGTCGTAGCTGCGTCCGGCCGCGTTGACGCTGGCGCCCACGCCGAACGCACCATAGCGCCGGTCCAGGTCCAGTCGCGCGGTGCGCCCGGGCCGGCGCGGCAGCCACTTGCCGTCGTTGGCGCCGCCGTCGTCGTTGCGCGGCTGCAGCCAGGTCAGGTAGCCCTGCAGCTGCCAGCCGGCGAGGGTCGCGCCGAGCTGGCCTTCCACGCCCCGGATGCGCGCCTTGCTGATGTTGGACGGGAAGTAGTTGGCGTCCAGCGCGATCAGCTGGTCGATGCGGGTCTGGTAGGCGTTCAGCGCCCAGTTCCACGCATCCTGCTGCTGGCTCAGGCCCAGTTCGGCGCTGCGCGATTGCTCCGGCTTCAGCTGCGGGTTGCCGCTGCCGTACGGGTAGTACAGGTCGTTGAAGGTCGGCGCATGGAACGCACTGCCGTAGCTGGCCGACAGGCGCAGGCCATGATCGAAGTGGTAGCCCCACGCCGCGGCGCCGGTGTTGTGGTCGCCGAACTGGCCGTTGTGGTCGCGCCGCGCCGACAGCTGCACCTCGTGGCGGCCGAACGTGCCCTGGTACTGCACGTAGCCGCCGGTGTTGTTGCGGCGGCTGGCGAGGAAGCCGGTGTCGCTGTCGATGTGCTCGCCCTGCCAGTCGACACCCAGGGTCAGCAGCTGGTTGTCGGCCATGCTGAGGTCGTTCTGCCACGCCGCCTGGTTGCGCCGCGAGTAGATGTAGCCGACGAAGTCCCGGTTCTCGTAGTTGTCGTAGCGGTCCAGGTTCTGGCCCACGCTCAGCGTGGTCTTCCACGCCGGGAGCGGATTGAAGCTGAAGCTGCTGCCGGCAACCTGCTGCAGGGTGCGGCTGCGGTTCTGGTAGCTGCCGTCGAAATGGATCTCGCCGAGGCTGCGCAGCCAGGTGCCGGTGAGCTCGGCGCCATTGTCCCAGCGATAGCCGCCACTGGCGCTGAGGTTCTTGTTGCGGAAGGCGTCGCGGTCCGGCTCGTCGGTGAAGCAGCCGGCGAACGCTTCGGCCGCGCCGATGCGGCACGCGTTGATGCCACGGGTGTACTGGGCGCCGACGCCGAGGTTGTACCAGGCGTGCCCATCGCCGCCGGACAGTCCAGCCTGGCCGCGCAGCAGGCGGTTGCTGCCGGTGGTCACGCTGAACGAGGGTTGCAGGCCGCCGCCCGGCGTACCACGCCGGGTGAAGATCTGGATCACCCCGCCGATCGCGTCGGCGCCGTACAGGCTCGAACGCGGGCCGCGCACCACCTCGATGCGCTCGATCTGCTCCACCGGGATCTGCTCGAACGCCGCCAGCCCGGCGCTGACCGAGGCCACCCGCACGCCGTCGACCAGCAGCAGGGTGTGGGTGGAGTTGCTGCCGCGCAGGAACAGCGAGGTCTGCTGGCCGTAGCCGCCGCTGTTGGCGAAGCTCAGGCCGGGCAGACCGGCCAGCAGGTCCGGCACCGACAGCGGCTGCAGCCGCTCGATGTCGGCGCGGGTGATCACCGTCACCGACGACAGCGCCTGGTCGGCGGTGATCGCGGTGCGCGTGGCGGTGACGATCACCGGCGCCAGCGCCGACGCCGCGTTCTGGTCGGCCGCGTGGGCGGCCAGCGTGCCGCCGAGCAGTGCCGCGGCCAGCAGGGTCTTCTTCATGTTCGTTCCTCTACGCCGTGCACCCGCGCACGGCTCATGGGTTCAATGAGCTGGCGGCAAGCGAGGGAGGAAGACGGAACGACGGGCAGGCGGCAACGACCGACACGTGGTTCGGCCTCGCCCACCGCGAGCCACCAGGAAGCGTTCGGGCCGGTCTCCGGGCTGGCGAGTGGCATGCGGTGACCTGCATGCCCCGAGCGGCGCCTTCCCGTGCCATGCACAGTGGCGTTCGCCGCCGGTGATCTCGCTTACCGTTGCGGGGGCAGCGCCGGCCTTGCAGTGTGTTCGCACACCACGCACCGGCTTCCCGTTTCATCCCTCCGGCCATGCGCCGTCGGGACACCTGAACGGCGCGACTCTAGCGCCGACCGGGGAGCACATGCAATCGAATCGCCGCGTTAACGGCTGGTCCGCCCTGCCACACCCGATTGTTCCGGTGCCCATCTACAGCTTCGCGACGCACCGGCAAATAGCTGAAATCGAGAAACGATAACCGTAGATTCTTTCGGAAAAATAATAGCGAAACGTAACTTCTTGCTAATTGGCGATTAATCATAAAGATTTTGTTGACTGCAGTATTTACATCGCCTTATGTTCAGAAGGCAGGTCGCCCAAACGGCATGGCTACGGGCCTTGGCAGGTTTGGCTGGCCACTTGGCGGCAGTCGACGACATATGCCCGGCCTGCTGTTTTGGGATGAATCAATTGCGTTGCATCACCCGGCCCTCATGGGCCTTTCACTCTGGGGAAATCATTACCAATGAGCAGGCACAACAAAATACATAATCCGAGGTGGCGCCACACCGCTCTGGCCGTAGCCCTGAGCATGAGTCTCGGCGGCGTCGCCATGGCCCAGTCCACCACGGGCTCGATCTTCGGCCAGGCTCCGGCGGCCGCGGGCGAAACCGTCAGCGCCACCAACGCTTCGGGCCTGACGCGCGAGGTTGCTGTCGATAGCTCCGGGCGTTTCCAGATCAGCAACGTGCCGGTGGGTACCTATACGGTCTCGCTGAAGAAGGATGGCGCGGTCGTCGACTCGCGCAAGGTGTCCCTGGCGCCCGGCGCCGGCACGGCAGTCACCTTCAGCGCCGAAACCACCTCGCTGAGCGCGGTCACCGTCTCGGCCAATGCGCTGCCGGCCATCGACGTCTCCAGCGTGAGTTCCAGCACGGTCATCACCGCCGCCGACCTGCGCAAGCTGCCGGTCAGCCGCAACGCGGAGTCCATCGCCCTGCTGGCGCCAGGCACCACCAGTGGCAGCAACTTCTTCAACGGCCCGGGCGGGCACTCGCTGGTCTCGTTCGGCGGTTCGAGCGTGACTGAGAATGCGTACTACGTGAACGGCTACAACACCGGCGAGCCGTACAAGAACCTGGGCGGCTTCCAGCTGCCCTACGGCGCGATCGACCAGCAGGAAACGCTCACCGGCGGCTACAACGCCAAGTACGGCCGCTCCGACGGTGGCGTGATCAACCAGCTCGGCAGGCGCGGCACCAACGAGTGGCATTTCGGCGCCCAGGTGGCCTGGGAGCCGAGGTTCCTCGAAGGGACCCCGGTCAACAACTATTACGGCCACCCGACCGTCCCGGCGTCGACCAGCCAGGTCAACTACGCGCTGGAAAAACCGGCCCTGGCGGGCACGCTGCACCAGTACCGCAACGACAACAAGCAGTGGCAGACGATCTACTCCGCTTACGTCGGTGGCCCGCTGATTCAGGACAAGCTGTTCATGTTCCTGGCGGCCGAGACCTCCGAGACGCAGTCCAACAACGTGGAAATCGCGTCCAACCAGAAGGTGCAGTACAACAACGACAAGGACACCAAGTTCTACGGCAAGTTGGACTGGAATATCACCGACAGCAACATCCTCGAGCTGACCGCGCTGAACAACCGTTCCCGCAGCGGCGCAGGAGCCACCTACGCGTTCGATTACAACACGCTGAAGTCGGGTGCCTTCGTCGCCAACAACGACGTGACCAAGGACAACGCCCAGTTCTACCTTGGCCATTTCACCAGCTACATCACCGACGCGGCCACGCTGAGCATCCTGTACGGCAAGGCGAATTTCCAGAACCCGACGATCTATGGCAACACCAGCCCGTTGCCGTTCATTTCCCGCCCCTACAACCAGAACCCGGCCTACCTGCCGCCGGGCACGGGGCCGAACGGCATCACCAACAACCAGACCAACACCAGCTGGTCCGCGAGCAACGCAACCAACGGTACCCATGGTTTGCGCGTCGACTTCGATTACCGGCTGGGTGACCACGACCTTGCCGTCGGCATCGACAACATGACCTACAAGGCCCGCAACCAGGGCCCGAACCAGCAGAACCCGTTCAACCCGTCGATCAACTACTACTGGCGCTACCTCGCAGGCGGCGTCGTGCAGAAGCGCGAGATCGGCTGGCAGACCAGCATGACGATGACCCAGAAGGCCTACTACCTGCAGGACAGCTGGCAGGTGCTGCCGAACCTGCTGCTGGACATCGGCGTGCGCAATGACCACTTCACCAACTACAACGATGTGGGCAAGGCGTTCGTCGACGAGAAGAACCAGTGGGAACCGCGCATCGGCGCCAGCTGGGACGTGAACGGCGACTCCTCGTTCAAGATCTACGGCAACGCGGGGCGCTACTACCTTGCGCTGCCGGATAACGCGGCGGAACGCGCGGCAAACATCTCGACCTACCTCACCACCAACTACAGCTACACCGGCATCGACGCCAACGGCATCCCGACCGGCCTGGCGACGCTGGACGACCCGGCGACGACTTCGCCGGATGGCGAGAAGGGTCTGCCCAAGGACCCGCAGCAGGTCACCGCGCGCAACCTGAAGGCCGAGTACCTGGATGAGTTCATCGTCGGTTTCGACAAGAAGCTCAACGACAGCTGGACCTACGGCGCCAAGGCGATGTGGCGCGACCTGAAGACCGCCATCGACGACGAGTGCTCGCCGGGCCGGATCGGCAACAAGATGGTGGCCCAAGGCGTGGACCCGGCCGCATTGGGCGGCGCCTACTACGATTCACTGTACGGTGCCAGCTACTGCCGCCTGATCAACCCGGGCCTGACCAACGACATTCTGGTGAAGTCGAGCGACAGCACCCATCCCGACCTTCTCGTCACGATGAGCCAGAAGGATTGGGGTTACCAGCAGGGCGTGAAGCGCAAGACCGGCTCGCTGAACCTGTACCTGGAGCATCCGTTCGACGGCAAGTGGCAGGCGCGCGTGGACTACACCTACACCCGCGGCTTCGGCAACACCGAGGGCCAGGTGCGCTCCGACTTCGGCCAGGCCGACGTGTCCAAGACCGAAGACTGGGATTCCTGGCAGCTCATGGACGGCGCGAACGGCGAGCTCGCCAACGTCCGCAAGCACCAGCTGCGCATCCGCGGCGCCTACCAGATCACCCCGGAGTGGCTGGTGTCCGCGACGCTGCTGGCGCAGTCCGGCTATCCGAAGGAGTGCCTCGGTTACTACGGCGTGGGTGGTTCGGGCAAGGCCTACTATGGCCCGGGCAAGCCGGGCGATCCGTCCGGTTACAACAACTACGGCAGCGGCAACTATCACTGGTGCAATGGCGTGCGCTACCCGGCGGGTACCCTCGGCCATACGCCGTGGACCGAGCAGCTCAACCTCGGCATCCACTACGCGCCGGCGTTTGCCGACAACAAGCTCGGGATCAATCTGGACATCTTCAACGCGCTGGACCAGCAGAGGGCCGTGCAGACCGATCCGGCCGGCAACAGCTCGTACAACCGGACCACCAATACCCTCAACATCAACAACAGCTACGGCGACGGCATCTTCTTCCAGCCGCCGCGCACGGTTCGCCTGTCGGTAACCTACGACTACTGATCGTACGAGCTGATTCGCGTCTTGAAAGCCACCGGCTCCGGCCGGTGGCTTTTTCTTTGAGGTGGCCACGGCGGCGCGCGTCCACGACGATCCGGCGGGACCCGGCCAGCGCGGGCGCGACCTCGGCAAGGCACGTGGAACACCGCGGTGGAGCGCACGTTTTCCCGCCCCTGAAGTTACTATGCCCGAATGAATCCTCAGGACACCGGCACGGCGGAAAACCGCCTGCGCATGCTCGCCCGGCAGCACATCGACGGCCGACAATGGGGCGCTGCGCAGGCTGTCCTGGAGTCGCTTGCCCGACAGCTGCCGCACGACGCTGCGGTAATGGTCGAGCTGGCCGATGTCCTGTTCAGGCGCGGCCGGTTGCGTGAAGCGAGCGCACAGATGCTGCGGGTCGCGGCCCGGCTGCCACGGAATGGCCCGCTGATCGTCGGCGTGGCGAAACGCCTGATCGCCTTTGGCGAAGTTCCTGCCGCCCGCAGCTGCCTCGATCTCCTCGCCCGGGCCCCCGCCCCGCCCCCTGAGCTGCTGGTCGCGCAGGCACATCTGCGCTTCGGCCTCGGCGAGATCGCCGCGGCGAAGACGCTGATCGAGAAAGCCCTCGCGGCCGGCGCCGATGCGCCAGGCGAACTGCATCTGTACGCCATGCTGCTTCAGTTCAGCGGCGACATCGACCGCGCCAGCACCGTACTGGAAGGCTGCCTGGAGCGCTGGCCGCAATTCGGCGACGCGGTGATGGCGCTGGTGAACCTGCGCAGGCAGCGGCCGGAAAGCCATCCGCTGGGCCACGTGCAGGCGCAGCTGCGCCGCCTTCCCGCCGACGACCCGGATCCCGCCGCACGGTTCGTCCGTGCCGAGTTCGAGTACGCGCAATTCAAGATACTGGACGATCTCCAGCGCTACGCAGAGGCGTGGCCCGCGCTGGCGCGGTGCAACGCCATCATGCACGAGCTCAATCCGTACGACGCCGACGCCGAGGCCGCCGTCACCGACGCGCTGATGGGCATGCCCACGCCGGACGACAGGTCCCAGGCGACGTCGGCCTCAGCGTTCGAGGGCCCCACGCCCATCTTCATCGTCGGCATGCCGCGCTCGGGCACGACCCTGCTCGATCGGATGCTGTCCCGCCATTCGCAGATCGCCTCCGCCGGCGAGATCATCGACTTCTGGCGCCAACTGCACTGGGTCACCGACGTGGCTCCGGCCGGGTCGCGCGAACTGCTGGAAGTCATTCGGCGCAGTGCGGATATCGATTACGCCGGGCTGGGCGCACGCTACCTGCGGCAGACGCAGTGGCGCGCCCAGGGGCGCACGTACTACATCGACAAGCTGCCCGCCAACTTCCGGATGGTCGCGTTCATCCGTCGGGCCTTGCCGCAGGCGCCGATCCTGCACATGGTGCGCGATCCGATCGACACCTGCTTCTCCAACTTCAAGGCGATGTTCGGCAACGTCTCGCCGTACAGCTACGACCTGCCGGCGCTGGCCCATTACCACGGGCAATATGCGCGCCTGACCCGGCACTGGCATGCCCGGCTTCCGCACGCCATGCTCGATGTTCCCTATGCCGCCCTGGTGCGCGATCCCGGGAACACCTTGCGAGGCGTGCTCGAGCATTGCGGGCTGGCACTGGAGGAAGGCTGCCTGCAGCCGGAGCTCAATACCTCGCCGGTGGCCACGCCGAGCAGCGGCCAGGTGCGCGAGGCCATCCATACCCGCAGCCTCGACCAGTGGAAGAACTACGCCGCGCAACTGCAACCGCTGTGCCAGGCGCTGGACGAGTTTCCCGGCCAGGCGCAGCCATCGTGACGACGCCCGCCCGCACCGCCGACCGGCGCCACGGCGCGGAAGCGCTGCCGCCACCCCGCCAGGGCCGCCACTCCCGATGACCGCCGATGACATCTCCGCCGCGGAAAGCCGCCTCCGCCGCCGCGCCAGACAGTACCTGGACGCCGGCCTGACGGACGCCGCGCAGATCACCCTGGAGGCGCTGCTCGAGCGAGTGCCCGACGATGCCCCCGCCCGCATGGAACTGGCCAACCTGCTGCTCGGGCGCGGCCAGTTGCAGGCGTCGACCCGCCAGCTCCTGCAAATCGCCCGGCTTCCCGCCGGCAACGTTCGCCTGCTCGTGCAGACGATACGGCGGCTGTACTTCCATGGCGAAATCGTGGCCGCACGGAGCTGCCTCGACCGCCTCGAGCGGGCACCCGATCCGCCGGCTCCGCTGCTGGCCGAGCAGGCGCAATTGCGCTGGATGCTGGGTGAGATACCCGCGGCGATGGCCCTGATGGAGCGCGCAAGCGCAGCGGGGGTCGAAACACCCGATGCCTGCTACCTGCACGCGATGCTGTCGCAGTTCACCGGGAACATCGCCCAGGCCCGCGGCATGCTTGAAACGTGCTTGCGGCGATGGCCGGATTTCGGCGACGCGGCGGTGGCGCTGGCGAACGTGCGCAGGCAAACGCCGGAAGCCAACGACCTCGGGTTGTTGCGCGAGCGGCTTCGGCGGATGCCGCAAGACAGCAATGCCGCGGAAATCCTGGCCAGCCGTGCCGGATTCGAGTCGGCGCTTTTCAAGGAGCTGGACGACCTCGGCTGCCCGGACGAGGCATGGCAGGCGCTGGCGCGCAGCAATGCCATCATGCACGCGCTGCACCCCTACGACGCGGCAGGCGAGACGGCCGTGACCGATGCGATCATCCACGCATCCGAGGCCCTCGCGGCGAAGCTCGCCAGGCCGGCCCCGCCCCCCGGCGACGCCACGCCGATCTTCATCGTCGGCCTGCCCCGATCCGGCACGACCCTGCTCGACCGCATGCTCTCCAGCCACTCGCAGGTGGTTTCGGCCGGCGAGATCAACGACTTCCGCCGACAGCTGCGCTGGATGACGGACGTTCCCCCGGGTGGCGTTCAAGGCATGCTGACCGCACAGCGGCGCAGCGTGGGCATCGACTTCGCGGAACTGGGCGCCCGCTACCTGCAGCAGACGCAATGGCGTGCGCAGGGGCGCCGGTTCTACATCGACAAGTTGCCGATCAACATCCGCATGGTGCATCTCATAAGCCGCGCGCTGCCGCATGCGCCGATCCTGCACATGGTCCGCGAACCGATGGGCGTGTGCTTCTCCAACTTCAAGGCCATGCTCGGCCCCGCCTCCGCCTACAGCTACGACATGCAGACGCTGGCCCACTACCACGGACAGTACGTGCGACTGACCAATCACTGGCACACGCGCATGCCCGGGGCGATGCTCGACGTTCCCTACGCGTCGCTGGTGAGCGAGCCGGCAGCGACCCTGCGCCGGGTGCTGGAGCACTGCGGACTGGCGGTCGAAGAGGGCTGCCTGCATCCCGAACGCAACATGGCCCCGGTGGCTACGCCAAGCAGCGCCCAGGTGCGCGAACCGATCCATCAGCGCACCCTCGGCGAGTGGCAGCGTTATGCAGGGCCGCTGGAACCCTTGCGACTCGCGCTCGAGCGAGCGCCGCGTCAGATCCATGGCCTTGCGTGAGCCCGCCTTGTACGCAGGTGGCAGGCATGCCCGGCACCGCCGGCCCTGGCGGGTTTCCATGGGGCGAGGCAGCATCGTCCAGGCTGCCGCCCGACGGGCCATGCCTTGCTGCATTGGTCGAGCCAAGACATGCGCGAATACCCGCTCCCCATCCCCATCGTGGACATCCCGATGACAGCTGACCGTCTTCGCCGCCAGGCCCAGCAAGCCATGGATGCCGGGCAATGGGATGCGGCGCAGGCCGCACTCGAGTCGCTCGCGCAGCACGAGCCGCACGACGTGTCCATCCACATGGCACTGGCCGACGTGATTCTCCGTCGGGGCAGGATGCGTGCCGCAACCCGGCATCTGCTGCAGGCCATCCCGTTGCTGCCAAACGACGCCAGCCTGATCGCGCAACTGGCATGGCGTCTGTCCACGAACGGCGAGATCCAGGGTGCGCGCGCCTGTCTCGCGCACCTGGCACGCGCGCCAAACCCGCCGGCGGAAGTGCTCAGCGAGCAGGCCCACCTGCGCTGGGCACTCGGCGAGATCCCGGTGGCGCGGGCGCTGATGGATCGGGCCGTGGCCCTTGGCGTCGACACCAGCAGCGAGTATTACCTGGATGCCATGCTGTACCAGTTCCTGGGCAGGCTTGCCGAAGCCGAAGCGGTGCTGCTGGCCTGTCTGCGACGCTGGCCGCGCTACGGCGATGCCGCGGTGATCCTGGCGAACCTGCGCCGGCAGACACCGGAAGCCAACCATCTGGAGCTTTTCCGGGAATCGCTCGGACGAATCTCCGCAGCAAGCACCGATGGGCGCGACAAGTTCGCCCGCGCCGAGTTCGAATCCGCGATCTTCAAGGTGCACGACGACTGCGGGCGCCACGACGAGGCGTGGTCGGCACTGGCACGCAGCAATGCCCTCATGTACGACATCAACCCCTACGATGCGCAGGCCGAAGCGGCACTGACCGACGCACTGGTCGGCATTCCGGAGTCCCTCGCGGCGGCAGTAACCGACGCCGCGGCGGAGTTTGCCGGCCCCATGCCGATCTTCATCGTCGGCATGCCCCGATCGGGATCGACCCTGCTGGACCAGATGCTGTCCAGTCATTCGCAGGTGATTTCCGCCGGGGAGATCCCGGACTTCCAGCACCAGCTTCACTGGATGGCCGATGTTGCGCCACGAAGCGCGCAAGGCATGCAGAAGGCCATCGAGCGCAGCGCGGGGATGGATTTTGCGGAACTCGGCGCGCGCTACCTGCAGCAGACCCAATGGCGTGCCCACGGGCATCGCTTCTACATCGACAAGTTGCCGATCAACGTGCGGATGGTGCCGTTCATACGCCGGGCGCTGCCCCGTGCGCCCATCCTGCACCTGGCGCGTGAGCCGATGGACGTGTGCTATTCCAACCTGAAGGTCATGTTCGGCAAGGCTTCGCCCTACTGCTACGACCAGCAGGCGCTCGCCCATTACTACGGCCAGTATGTACGCCTGACGAACCACTGGCGGGCCAGCATGCCCGGGGCCATGCTCGAGGTTTCCTATGCCGCCCTGGTGAACGAGCCCGAGGCGACCATGCGCCGCGTGCTGCACCATTGCGGGCTGGCGATGGAAGAAGCCTGCCTGCATCCCGAGCACAACCCGGCCCCGGTGGCCACGCCAAGCAGCGTGCAGGTGCGCGAGCCGGTGCATTCCCGCAACCTGGGCCAGTGGCGCCGCTACGCCAAACAACTCGAACCGCTGCGGCTGGCCCTCGCCGAACAGGGGGTTGGCGTGGGTTGAGCGCGCTCGCGCATGGCGAGGCAATCATCGTTCCGGCACGCGCGAACGCTCCGGCCTTACTCTCCCACGCCGCCAACCCAGCGCCACCGCACGCGGTAGTCGTCATCCAGCGTCACCAGGTCGGCGCGGCAGCCCACCGCGATGCGGCCATGGCTTTCAGCCAGGCCGAGAAACTCGGCCGGGTAGCTGCTGGCCATGCGCACGGCCTCGTCCAGCGGCAGGCCGAGCATTTCCACGCCGTTGCGCACGGCGCTGGCCATGTCCAGCGCGGAGCCGGCCAGCACGCCTTGCGCGGTCTGGCAGATGCCGTCTTTCACGATGATCGTTTCGCCATTCAGCACGTAGTCGGGACGATCCGCACCGACCGGCGGCATCGCGTCGGTGACCAGCAGCAGCTTGCCGCGCGGCTTGGCGGCGAGCGCCACGCGCAGGCTGGCCGGGTGCACGTGGTGGCCGTCGACGATGATGCCGCACCAGCTGTCGGCATCCTCCAGCGCGGCGCCGACCACGCCGGGCTCGCGGCTGCCGAACGGGGTCATCGCGTTGAACAGGTGGGTGAAGCCGCGCACGCCGGCCGCGAGCGCGGTACGGGTGGTGGCGTAGTCGGCTGCGGTATGTCCGGCGCAGACGATCACCCCGGCGTCAACCAGCGCACCGATGCTGGCCGTCGGCACCTGGTCCGGCGCCAGCGTGAGCAGACGCACGCCGCGGTGCGGTGCGCACAGCAGCGCCAACTCGTCGCGGTTCGGCGCGTGGAAATACTTTGCGTCGTGCACGCCCTTGCGCGCCGGCGCCAGGTAGGGGCCTTCCAGATGGATGCCGAGCACGCCCGGCACGCCTTCGGCCAGCGCCTGCTCCACCGCGGCCAGCGCTGCGCGCATCACCTCCACGCGGTCGCTGATCAGGGTCGGCAGGAAGCCGGTGGTGCCGAAGCGCCGATGCGCGGCGCCGATCCGGCGCAATGTTTCCACCGTGGGCGCCTCGTTGAACAGCACGCCACCGCCGCCATTGACCTGCACGTCGATGAAGCCGGGCACCAGCATCGCGCCGCCAAGATCGTGCTGTTGCGCATCACGCACGCGCGGATCGGATGGCGGCAGCAGGTCGGCGATGCGCTCGCCCTCCAGCAGCACGACGAGGTCGTCGCGCCAGCCGTCGGGGGTGAGTACGCGGGCATTGGCAAGCGATTGGATCATGGCGAATACTCACAGGCCGACGTGTAGGCGCGCACCTTGTGCACGCTGCTTTTGTGCAACGTAACGAAGAGCACCGCGCACAGGGTGCGCTCCTGCATGGTCAGACCGTCTCGGTGACCTTGTTGAGATGCGGCGGCACGTCGGGGTTGAAGCCACGGCGCAGCGCCAGTGCGCTGGCGGCGCGGTAGAAACTCTGGATGACCAGCAGCGGCGTGCACAGCGCCGGCAGGCCGCCGGCCACCGCCAGCGTGCCGGCACCGTGCACGCCGGGCGCGGCCACGAACACCTGCGCACCGCGGCCGCGGAACTCGCGCGCCACCGCCAGCGTGCTGTCCAGCGTGTCGTCGTCCTGGGCGAAGCACAGCACCGGGAAGTCGGGGCCGACCAGCGCCATCGGGCCGTGCCTCACCTCGGCCGCGCTGAACGCCTCGGCGTGCAGGCCGCAGGTTTCCTTGAACTTCAGCGCCGCCTCCAGCGCGATGCCGAGGCCGTAGCCGCGACCGACCACGAACAGGTTGTGCGCAGCGGCCAGGCCGTCGACCAGCGCCGACCAGTCGGCGTCCCAGCCGGCGCGCAGCGCATCCGGCAAGGCGCGCAGTGCGGCGCCCAGTTCCCCGTCGCCGCGCCAGCGCGCACACAGGTGCAGCACCGCGGCCAGCGCGGCAAGATAGCTCTTGGTCGCCGCCACGCTGCGCTCCGGCCCGGCGTGCAGCGGGATCACCGTGTCGGCCAGCGCCGCCAGCGGCGAATCCTCCACGTTCACCAGCGCCACCACGCGCGCGCCGGCGAGCTTCGCCGCCTGCGCATTGCGCAGCAGGTCGGGGCTCTTGCCCGACTGCGAGATCGCGATGAACAGCGCGCCCTGCCACTGCTGCTCGGCCGCGTAGACCGAGGTCACCGACGGCGACGCCGACGCGGTGACGATGCCGAGCTGGGTCTCGAACACGTACTTCGCATACGCCGCGGCATGGTCGGAGCTGCCGCGTGCACAGGTGACGATGAAACGCGGCGGCTGCGCACGCAGCGACTGCGCCAGCGCGCCGACCACCGCCTCGTTGGCGGCGAACTGGCGCGCGACTACATCGGCCGACTCGTGCGCCTCCTGGTACATCAGGGTGTCGCGGGCGTCCATGGCGTTCCTTCAATCGGTCTGCAGTTCGGCGACGAAGTCGTAGATGTCGCCGCGGTACCAGGAGCAGGTGAACTCGACCACGCGGCCGTCGTCGAGGAAGCTGCGCCGCTCGATGTTCAGCCCGGCACTGCCCACGCTGACGTGCAGCAGCCGCGCCTGCTGCGCGTTCAGCGACACCGCACGCAGCCGCTGCAGCGCGCGACGCGGGCGGGCGTTGAGTTTTTCCAGTGCCTCGTACAGCGAATCGCGCACCAGGTGCGGGTCCGGCAACACGCTGGCCGGCACCACGCTGCGCTCGATCGCCAGCGGCTCGTCCTGGCCGTAACGCACGCGGTGCAGGCGCACCACCAGCGAGCCGGGCGACAGGTTCAGCGCCATCGATTCTTCCGGCGTCACCTCGCCGATGCCGCGCTCGAAGAACTCCGAACGCGGCGACAGCCCGCGCTCGCGCAGATCCTCGGTGAAGCTGGTCAGCCGCGACATCGGCTTGACGATGCGCTCGGCGATGAAGGTGCCGGCGCCGTGGCGCTGGGTCAGCAGGCCCTCCTCGACCAGGCCGGCGATCGCCTTGCGCACGGTCACCCGCGACAGCTTCAGCGTCTGCGACAGGTCGCGCTCGCTGGGCAGCGCCTGGCCCGGCTCGATGTCGCGGTGCCCGATGATGTTGCGGATCGCCTGGCGCAGCCGCAGGTAGGCCAGCGGCTGGTGCGTGGCCGGGTCGTGGCAGATCCGGCGGTATTCATGGGCGAGGGCGGCTTCCATGTCGCGAACGATACCAATAGCGAACCACTGGCTGCAAGCCCGTATCACGCCCACCCTCATCGCATGAATTCGTATGCAGACCCGTGGTCGATCTGGTATTTCACTGGTACCATCGACGGAAATCCGGGCGATCGCGCCGCCAGGCCTTCCGCCCGCCATCCGGCATCGAGTCGAGGTGACCCGCGTGACTGCTTCCCCCCAATCGGTCGAACCGTTCGACCTGGTGATCTTCGGCGGCACCGGCGACCTCGCCGTACGCAAGCTGCTGCCGGCCTTGTTCCACCGCTTCCTCGACGGCCAGATCCCGGCCAGCAGCCGCATCGTCGGCATCGCCCGCGAAGCGCTGGACGACGCCGGCTACCGCGCGCAGCTGCGCGAGGCGCTGATCGGGGTGTGCGCGGCGGCGCAGCTCGACGTGTTCCTGCAGCAGGTGTTCTACCGTCCGCTGGACGCGCGCAAGGACGAGGGCTGGAACGACTTCACCGCGTTCATCGGCGCCCAGCCCGAGCACGTGCGCGTGTTCTACCTGTCCACCTCGCCGGAACTGTTCGTCGACATCTGCACCCGGCTGGGCCAGCACGGGCTCAACCAGGGCGCCTCGCGCGTGGTGCTGGAAAAACCGATCGGCCGCGACCTGGCCAGCGCGAACCAGATCAACGACGCGGTCGGCAAGGTGTTCAGCGAATCGCAGACCTTCCGCATCGACCACTACCTCGGCAAGGAGACCGTGCAGAACCTCCTGGTGCTGCGCTTCGGCAACGCGCTGTTCGAGCCGCTGTGGAACGCCGGGCACATCGACCACGTGCAGATCACCGTGGCCGAAACCCTCGGCGTCGGCCATCGCGGCGCCTACTACGACCGCGCCGGCGCGCTGCGCGACATGGTGCAGAACCACATGCTGCAGCTGCTGTGCATGGTGGCGATGGAGCCGCCGTCGTCACTGGCGCCGGACGCGGTGCGCGACGAGAAGCTGAAGGTGCTGCATTCGCTGAAAGCCATCGACGACAGCAACGCCGCCCAGCTCACCGTGCGCGGCCAGTACCGCGCCGGCGTGGCCGAGGGCGCTGGCGTGCCGGGCTACCCGGAGGAACTGGGCAACAGCAAGTCGAACACCGAGACCTTCGTCGCCCTGAAGGCGGAGATCGCCAACTGGCGCTGGGCCGGCGTGCCGTTCTACCTGCGCACCGGCAAGCGGCTGCCGAGCCGGGTGTCGGAGATCGCGGTGACCTTCAAGCCGGTGCCGCATTCGATCTTCAACCCCGACGCCGGCACCTTGTCGCAGAACCGGCTGGTGCTGCGGCTGCAGCCGGACGAGGGGGTGAAGCTGTGGCTGACCATCAAGCATCCCGGCCCCGGCGGCCTGCGCCTGCGCCACGTGCCGCTGGACATGAGCTTCGCCCAGGCGTTCGGCGTGCAGCAGCCCGACGCGTACGAACGCCTGCTGCTGGACGTGGTGCGCGGCAACCCCACCTTGTTCATGCGCCGCGACGAAGTGGAGGCGGCGTGGCGCTGGGCCGGCCCGATCCTCGCCGCCTGGGCCGACAGCGGCGAGCCGCCGCGGCCGTACGCCGCCGGCAGCTGGGGCCCGAGCGCCGCGGTGGCGCTGATCGAGCGCGACGGCCGCACCTGGAACGAAGACAGTGAATGATCCGGTTCACCTGCCGCTGCACCGGCCGGCGGCAGACTGGCAGTCCCTTCCCCACGCTACGCCCGGCCACGCCCGCGTGCCCGTCGCGACCGCCGCCATGACTACTCACCTGAACGTCACCACGCACAGTTTCACCGATTGCCGCGCGCAGGCCACGGCGCTGGCCGAGCGCGTCGCCGAACGCCTGCGCCGCGGGCTGGCCGAACGCGGCCACGCCGTGCTGGCGGTTTCCGGCGGCAGCACGCCGAAGGATTTTTTCGAGCGCCTGTCGCATGAGCAGCTCGACTGGGCCCGGGTGCAGGTGACCCTGGTCGACGAGCGCTGGGTCGCGGACACCGACGAGCGCTCGAACGCGCGGCTGGTGAAATCGCGGCTGCTGCTGCATGCCGCCGCCGCGGCGCGCTTCGTGCCGCTGTACACCGGCGACGCCAGTCCCGAGGCTGGCCTGGCTGCCGCCGACGCGCGCATCGAGGCGTTGCCGTTGCCGTTCGACGCGGTGGTGCTGGGCATGGGCGAGGACGGCCACACCGCCTCGTTCTTCCCCGGCGGCGACCACCTGGCCGAGGCGCTGGACCTGGACGGCACGGCGCGCGTGCTGCCGATGCACGCGCCCGGCGCCGGCGAGCCGCGCATCACGCTGACCCTGCCGACCCTGCTGCAAACGCGCGCGCTGTACCTGCTGGTGGCCGGCGAGAAGAAGCGCGACCTGCTCGCTGACGCGCGGCTCGGCCTCGGCGCCGCACGGGACTACCCGGTGCGCGCGGTACTGGCCCAGCCGCGCGTACCGGTGGCGGTGTACTGGTGTCCGTGACCACCACCAACGGCATCGCCCGCAGGAGCACGCCCTGTGCGCGAACGGCAGGCGATACCCGCCCGGGGAACCATCAACAAGAGCATCGCGCACGACCGCAGGAAGTCCCTTGCGGACAGCGTGCGCTCCTACAGACAAGGTAAGAAATCATGACCACGCTGCACCCCGTCGTCGCCGAAGTCACCGAACGCCTGCGCGAGCGCAGCCGCGACACGCGCGCGGCCTACCTCCGGCGGATCGACGCGGTCGACCGCAGCGGGCCGCAGCGCGAGCACCTGTCCTGCGGCAACCTGGCGCACGGCTTCGCCGCCTGCGGCAGCGAGGACAAGGCGGCGCTGCGCAGCGGCCGACGCGCCAACCTGGCCATCGTCACCGCCTACAACGACATGCTGTCGGCGCACCAGCCGTACGAGCGCTATCCCGCGCTGATCCGCCAGGTCGCGCGCGACGCCGGCTTCACTGCGCAGGTCGCCGGCGGCGTGCCGGCGATGTGCGACGGCATCACCCAGGGTCGCCCCGGCATGCAGCTGTCGCTGTTCTCGCGCGACGTGGTGGCGCTGGCCACCGCGGTGGCGCTGTCGCACGACATGTTCGACGGCGCGCTGTTCCTCGGCATCTGCGACAAGATCGTGCCGGGCCTCTTGATCGGCGCGCTGAGCTTCGGCCACCTGGCGGGCGCGTTCGTGCCGTCGGGGCCGATGCCCAGCGGCATCCCGAACGAGCAGAAGTCGAAGGTGCGCCAGGCGTTCGCCGACGGCAAGGCGAGCAAAGCCGAGCTGCTGGAAGCGGAGGCGGCCTCGTACCACGCACCCGGCACCTGCACCTTCTACGGCACCGCCAACTCCAACCAGATGCTGATGGAGATCATGGGCCTGCACCTGCCCGGCGCCAGCTTCACCGCGCCGGACACCCCGCTGCGCGACGCGCTCACCGCCGAGGTGGTGCGCCGCGTCGCCGCCCACAGCGCGCTGGGCGACGCGTCCCTGCCGCTCGGCCACATCATCGACGAGCGCGCGATCATCAACGGCGTGATCGGCCTGCACGCCACCGGCGGTTCCACCAACCACCTGCTGCACCTGGTCGCGATCGCGCACGCGGCCGGCATCCAGTTGCGCTGGGACGACTTCGACGCACTGTCCGGCGTGATCCCGTTGCTGGCGCGCGTGTACCCGAACGGCTACGCCGACGTGAACCAGTTCCACGACGCCGGCGGCATGGCCTTCCTGATCGACCAGTTGCTCGGCGCCGGCCTGCTGCACGCCGACGTGCAGACCATCTTCGGCACCGGCCTGGACGGCTATGCGCAGGTGCCGGCGCTCGACGCGGGCGGTGCGCTGCACTGGCAGCCGGTGGCGAAGCAGAGCGGCAACCGCGGCGTGCTGCGCGGCGTGGACGAACCGTTCCGCCCCGACGGCGGCCTGCGCATGCTCGACGGCAATCTCGGCCGCGCGGTGATCAAGGTCTCCTCGGTGCCGGACGACCGCCTGCTGATCGAGGCGCCGGCGATCGTGTTCGACGATCAGGACGAGGTCGCCGGCGCGTTCAAGCGCGGCGAACTCAACCGCGACTTCGTGGCGGTGGTGCGCTTCCAGGGCCCGCGCGCGAACGGCATGCCCGAACTGCACAAGCTCACCCCCACGCTGGCGCTGCTGCAGGACCGCGGCCACCGCATCGCCCTGCTCACCGACGGCCGCATGTCCGGCGCCTCCGGCCGCGTGCCGGCGGCGATCCATGTGACCCCGGAGGCGGTTGCCGGCGGCAACCTCGCCAAGATCCGCGACGGCGACATGATCCGGCTGGACGCGGCGAACGGACGTCTGGACGTCCTGATGGAAGCGCACGAACTGGATGCCCGCCTGCCGCACGTCGCCGACCTGTCCGGCGAGCACAGCGGCATGGGCCGCGAACTGTTCGGCCTGTTCCGCCAGGCCGCCGCCAACGCCGACCTCGGCGCCGGCGTGCTGTAGCCTTGCTCCCTCCCCTGCTTTGCAGGGGAGGGTTGGGGTGGGGTTCGCTCTTGATCTTCACTTCCACGCCAGCCTGAGCAACCCCCTCCCAACCTCCCCCTGCGCTGCAGGGGGAGGGGCCAAACCCCAGGAGCCAGACGTGAGTTCGATCGAACAAAAGCAGCAGCAAGTCGAAACCCTCATGCGGCTGGCGCCGGTGATCCCGGTGGTGATCATCGACGACGCGAAGGCTGCGGTGCCGATGGCGCGTGCGCTGGTCGCCGGCGGCATCCCGACCATCGAGGTCACCCTGCGCACGCCGGCGGCACTGGAGGCGATCCGCGCGATCGCCGCCGAGGTGGAAGGCGCCGTGGTCGGCTGCGGCACCGCGCTGAGCGCGCGCGACCTGCAGGCGGCGCGGCAGGCCGGCGCCCGCTTCGCCGTCTCGCCCGGCACCTCGCCGCGCCTGCTCGACGCCGCCGACGACAGCGAACTGCCGCTGCTGCCCGGCGTGGCCACCGCCAGCGAGGCGATGGCCCTGCTCGAACGCGGCTATCGCCACCTGAAGTTCTTCCCCGCCGTACCAGCCGGCGGCCACAAGCTGCTCGGCGCCTGGGCCAGCCCGCTGCCGCAGATCCGCTTCTGCCCCACCGGCGGCATCGGCCTGAGCAGCGCGCCGGATTTCCTCGCCCTGCCGAACGTGCTGTGCGTGGGCGGCTCCTGGCTCACTCCCACCGACCGGCTCGCCGCCGGCGACTGGGCCGGCATCGAGCGACTGGCGCGCGAGGCAGCCGGCTTGCGCCGGGCGGACTGACGCGGCCTGCGCCGCCCGGCCACGCGATACCGGGTAAGGTTCCCGCTTGCACACACTCGTCGCCATCGGCGCGAGCCCTCACCGGCAAGGACGGAAGCACGTGAATATCGGACCGCTGGCACTCTCGTCGGCGCTGCTGGCACTGCTGTTCGGCGTCGTCGCCGCACTCGCCGTGGCCGGCTTCCTGGCCCGGCGCGGTTACGCCGACGCCGGCAATGCGTTGTATCTGGCACTCGGCGTCGGTCTGCTGACCGCGCGCATCGCCTACGTCGCCGGCTGGTGGCCGCAGTACGTGCAGCAGCCGCTGAGCATGCTGAACATCCGCGACCAGGGCTTCGACCCGATCGCCGGCGCGCTCGGGCTGCTGGCGGCAGCGATGCTGATCGGCTGGCGCCGGCCGCCGCTGCGCCGGCCGCTGGCCGCCGGCGTGGCGGTCGGCATCGCGGCCTGGGCCTTCGCCGGACTGCTCGCGTACAAGCTGACCGCGGCCAGCCATCCCGGTTTGCCGGCCCTGGCGCTGCGCGACCTGGACGGCCGCGAGGTATCACTGCAAACGCTGCGCGGCCAGCCCAGCGTGATCAACCTGTGGGCCACCTGGTGCGGCCCGTGCCGGCGCGAGATGCCGGTGCTGGCCGAGGCGCAGCGGACGACGACGCAGGTGCGCTTCGTGTTCGCCGACCAGGGCGAATCGGCGGCCGCGGTGAAGCAGTTCATGCGGGTGCAGCGCCTCGTGCTGGACGGCGTGCTGATCGACGGCAACCTGGACCTGTCGAACCACTACAACGCCCGCGGCTACCCGACCACCTTGTTCCTCGACGCCGACGGCCGCCTGCGCGACATGCACATCGGCGAACTGTCGCGTGCCACGCTGGCCGAGCGGCTGCAGCGGATCACCCCGCCCGCCGCCGCACCACGCTGATCACATCGCCATGGGCGGCGGCGCAGGGCGGGCGCTGCCCGCCCTGCCCAACCGCACGGGTCAGGCCGATTGTTCGGTCTCCAGCCGCGCCATCACCGCGTCGGTGACGCGGGCGCAGCGCTGGCCCATGAACGGGAACGCCCCACTCATGGTCTCGGCCAAAGTGCCCTGCAGCGACGTGCGCAGCAGCCGGCGCGCGCGGTGCAGGCGGGTCTTCACCGTCTCCGGCTTGATCGCCAGCAGGCTGGCGGTTTCCTCCACCGAGCATTCCTCCACCTCGCGCATCATGTAGACGGTGCGGAACGCCTCCGGCAGCTTGTCGATGGCGTGTTCGAGCAGGTGGCGGATCTGCGTGCGCGCAGCCGACACCGCCGGATCCTCGCTGCCGAACTTCGAGGGGAATTGCACGATCTGGTGGGTATCCTCCGGCGCCGCGTCGACCTGCTCCAAGCCGACCATGATGTGGCGCTTGCGCAACCGGCCCCGCGCCTCGTTCAGCACGATGCTGGTCAGCCAGGTCAGCAGGGTCGAGTCGCCACGGAACGAATCCAGCTTGTGGTAGGCACGCATATACGATTCCTGCAGCACGTCTTCCGCTTCCGCATCCTCGCCGAGCACGGCGCGCGCCACGCGGAACAACCGCTGGTTGCAGCGCTGCATGATGTGGCGGAACGCCTCGCGATGGCCGGCGCGAACCTGCGCCACCAGCGCGTGGTCGTCCAGCGCGGCGTAATCGACGGATGCAACATGGGCATGGGCTGACATGGCTTTCTCCTTTTACACCTGATCCGATGCAGCGGGGTGGCCCGAGGTTCCCGGGTCAGCCGGCCAGCGTGGCCAGGATCTCGCCGCGCCGCGGTTCCTGAGCGAATTCGCCGAGCAGGCGCCGGGTCTGCATCGATACCCCGTGCAAACGGACCCCGCGGGAGGACAGGCATTCGTGGCTGGCCTCGACCACCACCGCCACGCCGCGCGGATGCAGCACCTGCGCCAGGGTATCGGCGATCTCCACAGTCAGCCGCTCCTGGATCTGCAGGCGCCGGCCGAACGCCTCGACCAGCCGCGCCAGCTTGGAGATGCCCACCACGCGCCGATCCGGCAGGTAGGCGATGTGCACCACGCCGCGGATCGCCGCCAGGTGGTGTTCGCAGGTGGACTGCAGCGGGATGTCGCGCAGCAGCACCAGTTCGTCGTAGCCGCCGACCTCGCTGAAGGTACGGCTGAGCAGGCCGGCCGGATCCTGCCGGTAGCCGGCGAACCATTCCTCGTAGGCGCGTACCACCCGCGCCGGGGTGGCCAGCAGGCCCTCGCGCGCGGGCTCGTCGCCGGCCCAGCGGATCAGCGTGCGCACGGCGGCCTCCGCCTCGGCGCGCGTGGGGCGGGGGGTTTCCGCGACCGGCATCGGCGCGGCGGTGGAAGCGATGGATTGATCGAGTTCGAGCATGGGAGAGGTTTCGCTGGGGTGACAGCCGATCCGACGCAGGCGCCGCGGCCGAGGTTCCCGCTGCACTCCGCGCACCCGCCGGAACCTGTGCGCCGCTGCTGCATCTCATGGGCACCGGCAAGCTTCGCTCGCCCTTCATCCATCCAAGGAGACACCGCTCATGAACAAATCCCTGTTCGCCCTCGTCGTCGCGCTCGGCCTCGGCTCGCTCACCAGCGTGCACGCCGCCACCCCGGCGCCGGCCATCAACGACGCGCAGATCGCCCACATCGCCTATACCGCCGGCGCGATCGACGTCACCGCCGCCAAGCAGGCGCTGAGCAAGTCGCACAACCAGGCGGTGCGTCAGTTCGCCGAGGAAATGGCGCGCGACCACGCCGCCGTGAACGACCAGGCGCTGGCACTGGCCAAGAAGCTCGGCGTCACGCCGGCCGACAACGGCACCAGCCAGTCACTGGCCAAGGGCGCCGCCGCCGAGCAGACCAAGCTGGCCGCGCTGAGCGGCGCGGCCTACGACAAGGCCTATGCCGAGAACGAAGTGGCCTTCCACAAGGCCGTGCTGGCCGCGCTCGACGGCACGCTGATCCCGTCCACGCAGAACGCCGAGCTGAAGTCGCTGCTGGAAACCGGCTCGAAGCTGTTCCACGAGCACGAGATGCACGCCGAGCACCTGGCTGCCAGCCTGAAGTAAGGAGCACGTCATGTTCCGCAGCACGCTTCTGTTCCTCGGCCTGCTGAGCCTGGGCGTGGCCGCCGCGCCGGCGTTCGCGGCCGCCCCGGCCACGGCCACGGCACAGGCAAAGACGGTGCACGTGATCGTGCTCGACAAGATGATGTTCGGCCCGATGCCCACCGGCGTGCGCGCCGGTGACGTCATCGAATGGGTCAACCACGACATCTTCGAACACAGCGCCACCGCGCGCGACGGCAGCTTCGACATCGACCTGAAGCCGGGCGCCACCGTGCGCACCACGGCCAAGGCCGGCTCGTTCGCGTTCTTCTGCAAGTTCCACCCCGGCATGACCGGCACCCTGGTCGCCAAGTAACCCGGCAGCAGCACTCGCTCCCCCGAGCTGGCAAGGCCGTCTTACCGCGATCTTGCAGTGCTGCCGGTCCCCCGGTCGCAACGGGATCCGCACGATCCCGCTGCGACCGTTTTTCCGGGCTTACTCGCCCGGCGGCACCCGGGTCAGCTCCACCCCGTCCACCGTCATCTTCCACGCGCCGCCATCCTCGTGCGGCGGCATCGAGACCACAAAGGTGGTCTTGACCGGGCCAATGCCCACCACGAAGTTGTCACCCTCGAACGCCTGCAGCGGACCGTTGACGGACTTGCTCATGCCGCCGCCCACCCGCCGGTAGTTCACGTTGCCGCCGGTGGTGATCAGCAGCGACATCGTCGTCGACCGCCACTGCCCGGCATACGCCAGCTTCTCCGGCGGCAACGGCTTGGCGCAAGCGGCCAGCAACAGGCCGCACGCCACGAGTATCCACAGCAACTTGCGCATGTTTTCCCCCTCGGCAGAGACCTCGTCCCGGCATGCCGCCGAACGCTCGGGCCACGTGCTGCCAGCCGAAGTACTTTCGGCTGGCAGGGTTCAACCGGTCAAGAGCCCCCGCGGGCGCACCCCCATGCCGAGTGGCGCCCCGCCACGCGCTGCCGCCTACTTCACCGGCTTCACGTACGTATCGAACAGCTCGTCGATGCGCCGGTACTCGTCGTACCAGGCATCGGCGTGCACGAAGCCGTGGCGTTCCAGCGGGTACAGCGACATCCAGAAGTTCTTCTTGTGCAGCTCGATGAAGCGCTGGTACAGGCGGATCGAGTCCTCGGCCAGCACGTTGTCGTCGATCAGGCCGTGTTCGATCAGCAGCGGATCCTGCAACTGGTCGGCGTATTCGATCGGCGAGCTGGCCTTGAACGCGTCGGGATCGAGCTGCGGATCGTTGAGGATGTTGGCGGTGTACTCGTGGTTGTACAGCGTCCAGTCGCTGACCGGGCGCAGCGCGGCGCCGGCGGCGAACTCGCCCGGCGCGCGCAGCAGCGCCATCTCGGTCATGAAGCCGCCGTAGCTGCCGCCGTAGATGCCCACGCGGCGCGGATCGACGTGATGGTTCTTGACCAGCCACGCCTTGCCGTCGAGCAGGTCTTCCAGTTCCGGGTGGCCCATCTGGCGGTAGATCGCGGTGCGCCAGGCGCGGCCGTAGCCTTCGGAGGCGCGGTAGTCCATGTCCAGCACCACGTAACCTTGGCTCACCAGCAGGTTGTGGAACATCTGCTCGCGGAAATAGTGCGACCACGACAACGTGACGTTCTGCAGGTAGCCGGCACCGTGCACGAAGATCACCGCCGGCTTCGGCGACGCACCCTCGTCGGCCGGGCCGTAGTACTTCGCCCAGATGCCGCCCGCGCCGTGCGAGGACGGCACCTCGACGATCTTCGGCGCGATCCAGTCGTGCGCGCTGAACGCCGCCTTCATGGTGCTGGTCAGCTCGCGCGGCGTGCCGCCGGCGGACGGCTGGACGGCCAATTGCGGCAGCACGTAGGGCGCGGAATGCAGCACGGCGAGCTGCGTGCCGTCGGGTGACAGCGCGAAGTCGTCCATGCCCTGGTAGTGCGTCACGCGCGCCAGCTCGCCGCCGGCGGACGGCACGCGGTAGACGTCGTAGCTGTAGGGCGCCACCCGGTTCGTGCGCAGGTAGAACCACTGGCCGTCCGCGCTGAGCTGCGGGTGGCTCACCTCGAATCGGCCGGTGGTGAGTGCTTTCGCCTTGCCGTCGAGCGGCTTGACGTAGAGCTGCGACCAGCCGGTCTGCTCGCTCAGGTACCACAGCGTGCGGCCGTCCTTCAGCCAGCCGAAATCGTTGAAGTTCCAGTTGATCCACGCCGGGTCGGTCAACCGCTGCTGCGGCACCAGCGCGTGCCTGGCGAAATCCACGCTGGCGATCCAGCGGTCCTTGTTGTCGATCGCGCGCAGCTGGATGGCGAGCTGGCGGCCGTCGTCGCTCCATGCGATGCCGCCGCCACCGCCGTCGTCGGCACTGCCGACGATGCGCACGGCGCGCCGTTCCGGCGCCTTCAGCGCCTTGGCCTGCTCGGCCTTGCCGGCCTTCTGCAGCGCGGCGACGGCGCGCGTGCGCAGGTCCTTCAGCGGATCGTCGTGGATGCCGGGCAGCGGGTCGGTGGCCAGCGGGTATGACTGGTGATTGGCCAGGTCGAGCAGCAGCAGCGACTGCGGGGCCGGGTCGTTGCGGCCCACATACACGCGCGCCTCCTGCGGTTCGAGGTAGCCGGAGTCGGTGACGTAGTGGGCGAGCGTCGGCGCCTTGCCGGCTTCGTAGCCTTTCGGCGCGGTGACCAGCAGCAGCCAGCGGCCGTCCGGCGACAGTTCGCTGTCGACCGGGGTGATCTTGTCGCCGAGGAAGAACGGCAGCGGCGCGCGGCCCGGGTCGGCGGCGGCCAGCGCCTGCTCCTCGTCGCGCTTCGCCTGCTTGTCGGCCTTGAGCCGGCGCAGCGTCTTGAACAATTCCAGCTGCCGTTCGCCCAGCGCGTCAGGCTGCTTCGCCTGCGGGTCGTCGGCGAACTTCAGCACCGCCGCGGGCGCGGTGACGCCGCTGGCCAGGTCGTGGCTGTACCAGTCGTTGCCGTCGCGAAACTGCAGCGCGCGGCCGTCGGCGGAAAAACGCGGCGCGGATTCGTCCTGCGGCGTGCGGGTGAGTTGGCGGCGCCGGCCGCTTTGCAGATCCACCACGAACACGTCGCCGTGCAGGATGAAGGCGGCATGCCGGTGCGTGCGGTCGAACACCGCCGGGCCGTCGGCCTGCGCCAGCGCGGCCGGGTCCAGCTTCGCGCCTTGCCCGGTAGCCGGGTCGACCCGGTACAGGTCGCGCAGCGGGCTGCCATCGCGCTTCAGCGAGTAGTACAGGTTGCGCCCGTCCACGCTCCAGTACGGCGACTCCACCGCCTGGCCGATCCAGTCCGGGTTGGCCATCACGGTGTCCAGGTCCAGCGGCGTCGATGCCGGCGTGGCGAGCGCGGCCAGCGGCGCGACGGTGAAGGCGACAAGGGCGGCCAGCAGCAATCGGCGCATGGATTCTTCCCGGGCAAAAAGGCCAGCATAACCGAGCGCAACGGCGATCCGCGGCCACCCCTGCCGAAAGTCAGCGGCCGGCGGCTGCAGCGGCGGCGGCGCGTTGCTACCCTGCTTGCTGCCACGTCTTCCCATGGAACCCTCGCCATGCGCCTTGCGTCCTTCGCCGCCACCCTGCTGCTCGCCGCCGGCGCCGCTGCCGCCGCCCAGCTGCCGCCCGTGAATCCGACGACGAAGCCGCCGCGCGAGCTGGCGCTGATTGGCGAGCCGCAGCCGCTGCCGCCGCCCACGTCGCAGCAGGCCGCGTCCGGCACCTTCCACGGCGTCAGCGTGGCCGACCCGTACCGCTGGCTGGAAAACCCGGACGACCCGGCGGTGCGGCGGTGGATAGCCGCGCAGAACGCGTACACCGAGGCGACCCTGGCGGCGATGCCGCAGGGCAAGGCGCTCACCGTGCGGGTGCAGCAGCTGGCGATCACCTCGACCATGCGCTCCGGCCCCACGCTGGCCGGCGGCACCTTGTTCTATCTGCAGCAGACCCCGCCGCAGCCGCAGCCGGTGCTGATCGCGCAGGCGTGGCCGGACGGCACGGCGAAGGTGCTGGCGGATCCGAACGCCGACCACGGCGGCGCCGGCACCGCGATCACCGCCTACTGGCCCTCGCCGCGCGGGCGCTACCTCGCCTACGGCAGCGCCGAGGGCGGCAGCGAGCTGACCACCATCCGCGTGCTCGAGGTGGCCAGCGGCAAGACCCTGCCCGACACCCTGCCCTGGGCCGGCGGAGGCACCACGCCGCAAGGCCTGGCCTGGGATGCCGACGAGCGCGGCTTCAGCTACGTGCGCTTCACGCCGCCGGCGGCGGGGCAGGAAGTGGAGCAGTTCCACGCCACCCTAGTGTATCACACGCTGGGCCGGGCCGCCGCGACGGATCGCGTGGTGTTCGGCAAGGGCTACTCGAAAACCGCCGAGTACGTGCTGGTGAATGCGCCGGCCACGGCGCAGGCCGCGGTGCTCGCCTACGACGGCGACGGCGGCCCGGCCGAAGTGTTCCTGCAGCACGGCGATCGCTTCATCCGCGTGCTCGATCGCAGCGCCAACGTGCGCACCGCGGCCTGGGTGAATGGACGTCTGTACCTCGCCGCGTTCCGCGATGCGCCGCGCGGCAAGGTCGTGGCCATCGGCGACGACGGCAAGGCAGCGCCGGTGCTGGCCGAGCGCGAAGGCGCGATCCAGCAGATCGCCCCGCTTGGCGACGGCTTCCTGGTGGTGCGCAGCCGGGGTCCCGACTGGTGGGTCGAGCAGTACGACGCCGGCGCGATCTTCGTGCGCCGGCTACCGCTGCCGGAACATGGCATCGGCATCGGCGAGATCGCCTCCGAATCCGGCAGCAACAAGGCACTGGTGAGCTACGGCGGCTGGAGCACGCCCACGCGCTGGGCCGAGTACGACGGCCGCAGTGGCGCGCTGAAGACCGTGTTCGAGGTCAAGCCTGCCGCCGACTATTCGAAGGTGGTCGCACGACGCATCGAAGGCACCTCGAAGGACGGCACGAAGATCCCGGTGACCGTGCTGTCGCTGCGCGGCACCACGGCGAACGGCAAGCGGCCCACCATCCTCTACAGCTACGGCGGCTTCGACATCCCGATCAAGCCCGGCTTCATCGGCCCGAACCTGGCCTGGCTGGAGCGCGGCGGCGTGCTCGCCTACGCCAACATCCGCGGCGGCAACGAGAACGGACAGCGCTGGCACGCGCAGGGGCAGCAGCTCGACAAGCAGAACGTGTTCGACGACTTCCACGCCGCCGCGCTGGCGCTGATCCATGCGCGCTGGACCGACCGCGCGCACCTCGGCATCCTCGGCGGCAGCAACGGCGGCCTGCTGATGGGCGCGCAGATCGTGCAGCACCCGGCCGACTACCGCGCCGTGGTGGCGCGCGTGGGCATCTACGACATGCTGCGCCACGAAACCCACTTCGCCAACGGCCCGTACAACATCCCCGAGTACGGCAGTATCGCCGACCCGGCGCAGTTCAAGGCCACCCTGGCCTACTCGCCGCTGCAGCACGTCGAGACCAACACCGCCTACCCGGCGGTGCTGCTCACCACCGGCGAAAACGACCCGCGGGTGGCGCCGTGGCAATCGCGCAAGTTCGCCGCCGCGCTGCAGAACGCCAGCTCGTCGACGCGGCCGATCCTGCTGCTGACCCGCATGAACGCCGGCCACGGCATCGGCGCCCCGTTCAGCCAGCGCGTCGGCGACACCGCGATCGGGCTGACCTTCTTCGCGCACGAGCTGGGGCTGGATGGCAAACCTTGAGCGCAGCGACTGCGCAGGGGCTATCTCACCTGCCACCGCTGCGGCATGATGACCGCTCACGTGGTGCGGTGGCACCCGCGTTCACGGGGAGAAGATGGCGATGAAAGGCGTCATGTATTGTGCCGGCGTCATGCTGCTGGCCTGCGCGTTGCCGGCACGGGCAGCTGACCGTCAGAAACAGACCTATGTCATCGGTGCCGACGTTAGCGCGCTAGGTGAAGTGACAAAGACCGAGCCTGAGTCCGGGGTTACCAAACCCATCGCCGCCGTGCTGGACCTAGCGCTCAGGCACTGGCGATTTGTGCCCGCGCAGAAGGATGGGAGAGCTGTTCCCGTGCACACGTTCATCACAACGACGCTAGAGGTGGTACCCGATGCAGGTGGCAAGTACACACTGACCATCAGCTACGTCAGCCAGGGTCCAAAGTGGGAACTTTCCAGCATGCCGGTTTATTCTCCGGAGGCTTTGCAGATCCACGCACAAGGCAGCGTCGAGGCTACCGCCAAACTTCAGGCAGACGGCAAGTTGATCATCAAGGAATCACGCACTTCCAACCCAGGTCGTGGCGGCCGGCTGCTGACCAAAGCCGTCGACGATGCACTGCTGCGAGATCGGTATACACCGGAGACGCTGGACGGCAAGCCGGTTCCCGCGTACCTGCGCACCCGCATGACGTTCCGCGTCAACGAGAGCAGCAAGGTCACCACGACCGATTGCAAAGGAGGCCCTCCCGATTCGATACCGATTTGGTGCAGCGTCGCCAAGGCCCGTGATGAGGCTCCACCGACGAACGCAGATCTCGCTTTTCTGGAGCAAACGGGTTTTGTTGTAGGTATCGAAGCCAACCGGACCTGGCGTCCAGGAATTTCTAGCGTGTTGCAGCCGAGCGTGGTCAATCCGATAACTATGCATCTCTGATCAGCGTGTCGGCCTGATCGAGCGCCGGCATGGACTCGGGCCATGGCACCGACGCTCCTTTGATGGGCACGCAGATCGTGCAGCACCCCGGCGACTACCGCGCCGTGGTGGTACGCGTGGGCATCTACGACATGCTGCGCCACGAGACCGACTTCGCCAACGCCGGCCACGACGTCGGCACCCCGTTCAGCCAGCGCATCGGCGACACCGCGATCGGACTGGCCTTCTTCGCGCACGAACTGGGCTTGGCCGTGGCCCACTGACGGCACTGTTTCCCGCCTCGCGCGTGCGGTACGTTGCCTGCACGCGCGGCGCGGGGCGCCGGTATTTCAATGGGGGCACCATGAAAACCACCATGTGCTGCGCCACGCTGCTGGCGCTGGTCTGTGCCTTGCCGGCGCACGCCGCGGAAACCCGCGAGCGGACCTACAGGATCGGCACCGACGTGGACGCCGCCGGCCACGTCACCGCCACCCAATTCGACGCCGACGTGCCCGCCTCGATCGCCACGGTGCTCGCGACGACGGTGAGGCAGTGGCACTTCGTACCGGCCCGGCACGACGACAAGCCGGCGTCGGCGCACACCTTCGTCTTCACCAAATTGAAGGTCGTTCCGGATACCCATGGCGGCTACAGCCTGCGGATCAGCTTCGAGGGCAATGGTCCCCGACTGCTGAAACAGAACGTCCAGCCGCGCTACCCCATGGATGGCATCCGTGCGCGGGAATGCGCGTTCGTCATGCTGGACGCCACGGTACAACCGGATGGCAGCCTCGGCGACATGACGGCGCACAGCCAGTTCGCGGGCTGGCAGCTGCGCCCCTCATTCATCAAGGCCGTACTGGCCGCCGCCGGACAATGGCGCGCGATACCGGAACAGGTCGATGGCCAGCCGGTGGCAACCCGCATGCACATCCCGGTGTCCTTCACCATCAGCGAACCGATTTTCACTGCGAAGCAGGCCCGCATCCTCAACGAGGCCGCACGCAAGGAAACCGCTGCCGATGCGCGACCCGGCATCCCGCTGCCCTCCGAACAGGAGCTGGCTGTGGACAGCCCGCTGAAGCCGGACGCCGCGACCACGGTCATCCATGCGCCCTGACATCCTGTTACCCATCTCGCGTGTGCGGCACGATGGCCGCTTGCGCGACGCGGGGCGCCGACGCTGACTGGGAGGAGGAATCACGATGAAAAAGGTCATGCTCCGTACGGCCATGCTTCTGCTGATCTGTGCCTTGTCGGCGCACGCCGCCGAGAGGCGTGAACAAACCTTCGTTGTCGGCGCGGACGTGAACGCCCAAGGAGAGGTGACGCAAACGCAACCCGAAGCAGGCGTCAGCAAGCCGATCGCTGCTGCGCTCGATCTGGCGCTCAAGCATTGGCAATTTGTACCTGCACAGAAAGACGGAATAGCGGTGCCCGCGCATACATTCATCGAAACGGAGTTGGAAGCGATACCTGACGGCAACGGCAGGTACTCCCTGCGAATCAGCTATATACGGCATGGGCCGACGTGGGATCGTCATTTGCCACCGGCATATCCCACAGATGCCGTACGCAATCATGAATCTGGCGTCATCGTGGTGACGGGCGATCTTCACCAAGACGGCAAGATCGTCATCACCGACATTCGCGGCGTGCTTGAGGGCGGTGGCGGACTTCTCTTGAAGAAAGCCGCCAAGGATTGGTTCCTGCATCACAACGTCGTGCCGGAAACCATGGAGGGCCGACCCGTAGCTGCTCGGATATCCACATACATCACGTTTCGGCTCGGCGACATGGCCGGCGCTCAGGCAATGCGAACGGGTAAAGCGCCATACAGCGCAAAAGAAAAGGAACTCCTGCTTCAAGCCGGATTCAAGGACATCGACATCGAGACAAAGCTCCCGTCACCGCAGATTTCAAGTGTCTTACTGGCACGCACCATCAATCCGATAGTGATGCATCTTTAGATTTACGCGAAGACCGCCGCATCCCGAATCCCGAACTCCGTGAAGAGCATCGCTCGCAGGCGGGCTTCTACGAATCCAGCCGGATGATTGCGACTGCTACGATGGCAACCCGCCTCGCTGTTGATCCATGCCATGACCCTGCCCACCGTCGAACACGAAACCGGCTCCTCGCCCCGCTACAGCATCATCTGGCTGCACGGCCTCGGTGCCGACGGCCACGACTTCGCGCCGATCGTGCCGGAGCTGGTGGACCCGGCATGGCCGGCGCTGCGTTTCGTGTTTCCGCATGCGCCGGTGCGACCGGTGACGATCAACAACGGCATGTCGATGCGTGCGTGGTACGACATCATCGGCTTCGACGCGCGCGCGCCACAGGACGAGGCCGGCATCCGCGCCTCGATCGCCGCCGTCGGGACGCTGATCGAACGCGAGCACGCGCGCGGCGTGCCGAGCGAGCGGATCGTCCTCGCCGGCTTCTCGCAGGGCGGCGCGATCGCGCTGTCCGCGGGGCTGCGCCATGCGGAAGAGCTGGCCGGCATCATCGCGCTGTCGACCTACCTGCCCATCTCCGCCACGCTCGCCGCCGAGCGCAGCGCCGCAAACGCGGCCACGCCGATCTTCCAGGGCCACGGCAGCGCCGACCCGGTGGTCGCGCTGCCGCGCGGCGCCGCCTCGCGCGATGCGCTGCAGGCGCTGGGCTATCCGGTGGACTGGCACACTTACCCGATGGCCCACGCGGTCTGCGCCGAGGAGATCGACGACCTGCGCCGCTGGCTGGGCCAGCGGCTGGCGTAAGCGCGACCGCGCTGCGGCATACTTGCCGCATGCGTGAACCAACCTCCCGCCGCGCCGCGCGCGGCCGCACCGAACACAGTCCGCTGCCGGATTTCTGCCAGCTGCCGGCGCTGTTCGCGCTGCTGGTGGTGGGCGCGCTGACGGTGACCGTGATGTGGCTGGCGCGCGACGATCCGCGCGACTGGTCGGCCTACAGCGTCGGCATGCTGTTCGTGACCCTGCTGGGGATGGTGGCGGCGGTGGCGCTGTGCGGGCTGCGGCCGTGGCTGCAGCGCCTGCCAGGACACCTGCCGTATGTCGGCGTGTGGCTGCTGATCCTGCTGCTGGTGCTGCTCGCCAGCATCGTGGCGCACTGGTTCGACGGCGCACTGCAGATGCATCTGGTGCGCGGCAGCCTGCCCGTGTTCGTGCGCGACAACGTGCTGATCGCCGCCCTGCTCGGCGCCGCGATGCTGCGCTATTTCTACGTGCTGGCGCAGTGGCAGGCGCGGCTGGCGGCGGTCACCCGCGCCCAGGTCGAGGCACTGCAGGCGCGCATCCGCCCGCACTTCCTGTTCAACAGCATGAACACCGTGGCGGCGCTGATCCGGGTCGACCCCGATGCCGCCGAGCGCACGGTGGAGGACCTCTCCGAACTGTTCCGCGCCGCGCTGGGCCAGCACGACAACGCCGACGGCACGCTGGGCGAGGAGCTGGCGCTGGTCGAGCGCTACCTGGCGATCGAGCAGCTGCGCCTGGGCGAACGCCTGCGCGTGCGCCGCGAGCTGGATGAGCTGCCCGCCGATTTCCCGCTGCCGCGCCTGCTGCTGCAGCCGCTGGTGGAGAACGCGGTGCGCCACGGCATCCAGCCGCTGCGCGCAGGCGGCGAGGTGATCCTGCGCGGCCGGCGCGAAGGCCGCGGCGTGCGCATCGAGATCATCAACCCGCTGCCGGCCACCCCGCCCGCTGCCGGCAACGGCCATGGCCTGGACAGCGTGCGCCGGCGCGTCGCCTACCGCTACGGGCCGCAGGCGAAGGTGCAGGCCGGCGCGCAGGGCGAGCACTTCGTGGTGCTGCTGCAGCTGCCCGGAGGAAAAAGCTGATGCGCGTGCTGGTGGTCGACGACGAGCCGCTGGCACGCGCGCGCCTGGCCGCGCTGCTCGGTGACTGCGCCGGCGTGGAAGTCGTCGGCAACGTCGGCGACGGCGAAGCCGCGCTGGCCGCGCTCGGCGAACTGCAGCCGGACGCGCTGCTGCTGGACATCAACATGCCCGGGATCGACGGCGTGGCGCTGGCGCAGCGCCTGGCCGGCCGCGCGCGGCCGCAGGTGATCTTCTGCACCGCCTACGAGGCGCATGCGCTGAAGGCGTTCGAGCTGGGCGCGGCCGACTACCTGCTGAAACCGGTGCGGCTCGACCGCCTGCGCGAGGCGCTGCAGCGCGCGCAACGCCGCTTCGCCGACGCCCCGCGCGAACCGGCCGCCTACCTGTACGGCCGCCTGCGCGGCGAGCAGGTACGCATCGCACTGGACGAAGTGATCTGCCTGCTCGCCGACGAGAAATACGTAGTCGTGCAGCACCGCCGCGGCGAGCTGCTGATCGAGGATTCACTGCGCCAGTTGGAAGAAGCCTACCCCGACCAGCTGATCCGCCTGCACCGCAACTGCCTCGTCCCGCCGCCGCGCCTGCTCGGCCTCAAGACCCTCGCCGACGGCCGCGTGCTGGCGCGGCTGGACGGCACCGACCACGCTCCCGAAATCAGCCGGCGCAACCTGCCGGCAGTGCGCAAGCTGCTGCGGCTGGGGTGAATGCACGCGGCTGCCAAACCCCGCGAACAAGCCGGAACGATGATTGTTATCACCGTGATTTGTGGGAGATAAGACATAGCGCTGCGCTTTGTGGGATATCCAACTTGGCAGGATCATGGCGGACATGACCGGCGCCTACGACCAACGCATTGAAACCATGCAGTTTTGCTTGCTTGACGACCGAGGGTCGAAAGCTGAATATCCGACGTATATGTTCCGATCCGGGGCTTACTAAGAGTTAACACTCATGCCCGACATCACAGTATTCCAAGCAGTGACACTGGCTATCGCGGCTGTTGGTGCGGTGCTCGGTATCATCAACACATGGCGCGCAATCGACCAGAATTGCGTCAAGCTAAGGGTTATTCCGGCTCACGCCATTCCGTATGGTGGCGCACCTCAAAACATTCGCTTCTGTGTGCAAGTCACAAACCTAAGCCAGTTCGCCGTAACGCTTGACGACGCTGGCGTGTTCTTTCAGGGTACAAACAAGCGAGGCAGCATCGTCAATCCCGTGTTCGCAGACCATGGCCCTTGGCCTCGGCGTCTAGAGCCTCGCAGCTCTGTGTCAATTTACAGCGAGCTTCCACGCTCCAGTACAGGCCGCAAGATTAAGTGTGCCTTTGCTCGTACACAGTGCGGTCGTACAAAAACTGGCGTCAGCCCGGCGCTACGGGAGATCGCAAATGAGCGTTGACCAATCGTTCGAGGCGGACGGCTGCGCCGCCGCTTAACTCTAGTGTAAGCACCCGACTTGGAGTGCGTTCGAAAGTTCAATCACAGCGGGGTAACCGAGGAGCACCATGGAAGTCGTCGGTAGCGTATCACTTGTTGTGCTCGGCGCGATATTGGGTTTTGTCGCAACGAAACTCTCAAGTTGGCAGGAAAGCCGGTCCCGGCGTAATTTGCTAATTGGGATGTTCAAGTACGAGCTACGTCGCGTCAAGAACGAGTTTCCTACATATGATGAAAGCCTGGTTTTTCATCGAGACACACTACGATTTGCTAGCATTGAAAAACTTATCGAAGGCAATTGTCTTAGCTACAAGCGTGAGGGTAAACTCATCCAGGAGCTACTGTTCTTTCGCATCGCCGTAGCTCGTTACAACGATTTCGTTTCAGTTTCTAACTACACACAGAATTGTGGCAGCATGTCCAATGAGGCGCATCGCGAAGTATTCAATATTATCGCGGACTATCACCTTTTAGTACGAGAAATAAAAGCACGTATCACGCTCCTGCTTCCCAATGAGATTCCAGAAGTCGGCGGCCTTTAGGATTTCTGCTCGCGCTGTCAGTGCGCTGCGTGCTGAAAGTGGAGGGTCACAGTCAACTTTCCATTGCCACACACACGAAAGTGCAACCGGACCCTTGTTTAGCTTGTTTGGGAATCCATGCGGCCAGCCCCGCTCCACCTGGGCTGAACGAACGGCGTGCTTCAATGGCCGCTGACCTACCGCCAGGAGAGCCGGCATGGCCCACCCCTACAAGATCGGCGACCACGTGCGCTGGAATTCGGAAGCCGGCTACGTGACCGGCCGGATCATCGCGGTGCACACGCGCGACGCCGATTACAAAGGCCACACGCGCCGCTGCAGCGAGGCCGATCCGCAGTACGAGATCCAGAGCGACAAGACCGACCACGTCGCCATGCACAAGGGCGCGGCGCTGCACAAAATCGACTGAGATGCCCGACGACCCTGCCACGCTCTGGACCATCGGCCATTCCACCCGCACGCTGCAGGAGTTCTTCGGCCTGCTCGACGCCTACCGGATCGAGGCCGTCGCCGACGTGCGGCGCTTTCCCGGTTCGCGTCGCCATCCGCATTTCGCCAGCGATGCGCTGGCCGCCACGCTGCCCGCGCACGGCATCGCCTACCGCTGGATGCCCAAGTTGGGCGGCCGCCGCAAGGTGCAGCCCGGCTCGCCGAACACCGCGTGGCGCAACGCCTCGTTCCAGGGCTACGCCGACTACACCGCCACGGCAGAGTTCGCCGAGGGTCTCGCCGAACTGCTGGCACTCGCCCGCGAAAAACGTACTGCCATGATGTGCGCCGAGGCGGTGTGGTGGCGCTGCCACCGCTCGATCATTTCCGACGTGCTGAAGCTGCGCGGGATCGAGGTGATCCACATCATCGATGCCGCGCATGCCACGGTGCACCCGTACACCTCGCCAGCACACATCGTGGACGGCCAATTGAGCTACGCGCCGGCGCAGGGCGGTTTGCTTTAGATCGAAAGGCGAGAGCGGCAAAGCCGGAACAAGAGCTCTTTGGCTCTTTGCTCTCGCAACCGCGCAGCGGTTGCACACCGAGTACGCACCATGGCGAGGGCATGGATGCCCGAGTTGAGGCAACGCAGGAGCGGTTGCCCGATGGGCGGCAAGCGCCAAGCGGGTGGCCTTTCTCTTTGGTTACTTTCTCTTTACTCCGGGCATCCTGCCCTACGCCCTTCGGGCCAGCTTCGCTGTTCGCGCACGCTTCCTGCGTGCGCGTGGCCACGCAAAGAGAAAGTGACTCGGGCACCAACGGCGCACGATAGCTCTTGCTCTGCCTGCAGGCTCCGTCGCAGACATGATGGATGAAGTGCGATGCCTGCCTGCGCAGGCATGACGAAGTGGAGTGTGAGGCTTGTCGATGTCATCGGCGGGGGCGGACCGTTCGGGGAATGTGAGTGGAAGTGGCAAGAGCATCGCGCGCGAGCGCGCTCCTACACGGGGAAGCGCAAGAGGAAGACGACTCGTAGGCGCGCGACAGCTCTTGCTCTGCCTGCAGGCTCTGCCGCAGACATGATGGATGAAGTGCGATGCCTGCCTTCGCAGGCATGACGAGGAGCGGAGATGCGGCGCGAACGGCCTGCCTTCGGCGGCATGACGAGGTGAGGATACGACGTGCCTGCCGGTGCGAACGGTGGGGGAAGTCAGCCGTTCGGGCACAGACGTGGGGGGCGCAAGGGCATCGCCCGCGAGCGGGCTCCTACGGGGGCAGCGGGGAGTGATGCGGAACGCGCTACTCCTTCTTGACCGCGTGCCCGCCGAACTCGTTGCGCAGCGACGCCAGCAGCTTGTCGGCGAACGAGTCGCTGTCGCGCGAGCGGAAGCGCTCCATCAGCGACAGCGTGATCACCGGGGCGGAGACGTTGAGTTCCAGCGCGGCGTTCACGGTCCAGCGGCCTTCGCCGGAATCGACCACGTAGGGCGCGATGCCGTCCAGGTTCGGGTTCTTGCCGAGCGCGTCGGTGGCCAGGTCGAGCAGCCACGAGCGCACCACGCTGCCGGTGCGCCAGATCTCGCCGACCTGGTGCAGGTCGAGGCCGAACTCCTGCTTGTGCTTGAGGATCGAGAAGCCTTCGGCGTAGGCCTGCATCATGCCGTACTCGATGCCGTTGTGGACCATCTTGGTGTAGTGGCCGGAACCGGCCGGGCCGACCCGGCCCCAGCCCTGGTCCTTCGCCGGCGCCAGCGCCTCGAAGATCGGCCGCAACGCCTCGACCGCTTTTTCGTCGCCGCCGATCATCATGCTGTAGCCCTCCTTGAGGCCCCACACGCCGCCGCTGGTGCCGCAGTCGACGTAGCCCAGGCCGTGCTCGGCATACCGTTGCGCTCGGCGCAGCGTGTCCTTGTAGTTGGAATTGCCGCCGTCGATCACGGTGTCGCCCTTGGCCAGCAGCGGCAGCAGCGCGTCGACGGTGTCGTCGGTGATCTTGCCGGCCGGCACCATCAGCCACAGCACGCGCGGTGCCGGCAGCGCCTTGACCAGCGCTTCCAGCGAGGCCACCGGCGCGATGCCGTTCGCTTCGGCTGCCTTGCGCGCGTCCGCGTTCGGGTCGAAACCCGCGACCTTGTGGCCGCCCTTCACCAGGCGTTCGGCCATGTTCGCGCCCATGCGCCCGAGACCCACCATGCCAAGTTCCATCGTGTTCACTCCGTAACGGGAAAGGTTGTCGTGTTCATGCGTGCTGCTGGCCGGCATCCAGCCAACCGCCGTCGAAGCCGGCGCGGCGCAGGCCGTCGACGATGGCGCGGCAGCCGCGCATCAGTTGCCACGGCAGGCCGCTGCGATGGTTCTCCACCATCAGCACGATCGGGCCGAGGTTGAGGCCGAAGAAATACGGCGAGACCCAGCCGCCCGGCGCCCGGCCGGACGGGTCGACCCAGGTCTGGTTGAAGCTGGCCTTGAAGCCGTAGGGATGCGCGTCGTGCAGCTGCAGCGTGTGGATGAAGTGGTGCACGGTGGGCAGAACGATCTCCGGCGCGAACGGCAGCGAGGCCGCCACCACCCACGGCGCCAGCGTGCCGTCGTCGAAGCCGTACGGCACGCCGCGGCCGACGTAGTCCTCGAAGCGGCGTTCGATGCCGTCGATCCTGCGCGTGGCCGGGCCGGGGCCGTCGCAGGCGGTGATGCCCCAGCAATGCTCGCTGTAGCCGCTGAAGCCGAGCGGGTTGTCGCTGGCGTAGCGCTGCTGCACCTGGGTGGCGCGGCGGCTGTTCTCGAAGTAGTCGATGCCCTTGTCGCGCATGAACGCGTCCTGGATGCCGCGGAAATCGATCCATGCCTGCGACAGCTGATGGGTGAACAGCGGGCCGCAGTACAGGTAGTCGATGTCGTAGCAATGCTTCCACTCGTAGGTGGACGACCACGCCGCGTACGCCGCCGGCGGCAACGGATGGGTGGGCGAACCGAGTGCCAGCACGTACAGCAGCAGCCCCTCGTCGTAGCCCTGCCAGCGATGCGGGATGAAGCCGCTCTCCGGGTGCCAGCCGTGGCCGAGGGTGCCGTCCGCGGCCTGCGCCCACGGCCACTCCGCGCGCTGGTAGAGGAAGTTCGCGGTGTCGCGGATCTCCTTCTGCCCGGCGCTGTCGCCGTCGAAGTACGCCGCGGCGGTCAGCATGCCGGCGAACAGGAAGGCGCTGTCCACCGTGGACAGTTCGCACTGCCACGCGCGCCGGCCGGTCTGCATGTCGAGGAAGTGGTAGTAGAAGCCGCGGTAGCCGCTGGCGTCGGGTTCGGTGCCCTGCGGGCTGTCGCGGAAGAAGCGCAGCGTGGCCAGGGTGCGCTTGATTGCGGCATCGCGGCTCAGCAGGCCGCGTTCGACCGCCACCGGGTAGCAGCTCAGCGCCAGCCCGGTGGCGGCGATGCTGGCCGGCCAATCGGTTGCGGTCTTGTCCGCCACCAGACCATTCGCCAGGTTCGTCTCGCACCGGAAGTAGGCGAACGCCTTGTCCTGCAGGTGTTGCAGCAGCGGGTCCGCTGCGGACGGATGGCTGGGGGGTTGGGCGGGCATGGATCTCGTCGTGGTCTTTCGCGGTGACCGCAGCATGCAAACGAAAGATGCTGCGACGGCCAATCGCCGGCCGATATCGCGGGCATCGTACTCCGCGACGTGGTGAAGCGCAGGTTGACGCCGCGCATGCCGTGGCCGGCGCATGCTGGTTTTTTTGCCGCCGTCGACAGGAGTCGCCATGTCATCGCCTTCCCCCCGCAGCATCGATGCGGAGCAGCGCTGCCTGCTGTCCAACGGTCGCTACAGCGTGATGCTGGATGCGAACGGCGCCGGCTTCAGCCGCTGGCGCGGCCTGGCGGTGACGCGCTGGCGCGAGGACCCGGTCGGCGACGGCTGGGGCAGCTACCTGCTGTTGCGCGACGAGGACGGCGGTGAAACCTGGTCGGCCAGCCGGCAGCCGTACGGCACGCACAGGCCGGACGACGCGGTCGCATTCGAGCCGAGCTGCGCCCGTTTCAGCCGGCGCCACCACAGCGTGCACAGCGTGCTGGAAGTTGCGGTGGCGGCCGAGGCCGACGTCGAGCTGCGCCGGCTCACCCTGAGCAACCACGGCGACCGCACGCGTACGCTGTCGCTGACTTCGTACGCCGAACTGGTGCTCGGCCCGATCGGCGCCGACAACACGCACCCGGCGTTCTCCAAGATGTTCGTGCAGACCGCATGGGACGAGGCGCACCGCATGCTGCTGGCCACGCGGCGGCGGCGCGACGGCAGCGAAGCCGAAGTGTGGGCCGCGCAGGCGCTGCAGGTCGTCGGCGAGGATGGCGGCGATGCCGGCGAATTCGAAACCGACCGCGCACGCTTCCTCGGCCGCCTGCACACGCTGCGCGACGCACAGGCGATGCAGCCGGGCGCCGCGTTGTCGCACACCGCCGGTTGCGTGCTCGACCCGGTGTTCAGCCTGCGCCGGCGCTTCACGCTGGCGCCGGACAGCAGCGTGACGCTGCTGCTGTGGACCCGACTGGCCGATTCGCGCGACGGCGCCATCGCCCTGACCGCGCAACTCGGCGATCCGGCCGCCGCCGCGCGGCTGTTCGACGGCGCGGCACGCCAGGCCGAAGCCGAATACGCGCAGCTCGGCATCGGCGCGGCGCAGGCGGCACGCTTCGCGCGCTGGATGAGCGCGCTGCTGTGCAACGATCCATGCCAGCGCGCGGCGCCCGACGTGCTCGTACGCGGCCACGGCGGCGCGCCGGTGCTGTGGTCCACCGGCATCTCCGGCGACCGGCCGATCCTCCTGCTGCGCCTCGGCGAGAGCGACGACCTGACGCGCGTGAGCGAGGTGCTGCAGGCGCAGCAGCATTGGCGCCGTCAGCAATTCGCCGTCGACGTGGTGCTGCTGCAGGCCGCCGGCGAGGCGCGGCAGGCCGCGCTCGATTCGCTGGTGGGTGCGCAGCAGGCGCGCCTGAAAACCGACGACCCGCTGCCCAAGGCCGAGCTGTTCGCGTTGCGCGACGACGCGATCGGCGCGGATTTGCGCAGCGGCCTGCTGACGGTGGCACGCGTGGTGCTGGACGAGGCGCCGCCCGCGCAGGCCGCGGCCGGATCGCCAGCCGCCCGCGCCGTGCCCGCGCCGATCCGCGCGACCGCCATGGCAGCGGCCGTCACCGCCAACGCCGATGCGCCGGAATTCGCCAACGGCCACGGCCGCTTCGTCGACGGCGGCCACGCCTACCGGATCGACCTCGACGAGGCGCATCCCACGCCCGCGCCGTGGGTCAACGTGATCGCCAACCCCGCGTTCGGCTGCATGCTGTCGGCCGAAGGCGGCGGGTACGCGTGGTCGCTCAACAGCCAGCAGAATCCGCTGACGCCGTGGCCGAACGACCCGGTCAGCGACCGCCCGCACGACGTGCTGTACCTGCGCGACGAGGACAGCGGCGTGCTGTGGAGCGCGTGCGCGCTGCCGATCCGCGTGGCCGGCGCGCACTACGCGGCCACCCACGGCAAGGGCTGGACGCGCTTCGAGAACGACGCGCACGGCATCGAGCTGGAGCTGCTGCAGTGCGTGCCGACGGACGACCCGCTCAAGCTGTCGCGCCTGCGCCTGTGCAATCGCTCGCCGCGCACGCGACGGCTGTCGGTGACTGGCTATGTGGAGTGGGCGCTGGGCGCGAACGGCAGCACGCCCGCGCCGTTCGTGGCCACCTCGCGCGACGAACGCACCGGCGCATTGTTCGCGCGCAACCGCTGGCGGCCCGACTTCGGCGACCGCGTGGCGTTCATCGACCTGGCCGGGCCCGCGCATTCGATGAGCGGCGACCGCCACGAATTCCTGGGGCCGCTCGGCACGGTCGCGCAGCCGCTGGCACTGCGCGACGGCACGCCGCTGTCCGGCCGCCTCGGTGCCGGGCTGGAGCCTTGCGGCGCGCTGCAGGTACGCATCGAACTGCCGCCGGGCACGCAACTCGACCTGCGCTTCCTGCTCGGCGACGCCGCCGACGAAGCCGCCGCGCAAGCGTTAATCGGCAAATATCGCACGGCGGATATCGATGGCGTGCTCGCCGAGGTCGCCGCGCAATGGAACGGCCTGCTCGATGCCGTGCAGGTGCGCACGCCCGATCGTGCGCTGGACCTCCTGCTCAACGACTGGCTGCTGTACCAGGTCACCAGTTGCCGGCTGTGGGCGCGCACCGCCTACTACCAGGCCAGCGGCGCCTACGGTTTCCGCGACCAGCTGCAGGACGTGATGGCGCTGTGCGTGAGCCGCCCCGATCTCTCCCGCGAACACCTGCTGCGTGCGGCCGGCCGCCAGTTCGTCGAGGGCGACGTGCAGCACTGGTGGCTGCCGCCGGGCGGCCAGGGCATCCGCACCAGGGTCAGCGACGACCGCCTGTGGCTGGCGTATGTCGCCGCGCACTACGTCGAGGTGAGCGGCGACGCTGAAGTGCTGGACGAGATGCTGCCGTTCCTCGCCGGCCAGCCGATTCCCGACGGCGCCACCGACGCGTTCTTCCTGCCCGGGCACTCCGACCAGCAAGCCACCGTGTACGGGCACTGCGCACTCGCGATCGACAGCAGCCTCACCCGCGGCGCGCACGGCCTGCCGCTGATCGGTACCGGCGACTGGAACGACGGCATGAACGCGGTCGGCGCCGCGGGGCGCGGTGAGAGCAGCTGGCTCGGCTGGTTCCTGCTCGCCACGATCGCCGCGCTGGCGCCGTACGCCGAGCGACGCGGCGAGAAGGCGCGCGCGCAGCGCTGGCGCGACCATGCCGACGAGCTGCGTGCCGCGCTGGAACACGCCTGGGACGGCCAGTGGTATCGCCGCGGCTACTACGACGACGGCGCACCGCTCGGCTCGCGCGAAAGCGACGAATGCCGCATCGATACCATCGCGCAATCGTGGAGCGTGCTGGCCGGCATCGGCGATCGCGCGCATGCGGCGCAGGCGATGGACTCGGTCGATCGCCTGCTGGTCGACCACGATCATCGCATCGCCCGCCTGTTCACCCCGCCGTTCGACCACGGCCGCGAGAACGCCGGCTACATCAAGGGCTACCCGCCCGGCGTGCGCGAGAACGGCGGCCAGTACACGCACGGCGCGGTGTGGTCGATCTTCGCCTGGGCTGGCCTCGGCGACGGCGACCGCGCCGGCGCCCTGTTCGACCTGCTCAACCCGATCCGCCATGGCGACCGCCCCGCCGCGGAGGCGCGCTACCAGGTCGAACCCTATGTTGCCTGCGCCGACGTCTATTCGGTCGCCCCGCACACCGGCCGCGGCGGCTGGACCTGGTACACCGGTTCGGCCGGCTGGCTGTACCGCGCCGGGCTGGAGGCGTTGCTCGGCTTCCATCTGAAAGGCGACCGGCTGCGCATCGATCCCTGCATGCCCCGAGACTGGCCGGGGTTCGAACTGACTTACCTCCATCGTCGGACTCGCGTCAGCCGCTACGTGATCCGCGTCGAGAATCCGACGCGGGTCTGCCGCGGCGTGGCGCACATCGACATGGACGGCCAGATGCTGGATGCCGATGCTGCACTTGCACTGCCTGATGATGGCGAAACGCACCAGCTACTCATCACGCTGGGCTGCGTGCCTACCCGCACGCATCCAGACCCGTAACGCCACGGCGGGTACCGCCCGCCGGCTCCCCGAAACCGCTCCCCGACGATGGACCGGCAGATCGGGGACGCTAGCCTCGCCGCGTGCGCGAAGCGCCGAGCTTGCGCGTCAGCGTGTTGCGGCCCACGCCGAGTGCCTGCGCTGCGTTCTGCCGATGCCCCTCGTGCGCCTGCAGCGCGGCCTGCAGCAGGGTCTGGTCGAGCGCCGCGCGGGCGCGCGCGTGGATGTCCGCCTCGCCATCGGCCAGCGCCTGCACCGCCCACTCGCGCAGCGCGTCGGTCCATTCGCCGCCGCGCGTCGCATCGGCGCTGCTGCCGAGGTCGGCCGGCAGGATCTCGCTGCCGGGCGCGATCACCGCCAGCCGCCGGCACAGGTTTTCCAGTTCGCGCACGTTGCCGGGATAGTCGCGCTGGGCGACCAGTTTCAACGCGGGCTTGGAGAAACGCTTCGGCGGCAGTTTCAGCTCCTGCGCGGTGGCGGCGAGGAAGTGCCGGGCCAGCAGCGGAATGTCGGCACGGCGGGCGCGCAGCGGCGGCAGCTCGATGCGCACCACGTCGAGCCGGTGCATCAGGTCGGCGCGGAACGCGCCGGCGGCGACACGCGCGGCCAGATCCTGGTGGGTGGCCGCGACGATGCGCACGTTGCAGCGGATCAGCTCGCGCCCGCCGACCCGGTAGAACTCGCCGCCAGCCAGCACGCGCAGCAGGCGCGTCTGCAGGATCAGCGGCATGTCGCCGATCTCGTCGAGGAACAGCGTGCCGCCCTCGGCCTGTTCGAAGCGCCCGGCCACGCGGCGGGTAGCGCCGGTGAACGCGCCGGCCTCGTGGCCGAACAGCTCGCTCTCCAGCAGCTCGCTGGGAATCGCCGCGGTGTTCAGCGCCACGAAGGGCTGGCCGCGGCGCGCGCTTTCCTCGTGCAGCGCGCGCGCCACCAGTTCCTTGCCGGTGCCGGTCTCGCCGGTGACCAGCACGTTGAGGTCGCTGGCGGCGACGCGACCGATCAGCCGGAACACCTCGCGCATCGGCGCGCTCCCGCCGAGCAGCGCATGAGTCGGCGCGAGCGCCGCGCCGGCGACCGGCGTCGGCGCAGCCACGCTGGCCAGCGCGCGCTGCACCGCGGCCACCGCCTGGTCGAGGTCGAACGGCTTGGCCAGGTAGTCGACCGCACCCAGGCGATACGCCGCGGCGGTGGTGGCCACGTCGGTGTACGCGCTCATCACGATCACCGGGCCGATGCCCTGCGCCTGCAGCTCGCCGAGCAGATTCAGACCGTCCTCGCCCGGCATGCGCACGTCGGTCAGCAGCAGCGCGGGACGCGCCTCGCGCAGCGCCGCGCGCACGCCGGCCACCGCGTCGAACTCGCGCACCGCGAGCCCGGCGTCGCGCAACGCCTCGGCCAGCACGAAGCGCACGGCGCGGTCGTCGTCGGCGATCCAGATTTCTTGCAGGAGCGCAGGCTGCGCTCCTGCCGGTGATTTGGCTCGATCAGTCATGCGTGCGCTCCAGCGGCAGGTACAGCGAGAACACGGTGTGGCCGGGGCGGCTGGCGTGGCGCAACTCGCCGCCGTGCTCGTGGGCGATCTCGCGCGCCAACGCCAGGCCGAGGCCGCTGCCGTCGGCGCGGCCGGAGACCAGCGGCTGGAACAGCGTGTCGCGCAGCGTGGGGGGCACGCCGGCGCCGTCGTCGATCAGGTCCACCCGCAGCGCCATGCGCAGCATCCGTTCGCCCACGCGCACGCCGTGCTCGACCCGCGTGCGCAGGGTGAGCGTGCGTGCGCCGGCTTCCAGCGCGTTGCGCGCCAGGTTCAGCAGCAGCTGGTGCAGGCGGTCGGCGTCGCCGTGCAGGTCCGGCGCGCTGGGGTCGTAGTCGTGATGCAGTTGCGGCGGCGCAGGCTCGGCCAGCAGCAGGTCGGCGAGCCGTTCCAGCAGGCGATGGATGTTGACCGGGCCGAGTTGCGCCGCGCCGTCGTGACGCAGCAGGCGGTTGGCCAGTGCGCCGAGCCGGTCGGCCTCGGCGATGATCATGCCGGCCAGCGCCTGCAGGTCCTCGCCCTCGACCCGCCGCTGCAGCAGCTGCGCGGCGCCGCGCAGGCCGGCCAGCGGGTTCTTCACCTCGTGCGCGAAGCCCCGCAGGGTGGCCGACAGCGGCGAAGCGGCCGACGGCGGCTCGGCCAGCACGTGCACTTCCAGCAGCAGGCCGTCGCCGAACGGCTGCAGCGCGATGTCCGCGCTGAGCTCGCGGTCGTCGGCCGCGGCCAGCGCCACGGCGCGCCACTGCGCCGGCCGCTGCTCCGCCCGCACCTTCGCCGCCCGCGCCATGCCTTCGTCCGCATCGTCCAGCAGCAGCCCGAGCGGTTGCCCCACCGCGTGGCGGAAAGCCAGCCCCAGGCACTCGACCAGGGCGGGGTTGAGCCAGCGCAGGCGCAGCTGCGCGTCGACCAGGGCCAGCCCGGTCGCCATCTGCTCTGCCCATGTCCGCCACGCCTGCTCGCTCATTGCACCATCATGGGCAATGTCTCGTCTTGGTGCAAATCGGCCCTGGGCTGCGTTCCGGCGCTTAGTCGCGATGCCCAGCCGATCCGGCCATCGCGACCGCACGCGCGGAGGCACGGTCACCGCAGCGTCGAGCGCACCGATGGCCTCATCCAGCACGGCCGGGAACGGCCGGCACAGGATCACCCGGGCCAGCCGCAGGCACTGCCGTTCGCCGCCGGAAAGCCGCCCGCTGAAGCGGCTGCGCCGGAACTGGCGGCGATCCGCCGGACGATTTTTACAGCGCATTCACCCGGCTGATTCCACTGTGCGCAGACGCGCGAGCAGACACCGCGGGCAGGAGCATCCCATGTCGTCCGAACCGCAGGCCGGCCTGAGCCGGGCCTTCATCAAGCAGCAGCGCCAGCGCCTGGTCGCGTTGCGCAGGCGGCTGCTGGGCAGCGAGCAGGATGGGCTGGCCGGCGAACGCGACTTCCAGCTCGAGCACGGCGACGAGGCCGCCGAAGACGAGGACGCCGCACAGGCTTCGTCGCGGCACGAAATCGAGCAGGCGCTGCACGACGTGGACGACCGCCGCCTGGCGAACATCAAGCGCGCGCTGCAGAAGATCGCCGAGGGCAGCTACGGCTGCTCCGACCTCAGCGGCGAGCCGATCCCGCTGGTGCGGCTGCAGAGCACGCCCGAGGCGGTGCTCACCGTGCAGGAAGAACGCGCCCGCGAGGCGCGCGGATAACCCATCGACCCGATCATCGAGTCCGCCATGACCATCCTCGCCGCCGGCACCCGCGCACCGGCCTTCACCCTGCATGCCAGCCCCGACCAGAGCGTGGCGCTGAAGGAGTTCCGCGGCCGCAACGTGGTGCTGGCGTTCTACCCCGCCGACTGGAGCCCGGTGTGCAGCGACCAGCTGGCGCTGTACAACGAGCTGCTGGACGAGTTCGCCCGGTTCAACGCACAGCTGCTGGCGATCTCGGTGGACGGCGTGTGGAGCCACGCCGCGCTGGCGCGCGAGCGCAGGTATCGCTTCCCGCTGCTGTCCGACTTCGAGCCGAAGGGCAAGGTGGCGCGCGCCTATGGCGTGTACGACGCGCAGCTCGGCCTGGCGCAGCGCGCGCTGTTCGTGATCGACGGCGACGGCATGATCCGCTGGAGTCACCTGTCGCCGATCGGCGTGAACCCGGGGGCGGCCGGCATCGTCAACGCGCTGGAGGCGCTGCCCTCGAACAACGTGCAGAAGGCGCTGCCCGTGAACCTCGCGCGGGAGGCCTCCTGATGCTGCACGAGGACTCGATCCTGGCCGCGCCGGTCACCGCGCACGACCATGTCCAGGGCAACGGCCACGCCGTGGTGACGCTGCTGGAATACGGCGATTTCCAGTGTCCGGCCTGCGGCAGCGCCTACCCGCTGGTGAAGCAGCTGCAGCACCGCTACGCCGGCAACCTGCGCTTCGTGTTCCGCCACTTCCCGCTAGCCCAGGCGCACCCCTACGCGATGCTCGCCGCCGAGCTGGCCGAGGCGGCGGCGGTCGAGGGCCGCTTCTGGGCGATCCACGACTGGCTCTACGAGCACCAGCCGGACTGGGCTTCGTCCGGCGGCGCCGGGCTGGAGGCCGGCGTGCGCGCGCTGGGCCTGGACGAGGCGACGATCGCCGCCACGCTGCGCAACCCCGACATCGATGCGTCCATTCGGCGCGACTTCATGGGCGGCGTGCGCAGCGGCGCCAACGGCACGCCCAGCTTCTTCGTCAACGGCTACCTGTACCAGGGCGACTTCGACACGCTGGCGCACCGCATCGGCCGGGTGATCGCGCGGCAGCAGTGACAGCGTGCGGCCGGCACCCGAAACGCCCACCACCACGAACGAGAAGACCATGCCCTCCACCGAACCATTGCCGGGAAATCTCCAGGCGCTGCTGCCGCGACTCGAAGCGCTGTACACCGACATCCACGCGCATCCCGAACTCTCGATGCAGGAGACCCGCACCGCCGGCCTGGCCGCCGACCACCTGCGCGCGGCCGGCTACGACGTGACCACCGGCGTCGGCAAGACCGGCGTGGTCGGCCTGCTGCGCAACGGCGACGGCCCCACCGTGATGCTGCGCGCCGACATGGACGCGCTGCCGGTCGAGGAAGCGACCGGCGCGCCGTACGCCAGCAAGGTCACCGCGACCGACCACGAGGGCAACACGGTGCCGGTGATGCACGCCTGCGGCCACGACATGCACGTCGCCTGGCTGGTCGGCGCCGCGACGCTGCTGGCGCAGACCCGCGACAGCTGGCGGGGCACGCTGATGGCGGTGTTCCAGCCGGCGGAAGAGACGGCCGAAGGCGCTCAGGCGATGATCGACGACGGGCTGTTCAAGCGCTTCCCCAAGCCTGACGTGGTGCTGGGGCAGCATGTCATGGTGGGCCCGGCCGGCGCCGTCGGCGGGCGCAAGGGGGTGATCACCTCGGCCGCCGACAGCCTGCAGATCCGTCTGTTCGGGCGCGGCGCGCACGGCTCGATGCCGCAAGCCAGCATCGATCCGGTGGTGATGGCGGCGGCGACGGTGCTGCGGCTGCAGACCATCGTCGCCCGCGAGCTGGCGCCGACCGAGGCGGCGGTGCTCACGATCGGCTCGCTGCAGGCCGGCACCAAGGAAAACGTGATTCCCGACGAGGCCGTCATCAAGCTCAACGTGCGCACCTTCGACGAGGGCGTGCGCGCACGCGTACTCGCCGCGATCACCCGCATCGTCAACGCCGAGGCGGCGGCCTCCGGCGCGCCGAAGCCGCCGGAGATCACGCCACTGGACAACTATTCGCTGGTCACCAACGACGACGTGGCGACCACGCGCGTGGTCGAGGCCTTCCACCGTCACTTTCCCGCCGAGCGCATCCGCGAAACCGGCCCGACCTCGGCCAGCGAGGACTTTGGCTCGTTCGGCGCCGAGTGGCAGGTGCCGTCGGTGTTCTGGTTCGTCGGCGGCACCGACCCCGACACCTATGCGAAAGCGAAGGCGGCGAACCGGCTCAACGAGATCCCGACCAACCACAACCCGCGCTTCCTGCCGGTGCTGCACCCGACCCTGCAGACCGGCGTGGAAACGCTGATGGTGGCCGCGCGGGCGTGGCTGGCGGCGCCCTGAGCCTTGGCAGCGCCGGCACCACGGCGCAAGGAACTGACATGGGAACCTGCGTCTTGCAGTGCGGCCGGATGTTCGATGGCGTCTCCGCACGCCTGAGCGGTCCGCTCGAGATCCTCGTGGAAGAGGACCGCATCGCGGCGATCGGACCCACGGTACGCCGGCCGCCCGATGCGCAGACGATCGACCTGTCGGAGCGCACCGTCAGCCCCGGCTTCATCGACTGCCACGTCCACCTGACCATGGACGCCGCCGACCTGGCGCAGCAGACGCTGACCTCGTCCGCAACCAAGGCGCTGAAGGGGCTGAGCATCGCCCGCGAGTACATGCGCTACGGCTTCACCACGCTGCGCGACATGGGTTGCGTCGATCCGGACTTCCCCACCGTGGATCTGCGCAACGCGCTCGCCGCCGGCCTCGTCGAGGGGCCGCGGCTGATCGTCGCCGCGCACATCATCAGCTCCTCGGCCGGGCACGGCGACCTGCGCGGGTTCTACGGCCCGCGCTGGGACATTCCGGTTTCCGCCATCGCCGACGACGCGGGCACGATCAAGGCGCTGGTGCGCCGCGAGCACGCCTTCGGCAGCGACTGGATCAAGACCACCAACACCGGCGGCTACTTCAGCCCCGGCGACGACCCGGCCCGGGTGACCTGGTTCGACGACGAGATGAACCTGCTCGCCGCCACCGCGCGGCAGCTCGGCATGCCGGTGGCGGTGCACACCGGCGCCGCCGACGGCTGCCGGCAGGCCATCCGCGCCGGCGCGCGCAGCCTGGAACACGCCTACCTGATCGACGCCGAGGCGCTGGCGATGGCGCAGCAGGCCGGCGCCTGGCTGGTGCCGACGATGCAGATGACCCAGGAAGACCTGCACGCCCTGCACGAGCACACCTTGCCGTGCCAGGCGATCTGGAAGTTCAGCCGCGACAGCGGCACGATCGTCGAGTCGCAGCGGCTGATCGCGCAGAGCGCGGTGAAAATCGCCTACGGCACCGATTGCGGCATGTTCCCCTTCAGCCACGGCATCCTCGAATTCCAGGCGATGGTGGCGGCGGGCCTCACGCCACTGCGCGCGCTGAAAGCCGCCACCAGCGTCGCGGCGGAGCTGCTCGGCCAGGACGACATCGGCGTGCTCGCGGCCGGCAGGCACGCCGACATCGTGGCCATGCCGGGCGACCCGCTGGCCGACATTGGCGTCACCGCCAGGGTGGATTTTGTGATGAAGAGCGGGCGCGTCTATCGCGGACCGGCGACTGCGACGAGCCACTGAAGACTGGAACGCGACGTGACCCGTCAACGGGGGCCGCGGGCTCCGCCGGCGCTCAGCCGAACTGCACCGACAGCATCGAGATCGAGCCGCCGTCCATGCCCTCGACCGGGAACGTCGCCGCGTCGCCTTCGCCGCTGGCGCCGAGCACGTACAGCAGCGGCAGGTAGTGCTCCGGCGTGGGCACCGACAGCTCCGCGTCCGCACCCAGCGACTCGTAGTTCACCAGCGACTCGTGGTCGCCCCGCAGCATCAGTTCGCGCACCCGCGACTCGAAACGCAGCGCCCAGTCGAACGGCTGCTGCGGATGCCGGCCCCAGGCATAGGCGTGCAGGTTGTGCACGATGTCGCCGCTGCCGACCAGCAGGATGCCCTCGTCGCGCAGCGGCCGCAGCAGCCGGCCCAGCCCGTAATGGAACGCCGGCGGCTGCGACTCGTCGATCGAAAGCTGCACCACCGGCACGTCGGCGGCGGGAAACACATGACGCAGCACCGACCAGGTGCCGTGGTCCAGTCCCCACGCAAGATCCCCGCGCACCTCCAGCGGCTGCAGCAGTTCGCGCACGCGGCGCACCAGGCCATGATCGCCGGGCGCCGGGTATTGCACCTCGAACAGCTCGCGCGGGAAGCCGCCGAAATCGTGGATGGTGCGCGGCGCCGCCATCGCGGTGACCGCGGTGCCCGGCAGGTACCAGTGCGCCGACACCGACAGCACCGCACGCGGCCGCGGCAGGCGCTGGCCGAGCGCCGCCCAACTTCGGCTCCAGTCGTTGTCGTGCAGGGCGTTCATCGGATTGCCGTGCCCGAGGAAGACCGTCGGCATACGCGTATTCATGGCATGTCCCGTGAGTGGTGGTGAACGAGCCGCGCCGACGGCAAGGCCCGCCATGGCCGCGGGTTTCTCGATCGGCGGCACGCACGCCGCGGAGGCCGGCCTTCGAGCGTGCCCGCGGGCCCCAGTTTCATGCACGTATTGGTTACATGCTCCGCGTTAGTCTGCCGTGATCGTCAGTGCAACATCCAACCATATGGAAGGCCATCTGCCGGCCTCTCAGCGGGCAGGTTGCCAATGCCCCACAACCTCGGGTTGAGGAGAAAGCCGTGGCCGCCATGCCGGCATCACCAAAAACTTTCGAGGGGTTCGAAGCCCTGCCGATCGCCGGAACCTGGCGCAGCGGCCGATCCACCCGCCACAACACCGACATCGATCCCTACACCGGCGACACCTTGGTCACGATTCCGCTGGCCGCCACGCAGGACGTGGACGATGCCTACTTGGCGGCCGGCGCGGCGCAGGCCGCCTGGGCCGCCACCGCGCCGGCCGAGCGTGCGCTCGTAATGCACAACGCCGTGCGCGTCTTCGACGAGCGCCGCGAGGAGATCCTGTCGTGGCTGATCCGCGAAGCCGGCTCGACCCGGCTGAAGGCAAACATCGAATGCGACAGCGCGCGGGCGGTCACGCTGGAGGCCGCCTCGTTCCCATACCGCGTGGCCGGCCGCATCCTGGCCTCGGACATTCCCGGCAAGGAGAACCGGGTCTACCGTCGCGCACTGGGCGTGATCGGCATCATCAGTCCGTGGAATTTCCCGCTGCATCTGACCCAGCGCTCGCTGGCACCGGCGCTGGCGCTGGCGCTGGGCAACGCGGTGGTGGTCAAGCCGGCCAGCGACACTCCGGTCAGCGGCGGCCTGCTGCTGGCGAAGATCTTCGAGGAGGCCGGCCTGCCGCCCGGCGTGCTCAACGTCATCGTGGGCGCGGGCAGCGAGATCGGCGATTACTTCGTGGCACACCCGCAGCCCCGGCTGATCTCCTTCACCGGCTCAACCGCCGTGGGCCAGGGCATCGGCCGCCTCGCCAGCAGCGGCACGCACCTGAAGCGGGTGGCGCTGGAACTGGGCGGCAACAGCCCGTTCGTGGTGCTGGGCGACGCCGATGTGGAACAGGCCGCGCGCGCCGCGGTGTTCGGCCGCTTCCTGCATCAAGGCCAGATCTGCATGAGCGTCAACCGCATCATCGTCGACGCGCAGCTGCATGATGCGTTCGTCAAGCGCTTCGTGGCGCGCACGCGGACGCTGCAGGTGGGCGACCCGAACGACATCGCCACCGCGATCGGCCCGATCATCGACGCCGCCCAGCTGCGCGGCATCGTCGAGAAGATCGCGCTGGCCAAACAGCAGGGCGCCACCGAGTTGCTGGGCGGCGAGGCCGATGGGCAGCTGCTGCCGCCGCACGTATTCACCGACGTCCCGGCGGACAGCTCGCTGTTCCGCGACGAATCGTTCGGCCCCATCGTGCCGATCGTGCGCGCGAAGGACGAGGCCGACGCGCTGCGGCTGGCCAACGCGACCGGTTACGGCCTGTCCAGCGCGGTGTTCTGCGGCGACATCGATCGCGGCGTGCGCTTCGCCCAGCGCATCGAGGCGGGCATGACTCACGTCAACGACATGTCGGTGAACGACGAACCGCATGTGCCGTTCGGCGGCGAGAAGAATTCCGGCATCGGGCGTTTCGGCGGCGAGTGGATCATCGACGAGTTCACCGCGGCCCACTGGATCTCGGTGCAGCACGTCCCACGTAGCTACCCGTTCTAGACCGCCGGCACGAACCATCACGAGCAGGACCATCCGCATGGCAACCGCAAACAGCATCCAGAGCAAGCCCGGCCCGGGCAGCGGCGGGCTGGTCATCCGCGGCGTACTGCCGGCCCTCGCTGATCTTCACCGGCGTCTGGCGCACTGCGCTGGGCAACGAACTCCGCTCCGGATGATCGCGGCTCCGGAGCACATATCGACAACCATGCAAGCGGGAGCCATGTCATGCACATCGCCTTGATCGGGGTCAGTGGGCGCGTCGGCTCGCGTCTGCTGGCAGAGTTGCTCCGGCGCGGCCACCACGTCACCGGTATCGCCCGCAATGCCGCGATGGTGGCCGCCCAACCACGGCTGGTGCTGAAGAACGCCGACGCGAACCAGCCGGCACAACTGGCGCCGCTGCTGGAAGGCCACGACGCCGTGGTCAGCGCGATGAAATTCGCCAGCACCGATGCGGCGGCACTGATCGCCGCGGTGAAGCAGGCCGGTGCGCAGCGGCTGGCAGTGGTGGGCGGGGCCGGCAGCCTGGAAGTCGCGCCCGGCCAGGCACTGATCGACGCGCCGGACTTCCCGGCGGCGTACAAACCGGAGGCGGAAGCCGGGCGCCGCTTCCTCGACATGCTGCGCAAGGAACCGCAGCTGGACTGGACCTTCCTGTCGCCCTCCGCCGAGTTCGCTCCCGGCGACCGCACCGGGACATTCCGCCTCGGCGGCGACCGCCTGCTCACCGACGCGAATGGCCGCAGCTGGATCTCGATGGAAGACTTCGCGATCGCCATGGCCGACGAACTGGAGACACCCAGGCATTCGCGGCAACGCTTCACCGTCGGTTACTGACACCCATCCGCATCGAACCCCGTTCCTCGGCCGTTTCACCCAAGGATCCCGCCATGAAGAAGAAACCCGTCACCGACCAGGCATCCCTGCTGCGCAAGCAGCGTGCGCCGCTGGTCACACCCACCGACCTCGATGCCAGGGCCACCCGCGATGTGGCCGGCGCGATGAACGCGATCCTGGCCGACGTGTTCGCGCTGTACCTCAAGACCAAGAACTTCCACTGGCACATGAGTGGGCCGCATTTCCGCGACTACCACCTGATGCTCGACGAGCAGGGCGACCAGCTGTTCGCGATGACCGACCCGATCGCCGAGCGCGTGCGCAAGCTCGGCGGCACCACGCTGCGCTCGATCGGCCACATCGCACGGCTGCAGCGGGTCGACGACAACGACGCCGAATACGTCGAGCCGGCGGACATGCTGGCCGAACTGCGCGAGGACAACCTGGCGCTGGCCGCGCGCCTGCGCGAAGCCCATGAAGTCTGCGACAAGCGCCGCGACATCGCCACCGCCAGCCTGATCGAGAACTGGATCGACGAGACCGAACGGCGCACCTGGTTCCTGTTCGAGACCGCCCGCCGCAGCGATTCGACCGGCCACTGAAAGGCCCATCCGCACTTCCGCGGCAACACCACCCACTTCCGAGGAACCCCCATGAAGACCTACAAAGTCGGCTATCTCGTCGGCAGCCTCGCCAAGGGCTCGATCAACCGCCTGCTGGCCAAGGCGCTCGTGCGGCTCGCACCACCGGGGCTGCAGTTGGTGGAGATCCCGATCCGCGAGCTGCCGCTGTACAGCTACGACTACGACGCCGACTACCCGCCGGTGGCACGCGCGTTCAAGCAGGCCATCGCCGAGGTCGATGCGGTGCTGTTCGTCACCCCGGAGTACAACCGCTCGATTCCCGGCGCGCTGAAGAACGCGATCGACTGGGCCAGCCGGCCGTGGGGCAAGAACTCGTTCGCGCGCAAGCCGTCCGGCGTGATCGGCACCTCGCCCGGCGCGATCGGCACCGCGGTCGCCCAGCAGCAGTTGCGCGGCGTGCTGTGCTTCTGCAACTCGCCGCTGATGAACACCATGGAGGCATACATCCAGTTCAGGCCGGGGCTGATCGCCGAGGATGGCACGGTCAGCGACGAATCGACCACCGAATTCCTCGGCAACTACATGAAGGAACTGCACCTGTTCATCGAGCGCGTGCTGATCGTGCTGCCTCGCGAGGGCTGAGCGAAACCGCGGCGGGCGCATGGCCGGATCCGCCACGGCGGGGACTCCGTCCACGCGCCTGACCGTGCATGCCGCCCTGGTCGGCAACCTGCTGGTCGCCACCACCAAGACCGTGGCGGCGGCACGGACCGGCAGTTCGGCCATGCTCAGCGAGGCAGTGCATTCCTTCGTCGACACCGGCAACGAGGTCCTGCTGCTGTAAGGCATGCGCCGCTCGCAACGCCGGGCCGACCCGGAGCATCCGCTGTGGGCTACGGTCGCGAGCTGTATTTCTGGAGCTTCATCGTGGCGCTGCTGGTGTTCGCGCTCGGTGCGGGCGTGTCGCTCTACCGGGGCATCCGGCATGCCCGCCAGCCGCGGCCGATCAGCCTGCGGATTCGCCGGCTCCACCCGGAGGTCGTGGCACTGTTCGTGAAACCGCAGACCCACCGGGCTTTCCGGGAAAGCGTTCACCGACGGGCGGGCGAGCCTCCGGAAACCGGATGACCGCCGCCCGGCGAAGGCCAGGCGACGATCATCGTGCTCTTCCGGCTTGCGCCCTACTTGCTTCCGATCTGTGCGTCGACGCTGGCCGTACCGCCGCCATTCCTGACGAACCACAGCAGGCCGCCGGCGATCGAGAGGTTTTTCATGAAATTGATCGCCTGCGCCTGGTCGGCAAAATGCGTGTGCGCGACCAGCGCCGAGCCCACGCTGAACAACGCGATCACGGCCGCCACCCAACGGGTCTTGAAACCGAACAGCAGGGCCAGCCCGCCGCCCAGTTCAATCAGGATCACCAGGGGCGTCACCAGGCCGACCATGGGGATGCCCATCGAGGCCAAATAGCCTTCCGTGCCGCTGAACCCGATCAGCTTCTGCCAGCCGGAGATGATGAAAAGCTGCGCCATCAGGATGGCGTGCCACTGCGCTGATCAACTTGTCCACGACGTTCTCCTCGGATCTCGTCAGATTGAATATGCCGGCTCGTCCAGGACGGGCGGCATGCCCGGATTGGGCTTGAACCTCGCAACATCAACATGGCGGGATGACCAGCAGTCACACACGTCGTCCGGCTGCGATCATCGCCCTGGAGACGACGGCACGCAATCCGTCCACAGGCCCGGACGGGAGACGCGGGCGCCCATGGTTGCGGGTGCCCCGCGGGTTCCGATGAGGGAAAGCCTTCTGCCATTTCTTGCGGCAAGGCACGCTGTCCGCGCCTTGCCTCTGGCCGCCTCGGGCCTTCACCTTTCTTGTACCGCCGGCGGCATGGTTTTTCCGAACAGCCCGACCCCTCGCGTGGCCGATCTACCGAGGCCGCCTACTTTCGCCTGCGGCGCGTACGGCACTTGGACCAGCAAGCTCCTTGGCGGGGTGTCTCAAGAACAAGTCGCACCAGATTGGGAATTGAACGGAACTGGTGGTGACCGACGCGGGGCACGCGGAGCTGATGGCACGGCTGGCGATCCGCAAGGCGCCTGCGATTCCATGCGCACTTCATCTCCGCCTGTGCCCCTTGACTCAATCGGGTCGAACGTTCTCCCGGCAAGATCGGCGAGCAAAGGATCAGGCGCAGCACACGCACCCGCGTGGCTGGTCTGGAGCAATCCGTTCGCGAGTACGTCGACCGGCGCAACGCCGATCCCAGACCTTTCGTCCGGTACAAGAGCGCCGGTACGATTCTCGCCAAGCTCGCGCGGGCAACGGCCAGCCTCGTTCAAACTTTTTCTTGGGACACGACGCCAGGGATGCCCTGGTTCGCGCGCCAGGTCACCCGGCATTCCTTGCCCGGACCCGCACCGGACGCCAGCTCCCATCCGTGAAGCGACCGTGTGACGGCCGGCAGGTGGGCAGAACGGTCATGCGGCAAACTTGTCGATCAATGCGGATCCACAACAAGCATCGTGAATCCGCTTACCGGCTTGCCCTTTACCGCACTCTTCGCGCCCACCAGGAAAATCTCGTGCGATGCGGGGTCAAGCGCCAAGGTACGCGCGCTTTTCAGCGTCGGGACGGCCTTTGCGGAGGAGTAGTGGTCTTTGTCCACCTGGTGGATCACGTCCAGCACGCCTTCCCGGCTCGAACTGAAAACCGTGTGGGTCCGAGCATCGTAGGCGACCGCATCGGGGGCCTTGCCGATCGGCAGCCTGGCGACCTGATGTCCGGAGCCGGCATCCGTGACGATCAGCCATCCGTTCGCGCACACGGAAAACAGCCGCTGGTTCACCGCGTCCAGTGCGAGGCCGGTCGGGCCTTCGCATGGCGACAGGGACCAGGTCTGCTTTACGGCATTGGCCCTTGTATCGATATGCGCCAGCTCGCCCTTGTCCTCGAGATTGACGTACACGTTTCCATGCCCATCGCTTGTGGCGAATTCGGGGTTGCCCGCAAGGGCGATGGTCTGCAGCTCTTTGCCGAGCCTGGGATCGATCACGCTTATGCTGTTGCTGTCCCCGTTCATCGCCAGGACGTGCGACGTCGCGCTGTCGTAAATGATGGCGTCGGGATCTTTTCCGCCAACGGGAATGCTGCCTGCCACGGCGAGTGTCTTGAGATCCACGACGCTGACATCGTTCGCGTCCCCGTTGGTGACGTAGGCGCGCTGCAGATCCGGCACCAGCGCAACGCCATGTGCGTGTTTCATCCCCGGGATCTCCTTGACCACCTTGCCGCTTTTCGTGTCGACAACCATGACGCGATTGTCGCGAGCGACGAAGAGACGATTGGTGGAAGGGTCGAGCGTCAAATAGTCCCAGCCACCCGATCCTCCCAGCGCGTACTGATGCGTAACCCGGTAGTTACCCGACGGTGGCGCAGCACCCCATGACGGAGCCACGACCATGCACGCGAGGGTCAGAACCCATGCCATTGTCTTCAATTGATCATCCTCAGCTACGCAAGTTGACTGACACGCAGGTGGCGAGTCTAGCCAGAAGGACCACGCATCGGCAGCTTACGGATCGGTAAGTGCGCAGCAACTTGTCTGTCACAGCCCCCGCCTAGCTTCGAGGGACTTCCCACTCCCCAGCCCCACCACGCTCCGCGCGGTGGAACGGATGGTTTGTCCCCGATTGAGGCCAGCTCGATGCACCGTTCAAAATTACGCGTTGCCCTGCTTAGTTGCACCATCCTCTCGTGTCTCGGGGCACTGAGCGCGCCGACGGATGTGTTTGCTTTTGCGGCTACGGCGTCGGATACGCCGGCCCCGGCGCATGACGGATCGACAGCGAGCGACACTGCCAACGCAAGTGGCGCCGATCGCCAGCACAGGCAGAAGTCCAAGCAGGAAGTAAAAGACCTGCAGGGAGTCAGTGTTGTAGCCCCGCGCACGTCCGATGACATTGCCCGCAAGACGCAGGAAAACGCGCCCAACCTGATCAATATTCGTACCGAGGAACAAATCCGGGCGCTGCCGGATGTGAGTGCCGCCGAAGCCGTTCGCCGCATTCCCGGCATCTCGCTGGAAACCGACGAGGGCGAAGGTCGCTATGTCAACATCCGCGGATTCGACGCCGATCTGAACAGCACCACCTACGCTGGTGTCCGGCTTCTTCCCACCAACAATGCCTCGCCGTTCGGCGGTTATCGCGGCGTGGCCCTGGATTCCATCCCGGTGGGCTTCATCGGCGCCGTCAAGGTGACGAAGTCGAACCTGCCGAGCCAGGATGCGGAGGCCCTCGGCGGCACGATCGAAGTGCTGCCGAAACGGGCCCCCGATGAGCAGGGCGCGTTTTTCGAGGGCAGCGCGGGCGGCGGTTACGAGCCGCTGCGCGGCACGCCGATCAGCGAATTCTCGCTGGTGGGAGGTGGCCGATTCGGTCCCTTCTCGATCGTCCTGACGGCATCGGGCCACAACGATTCACGCGGCATCGATGACGTCGAGCCCGCCTATTTCAACGATTCGGCGCATCCGTACCAGGCGGTGAACGATATCGAGCAGCGCGATTACGAGCTGCACCGCCGGCGCCACGGCTACGCGATGGATATCGACTATCAGCCCGATGACGACAACGACTGGTATTTCCGTGCCTTCGATGCGGGCTACACCGAAAGATACAAGCGCCAGTTCATGGACATCCTGCCTGACGGCAACACCACGGTGCTGTCGAACGGAACGCTGCAGGATACCCTCTCTTTCCCGGGCGCGATCACCAAATCGCTGCGCGACGAGCAGGAAACGTCCACCGAGCGACTCTACATGCTGGGCGGCAAGAACATCCTGGGCGACACGACCGTGGACTATCACGTCGCCTACGTCGAGGGCACGTACAAGAAGCCCTTCGACTACAACTCCACGTTCACGTACAACTCCCCTTCCACGCCAGCGGGGCAAATCACGTACGGCCCGACGGGTCCCGGCCACGTTCCCGTCTACACGCTCTCGAACGCGCCGGGCTACCTCGATCCGGCCAACTACGCACTGACCAGCCTCAGCAACAGCACGGCGTACAACTTCGACCGTGAAATGTCGTACGCCATCAATTCCGATACGCCGGTGAATTGGGGGAGCCTGACGGATCAAAACCTGCGGTTCGGCCTGAGCGTGCGCCAGCGGCATAAACGGACGACGGCACAACCGTACACGCTCAATCCCACTGCCCTGCCATTGACCGCCGTCTCAAGCGGTTCCAACGAAACCTACTACGACGGGCTCTATCAGAACGGCGTGGATATCGCCCCCGGCGTCTTGCGGGGCATCTTTGGCCAAGGCACGATCGAGGCCGGCGATGTATTGAGCGCCCAGCAGCAGTACCTCGACGCGCATGAGGACATTTCCGCGGCCTACGGTGAATACACGGGCAGCTACGGCAACCTCGGCATACTCGCCGGCGTTCGTTTCGAACAGACGCATGATCGAAGCGGCGCATTCTCCGCCGGCATGGACGCCTCCGGCAATCCATTCGCGTATCCGATCAACATCAAGCACAACTACGACAATTTCTTCCCAAGCCTCCAGTTTCGCTATGAACTGGCGCCCGACACGATCCTGCGCGCGGCTTATTCGTCGACCATTGGCCGCCCGGGCTTCAACCAGGCCAACCCGGCGCTGGCGATCGACGTGGGCTCGGGCATCGTCACCACCGGCAACCCGTCGCTAAAACCAGCGACGGCCAACAGCTTCGATTTCAGCATCGAGCACTACCTGGACGGCGGCGGCATCATGTCCGCCGGGGTGTTCGACAAGGAAATCTCCAACTACATCATCCCGATCGAGACGACCCAGACACTGCCGAACAACAACCTGTACCCGGGCAGTCCGCAGCCGTTCCATATCTTCACGTTCGAAAACATCGGCTCCGCATACGCGCGCGGCCTGGAGCTGAACTGGGTTCAACAGTTCCGCAACCTGCCGGGCTGGCTCGATGGCCTGGGTGCCAGCGCCAACTACACTTGGGTCAATTCGCGGATCCAGATCCGTCCCGGCGAGTATTCGCTGCTCCCGTCGACATCGAAGAACACCTGGAACGCCTCGATCTTCTACAAGCGCGCTGGTCTCTCGCTGAACCTGGCGGCGTATTCGGTATCGTCCGACCTGTTCGGCATCGGCACCGATCGCACCAGCGACATCTACAACGCACGCCGCACATCGATGGACTTCAGCGCCAGCTACGAGTTTCCGGCAGACTGGTCGATCTATTTCTACGCCAAGAACCTGCTCGATACGCCCCATGCATTCTATCAAGGCACCCCGGACCATCCGATCCAGCGCGAGTTCTATGGGATAACCTACATGGCAGGTGTGCGCTTCGAGTTCTGATCGGATCCGGGACGACATGCCGGTATCCGACCGCGCCAGCCACTGTGGACCGCGCCAACTTCAACGGGCCGGTCCACGGGCGTGTGGCGGTCCTTCCACATGCCGTGCCGGTTTGATCGGAGTCGGCTTCCGCACCGGCTGGCCCTTGAGCGCACTTTGGATAGCCCTGCCCGACGCAGCGAAGCAATCGCCTCATGAACATCCTGCTGATCGAAGACGACGCCGAGACCCAGGCCTATATCACCAGGGAGCTGACGAAACTTGGCCATGTGGTCGAACAGACGATGGACGGCCGGGAAGGATTGCAGCGCGCCTCATCGCAGGAACACGACGTACTCGTCATCGATCGCATGTTGCCGGGACTTGACGGCATGAGCCTGGTGAGAGCGTTGCGGTCGGCACGCGTGGTTACGCCGGTCTTGATGCTGACGGCGTTGGGCGACGTGGATCAGCGCGTCGAAGGCATCGACGCCGGCGCCGACGACTATCTTTCGAAACCCTTCGCATTCAGCGAACTGGCGGCTCGCGTCGGTTCGCTGGCAAGGCGGATGCAAATGGCGGCGCCTTCGGAGACGCTGCTGCGCGTGGCCGATCTCGAACTGGATCTGCTCAAGCGCGAGGCCTGCCGGGGCGGTCATGTCATCGACCTGCAGGCGCGTGAAATCCGCCTGCTCGAATACCTCATGCGTCATGCCGGCCACATCGTCACCCGCGCAATGCTGCTCGAAAACGTGTGGGAATATCAATTCGATCCACGGACCAGCGTCGTGGAGACGCACATGAGCCGGCTTCGCGCCAAGATCGACCGCGGCTTCCCCGGCGGCGAACTCATTGATACGGTGCGGGGCGCAGGTTACATACTGCGCTTGCCGGACAGACACTGAATCGTGAACATCCGCACCAAGGAGCAGATCTCCCGGCTGTTGCACAGCGCCGCATTTCGACTCGGCGTTCTGCAAGCCGCATCGTTCGCCTTCGCGGCACTCGTGCTGTTTGCGATTACCTGGGTTTCCGTAAGCGGCTATGTCACCGCACAACTCCGTCAGGAAATCAGCGACGAATCGAGCGAAATGACCGCCGTGCCCGGCAGCATTCGCGTGGCCTCGATCAACAAAGCCGTTGCTCATGCGCAAAAGGGAACGTTCTTCTACGGACTGTTTTCCCCCCGTGGCGATCGCATCGCGGGCAGTCTGGCAAAGATGCCGCCGTCACTCGGTTGGACCAGGTTGCACGAACTTCGCCATATCGATAGCAAGCACTCCGTGCCCGGCCACCTTCTGATCAATTCGTCCCGTCTCGAGGACGGCAACATCCTGGCGGTGGCCCACGGGACCTTGCAGGCGGACCAACTGAATGAACTCCTGTTGCAGTCCTTCATCTGGGCCGGGCTCGCGGCCGTGGTGCTGGCACTGGCCGGTGGCGTGCTTACGGCCAGAAGTTACCTGAGCAAGGTCGAGACGATCACTCAGGCCGCATCGAACATCGTCAAGGGCGATCTGGGCACGCGAATCGTGGTAACGGATCGCGACGACGAATTCGACCGCCTCGCCCGCTCGCTGAACCGAATGCTGGCCCGACTTCAGTCACTGATGGAGGGCATGCGCCAGGTCTCCAACGATATCGCCCACGATCTGCGTACACCTTTGACGCACTTGCGCCACAAGCTTGAAGCCACGACGCTTCAGGTCACCAGCGTCGAAGGCTACCGGGAATCCTGCACGACGGCCCTGGCCGACGTCGACCATGTGCTGGCTACCTTTGCGGCTTTGCTCAGGATCGCGCAAATCGAGAACCAGAAGCAGCAGGAAAACTTCACTGATGTTGATCTCTCGGGCTTGCTTGGCGTGCTGGTCGGCGACTTCGCACCCGTCTTCGAGGATCAGGGCCGCAGTCTTCATGCCCGAATCCATCCGGGCGCGATTGTGCGCGGCGATGCGATGCTGTTGACGCAGATGTTCGCCAACCTGGTCGAAAACGCGCTGCATCACACCCCGCCCCACACACCCGTATTTCTGTCGTTGCTGCCGATGCCCGGATGTGCCCGGGCGATTGTTCGCGACACGGGACCAGGCATCCCGAAGCACGAGCGCGAACGCGTACTGCAACGCTTCGTCCGCCTGGATTCCTCTCGAAGCACGCCCGGGAGCGGCCTAGGACTCGCGCTCGTGACCGCAGTCGCCCAGCTGCACGAGATCACGGTAAGCCTGGGCGATGGCGAACCCGGCCTCGCCGTGCAAATCGACTTTCAACGACCCGTCTAGGCGCCGCGCAAGGCCTCGCGCCGATTCAGCACGCAGACACGCGACCGGCCGCCGTCCCGGTCCACGGGGCGCCTATCGCGCGACCGCCAAAGACGACGGGCGCCGCAGCGCCCATCGTTTTCAATCCCCCGATGTCTCCGCGATCGGGGGCGGGCAATACATCCGGAACTCCGGTAGATGCGTGCTGGCGCGGCACCTGGTGGCCGCCTTCATCGTCACCTCGATGCAGGCGTCCGTGAACACGCCGCCGGTCTTGAGGAAGTCACGATCCTTGTCCGGCGCTTCCGGCGCGGCGTCGAGGCTGGAGCACGCCTGCGGGATGGTCTTTTCTTCTTCATCGGCCGCTGCGCCCACTGAATAGCCATCGAATGCGGTCGACACCCGTCGAGGGTTCGGCACTCTCCACGCCTGTCGACGGCATCCCGTTATTTCTTGCAGCAATGCGTTCCGCCACATTCCCCCAACCATCTCGAATCTTCACGTCGCCTTGCACCGTAACCAGAGTAAGGTCGGGCCCGCCTTGGCAGCGGTCCCAGTCGCCAGCTGCACGGCAATCCGCAAGGGGGGAGGGTCAATGGCGCCGGAAGAACCCGACAGCGTCGCCGCGCGCCGCAACGGCCCCGTCGACCCCTCGCGTCGCCGCCTGCTGGCGGGCCTGCTCACCGCGTACACCGCCTCGCTGATTCCCTGGGCGCTGGCGCAGCCCGCGCCGCGCGCCGACCTCGGCGCGTTCACCGCGCTCTCCGCGATCCTGGTCGGCCGGCAGGCGCTGGATGCCGCGCAGGCCACCCGCCTCTACGACGCCCTCGCCGCCGCGCATCCGAACTTTCCGGCCGACGTGCAGGCGCTGCTGGCCCTGCTCAACGAACGCCACATCGATCCGCAACAGTTGCAAGGCGTGCTGGATGGCGAGCATTCGCCGCTGGCGCCGTTGCCGCGGCAGGTCCTCGGCGCCTGGGCGCTCGGCGTGGTGGGCAGCGGCGAAGGCGCGCGCTGCGTCGCCTACGAGACCGCGCTCAACGCGGTGATCGTGGCCGACGTGCTGAAGCCGCCCACCTTCGCCTACGGCGCGTACGGCAGCTGGACCAGCAAGCCCAATATCTGAGGAGTGGAAACCGAATGTCCGCACAGCTATCGGCTGACATCGTGGTGATCGGCTCGGGCATCATCGGCGCGCTGGCGGCGCACCGGCTGGCGCAGCAAGGCGCCTCGGTGCTGATTCTGGAGGCGGGGCCGCGGCTGGAGCGCGCCCGCGTCGTCGCTGCGTTCCGCAACTCGCCGATCAAGGGCAACTGGATGGCGCCGTACCCGCCCTCGCCGTGGGCGCCGCATCCGATCTACGTGCCGCAGGACAACGGCTACCTGAAGCAGGCCGGGCCGTATCCCTACCAGGCCGAGTACATCCGCGCCGTGGGCGGCACCACCTGGCACTGGGCCGCGCAGGCGTGGCGGCTGGTGCCGAACGACGTGCGCATCAAGAGCCTGTACGGCGTCGGCGTGGACTGGCCGCTCACTTACGAGGAGCTCGATCCGTGGTACCAGGAGGCGGAGGAGATCCTCGGCGTGGCCGGCGCCGACGACACCGGTTCGCCGCGCCAGCATCCGTTCCCGATGGAACCGGTGGCCGAGCCGTGGTCGATGCGCCGCTTCCGCGAGCGGCTGGCGCCGGCCTACCCGGTGGTCGCCAACACCGTGGCGCGCAACAGCCGCGGCTACGACGGCCGCCCCGCCTGCGTGGGCAACAACAGCTGCCAGCCGATCTGCCCGGTCAACGCGCAATACCTCGGCATCAATGCGGTGGAGGCGGCCGAGGCCGCCGGCGCCAAGGTCGTTCCCAACGCGGTGGTCTTCCGCATCGAGCACGACGCGAAGGGGCGCATCGCGGCGGTGCGCTACTACGCGCCGGACAAGAGCGAACACCGCGTCACCGGCGCCACTTTCATCCTCGCCGCGAACGGCATCGAGAGCCCGAAGCTGCTGCTACTGTCGGCCAGCGACAAATATCCGAACGGGCTGGCCAACAGCTCCGGCATGGTCGGCCGCCACTTGATGGACCACCCCAGCACCTCGCTCACCTTCTACGTCGACGAGGAACTGTGGCTGGGCCGCGGCCCGCAGAGCCCCAGTTCGATCAACACCCTGCGCGACGGCGCGTTCCGCTCGCAGCATGCGCCGTACCGGCTGGACTTCACCAACATCTCGCAGGTGCTCAACGTCACCGGCGACCTGATCAAGGAAGGCGTCTACGGCGTGGAGTTCGAGAAGCAGCTGCGCTGGCGCGCCGCGCGCCAGGTCAACGTGAAGAACGTGCTGGAGGTGCTGCCCCATCCCGACAACCGCATCACGCTCAGCGCGGAGAAGGACGTCATGGGCATCCCCAAGCCCGAGGCGCACTACGCGATCGACGACTACACGCGCCGCGGCGCGGACGTGTCCAAGGCCGACTTCGCGCGCATCGCCGAACTGATGGGCGGCACCGGCCTGCGCTACAGCGCGGAAGGCCAGTTCGCCAACAACCAGCACATCACCGGCACGATGAGCATGGGCAACGATCCGGCGAGCTCGGTGGTCGACGCGTTCGGCCGCACGCATGACCACGAGAACCTGTTCATCTGCAGCACCGGCGTGATGCCCACCGCGGCCACGATGAATTCCACGCTCACCGGCGTGGCGCTGGCGCTGCGCACCGCCGAGCACATCCTGCCGGCGAAGGCATCGCGCACCACCACGGCGGACAGCGGGCGCGAGGCGAGCCTCGCATGAACGTTTCGACCTGCGGCCGGCTGCTGCTCGCCCTGCTCGTCACTGCGTCGGCCCATGCCGCCGACACGACGGACACCACCCTGCTGCAACGCGGCCAGTACCTGGCCACCGCCGGCGACTGCGTGGCCTGCCATACCGCACCCGGCGGCAAGCCGTACGCTGGCGGGCTGACGGTGCCCACGCCGGTCGGCAACATCATCAGCACCAACATCACGCCGTCGACCACCGCCGGCATCGGCCGCTACACCGAGCCGCAGTTCCGCGACGCCCTGCGCAAGGGTATTCGCGCCGACGGCGCCCACCTGTATCCGGCGATGCCGTACACGTCGTATGCGCAGGTCACCGACGACGACGTGCGTGCGCTGTACGCGTACTTCATGCACGGCGTGGCGTCGGTGGACAACAGGCCGGCACTGACCCGGCTGCCGTTCCCGTTCAACCTCCGCCTGTCGATGGCAGGGTGGAACCTGCTGTTCCTCGACCGCAAGCCGTTCACGCCCGATCCGGCCAAAGACGCCAAATGGAACCGCGGCGCCTACCTGGTGCGCGGGCTGGCCCACTGCAGCACCTGCCACACGCCGCGCAACCTGCTGATGGCCGAGCGGTCGTCGCGCGAGCTGGCCGGCGGCATGGTCGGCAGCTGGTTGGCGCCGAACATCACCGCGGACGCGAACAGCGGCATCGGCGGCTGGAGCGAACAGGACCTGGTCGACTACCTGCAGCTCGGCCACGCCCGCGGCAAGGCGCAGGCCGCCGGACCGATGGCCGAGGCGGTCGAGCACAGCCTGCAACACTTCGAACCCGCCGACCTGCAGGCGATCGCCAGCTACCTGAAGACGGTACCCGCACGCCACGACCCGGCCGACACCCGCGCCGTCGGCGGCTGGGGCGCCGCGTTCGACGGGATGGCCGACCAGCGCGGCATCGCCCCGCCCGCCGACGCGGAGCAGTGGAGCGGCGAGCAGCTGTACGACGCCCACTGCGCCAGCTGCCACCAGGCCGGCGGCGAAGGCAGCTTCGACGGCGGCCTGCCGCCGCTGTTCCACAACACCGCCACCGGCCGCGTCGCCAGCGGCAACTTGGTGCTGGTGATCCTCGAAGGCATCCGCTGGCAGACCGGCGACTCCGGCGTGCACATGCCGGGCTTCGCGGGCGATCTGAGCGACCAGCAGATCGCCACCCTGGGCAATTACCTGACGCTGCGCTACGGCAACCCCGCCGCACGGATCACGGCGACGCGGGTCGCCAACCTGCGCGCCGGCGGCGCGCCATCGCACCTGGCCGCGCTGGTCCGGCTGGCGATGGTCGTGGTGGTGGTGCTGATCCTCGCCATCATTGTTCTGTGGCGCCGGCGCAAGCGGCGCCGGACTTCCTCCGGCCAGGCCTGACCCTCATGCGCCATCCACCCTGCACGATCCCCGGCCTGGCGCTCGGCAGCACGTTGTGGCTGTGCACGTTGCCGGCCCTGGCACAGCAGGCCGGCGGCTGGCTTGGGCAACCCACGCTGACCGGCGACTGGGGCGGCACGCGCACGCAGCTGCATGGCGACGGCATCGCCCTGCGCGCGCACTGGACCACCGAAAGCGCGGGCAACCTCTCCGGCGGCCATCGCCAGACCGCGCGCTACACCCAGCAGCTCGACCTCGGCGCGGACTTCGACCTCGACAAGCTGTGGGGCGTGCCCGACGCGAAGATCCAGTTCACCGTCACCGAGCGCGACGGCCGCAGCCTGTCGACCGACGCGATCGGCAACCAGTTCTCGGTGCAGGAGCTCTACGGCGCGGGACAGAACTTCCGCCTGGCCGCATTGAACTGGCAACAGGATTTCCTCGACCATCGGGTCTTCATGGAGTTGGGCTGGTCGCCGGCGGGCGACGACTTCGCGCGACTGCCTGCGTTCTGCAATTTCCAGAACGGCATCATCTGCGGCCACGCCAACGCGATGACCACCAACAGCGGCGCGCACAACTACCCCACCGCGCAATGGGGCGGCCACGTGAAGTGGCATGCCACGCCGGACTTCTACGCCACCGTCGGCGCCTATCTCAACAATCCCAACGCCGGCAACAAGGACCAGGGCTGGAACCTCAGCCTCAAGCATCACGGCGTGTTCCTGCCGGTCGAGGTGGGCTGGTCCAACGGCTACGGCAGCGGGCAGCTGCCCGCCGATCTCAAGCTCGGCGCGTACTACAACACCGTCGGCACGCCGGACGTCTACACCGACGTCAATGGCCAGTCGGCCGGCCTCACCGGCGCCGGTTTCATGCAGCACAATGGCCGCTCGGGCGGCTACTTCATCGTCGACAAGATGGTCTACCGCGAAGGGCCCGACACGAAACGCGGGCTCACCTTGGGCGCGATGGGCGGCGTGGGCGATGCGTCGACCGCGAAGTACCGCTACTTCTGGATCGTCGGTGGCCACTACCAGGGCACCTTCCCCGGCCGCGACGACGACGTGGTCTCGCTCATGGTCGCCAGCGGCCGCACCAACCCGCGGCTGACCCGCTACCAGCGCGACCGCGATCTGGTGGCGCCCGGCAGCATCGGCATCCAGCGCTACGAAAGCGTCGCCGAGATCGACTACGGCGCCAAGCTCACTCCCTGGCTCATCCTGCGCCCCAATCTGCAGTACGTGATGCACCCCGGCGGCACCGGCAGCATCCCCGATGCTTTCGTCATCGGCCTGTACACGCAGGTGACGTTCTGAATTGAACGCCGGGGCTCGGCATCATCCCCGCCTTCGCGGAGAAGGAGCACCGGAGCGCACCGCCGATCGACCACCGCACGTGGCCGGCGCCCAAGTGCCGGGCCGTGAACGCGCCCCAACCATCCCTGCCCATCTTGACTTCTCGGCCGCTCGCTTGTGGTACCTTTTGTCTTGATCAGTCAGACATTTCCGCGGCTCACGCGGCCACCGACTCTTCAGCCACTACCTTTGATCCGTATCAGTTGGATGGCGCCGTTACCCAGCCATTCCCGACAAGCAAAAGTCTGGCGAACATCGCAACGCCGATTCCCGGGGCAGATGAAGGCCAAAGCCATGTTCAACGAAAAGAAAGTTTCCCAGATGGCCGCGTTCTTCCTCGAGAAGGGCCACGGCAGCATGCCGGTACTGAAGCTCATGAAGCTTCTGTACCTAGCTGACCGCGAATCCATGGATCGCTACGACGAGCCGATTTCCGGCGACCGCATGGTTTCGATGCCGCACGGCCCAGTGTTGTCGCGGACGTTGGAGCTTATCAACGGCGAATGCTCGGATACCAACGATTGGTCTCATTGGGTCACCGGCAGGGCCGGTTACGAGGTCGGCTCGGCCAAACACGGGCCGCTGAATCGTGACTCATTGGGTGCACTCAGCGATGCCGACATCGAGGTTTTGACCGACACCTGGGATCGTTTCGGCCAGCTTGGCAAGTACGAGATTCGCGATCTCACCCACACGATGTGTGGAGAATGGACCGACCCCAAGGGTTCCATGAACCCAATCCCGCCGCGCGATGTCTTTCTCGCGTTGGGCCGGAACATGCAGCAGGCGAATGAAGCCCAGGAGCGTCTGGCCGAGGCGGCGATCGTGGATCGTCTGTTCGCCACGATCTGATGTTTTTCGCGACCAAGCGCGCGACGGTGCTTATACCGTCCGGGTCGATTGATCGACCCGATCTGCGTCATTTGTTCGTGCTGCTTTGCGACCCCTTTGGCGAGCCACCCAAGTGTTTGCTCGTCAGCCTCAGCACGGTTCGTCAGAACGCCTATTACGACCCCGCCTGTCTGCTGTACGCAGGCGACCATCCGTTCGTGAAACAGACCAGCTACGTCAAGTACAGCACCTGCCGGCTGGAAGAAGCCGCCAAGCTGGTGAGAGCCGTGGAGTCCGGTGTTTTCAGACAGCACGACATGATGGACGGCGCCATCGTGGCTCGGATCATTCGTGCATGCCTGTCTTCCAGGCACACACCGAAAGAAATCAAGGATCTGATCGTCGCCCACGGCTGGGTCGATGCCGTCGATGAATGATCTTCACCGCAGCGACCGCTGACCGCGGGTCCCACACGCAGCCACAACCGAACGATCGCAAATTCGGTTGGTAGATGGATTCGAGGCGGTGGGTTTCAATAGCAAGCGCATCGAGCTTGGCGGCACCGCCGAAACGACAACGGGCGCCAAAGCGCCCGTTGTCCGCATCACATGATGGGCCGGCTCAGAGCGAGTAGTACATCTGGAACTCCAGCGGGTGCGTGCTGGCACGGTACCTGGTCACTTCCTTCATCTTCACCTCGATGTAGGCGTCGATGAAGTCGTCGGTGAACACACCGCCGGCTTTCAGGAAGTCGCGATCCTTGTCCAGCGCTTCCAGCGCGGCGTCGAGACTGGAGCACACCTGCGGGATGTTCTTCTCCTCTTCCGGCGGCAGGTCGTAGAGGTCCTTGTCGGCCGGCGCGCCCGGGTCGATCTTGTTGATGATGCCGTCGAGGCCGGCCATCATCAGCGCGGTGAACACCAGGTAGCCGGAGTTCATCGGGTCGGGGAAGCGCACCTCGATGCGGCGGCCCTTGGGGCTGGCCACGTACGGGATGCGGCAGCTCGCCGAGCGGTTGCGGGCCGAGTAGGCCAGCATCACCGGCGCCTCGAAGCCCGGCACCAGGCGCTTGTAGCTGTTGGTGGTGGAATTGGCGAACGCGTTGATCGCGCGGGCGTGCTTGAAGATGCCGCCGATGTACCACAGCGCGGTCTGGCTGAGGCCGCCGTAGAGGTCGCCGGCGAACAGGTTCTCGCCGTTCTTGGCCAGCGACTGGTGCACGTGCATGCCCGAGCCGTTGTCGCCGACCAGCGGCTTCGGCATGAAGGTGACGGTCTTGCCGTTCTGGTGCGCCACGTTCTTGATGACGTACTTCATCGTCAGCAGCTCGTCGGCCTTCTTCACCAGCGTATTGAACTTCACGCCGATCTCGCACTGGCCGGCATTGGCCACTTCGTGGTGGTGCACTTCGACCTTCTGGCCCAGCGACTCCAGCACCTTGCACATGTCGGCGCGCAGGTCGCCCAGCGAGTCGACCGGGCTGACCGGGAAGTAGCCGCCCTTCACGCCCGGGCGATGGCCGCTGTTGTTGCCGTCGTACTTGTAGCGCGAGGACCATGCCGCTTCTTCCGAGCCGATCTCGTAGAACACCCGGCCCGGGTCGTTCTGCCAGCGCACCGAGTCGAAGATGAAGAACTCCGGCTCCGGACCGAAGAACGCGGTGTCGGCGATGCCGGTGGATTTCAGGTACGCCTCGCCGCGCTTGGCGATCGAGCGCGGGTCGCGGCCGTAGGCCTGCATGGTGCTCGGCTCCAGCACGTCGCAATGCAGGATCAGCTGGGTGTGCGAGCTGAACGGATCGAGGTGGGCGGTGTCCGGGTCGGGCAGCAGGATCATGTCCGACTCGTTGATGCCCTTCCAGCCGGTGATCGAGGAGCCGTCGAACATCTTGCCGTCCTCGAACGTCGACTCGTCGATCGCGTGGGCCGGGAAGGTGACGTGGTGGTGCACGCCGAGCATGTCGGCAAAACGGAAGTCGACGAATTCGACCTCGTGTTCCTGGATCAGGTCGAGCACGTGGTGGGCGGTGGACATGGAACAACCTCGACGTGGATGGATGAGCGGGATGAGGCGGATGGAGCAAGGCGCGTGCCAGCGAGCGAACCCGTTGCGCCGCAAGGGGTGGCGGGCTTCCGGGGTGCTTCGGGGCAGTCGGAAGGTTTCATGCTGGTGCAGTCGATAAAACGCATTGCACCATCATGGAACATCCGGCCGTGGCCCGGCCACCCGGCTCAGCCATCGTAGGCGCTTTCGCCGTGCGAGGTAATGTCCAGCCCCTCCCGCTCGGCGTCGTACGGCACGCGCAGGCCAAACACCACCTTCACCACCAGATAGCCCAGCACCGACACCACCCCGCTCCACAGCACGGTGATGGCCACGCCCAGCGCCTGCACGCCGAGCTGGTGGATGACCGAATAGTCCGCCGCGCCGGTGCCGCCCAGCGCCGGCGCGCTGAACACGCCGGTCAGCAGCGCGCCGACGATGCCGCCGACGCCGTGCACGCCGAACACGTCCAGCGCGTCATCCGCGTGCAGCAGCTTCTTCAGCCCGGTCACGCCCCACACGCAGCACACGCTGGCCAGCGCACCGATCACGATCGCGCCCAGCGGCCCCACCGTGCCGCAGGCCGGGGTGATGCCGACCAGGCCGGCCACCGCGCCGGAAGCACCGCCCACCATCGAGGCGTGGCCGCGCCGCACCGCCTCGATCGCCAGCCACGCCAGCACCGCCGCCGCGGTGGCCAGCAAGGTGTTGAGGAAGGCCAGCGCCGCGCCGGCGTTCGCCTCCAGGTTGGAGCCGGCGTTGAAGCCGAACCAGCCCACCCACAGCAGCGCCGCGCCGATCATGGTGAAGGTCACGTTGTGCGGCTTCATCGGTTCGCGGCCGAAGCCCAGCCGCGGCCCGACGAACCAGGCGCCGACCAGGCCGGCCACCCCGGCGTTGATGTGCACCACGGTGCCGCCGGCGAAATCCAGCGCGCCCTTCGCGTACAGGAAACCGTCCGGCCCGGCCCACACCATGTGCGCGATCGGCAGGTAGGCGAAGGTGAACCAGATCGCGGCGAACAGCAGCACCGCGCGGAAGCGCATGCGCTCGGCCAGCGCGCCCACGATCAGCGCGCCGGTGATGCCGGCGAAGGTGGCCTGGAACGCCACGAACACGTACTCGGGCAACGACACGCCCGGGGTGAACGTGGCCGCCAGCGTGTCTTTCGTCACCCCATGCAGGAACAGCTTGGCGAAGTTGCCGATCACCGCGCCGCCGCCGCTGAAGGCGAGGCTGTAGCCGTACGCCACCCACAGCAGCAGCAGCAGCGAGAACACCGTCAGCACCTGCATCAGCACCGACAGCACGTTCTTCGCGCGCACCAGGCCGCCGTAGAACAGCGCCAGCCCCGGCACCGTCATCAGCAGCACCAGCAAGGTGGAAGTGAGCATCCACGCCACGTCGCCCTTGTCGACCATCGGCGCGGGCGCGGTGGCGTGCAGCAGCGGCGCAGCCAGGAGCAGCAGCAGGCCCGCGCCGATGCCGCGACGGAACTTGAACGCTTTCATGGGGAACCTCACGGGGTGCGGGTCAGAGCGCATCGGCGTCGAGCTCGCCGGTGCGGATGCGGATCACCTGCTCCACGCCGGTGACGAAGAGCTTGCCGTCGCCGACGTTGCCGGTGCGCGCGGCGCGCTGGATCTCCTCCAGCACCGCGTCGAGCAGTTCGTCGGGCACCACCACCTCGACCTTGAGCTTGGGCAGGAAATCGACCACGTACTCGGCGCCGCGGTACAGCTCGGTGTGGCCCTTCTGGCGGCCGAAGCCGCGCACTTCCGTCACCGTGATGCCCGACACGCCGGCATGCGCGAGCGCGTCGCGGACCTCGTCGAGCTTGTACGGGCGGATCACGCTGGTGATCATTTTCATGGATGGCTCCGGATGGAATGTCTTTCAGAACGACCTGGCCACGCTCAGCACCGCCGTGGCGCCACCCAGGTAGTGGCCGCGCGCATTGGTGTACGCAGCCCGGCGCGCGTCGGTGTCGCAGTAGCCCAGCGCCAGCGACCAGCCGCTGCCGAAGTTGCGCGTCACGCCCAGCTTCCAGTCGCTGTACGAGGTGCCCGGCACGTTCGCCACGTGCTGGTGCCCCACGTGCGCGTTGAGCAGCCAGCCCGGCGCGAACTCCCGGCTCCACGACAGGTCCAGGTAGCCGCTGTGCCTGCTGCCGGCATAGCCGAACAGATCGGTGAACGCGTACGAGTACTTCAGCGACACGCTTTTCCAGGCCAGCGCGGCATAGCCCTCGGTGGTGTGCGGCCGGGTGGACCCCCGTGGATAGCTGCCCGGGTACTGGTAGCGATACAGGCCCGCATCCCAGCTCCAGCCGCCGCCGGCATCGCCGCGCCAGCCGGCGTAGAGATCCAGCTCCACGCTGCTGGAAATCGGCGCGGTGGAGGTCGAGGCATCGGCCAGCCAGCTCACGTTGCTGCCCCAGCCGCCGACGTACCCGCCGCCGGCATGGTCGAATTCCACGCCGGCCTGCACGGCAGGTCGGCGATCGGTCTGCGACAGGCCACGGAACAGGTAGTCGCTGACCACGCCGGCGCTGCCGAGCCACCGGCTGACCGGGGCGTCGCCGGCCCGCGCCGGCATCGGCGCGATGGCGGCCCATCCCGACGCAACCACCGCCGCGGACATCCAGCTTCGTCTCATGGGCCGCACTCCCTCCGCTGATGGTGCCTGGGTGATGGCCGTCCGGACGTCCAGACGTCCATGCGCCGTTGCGTCGCGGCCATGCACCTGGATGGCTCCCCCTGTCCCTCAGCAAGCCACGTGCCACGCGCGGAAACCGTGGTCGAGACGGCATCGGCGGCATCGCAACGAAGCGGCCGCGCCCGAGTTCGCACCATCCGCACCCGTCGAGGCGACCGCTTTGCACTGTTGCAGTGCGCATCCGGCCCGGCCGCCTGCTCGGCTGCCGGCCATCCGGCATCAAGGCAAAACCCGTAAGCTATGCCGCTTCATGCCGGCGATCCGTTCGACGGCACACCTCCACCCTGCCAACGGACCCGCCCGTGACCGACCTGCTCCATGTCATCCTGCTCGGCATCATCGAGGGCATCACCGAATTCCTGCCGATCTCCTCGACCGGGCACCTGCTGATCGCGGAGAAGTTCGGGCTGGGTGCGCGCTCGGACCTGTTCAACATCGGCATCCAGGCCGGCGCGATCCTGGCGGTGACGCTGATCTACCGCAGGCGGATCTGGCTGCTGCTGACGCAGTGGCGCGAGCCGGGCAACCGCGATTACCTGTTGAAGCTGACCGTGGCCTTCCTGATCACCGCCGCGCTCGGCCTGGTCGCGGTGAAGCTCGGCTTCAAGCTGCCGGAGACGGTGACGCCGGTGGCGTGGGCGCTGGTGATCGGCGGCCTGTGGATGATCGCCGCCGAACGGCTGGCCGCGCGGCAGCCGGATCGCCGTGAAGTGACCTGGAAAGTGGCGATCCTGGTCGGCATCGCGCAGATGATCGCCGGCATCTTTCCCGGCACTTCGCGCTCGGCCGCGACGATCTTCGCGGCGATGCTGTTCGGCACCAGCAACCGCGCGGCGGCCACCGAGTTCGCCTTCCTGGTCGGCATTCCCACCATGTACGCGGCCACCGGCTACGAGCTGCTGAAGGTGGTCAGGGGCGGCGGCGCGGCGCACGAGGACTGGACCGCCCTGGTCGTCGGCTTCGTGATCTCGGCGATCATGGCGTTCGTGGCGGTGAAGTGGTTGCTCGGCTACATCCGCGCGCATGCGTTCACGCCGTTCGCGCTCTATCGCATCGCGTTCGGCGTGGCGCTGCTGTGGCTGGTGCCGGCCGGCGGCTGAGCCCGCCGCGACCGGACCCTGCGAACCAGCGCCGGCGGTGGCGCCTACGCGGCTTCGACCAGCGCCTTCCGCGGCGCCGGTTTCGGCGGGGTCTTCGGTGCGTCGACCGCACACTGGCCCGGCTGGTTGGTGCGGTCGAACAGTTCGCGCACCCATTCGATGAAGGCCTGCACGCGCGCCGACAGGTGCTTCTTCTGCGGGTAGACGATCCACACCGGCTTGCCGGTGGAGTGGGTGTCGGTCATCACCCGTTCCAGCATGCCCTTCTCCAGCAGGCACGCGGCCAGCATGCGCGGCACCTGGGTGATGCCCAGCCCGGCAGCCACCGCCTGCAGCACCGATTCGCCGTCGTTGATCAGCATGTGCGCGTCGATGTCCACGCTCATCTGCCCGCCCGGCGTGTCGAACTGCCACTGGCGCGGCCGGCCGTTCGGGTAGACGTAGTTGATGCAGCGGTGGCTCTTCAGATCCTCGATGCTGCGCGGCGCGCCGTACTTGCGCAGGTACTCGGGCGAGGCGCACACCACGTTGCTGAGGTAGCCGATCTTGCGCGCGATCAGGCTGGAATCCTCCAGCTCGCCGACGCGGATCGCGCAATCCAGGCCCTCGCCATTGAGGTCCGCCGGCGAGTCGCTCATCGACAGCTCCAGCCGGATGTCCGGGTAGCGCTGCTCGAACTCGGTCAGCCGCGGGATCACCGCGGCGCGGCCCACCGACAGCGAGATGCCCACGCGCAGCTTGCCGGTCGGCTTGCTGTTGGCAAAGTTCAGCGCCTCGGTCGCCTCGGCCAGGTCGGCAAGGATTTCCTTGCAACGTGCATGGAACGAAGCCCCGTCGTCGGTCAGCCGCAGGGAGCGGGTGGAGCGGAACAGCAGCCTGGCGCCGAGCTGGGATTCCAGCCGGGAAACGGCCCGGCTGACCCCGGAGGGGGTCATGCCGAGCTGGCTGGCGGCGGCGGCGAAACTCTTGGCCTCGACCACGCGGACGAAGGTCGAAATGGCGGAAAAGTCTTCCATGGTTTCAATTCCTCGTCGATTCGTGACTGCGGCGCACGAGTGTAGTGCGCAAGGAACGGATTTTCTATACCGGAAAGTACACCTATTCTCTCGACCCTTCGCCGGGTTCCCCCTCCCCGGCCAACAAGGTGTTGGGAGCGCAAGATGAAAAAACAATGGATGCTGGTTCCCCTGGTCGCGGCCGGAGCCTTCGGCAGCTGGCTGCTGCTGCACGGCAACGACAGCCGCGCGCAAAGCCCCGCCGGCGGGCCGCCGCCGGAAGTGACGGTGGCGCAGGCGTTGACCCGTCAGGTCAGCGACAGCGCCGAGTTCACCGGCCGGCTGGAAGCGGTGAACACGGTGCAGGTGCAGCCGCGGGTCGGCGGCTTCGTGGAGTCGGTGCATTTCCAGGAAGGCGCGCTGGTGCACAAGGGCGACGTGCTGTTCCAGCTCGACGCCCGCCCGTACCAGGCCGAAGTCGACCGGCTGGTCGCCAACCAGGCGCAGGCCAAGGCCGAGCTGAGCCTGGCCGAGACCAACCAGCGCCGCGCCGAGATGCTGCTGGCCCAGCACGCGATCGCGCAGCAGGAAGCCGACCGCCAGGCCACCACCGCGCAGAGCGCACGCGCCCAGCTGGGCGCCGCCACCGCCGCGCTCGCCGCGGCGCGGCTGAACCTGGACTTCACCCAGGTGCGCTCGCCGATCGACGGTCGCGTCAGCAACGCCCGCGTCACCCCCGGCAACCTGGTCACCAGCAGCGACGTGCTGACCAGCGTGGTCTCGGTCAACCCGGTCTACGTCTACTTCGACGTGGACGAGCAGACCTGGCTCAAGCTCGACCACCTGCGCGCCAGCGCGAAGCAGGCCGGCCGCAACGCGCGGATCGAGGCCGCGATGGGCCTGGCCGACGAGACCGGTTACCCGCATGACGGCCGCCTCGACTTCGTCGACAACCAGTTGCACAGCGGCTCCGGCACGATGCGCCTGCGCGCGGTGTTCGACAACGCCGACGGGCTGTACACGCCCGGCCTGTACGCCCGCGTGCAGCTGCAGAGCGGCCAGGCGCGCCCGCGCGTGCTGGTGGACGACCGCGCGATCGGCACCGACCTCGGCAACCAGTTCGTCTACGTGGTCGACAAGGAGCACAAGGTGCAGTACCGCAAGGTCGACACCGGCGCGCTGTTCCACGGCCTGCGCGTGATCGACAGCGGCTTGGGCGCCAACGACGTGGTGGTGGTGAACGGCCTGCAGCGCGTGCGCCCCGGCGTGGAGGTGAATCCGCAGAAGGTGGCGATGAGCTACCGGCTGGACAGCGCGGACAAGGCGCTGGTGGAGCGGGGCGATGCGCCGGATGCCGATGCGCGCACCGCGCAAGCCGGCACGACAGCTCCGCAGAGTCGCCCGCAAGGCTGAACACCGCTCCCTCCCCTGCGGCCGAAGAAAGTCCCCTTGCGGGACGTGCAGCAGGGGAGGGCTGGGGAGGGGTGAAGCCCTCCGGCGAAGCCAAGAGCAAGAGCGTCACCCCCTCCCCACCTCCCCCTGCGATGCAGGGGGAGGAGCAAAGCAGACCGAGGCCGCGAAACGGCTTCGTCGAGGATCTTTTGCATGAAAAACATCGCCCAATTCTTCGTCGACCGGCCGATCATGGCCGCCGTGCTGTCGCTGCTGTTCGTGATCACCGGCTCCATCGCGGTGTTCAAGCTGCCGATCAGTGAATACCCCGAAGTGGTGCCGCCCACCGTGGTGGTGCGTGCCGCCTACCCCGGCGCCAACCCGAAGGTGATCGCCGAAACCGTCGCCACGCCGCTGGAGGAACAGATCAACGGCGTGGAAGGCATGCTGTACACCTCCTCGCAGGCGACCAGCGACGGCGCACTCACCCTGACCGTGACGTTCGCGCTCGGCACCGATCTGAACACCGCCCAGGTCGACGTGCAGAACCGCGTGGCGCAGGCGCTGCCGAAGCTGCCCGAGGAAGTGCAGCGGCTCGGCGTGACCACGCAGAAGAGTTCGCCCGACCTGACCATGGTGGTGCACCTCACCTCGCCGGATCAGCGCTACGACATGCTGTACCTGTCGAACTACGCGCGGCTGCACGTGAAGGACGTGCTGGGGCGGCTCGATGGCGTCGGCGACGTGCAGATCTTCGGCGCCGGCGAATACTCGATGCGCGTGTGGCTGGACCCGCAGAAGCTGGCGCAGCGCTCGCTCACCACCGGCGACGTGATCAATGCGATCCGCGAGCAGAACGTGCAAGTCGCCGCCGGCGCGCTGAACGCGCCGCCCGGCCCCACCAACTCGGCGTTCCAGCTCAACATCAACACGCGCGGCCGGCTGGTCAGCGAGGACGATTTCCGCAACATCATCGTGCGCACCGCCGCGAACGGCGGCGTCACCCATCTGGGCGACGTGGCGAAGGTCGACCTGGGCTCGAACAACTACGCGCTGCGCAGCCTGCTCGACAACAAGCCGGCGGTGGCGCTGCCGATCTTCGCACGGCCCGGCTCCAACGCGATCCAGATCTCCGACGAGGTGCGCGCCACCATGGCGCAGCTGAAGAAGGAGTTCCCGCAGGGCGTCGACTACCAGATCGTGTACGACCCCACCGTGTTCGTGCGCGGCTCGATCGAGGCGGTGGCGCACACGCTGCTGGAGGCGATCCTGCTGGTGGTGCTGGTGGTGATCCTGTTCCTGCAGACCTGGCGCGCCTCGATCATCCCGCTGGTGGCGGTGCCGGTATCGCTGATCGGCACCTTCGCGGTGATGTACCTGGCCGGCTTCTCGCTCAACGCGCTGTCGCTGTTCGGCCTGGTGCTGGCGATCGGCATCGTGGTCGATGACGCGATCGTGGTGGTGGAGAATGTGGAACGGCACATCGAGCTCGGGCAATCGCCGCGCGAAGCCACGCGCAAGGCGATGCACGAGGTCACCGGGCCGATCGTCGCCACCGCGCTGGTGCTGTGCGCGGTGTTCATCCCGACCGCGTTCGTCAGCGGCCTCACCGGCCAGTTCTACCGCCAGTTCGCGCTGACCATCGCGATCTCCACGGTGATCTCCGCGTTCAACTCGCTGACCCTGAGCCCGGCGCTCGCCGCGGTGCTGCTGAAGGGCCACGATGCGCCGAAGGACCGCCTCACCCGCGGCATCGACCGCGCGTTCGGCTGGCTGTTCCGCCCGTTCAACCGCCTGTTCCATCGCGGTTCCGAACGCTACGTGGGCGGCGTCCGGCGCATCGTCGGCAAGGGCAAGCTGGCGCTGGTGGTGTACGCCGGCCTGATCGCACTGACCTGGTTCGGCTTCTCGCACGTGCCGACCGGCTTCGTGCCGGGCCAGGACAAGCAGTACCTGGTGGCGTTCGCGCAGCTGCCCGACGCGGCCTCGCTCGACCGTTCCGAGGACGTGATCCAGCGCATGGGCGCGATCGCGCTGAAGCAGCCGGGCGTGGAGCACGCGGTCGCGTTCCCCGGCCTGTCGATCAACGGCTTCACCAACTCGACCAACTCCGGCATCGTGTTCGTCACGCTGAAGCCGTTCGAGGAACGCCGTGACGCATCGTTGTCGGCCGGCGCGATCGCCGGTGCGCTGAACCAGAAGTTCGCCTCGATCCAGGATGCCTACATCGCGGTGTTCCCGCCGCCGCCGGTGATGGGCCTGGGCACGATCGGCGGCTTCCGCATGCAGATCGAGGACCGCGGCGACCGCGGCTTCGACGAGCTGTACCAGCAGACGCAGAACCTGATCGCCGCCAGCCGCAAGGATCCGGCGCTGGCCGGGCTGTTCTCCAGCTTCCAGATCAGCGTGCCGCAGGTGGACGCCGACGTGGACCGCGAGAAGGCCAAGACCGTCGGCGTGAACCTGGGCGACGTGTACCAGACCATGCAGGCCTACATGGGCTCGCTCTACGTCAACGACTTCAACCGCTTCGGCCGCACCTACCAGGTGAACGTCTCGGCCGACCCGGCGTTCCGCCACACGCCCGAAGACATCATGCAGCTGAAGACGCGCAACGCGCAGGGCCAGATGGTGCCGCTGGGTTCGTTCGTCACCGTGAAACAAGGTGCCGGCCCGGATCGCGTGCAGCACTACAACGGCTATCCCACCGCCGAGATCAACGGCGGCCCGGCGCCGGGCTTCAGCTCGGGCCAGGCGCAGGCGGCGATGGAAAAGCTGGCCAAGGACAGCCTGCCGAACGGCGTCAGCTTCGAGTGGACCGAGCTGACCTACCAGCAGATCCTGGCCGGCAACACCGCGATCCTGGTATTCCCGCTGTGCGTGCTGCTGGTGTTCCTGGTGCTGTCGTCGCTGTACGAGAGCTGGTCGCTGCCGCTGGCGGTGATCCTGATCGTGCCGATGGTGCTGCTGTCCGCGATCGCCGGCGTGTGGCTGTCCGGTGGCGACAACAACATCTTCACCCAGATCGGCTTGATCGTGCTGGTCGGGCTGGCGTGCAAGAACGCGATCCTGATCGTGGAGTTCGCCCGCGAACGCCAGCATGAAGGCATGAGCCGCCACGAGGCGGTGCTGGAAGCGGCCCACTTGCGCTTGCGCCCGATCCTGATGACCTCGTTCGCCTTCATCATGGGCGTGGTGCCGCTGGTCACCTCGCACGGCGCCGGCGCCGAGATGCGCCACGCGATGGGCGTGGCGGTGTTCGCCGGCATGCTCGGCGTGACCATCTTCGGGCTGATCTACACGCCGCTGTTCTATGTCGTCATTCGCGCCCTGGTCGAGCGCCGCGAGGCGCGCGCGGCCGCACGCGCCGCCGCGCACGCCCAGCCGGCGCTGGAGAACCACTGATGAAAACCTTGCTCAAGATCGCCGCGCTCAGCGCGGCCCTGGCCCTCGCCGGCTGCGCCAGCGTGGGCCCGAACTACCACGAAGCGAAACCCGCCGCGCCGCAACTGCAGGGCCTCGACGCCGCCCAGGAAAACAACGCGCAATTCCAGGCCGCGTGGTGGAAGCAGTTCAACGACCCCACGCTGGACGCGCTGATCCAGCGCGCCGCGGCGAACAACCTCGACCTGCGCATCGCCGTGGCGCGGCTGCATGAAGCGCGCGCGCTGCTCAGCGGCGCGAAGTCCGGGCAGCTGCCGAGCATCGACACGGACGTGAACTACACGCGCAGCCGCGGCCAGCAGCCCGGCTTCGGCACGCAGCGGCAGACGACGACCACGTACCAGGCCGGCTTCGACGCGTCATGGGAACTGGACCTGTTCGGCGGCGTGCGCCGTTCGGTGGAAGCGGCCGGCGCCGACCTCGGCGCCAGCGAGGCGGCGCTGCACGACGCCCAGGTCAGCCTGCTGGCCGAGGTGGCGCGCAACTATTTCGAACTGCGCGGCGGCCAGTTGCGGCTGGACATCGCGCGCCGCGACATCGACAACCAGCAGCAGACCGTGCACCTCACCGAGGTGCGCCAGCAGCTCGGCTCCGGCGCGGAGCAGGACGTGGCCAGCGCGAAGGCGCGCCTCGCCGCGGTGCAGGCGCAGCTGCCGCTGCTGCAGACGCAGGCCAGCGCCAGCGCATACCGTCTCGCCGTGCTGCTCGGCGAACGCCCCGGCGAGCTGGACATCGACGTGTCGCCGAAAAGCTTCACCCCGATCGCGGCGAGCCTGCCGATCGGCGACGCCGGCGACGTGCTGGCGCGCCGTCCGGACGTCCGCATGGCCGAACGCGCGTACGCCGCCGCCACCGCGCGCATCGGCGTGGCCAAGGCGGACTTCTTCCCGCACCTCACGCTGGGCGGGTTCCTCGGCTTCCTGTCCGGGCGCAGCAACGACTTCGGCAGCCCGTCGACGCGCGCCTGGTCGCTGGCGCCGAGCATCAGCTGGGCCGGGCTCAACGTGCAGCGCGTGCGCGCGAACCTGCACGCCAGCGAGGCGCGCACCGATGCGGCGCAGGCGAACTACCAGCGCACCGTGCTGGAAGCGATCGAGGACATCGACAACGCGGTCACCGGCTTCAACCAGCAGCGCGTGCGCGTCGATCGCCTGATCGAGCAGGGCACGCAGAGCAAACGCGCTGCCGACCTGGCCCGCGTGCGCTACCAGGAAGGCGCCACCGGCTTCCTCGAACTGCTGGACGCCGAACGCACCCAGCTCGCCGCCGAGGACGAGCTGGCGCAGGCCGAGGCGGCGATCAACACCCGCGCGGTGGCCTTGTACAAGGCGCTCGGCGGCGGCTGGCAGGCCTGCGGCGACGAGCGCTGCAGCGCGGTGGCCCAGGTCGGCGCCGCGCCATGAGCCGGCCGGCCCGACGCGCGCCGGCGGCGACGCCGGTCATCACGCCGACCTATCGCGTGGCGCTGGTCAGCGGCGCCAACCGCGGCCTCGGTTTCGAGGTGGCACGCCAGCTCAGCGAATACGGCATGACCGTGCTGCTCGGCGCACGCGACCTGGACAAGGGCCTGCACGCGGCGCGCCAGCTGGCCGGCGCGCCCGGCGAGGTGATCGCGGTGCAGCTCGACGTCACGCAACAGGAGCAGGTCGACACGCTGGCGCGCTGGATCGAGATCACCTACGGCCGGCTCGACGTGCTGGTCAACAACGCCGGCGGTTACTACGACCCCGACGCGCAGGCCAGCGACGGCGACCTCGCGCCGGCGCTGGACGCGATGCAGACCCACCTGTTCGGCAGCTGGCGGCTGTGCAGCGCACTGCTGCCGCTGATGCGCCGGCATGGCTACGGCCGCATCGTCAACGTCTCCAGCGGCTGCGCCGCCAGCGCTTCGAACGGCAGCGCCTGCGTGGCCTACCGCACCTCCAAGTCCGCGCTCAACGCGTACACGCGCACGCTGGCGGCGGAGCTGGAGGGCAGCGGCATTGCAGTCAACGCGGTGTGCCCAGGCTGGACCGCCACCGACCTCGGCGGCCCCGGTGGCCGCCCGGTCAGCATCGGCGCCGCCGGTGTGGTGTGGGCCACCAGCCTGCCCACCCCGGCGCCGACCGGACGCTTCTTCCGCGACGGCGAACCCATCGCCTGGTGATCCGCGCTCCCGCATCGAGGAATGGGCTCAGCCGGCGCCGACTGTGCTGTGCTACGAGTACAGCGCATGCCAGCGGCCGCCCGCGTAGACGAAGATGTCGGACGAACGCACGCCGTTGGCCGCGCCCAGCTGCGGGTCGTAGAAGGTGAGGATCGCGGTGTCGCCGTGGATCACGACCGCCTTGCCCGATGGATGCGCCTTCAGCCACGTATCCACCTTGCGCCGCTCGGCGTCGTTGCCGCGGTTCTTCACCGCATGCGCCAGGATCGCGGCCTTCGCATGCACCACCCCGTCGGCGCCGACCGAGCGGTACTCGGGCAGCAACATGCCGTCGAGCCAGGCCGTGTCGCCATCGAGCTCGGCCGCCAGCCAGTGCTGGTCGACGGCGATCACTGCCGCCTCGCTTCTGCCGGTCTCGTTCGCGCCCGCGCGCGCGACGGCGGTGGCCGCGTGCACGCTCAGGGTCGTCATCGACAGCACGGCCACACACCTGGTGCCGATCCGAAACAGATATGGCTTGCACATCGCACTGCCCTCATGCGCGGCCGGATGACCGCCGACCCAGCCTGTACGGCAGGGCGGCGACCGGCAACGCTTCCGTGACCAGCGCCGGCGGGAGGAGGACAAGCGGCAGGCAAGCGCTGTCCAGCGGCGTCCACGATCACGGCGACGAAGCACCGGGGTTTCCGCCAGCAACGCCGCGGCTGCTCGATGCCGCGACCTGCTGCGTACGCCGGCTGGGCGGCTGAATCACGGCAGTACCCTGGCCCACGCGCGCACCGGGAACGCGCCGATCCCGGCGATCCGCATCGGAGCGGCGGAGAAGCGGAGGTTCCGGGAGGGCAACGAGTTCATCGGTGCAAGGTTTTCCACGATCGGGATGCCTGCCGCGAGCAGGATCGAGTGTGCCGGCCGCTGGGCATCCTGGGTGTCGTCGATGTTGATGGCGTCGATCCCGACCAGCAGCGCGCCGTTGTCGCGCAGATACTCCGCCCCGTCGCGCGACAGATAGGGTGACGCCTCGGTGTAGGCCGGCGTCCCCCAGCGCAGCGCCTGGCCGGTATCCAGAAGCACCGCCCGTCCGCGCACTTCCGTGGCGGCGATCGCCTCGCGCGCAATCGCGCGCCCCTGCATCCCCGCCAACCGAATCACGACGGCGTCGAGGTCGGCCACCGATGCCAGGGCAAGCCCCGCCACGTCGATTCCTCCCGGGTAGCGATGGGACGGCGCGTCGATGCTGGTGCCGGTGTTGGCGACCATGTCCACCCGGCCGATCTGGAAGGTCACCCCGGGCGCATAGCGGCCATGGCTTGCCTCGTGGCTCATGTATTCGGTGATCCTTGGCGCCGGCAGCCCCGGAAACACGACTTCGCCGTCCCGGACCGGATGGCTCAGGTCGAACAGGTCACCCCGCGCCGCGCCTTGCGCGATCGCCACGGCACTGGCGCGCCGCTTGTGCCGCTCGTTGATGATCTGCTTGTTCAGGATGCGGACCGCTCCCACCATCAACAGGCGCAGGTCCTTGATGATGTACTCGGCGAGCGCCTGATCGGCGATGTCGTCGCCGTCGAGATCCAGGCGGAATCCCTGCCCCTGCATGCCACCGCCGTTCGAGAAATCGACTTCGAAGTCAAAGCAAACCCGCTTGTCGGTGGTCTGGTTGCCGCTGGTCACGATGCTGGTTCTCCGGGTGCGTGGTTGACGCGACACTAGTCGGACAGCATCATCAAGACAATCCAATAGTTCTTATCTCATCTATAAGAAATTCATGACATCGCTCGACCTTGACCTGCTGCGCACGTTCGTTGCCGTTGCCGAGCGCGGCTCCTTCAGCGCGGCGGCTTCTCGCATTTCGCGCAGCCAGGCGGCGATCAGCCAGCAGGTCCAGCGGCTGGAGGCGCAACTGGGCGAAACACTGTTTGCGCGCAACAGTCGCGAGGTGCGCCTGAGTCCTGCCGGCGAACGCCTGCTCGGCTACGCCAGCCGGCTGCTCCACCTGAGCGAGGAGGCGGTCCTGGCGGTGCGCGACGGCACCACGCGCAGCGTGGTACGGCTCGGCGTGACCGACGAGATCGCCGCGTACGCCTTGATACCGGCGCTCGCCGATCTCCGCGCGCGGCGGACCGACCTGCTGTTCGAGATAACGACCGGCACCACGCGGGACCTGGTGGCGCAGCTCGACACGCGATGCGATCTGGTGATCGGCCTCGGGCTGCCGGGCCACGCCGCCGGCACCACCTTGGCCAGGCTGCCGTTGCGGTGGATGGGTCACTGGCCGGGCAAAGGTGCTGTTCCCCTCGTGCTCTACCCCGAAGGCTGTCTCATGCGCGGGCAGGCGCTCGCCGCGCTGGATCGCGCCGGGCTGCCCTGGGAGATCACCACCAGCACCTCCAGCGTGGCGTCGGTGGAAGCTGCCGCGCGCGCCGGTTTGGCGGTTGGCGTTCTGGCTTCCCATCTGGCCGCGCCGGATCTGCCCAGGGCGCGCGGGCTGCCGGCGCTGCCGTCCATCGATGTGCGGATCTTCGCCGGGAAGGCCGCGGTACCGGTCGCCGAGGCGCTGGGCACGCTCGTCGCGAAGCGGCTAAGGGCGCGCCGAGCCGGTTAGCTCGACCTGGCGCGGTCGCGACGGGGTCGCGGCGCGGACCAGCATCCATCCGCAGCGCCTGCCGGCCGGCCGCGCGGGTTCGCGCGCTGCTTGTCACGCTCGAAGCACCGATCGTCACAAGATCGGCGACGGTCCGAGCCGCGCGTGCCAGCCTGCGCGGCATCCACATCCATGCCGTCGCGGCCGGCCATCCGCTTTATCGGGCGCGCGGCGAAGGAGAGCCAGACATGCGCTTGCCGTCCCCGTTCGTGCTCCTGACCGCCGCGACCCTGATCGGTGGCGGCGCCCATGCAGCATCGCCTGCCACCTCGTCAGCACCGGCGATCTTCGCTCCCGGCGTCATCGCCGGTCCCAACGACGACGGCGCCGCCGCGTTCAGCCCGGATGGCGCCGCGGTGTACTTCATGCGCGGCACCGACAGCTTCACGCTGATGGAGTCGCATCGCGTCGATGGCCGCTGGTCGACGCCGCGCGTCGCGCCGTTCCCCGGGCGCTGGCGCGACCTCGACCCGGCGATGGCGCCGGACGGCTCCTACCTGGTGTTCGCCTCGAACCGGCCGGTGGCCGCCGGCGGCGCAGCGCTCGACGGCTACTACGACGGCAAGCCGCAGCCGCGCCGCGGCGGCAAACGATATGCGCAAGGACATCGTCGTGTTGTTGTACGCGAACGATGCCGAGCCTCCCGGCAGAGGTGGTGGAAGTGAAAGTATGGAAACTCGAAAGTGGCTCCGTCAATGACTATGCGCCTTTGGTCTTTGGCAGCGACAAGGACGTCGCGTCGGGCATGTTCGACACCTCCGGCGCCAGCCTCTCCTGGTCAAGAAAGCCCAGGGTCGAAGTCTTCGTCGAACCGGGAAAGAAGAAGCCCAAACCGCTGGCAGACGTCAGTGCACTGACTCCGGGCGCCCTGGTCATGAACGACAAGGCGAAGGTTGCGCTCGAGCCCTTCCTGTCGCGCTTCGGGCAGTTCCTCGAGATGGACTGCGCAGGCGAGTCGCGCTGGTTCTACAACGTGACCAGCGTCATTCCCTGCATCGACGAGGCTCGCTCGGCCAAGCGTCCGAGCGGTTCGATCGTGAGGGAGGAATTCTTCGAGGACTGGGTGCCGGTCGGTGCGGCCGTGTTTAAAGACCCGCTGACAGCCGCGGCGGTGCTCTATGTCAACGAAGCGGGCAAGGCGGCACTGGAAGCCATCATCACGGAAGCTGCCATCGTGGGCGTGGCCTTTGTGGAGCTGGGACCGCCGCCCAAGAAGCCTCGTCCACGGAGCTGAGCCGAACGGCACCTGCTGCAACCCTGTCGGCTTCGGTTCCGTTCACGGTCTTGCGTATCCCCTTCGCGCTGTCCCCGCACCGCCAGGATCAGGGCGGTATCGATCACCGGCAGGTAGCAGTACAACGCCACGTATCCCGCCGCGCCGTGGCCGATCAGCAATTCGCGCTTGTCGTCGCCAGCCGGGCGGCCGATCAGCGGGTTGTCCGCAAGCACGTCGAACGCACTGATGATTCCCCCCGCCCTTGTCTCGGCTGCCGCGCTCTCGTGGTGATGCAAGTGCTCCACGATGCGGTCCAGATCCTCGATCACCCCGGGCGCCAGCCTCACACGCGTCACGTCATCGGTCCAGCTTGCGGGCCACCGGTCGCTTCACCGCCTTTCCCGCGATGCGCCCTTTGAGGTAAGCGCGCGCTTCGTCCCACGGGATGCTCTTGCCGGATTCCAGGAACTCGGCGTAGCGCTGATCCGCCAACGCGTGGAACGCGGCATGCTGCGCGGCCAGGTCGGCCTTCTCCGCGATCGCCTCCAGAATGAAATTGTGCGGTGTCGTGCCCGCCTGTTTCGCCGCCTCGGCAACGCGGGCCTTGAGTTCGTCGGGCAGGCGGATGGTGGTGGTGCTCATGAAACGCTCCGGGGCGGCTGTATCTTGCGCGAATGTAGCACTTTTGTGTCACATGGGCGGACGAGCGGGGGCGTTGACCAGGTCGCGCAGGACCACGCGCGCCGTTGCCGGGTCACCGTTGAGGAACAGTGAGGCGGCCACATCCAGCAGCGCGCGCAAACGCCGGCTCACGTTGCGCGCGCTCCACCAGGGTCTGCTTGAAGTCTCTCGTCAGTGGCATGTCATCACCTCGCCTTGAAGACCGCGACTGCGGCGCATCAGCTCAATTGCTCCGCGATGAAGCGCGCTGCGAAGTTTTCTTCGTCCATGGCGCACATCAACGACTCGTCATCCGGAATCGGATCGAGGTCAGACTCAAGCACGCCCGTCACGTCGTAAACGCTCAGCTCCAGCCAGGAGCGGCCATCACCTTTCGGTGCTCCCATGAGCGAACGCTTGAAAGACCCCAATGCGCCCCAGCGCGTACCTTCTCTCGTCGCCAAGCGACAGGCTGCTTCCGAGTCAGGAGCGTGGTCAAGGAATACGAGGAAGCCGGTGTTGTCGCAGATGACGCCGTAGAGTTTGTCGGTCATGGTGCGGTACCCATCACCTACGAATGATCCCTTTGCAGGAGCGCGGCAAGTGTATCCGCAACCTTCTCACACGCCGCGACCAGGTCAGCCACGATCCGTTCCTCCACATCAAGGACCCCTTCGTACTCGGCGACGTTGCGCATGTGATGGCACTTGTCCAGCACGCGCCATATGTCCGGCCCCAGTCCGAGCGTATGCGGCAGTACCTGGAAGACGATGTAACGATGGCGGGCGCGGTAGCCCTCGCGGCGCAACGCAGCCAGACACAATGCATGCGCAGCGTTGTAGGCCAGGTCGAAGCGGCTTTCCAATGCGAGTGATGCGTTGCGTGCGTCGACCAGTCACGCTCTGCCGGAGCGAAGCAGACCTTCGAGTTCCGCCGAATCCATCGGCTCCTCCACCAGCGGCTTGCCGGTGCCGGCGAGGTTCTCAAGCGGCGAGGTCATGCTCACCACCGATGACCCAGAGCCGCGGCTGTGCCAGCACGCGGGTCACGAAGCTGTTGCCCGCGGCGATGCGCTTGCGCAGTTCGGCGCGGGTGTAGAGCGTGGGATGGATCTCCCGCCCCAGGCGTTCGATCAGCGGATGCAGGACGGCCATGACGTCCGCATAGGTCAGCGCATCCGACACCAGCATCAGGTCGATGTCGCTGGCAGCGGTGTCGGTACCCTTGGCCACCGAGCCGTACACGAACGCGGCCGGAATATGCGGAGCCAGCGGCGCCAACGTTTCGCGCAAGGGAGCAACAAGGCCAAAGGTCTTGCGCACGATGGATACCAGCTCGGCATGGATGGGCGAGGCTGGGTCGGCGCGATAGCGCTTCTGATTGCCGACGGGTTCCACCGCGAGCAGGCCGCTACCGGCCAGCCGGGCGACCTCGCGCTGCACCGCGCCGCTGCCGGCACCGGTAGTCTGGATCAGTTCGCTGATGGTGAAGCTGCGATCAGGCTGGCCAAACAGGCAGGCGAGGACGCGCTGCTGGGTGGCGGTGAACAAGGCATCGGACAAGCTGGTGCTGGCGTAGAGCGCCGCTGCTTCGCTGATTCTGCTGTTCGTCTTGTTGCCCATATTGGGCATGTTATTGCCCGAAATGGGCATGTGCAAGGATCGCTTGGCACCAATGGGCGCGCACCCGGGTGCGGGCCACGGCGAGGTGAGGCAACGCAGGAAGCCGGATACCCGGTCAGACAAGAGCATCGCGCGCAAGCGCGCTCCTACAAGGGCAGCGCACGCGTCAGGGGCGCCGCGAGTCCGCGACGAGGTCGAACCGGTTGCCCTACGTTGACAACCGCTGGTCACAGCGAGTCTCCGCTCGTCACAAAGCGGCAGCGACGCGCCAACACCGCCAAGCAGACTCGACCGCACCATCGTCCTGTCGAGGCACATGCATGGCCCGCCACCCGCTCCCCCTGCTCGCCTGCAGCCTCCTCGCGCTGGCCCTGTTCGGCCTCGCCGGCGCCCACGCCGCCGACACGACACCCGCCACACCGGAAATCTTCGCGCCTGGCGCGATCTCCGGCCCGTCCGGGGTGGATTGCCTGACCTTCGCGCCCGATGGCGCCACCGTCTACTTCGACCAACAGGCGGGCTGGAACGGTTTCATCATGGAAGCGCATCGCGTCGGCAACGGCTGGTCGACGCCGCAAATCGCATCGTTCTCCGGGCAGTGGCAGGACCACGATCCGGCGATGGCGCCGGACGGCTCGTTCCTGGTGTACACCTCCAATCGCGCCGACGTGGCCGGCGGGCCGGCGCTGCATGGCGGCCACCTGTGGCGGGTCGACCGCCGCGGCGACGGCTGGGGCCAGCCGCAGCGATTGCCCGACGTGGTGAACGACGCGCCAAACATCTACGCGCCCAGCGTGGCGGCCAACGGCGACGTGTACTACCAGCGGCGCGACGAGGCCACGCACGAGTTCCACCTCTACCGCACCGCCTGGCGCGAGGGCCGCTACCAGCCGCCGCAGCGGCTCGCGCCGGGCGATCCGGCGGCGCACGAACTCGATCCGGCGGTCGCGCCGGACCAGTCGTTCATCGTGTTCGACGCCAACTACGCCGGCAAGGACAAGCCCGACCGGCTGTACATCGCCTTCCGCGCAGGCGATGCCTGGAGCAAGCCGGTCGACCTCGGCGATGCGGTGAACCGCTACGAGCCGTGGGGTTCGCACCTGGGTCCGGACGCCCGCACCTTGTACTTCACCAGCAACTACACGGCGAAGGTGGCCTACCCGCGCGCGCCCGCGCAGGCGCGCGCGGACCTGGCGCGCATGCGCGCCTGGGACAACGGCAACAACCACATCTGGCGGCTGTCGCTGGCGCCGTGGCTGGCGGCACAGCACGCGCCGTGAGCTCGCTCCGTCCGCCATCGCCGGCGCGATCCAGCCGCATCCGCCAGGAGATCCGCATGTCCCCACGCAAGCTCGTCCACGCCGCCTGTATCGCGGCCATGCTCACCGCGCTGCCCGCCGCGCGCGCGGCCAGCGTCGGCGAACTGCTCGGCTCCGGCGTGATCTCCACCGGCTTGCAGGAAACCTCGGCCGCGCTGACGCCGGACGGCCGGACGCTGTACTTCATGCGCTCGGATTTCGCCGAAGCCGACGACACCATCATGGTCGCGCATCGCGCCGCGGGCCGCTGGTCGACGCCGCAGGTGGCCGCGTTCTCCGGCCGGTGGCACGACTCCGAACCGACGCTGTCGCCCGACGGCGGGCGCCTGTACTTCGTCTCCAACCGGCCGCCGCGCCCGGGCGCCGCGCCGGTGATGGCCGAGATGAACGGGCGGCGTTTTCCCGGCACGAACCTCTGGTACGTCGCGCGGCAACCGAACGGCGGATGGAGTGCGCCGATCCACGTCGACGGCGCGCTCAACGACGGCGCGATGATCTACAACCCGTCGCTGGCGGCGAACGGCGACCTCTATTTCTCGGCGCACCGCGAAGATTCCGGCAAGGCATACCAGATCTACCTGGCGCACCGCCGCGGCAACGGCTACGCGGCACCCGAACGGCTGCCGCTGGGCGACTTGGCGAACAACCGCATGGATCCCGCGGTCGACCCGCAAGGACGCTTCCTGCTCTACGCCGGCAACGAGGGCGACGCGCTGGGCAGCGCCGACATCTACATCGTGTTCCGCCGGCCGGACGGCGGCTGGGGCAACCCCGCACGCCTGGGCGGCGAGGTCAACAGCCGCACGCTGGAAAACGCACCGTCGCTGGGGCCGGCGTTCGGCGAGCTCTACGTAGCGAGCGCGCGCCGCGACGACGTGCATTTCCCCAAACCCCGCGACGATGCGGCCTCGCTGCAACGGCGCCTGCAGTCGCCGCTGAACGGCTCGCGCAATCTCTGGCGCTTCGACATCTCGGCCCTGCTGCGTGCGCACGGCATTGCGCCGCCGGCGAACGCCGCCCCGGCCGATCCCGCTTCCGCGAAGAAGCCTGCATGAATGCCCGCTGCTGAAATGAACCGCGGGGTGCGCTACACCCACACGTCGTTCTGCGCGGTATAGGCACCGCCTGCATCGCCGGTGTTGACCACGCCGCGTGGCTCGACCAGCATCACGCAGCATTCCTGCTCGGCCACGGGGCGATGCTCCACGCCTTTGGGAACGACGTACATTTCCCCGGCAGCGAGCGGGATGGCCTTGTCCCTGAACTGGAGCGTCATGGCGCCCTGGAGAACGATGAAGACTTCGTCGGTGTCCGCGTGCGCATGCCAGACAAACTCGCCCTGGAGCTTGGCGAGCTTGAACTGGTAGTCATTCATCTCGGCAATGACGCGGGGCGACCAGTGTTCCGAGAACCGGGTGAGCTTGTCGCACAGGTTGATCGCACTGTCTGTCATCGCGTACCCGATCATGCGTTGTCTTTCACATACTGCGGCGTCGTGCTGCGGACCTCGCCCGGCTCGGCAAGCAGCGCGTGCGTGTCGCGCTGATAGTCGGGGAACCAGGGCTGCTGCGCGAACCCCCGAAGGCTGGCCTGATCGCCGAGTCCGAACACGATGATCCGGTCGGGATCGTTGTCGTCGTAGCAATAGTAGAAGCTGAGCGCGCTGCCGGCGATGTAGTCGCGGGCATATTTCTCCCAGACGCGCCTGACCTCGTCGCGCTGGCCGGGCTTGGCCTTGAGCATCACGAGACTCGCACTTTTGTTCATCGCATTCTCCTCAAGTTCGCTGGTTTCGCGGTCGTTGTGTCCGCCCGCCAATCACCAGGACGCATCAGGAAATGCAATCGTGACATGCCGACCCAGGATGCTTGACGCAGGCCCCATGATCAGGGCGGCGACCAAGTGGCGGGCTGGAGCATGGGGAACGGCGGGTCGTGTCCACCCTGCGACGAGCGTATCTAGCGCTGCACGATGTGCGCGAACCATTCCCAGCCGCGCACGCGTTCGGTGATCAGCTTGGTGCAGGTCAGCATCGGCACCGCCAGCAGGGCGCCGGGGATGCCCCACAGCCAGCCCCACACCAGCAGCCACAGCAGGATCGCGATGGGCGATAGCCGCATGCTGGCGCCCTGGATCATCGGCGTGATCAGGTTGCCCTCCACTGCGGTGATGCCGGCGAAGGTCAGCACCGGCAGGAACACTTCGAGGCTGGCGTCGTTCGCGTACAGCATGCACACCACCGCCAGCACGGTGGTGGTGACGATCGCGCCGACGTAGGGAATGAAGTTGGCGAACATCGCCACCGCGCCCCACAGCAGCGGGTCGGGCACCTTGTACAGCCACAGCATGCCGGCAGTGATCGCGCCGAGGCCGGCGTTGATCAGCAGCGCGGTGAGCAGGTAGCGCGACACCTCGGTCTGGATCCCGCGCACGATGGTCACCGCATGTCGCTTGTAGGCGAAGCCGGGGGTGATCTGCACCAGCCGGCGCAGCATCGAGTCGCCGTAGATCAGGAAGAAGAACACCAGCAACATCACGCTGAGCACGGCCGCCAGCACCTTCGGCGCGGTCGACACCACGTCCCAGGCGCTGATCGAGACCGGCGCGGACTGCGGCACGGCCGCACGGGTGCTGGTGCCGCTGCTGACCAGGGTCTGCGTGGCGCGGTTGGCCGCCTCCAGCGGCTTGGTGAAGCTGCGCAGCTTCGGCACGAAGCTCTTGATCGCCGTGGGCGCGCCATGGAACCAACCGATCGCCGGCTGCGCCAGCAGGCCCACGCCGCTGCCGATGCCGACGATCAGGCCGAGCATCAGCACGCTGGCGGTGAGCCAGCGTGGCAGGCGGATGCGCGTGCCGAAGGCGACGATCGGGTTCAGCGCCAGGCCGATGAACGCGGCCAGCACCAGCGGAATCAGCAAGGCCTTGGTCAGGGTGATGGTGTACAGCAGCGCCAGCAACAGCAGTGCGTTCAGCACCATGCGCACCGCACGCAGGTGCTGGCGCATGCCGCGCGCGGCGTTCAAGTGGCGCAGCCCGTGGCGAACCGCCGTCTCTTCTGCCGTCGCCGGCTCCGCCGGGATGGCGATGGCGCCGGCCCCGGTCACGTCTCCGTCCGGTGCGGGCGGAAAGACCTGTTCGGGTTCGCTCATGCCGGCTCGCCGCCCTCGGCATCCGCCGCAGCGGCGGCACCCGGCGCCATCGCGCCCAGCTCCGCGACCAAGCGCACGCCGTGGGCCACCACCTCGGCCAGGCCGCCACCGAGCAGCGGACCCAGCCCCGGCACCCGCAGCGGATGCACGTCGAGGCTGCCCAATACGAAGCCGGCACCGGCGGCCGCGCCCACCGTCGTCAGCGGATGCGCGCGGCCGCGCACCAGCAGTGCGGCCGCCGGCGTGGTCAACGCGTGTCGCGCCGCGCGCATGCGCAACTGGGCGGCCTGCACCTTCGCCAGGCGATCGAACACGCTCATCGCCGCTCCTCCCGCTGACTGTCCTGTCCGTTGTCCTGCGCGGCCGTGTCGCCGGCTTCGGCCTTGTGCAGGGTCTCGCGCATCATCGCACTCCATTCACTGCGTGTGGCGGGCAGGCTCATCCAGTGCATGCAGCGGCGGAACAGCGCGATCGAGCCAAGCAGGAACAGCACCTGCAGCAACGCCAGCACCAGCAAGGCCCAGATCCACGAGCCGAACCACGCCGCCAGCAGCACGCCGACCAAGCCGAGCAGGGTCAGGCCGAGGGCGACCCCGGCCACGGTGGTGGCCAGTGCCGCCAGCAGCAGCCACGAGATCGCGCTGCGCGCCAAGCCCAGCTCCGCCGCCAGCAGCTGCATCTGCGCGCCGAACAGCCGCTTGACCGCGCGCGCGAGCTGGCCGACCTCGGCCAGCAAGCCAGACGACGGCGGCGCCGGATCCGGCGCCGCCGCTGCGCGGGGTGACTCACCCTCGTCGTGCATTCCCGGCCCCTGTGCCGCGCCGTTCAACGTCGCAGGATGCGGCCGATCAGCCAGCCGGCGCCGAGCGCGATGGCGACTGACTGCATCGGCTTCTCGCGCACGTAGTCGCGTACCTGCTCCAGCCACGCGTCGGCGCGGTCCATCGTTTCGTCGTAGACCTCGCGGCCACGCTCGCCGACCCGTGCGGCCTTGTCGCTGGCCTTGTGGGCCGCGCCGGCAGCCTTGTCGGTGGCGTGGTGCAGGCCTTCCTCGACATGGTCCGCGGCGCGATCCACCTTTTCCTTGGTGGCGGCGACTGCCTCGGAGGTGGCCTGCTTGATCCGTTCGGCGCGTTCGTCGATGCGATCGCCGACGGCTTGTTCGGGGGTCTGGACTTGCTTGTTCATTGCATGCTCCGGAGAAGACTCATGGTGGCACAGACGCGATGCGACGACCGGCCGTCAACTGGCGCGGCGGAAGAACGCGATGATCGCCAGGATCAGGAAGATGATGAACAGGATCTTCGCGATCCCGGTGGCGGCACCCGCAATGCCGCCGAAGCCGAGCACGGCGGCGATGATCGCGATGACCAGGAAAACCAGGGCGTAGTGAAGCATGAAGGCATCCTCATCTGCAGGGAATGGCGGCGGGGAAACCGCGCGTGACCATTCACCCACAGCCGGCGCCATGCGGGTGTGAAGGGCGCCGGCAGCGCCGTGCACGCGATGCCGACGTTTGCGACACGTGCGGTCCGGGCCGGCCGACCATGGCGTGCCAGACGCGATTTCTCAGCCGGCAACCGCCGGGTTCAGGCTGTAGCTGCCGACCAGCTCCGCCTCGGCCAGCACGTGGCCGGCCATCGCCGCGCGCAGCTCGGCCAGCGAGAAGCCGCCGGCCAGCGGCAGCGCGGCCACGTCGAGCGCGTGCAGCTTGAAGTGGTAATGGTGCAGCCGTGCGTCGTTCCACGGTGGGCACGGGCCGTCGTAGCCGCGGTACTCGCCGCCCATCTCGGCGTCGCCGGCGAACCAGCCGGTGTAGTCGTTGACGCCCTGCACGCTGCCCGGCGGCCCGAACGGCGCGCGCTTGCCGCGCGCGGTGATGCCGTCGCTGCACGCGCCCGCGGCCAGTTCGCCGCACTCGGCAGGGATGTTCGCCATCAGCCAGTGCACGAACTCCACCCGCGGCAAGTCGGCGGGCACCGTGCGACCGGGCTGGTTCACGTCGTCGCCGCGACTGGGCACGTCGGGGTCGATGCAGGTGAGCACGAACGAGCGGGTGGCGGACGGCGCGTTCTGCCAGGCCAGGTGCGGGCTGCGGTTGTCCGACAGCGCGACCGGGTCGCCGCGCTGGCCGAAGGCGAACTCGGCGGGAATCGGTTGGCCGTTGTCGAAACTGTCGCTGCGCAGGTGCATGGGGTTTCTCCGTTGGATAGCAGGTTGCCCGCCGAATGCGATGCCTGCCTGCGCAGGCATGACGGCGGAGAAATATGGCGTCCTCCACGCCCGTCATGCCTGCGCAGGCAGACATCGCACTTCGACAGTTACAGGATAGTCGGATACAAGTCCCGCCACTCGGCATTGCCTTCGTTGATCAACCGCATCTTCCAGTCGCGCTTCCAGGCCTTGAGCGTTTTCTCGCGCAGGATCGCCGATTCCATGGTGAGATGAAGTTCGTACCACACCAGCGTATGCACGCTGTAACGATGGGTATAACCCTCCACCACGTCGTTCCTGTGTTGCCAGATGCGCTTGGCCAGGTCGCTGGTTACGCCGATGTAGAGAACGCCGTTCTTCTTGCTCGCCAGCATGTAGACGCAGGGTTGTCGCCTGTCCATGGCTATACCTCGCATTGAAGTGCGATTCCTGCGTTCGCAGGAATGACAAAGGGAAAAAAGGTCCACGCCCGCTCATCACCCACACCATCGTCATTCCTGCGCAGGCAGGAATCGCACTTCGCGCAGGAATGCCATGGGGCTCATGGCTTGTACGTCACCCGATACACCGCCCCGGCCAGGTCGTCGCTGACCAGCACGCTGCCGTCGGGCAGCGGCTGCACGTCGGCGGGGCGGCCCCAGGCGCTTTCGTTCTGCTCGAAGCCGGTGATCAGCGGCTCGTACGAGAGCACCTTGCTGCCGTGCAGGCGCACCGTCATCACCCGGTAGCCGGATTTCTTCGTGCGGTTCCACGAGCCGTGTTCGGCGACCAGGATCGCGCCCCGGTAGCTGGCCGGAAACTGTTTGCCTTCGTAGAAGCGCATGCCCAGCGCGGCCACGTGCGCGCCCAGCTTCAGCACCGGCGGCACATAGTCCTTGCAGCGTTTGCCCCGGCCGAACTCGGGGTCGAGCGTGTCGCCCTGATGGCAGTACGGGTAGCCGAAGTGCTGGCCGGGGCCGGTGATCTCGTTCAATTCGTCGCTGGGCAGGTCGTCGCCCAGCAGGTCGCGGCCGTTGTCGGTGAACCACAGGCGCTGCGTGCCCGGCTGCCAGTCGAAGCCGACCGTGTTGCGGATGCCGCGGGCCACGTCCTGCCAGTCGCTGCCGTCGACGTTCATGCGGATCAGCTTGCCGTGCGCCGGAGCCGGGTCGCAGATGTTGCACGGCGCGCCGATCGGCACGTACAGCTTGCCGTCCGGGCCGAACGCGATGAACTTCCAGCCGTGGTGGGCCTCGGTCGGCAGCTTGTCGGTGACCACCGCCGGTTTCGGCGGATCATCCAGGTGGTTCTCGATGTCGCGCAGCACGACGATGCGGCTCACCGCGGACACGTACAGGTCGCCGCCCTTGAACGCCACGCCCACCGGCAGCTCGAGCCCGCTGGCGATCACCCGCACCCGTTCCGCCACGCCATCGCCGTTGGCGTCGGTGAGCGCATAGACCTTGCCGGCGTCGTTGGACCCAACGAACACCGTGCCCTTCGCGCCCAGCGCGAGCTCGCGCGCGTCCGGCACCTGGTCGGCATACAGCGCGACGTGGAAACCCTTCGGCAGGCTCAGCCGTTGCAGCGGCGGCGCGGCCAGCGCCGGCAGCGACGACAGGACCAGCAGCAACGGCAGCAGCAGGCGCATGGCAGTTCTCCGCGTTCCGGGGAAACCGCAGCGTATACCGGCCCGCGTGAAGCCAGAAGCCACACCGCCCGCTAAACTGCAGCCTTTCGAGGGGACTGCATGAGCGAACTGGACGATCTCACCACCCTGGTCCGCGCGGCCACGCCGCTGCTGGTGATCGAGACGGTGGACGAGCAGCGCGTGATCGAGTGCTTCCGCCACGTGATTGCGCAGGCGCTGCACCCGCTGTGGCGCTGGACGCTCACCGACGGCCTGGGCCGGCTCGACTTCGCGCAAACCGACGCCGAGGTGGCGCCGGACGCGACCGCCACGCTGGACGCGATCCGCGCGCAGGACCAGCGCGGCATCTACCTGATGTTCGACTTCCACAGCCTGCTGCGCTACGCGATGAGCCTGCGCCAGCTGCGCGAGATCGTGCAGCGCCAGCGTTCGGCGGCGCACACCATCGTGCTGGTCGGCGCCCGGGTCGAGCTGCCGGAGGAACTCGAAGCGCTGGCCCTGCGCGTGCCGCTGTCGCTGCCCGATCTCAAGGAACTGGCCGGCATCCTGCGCGGCGAGGCGGTGGCCTGGCAGCGCGAGCAGGGCCGCAACGTCACGGTCGACAACGACGCCGCGCGCACCATCGTGCGCAACCTGCTCGGCCTGTCCGCGCCGGATGCGCGGCGCATCGTGCGCAAGCTGATCTACAACGACGGCGCGCTCGGCCCGCAGGACCTGCCCGAGCTGATGCAGTCGAAGTTCGACCTGCTCAACCGCTCCGGCCTGCTGCACTACGAATACGCCACCGCCAGCTTCGCCGACATCGCCGGGGTCAGCCGCGTGCGCGAATGGGTGCAGCGGCGCCGCGCGGTGTTCCTCGCCGCCACGCCCGACCCCGCGCTCGACCCGCCGAAGGGCGTGCTGCTGCTCGGCGTGCAGGGCTGCGGCAAGAGCCTGGCGGCGAAGGCGATCGCCGGCGGCTTCGGCGTGCCGCTGGTGCGGCTGGACTTCGGCACGCTGTACGACAAGTACCAGGGCGAGACCGAAAAGAACCTGCGCGAGGCGCTGGCCAGCACCGAGCTGCTGGCGCCGTGCGTGCTGTGGATCGACGAGATCGAGAAAGGCCTGGCCGGCGGCGGCGATGACGGCGGCGTGTCGCGCCGCGTGCTCGGCTACCTGCTGACCTGGATGGCCGAACGCAAGGCCAAGGTGTTCGCGGTCGCCACCGCCAACGCAGTGCAGGAGCTGCCCGCCGAACTGCTGCGCAAGGGCCGCTTCGACGAGATCTTCTTCGTCGACCTGCCGAAGGAAAACGTGCGCGGCGAGATCTTCGCCATGCATCTGGCCCGCCGCAAACTCGACCCCGCCAGTTTCGACCTGCCCGCGCTGGCCGCCGCCAGCGACGGCTTCTCCGGCGCCGAAATCGAACAGACCATCGTCAGCGCGCTGTACGACGCCGCCGGCAGCGGCACGCCGCCGGATCAGGCGACCTTGCTCAATGCGCTGAAGCAGACGCGGCCGCTGTCGGTGTTGATGCGGGAGCAGGTGGAGGCGCTAAGGGCGTGGGCGCAGGGGCGCTGCGTGGCGGCGGATTGACCGGGACTGAGTTGTAGGATGAGGCGATACCGATCTTTTCCGCGTACTAACTTCCTGCGCTCACCACCATAGGGGTCATCATGCAAAGGTCGCTACGGAAGGTTCGACTGATCTACGTTTGGCTCATGTTGGCCGCTTGTATCGGAATCGGCTCTCTGTCTGCGCTCGCCGCCGGCCTGGAGCCGGGCGCCCACGCCGGTACGCTGCAGGGCGCTCCCTACCGCATCGATATCCCGGCAAACTGGAACGGCGACCTGGTCATGCTGATGCACGGCTATCAGCCCGTGGGTGCGCCGAAAACGACGCCGATGAGGGCAGCTGAAGCCACTCCGATCTTTCTCAAGCAAGGCTATGCCGTCGCACAGAGCGAATACGCATCGCAAGGCTGGGCTGTGGGTGATGCCGTCGTCGACAACGAACGTCTTCGCCGACATTTCATTCGTGCCTTCGCCCGCCCTGCCCACACTTGGATTTACGGCTTCTCACTGGGTGGCCTGGAGACCGCGGCAAGCATCGAGCGCTACCAACACGTCTACACCGGTGCGCTGGTCATGTGCGGAGTGACCGTTTCGACACCCGACCTCCTGTCGCGTGCCGTAGTTACACCGCTGGTGGCCTTCGATGCACTGATTCCCGGCATCCTGCCGGACCTGGCCGCTCCCGACTCACCACCGTTCATTCCTCCAGCTGTCTTCGCCAAGGCGCTGCAGGCGCACCCGAAGCAGGCCAGCCTGCTGGAAAAGCGTCTGCAGGAAACGCCGGAAACGCTGCCATCGCTGGCGCTCGACTACATGGTGTTGCGTGAACTCGAACAGCGCGCCGGCGGCATGCCGGTGGACAACCGCAAGACCATCTATCACGGCTTCGGCGACGATGCTGCCTTCAACCGCCAGGTGCATCGCTATGCCGGCTCGCCCGCTGCCATGGCCTATGCCCAACGCAACGTCACCTTGACCGGCCGTATCGACGCGCCGCTGGTGATGCAGTGGAACGCCTTCGATCAAACCATCCCGTCGCGCTTTCATCCCATCTACCCTGACCAGGTGCGTGCGGCGGGCAACGGCAAGTTGCTGACTGTGCTCGCCCCGACCGGCGATGGGCACTGCAACTTCACCGACGCGCAGATCTCCGCGGCGTTCGAGACACTGGTGCACAGGGCGGGCATCGAAGGGCATTGAGCCCATCGCCTGCCCCACCAAGAACGGCGCTTCGAGGTCCGGAAAACCAGGCCGGATTGCATGCCTCGGCGGCACGCTTCTGGCCGGAAGACTAGAAATGTAGCCCCGGCGGCTTGTTGCAGGCGTACTTCTCGTCGAGCTTGTCGACGTCATCCGGCGAGACGTGTCGCGCACTCAACTCCTGCGGAGTGAGATGGCGCCACACGTCGACATCGATGCAATGGCTATTCTTGATGCCGAAGGCGCGTTGTGCCGCGCGCATCACTGCACCGATACCCTGGCTCATCGGATCGACCAAATGGATGCCGGGTGCAGAAGGAGTATCGGAGCCGGGCACTCCGTGAACGGAGTGGGCGTGCCGGGCATCGCGCAACCGGTTCTGAAAGCCTCCGTCGCCGGCGGAATCGTCCTCGCTCATGCCCTGGCTTCCCGCGCTGGAGGAGTGTGATTCATCGGGCTGCGCGTCGATCCGTACAGCCTGCCGAACCGCCACCGATTTCGACGACCTTGCCGACCGCGTTGCATGGCCGCGCGCAGCCGGTGCAGTCGGCGGGCGTGGCGATGCCTGGTGCGGCAATGGCCGCGGTAGCCGGAGAAAACGCAGCTTGAGTACGTGCGGATGGTCTTCCACGACCGGCATCGTGCCCCGATGGAAGACGACCGGTCGCAGCAACAGCATCCACAGGCCAAGATGGCAGGCGATCACCACGACCAGGACCGCGACCCGGCCACTCGACTCGCGCATACGGCTGGACTTCCCCGGCTCTTCTCTCACGGTCGAGCCTTCCCCCGGCGCAGGCATGGGGTGGACCGCCCGGGCGCTTGCAAGGTTCCTAGAGATGGATGCGTGGCATGCATCGGCCGAACGGTTGCGGGCGGCCGGCACGCGCTTCGTGATCGAGCCGCCTATCCGCTTCGAGGGCCAGCCGGGCGAGCAGGCCACGATGTTCCTGCTCGACCCCTGCGGCAATGCGCTGGAGTTCAAGGTGTTCGCCGATCGCGCGCAGTTGTTCGCAAAGTAACGCGACGGTTACCGCGGAGGACGGCTCCGGCACGGCCCCGACCCTCGGTTTCGGCGTAGTCTTGAACGCCCATCGTCAGGAGGGTCGAACCATGTTTCGTCGTACCTGCAAGCTGCTCATCCCGCTGCTCGCGGCCCTGCTGCTCCCTGTCGCCGCCAGCGCCGCTCCTGCCAGCGCGCCGGACAGCACCACCGCGGCGCTGCAGCAGGCGGTGAACGGCCACTGGCGCTCCGACGCGAACCGGGCCCGCGACAAATATCGGCATCCGCTCGAGACGCTGCAGTTCTTCGGCATCAAGCCGAACATGACGGTGATCGAACTGGCACCCGGCGGCGGCTGGTACACCGAAATCCTCGCGCCGTTCCTCCACGCGCACGGTCACCTGATCGAAGCGGCGCCACCATCAGCCGCGAAGTTCGCCGCCAAGCTCAAGGCCGACCCGGCGGTGTACGGACACATCGCAAAAGTCATTCCGTTCGCCCCACCGGAGCAGGTGAAGCTGGGCGCTGACCACTCCGCCGACATGGTGCTCACCTTCCGCAACACGCACGACTGGCTCAACCACAGCCCGGCCACGCTTGATGCCGTGTTCAAGGCTGCGTTCAACGTGCTCAAGCTCGGCGGCGTATTTGGCGTCACCGAACACCGCGCCAAACCGTTCGCCGATGGCGTGGAAAGCGCCGGGGCATTGCACCGTCTCCCCGAGGATTACCTGATCGCGCTGGCCCTCAAAACCGGTTTTCGCGTGGCCGGCGTATCGCAGATCAATGCCAACCCGAACGACCCGGAAGACATCAACGTGCACCGCCTGCCGCCGGATCTGTCCGGGCCTGACGGCGAGCACGCGCAGATGAAGGCGATCGGCGAGTCGGATCGGATGACGTTGAAGTTCGTGAAGCCGTGAGGGCCAGCACGGCGGGAATGACGACGATGGATGCAGCAGACCTGCCGAAGCTGGTGACGGTGCGCATGCCCTACGGCAAGTACCAGGGCCGGCTGCTCGCCGACCTGCCCGGCGCGTATCTGGCCTGGTTCGCGCGCAAGGGCTTTCCGAACGGCGAGCTGGGCCGGTTGCTGGCGTTGATGCTGGAGCTCGACCACAACGGCCTGTCCCGGCTGCTGGAGCCGCTGCGCCGACGTACTTCCTGAGCCGCGCTGGCTACACTGCGCGCATGGACAACGCCAGCCTCTTCCGCACCGCCGCCGACGCCCTGGCTGGCGACGGCTGGTGCGTGCTGACCGAGCTGCTGGCGCCGGCACAGACCCATGCGCTGGCCGACGAGTGCACGGCGCTGTACGCGGCGCGGCGGCTGGCGCCGGCGCGGGTCGGTGCGGCGCGCACGGCCACGGAGCTGCGCGGCGACCGCACGCAGTGGTTCGACCCGGCGGCGGCGAGTGCGCCGCAGCGGACGTTCGTCGCGCGCCTCGACGCGCTGCGCCTGGCGCTCAACCGCGAGCTGATGCTGGGCCTGGTGGAAAGCGAGGCGCACTACGCGGTGTACCCGCCGGGGGCGCGCTACGCGCGGCACCTGGATCGCCTGCGCGACAGCGACGCGCGGGTGCTGTCGGCGGTGTTCTACCTCAACCAGGGCTGGCAGGAAGCCGACGGCGGCGCGCTGCGGCTGTACCTGGGCGACGGCACGCATCGCGACATCCTTCCGCACGCCGGCACGCTGCTGCTGTTCCTCTCCGCGCGGTTCGAGCACGAGGTGCTGCCGGCCACGCGCGAGCGCCTGAGCATCGCCTGCTGGATGCGCCAGCGCAGCCCTGACCGGATCGCGTAGGAGCCCGCTGGCGGGCGATGCTGTTAAAGCCGGGATGACCAGACGTTCGTCTGTTGAGAGCCGGGATTCGGAATTCGGGATACGCAAGACCAAAGCATCGCCCGCCAGCGGGCTCCTACGGGTTGGGGGCGACGCCGGGCAGTTCGACTTCAACGAGGGCTTGCCTACGGGCCGGAGGTGGCGCCGAGCAGCTCGATCTCGGCCAGGGCGCGCCGCGCGTCCGTCGTCGCCGCATCGATCCGCAGGCGGTAGTAGGCGTACTCGCCCGGCGCACGCACGGCGAAGGCGCGGGTCTGCTGCGGCCAGGCGAAGCGTTCGTCGTGGCGCGCATCGAGGGTGGACCAGTGCTGCCCGTCGGCGGAGCCCTGCAACTGCCAGCCCGACGGCGCCGTGGCCGTGCTGCCCGCGGTCAGCGTGAGCATGCTCACCCGGCGTGGCAGCCCGAAGTACCAGTCGATCGTGGCGGTGGCGGCGGGCCATGCCACTTCGGTGGCGGAGTCGTTGTCGAACAGCAACGGCAGGCCCGGGACGGCGGGGATGCTGCGGGCCCGGCCCAGCCGCTGCTCGACGAGATCGTGCAGCGGCTGCGGCAGGCCCTCGCCGGTCAGCGACGGCGGCAGCGCGGCCTCGTCGCTGGCCCAGCGCGACGGGCGCGGCCCCATCGCGAACTCCAGCGTGGCGCCCTGCGCCAGCAGCGCGTGCGGCAGGGTCAGCCGGTGCCACCGCCGGCCGTTGACGCGCAGGCCCTGCACGTAGCGGTTGACGTCGCTCACCGCGGGCGCGTCGATCACCAGGTGCCTGCCGTTCTCCAGCGCGATGTCCAGGTGCGGGAAGTACGGCGCGCCGATCACGTATTCCGGCGTGCCCATGCGCAGCGGATAGAAGCCGGCGGCGCTGAACAGGTACCACGCGGACATCTCGCCGTTGTCCTCGTCGCCCGGGTAGCCCTGGCCGATCTCGCTGCCGACGTAGAGGCGACTCAGCACGTCGCGCAGCTTGTCCTGCGTCTTCCACGGCTGGCCCGCGACGTCGTACATGTAGATGATGTGGTGCGAGGGCTGGTTGCTGTGGCCGTACTGGCCCATGCGCACGTCGCGCGCCTCGAGCATCTCGTGGATCGGCTCGCCGTAGCTGCCGACGTGGAACTCGCCCGGCGTGGCGAAGAACGCATCGAGCTTCGCCGCCAGCGCGGCGCGGCCGCCATACAGCGCGGCCAGGCCGGCGCCGTCCTGCGGTGCGTGAAAGGCCATGTTCCAGGCGTCGGTCTCGGTGTAGTCGCCGCCCCAGCGCAGCGGGTCGAAATCCTCGGCGCCGTGGTGCCAGTCGCCGGCACCGTCGCGGCCGACGAAGAAGCCGACGGCGGGGTCGAACAGGTTCGCGTAGCCGAGCGCACGCTGGCGGAAGTACGCCGCATCGTCGGCGTAGTGCGCGGCGTACGGATCGTCGTTCGCCGGCTGCTGCGCCAGCGCGGCGGCGAGGTTGCCGATCGCGAAGTCGTTGATATAGCCGTCCATCGACCAGGACAGCCCCTCGTTCACCCCGGTGTCGGTGTAGCCGTTGAAGATCGCGCGCTGCAGCCCCTTGCGGCCGGTGCCGGCGAGCGGGCTGACCACGGTGGCGTCCTTCAGCGCGGACTGGTAGAACGCGCGCACGTCGAAGTTGCGCACGCCCTTCAGCCACGCGTCGGCGAAGGCCACGTCGGCGCTGGTGCCGACCATCAGGTCGGCATAACCGGGCGACGACCAGCGCGCGATCCAGCCGCCGTCGCGGTACTGCTGCACGAAGCCGTCGATCATCTCGCCGGCTTGCGTCGGCGTGAACAGCACGTAGGCCGGCCACGCGGTGCGGTAGGTGTCCCAGAAGCCGTTGTTGACGTAGGGCTTGCCGTCGACGACGCGCGCGCCGGTCTGCGTGGGCGTGTCCGGGCCGACCGGCGCGGAGAACGGGCTGGCGTAGCGCCAGTGCGGCTGCGCCGCCGTACCGGTGTTCTCGTAGGCGACGTTCGGGTACAGGAACAGCCGGTACAGGTTGGAGTACAGCGTGGTCAGCTCGTCGCGGCTGGCGCCGCGCACCTTGACGATGCCGAGCTGCTTGTCCCACTGCCGCTGCGCGCGCTCGCGCACCTCGTCGAAGCTCTCGTGCGGCGCAATCTCCAGCGCCAGGTTGCGCCGCGCCTGTTCCAGGCTGATCAGCGAGCTGGCGATGCGCAGGTTCACCACTTTCGCCTGCGTGGTGTCGAAGCCGAACCACGCCGCCACGTGGTCGCGGCCTTCGCCGCGCAGCCGGCCGCTCTCGTGCACCGGCTGGTCGACCTCGCCATAGAAGAACAGCCGGGTGGCGCCGGCGGAAAGCCGGCTCTTCACGTCGGACCAGCCGCTGAAGCTGCGCGTCGCCGGGTCCAGCGCGATGCCGCCGCGATCGTCGCGGTTGTCGAACACCAGCTGCGCGCGATCGCCCGCGAAGGTGAAGCGGAACATCGCGGCGTGGTCGGTCGGCGCGAGCTCAGTGACGATGCCGTTGTCAAAGGCCACGCGGTAGGTGTGCGCGTGCGCGTCCTCGTTCGCGTGGCTGAAGCTCAGCGCGCGTGCCGCGCGATTCGCGCTCGGCGCACCGCGGGCGACCGCGGCCGGCATCAGCTGGAAGGTCTGCCGGTCGCCCATCCACGGGCTCGGTTCGTGCGACAGCGCGAACGCTTCCAGCCGCGGGCGGTTGTCGACATCGTTGCGCTGCTGGTACTGGTACATCCAGTCCGAGCCGGCATCGGTCACCGGCGTCCAGAAGTTGAAGCCGTGCGGCACGGCCACCGCGGGAAAGTTGTTGCCGCGCGAGAAGCGGGCGTTGGAGTTGGTGCCGCGGCGGGTGTCGACGAAGTCGCTGGGGCGCCGACGCGTATCGGCGGGCGCGGCGCCGAGGCGCAGGTCGTCCAGATAGCCATCGAAGCTGGCGGCCGGACCATCGTGCATCAGCACGATGCGCTTGATCGTGCGGCCGGCGGCGACCGCGCCCACGTCGATCGACAGGTAGTTCCACTGGTCCGGATACAGCGTGCGGCCCTCGCCCTGTGCGCGCGCCGCGGCGCCGATGCGGTGCTGCTCGCGTGCGCCGCGGGTGGACAGCCGGCTGCCGTCGTCGAACAGCAGGTCCACCGCGACGTAGGTGGAAGGGTTGCGCAGGTCGCCCGCGTTCGACAGCGGGAAGATCAGGTACGACAGCTGCGTATCCGGCCGTACCGGCAGGTCCACCGCATACAGCTCCGCCTGCTGTTGCCCGCCGGCGCTGCCGCGGTAGTGCAGCGAACGCTGCCCGCTGAAGCCGACGCCGGGCTTGGCGGTCAGCGCCGCCGCCTGGCCGGGGCCGCCGGCCACGTCGACGCTGAAGGAGGCGCCCGCCAACGGTGCCGGCGGCGCCGGCTCGCTGTTCTCGAACGAGCGCAGGAAGCCCGTTTCCGTGGCGCCGGCCGCGAGGCACGGCAGCAGGCAGGCCAGCCATAGACCCCGGCGCAGCCAGCCGGCTGCGTGCAAGTTCCCCATCCACCCCGATCCGATCATGCCCCCGCCCCCGGCCTGCCCACGGTGATGGTGCGCGTTCGTCCGTGGGCACCCGCTCTCCAGGCGATCGCGCCGACGTTCAGCCGGCCGGCACGGCCGCGTCCGCCACCGCATTGAAGCGCGTGGCGATGTAGTCGTCGGTGTAGCTGGTCATGCCCCAGCCGCGAATGAAGCCGCAGTGGCCGCCGTACGGCGCGATGTCCAGCTCGACGTTGGCCGGCAGTTCGAGTTTCTCGAAGCCGCTGACCGGGATCACCGGGTCGTCCCTGGCGGTGAGGATGGTGGCGGGAATCTGCATCGCCCGCATGGCGTCGCCGGCCACCGAATAGCCGTCCAGATACTGCTGCAAGGTATTGAAGTCGGTATGCCGCAGCACCAGCGACTCGGTCAGCCCGCGCAGGTGCTGCTTCAGTTCGGACATCTCGAAATACTGGTGCTGCGGGAACGCCTTCTGCTTGGCCAGCAGCGAGTGCCGCCACTTGCGCATGAAGTACGCCTGGTAGAACCACGGCGCGGATTCCTCCAGCGAGAACAGGCCCTCGCCGGGGTCGATGATCGGGCACACCGCCAGCACGTAGCTGAGCGGGATGCCCACGCGCGAGGTCTGCATCGCCGCGCGCAGCGCGAAATTGCCGCCCAGCGAGAAGCCGGCCAGCGCCATCGGCCGCGCGCTCCAGCGCGCGGCGATGTCACCCAGCGCGTGCACCACCTCGTCGAGCCGGCAGGAGTGGAACAGCGCCTCGTTGAGCCCATGGCTGTCGCCGTGGTCGCGGAAGTTCAGCCGGAAGATGTCCCAGCCGTCGGCGAGCAGGCGGCTACCGGTCTGCAGCACGTAGGTGGAGTCGACGCTGCCTTCCCAGCCGTGGAACAGCACGGCCAGGCCGCGCGACTGCGGCCGGGTTTGCTGTGCGGTGTACGCACCGGTGAGGCGCACGCCGCCGCCGCCGTCGACCACTACCGCCTCGGCCCCGCGCAGCACGCTCTTCGCCGCGCGTGGCAGCAACACGCGGCGCACGCCGCTGGAGGACAGCATGGTCTGGATGTGGCCGCTGCTGAGCGGCCAGGGCGGTCGGAAATCCTTTCCGTGCAGCAGGTTCATCCGGGGCGATCTTCCAGCGCGACGGCGATGCGCTCGCGCGACAGCTCGGCCATGCGTCGGCGTGCCTCCGGGGTGGCCGGCACCGGCGCCAGGAAATGCACCTCGGCGTCCAGCGGCGCCTCGCCCAGCATGCGCACGATGTTGTGCAGGAAACTTTCGTGCTCGCGGAAACCGGCATCGAGCACCCGTCGCCCATCGCGGGCAAAACGCAGCGCCACCGGCTGCACCGGCACCGTGGCATCCAGCGCGGCCTGGAAGATGCGCGCATGGAAGATCTTCAGCACACCGTTGTAGCCGGTGCCGCCTTCCGGGAACACCGCCACCGAACGGCCCTCGCGCAGCCGCTCGACCATCGCCTGCATCACCGTGGACAGCGAATGGTTGTTGCCGCGGCGATGGAAGATGGTGCCGCCGTTCCTGGCCAGCCAGCCGATCAGCGGCCAGCCGGCGATCTCCGCCTTGGCCACGAAGCAGGCCGCGCGCTGGCTGTGCAGCATCACGATGTCGATCCACGAGGTGTGGTTGGCCACGAACAGCACCGGGTCGCGCCGCACCTCGCCGAAGCGCACCGAGCGCAGGCCGAAGATGCGCAGCAGACCGAGCGACCACCAGCGGATCATGCGGTGCGCGAACGGCTCGCGGCCGTTGTTCATCACCACGCGCTGGTTCCAGCTGAGGATCAGCGCGCACAGCGCGATGCCCAGCACGATGTGCAGCAGCAGCAGCGGCACCCGCCACAGGTAACGCAGCGGGCGCAGCAGGTCGCGCTCGGGCCCGGTCGTGGTAGTCGTGGTGTCGATACTCATCAGTCGGTTAGTTTAGCGGCAGTTTCGCGCACACGCGGGGCGTCAGCGCTCCAGCTGCGCCAGCGGCAGCGACGGCGAACGCTTCACCGTGCGCAGCACGAAGCTGGAATTGACATCGGCCACCCCCGCCGCGTTCAGCAGATGGTCGAGCAGGAAGCGCGAGAAGTCCTTGAGATCGGCCACGTAGACGTGCAGCAGGTAATCCATGTCGCCGGTCAGCGCGTGGCAGGCGACCACCTCGTCCCAGCCGTTGACGCGCTCCACGAAGCCCTCGATCGCCGCGCTCTCGTGTTTCACCAGCTGCACCCGCACGAACGCCTGCAGGCCCAGCCCCACCGCCTGCGGATCGACCTGCGCGGCATAGCCGGTGATCACCCGGTCCGCCTCCAGCCGCTGCAGCCGGCGCAGGCAGGCCGACGGCGACAGGCTGACCTGCTCGGCCAGTTCGGCGTTGGTGATGCGGCCCTCGCTCTGCAGCACGGCGAGGATGCGCAGGTCGGTGCGATCGAGTGTCGTCATGCGCAATAAACCTCAGATAATGGCTATTTCAAAGCAAGAATAGTGCATTTGTTCCGCAGCGCGATGCAACAAAACAACCCTGCTGCGGCCGAACCGCCGTATGCTGTGGCTTGCCCGATCACACCGGAATCGCACCGATGGACACGCCCCGCAAAGTCGAACACCAGCAGACCGACCGCGGCTACGTGCCGGTGTACGCCACCGGCGTGGTCGAGCAGCCGTGGGCCAGCTACAGCCAGAGTGACCACGAGGTGTGGGACACCTTGTTCAAGCGCCAGCGCGAACTGCTGCCCGGGCGCGCCTGCCGGGAGTTCCTCGCCGGGGTGGAGCGCTTCGGCCTGGGCAACGGTGGCATCCCGAAGTTCGAGGACGTCACCCGGGTACTGCGCCAGGCCACTGGCTGGGAGCTGGTGGCGGTGGAAGGCCTGCTGCCGGACGAGGTGTTCTTCGACCACCTGGCGCATCGCCGCTTCCCGGTCAGCTGGTGGATCAGGAAACCCGAGCAGCTCGACTACCTGAGCGAACCGGACCTGTTCCACGACCTGTTCGGCCATGTGCCGCTCTTGCTCAACCCGGTGTTCGCCGACTACATGCAGGCCTACGGCCGCGGCGGCATGAAGGCGTTCGCGATCGGCCCCGAGGCGCTGATGAACCTGACCCGGCTGTACTGGTACACAGTGGAGTTCGGCCTGATCCACACCGCCGAAGGCATGCGCATCTACGGCGCCGGCATCGTCAGCTCCAAGGGCGAGTCGATCTACTGCCTGGATTCGCCGTCACCGAACCGCATCGGCTTCGGCCTGGAACGCGTGATGAGCACGCGCTACCGCATCGACACCTACCAGCAGACCTACTTCGTGATCGACAGCTTCGAGCAGCTGTTCGAGGCGACCCGGCCGGACTTCACGCCGATCTACGCCAAGCTGCGCGAGCGGCCGGCGCACGCTGCCGGCGACGTGCTGGACGGCGACCGCGTGTTCACCCGCGGCGACCGCGTGGGCTGGGCGGCCAACGCGGATACCTGAGCCGGCGGATCGGCGCAGCGTCGCGTCCAGCCAGGGTTTCACCAGCTCGATCCACCGTGCATAACCCTGGCGGTTCATGTGCAGGCCGTCGGCGATGAACCACCGCGACTGCGGCTGGCCGTCCTTGCCCAGCATGGGCGTAAAGACGTCCAGGTAGGCAACACCCGACTGGGTCGCTGCATAGGTTCGCACCAGCGCATTCGCCTCGCGGATCTTCGGCAACAGCGCCTTGCGCGCCACGCTGGGCTTGATCGCGATGAAGGCGATCGGCACGCCGGGATCGACCGCGCGCGCCTTGCGCACGAAGGCAGCGAAATCGTCGCGCACGTGCGCCGGGCTGTCGCCGTCCTGCAGGTCGTTGTCGCCGGCGTAGATCACGATCGCGCGCGGGTGGTACGGCGCCACGATGCGGTCGGCGAAGAAAGTGGCGTCGTCGATCTCCGAGCCGCCGAAGCCGCGGTTGATCGTGCGCACGCCGGGAAAATCCGCCGCCAGCGAGGTCCACAGGCGGATCGACGAGCTGCCGATGAACAGCACCGCGCCGGCCGGCGGCGGATGCATGCGATCGCCGGCCTGGAACGCGGCGATCTCCGCGTTCCACTGCGCGTGATCGTTCTCGCGGTTGTCGCGTGCCATCGCCAGCAATGGCCACAGCAGCAGGAACAGCAGCAGGTTGCGCAGGGTCTTCATCGGCTCGCCTCCCCGGGTGTGCCCGCAGCCTGGCGCGGCCGCGCCAGTTCCGAAACCGCCAGCACCTGCGCGATGCGCGTGCCGTCCCAGCGGTAGACCAGGTGCTGCGCCTGCACGCACGGCGCCACCACGTCAGGCTGGAATGCAGCCAGGCATTCGCCGCCCGGATCGCGCACACTGTCGTAGACGATGCCGTTGGAACCCTGCTCGCGCAGCTCGCGGGCAAGCTTGATGCTGGCCGTATAGACGCCCGGATCGTGCTCGGCCTTCCAGCCGCCGCGGAGGTCGTGCAGGCGGCTGTCGACATGGGTGCGGTAGCAGCGCATCTGGATGTCGCAGGCCGGCTCGGCGGTGGCGGCAAGGAAGCGCTCGCGGTGGTACACGGTTTCCTCGACCGCGGTGGCGACGCTGTGCCCGGCGTAGAACACGCCCCAGCTGCCGTCGGAGAAGCGGCTGCCTTCCGGATTGAGATGGGTGAACGCGGCCATCACCGGGGTGGAGCCCGGCCCGCTGAGGCGATGCTCCTTCGGCACCAGCTTCAACGCGCCGGCTTCCTCGCGCAGGCGCGGGTTGGTCAGCGCCTCGATCGCGAACAGCGCGTCGAGATCGGCCGGATCGGCGATGCGGTCATACACCCCGACTGGCGGGAAGCGGCTGGGCACGATGCGGTAGGCCTGGTTCCAGCGGATGCGTTTGACGGGTGGAAGTTCGGTTGGCATCGCGGCTCCATGATGTGCTCGCGCCCCGCATGGCAGGGAAGAGCTGAGCGTGTGGCATTTCCGTCGCGCTCGTCGCGACCGCGCTCACGACATGCGTCAGCCGCGCTGCGCATCCAGATACTGGCGTACCACGTACAGGTCGGCGACGTTGCCGGACAGCATGCGCTCCAGCGCGGAATGGCCACCGAACAGCGGCGCTGCGTTCGGCTTGTGCAGCCAGGCATCGGCCTGGGCCGGGTCGGGGAACAGGATCTGCAGCGACTTCCAGATGCCGAGCAGGTAGCTGATCCGCTCCAGCGTGTCGCGCCCCAGTGCACCGCCCTGCTGGCGCTTCCACTTGTAGAAGGTCGATTCCGGCGGGTCGCCGAGCAGTTTGCGCTGGTCGGCGATGCGCAGCTTCCAGTGTTCGGCCAGCTTGAAGAACGCGCGCAGCGCCGGCTCGGCGAGCGTGTCCGGCGGCGTGTAGCGGGGTGCGGCTTCGGCGATGCGGGTCGAATGAGCAGCCATGGTGCCTACTCTCCCTGTGAAGTTATTGAAGATATTACTTCACGAGCACAGTAAAAACCAGCCAACCACCAGCTGGCCTCAATGTCCCGAAGCTCCCTTCGTCTTCGCGCAGTCGCACGCGTAGTCCGGCTCCGGACCGCCCTCGGCGATGAAGCGGTCGATGCGCTGCTCCAGCACCGGCAGCGGTACCGAACCGAGCGCGAGCACGGTGTCGTGGAAGTGGCGGATGTCGAACTTTCCGCCCAGCGCCTGTTCCGCCTTCGCGCACAGCTCGCGGATCTTCAGGTAGCCCAGTTCGTACGACAGCGCCTGGCCCGGCCAGCTGATGTAGCGGTCCACCTCGTTGGCGATCTCCCGTGCGGACAGCGCGGTGTTGCCGGTCAGGTAGTCGATCGCCTGCTGGCGCGTCCAGCCGAGGTGATGGATGCCGGTATCGACCACCAGCCGGCAGGCGCGCCACATCTGGTAGGTGAGGTAGCCGAAGCGCTCGTACGGCGTGTGGTAGATGCCCATCTCGTTGCCGAGGTATTCCGAGTACAGGCCCCAGCCCTCGCCGTAGGCGGAGATGTAGCTGTTGCGGCGGAACGCGGGCTGCTCGTGCTGTTCGTCGGCCAGCTCCAGCTGCAGCGCGTGGCCGGGGTAGCTCTCGTGCAGGGTCAGCGCCGGCACGTTGAACAGCGGCCGCGACTTCAGGTCGTAGGTGTTGACCAGGTAGGCATCGGCGCCGCCGCGGCCGGAGGTGTAGTACGGCGCGATGTCGGCCGGCACCGGCTTGATGGTGAAGTGCGCGCGCGGCAGGTGGCCGAAGTAGCGCGACATCTGGCCGTCCACCTGCTTGGCCACCCAGGCGCTGCGCATCAGCAGTTCGTCTGGCGTCTTCGCGTAGAACTGCGGGTCCGTGCGCAGGAACGTGAGGAACTCGGCGAAGCTGCCCTTGAAGCCGGTGTCCTGCATCACCTGCAGCATCTGCGCGTGGATCTTCGCCACTTGGTCGAGGCCGATCTGGTGGATCTCGTCGGGCCCCAGGTCGAGCGTGGTGTACTCGCGGATCTGCTGGCGATAGAACGCCTTGCCGTCGGGCAACGCCTCGGCCGCCAGTGTGGTGCGCGCCTGCGGCACGTATTCATTGCGGAAGAAGGCCAGCAGCTTCGCGTAGGCGGGGATCACCTCGTCGCGGATCTGCCGCAGCGCCTGGCCCTGCAGCGCCTGCGCACGATCGGCCGGGATCGAGGCCGGCAGTTGCCGGAAGGGTTCGTAGAAGCTGCTGCGGGTCGGGTCTTTCAGCTCGGCCACCGCGGCGATCGAGGCGTCACGCCCGCCCAGCACCGCACGCGGCACGCTGAAGCCGCGCCTGAGGCCGGCGCGCATGTTCGCGATCTGCTGGTCGAAGTAGGCCGGGACCTGGCCGAGCCGGTCGAGGTAGCGCTGGTAGTCGGCGGCCGTGCGCAGGCGGTCGCCACCCAGCACGTAACCGAGATCGGACCAGAACGCGGAGTCGCTGTTGAACGGCATCTGCCAGGCCTGGAACTTCTGCCCGGCGACGAAGTTGCCGATCTGCTCGCGATAGATCGCGTAGTTGACCTGATTGGCCGGCGATAGCCGCGTCACGTCGACGCCGTCGAGCCGCTTCAGCACACCCTGCCAATACGCCAGCCGCCGCTGCTGGCTGGCGGCATCGACCTGGTCGAGCCGGCCGCTGTTCAGCTGCGGCTCGCCGGCGGTGCTGATGCCGGCCTGGCCGGTGCGCCAGGCCCACTCGGCACGGTAGATGTCCTTGAAGCGTGCATCGGCGCTGGCGCTGGCGGCGGCGGGCGGCGGCGTGGCGGCCGCCTGCAGCGGCGCGGCGCTGCAGGTCAGCGCGAGCGCGGCCAGCCGCGCGATCATCAGGGGCTTGTTCACACGGATTCCTTGCAGCGGGACGGCGTCAACGTGCATCACGCGACGTGATGCGAACGCCTATCCTCGCCTTCCTGCCGCGGCATGGCAACGTGGGGCCAGCCGCACCGCTCAGCCGAGATCGAGCTTGCCCACGCCGACCGCGCGCAGGTAGGCGGCCAGGTCGCGTTCCCCGGTCTCGACGAAGACCTCGCCGCTGGGCACGCAAGTACCGATGCGGTCCGGGCGGAAATTGCGGAAGTCGCCGCGCAGCCGGCACCACGCGCCCAGCGTCCACTTGCCGCCCCAGAACGACAGGCACAGCGGCTCGACCTCGCGCGTGCTGGGCTTGCCGCCCTCGTCGCGATACTCCAGCCGCAGCACCTGGCTGCCGACGATGGCCGCGTGCAGGCGGTCGATCAGCGCGGCGAAATCCTCGCGGTACTGGTCGCGCCACACCGGCGCGAAGATCCGCGTGCGCGCGGCGCGCTCGCGCAATTCCGGCGGCAGCACCGCCTCGATCTTCAGCAAGGCGGACTGCGCGCTCTCGGCCAGCCGGGTGCCGGCGAACGCGCGCACGAAGCGCGAGCCGACCACCAGGGCTTCGAGCTCGTTCGCGGTGAACATCAGCGGCGGGATGTCCGAGCCCTTGCGCAGCACGTAGCCGACGCCGGCCTCCCCCTCGATCGGCACGCCGGACAGCTGCAGGTCGGCGACGTCGCGGTACACCGTGCGCAGCGACACGCCCAGGGTCTGCGCCAGCGAGCGCGCCTGCAACGCGGTACGCCGGCCGCGCAGGGCATGGATGATGAGGAACAGGCGATCGGCTCGACGCATCCGTACATCATCGCCGAGGCACCTGCGGGCGAACAGCGCCGAACGTCACGCCGGACGCGATACATCGCGTCACCCGGCCCGGGCGGCCAGCAGTTCGGCATCCTTGGCCGCGGCGCGCTGCATCGCCGGGCGCGCCAGCACGCGATCGATATAGGCGCGGATCACCGGCAGCTCGGGCACCAGCTTGAACAGGGTGGTCCAGTTCAGCGCGGTGCCCCACAGCACGTCAGCGGCGCTGAAGCTGTCGCCGAGCAGGTACGGGCCTTGTTCGAGCTGGCCGACCAGCGTCTGCAGCATGGTGTCGTAGTCGCCGTAACCGCAGGTCGATGGCGCCGCCGGTTCGCGCTGCATCGACTTGTCGGTCACCGCCGGCTCGAAGCACGAGCCGTAGAACACCAGCCAGCGCAGGTACGGCCCGCGCAGCGGGTCGCCCAGCAGTGGCGCCAGTTTCGCCGCGGGGTAGAGATCGGCCAGGTAGATGAATACCGCCGGCTGCTCGGTGACCAGTGCGCCATCGTGACGGATCGCCGGCACCTTGCCCATCGGGTTGATCGCCAGATACTGCGACCGGCGCTGTTCGCCGGCCTTCAGGTCGAGCAGCTGCAGCTCGTAGTCGGCACCGAGTTCCTCGAGCAGGGCACGGGTGCCGGCGGAGCGGCTCTGCAGCGCATGAAAGAAGGTGATGCGGGGTGTCGTGTCCATGCTGGGTGCTCCTGCCCGATGGGGTGATGTCAGTGCTGCGGAAACGGGCCGCCGCCGGCTCGTCGCGGTCCATGTCGATCGCGCCGGGGCAGGGCCGCTGCCGGCGAGGCCAGCGGCGAGTCGAAGAACGCCTTGCGACGGACGGGATCATGCTTTGCCGCGCGGGTGCCAGACGATGTGGGTCAGTGCAGCCAGCAGGGTGCGCCGGCGCGCGCGCGGCGCGGCGGCGTCGGTCGGCGCCGGCTTGGGCAGCTTGTACTGCCCGTCCAGCAGCAGGCCATTCAGATAGAGCGGGCGGTAGGCCATCAGCACGGTTTTCAGTAGCGGCTTCATGGTGGGCTCCTCAGGCCGTCGCCACGGCTTCGCCGACGCACCACGGCGGCAGCTCGGCGTGCTTGAACAGGCGGTACCAGTGTTCGCGGTCGCTCGGGCTGTACAGGTCCAGCGTGCGGATCACCTCGCGCGCGAACTCCACGCTGCCGAGGTGGCTGGCGCTGATCACGCCGCCGTCGCTGACCGCCAGCACGCCGGCATCGTACTGCTCCGCGCCGGCGTAGGCCGGGACGTGGCTGTCGATGTGCCCGGCCCAGTTGCCGGTGTGCCGGCAGTGGTCGAGCAGGCCGCTGCGGGCCAGCGCCAGCACGCCGCTGTCGATGGCGGCCACCGGCGCCCCGGCGGTGTACAGCCGGCGGATCGCCGCCACCGCCGCGGCACCCTCGCCACGCTGCCACAGGTGGCCGCCGGGCACGATCAGCAACGCCGCCCGCTTGAGATCGAGCTGATCCAGCGACAGCTCGGGCTGCACGCGAAGGCCGCCCATCGAGACCACCGGCGCCGTCGAGAAGCCCACCGCCTGCACCTGCCAGTCGCCGGGCCGGCGGATCTCGCACAGGGCCAGCGCGGCCTGCCAGTCGGCAAAGCCGTCGAACACCAGGAAATAAACCGCGTCGCGCATGTCGTGTCCCTCCGCTATGGAGGTACAGCTTGCCCACCCCTTGCTGCCAACGTGATGTCAGCAGCCGGGCTGGATGCGGGCACGCGGGCTGCCGGGCTGGCACCGTTCAGCCGGAGCCGGGACAATGGCGCTTCCTCTTGCCACGGACCCGACATGAAACCCGTCTCGCTGATCCAGTTCCTGATCGAGGAACGCCGCGCCGGCCACATCAACGCCGAACTCTCGCTGCTGATCGAAGTGGTCGCGCGCGCCTGCAAGCGCATCGGCGTGGCCACCGGCAAGGGCGCGCTGGGCGGCGTGCTGGGCATGGCCGGCAACGGCGACGCGCTGAGCATGAACGTCCAGGGCGAAGCGCAGAAGAAGCTGGACGTGATCTCCAACGAGATCCTGCTGGAGGCGAACGCCTGGGGCGGCCACCTCGCCGCCTGCGCCTCGGAGGAGATGGAAGACCCGCAGCAGATCCCGGACGGCTACCCGAAGGGCCAGCACCTGCTGCTGTTCGACCCGCTGGACGGCTCCTCGAACATCGACGTCAACATCTCGGTCGGCACGATCTTCTCGGTGCTGCGCTGCCCGGACGGCGTGACCGAGCCGAAGGCCGAGCACTTCCTGCAGCCGGGCACCGCCCAGCTCGCCGCCGGCTACGTGGTGTACGGCCCGTCCACCGTGCTGGTGCTCACCTTCGGCCACGGCACCCACGAGTTCACGCTGGACCGCGAGGTGGGCAGTTTCATCCTCAGCCGCCGCGGCATCCGCATTCCGGCCGAGACCGCCGAGTTCGCCATCAACATGTCCAACCAGCGCCACTGGCAGGCGCCGATGCAGCGCTACGTCGGCGAGCTGCTGGCCGGCAAGGAAGGCCCGCGCGGCAAGGACTTCAACATGCGCTGGGTCGCCTCGATGGTGGCCGACGTGCACCGCATCGTGACCCGCGGCGGCGTGTTCTATTACCCGCTGGACGCCAAGATCGAAAAGCAGGGCGGCAAGCTGCGCCTGATGTACGAGGCCAACCCGATGGCCTTCATCGTCGAGCAGGCCGGCGGTGCCGCCACCACCGGGCGTCAGCGCATCATGGAGCTGCAGCCGACCGGTCTTCACCAGCGCGTGCCGGTGTTCCTCGGTTCGAAGCAGGAGGTCGAACTGGCCACGCACTACCACCGGGAAGCCGACGGCGTCGTGGGCTGATTGACTCCCTTCGGTCACCAGCCTCCCGCTGCATGCAGCGGGAGGAGCGGATCAAAAACCTCCGACACCGACACCCATGCCTCTCCGCCGCCTGCTGCCACTGCTCGCCACGCTCCTGCTGGGCGCCTGCACGCATGCCACCAAACCCGTGCCGCCGCCGGCGGCGCCGCCACCGGTGAAGCTGAAGATCGGCCTCGCCCTTGGCGGCGGTGCGGCCAAGGGCTTCGCGCACATCGGCGTGATCAAGATGCTGGAGGCCAGCGGCATCCACCCGGACGTGGTCGCCGGCACCAGCGCCGGCAGCGTGGTCGGCGCGCTGTACGCCAGCGGCATGGATGCGTTCGCGCTGCAGCAGACCGCGTTCGGCCTGGACGAAGCGAAGATCCGCGACGTGCGGCTGTTTTCCGGCGGCTTGGTGCAGGGCCAGGCACTGCAGGACTACGTCAACCAGCTGCTGCACAAGCAGCCGATCGAGCAGCTGAAGCGGCCCTTCGCCGCGGTCGCCACCGAGCTGGAAACCGGCACGCGCACGGTGTTCGTGCGCGGCAATACCGGCCGCGCGGTGCGCGCGTCGTCCAGCATTCCCGGCGTGTTCGAGCCGGTCGAGATCCACGGCAAGCACTATGTCGACGGCGGCGTGGTCAGCCCGATCCCGGTCGACGCGGCGCGCCAGCTCGGCGCCGACTTCGTGATCGCGGTGGACATCTCCGCCATGCCCGACGGCAGCAACCCGCAGGACATGATGGGCATCGTCGGCCAGTCCATCACCATCATGGGCCGGCAATTGGCTGCACAGGAAAGTGCGCGCGCCGACGTGGTGATCCGTCCCGACCTACGCGGCATCGGCCCGACCGATTTCGAGCAGAAGAACCAGGCCATCCTCGAGGGCGAGAAAGCCGCGTTGGCGGCGATCCCGGCGATCCGCACCAAGCTGGCCGCGATGGTCGCGGCGCACCAGGCCGCCGCGGCCAACGTCGCCCCCTGAGCCACGCCGGCCGTGCCGTCCTGCACTTGGCGCCGGTGACCACCGGGTTGTAGCGTGGGGACTTCCCGCGCCGGAACCCTCCCATGCTGAAACGCTCGCGCCTGATCCTCCCGCTGTCGCTGCTGACTGTGGCACTGGCACCGCATGCCTTCGCCGCCACGCCCACGGTCGATCCGCGCATCGAACAGGTGCTGACCGAGCTGGGCAAGGCGCAGTCGATCCAGGCGGTGGCGCTGTCGCCGGACGGCAAACAGCTGGCGTGGGTGATCCGGCGCGACGACAAGCCGGCGATCGAGGTCGCCGACGCCGACGGCCGCCATGCGCACCGCGTCAGCGCCGCCACTACGCCGGGCAGCTGTGCCGAATCCGGCATCGCCTGGGCGCCCGATTCGCGCCGCCTCGCCTTCATTGCCAATTGCCACGTCGATCTGACCAGCACCAAGGCGATGCAGAACGCCATCTATCTCGCCGACACGCGCGGCGGCGGCACGCCGGCGCGGCTGGCCGCACTGCAAGGCTACGTGCGTTCGCTGCAATGGACTGCCGACGGCAAGTCGCTCGGCTTCCTCTACGTACCCGGCGCCACCCGCCACGCCAGCGCGGTGGCCGCCGCCAAGCCGGCCGCCGGCGAGATCGGCGTGAGCGGGCTGGAAGTGCAGCGCGTGGCCAGCGTCGACGTGGCCAACGGCACGCTGCGCGAACTGACCCCGGCCACGCTGTACGCCTACGAATTCGACTGGTCGCCGGACGGCTCGCGCATCGCCTACACCGCCGCGCCGCCGCCGGGCGACAACAACTGGTGGATCGCGAAGCTTTACGTGCAGAGCGCGCAGGCGGGCGCCGACGCCCGCGTGCTGGTCGACCCGGCCGGCACCGCCAGCGCTTCGCTGCACGGCCTGCAGATCGCGCTGCCGCGCTGGTCGCCGGAAGCCGCGCGGATCGCCTTCATCGGCGGCCTGATGAGCGACCAGGGCGCCACCGGTGGCGACATCTATGCGGTGCCGGCCGGCGGTGGTGCGCCGGTCGATCTCACGCCGGGCATCCGCGTCACGCCGTCGTGGCTGCGCTGGAGCGGGCCGCACTCGCTGCTGGTCAGCCAGGTCAGCAACGGCCAGAGCCAGCTGGCGGACTACGCCGTCACCGGCGACCGCGCGCAGCAGCAAGGCGTGCACTTCACGGTGCCGGCCAGCATCGGCGACGGCAGCGCGTCGATGGCGATGTCGCTCTCCGCCGACCTCAGGCACGTGGCCTTCGTGCAGAGCTCGTACACGGCCGCCAGCGAGGTGCATGTCGGCGCGCTGGGTCACGCGCCGCCGCCGGCAGTGACCGCGTTCAACGCCGCGCTGAAACCGGCCTGGGGCAAGGCCGAATCGGTGGAGTGGAACAACGAGGGCTTCCACGTGCAGGGCTGGCTGCTGTACCCGGCCAACTACGACGCGAAGAAGCGCTACCCGATGATCGTGGTGGTGCATGGCGGCCCGTCCAGCGCGGTGATCCCGCGCTGGCCCGGCGTCGGTTACGGCGGCGCGCCGCTGGCGGCCCTGGGCTACTTCGTGTTCATGCCGAACCCGCGCGGCAGCTTCGGCCAGGGCGAGCAGTACGTGCAGGCGAACCGCAAGGATTTCGGCTACGGCGACCTGCGCGACATCCTCGCCGGCGTCGACGCGGTGGAGAAGAAGCTGCCGGTGGACGACCAGCGGCTCGGCCTCACCGGCTGGAGCTACGGCGGCTTCATGAGCATGTTCGCGCCCACGCAGACCCAGCGCTTCCGCGCCGTGGTGGCCGGCGCCGGCACCGCCAACTGGCAGAGCTACTACGGCCAGAACCTGATCGACCAGTGGATGCCGCCGTTCTTCGGCGCCAGCGTCTACGACGACCCGGCGGTGTACGCGAAGAGCTCGGCGATCAACTTCGTCAAGCAGGTGAAGACGCCGATGCTGATCGTGGTCGGCGATCGCGACGCCGAATGCCCGGCGCCGCAATCGTTCGAGATGTGGCACGCGCTGCGCGCGCAGAACGTGCCGACCTCGCTGGTGGTCTACCCGAACGAAGGCCACCACTTCGTCGACCCCACGCACCAGCGCGACGTGCTGCAGCGGGCGCTGGCGTGGTTCGGACAATACCTGCCGGCCACTCACTAGCCGATCCACGGCGCAAGCATGGCCAACGCGACCGGCGGCTTTTCATGCCGGACGCGTCCGGATTGCGGCAGCCGCCGCAAATCATGCTTGACAAGCACCTAAGTGTATTGCTGTACTGATACACATGGATGCATCACTGCTCAACATACAACCCGCCGCCAGCGAGCCTATCTACCGGCAGATCGCGGAACAGCTGCGCCGGCTGATCGCCGGCGGCCAGCTGGTGCCGGGAGAGCTTCTGCCATCGGTACGCGAGGTGGCCGCATTCCACGCGATCAATCCGATGACCGTGTCGCGTGCCTATGGCATTGCCGAAAGCGAGGGCCTGCTTGAACGCCTGCGCGGCAAAGGCATGACGGTGGCCGCCACGCGCCTCGCCAACCGGACCGAACACCAGCGCCTCGCCCTGCTCGAATCGCAACTGCAGGCACTGGCGCGTCACGTCCGTGAACTCGAACTGCCCGCCGAGCCGGTGCTGCGGCGACTGACCAGACTGCTGGGAGAGTGAGATGAACGCCATACTGCGCGAAACGGAATCCGCCATCGCCCCACTCGCCGTGCGTGGCCTTGTCCATCACTACGACGGCTGCAACGCGCTCGACGGCGTCGAGCTGGTCCTGGAACCGGGCAGCGTGCTCGGCCTGGTCGGCCGCAACGGCGCCGGCAAGTCCACGTTGATCCGCGTCATGCTCGGCCTGCTCGAGCCGCGTGCCGGCGAGGTGCGCGTGTTCGGTGAGCCGGCACTGACGCTGTCCGACGCCGCCAAGGCGCGTATCGCCTACGTGCCCCAGCAGCCGGAGGCGCTGGCCTGGCTCAGCGCGCGTCAGATGCTCGATTTTGTCGGCCGCTTCTACCCGCGCTGGGACAAGGTGTTCGCGAAGCATATGCTGGAGCGCTGGCAGATCCCGGAAAACAAGCTGCTGGCCAAACTGTCGCCGGGCGAGCGCCAGCGAGTGGACCTGATCCGCGCACTCGCCTCGCAGCCGGAGCTGCTGGTGTTGGACGAGCCGGCCGCGGCGCTCGACCCAGTGGCGCGCCGCGAGCTGTTGCGCGAGGTGGCGCTGCGCGCCGGCGACGCGGGCACCACCGTGCTGTTCTCCACCCACATCGTGTCGGACCTGGAACGCGCCGCCTCAGAGGTGGCGTTCTTGCACCAGGGCAGGCTGCTGTTCCGCTGCAGCGTGGACGACACCAAGGAACGCTATGCGCGACTGTGGCTGCCGGCGCGGATGAGCGCGGCCGCACCCGTGCAAAGCCTCAGCCGACACCGCCACGACGACGGCAGCCTTAGCTTGGTCGTCGAACGCGACTCCCGCGGCGGCTGGCCGGAAGCCGCCGAGCTGGCCGGCGCGCGCATCGACGCGTTGGGCCTGGAAGACCTGTTCGTGGAGGTCGCCGAATGAATCTCTCGCAGCTGTTGCAGATACCCTGGTACTCGGCGCACCGCCCGCTGCGCTGGATGACTGTTCTGGTGTTCGCGCTGTGCAGTGCAGGCGCGCTCGCGCTCGGCCTGCTCGCCGGTCGGCCGGATGCCTGGCGGGGCGCGGCGATGCTGTATGGCATCGGCCTGTTCTTCGTGTGGGCGTTCTTCCTGCCGCTCAGCCTGCTGCTGGCGATCGACGCCCGGCGGCTACGCGTGCCGGGGGTGCAGCGCCCGATCTTCGCCAGCCTGTGCTTGTACGGCGCGCTGGGTCTCGGCTTGCCGCTGGCCGTGCTGGCACGGGCCGGGCAACCCCTGCTGCCCGCCACCGCGTTGCTGGCCCTGCTCGGCACCGGCGGAATGCTGTTCGCGCTGATGCCGCGCTATCTCGCCATCGTGATCGGGCTAACGCCCTCGCTGCTCAGCGGGCTGTGGCGCCATTTCGACCTGCCCGGCTTCACCGATCCACGCACGGTCGAGGTGATGCTGCTGCTGATCCCGGTGCTATTGCTGTGCTGTGCCTGGCGCTGGCGACAGCTGCTGCGCGTGAGCAACGGCCAGGCGAGCGGCTGGAACTCGCCGATGGTGCTGCAGTTCCGCAACGGCAGCTGGGGTCTCTGGAGCCAGGTCGGCGAGCAGCGCTTGCTGTGCCAGCGGCCGGGCTGGCTGCAGCCGGCCGTCGATCTGGATGATGTTGGCCCGACGCAGCCGCACCGCGCACTGCGGGTTGCGCTGGGCGGCTGGTACCTGCCGCTGACCCTGAGCAGCCACCTCCGGCAGCTGGCGCTGCTGCTTGGCATTGTCGCGGTGCCCGTACTGTCGATTCTGCTGCTGGATTATCTCGGCCCGCACGATCGCAACAATACGGATCTACTGAAGGGTAGCCTGGTCGGCGGCCTCGGCACGCTCGGCGTGATAGCCGGGCCGATGATCAGCGCGCTGAGTCTGCTGTGGCTGAGCAAGCGCTGGCAGCGGGTGAACGGCGAACTGCCCCTGCTGGCACTGCTGCCCGGGCTGGGCGGGCACGCCCACGTCCGCTGGCAATTGCTGCGCGCCGCGCTCGGCCTGCCGCTGCTGATGCACGCGCTGGTACTGCTGCTGGTCGGCGTAGCCATGCTGTGCTGGCACGGCCATGTGGCGATGCTGTCGTTCCTATTGTTGGCGCAGCTGGGCACGACCACGATCACCGTGGCCGCCATGCTCAACCTGTTCGGCGGCCGCGCGCTGCCGATCTGGGGCGCCGGCCTGCTGCTGATGATCGCGATCGCGCTGACCCTGCTCAGCATGCTGCTGCCCGTGCTGGCCTTGGGTCGCCACCCGTTGCATGGCGCGGCCTCGACACTGCCGCCGCTGGTGCTGAGCTGGCTGCTGTTCGGCGCGGCAATGGTCTGGCTTGGTCGACGCGGCTGGCGTGGCATGCAGCGACTGCCGCATCCGTTCCTGGCGCAGCCCTGAGCCGAAGCCGCGGAGGGATGTCCATCCGCGGCCACCGCGTCAAAACAACTCGCCCTGCGGCGACGGCTTGCGCGGCGGCACGAAGCGCGAGGTATCGAGGGTGAGTTCGCGGGCGCGGCCGAAGCCGTGCTTGCGGCAGGCGACTTCGAAGCGGCGGCGCAGCAGATCGGCGAACACGCCCTGGCCGCGCATGCGGGTGCGGAAATCGCTGTCGTAGTCGCGGCCGCCGTTCATCTGCTGCAGCAGGCTCATCACGTGTTCGGCACGTTGCGGCGCGTGCAGCGCCAGCCATTCGCGGAACAGCTGCTTCAACTCGTACGGCAGGCGCAGCGTGGTGTAGCCGGCGCAGCGCGCGCCGGCCTCGGCCGCTTGCGCCATCACCGCGTCCATGTCCTTGTCGTTGAGCGCGGGAATGATCGGCGCCACCAGCACGCCGACCGGCACGCCGGCCGCGGCCAGTGCGGCGATGGCCTTGATCCGCCGGTGCGGCGCGCTGGCGCGCGGTTCGAGTTTCGCGGCGAGCTGGTTGTCCAGCGAGTTCACCGAGACGAACACCTGCACCAGTTTTTCGCGCGCCATCGGCTGCAGGATGTCGAGGTCGCGCTCGACCAGCGCGTTCTTGGTCACGATGGTGCACGGGTGGTGGCATTCAGCGAGCAGTTCCAGCGCGGCGCGGGTCAGCCGCCATTTCTTCTCGATCGGCTGGTAGGGGTCGGTGTTGCTGCCGATGTTGATCGGGCTGATCGCGTAACCGGGCTTCGCCAGTTCCGCACGCAGGACCTCGGCGAAGTTGCCTTTCGCGCGCAGCTTCGTTTCGAAGTCCAACCCGGGCGAGAGGTTGAGGTAGCTGTGCGAGGGGCGCGCGTAGCAATAAATACACCCGTGTTCGCAACCGCGGTACGGATTGATCGCCTGGCTGAACGCGATGTCCGGCGAGTCGTTGCGACTGATCACGCTGCGCGCGCGCTCCTCGGTGACCTCGGTGCGCGGGCGCGGTGCATCCCCGTCCAGCAGCGCGCTCTGCCAGCCGTCGTCCTCGGCCTGGTGGCGGATGCTTTCGAAGCGGCCTTCCGGATTGGAGGCGGCGCCGCGGCCCTTGAGCGGGCGCGTCGCGGGGAACTGTTCCGGGGAGGCCGGCAATGGCGAGGGATGATCCATCGCGGCAGTGTCGCGCGGCGACGTCTCAGCCGTCGCGACATTTTTGCGCGGCGTGATCCGGCGCGCGCCGGACGCGCCATGGCGACGCTATGATGCGGCCGTCCGCCGCTGCCGGCGGTGCGCTTCCACCTGTCGGGGCTTACTTCATGCGCTGGCTGCTGCTCGTCTCCACCGTGTTCGCGTTCATGCTGTGCTTCACCCGCCACGGCGCCGGCGCCTGGGGCTTCTGGCTGCTGGTTGGGCTGATCGGCGTCTTCGCCACCACGCTGGCCTTCGTGCAGGCGCGCATCGCCGGCAGCGTGCGCGGGGACAGCCTGTCCGAGTACGACCTGAAGCGGCTGCGCGAGGGCAAGGATCCGCTGAAGCACGACCGCCTGGCTCGATAAGGTCGCCACGGGCAGGAGCGCACCCTGTGCGCGATGCTCTTGGCTGGATTGACCTCAGAGCATCGCGCACAGGGTGCGCTCCTACAGGTCGAGCTCGTCGACCATCGCCTCGCGCATGCGGTACTTCTGCACCTTGCCGGTCACCGTCATCGGGAAGGCGTCGACGAAGCGCACGTAGTGCGGCACCTTGTAGTAGGCGAGGTGATGGCGGCAGTAGTCCTGGATCTCGGCCTCGCTGGCGCCGGCACCTTCGCGCAGACGGACCCACGCGCACACCTGCTCGCCGAACTTCGTGTCGGGCACGCCGAACACCTGCACGTCGAGCACCTTCGGGTGGGCGTACAGGAACTCCTCGATCTCGCGCGGGTACACGTTCTCGCCGCCGCGGATGATCATGTCCTTGAGCCGGCCCACGATGCGACAGTAGCCGTCCGCGTCGATCACCGCGAGGTCGCCGGTGTGCATCCAGCGCGCCGCGTCGATCACCTCGCGGGTGCGCGATTCGTCTTCCCAGTAGCCCAGCATCACCGAGTAGCCGCGCGTGCACAGCTCGCCCGGCGTGCCGCGCGGTACGATGCGCCCGCGCTCGTCGACCAGCTTCACCTCCAGCTGCGGGTGGATCCGCCCCACGCTGTCCACGCGGCGCTCCAGCGGGTCGTCCGGCACGGTCTGGAAGCTCACCGGGCTGGTCTCGGTCATGCCGTAGGCGATGGTGATCTCGGCCAGGTGCATCTCGCCGACCACCCGCCGCATCACCTCGATCGGGCACGGCGAGCCAGCCATGATGCCGGTGCGCAGGGTCGACAGGTCGAACTCGACGAAGCGCGGGTGTTCCAGCTCGGCAATGAACATGGTGGGCACGCCGTGCAGGCCGGTGCATTTTTCCTCCGCCACGGTTTCCAGCGTGGCCAGCGCGTCGAAGCCCTCGCCGGGGATCACCATGCAGGCGCCGTGGGTGACGCAGGCGAGGTTGCCCAGCACCATGCCGAAGCAGTGGTAGAACGGTACCGGGATGCACAGCCGGTCGTACTCGGTGAGGCGCATCGCCTCGCCGATGAACCAGCCGTTGTTGACGATGTTGTGGTGGGTCAGCGTGGCGCCTTTCGGTGCGCCGGTGGTGCCGGAGGTGAACTGGATATTGACCGGATCGTCGAAGCCCAGTTCGCGTTCCACCTCGTGCAGCCGCGCCAGCGCCGCGGCGTCGCCGAGCGCCGCCAGCTGCCACCAGCCGCGCGTGCCGGGCGCCGGTTCGTCGTCGAGCAGGACCACCTCGCGCAGCGCCGGCAGCCGCGCCGCGCGCAACTCTCCCGGCACGCCGGCGGCCAGCTCCGGCGCCAGTTCGGTCAGGATGTCCAGGTAATGCGAGGTCTTGAAGCGGCGGGGCAGCACCAGCGCGCGGCAAGCCACCTTGTTCAGCGAATACTCCAGCTCGTGCGTGCGGTAAGCCGGATTGATGTTGACCAGCACCAGCCCGGCCTTCGGCGCGGCGAACTGCAGCAGCACCCACTCGGCGCGGTTCGGCGACCAGATGCCGATGCGCTCGCCGGGTTCGAGGCCCAGCGCCAGCAGCCCGGCAGCGATGCGTTCCACTTCGGTGTGGAATTGCCGGTAGCTCAGGCGCACGCCCTGCGCGCGCACCACCAGCGCCGGTCGATCGGGGTATGCGACGGCGATGCGGTCGATCAGCGAACCCACGGTGTCGCCCAGCAGCGGCTGCGCGCTGGCGCCGTGAACGTAACTTGCTGCGCTACTCATCGGTGCTCTCCCGTAGTCATCGTACGCAGCCCGGCTGCCAGCATAGCGTCTGCTTCCGGATCGCCGCTGCGCGTGCATGGTGCGGGTCGGCAGCATCACGCTTCAATCACGATCGCTGCACGGCAGAACTAGGACGCTTGCGCTGACATCGCGGCATGGCATCCTGCTGCCCCGCATTACCTGGAAATTCACGATGACTGCGTCCGGCTTGATCATTTTTCTGCTCATCGGCGCGATCGCCGGCTGGCTGGCCGGCCTGATCGTGCGCGGTTTCGGCTTCGGCCTGCTCGGCAATATCGTGGTCGGCATCATCGGCGCGTTTCTCGCTGGCTGGCTGCTGCCGACGCTCGGCATCGGCTTCAGTCTCGGCAGCCCGATCGTCACCAGCATCATCTACGCGATGATCGGCGCGATCGTGCTGCTGGTGCTCATCGGCCTGATCAAGCGCGCCTGACCCGTCCGGTTCACCGTGGCCAACAAAAACGCAGCGGCACGAGCCGCTGCGTTTTTGGTTTCCAGGCGACTGTACTCAGTCGTTGAGGTCGACGTCCTTGGTCTCGCGCACGAACAGCATGCCGATCACGAAGGTCATCGTGGCGATCACCACCGGATACCACAGGCCGGCGTAGAAGTTGCCGGTGGCCGCGACGATGCCGAACGATACCGAGGGCAGGAAGCCGCCGAACCAGCCGTTGCCGATGTGGTAGGGCAGGCTCATCGAGGTGTAGCGGATGCGGGTGGGGAACATCTCCACCAGCCACGCGGCGATTGGTCCGTAGACCATCGTCACGTAGAGCACCAGGATGGTCAGCAGCAGGATCACCATCGGCGTGTTGGTCTGCGCCGGGTCGGCCTTGGCCGGGTAACCGGCAGCGGCCAGGGCCTTGCCGACGCTGTCGCCGAACGCCTTGCCCTGCGCGGTGAAGTCGGCCTTGGCCAGGGCGCCGCCCTCGAACGCGGGGAAGTCCTGGCCGCCGACCGAGACGACCGCCACCGTGCCCGGCGCCGCGGCGACGTTCTCGTACGGCACGCCGCGCTTGGCCAGGTAGCTCTTGGCCACGTCGCAGGAGCTGGTGAAGACCTTCTTGCCGATCAGGTCGATCTGCACGCTGCAGCCAGCCGGATCGGCCAGCACCTTGACCGGTGCCGCCACGCTGGCCGCCTCGATCGCCGGGTTGCCGTAGTGGGTGAGGCCCTTGAAGATCGGGAAGTAGGTCAGCGCGGCGAGCAGGCAGCCGGCCAGCACCACTGGCTTGCGCCCGATCTTGTCCGACAGCCAGCCGAACACCACGAAGAACGGCGTGCCGATCACCAGCGCCGCGGCGATCAGCAGCTGGGTGGTGGTGGCGTCGATCTTCAGCGTGCTGCCGAGGAAGTACATCGCGTAGAACTGGCCGCAGTACCACACCACGGCCTGGCCGGCGGTGGCGCCGAGCAGGGCCAGGATCACCAGCTTCAGGTTGCCCCAGCGCGCGAACGATTCGGTCAGCGGCGCCTTCGACTGCTTGCCTTCCTCCTTCATCTGCTTGAACACCGGCGACTCGGCCAGTTGCAGGCGGATGTACACCGAGATCGCCAGCAGCAGCGAGGACAGCAGGAACGGAATGCGCCAGCCCCAGTCGTTGAACTTGTCGCCGAGCATCCACTTGCAGCCCAGGATCACCAGCAGCGACAGGAACAGGCCGAAGGTGGCGGTGATCTGGATGAAGCTGGTGTACAGGCCGCGCTTGCCGTGCGGCGCATGCTCGGCCACGTAGGTGGCCGCGCCGCCGTATTCGCCGCCGAGTGCCAGGCCCTGCAGCATGCGCAGCGCGATCAGGATCACTGGTGCGGCCACCCCGATCGAGCCGTAACTGGGCAGCAGGCCGACGAAGAACGTGGACAGGCCCATGATCACGATGGTGATCAGGAAGGTGTACTTGCGCCCGACCAGGTCGCCGACCCGGCCGAACACCAGCGCGCCGAACGGACGCACTGCGAAGCCGGCGGCGAACGCCAGCAGGGCGAACACCAGCTGGCTGGCCTCGTTCAGGCCGGAGAAGAACTGGTGGCCGATGATCACGGCGAGCGAGCCGTACAGGTAGAAGTCGTACCACTCGAACACGGTGCCCAGGCTGGAAGCCAGGATCACCCGCTTGTGGCTGACGTCGAGCGCGGCGTCGGCCTGGTTGCCGATGGCGCCAATGGCATTGCTGGCCATGATGTTTCCCCTCCCGAATGGTGTGAGATGCCTCTGCCCGGAACGCTGGGGAGAAGTCGGAAGGTGCGGACCGTCCCTTGCCCCGGGCCGCACCTCGTCATCCTCCCGCTGTCGCGGGAGGTGGGTCGGCGGCGCGCCGGGGCACGCCGCCATGAACCTCAGAAGCGATAAAGCGCGTTGAGGCTGAACTGGTTGCCGGTGGTGGTCTTACGATCCACGCCGTTGCTGGTGGAGTCGAGCTTGTCGTGCATCCATTCGGCACTGAGGTCATACGAGCCGGCGGTGTACTGCAGGCTCAGCGCGGTCTGGCGGTTGCGCAGCAAGCCGGTCGAGCCGTTGCCCATCCAGGCGATCACGTCCTTGCTGTCGGGTTTGCTGTAGGCATAGAACGCATACAGGCTCCAGTTCGGCGTGAAGCTGTAGCCCGCCTGCACGAAGCCGCCGCTCTCCTGGATGTCGCCGAACTGCGACATCGCGCCGAAGATCTCGCCAAGGCCGTTGCCGGTGTAGGCCAGTCCCTTGAACGTCCACGGGCCCGGCTTCCACTGGCCGCCGATTTCGTAGCCGGTGCTCTTCACGCTGGACTGGATTGGCGTCGGCGCGGTGCCGCCCACGCCGCGCAGGTCGACCTTGCTGTAGTGCGCCGAGAAGTACGCCAGCCAGTTCTTGTCCTGCACGTGCAAGCGTGCCTCCACCTGCGGGCGGAAGCCGGCGCTGCCGGCGGTGAGGTAGTTGACGTTGTTGCCCGGTCCGCTCCAGGTGCCCTCGAACGCGCCCACGTCGAGCCGCCACTGCGCACCGGTACTGCCGTGGTTGAGGTCCTGCATCACCACCACGCCGGGGAAGCGCCAGCCGCCGTAGCCGGAACCGAAGCCGAGCGGGAACGCGATGTGCGCCAGCGAGGTCGGCGAGTTGTCGACCGGGAACATCAGGTCCCACTGCTGGCCGATGCGCACGGTGGTGCCGCTCTCGGGGTTGGTCAGGTCCATGTAGGCCTGGCGCAGACGCGGCGTCGGCTGCTGCTGGCTGTACGCGCCGGTGCCGTTGAAGCCGCCGAAGAAGTCCATCTCGATGCGCCCGCCGCCGCTCCAGTTGCCGGCGAACTTGGCGCCCTTGAAGTCGAGCCAGAAGCGCGTGTTGCGCACGTCGACCCCGGAGAGCGAGCCTTTCGAGCCGGGGATCGGGAACAGCGCGTTCTGACCGTTGCCGTAGGTGAAGCTCTTGTTCTGGCTGAACGCGCTGGCGCTGACGAAACCGTGCAGCGCCACCGACACGCCGGGCGCGCTGCTGAACACCGGCGTCGCCGCCACTGGGGCCGCCGCCACGTTCTGCGCGGGTGCCGGCGGCGCGGGCGCGGCCTTCTGCGCCTGGATCATGGCCTTCAGTTCGTTCAACTGCTGCTCGAGCTGCGCCACACGCTGCTCAAGTTGCTGCTCGTGCGTGTCCGCCTGCGCGTGGCCGGCCAGCGGAAGCATCAGGGCGCAAGCCATGCTCAGGGCAAGCGCGGAGTAACGATGGGTGTGTCGTTGAGTCATGCGTGCGTCTCCCCAGGGTCGATGACGAGCCGAGCATGGCCATGCTGCGACGCGGGCGACTATTCGCCTTTGGTCGAACTTCGACCAAAGTCGAGCCGGCGGCGCGCCGCTACCTTCGCGACGATCGGGCTACACTCGAAGCGTGCGCACCGCCGGGCGTCGACGCCTGCCGCGGGATCCCCCTTCGCCACCTTCCACGCCGAGCCAGCAGGAGCCCAGCCATGTCCAAGCTCTATCCGGTCAACCCTTCGTTTGCCGCCGCGTCGCGCCTGCGCCGCGACGACTACACACGCCTTTACGCCGAGTCGGTCAGCGACCCGGAGGGCTTCTGGGGCCGCATCGGCCAGCGCCTGGACTGGATCAAGCCGCCGACGAAGATCAAGGATGTCTCGTTCGATCCGAAGGACCTGCACATCCGCTGGTACGAGGACGGCGAGCTGAACGTGTCGGCGAACTGCCTCGACCGCCAGCTGGAAAAGCGCGGCGACAAGGTGGCGATCATCTTCGAGGGCGACGACCCGAAGGACTCGCGCAGGATCACCTACCGCGAGCTGCACGCCGAGGTGTGCAAGTTCGCCAACACGCTGAAGCACCTGGGCGTGGTCAAGGGCGACCGCGTGGCGATCTACCTGCCGATGATCCCCGAGGCGGCGGTGGCGATGCTGGCCTGCGCGCGGCTCGGCGCGATCCATTCGGTGGTGTTCGGCGGCTTCTCGCCCGACTCGCTGGCCGGGCGCATCGTCGATTCGCAGGCCAAGGTGGTGATCACCGCCGACGAGGGCCGGCGCGCCGGCAAGCACATCCCGCTCAAGGTCAACGTGGATGCGGCACTGGAACGCCCCGGCACCAACAGCGTGGAGACCGTGATCGTGGTGCGCCACACCGGCGGCGCGGTGCACATGCAGTCGCCGCGCGACCGCTACTGGCACACGCTGATGGAAGGCCAGTCGGCCGACTGCGCGCCCACCCCGGTCGAGGCCGAGCACCCGCTGTTCGTGCTGTACACCTCCGGCTCCACCGGCAAGCCGAAGGGCGTGCAGCACTCCACCGGCGGCTACCTGGTGTTCATCAGCTACACCCACGAGCAGGTGTTCGACCTGCGTGAGGACGACATCTACTGGTGCACCGCCGACGTGGGCTGGGTCACCGGCCACAGCTACGTGGTGTACGGCCCGCTATGCAACGGCGCCACCACCGTGATGTTCGAGGGCGTGCCGAACTACCCCGACCACAGCCGCTTCTGGCAGGTGATCGACAAGCACCAGGTCAGCATCTTCTACACCGCGCCCACCGCGATCCGCGCGCTGATGCGCGAGGGCGAGGCGCCGGTGAAGAAGTGCTCTCGCGCGTCGCTGCGCCTGCTCGGCTCGGTCGGCGAGCCGATCAACCCGGAGGCGTGGGAGTGGTACTACCGGGTGGTCGGCGAGGAGCGCTGCCCGATCGTCGACACCTGGTGGCAGACCGAGACTGGCGGCATCATGATCTCGCCGCTTCCCGGCGCGATCGCCACCAAGCCCGGCTCGGCCACCCTGCCGTTCTTCGGCGTGAAGCCGGCCATCGTCGACGCCGAAGGCACCGTGCAGGAAGGCGTGGCCGAGGGCAACCTGCTGATCACCGACTCCTGGCCCGGCCAGGTGCGCACCATCTACGGCGACCACCAGCGCTTCATCGAAACCTACTTCAGCGCCTACCCCGGCAACTACTTCTCCGGCGACGGCGCGCGCCGCGACGAGGACGGCTACTACTGGATCACCGGCCGCGTCGACGACGTGATCAACGTGTCCGGCCACCGCCTCGGCACCGCCGAAGTGGAGAGCGCGCTGGTGGCGCACCCGAAGGTGGCCGAGGCGGCCGTGGTCGGCTGCCCGCACGAGATCAAGGGCCAGGGCATCTATGCGTACGTCACCCTGGTCGCCGGCGAAACCGGCAGCGACGGGCTGCGCAAGGAACTGATCGCCTGGGTGCGCAAGGAGATCGGCCCGATCGCCACGCCGGACTACCTGCAGTGGGCGCCCGGCCTGCCGAAGACGCGCTCGGGCAAGATCATGCGCCGCATCCTGCGCAAGATCGGCGAGAACCTGCCCGACCAGCTCGGCGACATCACCACCCTGGCCGATCCCAGCGTGGTGAAGAACCTGGTGGACGAGCGATTGATCAAATGAGGAAATGGCAGGAGCGCACGCCGTGCGCTGTGCTTTTCCACACAGCGGAGCAAAAGCATCGCGCACGGGGTGCGCTCCCGCCTTGCCGACGAACGCCATGCCCGACATCCTGATCGCCGACGACCACCCGCTGTTCCGCGACGCGCTGCAGCGCGCGGTGCTGGCCGCCATGCCGCAGGCACGCGTGCATACCGCCGACAGCGTGCACGCCCTGCTCGGCCTGATCGAGCAATTCCCCGATGCCGAGCTGCTGCTGCTGGACCTGCACATGCCCGGTGCGCGCGGCTATTCCGCGCTGGCGCACATCCGCGGCCAGTATCCGGGCCTGCCGACCATCGTGGTGTCCGGCCACGAAGAGGCGCAGGTGGCACGCCGCGCGCTGGCTCACGGTGCGTCGGCGTACATCCCGAAATCCAGTTCGGGCGAAAGCATCGTGGCGGCGATCCGCGCCGTGCTCGACGGCGACGTCTGGCTGCCGCCACAACTGGTCGGCGGCAACGCCGAGCTCAGGCCCGACGAAGCCGCCGCTGCCGCGCAGGTCGCCGCGCTGACACCGCAGCAGTTTCGCGTGATGACGATGATCGCCGAAGGCCTGCTGAACAAGCAGATCGCCTGGGAGCTCGGCGTTTCCGAAGCCACCGTCAAGGCGCACATGACCGCGATCATGCGCAAGCTCGGCGTCAACAACCGCACCCAGGTCGCGCTGATCGCCAGCCAGCTGGCGGTCGAACCCGGCGCGATGCAGCCGCTGCCCGAAGACGACGACGCCTGAAGCCGTCCCGGGCAGGCTTGCGAAGGCAACCCGCCATCGCGGAAAGCCCGGATTGCCCCATGGCGGAACGCACGGCGGAATTCGCGCCAGCAAACGGATGGGTCCGACGCGGTATCGGACCTGCTAATCCGCTGAACTCGCGGGCTCCCCCTGCCTGCGTACCAGCGCCGTCAGCAGCGCGCGCAGCGCGGCGGGGCGCACCGGCTTGTGCAGCAGCGGGTAGCCGAGCGCGCGGGCGCGCTGTTTCAGCTCGCTGCTGCCGTCGGCGGTGATCATCGCCACGGGCGGCAGGTCGCCCAGCGCCTGGCGCAACTGCTGCAGCACCTGCAGGCCGTCGGCATCGTCGGCCAGGTGATAGTCGGCCAGGATCAGGTCCACCGTGCCGCGGCGCAGTTCGTCGCGCGCCTGTGCCGCGTCGAGCGCGATGCGGCAGTCGACGCCCCAGCGGCTGAGCAGGGCGCGCATGCCGTCGAGGATCGCCGCGTCGTTGTCCAGGCACAGCACGGTCAGCGGCAGCTGCTTGTCGGTGCCGCTGCGTTGCACGCGCTGGCGGCGCACCGGCACCGCCTCGTTGCGCGGCACGGTCACCGCGAAGCAGCTGCCGTGCTCGACCCGCGAATGCAGGTCGAGCCGGTGGCCGAGGATGCCGGCCAGGCGGTCGCAGATCGACAGGCCCAGGCCCAGTCCTTTCTCACCCCACGGCGAAGGCTGTTCCAGCCGCTGGAACTCGTCGAAGATCCGCGCGCGCTGCTCCGCCGCGATACCGGGGCCGGAGTCCCATACCTCGATGCGCACCTCGTCCACGCCGACCCGCCGCGCGCCCAGCAGTACGCTGCCCTTGCTGGTGTAGCGCAGCGCGTTGGAGAGGAAGTTCTGCAGGATCCGGCGCAGCAGCTGCGGGTCGCTGCGCACCGCCAGCCGCGTCGGCACCACGCGCAGGCGCAGCCCGCGCCGTTCGGCGACCACCGCGAACTGCGCCGTCAGCGAATCGAACAGCTCGGCCAGCGCGAACGCGCCGACCTCGGGGTGGTAGCTGCCGGCATCCAGCCGCGAGACGTCGAGCAATGCATCGAGCAGGTCCTCGGCGGCGCGGAACGAGGCGTCGATGCGCTCGGCCAGACCGCTGGCCTCGGGGTCCAGTCCGGGATGCTGGCGCAGTGCCGAGGTGAACAGGCGCGCCGCGTTGAGCGGCTGCAGCAGGTCGTGGCTGGCGGCGGCCAGGAAGCGCGTCTTGGAGATGTTCGCCGTTTCCGCCGCGCGCCGCGCCTGCGCGGTGGCGACCAGCGCCTCGGACAGCTCGGCAGTGCGCTGCTCGACGCGCTGCTCCAGCGTCTCGTTCACCTCGATCAGCGCCTGCTCGGCGTGCTTGTACGCGGTGACGTCGGTATAGGTGGTGACGTAGCCGCCGCCGGGCAGCGCGCGGCCGCGCATCTCGATCACCGTGCCGTCCGGGCGCACGCGCTGGAACAGGTGCGCCGAGCCGGCCCGCATGTACTGGATGCGCTTGGCCACGTGCGCCTCGACCTCGCCCGGGCCGCACTCGCCGCGCTCGGCGTTCCAGCGGATCAGCTCGGCCACCGGCACGCCCACGTGCACCATGCCGTCGGGGTAGTCGAACAGTTCCAGGTAGCGCCGGTTCCACGCCACCAGGCGCATCCGCGCGTCGACCACGCTGATCCCCTGCGAAACGTTTTCCAGCGTGGTGGACAACAGCTCGCGGTTGAAGCGCAACTCCTGCGAGGCCTCGTCCAGCAACGCCATCGACTCGGCCAGGTCCAGGCCGCTGCCGGACAGCGCGCTGATCAGGATGCGCCGCGCGTTCGCCGCGCCCACCGCCGAGGCGAGCAGCCGCTCCGTGTACTGGATCAGTGCGCGGTCGGCCGCCTCGCCGGCCAGCAGCGGCTTGCCGCGGCGCTGTCCGTATTCCTCGAACGCGCGCACGCTGCTGCGCTCGCCCACGATGCGCTCGGCGATGGTGCGCAGGTCGGCCACCGCCACGCGGCCGCGCCAGTCGCCGCTGCCGCCGCGGCTGGCCGGATCGGCATCCATGAACATCGCCGCGTGCAGGCGCTCCTCCAGGCTGGGCCGCAGCCGCAGCGAGACGAACACCAGGCAGCCCACGTTGGCCAGCAGCGACCAGAACGTGCCGTGCATCACCGGGTCCCAGCCGCTCAGGTGGAACAGCGCCTGCGGGCGCAGCCAGTCCCAGCCGAACGGACCGTGCTGCAGCCAGCCATCCGAGCGGATCAGCGCCGGCAGCAGCAAGGTGTACAGCCACACCGCGAAGCCGCCGGCCAGGCCCACGATCACGCCGCGACGGCTGGCGCCGCGCCAGTACAGCGCGGCGATCAGCGCCGGCGCGAACTGCGCCACCGCGGCGAACGCGAGCAGGCCGGTGGCAGCCAGGTTCTCCGCGTTCGCGGCGGCCCGGTAGTAGGCGTAGGCCATCACCGCCAGCAGGATGATCGCCACCCGGCGCACGCCCAGCACCAGCTGCGACAGGTCGCTGCGCTGCTCCAGCCGCAGCGGGCGGATGCGCAGCAGCGCTGGCATCACCAGGTCGTTGCTGATCATCGTCGACAGCGCCACCGAGGCCACGATCACCATGCCGGTTGCCGCCGAGAAACCGCCGATGAAGGCCAGCAGCGCCATGCCGCGGTCACCGTGCGCCATCGGCAGGGTCAGCACCCAGGCGTCAGCGGCGCCGTCGCGCACCAGCGGCAGGTGTGCGCCGGCCGCCACGATCGGCAGCACCGCCACGCTGACGATGACCAGGTACAGCGGCACCATCCAGCGCGCACGGGTGAGGTCGTCGGTGTCCTCGCATTCGACCATGCCGATCTGGAACTGCCGCGGCAGGCAGAACATCGCGCAGAACGCCAGCATCGTCTGCGCCAGGAAACCCGGCGACAGGCCATGGCTCAGCTGGGCAGCCGGAAGCTGCACGGTATCGGCCAGCCCGGGGCCTTGCCACAGCGCGTAGCCGGCCAGCGCCACGAACGCGAGCAGCTTGATCAGCGACTCCAGCGCAATCGCCAGCATCATGCCGTGGTGGTGTTCGGTGGCGTCGATGCTGCGCGTGCCGAACAGGATCGCGAATACCGCCAGCAGCACCGCGCACCACAGCGCGCTGTCGACGCCGCCGGCGGTCACCATGCCGTGCCTGACCCCGCCCAGCACGCTGTACGACATCGCCACCGCCTTGAACTGCAGCGCGATGTACGGCACCACGGCGACCACCGCGATCACCGCCACCAGCGCGGCCAACCCGTGCGACTTGCCGAAGCGCGCGCCGATGAAGTCGGCGATCGAGGTGATGTTGCGCTGCCTCACCGTCTGCACCAGCCGGCGCAGCAGGCCGAAGCCGAACACGAACAGCAGGATCGGGCCGAGGTAGATCGGCAGGTAGGCCAGGCCGTCGCGTGCGGCGGTGCCGACCGCGCCGTAGAACGTCCACGACGAGCAGTACACCGCCAGCGCCAGGCTGTAGACGATCGGCCGCAGTCGCGGCTGGCGCGGGTACAGCGGCCGACGGTCGCCCGCGTAGGCCACCACGAACAGCAGCCCGACGTACAGCAGCGACACCAGCAGCAGCATCCACCCCTGAATCAAGTCACCTTCTCCCGGCCAGACGATCGACGGGCGCGGCACCATGCGGCCCGTGCTTGTGCCATGGCGGTGCCGGCGGCACCATGCGCGGATGATCGCCGCGCCCGCACCGACACTTGCCAACGTAGCAGAGCACCTGCGCGATGACGAGATTCATGTGTGGCGGCTGGACCACCAGCAGTCGCGCGGGCGGGCACCGCTGCGCGCACTGCTGGCCACCTACCTCGGCATCGCGGCAGAGCAGGTGGTGCTGGCCGAGGGCGAGCACGGTCGCCCCGCGCTCGCCGCCGGGCTGGACCCGACGCTCGGCTTCAACTGGTCGCACAGTGGCGGCCATGCCCTGGTCGCGGTCGGCCGCCATGTCGCGCCGGGGATCGACCTCGAATGCCTGCGCCCACGCCCGCACGCACTGCAGCTCGCCCGGCGTTTTTTCTGCGCCGAGGAGGCCGCGGCGCTGGCCGCCTTGCCGGAGGCCGAGCGCGGCGCCGTCTTCCTCGAACTGTGGACCGCCAAGGAGGCGGTGCTGAAGGCGCTGGGGCGCGGCCTCGCGTTCGGCCTGGACCGGCTCAGCGTCGCCAGCGCGGACGGACGGCTGCAGCTGCGGCGGCTGCACGGCGACGACGCCGGCGCCTGGCAGCTGCAGCGGCTGGCGCTCGGGCATGGCCTGATCGCCGCCCTGGCGTGGCGCGGCGGCGAGCGGCGGATCCGCCTCGGCACGCTTGCCAGCGACGACTGATCGGCGCAGTGTTTCCGGTCCATCGACCGGCCCGTGCGCCACCCGCGTGCCACGCCGATCGCCCACCACCAAGAACCGCCCGCCATGACCCTGCTCAGTGTCAACCTCAACAAGATCGCCGTGCTGCGCAATTCGCGCGGCGGCCACGAACCGGATATCTGCCGCGCCGCGCAGACCTGCATCGAGGCCGGCTGTGGCGGCATCACCGTGCACCCGCGCCCGGACCAGCGCCACGTGCGGCCGCAGGACGTGCGCACACTGGCCGCGATGCTGCGCGGGCGGGTCGAGTACAACATCGAAGGCAACCCGTTTGCCGCCGCCCGCGGCGACTACCCGGGACTGATCGCGCTGGCCCGCGAGGTGCGCCCGACCCAGGTGACCCTGGTGCCGGACAGCGACGGCCAGATCACCTCCGACCACGGCTTCGACCTGCGCCGCGACATCGCGCAGCTGCACCCGCTGGTCAGCGAACTGTGCGACCTGGGCTGCCGGGTCAGCCTGTTCGTCGACGCCGGCAGCCGGGATTTCGAGCTGGCCGCAGCGATCGGCGCGCAGCGCGTCGAGATCTACACCGGCCCCTACGCCGAGGCCTTCGCCGATGGCCAGCCCGCGGCGGCGCTGGCCGCGTGCGCCGACACCGCGCGCCGCGCGCAGCAGGCCGGGCTGGCGGTGAACGCCGGACACGACCTCAGCCAGGCGAACCTGGGCACCTTCAAGGCGGCGATTCCCGGACTGGCCGAAGTCTCCATCGGCCATGCGCTGATCGGCGAGGCGCTGTACGAAGGACTGGCCACCACCGTGCGCAACTACCTGCAGATCCTGCGCTGAGCGCTGCCCCGCGGCCCGCTCACGCAAACAAAAACCCCCGCACAGGGCGGGGGTCTTCGATGCTGCGTGCTGCCGCGGCAGCGCCCGGTCAGAAGTTCTCGGTGAAACCGATCTTGACCAGGTTGTAGCTCTTCGCATCCGCCAGCACGCGCGCCACGTACTGGTAGGCCACCGCGTCATCCGCGGCGATCTGGATTTCCGGCTGGTTGCTCTGCTGGGCGATCACCGCGAGCTGTGCCTTCAGGCCCAGCTCGTCGACCGGCGTGTCGTTCCAGTACAGCGCACCGGCCTGGTCGATCTTCAGGTGGATCGGATCCAGCGGCGTGGTCGGCGGCGTCGGGTTCGGGTTCGGCTGCGGCAGGTCGACCTGGATCTTGTGCGCCAGCACCGGCGCCGTGATCATGAAGATGATCAAGAGCACCAGCATCACGTCGACCAGCGGCGTGACGTTGATCTCCGACATCGGACCGCTGGTTTTGGTGGAGAAAGACATCTCGTTACCCCTTCGGCGCGTCGGTGGTCATGAAGCCGACATGGACCATGCCCGAATCCTTGGCGTCGCCGATGATCTTCTTCACGATCTTGAACTCGGTGTTCTTGTCCGCACGGATCTGCAGTTCCGGCTGGGGCGACTTCTGCGCATTCACCGCAAACTGCGCCCGCAACTCGGCTTCGGTGACCAGGTGGTCATTGAAGTACAAGCTGCCGTCCTGCTTGACCGCCAGATCCAGAGGCGCCACCGGCAACTCCGCATCCTTGGTCTTCGGATTCGCGATCGGCAGATCGATCGTGATGGAGTGCGACATCAGCGGCGCCGTGATCATGAAGATGATCAGCAAAACCAGCATCACGTCGACCAGCGGCGTGACGTTGATTTCCGACATCGGACCGCCGGAATTGCCACCTAGGCTGACTGCCATGGGTCAATCCCTCACTTCTGGCTTTCGACGCGCGAACCGGTGGCGAAGAAGTCGTGCAGGTCGTGCGCGAATTCGTCGAAGCGTGCATAGACCACGCGGTTCGAGCGGCTGAAGAAGTTGTAGGCGAACAGCGCCGGGATCGCGGCGAACAGACCGAACGCGGTCATGATCAGCGCCTCGCCGACCGGGCCGGCCACCGCGTTCATCGACGCGTTGCCAGAAGCGGCAATCTTGATCAAAGCATGATAGATGCCCCACACGGTACCGAGCAGACCGACGAACGGCGCGGCCGAGCCCACCGTGGCGAGCAGGGTCATGCCGCCTTCCAGGCGCATGCTCTCGCGGGCCACGGCCTGACGCAGGGCGCGGTCGATGAACTCGGAACGGCTCAGCGACTCGGCCAGACGTCCGGTGGTGCCGGCCGCCGCTGTGGCCTGCTGGTGGTGGGCGACCGCCGAGGCGGCGTCGAGCGCGATCTTGGAGAACGGCTCGCTGCGCGGCTGGGCTTCCAGTTCACGGATCGCGTCCTGGGTGGAGCCGTTGCCCCAGAAGCCGTCGATGACCTTGTCGGCGCGGGCCTTCACCGTCGCATTGCGGATGCCGTTGGCGACGATGAAGTACCACGACAGGAACGACATCACGACCAGGGTCACGAAGACGACCCAACCGAGCGGATCAAAATTGTGGATCAAATCACCAAAGCCCATGGCCTTCATGGCTTCAGCATTGGTGTTGCCACCCAAAGCTTGTGCGGCATCGGTCGTTGCAGGAGTTTGTAGGAACATAACGCTACCCTAAGGAAGTCAAGCGTGAACTGTAACTGTAACCGGGCGGACCCGGTTACAGCTGGTTGAGATTGAAGTTGACCGGAACGCGTGCGTACCCTTCAACTTTTTGTCCATTTCGAATCGTTGGATTGAAGCGCCAACGACGTGCGGCATCCATGGCAGCACGATCGAGTTCGTGGTAACCGCTGGAGCGGTCGATCTTGATGTCCTTCGGCGAACCATCCACGCCCACCAGGATCATCAGCACGACCGTACCCTCATGCCGCTGACGGATCGCCTGCGGCGGGTACTTCGGCTGAAGACGGCTGTTGTAGCTCAGGTCCGAACTGGCCGTGATATCCGAAGGCGGCGCAGGCGGAGCCGGCGGCGCCGGTGGCGGTGCCGGAGTCGCGTTCGCCGAAACCTCATCCACCGGTGGCGGCGGCGTCGGCGGCGGCGGGGTCGGCGGCGGCTTGATCTGCTGGATGATCTTCGGCGGCGGCTGCTTCGGCGGCTCCGGCGGCGGCGGCGGCGGTGGTGGCGGCGGCGGCGGCGGCTCGATGAAGTTCACCTGGACGATGCGTTCCTTTTCCTTGTGGTTCTGATTCGGTGGCGCCATCGGCGCCACGATCAACAGGAAGGCAAACGCATGCAGCCCGATGGCAACTGCCAATGCCCAGGTGCGTTTCCAACTAAACGGCTCGCGCCCGATTTCTTCGTTACTTGAGGCCATCTGTCACTGTCTGGAGCTGATCAAACCGAAGGAGAACGTTGCCGCAGGGCTTGGCCCCGAAGCCGTCGTCTGATGCCTTGACGGATCCGAAGGGAACATGCCGCTGGGGAGACGCAGGGAAAGGTTTCAACGGTACAACAGCACATGACATTTGTATAGCGCCGCGTGGCGAATCATATGGACGTCCATCCACCCCGCGACCTGCCAGGTGCCTCGGCCGGTCACTCGGCGCCGGTCTTTTTCAGCCAGTCCCTTGCCTTCGCCGCCGTCTCCGGATCCTGTGCGGCCTTCTTCATCGCGGCGATCGCCGCCGGCTTGTTCTTCAAGCCACGCTCGGACTCGGCCAGCAGCATGTACGCCGTACCCTTGTGCTGCACGCCCTTGTCGATCGCCTGCTGGACCAGGCCCTTGGCCTGGCTGTACTTGTTCTCGCTCAGCAGCAGGCGTCCTGCGCGCAGCGCGGCCTCACCGTTGCTGGCCAGCGGGATGGCCTTGTTGTAATAGCCGATCGCCTTGTCGATGTTGTTGCCGATCTCGGCGGACTGGCCGAGCAGCACGTAGGTTTCCGCGTCGGGTTTGAGCACGCCCTTGCCGATACCGTCCTCAAGCACCTGCTGGGCCTTGAGCGCGTTCGGCGCAGGATCGGAACTGTCCTGGCCGCTGATCAGGTACAGCTTGGCCAGGTTCACATACTGGGTGTCCTTGCCGAGCTTGCCGGCGGCGCGGGCCTTTTCCAGCATCTGGATCGCTTCGGGGTACTTGTGCGCCTGCATCAGCACGGCGACCGCGTTGTTGAGCACGTTCGGGTCGTCCGGATTGGAACTGAGCTGGCTGGTAGCCAGTGCGGCTGCCTTGTCGTCCTGGCCGGATTCGGCGTAGCTGGCCATCAGGATCTGGTCCCAGGTCGGCTGCGGCTTGTCGGTCAGCGACTTGGCCTTGGTGATGGCGGCGATCGCCTCGGGATATTTGCCGAGCCGATAGTCGGCATTGCCTTCGAGCGCGTACGAATCGGCGGTTTCCTTCTTGCCTTCGGCGCGCCACTTGGCGATCGTGTCCAGCGCGGCCTGGTACTGCTCGTCGGCCAGCTGGAACTGCGCCAGCATGTACATCAACTGGAAGTAGGTGTCATTCGGCATCACGCCAAGCGCCAGCGAGCGCTGCAGCGCGGCGATCGCGCCCTTGGTGTCGCCGTCGTTGTAGTGGAGGCTGGCCATGCCCTGCAGGGCGAGCGCCTGGGCGTACTTGCTCTTGCTGCCGTCGATGATCGGCTGCAGCAGTTGCTCGGCCTTGGCCTTGTCGCCCTCGTTGACCGCATCCAGGCCGTCGTTGAGGTTCTTCTGATCCTTCACGCTGCTCAGGTCGAGCTTCGGCTCAACGCGCGTCGCGTTCGGATACAGCACTTCCTTCTTGGGTTTGGCGTCGTCGCTCTTGCGCGCCAGTGCCGGGCTGCTGGCCACGCCCAGCAGCAGCGCAATGCCGGCCAGCATGGTTAACCCTCGGGCATGCTTCATGGTGATCCTCTAATGTCTGGGCGTGTCGTGATGACGCGGGGGATTGCGGAGCGTAACTCGACCCGGCACGGGATAACAAGTTGCACTGCCGCATCAAAGCCTGTTGAAAATCAATTGCTTGGCGCCGCACCACGCGGCAAGGCGCCCAATGGGCATGCCGCTGGCCGACGCCTGGCGCCGGCCGGCATGCCAGCGCAAGCTGTTTCAGATGTCGAGGTTGGCGACCTTCAATGCGTTCGCCTCGATGAAGTCGCGGCGCGGTTCGACCGCCTCGCCCATCAGCATCGAAAACATCTGGTCGGCGGCAAACGCATCCTCGATGCCGACCTGCAGCATGCGCCGGGTGTCCGGGTTCACCGTGGTGTCCCACAGCTGCTCGGGGTTCATCTCGCCCAGGCCCTTGAAGCGCTGGATGCTGCGCCCCTTCTTCGCCTCCTCCAGCAGCCAGCCGCGCGCCTCCAGGAAGCTGAGCACGCCGCGCGAGGCATTGCCGCGACGCACCACGGCATCGGGCTGGATCATGCCGGCGATCTGCTGGCTGATCGCCAGCAGCGGGCGGAACTCGGCGCTGGCGAAGAATGGCTGTGGCAGCAGCCAGGTGTGGCTGAGCCCGTGCTGTTCCTTCACCACCTCGATCGCCGCCGTCTGCTCGCCGTGCGCCGGACGCAGCGACATGCGGTAATGCGGCTTGCCCAGCCCGCTGGCGGCCAGGCGGCGGGTGGCACCATCCAGCCAAGTCTGCATCAGGGTCGCGTCGGACCACAGCGCGGGCGTGATCGGCGGGTGTTCGAGCAAGGCGTTCAGCACGGCGGCATCGAAGCGGTGCGCCAGCTTGGCGATCTGGTCCAGCGCGTGCTGGTAACCGCGCAGCAGCTTTTCCAGCGCCTCGCCGGTGATCGGCGGCGCGTCCGGGCTGTAGGTCAGCGCGGCGTTGTCCACCGCACTGGAAATCAGATAGTCGTTCAGCGCGGTGTCGTCCTTGATGTACAGCTCCTGCTTGCCCTGCTTCACCTTGTACAGCGGCGGCAGGCCGATGTAGATGTGGCCGCGCTCGATCAGCTCCGGCATCTGCCGGTAGAAGAAGGTCAGCAGCAAGGTGCGGATGTGCGAGCCGTCGACGTCCGCATCGGTCATCAGGATGATGCGGTGGTAGCGCAGCTTGTCCGGGTTGTACTCCTCCTTGCCGATGCCGGTGCCCAGCGCGGTGATCAGGGTGCCGACCTCCGCCGACGCCAGCATGCGATCGAAGCGCGCCTTCTCCACGTTGAGGATCTTGCCCTTGAGCGGCAGCACGGCCTGGGTCTTGCGGTTGCGGCCCTGCTTGGCCGAGCCGCCGGCGGAGTCGCCCTCGACCAGGAACAGTTCGCACAGCGCCGGATCCTTCTCCTGGCAGTCGGCCAGCTTGCCGGGCAGGCCGGCGATGTCCAGCGCACCCTTGCGCCGGGTCATCTCGCGCGCCTTGCGGGCGGCTTCGCGGGCACGGGCGGCGTCGACCACCTTGGAGGCGATCGCCTTGGCTTCGTTCGGATGCTCCAGCAGGAACTCGCCGAGCTTCTCGTTGACGACCTGCTCCACCACCGTCTTGACCTCGGACGAGACCAGCTTGTCCTTGGTCTGCGAGGAGAACTTCGGGTCGGGCACCTTCACCGACAGCACCGCGATCATGCCCTCGCGCATGTCGTCGCCGGACAGCGCAACCTTGGCGGTCTTGGCCAGACCTTCTTTCTCTATATAGTTCTGCAACGAGCGGGTCAGCGCGGCACGGAAACCGGTGAGGTGGGTGCCGCCGTCGCGCTGCGGGATGTTGTTGGTGAAACAGAACATCGTCTCCTGGTAGGAGTCGGTCCACTGCATCGCCACTTCCACCACGATGCCGTCCTGCTCCGCGCTCAGGCTGATCACGTTCGGATGCAGCGCGGTCTTCAGCTGGGCCAGATGCTGCACGAACGAGCGGATGCCGCCCTGGTAGGCAAACGTGTCCGAGCGCCCTTCGCCGCGGTCGTCCTTCAGCTCGATGGTGACGCCGGAATTGAGGAAGGCCAGCTCGCGCAGGCGCTTGGCCAGGATCTCGTAGTGGAAATCGATGTTGTTGGTGAACGTGGCCGGGCTGGGCAGGAAGCGCACCAGGGTGCCGCGCTTGGTCGACGGACCGACCTCTTTCAGGGGGTACAGCGGCTCGCCGAGCGCGTACTCCTGCAGGTATTCGTGGCCGTCGCGATGGATGGTCAGCCACAGGTGGTCGCTCAGCGCGTTCACCACCGATACGCCCACGCCGTGCAGGCCGCCGGAGACCTTGTACGAATTCGCGTCGAACTTGCCGCCGGCATGCAGTACCGTCATCACCACCTCGGCAGTGGAACGGCCCTCCTCCGGATGGATGTCGACGGGAATGCCGCGGCCGTTGTCGCTGACGCTGACCGAACCGTCGTCGAGGATGGTGACTACCACCTTGTCGCAGTAGCCGGCCAGCGCCTCGTCGATCGCGTTGTCGACGACCTCGAACACCATGTGGTGCAGGCCGGTGCCGTCATCGGTGTCGCCGATGTACATGCCCGGGCGCTTGCGCACCGCTTCCAGGCCCTTGAGGACCTTGATGTTGCTGGAGTCGTAATGCGATTCGTTGTTGGATTCGTTCATGCGTTGACCGTTTCCTGGCGCCAGCGACCCGCCCGACACGGCGCCGTGGATGGCCGGACAGGGTTATGCAATCCCGGGAGATGCAACCTTTTGATTATAGCAGGCGCGCCAGCCTGCCTTGTTCCACGTGGAACACGCAGGCAGGGAGTCCCTGCAGCGCGGCCGGCAGCTCAGTGCCGGTCAGCAGGACTTGGGCGTCGGCCGCCCGCAGCAGCGTCACCACCGCAAGCTGGTGCGCCTGATCCAGTTCGGAGGCGAGATCGTCCAGGCAGACGATGGGCCATTCCCCGCGATGCTCGGCATACAGTTCGGCCTGGGCCAGCAGGCAGGCCAGCGCGGTGAGTTTCTCCTGGCCGCGGGACAGATGCTCACGCAGTGGCGCCTGTTCGAACGTGATCGACCAGTCGGCCCGATGCGCGCCGAGCGTGGTGTGCCCGCGTGCCAGGTCCCTGCCCCGTTGCTCGCGCAGCTGCCGGGCCAGATCCAGCTCGTCCGACCAGCCGCGGCGATAACGCAGCGCGAACGCCCCCAGTTCCGGCAGCAAACCCGCGATGCTGCCCTGCAGCCGCGGGCGCAGCCGATCCAGGTAGGCGCGCCGCTGCCGATCGATTTGATCGGCAGCCTGCGCCAGTTCGGCCTCCCATGGCGCAAACAGCTCGTCGCCGGGGGGCGAGAGGGAACGCAACAGACTGTTGCGCTGTTTCAGCGCCCGCTGGTAGCGGCGCCAGCAGGACAGAAACGCATGTTCCACGTGGAACACACCCCAGTCCAGGTAGCGTCGGCGCTCCTCGGCCGCGCCGGCGATCAGGGCGTGCGACCCTGGCTCGAAGCAGACCACCGCGCATTCGCTCACCAGTTGCCCGAGCGGGACGCCCGAACCATCGAGCTTCGCCTCCCAGCCCGCTCCGGCGCGGCCCAGGCCCAGCCGGCACACCCGCCGGTCGGCATGACACAACTCGGCAAAGATCGACAACTGCGTGGCGCCCCGCTGCAACAGCGCCTCCTTCGCCCCGCTGCGGAAGGAGCGGGCATGTGAAAGCAGGAACGCCGCTTCCAGCACGCTGGTCTTGCCGGCGCCGTTCGCGCCCACGAAAACATTGATAGCCGGACCCAGCACCGCATCGACGTCGGTGAGGCAACGCAGTCCGCGTATCCGAAGCTGCTGCAACCTCACGGGCAAGGCGCCCACAAACGGCAACGCCGGGGTCCCTGAGGGGGGCCCCGGCGTTGCCATGGCTTGCCGTGCGTGGCGAGCGCCATCGGTCGGCCGTCAGAGCCGCAGCGGCATGATCACGTGGCGGGCATGCTCGTTGTCGTGTTCCTGCACCAGGCAGCTCGACTGCGCGTCGCGCAGGCTGAGCCGGGCCTGTTCGCCGCGCAGCGCCGCCAGCGCATCGAGCAGGTAGCCTACGTTGAAGCCAACCGCCAGATCAGACACGTGGGTGTCGGCCTCGACCTCCTCCACGGCTTCCTCCTGCTCCGGGTTGTGCGCCACGATGCGCAGCTTGCCCGGCGACAATTCCAGCCGCACGCCGCGGTACTTCTCATTCGACAGGATCGCCGCGCGCTGCAAGGCGCCACGCAGCACTTCCCGATCCAGCGTGGCGGTCTTGTCGGCACCCAGCGGAATCACCGCTTCGTAGTCCGGGAAGCGGCCGTCAATCAGCTTGGAGGTGAACACCACGTCGCCGCGGCGTACGCGCAGGTGGTTGCGACCGAACTCCAGTTCGACCTGGCCGTCACCGCTTTCCAGCAGGCCGATCAGTTCGTTGACGCCCTTGCGTGGAATGATGATCTGCCGGCGCGCGCTGACCGAGCTCTGCAGCTCGGTTTCCTTCATCGCCAGACGGTGGCCGTCGGTAGCCACGCAGCGCAAGGTGTGCTCCTGCAGGTCCAGCAACATGCCGTTCAAGTAGTAGCGCACGTCCTGGTTTGCCATGGCGAACGCGGTGCGCTCCATCAGGTCGCGCAACGCTTCCTCGGGCAGGCTGACTTTTTCGACCAGCTCGATTTCGTCGATCGTGGGAAATTCGCTGGCTGGCAGGGTGGTCAGTGTGAAGCGGCTGCGCCCGGCATTGAGCGCCACGCGGTCGCCGTTCAGCTTGAGCTCGATGCGGGCGCCGTCGGGCAGCGCCCGCACGATATCGAACAGCTTGCGGGCGGGAATGGTCACCTCGCCGTCGACCAGCTTCTCCGCCTCGGTGGTGGCGACCATCTCCACTTCCAGGTCGGTTCCGGTCAGCGACAACTTGCCGTTGCCGACCCGGACCAGCAGGTTGGCCAGCACGGGTAGCGTCTGGCGGCGTTCAACCACACCAACCACCTGCTGCAGCGGCTTGAGCAGAGCTTCTCGTTGGATGCTGAATTGCATGGCTGTGCTTCCCCTATACCTGCTGTTCTGTCTTTAAAAGAAGTTGGTGGTTGTGGTGGTACCGGTGGATAACGTTCGCGACCTGTTTTTCTTTTGTCTATCAATGATTTGCAATGATTCTTGATTGTGCCTGAAAGGGCGGCCTGCCGGTGGGCTGTTTGTGGATAACTTCAAGGACCGATCTGTCCACCCATTATCCACAGCTTGGGCCCCCGCTTATCCATAAACTTTGCCGATCGTCGCTCAACCGGTCAGCGTGCGAATCAGTTGCTCCCAGTCTTGGCGCATGCGTGCGTCCGTCTCGATGAACTTGCGGATCGTCTTGCAGGCGTGCATCACGGTCGTGTGGTCGCGCCCGCCGAACGCCTCGCCGATTTCCGGCAGGCTGTGCTCGGTCAGCTCCTTGGACAAGGTCATCGCGATCTGCCGCGGCCGCGCCAGCGAGCGTACGCGGCGTTTGGACAACAGGTCCTGCAGGCGCACGTTGAAGTACTCGGCGGTGATCTTCTGGATGTTCGGGATGGTGACCGCCTGCGCATGCGTGGCCAGCAGGTCGCGCAGGGTTTCCTCGGCGAAGTCGGTGGTGATCGGCTTGCCATAGAAATTCGCCCGTGCCGCCAGCGTGTTCAGCGCACCCTCCAGGTCGCGCACGTTGGAGCGGATGCGTTTGGCCAGCAGCATCGCCACGTGTTCGTCCACGGCCACCCCCTTCTCGTGCGCCTTGGACAGCAGGATTGCCGCGCGGGTCTCGAAATCCGGTGGCTCGATCGCCACCGACAGGCCCCAGCCCAGCCGCGACTTCAGCCGCGGCTCCAGCTTGTCCACTTCCTTCGGATAGCGGTCGCAGGTGAGGATGATCTGCTGCTTGGACTCGAACAGCGCGTTGAAGGTGTGGAAGAACTCCTCCTGCGTGGTGTCCTTGCCGGCGAAGAACTGGATGTCGTCGATCAGCAGCGCGTCGACCGAGCGGAAGCGCTGCTTGAACTGGTCCATGCTCTTGGCGCGCAAGGCCTCGATCATCGAGCCCACGAATTGCTCCGAGCGCAGGTACAGCACCTTGCAGTCCGGGTTGCGTTCGCGCATCAGGTTGCCGGCAGCATGCATCAGGTGGGTCTTGCCCAGGCCGGTGCCGCCGTACAGCAGCAGCGGGTTGTAGGCCCGGCCCGGATTGGTCGCCACCTGCATGGCGGCGGCCTTGCCGAGCTGGTTGGATTTGCCCTCGACGAAGGTTTCGAAGGTGTAGTGCGGGTCGAGGTTGTGGCTGAACGCGGCAGCCGCCGTCATGGCGACCCGGGGCGCCGCGGCTACCTTCGCCGGCGGTGCCGGCCGGACCGCACTGGAACCGACCTCCAGCCGCACCGGACACGGCTTGCCGGCAAGCTGCAGCAGCATCGCCTCGATCTGTTCCAGGTAGCGCCCGCGCACGGTGTCCAGGGTGTAGGAATTGGGCGCGAACAACTGCAGGCCGTTGGCGTCTTCGCGCGCCTGCAGCGGCATCAGCCAGGTATGCAGGTCTTCGGCGCTCAGCTCGCCTTCGAGGCGCTCAAGGCAGCGCCGCCACAGATCACTCATGGATAGGATCAACCACAGCTTGGGAGCGCTTGCGCGCGGGGTGATGGGGTAGTCTAGCAGCCTCCCACACGCCCCCGGCCGCCCACCTATCCACAGTGGTATCCACAGGGTGCCCTCCACCGCCATTTGACAGTGGTGTCATTCACCCCACATACTTTCCAACCT